>CALCIN010000059.1 GCA_937961055.1 uncultured Chitinophagaceae bacterium | reverse complement strand
GGGTTTATTCAACGCGATAAAGTTTCGAATTATTTTATCTTCGACCAAACATCGTTCCAAACACATGTGGATAAGTAACAGGATTAACAAATATTTGTATTAAAATGCGTTATGAAATGGCGGGTACTGATGGCAAGGTTACAACAAAGTATCCTTTTCAATGGATAACCTGAAACCTGTATCTTGGAACCTGAAAAACCTATTTAAAACCCAAATATAACCAGCTATGAAACGACTCCTTACCACGGCCTGCTCCGAAACCTCTTTTAACATTTCGGTATTGCTGATGCGCATCACTTTTGGTGGATTGATATTCATGAACCACGGACTTACCAAACTCAAAAAGTTCGGCACCCTGCAAAACACTTTTTCAGATCCCTTCGATATCGGCCCCATGCCTTCATTGCTGCTGGTGATTTTTGCAGAAGTATTCTGCGCGTTGTTTATCGTTGTTGGATTGTTCACCCGCCTGGCAGCCATTCCCCTCATCATTGCGATGTCTGTAGTGGTATTTATGATCAACAAGGGCCAGCCATTCAACAAATCTGAGCTGCCGTTGTTATTCCTTGCTGCATTCGTGGCCCTGCTCTTTACCGGGTCCGGTAAATACAGTATCGACAGGGCCATTGGAAAATGAGCAGCGTAAGCCTTGTTACCCAACAAACAATATACACTATGAGTTTTTTTTCCGCTAATTACACCAGCAGCAGCATCAACATTGGATTGCTGCTGTTGCGGGCAGGCATGTGTATCATGATGATCCCGCATGGGTACGACAAACTGGTAAACTTTGGCCAGTACAAGGGGCAATTCATCAACTTTCTGGGACTGGGCCCGGAAGTATCGCTGGCGCTTTGCGTGTTTGCCGAATTTTTCTGCTCGCTGTTTGTACTGTTCGGATTGTTTACCCGGGCAGCCACCATTCCACTGATCATCAGCACATCGGTGGCCACGTTCATAGCGCATGGCGGCAAAATTTTCGGTGAGGGCGAACATTCCGCCATGTACCTCGTGGTCTTCCTCACCTTACTTGTTACCGGTCCCGGAAAGTATAGCGTGGATGGCATGCTGAGAAAATAAAATAGTTTGTTGTTTCGGGTCCGGATGTAACTTGCGGGCCCGAAATTTTACATCGCAGGCACAAAACCTCAACTCCCCTATGTTTTCAACCGAAACACAGATACGCGTACGCTATGCTGAAACCGACCAGATGGGTGTGGTGTATTACGGCAACTATGCCCAGTATTTTGAAGTGGCCCGTGCTGAATCCATCCGCCAGTTGGGGTACACGTATAAAGACATGGAGGCCGCCGGCGTCATTATGCCGGTGGTGGAAATGCATATTCAATACCTGCGCGCTGCCTATTACGATGACCTGCTGACCGTGAAAACCACGCTGAAGGAAATGCCCGAAGGGCACCGCATAGAATTTCACCAGGAAGTTTTCAACGAAAAAGGGAAACTGCTCACCACAGGCCGGGTGGTGCTGTACTTTATAACGGCGCAGGACAGACGAAAGACCACGATCCCTGAACCTTTGAAAAAACTCTTACTGCCTTTCTTCCAATAATAACAATTGGTGCCTTACAACCTGCATTGGTTGCCTATGCCGGGAAAAAATGTATAGTCAACACTAATTATTGCTTCCTATATTTTCAACTATCCTGCCTGAAAAAACGGAGCAAAAAATTTCCTCCTAATAAATTTTAATATTATATTTATTCATCTCCATCCATTGACCGGCGCATTGCAATAGCCCAATGGAACAATTTATCCGGGATTAATAGCAACTCAACCATAAAATCCGGAGTATAGTTATTCTGTGTGATAATTCCATTTACATTCACACGGCGGGAAAATAGTTGGCCATTACTGCCGTCATACAGCCTCCATCCTATGCCTTCATCCTATGTACGCATACATTTTCACCATTGACAATTTAAACCGGACAATTGCCTGTAAAGGCGAGATTGATGAAACGCCAAACCATGACTGTTATGAAAAATCTGCGTACTCCGTTCCAGCCTCCGCTGCAGCTACCCGCTGCAGAAAATGGCGCTTACCTTCACCCGGCCTTTTTTCAGGCCAACCCGTCACCAGCCAAACCTCCCATCGATTATACTGCCATTGTGGTGGCAACGCAGGAAGCTGAAAGAAAAAAGATTGCTGAAGAACTGCACGACAATATCTGCCAGACGCTCGGCGCCATCAAGTTGTTCATAGACCAGATGCTGGAATCGAACCGGCTGAAACGAAGTACCATCCGCAAATGTTCTTTATACCTGCACGAAGTGATCAACGAACTGCGCCATATTTCGCACAATATGGGCATGGTTTGGTTGCAGGAACATCATTTCAGCACGGCCCTGCAAAAATTTGTGGCCATGATGCAGGAGTTGAAAAAGATCAATATCCGGCTGCAAATAGATGGGTTTAACGACAATTGCTGTAATCAATACACCCAACTCATCCTGTTTCGCATCATACAGGAGCAGGTGCAGAACGTACTCAAACATGCGCGCGCCACTGAAATCTGCATTACCTTGAAAAACTCCGGCGCATCTGGGTATCTCAGCGTCAGCGACAATGGCATCGGCGCCAACATCCTGGACCCTTCCATCAAGGAAGGTGCAGGCTTGAAAAATATCCGTCATCGGGTGGAGATTATTGCGGGTTGCATGGAGATTACTACGGAGCCGGGAAAAGGGTTCAAGGTGGAAGTACAATTTCCAGTCAATAATTTACCCGGTAAATAGACTGGTCACAAAAACCATTTAGCCTGCCAAATTACCCACTTCCATAAGCGAAATTTATACCTGTTTGCGCCCATAATGGGCAAATTGGCTTTTTTCGGGTTTCAACCACACGATAAATTGTCTAATATAGGGTATCAGTACGGGTTAGTATCCACACCGTAACACCATTGTAAAACCAGAAAATCTGATCCCTATGACCCGAAGCACTATTCGATGGGCCTTTGCCTGTTCCGCAGTGATCATTATGCTACTGTACCCTTTGGAAAAGGGTTATGCGCAATGTACTTCGTCCGGCGCCCACTCTACTGGAACGGTGTCGAATGTGCCGTTCTCCGGCAGTGATTTTGCATTTCATGACCTGGGGTATGCCACCGCTTCTGATAATAACCGGGCCACTGCTTCCGGCCTGGCAAGCATACTGACCGGTCACACCGATTATTTGCAGGCAACCAATTTCAATTTCTCCATACCGCCCGAAGCCATTATCTGCGGCATTGAAGTAAGGATCGAAAAAAGTGCCTGGGGCATAGGTTCGGTACTGGGTATCGGTCTGGCATCCGTAAGGGACCATCGCGTTCATCTTGTAAGCAACGGCGCCATCATTGGTGCAAACAAAGCAAAGACCGGCAACTGGACCGATACCGATGCGTATCACACGTATGGTGGCAGTACAGACCTATGGGATACTTACCTCACTCCAGCAACTGTGAACGCGCCCGATTTTGGCGTAGCCATTTCTGCCACCATTTCCGGCCTGATCATGCTTATACCCAGTGTAAGAATAGACCATGTGCAGATCATTGTACATTACTATATAGGGGTGCTGCCAGCGCGCATACAAAAATTCAGCGCCGTGCGACAGGGAAATAAAGTATCCATCCAGGCTGAAGTGGTGAATGTAAAAGAAAGCGATCAGCCGTTTGTGCAACGCTCGAAAGACGGCGTGCATTGGGAAAATGTGTCTGCTCCGTTGAAACCTATTGCTGATGGCCCTATACATCGCCTGCAAACGGACGACGACAATCCTTTTGCCGGCAGATCTTTTTACCGGTTAAAAATTTCGGCTAAGGATGGCAGAGAAGTATATTCGAAACCGGTACTGGTGTATGCGGAAAACGCTTCGCAACCCGCGCTGTTTCCCAACCCGGCAAGCGATCACATTTATGTTTCGATGACAAATGCGCAAACACCGCCCCTAGTGACGGACGCATGTGGCAAAGTAGTACACCTGCCATCCACCATAGTGAATGCTTCTTTACGCAAATTGCACCTGGAAGGATTGCGTCCCGGTTTGTATTTTATTTATGCAGACAACCGCGTATTGAAATTTTTGAAAAAAGAATAATTACGCGTCATAGCCATGCTCAATAACCAGGCGGAAGGTTGAACTTGTTATTCCTGCGAAAAAGCCGGGCCGAAAAATTAGCGGGAAATAAGCGATCGCTACTCCACACCCCAGTTGGTATTCGGTTCAGGTCCCATTTGCAATAGTAGCTCTCCACCTTTCAACAGTTCGCTGGCAGGGAAATAAAAGGAAGTTAGCGGCTTGCCATTGAGCGTGGCCTTTTGTACATATTTGTTGTGCCTGCTGGCATTGCGTGCGGTGATCACAAACTTGTCGCCTCTTCCATATTGTTTTCCCAGGTTGATTTCAATTTTTTCATACAAGGGGCTGCCAATTTCATACACCGGGTTGGTGCGACAACCGCCATCTGTTTGAAACAGACCGATGGCCGCCATCACGAACCAGCCGCTCATCTGTCCCTGGTCTTCATCGCCGAGATAAGCGTTACCTATGCCGCAACCGTAATAACGGTCAAGCACAGACCGGCTCCAATGTTGTGTGAGCCACGGCTTGCCCGCCCAGTTGAACAGGAAAGCAAAATGCATGGATTGCTGGTTGCCGTGCACCACTGGATAATCCCAGTACTGGTCATTCATGCCGTTGTAGCGCCAGGGTTCACTTTGCTGAAAACCCCATTCCAGCCTTTTTACAAATTCTTCTTTACCAATGAGGCTGGTCAACGCAGGAACATCCTGCGGAACGAAAAACGATAACTGCCAGGCATTGCCTTCCACGTAATGATGATTGGCGCCGCTGCGGAAAGGATCAAAATCTTTAGCCCACTCGCCATTGCTCAAGCGTAAATGACAATAACCATTATTGTCGATGGCGTTCTTCCACCAATACCCTCTTTCGTTGTAGGTTTGGTAGCGTATCGAATCGCCCAATGATTGGGCGAGCTGACCCACGCACCAGTCATCATACGAATATTCCATGGTGTTGGAAAAACGTCCTTTATCGGCAGGCACATACTGATATTGCAGGTAGGCGGCGAGGTCCCTGTTGCCGGCAAAACCGCTGAATACTTTTTGCGCCGGTGTGGTTTGCATTTTGACGGCCGCCTCCAACACTTTCCTTGCATCAAAATCGCGAATGCCCATTTGCCACGCGCTCACCATCATGGGTATTTCATGTTCGGCTACCATTACCGGAACATAATTCATACCGGCCGGTCCTTTGGCCAGCCATCCATAGGCATCGTACATGGCGAGTTGCGATTTCACCCATTTGCTGCTCCACTCCGGCGTTACAAGGTTCCAGAACTGGTTCAGGTTCCAGAAAGTATTCCAGAAGGCATCACATCCCAGCGCCACATCTTCCTTGTTTGGCAATTGCTGAACAGTGCCATCCGTTCCTCTCCACTGACCATTCACATCGCTCCAGGTATTGCGACTGCAGATGGAACGGTACATGGCATTGTAGAAACGAATTTTTTCCAGCCTGTTGTTGGTGGTGATGGCAACGCGACCCAGCAATTCGTTCCAGACCTTTACCTGGTTGTTGCGGACGGCTTCAAAACTCCAGTTGAACGGTCGCGTGATTTCCGTTTCGAGGTTTTCTTTTGCATTGGCAACGCTTACCAGTGAAATGCCTGTGCGCAGCTGCACTACCGGGTTTTGCTTTGTATCAAATTCGAGGAAGATGCCTGCGTCTTGTATATCGGTCGCTTCCAGTACGTCACCGTATGCAATGGCATCGTTGGTCCAAGTACCCATTGATTTGATGGGCTGATCGAATTCAATCACAAAATGAACGGTATAATCCTGGTCGGCATCATGGCTCCATACCCGCGGAGAAAATTGATGCGAAAAACCTTCCAGGCGGTTGTTGCCCGTCTTGCGCACCATTACTTTTTTCAACTGGTAATCGTATTCGGCGGGTATATGAAAATCGACCAGTATGCGCGAACTATCGCGATTCGTTGGAAAAGTAAATCGTTGAAAGCCGCAACGCGTGGTGGCGGTTGCTTCTGCTTTGATACCATAGTCTTTAAGGAATACTTTATAATAACCGATCGGTGCTTCCTCCGATTTTTTATCAATGGCAGAACGGTATCCCTCTTCATGCCCCGATTCATCGCCCACTTTTGTTTTCAAAACGCCGTTGGTGGGAAATATGCCGAGTCCGGCCATGGTCCATTCGTGGATATAACTAAAGGTGCCGATACTTTCGAAGGCCGGTTCATAACCCGCCTGCCAGCCTTTGTTTTGGTTATCGGGACTGAGTTTTACCATGCTGAAGGGCATCCACGGTCCCGGCGCGATCATCCATCGCGAGTGTGCAGTGCCTATGCGTGTGTCAACATAATCGGCAGGTGTTTGTAGTTTTTGGGGAGAGCGGGTTATGGTCCCTTCGTCCACTACTTTACCATCTACGTATATCTTATACTTGCTTTGTCTTGATGTTGTTACAGCGGGCATGGGCGCTTCAAACACATAACTTCCTGCTTCTACGGTTGTTTTGAAAATATTTTTTCCATCGAGTTCGACGTGCAGTTGGGGTTGTCCTGACAAATGTTCCGCGTGTACCAGTAATGGTTGCACAGTTGCGCCGTCAACATGTAATGTATACGATGCAGGCGTTACCTGGCGGATAAACGCGCTTGCCGGTTTCACCAATTCCACTTTCGCACCGGTTAGACTAACGGCATCAAACAGCACCCAGGACCCCTGCAGAATGGTGATGGTAATTTGGTTTCCGCCTTTTTTCAGGGCGCTATGGCGAATAGGAATTTCAATGGTTTCAGGTGTAGCGGCTGACAGGTTACCGGTAATGGAGGTTGTATCTACAAACGGTTCATTAAGGCGCGGAGCAGGTTGTTTTTTAACATCATAGCCTGGCGCTGTTAACTGGATAAGGTGTTCCTGGTCGTTAATGATCACTTTCAACAAAGGCAGGAATTTTTTGGCGAAGTCTGTCAGTTTGATCTTCAATGTATAAGTTCCTTTGGGCGGCGTATTTTTCAAACCGAACAGGATGTTGATTTGATTCGTTCTCCAGCCGGAGGTGCTCCAGGTGCCGCCCCAGGTATCTACCGGTCCGGGCAGCACATAGGGAAAATGTTCTTTTTCTTTTGAATAACCAACCAGGAAGAATTTGTCTTCGTAGCCGAAATCTTTTCCAACGAATTGCCTGAACTGGTCAGGGGCCAGGGCAAATTCTGAGGATGAGGTATCGGGTTGGCCGATTTGAAAGATGGTGTGTTGGGCGGTGGCATACAGGCCAAGTCCCAACAAACATACCAGTAGTAAGCAGGCAATTCGTCTCATAAGTAAAGATTTGGTCGATTATTTTTGACACCTGCAGCAAAACGCAGGTTGGTCCAAATGTACATACATATAAACAATATAACGCAGAAAAGGGAATATTGGCCACAAAAGCAGTAATGGACTTGCATTTCAGTTTGTCTTCGTATTATGGCTCACCAACACCCGATTGAAGGCATTGATTAAATGTACATACATATAAAGTTGCAAAGGATGCAATTTTCCCCATTCAGCCTTTCCCATTCTGGCACAAAACCCACCCATGCAGCTCTTCCTCTAACACTTTTTAATGAAATGCTAACCCCAACACACACCAATTCCTTGCGTTTTTACATCGCCGGGAGTATTTTTAGCCTGCATTTACTGACCCAACGAATCCCTTTACCTGATGAAAAAATTGCATCGCATTACCCTGCCTGCCATTTTGCTCTTTTTGTTTGTTTTTTGTCCGGCTTCCCTGTTTGCCGTTATCCGTTATGTAACGCCCACCGGCGCTGGCACTAAGGATGGCAGCTCCTGGGCGAATGCTTCCGATGACCTGCAGGCAATGATCAACGCTTCCTCCCAGGGCGACTTGATTTATGTGGCCGTAGGCACATACAAACCCAGGCGCCTTGCCAATGATGTGAACACAATCAGCGTGAACAACCGCTATTGCGCGTTTGTACTGAAACCGAAAGTGGATATTTACGGCGGCTTTGACCCTGCCAATGGGATAACGAATATTAACAACCGAATACTGCCCGGCTCAGGCAACGGCAGTATCCTTTCCGGTAACCTGGGCGATGTGAACTCCATGGCAGACAATGCGTACCACGTGGTGATCGCTGCCGCCAATGATACACCTACCGATTTTTATATTACCCGGTTGGATGGTTTTATTATCCACGAAGGGCATGCCAGCGCTACCAGCAATGCTATCACGGTAAACGGGCAGACAATCGCCAGGTCGCAGGGAGGAGGTATCTATCTTTCGAATGTAAGCGGTTTGTATATCCAAAACTGCTGGAAAAGGGCAACAGGGCCGGTCGTGGTGGCGGGATGTATATGTACTTGACCAATTTTGATGTTTACAACAGTATTTTTTCAGGCAATTATGTTACCAATGATATCAGTGGCGGGCATGGCGGCGGCATTTACGGAGATATTGGCGGCACTGTCATCAATGAAGTTGATGCCAGCATAAGCGCGGCAAGATTGTATGTGAACGGCAACGTAGCCGCTTCGGGTGATGGTACCAGTTGGGAACAGGCCTTTAAAACCCTGGAGGAAGCATTTGAACACATGGAGCACCGATGCAGCGCGGCCGAAAAGATATGGGTGGCGGCCGGCGTGTATAAACCTAATAAAATAGCAGGCAACGGAACAACAGACAGGGACAAAGCTTTTTTACCGCCTTCACACATTAAAATCTATGGAAGCTTTGCGGGTACAGAGACCAGCCTGGAACAAAGGGATTTGTCTAACCCCGCCAACCGGTCCATTCTCAGCGGCGATTTCAATGACAATGATGTAGTAACGGGCAGCGGGGAAACGCTGTCCATTTCAGGCAACGAAGAAAACGCCAGCCGGGTAGTAATCCTTATGCATACTACGAATACCGTGCTGGACGGCTTTACCATAAAAGGTGGCAATGCCATAGGAAGCAATGACATCAGGATTGGCACATACACACTTAACAACGACGATGGTGCAGGCATCTATGGCTACCAGGCAGACGCAAGAATCGTCAACTGTATATTTACCCAAAATACTGCTGCGCGCGGAGGCGCATTCTTTACCAGTGAATATAGTTATCCTGTGGTGGAAAACTGTTTATTTCTGCATAACATCGCCACCACCAATGGCAGCGCACTCACCACATTATATAATTTCCCGATTGTGAACTGTACTTTCTGGGGGAACCGCGGAACCGGCAGCAATACCTCTGCCGTGTATGCAGGAGCGAACTACTTTACAATGCGCAACAGTATTATCTATGGCAACAATGGTGGCTTTGATCATAATGGGAATGGGGCCGGGCTGAATATCACCAATTGTTTAATACAGGGACAAACCCCTGCCGTCGACGGTAATATTGACGGCAACTTAGACCCGTTATTCAGGGACCCCGATAATGGCGATTTCCGTATACAAAGCAATAGCCCGCTGATTGATCAAGGCGACAACAGCTATGTAACGACTACGCTCGATTTATTGGGTAACCCGCGCATTGGCAACGGTATCGTAGATATAGGCGCCTTCGAATTCACACCGCCATCGTCATTGCCGGTAACGCTCATACACTTTACAGGTGTACTGCGCAACGGCATAGCGGAACTTCGCTGGAAGACCGGTATAGAAGAAAATTTCAGTCATTTTGAAATACAGCAAGCGGTGGTTGTTGCCAATGAAGAGCAATTCAAAACTATCGGCACTCTCAATGCCAAAGGCAATAACAGTGCGTATACATTCTATGCGCCACAAACGGAGCCTGTTGCTTTCTATCGTTTAAAAATGGTGGACATTGATAACCGGGAAAGTTACAGCAAGATCATCCCGTTAGCAGGAAAAGCGGACAACAGCGTACAGCTGTACCCAAACCCTGCGAAAGATCATATTACTATTACGGTTGACCGGGCTGGTAGTCTCAGCATCTACGATGCATGGGGAAGACATATTCGAAATGAAGTGTTACGGGCAGGTATCAATCGGGTAGATTTGAGGGGGGTAAAGGCGGGCGTTTATTTTGGGATGATCAATGGGGTACCTGTGCAGTTTGTGAAAGAGTAGGTTTAGGCATTTGGATTGTAAGATTCCATGTAATCAGGCTGTTAGCAATTCAAATACAACAGATTAATTCAATAAAAAAAGGAAACAATCCCAAGTGATTGTTTCCTTTCTATGTGGAGGCGACGGGACTCGAACCCGTGTCCAAACATATTCTCCAAAAGCTTTCTACATGCTTATTCCGGCATTGATT
>CALCIN010000058.1 GCA_937961055.1 uncultured Chitinophagaceae bacterium | reverse complement strand
CTGTCCGCTCAGCCTGTCAAGAATATAGAATTGGGTGGAATCAAATACTAATACTTCTCCGGTAGTTTCAAGGTATGCCACCATTATATCAAGGCCCTTTTGATTTTCAAAGATCCAATTCACTGTGCCTTTAAAGGTATCCAGGCAAATAACCTTGGTTACTACAAGGAGCAAGACGGTGCGCGCATCTGCCATCATTTCCCTCACTTTTCCGTCTAACCATTGCCTACGCATAAAATCATAGTGTTTCCCTACCTCCCTACAGTCATATTGCCAAACGATGGTACGATTCCGCACATCATATGCAATCACATAATCAGGCCATACATTGGACTCTGCTCTCGTTATCAGCAGAGGCTCTATGTACTTGGGGAAAAGCAAAAATTTTCCTTGCATCATAAATTCCGTTCGTTCTTCGCACCAATTATAACAGTATATCCCATAAACATCCCCGTCTTTCTTTGAATAATAAATTTCGCAGGCATTTTTATTTACAGAAAAAAAGCTATTAATATCTTTTGCGCTGCCAACAATTTCATTTGAAACCGTGTCATATATTTTCAATTCATTAACCTGACCGTCTTGCGGTCGTGTGGTTATATTTATATAGTCTTCATATGTTGTCGCGTTTACCGCGTTGCTACATATAAATTCCGGAGTTAAATCCCCATCCAATTTTACCACTTCAAAATTCCATCTTTTGGATATGTAGAACACCCTGCCATTTTTAATGCTAGCGACAGCACTAACGTTCTTCAATTGTTTTACTAATCTAAAATTCATAGCACCGAATTCTATTCATAATTTACGTAAATATGCCGCATTTGGTCCATATTTAAAGGACATCTGCGGCTATACAAACTATCACTCAATACGCTCCCATGAAATGAACCTGGATTTCAGTTAGCAATTCTCCCAATAAATTTTTTCCGGGCCAGGTTTTTCTGTATGTTATTCGGGGGTCATCCTGCAGAAACTAATCCATTTCAGGCTTTTCCAATGACGTCACGCTTTTTAATCTTTCGCAAAGCTTTGACCATACCCCCAGGTATAGTTGTGTTTCTTCTTTACCCACATCTGTATCCAAAATATATTTCCGCATTGCTTCGCACATCTGCTCATACTGATCGTTACCGCCAAGCTTTGCGATGATCATTTTCTTGAACATAAGACCAGCTTCGGCAAACAAGTGAACAGCTCAATTCCGCCAGCAAACCAAATCCCCCTACTCCAATTCAGGATGCTTCAACGGTGCAACAGTTTTTAGTTTTTCATAAAGATTAGTCCACACCAACAGGTACAAAGCCTTCTCCTTTTCACTATCATCAGTCCTTCTTAGTATTCTTTCTTTCATGGCTTGGCAAATTTGTTCATATGCTGTGTTACCCGCCAGCTTTGCAATAATCATTTTCTTGAACATAAGACCAGCTCCGGAAAACATATGAATAACCTCAAAGTAGTACTCCGGCTTTTCATTAATAAAAGCTGTCTTGATGTTATTATACCTGTCAAAGTGGGAATAACATTTTGTTTAATGGTGTTCAAAAATTTATCGGCCATTACACCCAGTCCCTCTTCTGTGGCGGCTTCTTCATACCTGTCTTTGTAATGCACCCACTTATTAATATTCGCAGGGTCAAATTGAAATTCGCTTACGCTACAGGCCGTAAAAATCAAGGTGGCGACAGTATGGTCTTTTCCCGGCCGGAATAGTTCTTCCATTTGCCAAAAACATTCTTCCCCAATAGCGTCAATTGGCTCTATACGCTTTCTTGCATAACTTTCCGTATAAATTTTTGCATTAATTCCTGGTTCAAGCTCACTGTAACGGATCTCTTCAAAACCATGTTTCTTTTCTCTCCGAAAAACTCCCGTTTGTTTGAAGGAAAACCCCAACTCCTCCAACGCACTACTTATCAACTGAACAAAAAGCTGGTTGCCATTTTTTGCGTTTATTACCATACCCTGGTCTGTTTATCATTTGATGGGCATTCGTATCAACTGCCTGTTGATAGCTTTTATCATTCTGCGCCATTGGATTCCTGTATTTCCTTCGCGCCCCAATAAAACCACCACAAAAACCATTGATTTTCAACCCCTCCCACAAAACTCCCCCACAAAAATTGTAGCTCCCCACTCCTTGTCCTTTCACTAAAACCCATTATCTTTGCAACCCATTTTTTTAATTGTAAACCAAAAACAGGGATCAATGAAGAATTACGAATTGATGGTGATTTTTACCCCTGTGCTGTCTGACGACGACTACAAAGCCGCCCAGACAAAATACATCGACTTCATTAAAAGCAATGGAGGCGAAGTAGTGCACTCAAATCCCTGGGGACTAAAATCACTGGCGTATCCCATCCAGAAAAAAACCACTGGTTTGTACTGGGTGTTGGAGTACAAAGCGCCATCCAGCTTCAATGAGCAATTGAAAATTCAATTGCTGCGCGACGAACATGTGCTTCGTCAAATGGTCACTGCACTCGATAAATACGCCGTCGAGTACAATGAGAAAAAGAGAAGCGGCGTACCAACAGGAACTGAAAAAGCAGTGGAGGCTTAACGTATGGCAAAATCGAATGAGATTAAATACCTGACCGCCATTAAAACCGAGAAGCGCCAGAAAAAATTCTGCCGTTTCAAGAAATATGGCATCCGGTACGTTGACTACAAGGACGCTGAGTTTCTGAAAAAGTTCCTGAACGAACAAGGCAAATTATTACCCCGCCGCATAACCGGTAACTCGCTGAAATACCAGCGCAAGGTAGCGCAGGCCGTAAAAAAAGCACGCCAGATGGCGTTGTTGCCTTATGTAACTGACCTTTTAAAGTAGGAGGACACCATGGAAGTAATATTGATACAGGACGTAGACAATCTGGGTGCCGCCAACGAAGTGGTGAAGGTGCGTAACGGCTATGCCCGCAACTACCTCATCCCGCAAAAACTCGGCATAGAAGCCAGCCCTTCCAACCTCAAAAAGCTGGAAGAAAAAAAGAAACTGCTCCAGAAAAAAGAGCAGGAAATGCTGGCCGCTATCAACGAAGTAATTGCCAAACTGAAGGAAGGCGCGCTGAAAATCGGCGCCAAATCCGGCACCAGCGGCAAAATCTTCGGCAGCGTTACCTCTTTGCAATTGAGCCGCGCCATCCGCGAACAAAAGGGATATGATATTGACCGTAAGAAAATTCAGATCCCCGACGACGTGAAGGAACTTGGCACCTACAAGGCTACGATTGACTTCGGTAACGGACACACCACAGAAGTAGAATTTGAAGTAGTAGCAGAATAAACAGTGCTATAACGTAATAGTAAAACTGCCCGGTCAGCCGGGCAGTTTTTTTATTTTGATACAGGCATGCAGACAGTAAAATTACCAGACATTCAAGGGAAAAACGCTTCGTATTTGCTGCCATTTTCGGGGGCAGTATATCGGTTATAATTTTATTGGTTAAATGGAATTATTTCCTATCTTCATGGTTGATTAATGTCTTAGTTCTCATGTTCTGAAGTGCTTTACCTGATATCCTGGTTTCCTCTCAGTTCATCGTAGCAACTATAAGCATTTATCGGTTTTTATCAGAACACTAAAATTTTGTTACAATGAACATTTACGTAGGGAACCTCTCCTGGCAAATGACAGACGAGGAGCTAAGAACCCTTTTTGAGCAGTACGGCTCAGTGACTTCCGCAAAAATCGTTAAGGACAAAGTTAGCGGCCGCAGCAAAGGCTTTGGTTTTGTTGAGATGCCTGAAGACGGCGAAGCACAAAACGCGCTGACCAGCCTGTACGACTCCGAAATTCTCGGTAGAAAGATCATCGTTAATGAAGCCCAGCCCAAACCACAAGGTGGTGGCGGCGGTGGATTTAAGAAAAGATCTTTCGGCGGCGGCGGTGGTGGCGGCTACAAGAAAGGCGGCTACAATCGCAGCGGCGGTGGCGGTTACAACCGTGACTACTAAAAACGAAACAATCCAACCCTCATACGAAATCCCTCTCCGGAGGGATTTTTAGTTTTAATACTACGGCCAATTTTTATACCACTGCGCAACGCGCACCAGAGCCAGGCTAACGAAAGCGGTACGCCGGATTTTGAGTTGTTTACAGCGCTTTTTCACTATAACATCTGGTAAATTTTTATCACCCGTAACCACCTCATAACATATTCATTATTAACCGTTTAGCACCCACTCACTCACGCTCGTAAGTTTTAATACTCTTTTAATCGTTATTTAACCGAGATTCAAAATTTCCTGCAGAAATTACCGGGTTCGGCAACGAATAACCATCCTGGAAAAACCCTGTAACAACCACATTTTCAGCCAATATTCTTTTTGATTAGCCTTCGTGCCAATACGCAGCCGGAAGACCCGTGCCGGGCAATGCTGCATTATTGGTTCGTCTTTTGCATTTTAACCGGATATCCCATCCGAACTATTGATTCACCAACCGCAGAAAAACATTTAAGAAGTATGCTAACTGTTGTTATTCCTGTATTGAATGAAGGTAAAACGATCGGCAATGTGGTTCGCTTTTGTGTTGAGCATCCTTCCGTGAGTGAAGTAATTGTGGTGGATGATAAGTCGGAAGATGATACTGTGGCAGCCGCTACCGCTGCAGGCGCCCGCGTCATTATCAGCCAGGTGCGCGGCAAAGGCATTTCCATGAAAGACGGCATCCGGCATGCCACCAACGACCTGGTCATCTTCCTGGATGGCGATATCGATCCCTACCCCCCTGATACCATCACCCTCCTTGCACAACCCTTACTGAACAACGAAGCCGATTTTGTAAAAGGCAGTTTCGCCCGCAATGCCGGTCGTGTAACGGAACTGGTAGCCAAGCCGCTGCTCAATATATTTTATCCCGGTCTCGCTCATTTTTCACAGCCCCTGAGCGGTATGATTGCCGGAAAAAAATCACTGTTCGAAAAAATTGATTTCTTCAACGATTATGGCGTAGACATCGGCATACTCATCGACATGTACCTGATGAAAGCCCGCGTAAAAGAAGTGAACATCGGCTATATCGAAAACAAAAGCAAACCCTGGCAGGCACTGGGCAAAATGAGTAAGGAAGTGTCGCGCGCCATCATCAGTAAAGCACACCGGCATAACCATGTAGAAATCAGTGAAGAAGAGATCCATTCGCTCGAAACGATCAACCGCGAGATGAACAAAACCCTGCGGGAGGAATTGTCCGGCTTTCACAAAATGGCCATTTTCGACATGGACGATACCATTCTGCTCGGCCGTACCATCGATGAATGCGCCAAAGAATTCGGATTCACCGCGAAGCTGGAAGACCTTCGCGCACAGGAAAAAGACCCTATTATCTTAACCAAACGCATCGGCTTGCTGCTGAAAGGGCGCACCATGGACGAAATGCTCAATATCGCCAGCCGTATGCAAATGGTGCCCGATATTAAAGATGTGGTGCGTACTTTGAAACAAAAGGGTTATATTGTAGGTATCATCAGTAACAGCTATACCCTTGTAACAAATTATGTTCGACAGAAGATCGGTGCTGACTTTTCCTATGCAAACCAACTCGAGTTCTTCGAAGGCAGATGTACCGGCGAAGTAGCCCTGCCCTCCTATTTCTTTGGTTCACCGGAAAGTTTATGCGGTCATGCGTACTGCAAAACCAACGCGCTGGTATATGCCTGTGAAAAATTCAATGTCCCGCTGAAAAATTGCATTGCTGTAGGCGATAGCCGCGACGACCGTTGTATGGTAGGTCATGCGGGCAAAGGTTTTTCTTTCTGCACCAAAGACGAAGTGCTGGAAACCATTGCCTACCAAAACATCCGGGAGCACAGCTTCCAATCCTTACTAAGCCTGGCTTGAACGCAAGCGTAACCTGATCCATTGCAATTCTAAAAACAAGCCACTATGCCAAAGAAACTGTACAACATACTGGTGCCGGTAGATTTTTCCGGCCGCAGCAAATGGGCTATCACAAAAGCCATTGAACTGGCCAACAATTTCCAGTGCAATATTCACCTCGTACACGTGGTATCGAAAAACCTCCTTCCTTTTGTGCCTTTCGATGCCGGGCATTTGCTGCCATACGATTTCACGGTAGACATCAACAATGCGCGCAAGAAACTGGAAGCACTGAAAGATCGCTATAAACATCACCTCGTAGGCGAAGGCAATATTGAAATCAGTTTGCTGCAGGGCAGCCATAGCCGCGAGCTCACCCGCTATATAGAACAATACGAGATGGATATGGTGGTGATCGGGCTTTCCCGGTTCAATCTCATTCATCGAATTCTCTCTTCCGTTTCCATAAGCCGCCTGGCCCGCAAAACCAATGTGCCGGTACTGGCCATTCGCTCAAGCGGACTGGTGAGCCATTTCAAAAAAATTGTGCTGCCGCTTACGAACGATGTACCGGTTCGCCGCATTCAGCTGGCCACGCAACTGGCGCGTTCGTTCCGCTCTACCGTGTACCTGGTGAGCTTGCGCAAAGATGATAACGCAGCCGAAGTAGTATTGAACAAAACGCTGGAAGTAGTGCAAAGCCTGAGCACCATACCGGTGCAATGTTTCCTGCTGGAAGGAAAGAACCTGGCCAAAAGCACGTTGGAATTTTCCAAACGCATCAATGCCGATCTCATCATGGCCAATCCATTCAGCGACTTCCACATGCCCGGCTGGTGGAACCGGATTACGAGAAAATTATTGTCGTACGGTTCCAACATACCTGTCATTACTGTAGGTAAAAAAAGCGAATCAATATAAAGTAACTACATGGTTGGATGGCCCATGCGCCATTCAACCATATTCCTATCTATCTTCCCCACCACCTTACTTTTAGAACAATTACTATCTCCCATCTCTGCCAAACTGTTTATCTTTAGCGTCCATCCAAAACCAATCGCTATATGAAACGCAGAGATTTCCTTAAAAACACCACGATTGCAACTGCAGGCATCACCATTTTAAATTTCCCCGTATTTGGCAAAAATGCGCCGAGCAATAAGGTTACCGTTGCCGTTATGGGCGTGAACAGCCGCGGCGCCTACCTGGCCGAATGTTTTGCCAAACTGCCCAATGTAGCAGTAGCCTATATCTGCGATGTGGAAGACAAAGCGATTGCCATTGGAATGAAACCGTTTGCCACTGCTGCCCGTAAACCCACGGTGATCAAAGACGTGCGCAAACTGGTACAGCAAAAAGATTACGATGCACTGATCATTGCCGCGCCCGATCACTGGCATGCGCCTGCGGCCATCCTGGGCGTTACGCACGGCAAACATGTGTATGTAGAAAAACCCTGCGGACACAATCCCTTCGAAGGAGAATTGCTCACCGAAGCCATGCATAAATATGGCAAACTCATACAAATGGGCAACCAGCGCCGCTCCATGCCCAACCTCATTGAAGCAGTAAAACAGGTGCGCGAAGGCATTATCGGCAATGTATACCTCGGCAAAGGCTGGTACGCCAATAACCGCAAATCGATTGGTTATGGCAAGAAAGTACCGGTGCCCTCCACCCTCGACTGGGAACTGTGGCAGGGACCGGCGCCGCGAAAAGAGTATAAAGACAACCTGGTACACTACAACTGGCACTGGTTCTGGCATTGGGGGACCGCAGAAACCTGCAACAATGGTACGCATGAAATTGATTGCTGCCGGTGGTTTATGGGCGTAGACTTTCCAACAAAAGTTACGTCTGCTGGTGGCCGTTATGCTTACAAAGATGACTGGGAAATGCCCGATACGCAGATTGTGACTTTTGAATTTGGCGACGGCAAGGCTATTACATGGGAAGGACGTAGCTGTAATAATTTCCCGGTAGAGCGCGCCGGCCGTGGATTTGTGTTATATGGAGATAAAGGCACGTTGGTGAATGGAGGCAATGATGATTACAAGATTTTTGATTATAACAATAAGCTGGTGAAGGAAGTGAAATCTGATGCGCAGCATGATCCAACCAACCCGGTGAGTGCAAGCGGCAACCTGGATTTTTATCACTTCAACAATTTTGTGGAAGCAGTGCGGGGTAATGCAAAACTGACTGCACCTGTTGACGATGGAGCGAAGAGTGTGTTGTTGTGCCATCTGGCGAATATTGCGCAACGCACCGGCCGCACATTGTACTGTGACCCTAAGAACGGGCATATAGTGAACGATAAAGAAGCAATGAAGTATTGGAGAAGAGAATATGAAAAAGGCTGGGAACCGAAGGTGTAACCTGGTGCATCCAACTGCCAGTCTATCCCCCGCTGGCGGGGGATGGGCTGGTAGCTGGATGTACTAAAGATTAACTGCGTCTTTTAGTGAAAATTTATTTGCTACAAAGCAAATTAGGATTAGCCTCAAAACTTTTTTTTCGCTTCAATAGCTGCCCCTTACCGACAGTAAAGAAATTTTGTGGGTCAATGCTGCACGTACTTTTTACCCCTACAGTAACATCCCACTAATCCTGTAGAAACATTTCCCCAAAGCCCCTATGCACACTATTTTCTTACTATCAGGGAAATATGATCGGATATGGGAAAAGCCAAACACATTGACGACCCGCTATGGTACAAAGACGCCATCATCTACGAACTGCACATCAAAGCATTTCGCGACAGCAACAATGATGGCATAGGTGATTTCCAGGGCCTGCTGGAAAAACTCGATTATCTCGAAGACCTTGGCATCACTGCGGTGTGGGTGTTACCCTTCTATCCTTCTCCGCTTCGGGATGATGGTTATGATATTGCCGATTACTACCACATCAATCCCTCCTATGGCACCATCAACCAGTTCAAAAAATTTATCAAAGAAGCGCACAAGCGCAAACTGAAGGTCATTACCGAGCTGGTCATCAATCATACCTCTGATCAGCATCCCTGGTTTCAACGCGCCCGCAAAGCGCCCAGGGGTTCGGTATACAGAGATTATTATGTATGGAGCGATGATCCTACCAGATACAAAGATGTACGCATCATTTTCCAGGATTTTGAAACCTCCAACTGGACCTGGGACCCCGTAGCCAAACAATATTACTGGCACCGCTTTTTTCATCATCAACCTGATCTGAATTACGATAATCCCAGGGTACAGCAGGAAGTTTTTCGCATCATCGATTACTGGGCAGCTATGGGCGTGGACGGGTTCCGGCTCGACGCCGTTCCCTACCTCTTCGAACGCGAAGGCACCAATGGCGAAAATTTACCGGAAACACATGCTTTCCTGAAAAAACTCCGCAAACATGTTGACCAGAAATTTCCCGGCACCTTATTGCTGGCCGAAGCCAATATGTGGCCGGAAGAAGCTGCCGCTTATTTTGGCGATGGTGATGAATGCCATATGAATTATCACTTCCCGGTGATGCCGCGCATCTTCATGGCCTTACAAATGGAAGGCCGCTATCCTATCACAGACATTTTCGATCAAACGCCCGAAATCCCTGACAACTGCCAGTGGGCCATCTTTCTCCGCAACCACGATGAACTCACACTCGAAATGGTAACGGATGAAGAACGCGACTACATGTACAAAGTGTATGTAAAAGATCCCAAAGCAAAGATCAATCTCGGCATCCGTCACCGGCTGGCGCCACTGATGGAAAACAACCGGCGTAAAATAGAATTGCTGAACTGTTTGCTTTTCTCTTTACGCGGCACGCCCGTAATTTATTATGGAGATGAGATCGGTATGGGCGATAATGTGTACCTCGGCGATCGCGATGGCGTGCGTACCCCCATGCAATGGTCGCCCGACAGGAATGCCGGCTTTTCAGACACCAACCCGCAAAAATTATATCTGCCCGTTATTCTCGACCCGGAATACCATTATGAAGCGGTGAATGTTGAAACGCAATACCGCAACACCTCCTCACTGCTATGGTTTATGAAACGCATGATAGGCATGCGCAAAAAATTCAAGGCATTCAGTCGCGGGGACATGGTGTTTATCAATGCAGAGAATTCCAAAGTACTGGCATTTACGCGCACCTATGAATCCGAAGTGATGCTGGTGGTGGTGAACCTGTCGCGTTACTCGCAAGCCGTAGAGCTTGACCTGAGTGCATGGAAAGGCTATCAGCCAGTGGAAGTATTCAGCAAAAACAAATTCCCGGTAATCCAGGAAAGCAATTTGTATTTGCTCACACTCGATTCCTATACCTATTACTGGTTCCAACTCCAGAAAGCGCTGGTGGAAGCAGAAAAAACGGAAAGTCTTCCACTCATCCGCATCAACCGATGGAAGGAAATTGTACACGAATCCACGATAGAAGATTTACAAAACATTGTTTTTCCCGCTTACCTGTTGAAGGTGCCCTGGTTCACACAGAAAGAACGGTTGAACAAACGGGTAACCGTGTTGCGTCACGGCGAAATCCCCGTACCGGGGCAATCGGTTTTCCTGCTGTTGCTGGAAGTCGTTTACGAAACCGAACTGCCGGAGTTATACCAGCTGATGGTAACCATGGTAAAAGATGAAACGGCCAAAAGAATTTATGAAACGCATCCGCACGCCGCGCTGTGCCGGATAGAACTGGGCGGCGAAGAGGGACTGCTGGTGGATGCTTTCTACACCTCAGCCCTGCCGCAATGGTTGCTGGGCCGCATGGACCGGGGACACGATCTTTCCCTGCGCACCAGCGAACTGGCTTTTTCCGCCAGCATCCACGTAAAAAAATACCTGCAGGAGCATACCGACATCAAAGCGCGGTTGGTAAGCGATAAACAAAGCCATGCTTCCATCACTTACGACAACCGGTTCTTTCTGAAAATGTACCGGCAGGTAGATGTTATCCCGAATCCCGACGCGGAAATCACCCGGTATCTCGACAGGCAGCCCGGCTTCCGGAGTTTTCCCAAATACATCGGCTCTATTTCCTGGCAGCTGGATAAACATCCCGTGATGCTGGGCATGATGCAGGAACTGGTAGAAAACCACGGCACCGCCCGTGCGTATATGCAGGACCGTTTGGACGATTACAATGAAAAATTGCTCACCCTTAGTAAAGAGCAGTTGCCCCAACTGGAATGGATTGGCACCTTCACCGATCCTGTTCCTTACGAAAAAGCGCCTGCTTCCGTGCAGGAAGCTATGGGTGTTTCTGCAGGCGAAGCCGGCCGCTTACTGGGCATGCGCACGGGAGAAATGCACAAAGCATTGGCTGTGCCAACCGAAAACAAAGCTTTTCAGCCAGAAAATTTTTCCCTGCATTACCAACGCTCACTGTTTGCAGGCATGCAGCCGTTGGTGCGTTCCACCTTTTCCGGGCAAGCCAAAAACCTGAAGCGCCTCGGCGAACAGGAACGACAGGCGGTAGAAGAAGTGCTGGCACGCAAAGAAGAAGTGCAGCAACGCCTCAAAAAAATATTTGCGAAGAAATACGATATTACCAAGATCCGTATTCACGGCAATTATCACCTGGAGCAAATCCTGTTTACCGGGAAAGACGTATCCATCCTGCATTTTGGCGGCGACCCTTCGCGCAGCTTCAGCGAACGCCGCATCAAACGATCGCCGCTGAGAGATGTGGCCAGTTTAATTCGTTCGTTCTATTATGCCGCGCATGAAAACCTCCTGAGCAATCTCGTTCGACCGGAAGACATAGAAAAATTAACACCCTATGCAGAACTGTGGACGCATTATATGTCGATGTTTTTCTTACACGCCTACCTCGAAACTGTAGCAGAAAGTTCCTTTATTCCAAAAGATAAAAATGACCTGCGCACACTTCTCGAGGTTTACCTGCTGGAAAGAGCCATTTTTGCCCTCAATTACGAACTCAACAACAGGCCCCAATGGGTAATGGTGCCGGTAAGACTGATCAATACCATCTTATCCTACAAGTAACATGGTATACCGCCTTACACATGCTCCAAGGACCATTCCGGCCGCATCCTGCGACCGAGCAGGTTGTTGGCTTCTTTATCGCCTTTGAATTGCTCTTTACGCGGGTCCCATTGCAGCGGACGGTTGAGCGCATAGGCAATATTGCCAAGATTGCCGATGGTAGCCGAACGATGCCCTGTTTCAACATCGCAGATGGCTTGTGTACGGTTACGGATGGCTTGTAACCAATCTTTGTAATGATTTTCGCTTTTGTACACGCGCTTATCCGTATCCGTTATCACAAGGTCTTTCAGGGACTCTGGTATGGTTTCCAGCTTACGCCGTTGTACATCTATTTGTCCTTTCGAGCCAATGAAACGGATGGCATGGTTCTTACCAAAATTTTCATGCGTCATGGTGATGCCATTGGCATAATAGAAGGTGAGATGTGCATGATCTTTTCCATCGGGCGGCACAATGCGCACCGGACCGCTGCGGTCCATATCCAGCGCCCATTGCACGATATCGAACATATGCGCGCCCCAGTCGGTCAAATCGCCGCCGCCCAATTCGGTATAGTAACGCCAGCGTGCCCATATGTCGGCGCCCAATGGCGGCGCTATATCGGGATGAAAGGGCAGGTATTCATTGGGCCCCAGCCACCGGTCCCAGTCCAACCCTTCCGGCACCGGTTGTCCTTGCAGAGCATATGGAACGGGCGGACCGCCTACACTTACTTTTACGGTTTTTATATCGCCGATATAACCATTGCGAATGAGTTCCACTGTTTGCCGGAACTCCGGCCAGCTGCGCTGCATGCTGCCCGTTTGAAAAACACACCTGGATGCACGAACTGCTTTTACCATTGCCTTTCCTTCTGCGATGGTGAGCGAAAGCGGTTTCTCACAATAAATATCTTTTCCCGCTTTTGCTGCTTGCACTACCTGCACCGCGTGCCAGTGATCAGGTGTAGCAATGACCACTGCATCAATATCTTTCCGTTCCAGCAACACACGAAAATCTGTATAGGCATCACATCCCTTATACTGTTCACCGCCTGCACGTGCGGCATAAAAAGCATTGGTCTTTTCAATGAAGTTTTTCAGTTTCGCCGCATACACATCGCAGGCCGCCACAATCTGCGCTTCGCCGGTTTGTGTAAAGGAATGAAGCAGGTTGATTCCCTGCCGGCCTGTTCCAATAAATCCCAGCGTGATCTGGTCGCTGGGTGCAGTATAGCCCTTGCCGCCCAATACATGTCGCGGTACAATAAAAAATGCAGAGAGGGTAGCTGCCTGCCCGATAAATTTCCGACGGGAAATCGTGCGCGTCTGTTTATGGGATGTTTTGCTCATGATTTTTTTCAAGGATTAATACGTTAAGGTGAATTCGTCGTACCATTCTTTGCGCCATGACAAATGACGGGTAGAAGGCGAGATATAGAACAAGGGAGAAAAGGTGGAGACCTTCACCGTTTTCTGATCGGGGAGAAATTCGAGGATGCGCAGCCAGCCATCACCTCCGTTGCCGTGCCAGCCGCCTCCTTCGCGTTGCGCATTAAACACCACCTGGTGTACGGTTTTGTTGGCTGCGTTGGTATCCAAACGATAGCCCACCTGGTCAATATGTTTATCGCTGTTGCCGATATGGCCACTGAACACAAAACGGATGTTGGAAGATGGCTGCACGAATTGCTGCCACATGGTTTCGCCGTAATTGGCATCGCTCACCTTGTACTTTTCCTTTACAATGCGCTTTCCATCCGAATTCAGGTAACTGTGTGTGATCATGACGCCAATATGGTTGCGGTACTGCGGTCGTGCGGCCACCTGCTTCGCCCAGTCGAGCACGGCCTTACGCGGCGCAAACTCCAGTGCAAAGAAGAGAAAGGATTGTCCGAAAGGCGATTTCCATTCATAACAGGCATTCTCCAGCGTAGGAACGCCTTCCGCATTGGGCGCCATTTCTACCAGGATTGACTTCGTTAACGGATTGAATTGCGGCGGAAAATAACTGTTGAATTGTGAATAACGGTTCTCGGCGCTTTTGATGCCATAATCATGATTACCGGTGGCCAGGATGTACGGTACTATTCCGTTTAATTTCCTGAATGCGGTGGACACCGCCTGCCATTGTTCAACACTGGTTTGATCGCCGTTCACACTGTCTGGCTGCTGTATGTTGTTTTGCTCCACCAGGTCGCCAACGCATAACACCATTTGAATATTAAGTTTTTGCTGCTGGTCTTTGATCCAGGCGGTCATCAGCTGGAATATCGGCTGGTTACGGCCAAACTTGTTATACGTTTGCGGGTCGGGGAGCAATATCCAGGTAAAAGAACGGGGATCGGATAAGCGGGGCGCCAGGGAATCTTTTTGCGCATAGGTGCACCAACAGGTAAGGATACAGCACAGAACAAGCAGGAATTGTTTCGTACGGAATGTAGTCATAAGCAAGCTTGCATTTATAATGATAAATTATTCTTACTATGCTTCCAGCACTTTACGGCAATAGTCGATGCACCGTTTCATTTCCACTTCCGGGTCGCCGGGATATTCGAGTTCAATGTTGGCGGGTATGTTCCATTGATTGTCACGTATAAGCCGCAGCACTTCCGCAATGGGTGTATCGCCTTCGCCAAATGGTGTTCGTGGCCCGTGGTCCTTCTTCCTGTCCTTCACATGTATGCACACAATTTTTTCGTGCATTTTTTTCATATAGTCTACCGGATCACAATTGGCTGCTGTGAAATGACCGATATCCAGGTTGATACGAATATATTCAGAAAGTCCTTCCATTCCACGCGCAAACGTTTGCGGTGTTGAGAATTCGTTGGGACGTTGCACTTTGTCGTGGTTGTGCATGGCCACAATCACCTCGTGTTGCCGGGCATACGGATCGATGCGTTTCATAACGCTTACTGTGGCGGAAGAAGTAAGCACATTGGTACCAAGCGCTTTTGTCATTTCAAAAGTGCGGTCGATTTCTTCATCGGACGTGCCGTCTTTGATGGTGCCATTGTACGCTTGCAGTGCTATGCCTGCTTTGTTGAACTGGTCACGGATGGCATGAAAATAATCTAAAGAAACTTCCAGGCGCCATTTGCGCAATGCTTCTCCGCGCTTCGTGAAAATCTCCTGCGGAATTACATGCCCTTCCCATAACTCGCAACTGGTTAGCCCCAATTTTTTCATAGCCTTAATGGCCGCCTCCAATGAACGATCGCGAAAACTATAGCTTTGTACGCCCAGTACAAATCCTTTGGGTAATGCTATTTTTTCTCTGTTGGCACTGAGACGGTCAGGCAACAAAGCGCCGGCCATGCCACTGAGCACCAGCCTGGTCCATGCTCTTCGGGTAAATTGTACAGACATAATATTGCTTATTGAGGTAGTTCAAATGATTTGATGGCGCTGCTTTTGTAGCCGATACGTTCTGCTATGGCATATAGTGTTTGTCCTGCGCTGATCGCTACCGGACCGGTATAGACATGCCAATGATTGGAAGGGCGCTGCCCTTTCGGAACTAACTGGTACGATATCACGCAACCCGCCGTTGCGCACGAGATGCTGACTTTTTCTTTTGTGGCCTGAAACACGGGTCCACTTGTTTGTGGTTGCTGAAAATCCGGCCACATGGATGCCACCCATTCTTTTTCCGGTATACTTCCTTTGTCATCCGTCCATTGCATCCATTGTTCCAACGCTGCACGTAGTTCGGCCAGCTTTGCTGCATAGCGTGCATCGCCAGCCAGGTTGTGCAATTCATAAGGGTCCTTGTGCGTATCGTATAGCTCCTCTTGCGGTTTGGTTTTGCGAAACCATAACTGCTGCACTGCATTCAGCTTCCCTTCCTGCTCCAGCCGTAACAATTCGTTCATCATATCCATCTGTTGGCGATAGGATATGTTTTGCATAAAATGCTTCTCGGGGTGAAAGTTTCTAATGTATTTGAACTGGTGATCACGCACAGACCGCACGCGGTCATATTCTGAATCCATACGGTCGCGGGCAGCGTAAATGTATTTTCTCGGAGGCTTTGCCTGGCTGCCCAGAAAAGCCTGTCCCTGCATGTAGGAAGGGACCGGTATACCGGTGAGGGAGAGTATAGTGGGCGCCAGGTCAACATAACTTACCAACCGATCTTCGGTTGTTCCTGCCCGTTCTTTACCGGGCAGCCTGATGATCAGGGGCAGTTTGATTCCTGCATCATAAATTTCTCTTTTGCCCCGGGGCAATGGCCCTCCATTATCAGAAAACCAGAAGATGATGGTGCTGTCCAGTAACCCGTCTTCTTCCAGTTGCTGCAGCAACCTGCCCACCTGTTGGTCCATTTCCATAATGTTGGAGTACATGCGGGCCACATCTTTTCGTATTACCGGCGATTCAGGATAGTAAGGCGGCAAGGGCACTGAATCGGGATGCACCAGCAACGGATCATTCTTTTTTGTCCATATGCGCGATTCGTGCGTTACTTCCAGCGTAAACACCGCAAAGAAAGGCTGGCCCGGCTGCCGGTTGCGCCAGTGCGCACGGCCACTGCTTTCATCCCACACGGTGTGCGGTGTTTTCACCTGATAATCCTGCTTGGCATTGTTGGTGCAGTAATAACCATTCCGTCGCAGGAATTCCGGGAACAGTTTTACTTCGGGCGGAAGCACTACGGAATAATCAGGGATACCGAGGTTGGGATATACTTTCAGCGTACGCATGTTGTGCGTACCGATACTGGTAGGATACATGCCCGTAATGATTGCCGAACGGCTCGGCGCACAAACGCCTGCCACGGAAAAAGCATTGGTATAGCGAATGCCTTCGCGGGCAAGGCGGTTAATATTTGGTGTGGAAGCCGTGGAATCGCCGTAGGGCGCGATGTAAGCGCTGATATCTTCGGCAATGATCCAGAGTATGTTCGGTTTTTGTGCTAAGGTATTGAAGCACGTAAACGTAAAGAAGCAAAGGAGCGCAATGGTTTTTAACGAAATACCGGCGTGCATGTGGTTGTTGAACCACCGGGCCACAGCGTGTTCCTTGTGACCCTTTGCGCCTTCCTGCCTTTGAGATTCATTGGTATTTTTTCTCCATTTCATCATAATAAGCTTTCAGCACATAAAATGCTTTCTTTTTTCTCCCCTGCTGATCATATACGCCTTTGTTGTTCCAGCCTTCCTGGTACCAGGGGTTGTTGCGCCGCGGCGAGCGGAAATCGTTCAGTATCCAGGGCGATATGCCGGCAAAATTGGGTGGCATGCGACGCATCATATCCATTTGTTCACGATAAAACCATTCCTGGAATTCTTCGCTCCAACGGGTAAGACTGTCCGCATGAAAACCACTCAATGCTTCTGCGCCGGTTTCGCTGATGAAAAAAGGTTTGTTGTAACGGATATCCCATTGGGCATTGCGACAGGCAGCGGGCAATCCACCTCCATACCAGCCGAGGTATTCATTCACGGAAACGATGTCGGTCACCTGGCCCAGCGGATCGTCCACCACATTTACGCCCTGCACGCGATGCACTTCCAGCGCAGCGGATATTAACCGCGTGCTGTCGACTGCTTTGGCCGTGCGTACCAGATCGGTCATAAAAGTTGTGCGCGCGGTATGTACCGGCGTTTCATTTCCTACCGACCAAATGATGATGCTGGCGCGATTGCGATCGCGGGTAATCATTTCGTGCAATTGCTGCTTTGCTTTTTGCAGCACTTCCGCATTGGTAAAATCAATGGTCCAGTAAACAGGGATTTCAGACCATACCAGCAGGCCCAGCGAGTCAGCCATACGCGTCATATGCTCGTTGTGCGGATAATGCGCAAGGCGTACCATGTTGCAGTTGAGATCTTTTGCCTGATGCAATAACCGAGCGGCGTCCTGTACGCTATATGCTCTCCTGATTTCCGCAGGAATTTCTTCATGGATGCAAATGCCGCGGAGAAACACCGGCCTGCCATTCAGCAGTATCTGGCCGCCTTTCGTTTCAACCGTGCGAAAGCCGATTTTGTCCGTAATGGTTTCTGCACCGTTCCTGAGCACCACCGAATACAACTTAGGCTTCTCCGGTGACCACAATTGCAAACTGTTTGCCTTGAACGCAAAAGCAACGCTGTCGCCATTTACCGGTATTTCCTGCCGCAATCCCAGTTCCCTGATCTCTATAGCTACTTTAGTGTTAACGGCTTCGTTGAATTTGATCCAGCCTGCCAGTTCGTTGGTGCTGCCTTTCTTTAACTGCAGGGTGTAGTCCACTATGAATTGCGGCGGCACTTCAATTAAATGCACATCGCGGGTAATGCCGCCATAATTCCACCAGTCGGTATTGAGCGTGGGTATTTCATCGCGTTTGCGCTTGTTATCCACTTTAACCACCAGCCTGTTATCAGTGGCTTTCAGCAGTGAGTCGGGTATTTCAACATTGAACGGGGTAAATCCGCCCTTATGCCATCCCAGCTTAACGCCATTGAGGTATACATGGGCTTCATAATTCACGGCGCCGAAATGCAGGAACACCTTATTAAACGAGTTTGATTTCTGAAAATCAAATTTTCGGTTATACCACACTGTTCCCTCATAATACAGGAATTTGGCGTCCTGCGAATTCCAGTCGCCGGGCACACGGAGGGAATATTTATCGATATATCCATGCTCCTTCCGGTCGGATTTATTATCTGGTACGTCGCTGTTCCAGTAGGCTTCACGGTCGTTGGCGCGGCGTTCCTGCCAGCGGTAATCGTAGTAACCGGTTTCATAGGGATCAACAATGTACTGCCATTGTCCGTTCAGGCTGGTGATTTTGCGGGCCTGCACGTTGGTAATGAGCCTTGTCTGGGCACTGGTATACAAAAAGGAAAAACAAAATACGGCAACGAGGACGGGTTTCATATGCATAACTGTGTTTGAAAGTGAAGTTTGTTGCATAGACAACAAATCGCTTTCATTTGTACTAATCAGTGCCTTAACCGGGAGCATATTCCCGGCTGCCAAATGCTTATTGTTCAGAGTCATCAGTTATTGTAACCGCTGGTTTGCCGGTATCTATTTCAGTTTAATGAGAAAGGGTGGCTACCGTAAAATATTTTTTCTTGCTGCTGTTGCCTTTTACCATATTCATCAAGGCTTCACCTGCTTCAATGCCCAGGTCGGCTTCGATGATGTCTGCCCCACTCCGGATGAGCGACTGGTATTTTTCCGTGAGCGCCTGCCTGTCTTTTTGCTCACTGCGCAGGTACTGCCGGTCAATGGTGCGGGAACTGCCTACGATGCACATCACTCCTTTCCGGTGCAATTGCTCGTAAATAGTGGGGTCAGACGGCTGCGTATGCGTTACAAAAGCTACAATGTTGCTCCAGGGAATGCCGGTTGCTTCAAATTTGCTCATAGCTTCCTGGTGAGGCATCATTACTTCCATCATGATGTTTTTATCCATTTCATAGCATTTCTTCGCATCCTCAAGGCTGTATACTATTACGATGGCGTTTGCCTGCGCTTTGTGTTGCTGAATCTTTTTTACACGCGCTTCCACAGGCACATCTTTCTGGTCAAGCACCAACACTGTTTTTCCTTTTGCCCATTCCAGCGCTTCATCGAGCGTAGGTATTTCATACCCGGTTATATTGCCTTCGCTGTCTTTCAGGCGGAATTGTTTTAATTGTTCCAGGGTATAGTCCGACACCTTTCCGCTGCCATTGGAGGTGCGGTCCAGGGTGGCATCGTGCATCAGTACAATGGCGCTGTCTTTGGTATAATGCGGATCTATCTCAAGGATGGCCCAGGTATGACGCAGGGTATTCTCAAAAGTAGGAATGCAATTTTCTGGAAATCCTTTACACGCTCCGCCGCGATGCGCGCTCACAAAAGGAATGCGCTCTGCTGTATACTTAAAAAAATCTTGCAGCTCACCCGCGTTTTTCAGGGTAATGGTAAAAAACTTGTCAGCCTTTACCTCCTTGCCGGTAAATGCCGCTACACCCACCAGGCTTAATGTAATCAGCAAAACACTCACTAATCGAAAATATTTTCGCATATTCATGATATTTATACTCAAACAATCAATTTATTTCAAGGCGTTGTCTTCCCTTGCTCCTGGCGGCTTATAGAAATTCCACTCCATCAGCACAGCCAGCTCCCGCGCTTTCATATACGCAGCTGCCTTTTGTACCAATTCGGGGTGTTCGTTGGCTACATTCTTTTTTTCGGAAATATCTTCTTCCAGATTGTACAGTTCTATGGGGCCATTCGGGTTGGCATGGATACCCCGACGTACAGCTTTCCATTTACCGAACCGCACGGCCTGCATACCACGCGGGCCATGAATTTCCCAGTAGAGGTATTCATGTTGCGCTTGTTTTTTTCCCATCAACACCGGCAGCATGGAAATGCCATCCACACCCTGCACCGGGTAATTGCCTGCTACTTCGGCGAAGGTGGGCAGCAAATCCCAAATGGCTGCTATATGAGCTGAACGGCTGCCGGCTTTTATTTTTCCGGGCCACCAGGCAATAAATGGTTCGCGAATGCCTCCTTCGTACAATGATCCTTTTCTGCCGCGCAGTGCGCCACTGCATTGGAAGTAATCGGCATTGGCGCCGCCGCCACCCGCTCCATTATCGCCGGTGAATATGACTAATGTATTTTTATCAAGCCCCAGTTCTTTTAACTGCTGCATCAATTGTCCAACATAATGGTCCAGCGCAGTAATCATCCCTGCATAAGTGGCATTGGGCGTGCGGTTGGGCAGGTAGCCGCCTTTGTATGGTTTCTCATCGAACTTCCCGAGGTAAGGCGTTACAAACCTGTCCGGCGCCTGCAGGGCCGCATGTGGCAGCGTGTAAGCCATATACATAAAGAACGGCTTATCGCGGTGCTGCTGCATGAATTTGATGGCCTCGGAGGTAATGGTATCACAGCTATATACTTTCCCTTTGTACGCTTCATACGATGCAGGATCATCGGGGTCCTTGTCGCCCAGGTGTTGATGCGCTGAGAAATATGCATTCGGCAAAGGCTCCCACACCTCATTACGCCACAAGTGCGTAGGATAATAATTGTGCGCCTGCTTCTGATCGAGGTACCCGTAGAAAAAATCGAAGCCCTGTTTCCAGGGAACGCCGGGTGATCCGGGCCCGCCAAGCCCCCATTTGCCGAAGGCGGCGGTGGTATAACCGGCCGACTGCAACACCTTACCAATGGTAAGCGTATTAGGCTGCAATGGCATTTGTCCAAATTCAGTACTGTCTTCAAAGCCGCCCAGTTCGTAGTTGTCGCGCACCAGCGATCTTGCTGTACTCAGGCCGGTAATAAAACTACAACGAGTAGGGGCACAGATGGGATTGGTATAAAAATCGGTCAGTATCATTCCTTCCTTTGCCATCCGGTCAAGGTTCGGTGTCTGTATCATTTTTTGTCCAAACGCGCCAATGCTCGCATAACCAAGATCGTCGGCCAGTATAAAAATGATATTAGGTTTACGCTGCGCCTGTGCCTGCAGGCAAAGCAGGGCAGCGGATAATACCATCAGGATTTGTTTTCTATGCATGAGTGTAAATTGGATATAGGATACAAATGGCAGGCTACAGGTTTCAGCTTACTTACGCAACCTGAAACCTGTGGCTTGCAATTCCTCTTTCCTGCAGCTTTAGTTATAATTCGGGTTTTGCACCAGTTTGCTGTTGCGGTCTATAGCCACCTGCGGAATGGGCTGCAGGTAATGTTTGGAAGGATCGAAGTGAACGTTTCGGATCACAATCTTGTTATACACCAACTGCCCGTTCTCTTCTTTTATTTCCATACCATGAATGGGTTTTGAAAAGATTTCTTCAGCAATTCTCCACCGCATGATATCATAAAAACGTTTGCCTTCAAATGCAAATTCAATGCGGCGTTCATGCCTTATCTTCTGGCGCATTTCTTCTTTTGACAGTCCCGTTGGCAATGCCGGCTGCCCGGCGCGTGCGCGAACCGAGTTCACGGCATCGTATACCGATTGATCAGGACCAAAAGCTTCATTTTGTGCTTCTGCATAATTGAGCAACACTTCTGCATAGCGCCACACGATCACATTTGTTCCATCCAGTTCTGCCTGTGCTGCTGTAGAACCAATCGTAGAGTCCTGCAGTTTCTTAATAAAATACCCAGTGCGACCGCCATTGCCTCCCTGCCTGATCTCGTTATTGTTGTTGGGAATGCCGAGGCGTGTATACACCGGGGCGCCACGCCAGATAGAACCATCGTAAATGATGGAAGCATAAAAACGTTTTTCGCGGTTTTCATAAGGCTTTGCAGGATCGTAGTAGGCAGAACCTTCAGCCGCTGTTTTGCCATCGATGAATTCGTATTCTTCCACCAGGTCGTGGGTAGGACAAGCAGCGCCCCAGCCGCCACCTTTCGGCAATTCCACCACACCCCAATACTGGTTGATGCGTTTGGTTTTGATGTTGGGCGCAAACTGGATATCGAAGATCACCTCTTCGTTGTTTTCATTATTGGCGTAAAACAACCCGGCATAATCGGGAAAGAGATCATATACAATGCCGTTGCCCATTTCATCAATGATCTTTTTATTGGTGGCAGCAGCCTGTTCCCATTTGCCGGCATAGAGTTCTGCTTCCCCTTTCAGTGCCAGGGCAGCTCCTTTCGTAGCACGCCCCACATCTTTACCTGTCCACTTCAAGGGCAGATCAGCATAGGCAGCCTCACATTCAGTTTGCAGGAAAGCAATGCATTCTTCATAGCTGTTGCGCGGATAAAAAATATCGTCGCCATCCACATTATTGTTCAGCACTTTTGTAATGAGAGGTACGCCGCCATACAGGTCTATCAGCATCTTATAGAAATACGCGCGAAGAAAACGTGCCTGTGCAATCATTACTTTTTTGTCTGCTTCATCGAAAGGCGCGTCAGCCACTTTTTCGAGAAAGAGATTGCATTTGCGGATGCGATCGTACATATTGCCCCACATGGGATGGAACAACGATTCGGAAGGGCCATAGCTGCCCGGATCAAACAGTTTGGCGGAAGTAATGCCAGCCACTGGGCCGTAACAGGTGTTGTCGGTGAAATTGTCCAGCGGATCGTTACTGATCTCACTGGGCTGGTTGGTAAAAGTAGTTACGAACGGCCCTGCATTGAGGTTGTTATAAATATCGTTGAGAAACAGGTTGGCTGTTTTCGCATCGTTCCATACAGTGGCATCGCTCAGGCGATCACGCGGAACAATTTCAAGGTTCTTTTCACTGCAGGCAGCGAAACTGACAATGATAGCTATCAAAAATAGTAATCTCATATAGCAATGATTTTAGGTCGAAGTGAAATCAGAAACCAACGTTTACGCCAAAAGAGAATATCTTTTGCTGGAAGTAATACCGTGCCCGTGGGTTGCCCAATTCCGGATCGAGGAATTTGAGTTTGCTGAAGGTGAGCAGGTTTTGTCCCGACACAAAGAAGCGCACCGAACGCATATGCATTTGCTGCAAAATGGCATCGGGAATGGTGTAACCCAGCTCGAGCGTTTTCAGTCGCAGATAAGTTCCATCCTTTATCCAGAAAGAAGAAGTCTGCGTATTGTTCGAAATTGGCGCCGGTAACAGGCGCGGATAGCTGGCATTGCGGTTTTCCGGCGTCCAGAAATCTGTTTGTTCCCTGAACACCTTGGCGCCGTTAAAGAACGGGAAGGCCATTTCACTGGCCAGGCGCACGGCTGCTTTTCCGCCACCCTGCCACAGCATACTGAGGTCAAAACCTTTCCAGCTAACGTCCATGTTCAACCCAAAAATAATTTGCGGGAACAACGGGTCGCCGATAAATGTTTCATCGTTGGCGTTGATAATACCATCCGGTGCGGTGGGTTTGCCATCAGGTCCGGCAGGGCCTGCCAGATCAGCGTATTTGATATCGCCGGGACGTACGGGCCCATAGCTGGGCACGGGCAGTCCGGGTTTCAGCGTTACGCCGTCTGCTTCAAAATCTTCTTCCTGGTACAATCCCAGGGCCAGCAAACCAAACTGGCTGTTCCAGGGACGACCTGTTCTGCGGCGGTTGGGGTTGTTGAAAGTAGAAGCGTTTTCAAAAGTCTGTATCACCTTGTTGCGGGCAAAAGAAAAGTTGAATGCCGCATTGAAGCGAATACCGTTGGCAAAACGTTGCGCGGTGGTCAGACTAACGTCAATACCACGGTTATGCATGATGCCGGCGTTTACTTCCGATACTTCAATGCCATACTCTTCGGGCACCACCGCTTCGGGTTTGATGAGCATATCTGAGCGGCTTTCCCGCCACACATCCACGGAGAAGCCGAGTTTACCGCGCCACAAAGTACCTTCCAGGCCAATGTTTGTTTTTTTGGCGGTTTCCCAGGTAATGGAGGGATTGGCCTGAGCATTTTCAAAAATACCCTGCACCTGCTGCGGAGAAGTGCCGCCAAATATATAGCTGTCGCCTAAACCATATGATACAAGATACTGGAAGGGATCTCCGGCAAGGTTACCCGAAATACCGTAAGAACCGCGCAATTTCAGGTAATCAATCCAGGGATAGTTGTTTTTGATGAAATGCTCTTCGGCAAGATTCCATCCCAGCGAAAAGGCAGGGAAGAAAGCATATCGTTCGCCGGGCGCGAAATAATAATGCCCGTCGTAGCGGCCGCTCAGTCCTACAAGGTATTTGTTGGCAAAACCATAGTTCAACTGGTACAACCAACCCACCTGTGCGGAGTTGCGCGATACGCCGCCATTTTCCATATCTTCTTTATTGCTGCTGCCCGAATTCAGTTCATCCAGTTCCACGGCATAGTTGATGCGGCCTGCGGAGAACTGCTGGGTTTGTCCTTTCTGCGTTTCCATTACGCCCAGCGCGTTGATGCTGTGCTTGCCAAAACTACGCTCGTACAGGATGTACGCCTGTGTAATCAGTCGCTGATTGTCCTGGAAAGACTGCGACAAACGGGGTGCCGGTGGTCCCGACTGGGTGGGCACCATTTCATCGTCTGCATTCAATGCATAAAAAGTGACCGGCAAGGTCCAGGTTTTACCCAGCACGTAATTCTTGTTATAGGCAATGGCGCCCTTTAAAGCTAAACCGGGTATAAATGGAATTTTCTGCTCAATGGTGAGCTTGGAGTTGAGCATGTTGTTCCGGTTGCGGTTGTAGCCGCTTTCATAAATGTTTACCCAAAGCGCGTGCGCAGGTAACCCGTTGCTGAACTTCAAGGGATAAATGGGTGGTATTTCCGTTACGTTGGTAAAAATATCGTCGCCGCCGATGGCTGCGGGGGCATTGTTTTGGGTAACAGAACCGTTGATATCGATAGAAACCGTGGTGGTGTTGGTCACTTCAGCGTCCACCGCAATGGTCATGTTGTAGCGTTTGAGATTGATGGGCGACACCACCCCTTCCTGGTAGAGATAACCCAGGTTGCCGTAAAAGCGGAGTTTTTGTGTGCCACCCGAGAAGGAAAGCGTGTGACGGGTGATGGGCGCTTTGTAATTCAGTATTCCGCGAATCCAGTCAGTATTCGGGTAGTGGTCGGGGTCAGTACCGTCTTTAAATCGTTGCAACTGTTCTTCGGTAAAGGTGGGTGGTTTGCCGTCGTTGATCTGCGCCTGGTTGTACATGGAGGCGTACTCATAGGCATTGAGAAAGTCGGGCATGTTGGTGGGCCGCTGGAACCCGTAGAAGCCATCGTAGTTGAATGTAAATTTTCCCTCCTTGCCTCTTTTGGTAGTGATGAGTATTACGCCGTTGGCGCCGGCGAGACCATAGGGCGCTACTGCGGCTGCGTCTTTGAGAATGGTTACTGTTTCAATTTCATTCGGGTTGAGCTGGTTATAGCTCATTGGTATGCCATTCACCACTACCAGCGGGGCCGAATTACCGGTGGTGCCGATTCCGCGAATCTGGATGCGGTCGTTGTCTTCACCGGGAGCGCCATTGGCCTGTCTTGAAATGATACCGGCCACACGGCCGCCCAGGGTATTGCTGATGTTGGCCACCGGCGCTTTCACCAGTTCATTGCCGCCGATAGAAGCAACCGCTGCCGTAAGCGAAACCTTTTTCTGACGGCCATAGCCCAACACGATCACTTCATCCAAACCACTGGCAGCCTGCTCCAGCACTACATGTAATTTCTGTCCGTCTTTTACTTTTATTTCTCTTGTTTGAAATCCTACATAACTGAACACTACCACAGAAGATACATCATCGGGAAACCGCAAATCGAACGCGCCCTGCGCATCGGTTACAGTTCCCAGCTGGGTATCCTTTACCTTGATGGTAACGCCTGCCAGCGGATTGCCGCCCACATCGGTTACCTTACCGGAAATATGAATAACGGCATCCGGTTTTTGTACTGCCGAAGAAATGACTATGGCGCGTGTGTTGTCGAAGATTTTGTATTGGAGGTTGGCGTCGGCCAGCAGTTTGTCCAGCACTGCAGAGAGTAGTTCTTCGCGCGCTTGAATGTGTACAATGCGCGAAGCCGGCAGGTCATCGTTGCTGTATAGAATCCGGTAGCCGCTTTTTTCTTCAATAACGCTTAAAGCCTTGCTCAGCTTTACGCCGTTTAATTCAAGCGTAATCTTCACATCTCCCTGTGAATATCCCTTCGCAGCGGTCTGCAGGCAGAAACCAAAAAGCAGAACGAAACTTATTTTCATAAAGATCAGCGCTTTGGAAAAACTACCGGGACAGGCAAACAATTTCCCTGGTATGAATTTTTTCATACTTTTACAGTCAGTTTAAAGTTCAACAATGGGAACCACGGCTTCACAGCATGGGTTCCATAACTTTAGCGGCGGGAAATGGTGCAAGCATTTCCCGTTTTCATTTCGTGTAAGTCAGCATTCGTTAAAAAATCATAGGCAGCATTCGTTTTGATTTATTTAATAACCACCCTTCCGTTTTCTATCTCGTAGGTAAAGGGCCTTATTAATTGCAATTCCTGTAATGCCTGTTCTACAGTTTCGTTGACAAACGATCCGTTCAAACGAACTTTTTTCAGGCCTTCATTTTCAAAGCTGATCGTTATGTCGTACCATCTTTCCATGCGCACGGCCAGTTCTTCGAAGGTTTCGTTTTGAAACACGAGTATGTCTTTCATCCAGGCTGTTTCTGCGAGCACGCTGTCACCAACCTTGGGCGCCGCTACAGAAATGGTAAAAGGCTGTTTCATCACTTCGATCTGCGTAACATGGTCGGGCCTGCCCGTGGGCGCCACTTGTTTTTCCCGTGCTGCGTATACCACAATTTTTTCATTGGGTTTGGTCAGTATGGCAAAGTCATCAGCATGCTTCGGTTTTACTTCAATAGCGCCTTCAATGAGCGTGGCTTCAGCAGTTTCATCGGAAGGCCAGGCCTTGATATTGAAAGCAGTGCCCAGGTCTCGAATATCCATTTGCGGCGTATGGATCCAGAAAGGATGGGCTTCATCGTGCCTGATCTCAAAGTAAGCCTCACCGGACAACCATACCCTTCTTACACTGTCTTTTTCAAAACTCATGGGATAGGTTACCGTGGTACCGGCATTCAACCACACTTTGGAGCCATCCGGCAGTATGAAATGGTTTTTGGAACCATGGCTTGCCGTGAGCGTTTTCATAGGTAATTCTTCCACGGCAGGCTGTTGCCTGTACCAATACCCCGCCACAATCAGCAGGAGCACGGCGGCAGCAGCACTGACGCGATACAATAGCTTTCTTTTGGAACGGCCGGTTTCGATGGTGGCATCTTCATCCAAAGCAGGCAATGAAGCAACGCTTTGCTCTTCACGAATGCGTTGCATATGCTTTTCCAGCGCCGCCTCTCTTTCCTTGAACTCGATATGCTCTTTCGATGACTTCCAGTAATGTCCGATCAGTTCCAGGCTGTACAGGGCATCCGGATATTTTTCCAGCAGGCGATTCAGTTCCTCCAATTCAGCAGGATCCGCTTCGCCGGCGATCTTTTTTCCGACTAATTCCCACAATCTTTTTTGTTCCATTGGCGTAGTATATGGAATAAGGTTTGAATTGAGCAATCTGTGGGAAGTAAGACAGGATTTTTTAGAGACACCCTTAAAAGGAAGGAGAGATTTTTTGCGAGATTTTTTGCCCTTTCATCCTACGGTTCATCAAAGCGTACGCCGCTTGTTTATTTCGTTATCCGCAAGTTCAACCTATTTTTTTCCCCCGTATGCGGCTGAATAGCTTCACTCAGCTTTTTCATAGCGATACCGATCTGTGCTTCAACGGTTTTCACTGAAATGTTCAGCACTTCCGCTACCTCTTTGTACTTCAAACCATCTTCGCGTATAAGCTTGAAAATGAGGCGGCATTTGGGAGGCAGTTGCTGCACGGCCATATCCATCTCGCGCATGAGCTCGCTGGTGATGAACAATTGCTCCGGATCGGCAGCGGTACTGGGCAGTTGCAGACTGGCTTCATCATACAGCCAGGTGAGGGTCCTTTTCTGTTTTTCGAGATAATTGAGGGAATGGTTCCGTATGCAGGTATATAAATAAACAGTGAGGTTTTCAATAGTATCCAGCTTCTGACGGTGACGCCATACCTGGAGAAATACATCCGACACAATTTCTTCCGCTACCTGTTTCGACCGCACGAAGGAACAGGCAAAATAGAGCAATGGCGTGAAATATATGCGATACAATCGCACATAGGCAGGCTCATCGTCAGATAAAGCAATTAGTTTCTGGAGGCTGGCCACCTCTTTGAAATCTATCATGATCCGTGATTGTAACGATGCCGGAAAGCATCATTGGTAAGCAAAATAATTTTTTTCCCCACAAAGAAAAAAGCGTTTTACCGCGCGGGGCAAAAGAAATGCACAGATATGTAGTGCGGGTGAAGTGTGTATTAAGTTATAGTTATCTCATTTACAGGAGCTAGAAAACGGGCAGGAATCATTATCACAGCAGCGCTGAAAGGTATATTCCTGTTATACCCTATTGCAGCTTTGCCGCAGCCTGTTCTCACGCCGTAAAATTGAAACTATCTTTCCATTGTTCGATGGTATGGTTGAAAATAGCCTGGTTGCTTAAATGCACACAGCAGGCAGTAGTGGCGCCGGTATATACATTGCTGGCCGGTAATTTTTTGTTTTGAATACAATCATGAAATTCCCGCAGCGCATACCAGGTACCGTCTTTCGTGTGTTCTTTGAGGATAGGGATACCACCGTCCTGCCGCCATTCTATTTTGGTAGCGCCGGCCACGCCATCTACCGTTGTTAACGCTTTTTTGGCTTCTTTTTCGGGATAGAATATGCCTTCGCTTACCAGGAGGTGTACAGCGCCTTTGGTGCCTTTGATCTTGAAAATATATCCGTCGCGTTCATTGCCGCAGGTGGCGCCGAAACTTCCGATCATATTGTCTTTGCTGTAACGCAAAACCACTTGTACATTATCGTAAGTTTCTCTTCCGTCTTTATAATAGTCGATGCCGCCGGTGCCCATGATTTCATCAGGATGGGTGTTGAAGGCCCAGTTGATAAAATCCATCTGGTGCGACAACAATTCTGCCGGCAGTCCACCGGAGTATTCCTTGTACATGCGCCAGTTGATCTGTTTATCTGTATAACCTGCCGGCACGGGCCTGCGCCAGTTCCAGTTGCGGTCCCAGCGACAATCAATCTGCGTTACCTTACCGAGCACCCCTTTTTCAATCATCTCCTTTACCTTGAAGTATAAGGGAGTGGAGCGATACTGGTGCCCTACCTGCAACACCTGTCCCGGTTTTTCCTTTACGAGGGCAACGAGGTCCAAAGCCTGTTGAATATTGTAGGTCATGGTTTTTTCGAGAAACACATGCTTGCCGGCCTTCCAGGCATCGCGGGCAATATGAAAATGTTCACTGAGCGGCGTGGCAATGACGACGGCCTGCGTGTTTTTATCATCCAGAATGCGGCGATAATCTTTGGTGATGATCACATTGCTGCCACTGTATTTTTTCTTTGCACGATCGAGGCGAAAATCGAGCACATCACAAATGCCGGTAATGGTAAACCGGTCAGAAAGCTCATGGAGCACGCTCAAAATACCATTGCCACGATCACCGGCGCCAATAATGGCGATACCGGTTTTTTCGTAAAGAGCGTTGCTCATACCACGCAATAAGGAGTGTTGCAACAAAAGACCTCCGGCCAGGATGCCAGACTGCTTCAGAAATTTTCGCCTGCTCATAGTGAAAGGGATAGATAAATAATGCCAGGTTTAAAGTTAATAAATCAGCGTTGCAAAAGCATATGAAATTGTCTGCTGGCGGTGTCGGCCACCTGGCCATCAGGTTTGCGATAGATGAAGTAGGCGGCTATATCGTTGCGCGCATCTACAAACTGGAGGGCTTTTTCGAGTCCCATTACCATCAGGGCATTGTCGTAGGCATCGGCCGTCATGGCATCGCGGGCATAGACGGTTACGCTGATCAATTCATTCTGTGTGGGAAAACCGGTACGCGGGTCAATCAGATGGGTGATCTTTTGTCCTTTGCTTTCGTAATATTTACGATAGCTGCCAGAAGTGGTAATAGCGCCGCTATCGAGCGTTAGCACCTGTTGCAGGGAAGTTGCTTCAAATATGGAAGCGGGCGGCGCTTCAATGCCGATCTTCATGGGTTCATTGCCCGGCAGTTTTTTTCCTTTTACCCTGATTTCCCCGCCCACTTCTACCAGGTAGTGGTGAATGCCGTTTTGTTCAAGGAAGTCTGCCAGTACATCTACGGTGTAGCCTTGTGCAATGCCATTCAGATCTATCTTCACGCAGGGTTTTGCTTTTGTGAGCCGGTTACCTTTCCATTGCAGCAAGGATGTGCTTACACATTGTTTGATGGATTGTAGCTGCGCTGTGTCTGGCAGGTTGTCTGTTTGTCTCACACCAAAACCCCAGGCCTGCACCAGCGGATGCACGGTGATATCAAAGATGCCGTTGGTTTGTTGATAGGTTTCAATCGCTTTTTGCACCACTGCACGCAAATGATGATCAGCCACCACGCTACGCCGGGCATTGTTGAAGCGGTTGATCAGTGAACCGGGCTGATACAAAGAAAGCGAACGATCAATAGCGCGAAATATGCTGTCCAGTTGATGAGCAGTTACCGTGCTGTCATGCGCAAAGTAAATCACGCTATAGGTGGTGCCCTGGGCGCGTCCGGTAATAACGATCTTTTTATACGGCTTGCGGCCGGCAGTTACAAACAGCAAAACAACGAGTGAGAGGTACAGATACCGCATGAACAAATATACATGCTCCTGCCTGCACTATTGTACAAACACTTTTAAATGCCGGTTAAAATGTTCGCCGGTAATGCGCAGTATATAAACGCCCTGCGGCAGATGACGCGCCGGTTGCACAGGTATACTGGTAGTTGCAGGGGTAAGTTGTGCAGTTTGCTGATGTACGATGTTACCCGCTCCATCTACCAGCTGCAACTGGATACCGCCCGGGTACCCCGGCAATGAAACCTGGAAACCTCCCGGCGAGGGATTGGGATATACCAGAACTGTTGCAGTATTTTCCCTGTTCCCATCCACCATCCGCACGCCATGGACCGTCATCCGGCCATCGAGGTCAAATTGCTTCAGGCGATAATAATTCTTTCCCGCAACAGGGGCGTCGTGAAAAGCCTCGTACTGTTGCGTAAAAGTGGAATTGCCTGCGCCGCTTACCGTATGCAACAGCGTATATTGCTCTCCGTCAGTCGAGTGTTCTATTTCAAAATGATGATTGTTTTGTTCCATAGCAGTGGCCCAGGTAAGTCGCACGCGATCGTTGTACTTAGCGGCTTTAAAATAAAGTAACGATACCGGTAAAGCATTTATATCAAATTCATAGGCGCCCAGGTCGGTAGTGGAGCCCGCCTGGCGCACACTGCCGGCCAGGTCGGTAATAATATGCGAGATGTCGGGTGAATGTGTATGCAGGAATACATTGGCATCGCCTTTGTCGATGAGCCAGGAATTTTCGGCCAGGCGATAACTGCCTGCCACCGTAGGCGCTTCTGTTGCCGGACGGGGATTGAGAAACAGGTCGCCATCATTGAGGGTGACCGTTTCATTAATGCCGTTGAAAGCACGATAGAAGGTACTATCCACCAGCGTATAGGAAAACAAAAATGATCCCTGCAAAGAAGTTCCTGTCTGAAGGGATTCATTGCCCCGTACCACAGTATTCTTGATAATAAAAGTACCGCTGTTATGGAATGCAGCAGCTCCCTGGTAAGCCCTGTTTGCGGAAAAGGTGGCGTGGACCAGCACCGGGTTGCCTGTTTCGTTATGCAGACCAGCGCCCAATAACGATACATTGCCGGTAAAGCGGCTGTTGACGATAACCGGATTGCCTCCGTTATTCTCTATCCCGGCCCCTGTTGTCTGCGCCCCATTGCCGGCTAACGACAGGTTAACCAACTGAGGACTCCCATTTGCGATATATATACCACCACCACGCCGGGCATTGTTCTGTAAAAATCGTGTATTGGTCAAGGTGATATCCCATCCGTTATTATAAAGCCCGCCACCAAAGCCGTCTTCTGAACTGGCAGTGGTAGGGATGGCAGTATTGCCCGAGAACAGCAGGCTGTCCAGCCGGGGTGTACCATCACTGATGTACCCCCCGGCCCCATTGATGGCCTGGTTGCCGGTAAATTCGGAGGCTGTAATGACCAGGTCGCCAAACAGATTATACCAGCCGCCGCCCTGATTGTCTGCCCGGTTGTTCAAAAACCGGCAATGAGCTAACCGGGCCGGTCCCAAACGATTGTACAAACCTCCTCCTCGTTCAATTGCGTGGTTGTTTTCGAATGTTATCCTGCTGAATACATTATCTCCGGTGTTAAAACAGCCGCCGCCCATTCTTCCGATGTTATTAATAACACGCAGGTTCTCAAAGCGGGGAACGCCGCTGCCTGAGATGGTAGAGGCTATGAATATGCCTCCGCCGCTGGTTCGGAAAACCGGTACACTTTCAACTATTAGCCGGTCAGCCGGTTGGCTCCCATCGGCGTTGCCATTTTGTATCACAAATCCATCCAGTACGGTATTGCTGTCTGTAAACACCGACACCACTACGTGATAGGCATTCCCGCCGGGCGATGCGTTGGCATCAACATCGCCATCCAGCACAACCGGGTGCAATTCCCAATTTCTGCCGGCAAAATCACCTTCGGTGCCGGGCGTTCCGGGAAAGCCACCATATACCTGCACGCCCCGGGCCAGTAAAAATGTTTTATCGCGATCAGTAGCGGGCGCACCGATATTATCTGTTGCCGCCGGCGTATACATCGGGCGGTAAGTTCCGGCAGCTACCCATATCTGTTTTACCAGTTTCGGTGAATCTTTATTGATAATCCTTGCAAAAGCCAATGCATCGCCCAGTTCTTTCAGCGGGCTGCTCCAGTTATTGCCAACCTGTGAAGCGGGCGATGCGTTTCCATTCACATACAGGATGCCTGCAGCATCGGGCTGTACAGGTAATTCAAAAGCACCCAGGTCTACCACATTGCCAATAATCCGTGGCGTACCATTATAGTCAGTCCGGATATCCGACAGGTCGGGACTTCCGCCCATATCATACCAGCTATTGTCGCCTGCATTAATGGCCTCACTGTTATAGGCAAGATTATAATCACCTGCGGCTGCATCGCGAAACAGGGGTTTGGTAACGAAACCAGGAGTTACTGTAGTTGCATCCTTGTAAAAATCATTGCCGATTATTGACCGGAAGATCTTTGGTGCATACCCGTTTATATCTGAAGCACCGGCAGGAATAGTATTTCCCGTGACAATACAATTGCGAACAAGGAAGTTATCCCCGGCCAACCCCCCACAGTCCTTCATTGCGCGGTTATTTACCACGGTGACATTGGTAAGAACAGGATGGCCAGATGTGGAAAACCATGCACCACCCACACCGGAAAGTTCTGAGGCGGAATTATTTTCGATCAGTCCATTGGTTAACGCAATGAAATCGCCTCCATCCACACCAGCTCCCCCTCCATACTGCGCACTATTTTGCCGCATTATAAAATTGATCATCTGTACGCTGCCGCTAATGTTCACCAACCCGCCACCAAATGTTTCACTGGTGTTGTTTTCGGTAAAAATGAACGTTGCAAGAGATCGAAACCTGCAGGCTCGGTACCCTGAAACCTGCCGTAAATTTTCACTCCGGCAGGCAGCACAAAAGCGCGGTCCTGCGGAATGGTACTAACGCCATCCGCCGGTTGCTGAGGATGGTAAATACCACCTGCTACCCACACCTGGTCACCGGGCTGCGCCGTGTTGAGGGCTGGCTGCAGTTGGATAAAGGCATTGTCCCAGGAGGTGCCGTTGTTCAAACCAGTAGCATTGCCCTTCACATACCATATTGTTTGCGCAGCCGCCGCAGCGGGTAAGAAAAACAGGAGCAGGAAGGCTGCCAAAGAATGAGACCGCATAAGCGTTGGGTTATTGATGTTTGACAATACTACGCGTTATAATAGCGGTGAGAAAGTCATAGGAGACAAATAGCCGGTCATTCCCGACAATTATTCGCTTATGTGCAGGCGGGACGTTGGGCAGCATCCTTCAATTATACATTTAGTAACCGGTATAGGTATATGAATAATTTTACATAACTATTGTTGCGCAATTATCATAAGCTTCAACTGACGATTATGCCGGTACGGGTTTATAAATGATTCGACATAACTAATCTGCACTATCTTATCAAGACCTTCAGCCGACAATACCGGTACAGGCTTGTGAATAATTCTACATACCCAATCCTCCATTATTTTATCATAACCGTCAGCGAACAGCTAAACCGGCACAGGTATATGAATCATATTATATACTTAATCCTGCACTATCTTATCATTACCTTCAGCTGACGATTAAACTGTTCACCAGTAATATGCAGTATGTACATACCCTGTGGCAGCGCACGTGCCGGTTGAACGGCAATGCGAGATGTATTAGAAGTAAGCTGTGCAGTTTGCTGATGCACAATATTACCTGCCCCATCTACCAGTTGCAACTGTACGCGGCCCGACAGGCCTGGTAACGAAACCATGAAGGCGCTCCGTGCAGGGTTGGGATACACGTGCACCTTATGGGTATTGTCACCGTTCCAATCCACCATCCGCACCCCATGGATGGTCATCCGGCCGTCGAGATCAAATTGTTTCAGGCGATAATAATTCACTCCCACGGCAGGGTTGTTGTGAAAAACCTGGTATTGTTGCGGTGTGGTGGAATTGCCGGCGCCGCTAACAGTGTGCAATAACGTATAGTGATTACCGTCAGTTGAGTGCTCTATTTCAAAATGATGATTGTTTTGCTCCATTAATGTTGCCCAGCTAAGGCGCACGCGTTCGTTGTAGGCTGCGGCGTTGAAATACAGCAGGGTTACCGGCAGTGTCGTTTCGTCAAATTCATAGGCGCCCAGGTCGGGGGAAGGTCCAGCAATGCGCGGACTGCCGCCGAGGTCGGTAGTTATGTGCGATAAATCAGGTGTTTGTCCGGCCACGAAAACGGAATAAGCACCTTTATCAATCAACCACGAGTTGACAGCAAGGCGATAGTCGCCTGCCACGGTAGGCGCTTCTGCTGCCGGGCGGGGATTGAGGAACAGGTCAGCATCATCATTCACCGACACCGGTTGTGTAAATCCATTGTTCGGTCCGTAGTACGTACCGTCTACCACAGTAAAGTACCAGGAGTAACTCCCTTCTGCAGGCGTTCCGCCCTGGATAGATTCATTACCCCGCAATACTGAATTCCTGACCGAAAAAGTGCCACTGATGTTGTAGGCGGCTGCACCGAAATACGCCCGGTTTCCATAAATGGTTGCATGTACCAGCATCGGGTCACCGTTGTTATTGTACATACCGGCGCCCATTAGTGCGCCATTGCCGGTAAACCGGCTGTTTATGATCAGAGGGGCGCCTCCATTATTTTCCATTCCTGCCCCGGTTGTTTCAGCCGTATTGCCGGCCACAACCAGGTTTATAAATTGTGCGCTGGCATTCTGGTTATAGATGCCGCCGCCACGCCGGGCATTGTTCTGCAAAAAGCGTGTATTGGTCAATGTGATACTCTGACCATTATTGAACAGCCCGCCCCCAAAGCCGTCTTCAGAACTGGCTGTGGTGGGAACGGCCATATTGCCGCTAAATTCCAGGCTATCCAGTTGGGGCATACCGCCCTGCACATAAAAACCTGCACCATTAACAGCCTGATTGGCGGTGAAGGTGGTTGTTCTTATCACCGGGTTGTGATCGGCATTTAACCAGCCGCCTCCCAGTCCGGAGGCGTGGTTGGACTGAAAGACGCAGTTTTGCACCCGGGGCGTTCCCTGGAAATTGTAGAAGCCACCGCCGTTGACGGCCTCGTTGGCGATGAAGGTGGTTGTGCTTATCACCGGACTGTCGGCCAGATTGTACCAGCCTCCGCCACCACTGTTGGCCTGGTTTTGTTGAAAAATACAGTTTTCCACCAGGGGCGCTCCCTGGAAATTGTAGAAGCCACCGCCGTTGGCATTTGCCTGGTTGGTTTGAAAAGTAACCCCGCTGATGATGGCTGAAGAGCCTGAATTGTAAACACCTCCTCCCTGGTGCGCAAAGTTGTTGCGCAGCACAATATTCTGAATCAGCGGTTTGCCGGCCCCCAGCACCAATCCGCCCCCATGACCACGAAATATAAAATAACCGTCCACCGGAACTACACTGATGCCGGATATATCGGCATTTCCATTTTGTATAGTGAATCCGTCCAGCACCGTATTGCTGTCCGCATTTGCGGCTATCACCACATGATACACATTATTGGCAAGGGTGTTATCGTTGTCTATGTCACCGTCGAGCACCGACGGATACAGGTCGGGATTGCGTGCCTCCCGGTTGCCTTCAGAACCGGGATTGCCGGCAAAGCCGCCGTACACCGGCACACCGCTTGCCAGTACAAAGGCTTTATCCCGATCGGTGGTAGGTTGATTGTATGTATCTGACAAGGCTACTTTATACTTTGGCTGGTACGTTCCGCCGGCCACCCATATTTCTTTCAGCACTTCCGGCGTATTCTTTTTCACCGGCCTGGCAAACAGCAATGCGTCCGCCAGTTCTTTCACCGGGTTGCTCCAGCTATCTCCGCCCTGTTCGCCGGCCGGGGCGCTGCTGTGCACATAGAGGATGCCGGTTGCGTCTGGCGACAGCTGGCATTCATAGGCGCCCAGGTCAACGAAACCAGCCATAATGCGGTTGGCGCCGGCCAGGTCGGTAGTTATGGCAGAGAGGTCGGGGGCTCCGCCTACTGCGTACCAATTGTTGCTGCCTGCGTTGATGGCAGCGCTGTTAAGGGCCAGCGAATAGTCACCGGCGGCCGGATTGCGAAAGAGATCGCCGGTAACAAACCCTACTTCTATCGCTCCACCATTATGGTAATCATTGCCAACAATGGAATTCCATATTTCATGCTCATCTACACGCAGGTCTTTCACAAGTCCTACCCCAATATTACCTGCCAAAATGCTATTGCGAAGGTTAAAGGAGGAATATAACGCCCACACTCCAGCCAAAGAAGAGGAAGTGGCCCGGTTATTGGTTACCGTTACATTGGTTATCCAGGCCTCGGTCCCAAAAAAACCTAACCCTCCCCCGGCATGATCTCCTGCACTTTCATTAGCTGTAGCTGTGTTGTCTGCAAACAAGGAATTGGAGATAACAGTAGTCGACGAAAAAATTAACCCTCCTCCACCGGCCCTGGCAGTATTATGGCGGACAATGACATGGTGAATAAAGGCAGAAGTTGCAGCGCAATAATATCCCCCTCCCCACTCCTCAGCAGTATTGTCATCGATGATGGTCTTTTCTATCAGCACAGCAGGGGTTTCATACAGTGTGAGGCCACCGCCATACACTGCAAAATTCTTCCGTATTAATCCATTATGTATGGTTGCAGTGGCTCCCACCATCCTGCATCCCCCTCCTTCGTAAGCGCTATTTCCCAATAAACCAATATTGGACAGCGTAATGGCAGCAGCATTTATGGCCAGACCACCTCCGAGATTATCTGCAATGCTTTCCCCATGAACATCAATAGCGTTGTCGCCATTGGCAACACCCCCGGTAATTGTAAAACCGTCCAACACAGCTCCTGTAATGTTGGCTGCAATCACCACGTGAAAGGAATTGATCCCGATGGGTGTAGTGGTAACGCCGCTGCTGTCGTCGTCGTTCTGTTCCAGGTCACCGCTGAGAATGGTGATATTGTTCTGGAAATCGCGTTGGCCAAGGTCAAAATTGGCCGGTTCGTTTCCTGCAAACCCTCCGTACACGCCCACGCCCGTAGGTAGCACAAATGAGCGGTGACGCATATCCGCACTCATACCATCCGCCGGCTGGGTGGGGAGGTAAGTTCCAGCGCTGACCCATACCTGTTCGCCTGGCTGAGCGGCGTTGAGGGCCGCCTGCAGGTCAGTAAAGGCATTGGTCCATGAAGTGCCGTTGTTCAGACCGGTAGCGTTGTGTTTTACGTACCATATTGTTTGCGCCGGTAAAGCAGCGGGTAGAGAAAAGATTAGCAGGATGACTAACAGCGAACGAAATCTCATACGGTTCAGGTTATTGACCTGGGCAATACTACAGGTTATACAAAAAGTGAGAAAGTCATAGCGGACAAAATACTTGTCATTGAGGACAAATTATTATGCGGGAGCATAAGGGCGGGAGCATTGGGGGAAGGAGCTGCTATTGGGACAATGTTCAATGGTTACATGTGTGGTTAAGATCAACGATACAGCAATAGTTAGCATGCAGGAGATGCAGAACTTTTGTTTCGGCGGAGCCTTTGATTGAAGCATTAACTTATTGCGTACTTGTGAAACCGTTGCGCGTCTTTGGTGCTGGCGAACGGTTTGCATCAGAGAAACTTTTGTTAGAAGCCTCAACAAGAATGCACTTGCCACCTCAATGCGGGATACTGCCCCCGGTTATGCTTGAAAACAACATGCTCCTGCATTACTCCACATCATTTGTCCCATTGGAACAAGGCTACTGCTACCAATTTTACAGCTGCAGTTTTTATTCTGTATCATTTATCTCATTGAAACTAGTGGAGGAGAGTGCCGTTCGTAGTCCGGGATTTAATTCATTGCGCATCATTTATCCCATTGGAAGCCGCAAAATGGGAAGGAGCAACACCGTTAAACTGACGGAAGCTCCACGTGAAATTGCTCGGGTTGTCGAACTGCAGCAGCAAGGCAATTTCCTTTACATTGTACTGGCCCGACTTCAGCGCATTGATAGCGAATTCCATCTGACGTTGCCGGAAAAAAGCAAAGGGCGACTGTCCTGTTTGTGATTTGAACGCCGATTTAAAATGGGTAGCACACAATCCCGCTCTTGATGACAACGCTTCTATACCGGGAAATTTTGAAAAGATCTGCTGTTCGAGGTAAGCAATGGTATCTGCTATACGCATGCTCACTGCTTTTTCTTCTACAGGCTTTGCCATATCGAGACTGATCTCCACAAACTGGCGGATGAGATCAATAGCCATTTGTTTGATGGATAGGGTGGCGGTGGCTTTGCGCGTGCTCAGGAAAAAATCGAAAATTTTATGCAGTAAATACTGTTCGCCGGGGGTGAGCGGCCTTGTAAATACAGGTGATGCGCCGGTAATTACCTGGCCGGGCGGCGATTGCAAAAAGCTTTCCAGCGCCTGGGCAATATTGCTTTCAAGAAAAGAGCGTCCCAGCAGTAAGCGTATGGATTCGGTATTGGGCGTGGCAGGCATAGATGCTTTAAACGCACTATGATTGGACCACAAAGCGACCGTTTTTTCGTAGCGGTATTGCAGCGTACCGGCTTCTATAACGTAAGCGGGCAACCGCAATCCGAAATCAAGTTGAATCATGTCGCCATCGGGATCTGCCTGGAAATCGAAGATCACAGGTACTTTAAACTGGTGATGTGTGTAGAGAATCCAGCAATCTTCTTCGATTTTTTCCCATTTAACGAAAAAATTGTTGGCGGGCGTAAGGATGGTCGCTTCGTTTTTTTCTTTATTGAGGACCACGCCGGGGGCCGTATGAACGGACTCGATATAGCGGGCGGGTGTTGCGGGATATACTTTTAGTGCTACGGGTGCCGACATTGCTATGAAGCAGTTGAAATCAAATATACGAAGGGAGAAAGAAGCGATGCGGGGAATTGAGTAAATGGGAGGAGGGGAGGAAGAAGAAAAGCAGTTGGAAGTAAAGATTTTATGGCGGCGAAAACCTGGAAGGGATAAGTATAAAAAACAATGACAGGCAAAGGTGAAAGCAAAAAAAAACCTCATGGCAGAACCATGAGGTTTAATAAATATGGCAGCTACCTACTCTCCCGCATTGTGGTGCAGTACCATCGGCCATGAGGGGCTTAACTTCTCTGTTC
>CALCIN010000057.1 GCA_937961055.1 uncultured Chitinophagaceae bacterium | reverse complement strand
ACGGCATACGAGATGGGTCAGTGACTGGAGTTCAGACGTGTGCTCTTCCGATCTGGCGGGTGACGCCCCAATTCCGTTCGGGAATGCAGGTGGTCAATTCCGCTGGAAGCAGGCATGGGCGAAACCCGTCGGAAAAACAGCCCATAGCGTTGCAGGTGGGCGCAGGGTATGAATGGTCGGAGCAACTGCTCTTATCGGGAATGATTACCAAAGAAGCGAACAGCCCCGTGCGGGTACAGCTATCCCTGCAATACCTTATACAAAAATATTTTTTGGCCGGTATGGGCGTAATCGCAGACATCGCCAGTCCGTGGTTTTCACTGGGCTGGCAATGGAAGCATGTTGAGGCAATGGTTACGGCTGCTTTTCATCCGCAACTGGGACCAACACCGGGACTGACGGTTGTTTTCCGGTCTGAAAAGGATGCGGATAAAAAGTGAACAAGTTTGTATTCACAATTGATTAACCTGTGAGCATTCGATTAACCATCATAGTAATACTGTCGTGGCTGTCCATAGCCGCAGCCCAGGAAGAATCCGATCCTGCGCTTTACGAAGAACAATTGGAAACACTGGCGTTGGAACAGGAAGAAGCAGCTATAGACGACACCCACTGGCAATATCTGGAACATCGCCGCCGGCACCGCCTTAACCTCAATAAAGCCGATGCCGAAGACCTCCGCGCACTGGAATTACTCACCGATCTGCAGGTGCATCAATTCCTTCAGTACCGGCAACTATTCGGTCCGCTTTTACACCTGTACGAGTTGCAGGCAGTGCCTGGCATGGACATTGCCACTATCCGGCGCATCCTGCCGTTTGTAACCGTTAACAACACCACCGCCGCCTTTGAACCCTTGCGGAAACGATTTACCGGTGGCGATGAAAAACTTTTAGTTCGTGCCAGCCAGGTACTGGAAAGAGCAAAAGGTTTCCGGGGCCCCGATTCCACCCGTGCCTATCCCGGCAGCCCGCTGCATCTGCTGGTGCGCTATCGTTACCAGTACCGCGACCTGCTGCAATATGGTTTTACTGCCGATAAAGACCCCGGCGAAGAGTTGCTGCGCGGCAGGCAACGCTATGGATTCGATTTTTACTCTATCCATCTTTTTGTGCGTAAGCTAGGCATCATCAAAGCGCTTGCCCTGGGCGACTATTCCATCAGCCTGGGACAAGGGCTGATCCACTGGCAGGGACAAGGTTTCAAAAAAAGCGCCGCGGTGCTGAATGTAAAGCGGCAGTCAAGTATATTAAAACCCTATACTGCCGCCGGAGAATATAATTTTCTTCGCGGAACGGCAATAACGGTTCAGTGTAACCGTGTTCAGTCAACGGCTTTTATTTCGTTCAGAAAGTTGAGCGCCTCTGTTAAAAGTGATGTTGCCGGCGACTATATTACTTCTGTGGCAACCTCAGGCTATCATCGCACAGCTTCCGAATGGTCAGCGCGTAACAGCGTGCACTGGATGTCGGCAGGCGGCAATGTGCAATACAATCGTGGCAGGTTGCATGCAGGGGTAAACATGATCTGTCATGCGTTTACTGTTCCCTTTCGTGCGCTGCCTGAACCATATGACTACTTTTCCCTGCAAGGAAAGAGATGGAGCAATTTCAGCGTGGATTACAGCTATACGGCGGGTAATGTTCATTTTTTTGGCGAAATGGCCGCAGACAAATGGTTGCATACTGCTATACTCCAGGGAATGATCATCAGTGCAGCTCCCGCTGTAGATATGGCACTGGTATATCGCAATATAGCACCGGGCTATCAGTCGGTGGCAGGTAATGCTTTTACGGAAAGTTCCAGACCGGAGAATGAAAAGGGGATGTATACAGGTATATCTGTAAGGCCCGCGCGTTGGTTGCAGGTGAATGCGTATACTGATTTTTTCAGCTTTCCCTGGCTGCGGTTTAAAGTACATGCTCCCTCCACCGGATGTGAGTATTTGTTCCAAATAATATATACACCCAACCGAAACACGGAAATGTATTGCCGCTATCGCTATGAACAAAAAGGAGTCAACCGCCGGGAAGAAGACAGGGGCCCGCTTATGGTGGAGCCTGCAACAAAACGCAACTGGCGCATGCAGGTGAGCTGGAAGCCCACACCCGATTTGCAACTGCGCAAGCGTGTGGAATGGCTGGGGTATAACCTGGGAGCACAGCATCACGCCGGATTCCTCGCTTATGCCGATGTGCGCTATGCCCGGCCCTTCAGGCCATGGCAGGCTTCCTGCCGGCTGCAATATTTTGCCACAGACAATTATGATGCCCGCATTTATACATTAGAAAATAGTGTGTTGTACAGTGCTGCTGCGCCCGCTTTTTTCAATACAGGTTTTCGGTGGTACATCAACTTTAGTTACAAATGCAATGGGGTATTTTCCTCTTTTTCAAACAGAAAAGCATCAGCGTTGCTGGGTATCAGCGCAGGACAATTGGTATATACGAACGCAGGTGGCATAAGCTCAGGGCAGGATGAGTTACCTGGGCCCGTTAGGACAACTGTGCAATTGCAGGTAATATGCTCGTGGTAAGGGCAGCAGTGCTACTATTTCGTTTGTGTATAACGGATTGTAAGGATATTTTGCACTTTCACCAGCACAAAATAATAGTATAAATGGTGCTAATATGTAAACTTCGGTTATTGTTTATCAATCATTTGTCCCTGACTGTTATATTTTGTATCAATTCTTTACACATTTTTTTTGAGTGAGAAGGAATTCTCGTTAAATTTAATTGTCACAATTAAACTATCTGTTCACATGAGAAAATTTGTATCACTGCTGGCAGTGCTGGCAATATTTTGTATTCCGGCATACTCACAGGTCCCAACGATCACGGGCCGAATCATTGATGAAAAAGGAAGTCCGGTACCGTTTGCAACGGTAACGATTAAGGGAACCAAAACGGGTACTACGTCCGACATCAATGGTGTTTTCAACATCAAAGCAAATACCGGTGATGTACTTGAAATTACAGCCGTAGGTCAGAAACCGGCTGTTGTCACCGTTGGAAGTGAAAGTTCTTTAAATGTCACACTCGAAGCTTCTCTTGAAAGCTCCTTAAAAGAAGTGGTGGTTACCAGCGCTTACAACACCAAGCGTACAGCAAGGAGCACCAGTTTCAATGCACAGAACATAACTGAGGAACAGTTGAATACCATCCGGCAGACAGACCTCAACAATGCCATGGCTGGTAAGGTGGCCGGTTTGCAGGTGCGCAGCCAGTCGAAAGTGAAACTGGGCGATGAAGGGTATTCTACGGTGCGCCTGAGAGGTGAATCCAACATTACCGCCAGTTCCAGTGTTTTGTATGTGGTGGATGGTACCGTTGTTCCCAGTTCCGGCGATATCAATCCTGATGACATAGAAGATATTACCGTGCTGCAGGGTCCGGCAGCTTCCAGTATTTTCGGACCGCAGGGAGCCAATGGTGCTATTGTCATCAACACCAAAAAAGCCAGAAAGGGCGATCGTGGGATAGGCGTGGAAGCGAACCTCGGCGCTACTTTCGACAAAATTTATATTCTTCCAGATTACCAGAACTCCTATGCGGGCGGTGGTATAAGCGACCTCATCCGCTTTGATTGGAAGCCGGGCATGCCCGAAGAATGGCAGGCACTGGATGGCAAATATTACCACGACTATTCCGATGATGCGAGCTGGGGGCCACGCATGATAGGACAGGAATACATTCCATGGTATGCCTGGTACCCCGGAACGCCCTATTCTTACAAAACAACTGCCCTGGTGCCGCAGCCCAACAATGCCAGGGACTTTTACAATACCGGCGTAACGCTGAACAACAACGTAAGTTTTTCCAAGGCGGGAGACAACTACAACTTCCGTTTTTCCTATACCAACTTCGACATCCAGGGTTTGCTGCCGAATACCAGTCAGAAAAGAAATAACATTACACTGAACGCTACGGTTGATCTTAACAAGAAGCTGTCGCTGATTACCAATATCAACTACATGAACCAGGTCACCAGGGGCGAGTTTAACGATGGTTATGCCAACCAGTCATCAGGTGCTTTCAACCAGTGGTTTCACCGGAATCTCGACGTGAAACTGCTGAAACAATTCCGGAATCTCAAAACACCCGAAGGCATTCTTGCCAGCTGGAATCATAAAAACCCGGAATCATACAGTGCTTCAAACCCGTTGCAGTTCTATGGTGGCAACTATTGGTACAATCTTTATTCCTTCTTCGATAATATAAATAATACGAATAACCGTGACCGGTTGTTTGGATTTATTGCGCTACAGTATAAAATCACCAACGATCTTACTGTAAGGGCAACCTATCGCAAGCAGCAACTGACCACTTTCTATGAGAATAAAGTCTACACCATACTGGAAACAAGCGCTACGCAAACCGGCGTAAAAGCCGGGTATGCAACAGGCGAAACCTATTCCAACCGCGAAAATTTTGAAGGCCTGCTCACTTACACCAAAAAAATCAAGGACTTCAGCATTAATGCCAACCTGGGTTTCGACATATTCAGGTCTACCTACAAGGATATCCGGGCTAATACCAATAACGGTTTGAATGTGCCCGACTTCTTTGACCTGGCCAACTCCAAAAACCCGATCAGCTACGATAACCGGCGCGAGAAGAATAAATACCGTGCCGGCTTTGTACGCGGTGACCTGGGATACAAGAACCTGGTTTTCGTGGAATTTGCCCTTCGCCAGGACTATTTCTCTACGCTGCCGGTTGACGACAATGGCATCTTCAGCAAATCTTTTGGCCTCAGCTTTGTGTTCAGCGATCTTATCAAACAGGATTTGCCCTGGCTGTCGTTTGGCAAATTGCGTGCATCGTGGGGAGAAGTGCCGCAGGCCATCAATCCCTATGTGTTGGGATTTAACTATGCAGTGGCCACCAACCAGTGGGACGGTAACTTCATCATGAATACGCCCGACAGGCTGGTGGACCCGAATATTTCCGGTTCTGTTACCACCCAGCGCGAAATAGGCGTTGATCTCCGGTTTGTCAATAACAGGATCGGCATCAGCGCTACCTACTGGGACGGCACGGTGAAAGACATTCCGCTCGATATCAATATCAACGGCGCCAGCGGTTTCACCAGAAAACTGGTAAATGCCGGTGAAATATCCAAAAAAGGTATTGACCTGCAATTCAACGCCATTCCCCTGCGCAGCCGTGAATTTGAATGGCAGATATTTGCCACCTGGGGCAGACTGCTGGAAAATGAAGTAGTGAAACTGGCTCCCGGTCTTGACCGCATTACCTTCTCTTCTGGTACTTTTGCCGGTTCTTATGCTGCTTACGTAGTGAATGAAAGAGGCAAACCATGGGGACAACTGTTTGGACCCGGTTTCAAACGCATCAACGGAAAACCCCAGCTCACCAGCTCGGGCCTGTACGTGCGTGAACCGGAAGTGTTGTTCGGGAGCGTATTGCCCGACTTCACCGGCGGTGTGCAAAACCAGATTGTATACAAAAACTTCCTGTTCAGCTTCAATATAGATTATCAGCAAGGCGGCAAATTCTTTTCATTGTCTGATTTCTGGGGGTCCTTCTCCGGTCTCACTGCCAAAACAGCAACCATCAACGACAAAGGCAACCCGGTGCGCGATCCGGTTGAAGAGGGCGGTGGCGTGCACGTGTTTGGCGTGGATGAAAACGGAAAAGACGTGGATTATTACGTAGATGCACAAACGTACTTCCACCAGTTCCAGGGTTCGAGAATATCAGAAAACAGTGTGTACGATCTCACCTTTGTAAAATTGAGGGAAGTGAGCCTTGGCTACTCCTTCAACGTAGAAAAGCTGGGTTTGGGGAAAACGTTCACCCGTGCTTCCATCTCCATAGTGTCCAGGAACCCCTGGCTGATCTATGCCAAGACGAGAGACTTTGACCCGTCTGAGATCAGCAACACCTATGGTGAAAACGGTCAGTTCCCCGGCACAAGATCCATCGGCTTCAACATCAAATTAGGATTCTGATCCCAGTTTTAAAACAAAGAAATCTTACAATTTATGAAACGAATTTTCATTACCCGATATATCATTCTTGTTACCGCTGTACTATTGTGTGTAACAGCCTGCGACAAGATCAAAGATTTTGGCGACACGAACATCAACGAAGATGGTACCCCCTTCCCGGTAACGTCGGCTTTGCTTACACGCGCCATTGCGGAAATGGGCGGGCAGTTCAACAGCGTTGCCATTGCCGCGTACACCAGGCCGGGCTATTATGCCCAGTATTTCTCCGAAACGCAATACCCGGAAGCATCGCTGTACGGAGTGCCCCAACTGGATTTTAGCCAGTTTTATTCCGGCTTCCTGTACGACCTGGAAAATATTATTATCCAGAACACCGACGAAGAAACCAAAGAGCGGGCATCGGTATCCGGCTCCAACGGCAACCAAATTGCTGTAGCCAAAATACTGAAGGCCTATGCCATTTGGACCATAACAGACAGGTGGGGGGATGTGCCGTTCTCGGAAGCTTTGCAGGGAATTGCCACTCCCAAATACGATACGCAGGAAGAAATCTATGCCGGCATTCTCAATCTTCTGAAAGAAGCGCTGAACAGTTTCGACAATGGTCCCGCCATGAAGGGCGATATCATTTATAAAGGCAATATCGGAAAATGGAAGAAACTGGCTAATTCACTGCGCATGTTGGTGGCGCTGCGGATGAGCAATGTGTATCCCAATGCAGGCGGCCTGGCAGCCAATGAATTCAATGCCGCGCTGAATGATGCAGCTGGTTCCATCAGCGAAAACGCCGATAATGCAGCCATAGATTTCCCCGGCGGCGCCTACCAGAATCCGTGGTATAGCACTTACGTGGTGGCCGGCCGTGTGGACAACGCCATCAGCAAAACGATGACCGATATGCTGTCTTCGCTGAATGATCCCCGTATCAACCGGTATGGCTCTACGCCCGTAGGTTTTCCCTATGGCCTTGACCGGCCGAATGCTATTGCCGTGCCACCGGGATGGGGACTGGTGCTGGATGGTATGGATATAAGCGATGCAGAAGACGTGGTACTGGTGAATGCTGCTACCGTACTGCTGGCAAGGGCCGAAGCCGCCGAGCGTGGCTGGACTGCTGAAGATGCAGCCGCTTTGTACAACCAGGCGGTAACCGCTTCGCTTGCCCAGTGGGGGTATGCCGGTAATGCCGCTACCTACCTGGCCCAGGCAAGTGTTGCCTATGGCGCCACCGACCATTTGAAGAAAATCGGTATTCAACGCTGGCTTGCCCTGTACCCCGATGGCATGCAGGCCTGGGCTGAATGGAGAAGAACCGGTTTCCCCGAACTGACGCCCGCTCCGTATGCTACCAATGCCAGCGGACAAATACCCAGGAGATTTGTTTACGGAACCAATGAATACAGCACCAACCAGGAAAATGTAACACAGGCCGTAACCCGGTTAACCGGTGGCGATGTGCAGGACGCAAGAATGTGGTGGGACAAGCCCTGATCCGGTGGCCCCAGGGTTTTGCACTAGGTTATTCACAGTTTGAACCAATAATCTTTACGACAATGAATCATCAACGTTTCTATAAAGCAATCATAGCTGCCAGTTTCCTCCTGTTCCTGCTTGCAGCCATTAATGCCTGCAAAAAAGGAGAAAAGTTTGCATCGTCTGACGGACACGGCAGCACCATTGTAAAACTTAAGGACGGTGAGAAATCCATCAACGTATTTGCCCGCGATATTGCGCCAACGGTGGAAGAATTCGCATTGATAGATATACGTCGCGATGCCAAAGACAACGCGAGCCTGAAGCAGCCGCTGACAGTGAGCTTGTCTGTTGATGAAAGCGTGATTGAAGCCTATAATGATGAAAACAATACTTCCTACGAGTTGATGCCGGCATCGGCTTATTCGTTTGCGGAAGACCTGGCCAATATCACTTTTCAGCCCGGAGAGCTTGCGAAGGTGATTAAAATTACCATAAACAAAGACCAGATGGACCTCTCCAAACAGTATGCATTGGGACTGACCATTACCTCGGTGGGCGCAGGGGGTACTATCAGCAAGAGCTTGCCCAGCGCTTTGTATTCCATTGGTCTCAAAAACAAATATGATGGTACGTATACCCTCTATGGCGCCTTTTATCATCCTACGGAATCACCTGGCTATGATGCCTATAGTGTGGATGTGGAATTGCATACCAGTGGACCGAACAGCGTAAAAATTTTCTGGCCCGGTAACGGGTACTATCATCCCGCACTTTTCTCCGGCACCCTGGATGCTTTCGGTGCACAGGAACCGGAGTATACTATTGATCCGGTTACCAATAAAGTAACGGTACAGAACGCCTTTCCGGGAGCGGTAACCTTTTACACCATGGGGCCCGGTTTCGACAGTCATTATGACCCGGCCACCAAAACCATCCATGCCCGGTTTGGGTACAACTATGCCCAGGGGCCTGTATTTGACCCTGGCGCCAACAGAGAATGGACAGATGAACTGGTGTATAAAGGGCCGCGGTAACAGGGATTTACTGAAACCCGCTCCGAACATCACGCAACAAAGTAGTTTTTTTCTGTGACTGTAAATAGAAAGCCGGTGTAGGTCGCTATAGCCGGCTTTCCATTTTTACCTGTTGGTGTTACAAGATGTTGATTGATTTATTAATAGCTTTGTAAAAAAGCAAGCATGGAAAATCAGCAACCGAATCAGCTCAACATCGAGATATCAGAAGAAATTGCCGAAGGAGTATATGCCAACCTGGCCATCATCACGCA
>CALCIN010000056.1 GCA_937961055.1 uncultured Chitinophagaceae bacterium | reverse complement strand
CTGCTGTCGCTTACCCTTCCCGAAGCGCATCGGGAGCTGGACAATGTAATGGTGATCGGTTATGGAAGAGAACGCAAGACCAATATCACGGGCTCCATTGTTTCCATCAGCGGAGAAGAACTGGCAAAGTCACCCGCCCTTTCGTTCGACAATGCACTTGCCGGTAAAGCCGCAGGTGTAAATATCATTTCCAGTTCGGGCGTGCCCGGATCTGCAACGGCCATTACTATACGAGGATTGAGCACACTGGCGCCGGACGGCAGTCACCCGCTGGTGGTGATTGATGGCGTACCCGTATTTGGCTCTGGCAGGAACCTGAACACGAGCAATTTTCAAAACTCTACCATGCCTTCCATCGGGTTTGGCGGTACTTCTGTGGCAGATAATATTACGCCCGCACAGGAATTTGAAAACAACCCGCTTTCGGCGCTCAACCCGGCAGATATCGAGTCGATAGAGATATTGAAAGATGCTTACGCCACCTCTATTTATGGTTCACGTGGGGCGGCAGGTGTTATCCTGGTTACCACCAAAAAAGGCAGCAAGGGAAAACCATTGTTCAATGTACGATACACAGCAGGCACTATACAGCCTATTGCCAAATACAAACTGCTGAATGGCCCCCAGTACAACGAGATTTATACAACGTATTATAAACAGCTGGGACAATCCAGCACTGTATTCAATTCTCCTTACAATACCGACTGGGTGGATGCGGTAACCCGCACAGCATTTTCGCAACAGGCAGACGTTTCGCTTGCTGCCGGCACTGATAAAAGCCGGTACTATATCAGCGGTTCGTACACCAGTCAGCCTTCGTACATCATCAACAACGATTACGAACGGTATACCGGCAGGGTGAATCTCAACTATCAGCCTTCCGCCGCCATATCCACTGGTATCAATATGACCATGACGCATTCAGAAAATTCAGCCATGAATGCGCCCGCCATATACCGGGCAGCCGTGCTGAAAGCGCCCAACCTGCCCATCATGGACAACAATGGCAATTATGTGTATGGCAAAGGCACCAACCCCTATGGCAATATGGATAGCAATCCCGTGGCCGATGCCGTGCTCAACACCAACGAACTGCACAGCACCGAAGCGCTGGGCAATGTATTTGCAGAATACAAACCGGTGAGCTGGCTGTCGCTGCGTTCCGAATTCGGCGCACAGATTACCAGCAGTGAGGCCTATACGAGAAGGGTAAAACGGCCCAGCGGCTATGGGGATGATGCCATACAAACCACTTCTCAAAACCGCAAGATCGTGCTCAACAATACCATTCATTACCTGCAAACGCTGGGCGGGAAACATTATATCAATGCCATGGCGGGTCAAAGCTATGAGCAAAGCACAGAGACGATGGTGCGTATTGGCGGTTACGGTTTCTTCAGTGATGATATCCGCAGCATTGCTGCAGCCAATAACCGCTATATTTCCGCTACGGTAAAGCAAAAATGGGCATTGGTGTCCTACTTCACGCGTTTGAATTATGAATGGAACCGCAAATACCTTGCGGGCGTCACGTATCGTGTAGATGGTTCTTCACGGTTCAGTCGCAACCGGCGCTATGTAGGCTTCCCTTCTTTCTCTGCCGGATGGAGACTGACAGAAGAACCATTCATGCACAAACAATCCTGGGCCAACGATATTAAACTGCGTGGCAGCATCGGTATTAGTGGCAACAACAGCAGTACTTCTTATTATGGCAGCCAGGGACAATACCGGTTAAACTCCAATGACCTCTCCTACGCAGGCACGCCCATCCTGGAAATGCTGCAGCCTGACAACCCCAATCTCAAATGGGAACGTACCCGTTCCATTGACATCGGGCTGGATGCAGTGCTGTTTGACAAACGGATAACGATAACCGCAGATTATTATCAACGTCGCATCCGCAACATGATCCTTACCTCTGCCGTACCGCGCTACCAGGGATGGGTGGTGCAGGCACAGAATATCGGGGACATGCTGAACAAGGGCATGGAACTGATGATTACTGCCGAAATCGTCCGCAAGGCAGATTGGGGATGGACAGCTTCGCTGAATGCCTCCACCAACACCAACAAAATACTCAAACTCACTTTTAACGGACAGGAAGTGGGACTGGCGAATGATGCCTATAAACTCCTGCGAGAAGGCGAACCGGCCGGGCAATTTTTCCTGTACAACTGGGCAGGCATTGATCCCATGACCGGTAACCCCATGTGGAACGATGGCAAGGGCGGTATCAGTTATACGCCTCCTGCCGCACGCTTTGCGCAGGTGGAAGATGTAAATGTATTCCGCAGTTCGTATGGCACCAGTCTGCCGGATTATTTCGGCGGATTTGGCAACACCATCACGTACAAAGGATGGGAACTGTATGCTTTCTTCTCCTGGTCTGTTGGTAACAAGATGATCAATGGTTCCTATGCCACGCTCCTAACCTATTCTACTGCAGATGCGAATAACCTGAGCACCCGCATCCTCGACCATTGGCTGGTACCCGGTCATGAAACGGATATACCGCGCCTGGTGAACCAATCGGTGACCACCGCGCCGGGCTCCACCAGTTCCAGCATTCGCGATTATACGGTGAGCCGCACCAATAGCCGTTTCCTGGAAGATGCATCGTACCTGCGGCTGCGCACCATCACGCTTACCTATACCGCGCAACCTCAACTGCTGCAAAAAACGATACTGAAAAACGTTCGCATGCTGCAGTTGTTTGTGCGAGGCACCAACCTCTGGACGCTCACGAAATACAGCGGCCTGGACCCTGAGGTGAGCGCTTTTGGTAGTTCGGCTATACAGTCGGGTTATGACGAACTAACGATGCCGCAAAACAAAATGATTCAATTTGGAATTAACCTTGGTTTATAATATATGAGGAAACGAATTCAATACCTGTTTATCCTGGGCGCAGTGGCCGTGACCGCCTGCAACCGGCAGCTCGACCTGGCGCCGGAAGATACGCTGGTAGACCGGGAAGTGTTCAAGTCGGAAGCCGGTTCCGAGCAGGCACTGGCAGAGGCCTATTACAACCTGCAGGAAGCGGTAACCAGCAATATTGCGTATACTATCGGCGACTTCACCACACCGAACCTGCATCATACGCCTTTTTACGATGCCTATACGCTTGGCGAAACCACGCCGGCAGATGATGGCGTGCTGGCTGTGTGGACGAATTACTTCAAAGCCATCAATACGGCCAATAATGTAATGCTCAAGGTGCAGCAATACGGCAATTTTGATGAAGCGAAAGAGCAGCAATTCATTGCAGAAGCTGCCTTCATCCGTGCCTATGCCTACCTGGACCTGTTGAAGCTGTTTGGAGAAGGCGCGCTTACCAACCAGCTGGACGGCCCCGGTCTGCCCCTGCAACTGACGCCGTTTGAAGGATACAATACCGGCGATGTGATTCCCCGCTCCACCTGCGGCAAGGTATATGAGCAGATCGTAAAAGACCTGGAAGATCATATGGCGGCGCTTCCGGAAACGCACGGCAATGAACTCAAAACGCGTTCCCGCGCCACCCGGGGCGGCGCCGCAGCCTTACTGGCAAGAACGTTGTTGTATATGCGCCGCTATGAAGATGCTGCGGATGCGGCAAAACTGGTATTGGACAAAACGCCGGCGCTCTATGCTTTAACCCCCAACCTGATGCAGTTATTTCCGCGCAATGAAAATGGCTCCGCCCAAAACCTTACACCGGAATACCTGCTGGCTTTCCCGGTAAGCCATATGGTAAGTTCTTCTACCAGCGCCAACAATCATTTGGGAGGGACGTATTTTTTCAAACGTTCTTTCTGGGTAAACAAACAATTTCTCGATGCCTTTGAACCCGGAGATCTTCGTGCCAGCCAGCTCATCTTCCAGGGCGACAGCATTCACAATTTTGAAATGCTCAACGAACTCACCACGTTTAAATTCAACAATTCGCTGGGAAGAGACAATGTGCCTGCTATCCGGCTGGCTGAAGTAATCCTGATCAGGGCCGAAGCACTTGCCAGAACACAAGGAGTAGATGCGGAAGCAGTGGCATTGCTGAATGATGTACGCAACCGGTCGGTGCCGGCCGCCACTCCGTATACCACCAATGATTTTGCCAGCCAGGATGAACTGGTAACAACCATCTTGCAGCAAAGACGCTTTGAGCTGGCCTTTGAAGGCTTTTACCGCTACGACCTCATACGTACCGGTCAGCCTTTGCGCCAGCCAGACATTCCGGAAAACAAAAAAGTTTTACCCATTCCCCAGATAGAAATAGACATTTCCAACGGTGTACTGGTGCAAAACACCGGCTACAAATAAATTCGATGCTACCCTGAACTGTTATTTCACAAACAAAAATATCATGCAACAATTTCAAGTATCCGTCAAGAGAATCGTCTTTAGTTTGCTTGCCCTTTTCGCATTCGGTTATACCTTACCGGCACAAACCATCAGCTTTCAGGAAATACCGTTTGAAGAAGCCTTGTCGCTGGCCAAAAAAACCGGCAAAATCATCATGGTAGATGTGCGCGGTGCACAAAAACCGTCAGCCAATGAAAAAGTGGAAAATGAAATTTTTACGGCCGACAGTATTGCTGCCTTCCTGCAGGAACATTGTATTCCGGTATACGTCAACATGCACTCGGACGCAGGAAAAGCATTCGCGCCGAGATTGAACATGCTGATGTACCCTACCTATGTATTTTATGATGGGCAGGGTGTACAGCTGGATTACATCAATGCCTATACCATTGCCAAAGATCCGGCCATATTCATGCAAAAGGCGCGCGCTTCTTTAGCACAGGCAAAAGAGCGGGTTGACAATTCGCGTTCCATCATTTTCACAGAAAAAAAATGGGCCGACCTGCTGGAGCAGGCAAAACGAGAAAACAAACTCATCTTTCTCGATGCGCAAACGGAATGGTGCCGTCCCTGCCGTTTGATGGCGCAGAATATTTTCACCCTCAACCGCGTAGCCGATTTTTACAACAGCAATTTCATCAATGTAACAATGGATATGGAAAAGGGCGAAGGTCCGGCACTGGCAAAAAAATACAAGATAACTGCTTATCCTACTTACCTGTTTATAGATCATACGGGCAATCTGGTCCATATGGATGATGGTTATAAAGAAGCTGAACCGTTTATCGAGGTAGGTAAAAAAGCGCTCGAAGCAAAAAAACAACAGCAATAGCTATTTATTGAAAACCCTTTCCTTACAGCCATATACAACACATCAGGATGAACAAAATCAGATTAATCGTTTGCGTTTGCTTAATTACCATTTTTATTACCCCTTCCTTTGCACAAACAGGCATTCAGTTCAGCAATGCTTCCTGGCAGGAAATGCTGGCGGAGGCACGTCAAACAGGTAAGCTGATATTCATGGACGCCTATGCGGTATGGTGCGGCCCCTGTAAATGGATGAACAAAAATGTGTTTCCCGTTCCCGCTGTAGCCAACCTGTACAACCGCAATTTCGTGAATGCCTATATTGATATGGAAAAAGGCGAAGGCATTACATTGCGTCAGCAGTACAATGTGCGCGCCTATCCTACTTACCTGTTCATTAACGGCAACGGCGATGTTGTACACCGGATAGTGGGCAGTTGCGATACTTCGGTTTTCATACAGGCCGCGCTGGACGCATTAAGCCCGTTCCGCAGCCTGCAGTATTTCAACGACAACTATACTGCCAACCAACATGATTTCACCTTTACCCGCGACTATGCCCGCGCGCTGAGCAGGGCCGGTGAAGCCGATAAAGCCAATGAAGTGACCCTGGCGTACCTGCAGGCGCTGCAACCGGATTCCTGGTTGCAGCCGTTGCACTGGGAACTGATCAGGGAGTACGTGACCGATGCCACTTCCCCGGTGTTCCGGCATATTGTACAATTCCAGCAATCGTTCAATAAAGCGTTTGGTGAAAAAGTTGTTGACGACAAAATCTACCAAACCTACCTGGCCTGGCCACGCCGGTACATCACCTATCCGAAAGAAGGACCACCAATATTGGATGAAGCGGGATACCAGGCGTTTATCAACCAGGTGAAAAACAGCGGGTATCATCGCATGCAGGAAGTATTGGCGCAATCGGAACTCACCATTCGTATGGGTATGCGGCAATGGAGTGCATATGCAGCAGTGGTGGCCGGTATGCTTAAAGACGGTTTGATCGATACCACTGCCCGCGGCGCCGCTACTTTGTACGCTTATGCAGACAATATCAACCGCTTTGCAGCAAACGATCAAGCAGCTGTAACAGCGGCTTTGCAATGGGCAAAAATGATTGCACGCGATGTGCCCGGCATCAACGCCGGTAACAAGGCACTATACCTTGAACTCTACGCCAACCTGCTGGAAAAAAACGGCCGCAGGCGGGAAGCAAAGAAAGTACGCAAGGAAGTAGACCAGCAGAAACTATTGCAGGCGAAACAAGGGATACCTTTCCAACAAATGCGGATTATACCGAAGCAACAATAACGGTCAGACCAATAGCACCGCATCAACGCGGGGAGATAAAAGGTATGTAGCGATATATACCTTTTTTTGTTCTGACGGTTTTGATTGATGCAATTGCAGCAACTTCCTGGCAAGGCTCCTGTAATAGCATTTGCCTACCTGGTACATAAGAGATTTTGCGGGTGAAAACAAATATGCTATATTTGTGAATGAACATTCACTCACATCATGACAAGAAAAGAGCTTATTGTTCAAAAAGCGATTGAATTGTTTGCACGGGATGGCTTTGAAGCCACCAGCATCCAGAAGCTGGCCGAAGCTTCGGGGGTGGCGCAGGGTTTGTTGTACCGCCATTTTAAAAACAAGCACGACCTGTTGTTGCACCTTGTCGAGATGGGTTTAACGCAAATTGCGGCAACGCTGCAGCCTTACCATAACCCGGACCTCAGTTTTAAAGAAGCCTTCACACAGCATATACGCAGTTGCTGCCGGTTGATGCAATCTGAATTCATGCTGTGGAAAGTATTGCACATGACCCGGCAAAACGCTACCCTCATGAACACACTGTCCATATCCGCCGACCCGGCAAAACTCATTGTTAAACCCATCCGTGATAAACTGCGCAGGGAAGGCTGCAGGCATCCCGATATGCATGCCTGGATGATCTTCAGCCTGATCGATGGCGTAACGAGTTTGTACCTGGTACATCCTGATCAGTACCCGCTGCGTAAAATGGAAAAATTCATCATCGAAAAAATATCGGATTATGTCTGTTGACGTTTCTGGCCATGGATATGAATCGCACTATGTGGCAGTGGGCAATCATACCCTGCACTACCTCGACGAAGGGAAAGGAGAAACCATATTGTTTGTGCATGGCATTCCCGAATGGAGTTACCTGTACAGCAAGGTAATCCGTGAACTCTCCCCTTCTTACCGCTGCATTGTACCAGACCATTTGGGATTTGGTCTTTCTGAAAAGCCTGCAACAGCCACACTCACACCGGCAGCGCATGCCACACGCCTCTATGAATTCATCTGTGCTTTGTCGCTGAAAGATATTCATATTGTGCTGCACGACTACGGCGGACCGATTGGCGCCGGCGTTATCACGGCCCATCCGGAATTGTTTCGTTCCATCACCATCAGTAACAGCTGGTGCTGGGATGTATCTGTTCACAAAAGCGGTAAAGTATTGAAACTGATGCAAGGTGCTTTGGGGCGATGGCTCTACCTGCGTTATGGCTTCTCTGTAAAGTTCATGGCGAAAAACGGGTTTGCCCGGAAGCAAGATTACGCAGCGGTGAAGGAGGTGTTGTTGCAGGTACACCGGACAAAGGAAGAACGCCTGGCCAATTATATACTCATGCTGGAAATGTTGCGCTCCGGTCCCTGGTTTGATCAGACCTTGCAGCAATTGAAACAACTCACCATCCCCACGCAATTGCTATGGGGAACAAAGGACCGCTTTTTTAATGTGGAAGATTATTTGAAGCGCTGGCAACAGGAATTACCACAGAGCGCCGTTACCACTATTCCCTGCGGACATTTCCCGCATATCGAAGCGCCGGAAGATTTTGCTGCAGGCATTCGCGCATTCATCAGCCGGCAAAACTGTTAGACGGATTAATAAATCCCATCATTAGCGAAGGCAGTGATTCATCGCTTATTCCCGAATAATTCCGGCATGGCGGCTATTCATCGCCATTTCACAAATAATTCCGCGAAGGCACCAGCACATCTTTTGCCAAAATGGGTAAATGAATGTTCTGTTACCTGGTCGCTCAGCGGCGAGGTAATAAAAAGCAGCCAAAGCAGGCGAGTAAGGTGCTGCACAGTGGGTGATTTGCTATTAAAAATAACCGTTGCTTGGCCATTTGCTATGGCGCCGGTGGGCGAATTGCAAAAACCGGCACATGAACTGTTATATATGAGGTTCAGCCGTGGGTTACCCAGGCAGCAGTCTATCGCGTAAAGACAGCCGCAGCAGGTGGCGTTACCGGGGGGGCAAAAGTTATCATCAACCTGGAAGCAGCAATTATGCAATTCAATCGCATCCTGAAGCAATTCATCCAACTACCAGTTCTTTTACGGTTTATGGTGATCGTAGTTTCGTCCTGGAAATCACGCAAATAGAGTGTGACCATTATTTCTACCATTAATAATTTATCATTTAACGCTAAGGAAAAAATGAAAAAAGTATTTCTCTTACTGGCTATCAGTGCCGGTTGTATGTTGAGCGCAGGCGCACAGGTTCGTTTTGGTATTCACGCCAATGGCATTGGTGCCACCGGCACTATGAAAGATCCGGAGGTGGACCTCAAACAAAAGGTGCGTTTCAGCTTTAAAGCAGGGGTGTCGGCAGAGATTGCGCTGGGCGAAAATATCAGTCTTCTACCCCAACTCAACTATGTGAATAAAGGCGGCAAACTTAAAGAAAAGCAGGTGTTTGAACTGGAAGGCATAGAATACGAAGTAAGCGTGAACGGTCACTTCAAACTGAACTACCTGGAACTTCCTGTAAACGTAGTATACACCACCGGTAATTTCAGCATCGGCGCAGGACCTTCGCTCAGTTATGGGCTTAGCGGTAAATCGAAATTTACTATTGGTGAGGACGATGATGTGGAAATGGGCAGCGGCAAAGTAGTATTTGATGGTGATGACGAGGCAGCTGACGACGATATGCACCTCAAAGCACTTGAACTGGGCGCTAATTTTTATGCCGCCTGGAAATTCAACAACGGCATTTTCATACAGGCCAATTACAACCTGGGGTTGTCAAACATATCACCTATTGAAGACAGCAAGTATAAGAACAATTATTTTGGACTGGGTGTAGGGTACTACTTCAATCGCAAGTAGCAGGAACAGGACATTGCAACGAAGAGCCCAAAGGTTTGCAGGTGATGCTGCAAGCCTTTTGTTTTTTATGACATATATTTCCGTTCTTTGGTACATCCACCTGCCTCTTCATCCCCCGCCGGTGGGGGCGCCAGCACGAACTTACCATACCAACAATGCTGTCTGGATGTTGGTGGTCCGGAATTGTGCCCACACGATTCATATTGGCTACACATGTAGCAGTACAATCAGCATCTTCTGACAACCGGACAGTAGTTTTTTTAAGAAAACTTAACCTATCCTCTTCTAAGAAATATGTATTCCCTAAGTACTTGTATGTACCATCACACAGGCTTAACCTCCATTTTCGTCAATATCTGCTGCGCGTTTTTGGAAACGCCTCGTTGCTGTATGCATCTTTGTGTTGTCAATACAACAGGCCACCAGGCCAGAACAATCCAAACCTGTGAAACCTTAGCCAAATTCTGAAAACCGTACATGTGGGAAAACCGTCCCGATCCGAAAACCGTCCCGATCCGAAACCGTGAAAACCTGTAACACCCGGACCTTGAAAACCGTAGTTCCCATCCTTTGAAAACGGGCCTGAATTGTATCGTGTATCCCTTTGAAAACTATGATCCGGTATCTCGTTACTGAAAAACCTTTTTTACGATATTCAGTAAGCAAGAGATATTAAGAATGAACCCGCTTCGAAATGAAGCGGGTTCGTTATTTTGGATTACGTGCTACCCATCATTAATCAATCTGCAAGCGGATCACTTTCTCCGGCAACCACACTTTCATATCGCTTTTACCACGGTTGTTCCAGGTAAAATAAGGTATTGCAGTGATCTGTTTGTGTACGGTAGTTACAGCAATGCCGTCGCTGCCGGTACTAATTACGGGCGCTGTAAACTGAATGGTGTTGATACCGCCCAGCAGGTCGGGCCGGTATTGTACGGTAAAGTTGGTGGAAGGCGGCACTACCAGGTTGTTCACATTTTTACCATTGTCTGCGCTCTCCACGCAGTACACCAATGGACCGTATTGGAGCGCCACACGGTCGCGGTTATGTTTCAGCAGTTCATGACTTACCACACGGCGCACTTCCATGGGGAGTGATACGGCCACCACATCGCCTTTCTTCCAGGTGCGTTCTATCACGGCATATCCATTTTCTACGCGGTATTCCACCGGCTCGTTATTTACGCGTATGGATGCCTGCACTGTTTTATTATCTGCATACCTGTATAATGAACCCGGCACAGGCTGTTGCAACCATCCCGGCAGGCGGAGCCGTAAAGCAAATGCCTGGCGCTTGCGCGGGTTTACCTGCAGCGTTACCTCCCCTTTCCAGGGCAGACTGCTTTGCATGGAAAGCGATACCTGGTTTTTCTGCAAGGGAATGCTTGTGGTGCTTCCGATGTACAGGTTTACCCAGATGGCATTGGCGGAAGTACTGTAGATATAATTGCCAATCGAACTTACCAGTCGTGCGATGTTTGACGGACAGCAGGCTGTACCAAACCACTCGCTACGTTCATGATTATGCGAAGAGGCCAGCGGATTGCCATAGAAGAAACGGTCGCCGGAAAGCGATAGTCCATCCAACGCGCCATTATACAGCGAACGTTCCAGCACATCGATGTAGCGCGCATGTCCCGACAGCATATTCATCCGCTGGTTCCAGAATACCATGCCCACCGAGGCGCAGGTTTCGCAATAGGCGGTGCCATTGGGTAAATCGTAGGGAGCGCCGAATCCTTCATTGGACCCTTGTGCGCCAATGCCACCCGTGATATACATATGATGGTTTACCACATCATGCCAAACCGAATCCATAGCGGTGATATAGCCCGGATTGCCATTGACGGCGGCCACGTCTGCAGCTCCGGTGTACATATACATGGCGCGCACTGCATGCCCGGTTATTTTGCGCTGTTCACGCACGGGAATGGCATCCTGGCAATAACCGGGATCCTTCCAATCGTCCCAAATCTTGCCTTTGCCGTATCCTTTGCCACGCTGTTCGAGGAACCATTCAGCCAGTTCCATATAGCGACGGTTGCCGGTATGGTGATACAATTTCATCAGCGCCAGTTCAATTTCCTGGTGACCTGCCACCCAGGGCCTGTTTTGCAGGCGAAACGTAGAATCGATGTGCTCTACAAAACGGATGGCTGTGCGCAGCAGTTTATCCTGCCCGGTGGTATTATACCAGGCAATGGCAGCTTCTATGAGGTGACCTGCACAATATGCCTCATGCCTTTCCATATCTGTCCAGCGGTTATGGATGCCTGTTAATTGGTAATAGGTGTTCAGGTAGCCGTCCGGCAGTTGCGCTGCAGCAATCTTGTCGATCCATGCCGAGGCGATGGCCTGCAGGCGGTCGTCGGGCTGATTCCTGAGTGAATAGGCAATGGCTTCGATGGCTTTGTACACATCGGAATCATCGTAGTACATGCCTTCATGTTTACCGGAACCTTTGGCAGCCCTTTCGAAATTGCGTATGCGCGCCGTTTTGTGCTCGGTATAATTCACACAGGCATACAGGGTGGTCCTGGCCACCGTTTCCATCCGTGGTTTCCAGAAGGCATCAGTAATGGTAACGTTGGAAAAATTTACCGGGTACAGTTGCTGCAGGGAATTTTGTGCAGTTGCCGGCAGGTTTATGGTCGCAATAAGAACGCCGGCCGTCAGTTTTTTAAGCATGTCCTGTTGGTTCTTTGTTGGGGGTTTGGGAATGATTTCTTTTTGACAAAACGTCTCAAATGTATGAAAAGCATACAAAGCGCAAAATATGGCAGTCTGTCGGGGGTCACCATTAACATTGCTTTATCATAATCTGCCTGTATAAACAATAAACCCGCTGCCAGAGGCAACGGGTTTTGTCACTAACACCATTATAAAAAGAAAACATTACATCGGTACAATTTTCCTTACCCGGTTATTGCCGAGATCGGCCACATACACCGTACCATCGGCAGTAATTGCCACATCGGTTGGCTGGTTAAACCGTGCGGATGTACCCAGCCCATCTACAAACCCGCTCACAGTACCGGCAATGGTGGTCACTTTTCCTTCGTGGATCAAACGCACCTGGTTGTTGCTGAGATCAGCCACTGCGATCATGCCGCTTTCATTGATAGCGATGCCATAAGGCTGATTGAATTTGGCATTGGCGGGTTCACCATCCACAGAACCGGGCCCGCCAGCGCCTGCCAATGTAGTTACCACACCAGCCGGTGTAATCTTGCGAATGCGGTGGTTCAGCCTGTCTGCTACATATACATTGCCATCTGCATCCACATCAATGCCGGAAGGATTGGCAAATGAAGCAGCAGCGCCGGTGCCATCTGCATAACCGCTGGTGCTGCCGGCCAGCGTGGTTACGGTACCGTCCGGAGCGATTTTACGGATGCGGTGGTTGTTATTATCTGCTACATATACATTACCATCTTTATCAACTGCCACATCCAACGGCTGGTTGAATTTGGCGGCAGCACCTACACCGTCTGCATAACCTGATGTACTGCCCGCCAATGTGCTTACGGTCCCGTCGGGCGTAATTTTGCGGACTTTGTGATTGTCGCGGTCGGCCACATAAATATTGCCCTGTGCATCAACAGCTGATTTCCACGGAAAGCTGAACATCGCGCTGGCAGCAGGACCGTCGTTATAGCCCTTATCGCCTGTTCCTGCAAAAGTTGTGACCACACCGGCAGTAGTTACTTTGCGAATGAGGTTGTTGGTCCTGTCTGTAACAATGAGGTTGCCGTCAATGTCCAGGCAAACGCCTTCGAGCGACCGGAACTCAGCCTCCAGACCTGTGCCATCCGCATAGCCAGCGGTACCATTGCCAGCCAGTGTACTAACGATATATTCTCGTTCAGGTTCCTTATAAGTAAACACCGGCCCTTCAAGCGTAACACCTTTCACGGTTACGGTAACGGCCCCTGTTTGTCCGTTCTCGGGCGCCACTACCTGCAACTGACCGGGTTTGGCATCGAGCACAATAGCGGGTACACCATTGAATTGCACGATATTTTCATCGGGTATGGGACTGAAATTTCGTCCCAGGATAGTTACAATGGTTAAACCACTGCCTGTTTGCGGCGCCAGCGACACAATCACCGGCGCAGTATTTTTGTTGTATTTGGTTTCTTTTTTACAGGCTGTTGCCAGCATCAACAGCGGCAGCAGGAACAATGCCTGAATGAATTTTCCGGTATTCATATGTTGCAATACTGATGTTATTAATTGGTTGAAACAATAACCCATCCGTTAGCCACTGCACGCGGAGCGCCGTCTGATGACCAGTTGCGCACCTGCATGATATCTGCCCGCGGATTGTTGATCATGAAAGTGGAAGAACCGCCGCCATCACAATTGATGGCTTCCACGGCGCCGAGCGCATGAAACATTTCACCGAGTTTCTGGAAGCTGATGCCATTGGAATAATCAAAACGTCTTCCGTCTACCACAATCAGGTACAGGATACCATCTGCCGTAAAGCCAACGCCTGTGCGCGGCTCAATCGTCTGATCGGTATGCGGCACCACTACCCTGTTGCGTACCAATCGTTGATTGGCGCCCAGTGCATGCAATATCTGGTCTTTGCGTTGTGTGTAATCCAGTGAATCACCAATCATCAGTTCACCAGTTTTGCTGATGCCAAAATAGCCCCATGTGGCTCCAGGTATGATCGTTCTTACTGCCTGGCCATTTATATATACAATGCCTCTCGGTTCACCGGTATTGGCATTGAAAAAATCTGCGTTTGTGGCTGCCAGTGGTTTGGCAGGGGCCTCGACGTATTTCAGCATTTCAGGAACGGTTTGCCGGGCAAATCCTGTGCTGCCAAAGGGCGTAAGCGGGCGCAGCTCAATACCAGACTGCTTCATATCTGCCTCCAGCACAAAAGCACGCATGCTATAACCTTCCATACTCAGGTAATGAATTTCAGTTGCCTGTACGCCGGGATGCAACTGGATAACCGTATCGGTAAATACTCTGCTCACCAGGTTGGAATTCTCCAGCAGTGCTTTGGAGACGGCGCTGAGGTTGTTGTCCAGTATCTTTTCAACCGGGTCATCTTTTTTGCAGGAAACCAATACAAGCACCTGCCATGCCAGTAAGAATGAGATATATCTTTTCTTGAACATAGTATCGTTGTTTTAAGCATTATTCACCATAGCCAATATTCTGTGTGAGGTTGGGATTCACCAGTCTTTCGTAATCGGGAATCGGGAATTTGGTGCGGAAAGGTTCAATCCCCAATTCACTAACGGCCTTGCCTGTACGAACAAGGTCGAACCAGCGGAAACCTTCTGCCAGCAATTCACGCCTTCTTTCCAGTGCGACCATTTCCTGGTATTCTTCCGGGTTGGCCGGGCTCACAGGCCCCAGGTTGCGGGCACTGCGTAATTCATTCAACCGGTCCAGTCCATTAAGGCCTTGTGCTTCGGCACTGATCAGGTACATTTCCCCCAGTCTTACAATCACCACCGGGTCGGTACCGGCCTGTCCACTCGGATATTTGTTGATTACATTCAGACTGCTATAGGTGTCTATCGACATGGCCTTGCGATTGTCGTCCGGTTCATACATATTCATCACATCATCGGTAGGTTTGTATACATAGCTGCCTTTCACCGGATGCGCATAAGTATAGAACAAGGTGCTGAGGGTAATGCTGGATTCTTCGGTCAGATTTTCAAAAGCGAAAATCACTTCCCTGTTGCCCTGCTTCCTGAAGATTTTTTCGAAACTGTCCAGTTGGAACAGGCCGGAATTGATCACGTTTTCTGCATACTCAGCGGCTTCTTCGTTTTTTCCCTGCGCCAGTTTTACGCGCGCCATAAGGGCCTGTGCGGCTTCGCGGGAAACGTAATAAAAATTGCTTTTCAGATCGCCGCTGAACGTTGGCGCTTTCTCCATGGCAGCCAGTAAATCCTCTTCAATAAATTTCCACACTTCTGCCTGGTCTGTTCTGAAAGGTTTTTCCGTAGTATTCACGCGCAGCAGCGGCACATCTCCCCAGCGGGTAGTAAGATTGTAATAGATATAGGCCCTGAAGAAATGCGCTACGCCTGCAATTTTTGTTTTCTTGTCGGAGTCGGGCAGCCTTTCGAGCACTTGCAGCACATTGTTTACCTGGTATAGTGCACGGTAATAACCATCCCAGTTATTCCCTACCATGGCGTAATCGGTGCGCAGAATATTGTTGATGAACGCCAGTACATTGCCACCTCCGGAGCTGATGAGATTTCCTCCCACCAGGTCGTACATGATGTACGACTCACGACCGGGAAAATTCTGCACCGCGTTATACATGCCGTGCAGCAGCGGGTCCAGATCTTTTTCCGACACACTTTCCGGTGATACCGACGAGTGCGGATAAAAATCCAGTTTTGTACAGCCTGCAAGAACGATGGCAGAAAAAACAAATGAAAGAAATATATGCCGGTTCATAGTATGCTGATTTTATCGTTAGAAACTTATGTTCACACCAAAATTGATCACGCGTAATTGCGGAAGGATGAGGTTGTCCTGCGACATGAATTGCGGATCGAAATCGCTGGTCACCTCGGGGTCCATGCCGGAATAATTGGTAAGCAGGAACAGGTTGTCGCCCTGCACAAATACCCGCACACGCGACATGCGCAGTTTGGACAAAACAGATGCAGGAACAGTATAGCCCAGGTTAACGGAACGCAGCCTGATAAATGAACCGTCTTCGAGGAAACGCGTGGAGTTCTGCGTATTCCAGGTATAACCATAAATAGCACGGGGCGTAGTGTTGGATGTTCCCGGGCCTGTCCACCGTTCTTTGGCCGCTTTCTCGGCAATATTCATGAATGCATTGCCCAGTCGTTCTGTGGTGAGCCGGTAGCTGGCATATACTTCTGAACCGTACGAGTAGGTAAAGAAGAAATTCAGATCGAAATTTTTATAGCGGAAGCTGTTGTTCCATCCGCCATAAAAGTCGGGGTTGGAAGAACCAACGATCTGCCGGTCATTCACATCGATGATACCATTGTTATCCACGTCTTCATAGATCACATCGCCGGCCCTTACACCGCTGGCGTAAAAGGATGCGGGCACATCTTTATCGTCCTGGTAAATACCCAGCATTCGGTATATATAATGGCTTCCTACTTCTTCACCCACTTTCAGGGTACGGTTGGCGCCAATGAGCAATGCATCGTCGCCGATCAGCGAAGTAAGTTTATTCTTCACAAAAGAGATGTTGAACTCGGAAGTCCATTGCAGTTGGCCGAAATTCAAATTGGTGCTCACCAAAAACTCCAAACCTGTATTGCGCATGGAACCAATGTTGCTGATGATGCTGGTGAAACCGCTGGTGGCAGCTTCGGGTTTGCTGTACAACAGGTTGTCGGTATTCTTGATAAAATAATCTGCGGTGATATTCAGTTTGCCTTTGAGCAGGCTGAGGTCAATGCCCACGTCGAACTGGCGGGCTGTTTCCCAGGTAAGATCATAGTTGCCGTTGGTGCTTACAGCAATACCGCTTTGCAGTCCGTAATTGCGTCCGCCGCTCATTTGTGCCTGATAAGCATAGCTGCTGATGCCGTCCTGGTTACCGGTGGCGCCGTAGCTGGCCCTGATCTTGGCCTGTGTATGTTGCCATCCCCAGAATTCTTCATTGGAAATATTCCAACCGGCAGAAACGGCCGGGAAATAACCCCAACGGTTATCCGGAGCAAACTTGGACGAACCATCGGCGCGGAGTGAAAGCGACAAAAGGTATTTTCCATCCCACGAGAGGTTGGCCCTGCCGAACAGCGACAACAACGCACTTTCCGATAGGCCGGTAGTGGCTTCGGTAATTTCAGAAGCTACCGACAACACATCAAATGAGGGAGAAGGAAAACCTCTTCCGTCAATCCCTATTGTTGAATTGGTAAGTTTCTGGTAAGAATAACCGGCGAGTGCGTTAACATCCAGTTTATTGAAATTCTTGTTATAGTTGAGAGTATTTTCCCACAGCACGTTGGTGTAAAAACGCCGCAGATCGTTCAGTCGGCCTACACCGGTACCATAGGGATGCTTTTCGTTGTAGTGTACGTTGTCGCGCGTATAAGTCAGGTCGGCGCCGAAAGAAGATTTGAAACTAATGTCCTGCGTTAGTTTAATAGTGCCGTAAAAATTACCCAGTACGCGATGGGTATTGAGGAAAGTGTTTTCCTCATTGAGTATCTGGATGGGGTTATGGTAGATCAGGTCTTCTGTTCCCCCCACGTAATATTCACCATTGGGTTTAAACGGGCGGTCGAAGGGACGCTGCGGCAGGGCACGCGCCATAATCGTGGAGCCCAGGTTGGAACCCGGAACACGGTCGTTATGCGAAAAACTGAAATTGGTATTGGCGCCAAATTCCAACCAGTCGTTCAACTGGTGCGAAATATTCAGGCGCGTGGTATAGCGTTCAAACTTCTGCGTTAACACAGCACCCTCCTGGTTGAGGTAATTGCCGGAGATATACAATTTTGTTTTATCAGTACCGCTGGTAATCGAGAAACCGATGCTTTGTGTTTTAGCAGTGCGCAACACCAGGTCCATCCAATCGGTATCGGGCAAACCCGGATAAGGGTTTTCCTTACGCAGCATATAATTGTTATCGCCGGGTTTGTAGTTGTTCTGCATGTTGTAGTTGTCAATGGCTTCATTGATCACCTCGAGGTACAGATCAGAACCTGCCATTTTAACCTTGTTCAGATACGGGACCTGTTGAATGCCGGTGGTATAATCCACGGTGAATTTTGCTTTGCCGGCTTTGCCTGATTTGGTGGTAATGATGATCACACCATTGGTGGCGCGGGAACCATAGATAGCAGCAGAAGCAGCGTCTTTCAGTACTTCTACCGATTCTATATCGTTCGGGTTGAGCAATGCCAGCGGGTTCATGTTTTCACCCATGTTGATCAGCGCGGCATTCTGTTGCACCACGGGAATACCATCAATAACATACAGCGGTTCGTTGGTGGCGCTTAGTGAACCGATGCCACGTACGGCCACACGGTTGCTGCTGCCCGGACTACCTGAACCGGCGCTCACCTGTACACCGGGCATTCTGCCCTGGATCAGTTGATCGGGGCTCAATACCGGGCGCGCATTTTCTTCTGTAGGTTTGAAAGAAGCAATGGCTGCAGAAACATCGCGGCGTTTCTGGAAACCATACCCAACAATTACTACTTCACCCAGTTTGGCGTCCAGCTTTTCCAGCGAGATCACCGGCGTGCTGTTGCCACGCACGGTATACTCTTTGGTGGCATAACCCACATAAGTAATTACCAGCACGGCGCCATCGGGCACTCCTGTGAGGCTGAAGTTGCCGTTGATATCAGAGGCTGTTACACGGTCGGTTCCTTTCACCCTGATGGTAGCGCCTGCAAGCGGAGCGCCATTTTCATCGGTAATTTTTCCATTGATGTCTGCCGGTGGCGGCGCAGGAATATCTTCGCGCGGCGAGTTTTTCACCGGCGTTTCCAATTTGCGTTTGATAAAAATGGTTTTGTTCTGGATACTGAAGTCGAGCGATTGCTTGCTGAGCACTTTTTCCATGAAGGAATGCAGCGGCTCGTTCTGCACCGAAATGGTTACAGGCGAAGCATCGCGTATCATCCTGTAATTGTACACAACCAGGAACCCTGTTTGTGCTTTGATTTCCGCAAATACCTTTTCGAGCTTTACGCCTTCTCCTGAAAACGTAATGCTCTGGGGACTTGCTGTAAGACTTAATTGCAGTCCGAATACAATAAATAATAAAGCAGTTAACTTCATATATGGCACATTTACGTGTAAGGTGGTTACCCGTTAGGTGAGTGAAAAAAGGATAAGCCGGAAAAGTCGAGGTATTTATGGCTTTACGATCAGTTTCTTGCCCGCTGTTATTTCGAAATGTACTTCCATGTCTTCAAATCCTTTCAGTACCTGTGATAAGGTAAGGTCGCGGCCCATTTCACCGCCAAACTGCATGGCAGGAATTCCTTTTTCGTACACTACTTCCACATCATACCACCGCGACAACTGTCGCATCACTTCCTGCAGGCTGGCTTTATGGAAATTGAATATGCCGTTTTTCCAGGCCATCACCTGGTCTGTATTTACGTAGGCAGGTTGAGAAATCATGGCTGTTTCGTATACGGATACCTGTTGTCCAGGCTTCAGCAATGCAGAAGCGCCACTTTCGGAAGAACTTACTTTTACGCTGCCTTCGAGCAGGGTAACTTTTAATTGTTCTTCATCGTTGTAGGCATTCACATTGAAATGCGTTCCGAGCACTGTTACGCTGGTAGCGCCTTTCTTAACTATGAACGGATGGTTAGCGTCTTTTGCTACTTCGAAGTACAGTTCACCGTCTACCTGCACCGTTCTGTCATTTCCGGTAAAGGCAGCGGGATAGGTAATGCTCGAAGCGGCATTCAGCCACACTTTTGAGCCGTCGGGCAAGGTGAGTTTATACTGTCCACCGCGCGGCGTAGACATGGTATTCATCATCATCACACCTTTTTCTTTCCCTCCTACTGTATACACTATTTCACCGCTGGCTGTTTTTTCGATGCGGACATTGCCCTGCGTGGCGAGCATACCTACATTGCTGCTGTCGAGCACAATGGTGGAACCATCAGCAAGCGTAAGGATGGCCCTGTTGCCACCTGGTTCTACATCGATGGGCTGATTTTCTGCAATGCTTACGGTTATATCCCGTTCTTTTGTTTCGCTGCGCCACATCCACACGGCGACAGTTGCCAGCAACAATACAGCAGCTGCATACCGGAACCAGTGAAGTTGGAATACTGCCCGGCGTTGTTTTTCTTCTTCCTGCTGGCTGGCCAGGATGCGTTTGAAGTTTTCATAAGACTGAAGCGCTTGTGCAGAAACAGTTTCATTGCCGGCACTTTGCAATTGCAGGTCCCTGTCGAGCGCTGCTTTGATTACCGGTTCAAATTCCGGCAATGCGGCTGCATCGAAAAACTCCTGCAGCTCTTCTTCGGAGAGTTGTTGAAGCAGGTATTGCTCTAACAGGAATTGAAACCGTTCTTTTGTCATTATGGTATAATTAATTATAAGGAATGCAAGCGCCACAAGGGTGGCCGGCAGGTTTAAAGACACGGGGGCGGGAAAAAGGTAGGGTATGTGGGAAAAAAAATTTGAGGGGGGAGTTTATGTGAGCGAAGGATGTTTGCTTAAGACAGGCATTGTTATTGGGGGCGTTCTTATTGGGAAACATTGCTATTGCGCGAGGCTTTCCTGTTGGCGGAGGCACTCCTTTTGGCAGGAAGCATTCTTGCTGTATGAAGCGTTCCTGTTGGCAGGAAGCATTGTCTATTTCACAATGCGTTCTCATTAGGGGAAGCATCCCTCTTGCGCAAAACGTTCGTAATGGGGGAAAGCATTCCTATTGCACGAATCATTTCCCGTTTAGCGCGAAGCACTCTTAAGAATGGAAAAGCCAGAAAAGAAGCAGGAGCAATTCATCTTTGTGAACCAGCAGCGAAGCCCTGATCTGTCGTAAGGCGTTGGAGATGTGTTCTTTTACGGCGGGCACCGAGATTTTCATGATGCCGGCGATTTCCTTGTACCGCAATCCTTTTTCACGGCTGAGGCGGAAAGCCTGTTGCTGACGGGCAGGCAGTTTACCGATCACCCGCTCAATCAGTTTGGCCCTTTGTTTCAGGATAAGCAATTCTTCCGGAGAATCTGCTTCCTGCATAAAAATGGCTTTCACCAGTTTGCGATAATGTTGTTGCGTGGCCAGGCTGCGGAGCTGGTTGGATACTTCGTTGCGGGCGGTAATAAATATGTAGGAATCAATATTTTCAACGGAGGCCAATGAGGTGTGCCGTTCCCATAGTTTAAGGAACACGCGTTGCGTGCTGTCTTCCGCCAGTTCATGAATTTTCAGGTACATGAATGCTACTGCATATACCTTGTCGTAGAAGGCAAGATACAGTTTGGCAAAAGCAGCTTCATCACCGCGGGCAATTCGCTCCAGCAAGTCTTTGTTATGTACAAATTTATTTTCCAACAAGCAGTTACTTCATATGCAATTTATAGATTTAAACTACTTGATGATGCGGGTGGAGGTTTTTCTTAAGATTAAATTACAACTATTCACCAACAGCCATCCTGTGCGTGACATACTTCCGAATCATATAATCCGTAATTGGCTTCAGTCGCAAGTTTGGATTTTCCGGATGAAAGCCACCGCCGGTAAAGAACTGCACTTCCTCCTTATTGATTTTTGCATACCACACATGACCTATTGATTTCCGGGTGATGGTGTCTGGCCGGTTGATTTTTTTAAAAGAATGGAATCTTTCTGCGTCGAAGGCAATTACCAATGCATCTCCGCTATGTTCGTTGCAGGAAATGGGTTCATAATGATCGGTTGCCCAGTACATGCATTTTTCGGGAAGACGGTTGCTGGTAATCAAGTATTGAACCAGGAGAATTATTGTTACCATTCCGATGCCAAATGCAGCCCGGTGAAAGGCAGGGAATCTCCACCATTGCTGACGCCAAGTGGATGGTTGTTCTCTGCCTGCTGGCGGTTCTGCCCCGCTCTCACCAGGAATTGGAATGGGCCTGGTATAATCTTCCCTGTAGTCGTATGGCCGTTTTGGAAAATCTATCAGCCACGCAAGCAGTTCAACGTTTTTACGATCGGTTCTGATCTTAGGGTTTCTCAGAAATTTAACCAGCGGCTTGAACTTGTCGTTGTCAAAATTTTCGATCATCCGTGGTGTCAACTTTGCTCCAATCGAGTAACAGAAGAAATTGCGTAACGCTTCCTCATCCTTTCTATCATACCGCTGACAAAATACATCAATACAAGCTTTTTTTAGCCTGGAAGGAGTAGGCTCACTCAACTGATAAGGCAACTGTCCGGCTTTTTTCAGTTGCTCATAGTAATTAGATACACAATCTAAATAAGCAGGAGGCATAGGGGTAAAATTTTATAGTCATCAACAAAAAATCGGCATTCCAACGGTTTTTCAGGAATCACATTGGAATCGCTTCGGAATTACATTGGATGCATTGGAACTACTTCGGAATTACGTTGGATTCACATTGGATGCATTGGAATTACATCGGAATTACATTGGAATTTCTGGAATCTTCGGAATTATCGGAATTGTTTATGGCTCAGGCCTTTACACACTGCTATTTTTGATCCGGACATCAGTGATAGCTCCATAGCTATGCGATCTTCTGTACAGCATTGATCTCCCCGGGCCGAGACGCGGCGAAGGTAACTGGACGCAGGGAACCATTTACGCCACCCGCTTTCAACGCCCACTTTTCCCTGCAGGCAAGTAGCGCTGCTTGCCTGGCCCATGCTTCACCGTGAAGAGCAACCCCGGTGCAGCGATTTTCTCACCTATAAATTTTGAAAAATGTATCACGTAATATTATTGATATTACTGGGATTGCTATGCCCGAATCAGATCAATCATACTACCTGTCATAATAACGGCGGACAGGTAACCACCATGGACGGCGACACCGGAGGAGAAACTGGCAATCCTCCACCGAACCCGAACCCTCCTACTCCTCCCGGCGGTGGTATTAAACCATAACGCCAACTGACAAGGCAAGAGCAATCTTGCCTTATTTTTTTCTACCTTGGGCCGTTCAGAAATTTATGATTTTTTATTATTAAGTCAAACCAGCACTTTGAAAAAATATTCGGTTATACTGGCCCTTGTAGCGTACAGTTGGGCATGCAGGGAACAAAATATCCCGGCTTCTTCGCCTCCCGCCCGTTCGCCTGATTTTTCCCGGGGTGAAAGGTTGTTTTATAGCAACAGTCCCAACAAAGATTCCTCCTTTTACTATTTCAACCAGGTAGTTATCAATTCAAGGGACAGCCTGGAAATTGCTATGGCTTACAACTACATGGCCTTTATACAATCCAATGCAAGTGATTATTTTAACAGCCAGGAAAGCGCGCTTAGTGGCCTGGCATACCTGGACAGAAATAATCCGAACCATCATTATTCCTTATTCTCCATTTACACAATGCTGGGCAACAGTTGCACTAACCTGAAGAACTATGATGCCGCGATCAGCTACTATGATTCAGCGCTGAAATTTACCCGGAACGACACCTCACGACAATACGCTTTGAATGGAAAAGCAGTGGTGGCGCAGAAAATGGGCAATTATGAAGAAGCTATACAATATTATAGCTCCATTCTCCCCAACAGTATTCATAACAGCAGGGAATATGCCAGGATCTTATCGAATCTCGCCCGCGCACAATGGCTTGCAGATGCCACCTATCCTGTGCTTCCTCAATTCTGGACCGCATTGGCCATTCGCCACAGCGAAAAGGACAATTGGGGACTGAATGCCAGCTATTCGCATTTGTCTGATTATTATGCCGGGGTGCGCCGTGATTCCGCCTTTTACTATGCCCGTAAAATGTACGAGGTGGCGCAATTGATCAACAGTCCCGACGACCAGTTGGAAGCCTTGCAGAAATTGATCAGCCTGGGGCCTGAATCGGAGGTGAAGCAGTATGCGTTACGGTATCAGCAGATCAGCGACAGCATTCAAACAGTGCGGAACAACGCAAAAAACCAGTTTGTACTGATCCGTTACGAGACAGATAAAATCAAAGCGGAGAAGCTTCTTTTGGAAAAAGACAATGCGGAAAAGCAATCGAAAATAACCAGACAGCGCGCGTGGATGTATGGGATTGTTCTTTTCGCCACACTGATATTTGTCGTTCTATACAATAGGTACAAAAAACGCCAGCAACGCCTGCAATGGGAAATGCAAAATGCAATCCGGGAAAACAAACTTGAGCTATCTCACAAGGTACACGATGTGGTGGCCAACGGATTGTATACGTTAATGACCCGCCTGGAGCATGGGCCCGCCATGAATAAAGAAGAAATACAAGACCACCTGGAGGAACTGTACGAAAAATCGCGCAACATTGCTTATGAAAATCCTGTTGCTACCAATACGGGATTTCAGAAAACAATTGCTGATATATTAGAACCTTTCCTGGGCCCTGAGCTTCGCATCAACACAGTCAACAATGACAACAAAATCTGGAAACTGATACCCCACGATATAAAAAAAGAGCTGGAACACATTCTCCGGGAGTTAATGGTAAATATGAAAAAGCACAGCGAAGCCAAATCTGTGGTGCTGAAATTTGACTACCGGGATAACCTGGTTACCATCCTGTACCAGGACGATGGCAAAGGGCTTGGTCCATCGGTTCAATACGGCCATGGTTTAACCAGTACGGAAAACCGTATAAAAAAACTGAATGGCAGCATTATTTTTGAACCGCTGGATGAAGGTTTGAAAAAAGGTTTGAGGATTCACCTATCCATTCCAATTCCCCCCATGCCATGATCAATAAAGTACTGATTGTTGAAGACCATGAAAGCGCCAACATTTCTGTTCAAAGGACGCTGGAAGAAATGCAAATTGGAGCAGTAGACCATGCCTACTACTGTGATGAAGCTTTGGAGAAAATTATACAGGCCAAACAACAAAACCGGTCTTACGACCTGCTGATTACAGACCTGTATTTTGAGCCGGATAACCGTCCCCAACAAATTACCAACGGTACCGCACTGATTGAAGCTGCACGGCAGGTGCAGCCAGACCTGAAAGTGCTGGTATTTTCTGCGGAAAGCAAACCGCTTGTAATTAATCCACTGTATGAAGCAAAGGAAATTGACGGATACGTTCGAAAAGCGAGAAACGATGCCAGGGACCTGAAGCAGGCTATTCAAACGATCAGCCAAAACCAACGTTATTACCCCAAGTGGCTCCTGCAGGAGAAAAATCAGCAAAAACTGTATGACTGGCAACAGTATGATATTACGATTGTAGATCTGCTGTCGAAAGGCGTACGGATCAAAGAAATGCCCCAACATCTAACGCAAATGGGCATACAACCGTCAGGACTCAGCTCCATTGAAAAACGGCTGAACCTCATAAGGGACAGACTGGACATTGCCACCAACGAACAACTGATCGCGTACTGTAAAGACAACCACATCATTTAACCGGCCCTCCCGGCGTACAAAACCGTGCAGTACGGTTTCCCGTAAGGTAAAATGCATTACGGTTGCTACATTTATTGTCGACAATAGACCTTTTATGATATTGCGTTATTACGTCAACACGAAAAGGCAAAGCACCGGCGATTACGAGGTGCACACAGAAAGTTGTCCATGGTTACCGGGCGTTGACAGCAGACTATACCTTGGTATGTTTTATGACTGTCATGCAGCAGTACAGGAAGCCGCCAGGCATGTAAAGCCCGTCAATGGCTGCTATCATTGTTGCAATCCTTGTCATACACAATAGGGCAAAAGGCAACTCTCCCTTTTCCTTTCTGCTCGGAGGACGGTGAATAGTGTCAGTGGCATCTCAGAACTATTCACTTGTCCTCCTTTCAAACGCTAACATCGGGTAAATGAAAAATATTTTGTTTACTTTTTTGGTGCTCACCAGCGTTGAATGTACAACCGATACAACTGTTTATACCTGCAACAGTCCGAGTGCAAAAAAATATCACTTAAAAGAAAATTGTCGTGGCCTGAGCAACTGCAATTATCGCATCATAAAAACTACACTTACAAAAGCCAGGCAGGAAAACAAAACGCTGTGCAAGTGGGAAGAAAAGGCCGTGAGAAAATAATAAAGCCAATAATTTCTACAGTTGTTCGTTCGTTTATAGGTTACTGCTGCTATTCAGGCGATAACAACCTAAACCTTTTGCACAATCGAACAGTTTTAGCGCACCGGGTTTGACAAAAATCAATCAGCCATGTAATATACCCGTCTCACAATAAACCTCCAATGCCCTGCGTATGAAGTTTTTTATACACTTTTTTATATACTTCCTGATTGCTGTTACTGCAAGTTGCCAATCTGATTCCGTACTTGTATGCAAAGGGAAAAGCAGCTACAGGTATCATAAATACAAATGTACAGGACTCTCCAATTGTCGTTCAGGAATTACCAAAGTAACTGTCCCTACAGCACGCTCCATGGGAAGAACGCCCTGCATACAATGCTATGGAGCTACCACGCCCGCTAATACAAAACAAACTGTAAATCCCCCTCTCCCCTCCCAATGTACCGCCATCACCAAAAAAGGTACCCGGTGCTCACGTTCCTCCCGCAGCAACGGGCTTTGCTGGCAGCATGGCGGCTAAAAGAAAAAATCACAAAAATTGAAAACCATTCCTTTATATGTTAGCAAAAACAATGTTCGTTTGACTGATCGGGTAAGTGCATTATTACTTAAATTTATGTTGGGCCATTGTTTTCAAAAATTGCCCACCTTGTCGTATGAAAAAGAACACCGCTTTAACCTTTATCCTTTTGCAGCTATACATCTACGCTCACAGCCAACACACGCGCCTATCTGAAATAGGCATAAGCCAGTTATTCATCTGGAACCGTACCACCATTCATGATGTTTACAGCGGGACCAGAACTGCCGACAAAACGGGCAAGGAATGGAGCTTTGGAACGAATGCGCACTACTCCTTTACAGTAAGCAAAAATATATATGCCACTATTGGCGTGGGGTACTATGACCAGCGCTTTACCATACGCAGAGGATTTGATTTTTATGAACCGAATGTGGTTTCCAGCATCTTTTATACCACCAAGAACTATGCCTACAAAAACCTGCATTATTTTGGCGGACTGGGTTACAGGATAAACATCAACCCTAAACGAAAACAAATCTTTCTCGCCAATTCTGAATTAAGGTTAATGGCATTGTACAATGGTTTCAGCACCTTCCGCCAGGAGTTCAGGCATACTTACGCTGACGATTTCTTAGGGAATCCCAATCCCATGGTCAGAAAAAGCAATTACCATTTTGGCAGCGCCATCTATATTAAAGGAGGATTGCTATGTCCGTTAATTAAAAAAATAAAAGCCGGCGCCGACGTAGTGTTGCCGGTATTCAACCGCTGGCGCAAGGATTTTATTTTCAGGGAAAATGTGGACGATTACTACGGCGCCGATTTTTCCATGGGAGTTTCATTAAACCTAATCTATAACTTAAACTAATCTGCCGTGTACCGAAAAATTAACCTTTTCCTCATTGCCATCTTTATCACGATAATTGGCAATGCTCAAGTAAGGACCAACTACAACAACCTCGAACGCCTGACTGAAAAAGGCAAGTTTGTCAAGGAGTATGCCGTTAAAGCGCTGGATTTAACGCCGCCGGACATCACAGAAGCCTTAAGGCGAGATGCCCAGGAAGCAGCCCAGGGATCAAAAGTCTTTTACATTGCCCAACCTATGCCTGTAAATATCAATGTAGTCAGACAGGCAAGTTGGGTAACCAGCGGAGACTATGACTATGGTAAATTCACGCTCAGGGTCAAAAGAGCCCAAACCCTGAGTATCAATTTCAGTGATTTCTATCTGCCAGGGGGAACCGAAATGTACATTTACAACAAAGACGCTGAAATGATCACGGGTCCCATCACCGAAGCGGAGAACAATGAACACAAACTATGGGGAAGTGCGATCTTAAAAGGTGATGAGCTTACCATCGAAATAAAAATCCCCTCCAATGAGAAAGAAAGATTGGGCTTGACCATTACCAACGTAGCGTACGGTTATAAAGATATTTTTGTCAGCAAGGTTTCAGGATTCGGCCAATCAGGCTCCTGTAACATCAATGTGCTTTGTCCTGCAGGCAGCAGTTGGGCCAACGAAAGAAATGCTGTGGCATATATTGCCAGTTCAGATGGACAGGCATTGTGCTCCGGCGCCATGGTGATGAACACCTGCGGGGCCAACATTCCCTATGTACTCACTGCAGACCATTGTTTCCAGGCCGATAACAACGTTGCCGGCTGGCGCGTTCATTTCCAGGCATGGAGTCCAAACTGCTCACCCTCTTCAAACAGCGATGGTATCATGTTTAACGGGGCCACTCACCGGGCCAATTGGGCGGCGAGCGATTTTTGCCTGGTGCGGTTGAATCAGACCCCTCCTGCCAGTTCAGGCATTTATTACGCCGGCTGGTCAAGGTCTACCACGGCAGCCACCAGTGGCGCAGGCATTCATCATCCCCGCGGCGATGTAATGAAAATTTCAACCTATAACACTACACTTGCACGTGAATATGATCCTACGCGTTGCAGCGTCAACGCTGTGGGCACATTACATTGGGTAGTACAATGGAACCAGGGCACAACAGAAAACGGCTCTTCAGGTTCGCCGCTCTTTGATCAAAACCACCGGATAGTGGGGCAGCTGTCAGGCGGACCGGCTTCGTGTTCGCAACCGGCCAGTTGCAATATGGACATGTACGGAAGGTTTGATGATTCCTGGACCGGCGGCGGCACCAATACCACCCGGCTCAGCAACTGGCTTGATCCCAACAACACAGGCGCCACCACCACCAATACCACCGATATATCATCATTGTCCGGTAATAACTTAAGCGTAAGCGGCCCTAATTCGTTTTGTTCCAATGCTACCTATTCCGTTGCCAATCTGCCCGCAGGCGCAACGGTAAACTGGACGGCTTCGCCGGTTGGGGTGGTTTCACTTAGTCCCAGTGGCACGTCGGTTAACGTTACAAGAATTTATAACGGCACCTTTAATTTATCAGCCACTGTAACTTATTGTGGCGCTACCTTCCCGGCGGTGACCAAAAACAACATCACTGCGGGAATGACTATTTATGGCTCCTATTCCACCTCTTACGATGGCGGCGGACCATTGATCAAATATCCGCAGGAAGGATATAACTACATACAGCCCTACAGTTGGGTTTGGGCCAATGTCAGCTTCAGTACCGGCTGGTCACTGGTTGGTGGCACCATATCTTCATGGAGTTATGACGGTTATAACCTTTCATTCTATTTATCACCCGGCGACTGGGCAACATTCCGTGTAACGGTTAACCACGACGGTTGTACCACAACCCAGGATTTTACATTTGTAGCACAGTCGATGCTCCTTTACCGTTTGGCCCCGAACCCTGCCGATGCTGATCTGACAGTCTCTGTAGATGAAGAAAAGCTCAGGAGCCAGCGGATCATCAGTTCTTCGGACCAGGATATTCAGCGTGTGGAAATCGTAGACAGGTTTGGCAAAATTGTGCGGCAGCAAAACTATCCGCAGCGGACAAGGAAAGCGACTATAAGTACCAGTGGACTTATTACGGGCATGTATGTAGTGAGGATATTTGACGGGAAGAATTGGAGTACGATGAAGTTTATGAAGCAGTAGAGAACACAATGCTTAAATACTATGAACCACCTGCAAACAGCGGGTGGTTTTTTTATTTTATTAACCACAAATGTGGGAAAAAATTGGGCAAAAAAGATTTTAAAGGAATTGGGGAATTAATTTACTTTGCGTGTATGCATAAATGATATATTGTTTAATTAATTTATATATCTTATATGCATAACCGAGTATGTATTGATTCAGGTTAATAAAACATCAGTTGTACCTATACGTCCATAACCTTTATCCATTCAAGCACCATAGTACATTCAGCGCCTTTACTGGATTATCCCCATGCTCTTTTGCAATCCGTCTCCGGAGCAACTGAGCGCTACCTGGTTAGTTTTTTAGCAGGAAGTAAAAGAAAGTAAGTCATTAGTCTAATGGCTTTTCCAACAAATTGACCGATAGCCCGGAATAGAACAACATTGATTAACCATTTAAAACGTCCAGGAGATGAGGCATGAACCTTATACCAATTTAAGGGCTGCAGAAGACTTCCAGGTGTTTGAATTTGAAAGCGTGGGAGGGCATGGTACTATTCGTAAAAGAATAGCGTTTATGCCCACAAAAATGGCCGGAGTATACAATCTTGTATTCGGAGATATTGGTGAAAATGGCACATTGGATATTTACGCCACCAGCGACAATGGGAACCGTAACAGGGTGCTCGCCACCGTCACTAAGGCGGTAGAGATTTACACAAGCCGATATCCCGAGCGGTGGATATATTTCAGCGGCAGTACCAGGGAAAGAACGCGGCTGTACCGCATGGCCATTAACATAAACCTGCAGGAACTAACGGAAAAATTTGAAATCTACGCCGAAGTAAGTGGCAGGAACGAGTTCCAGGCTTTTAACAAAAACATGCCAGTAGAGGCATTTTTAATAAGACGAAAAAAAATTTTATATTTATGTTCATGAAAAAACGCATCAGAATCCCCAAGGGCATCATGAATGCCAAGGTCACGCTTACCATTGACAAGGATCTCAGCAAAATAGATGTGAAAACAGTGGCTCCGGAGAAATTGGCGGAGGCGAACAGGCGATTGGAGCGGATGAAGTCGTTGCCGAAGTGAAAGTTGGTGATCTGAAATGGCTATAGATAAGTCAGCTATTGAACCGTTGGCATTCCCGATCGTTGGAAAGCTTCGTAGGCTTCCTAATTTGGTGCACTTCGGGCAACATAGTGTGATATCAATTTTGGGCGATTGTATTTACTATGCATTTCGCCAATATAAAATATTCAGGCGATTTAAAAGATGGTTAAAATGTTCTGCTTAGTATATGATCTGACAGTTTGAGGATTTTTTATTTGAAGTTTTATAGGGTCAGGATTAATTTTTTAT
>CALCIN010000055.1 GCA_937961055.1 uncultured Chitinophagaceae bacterium | reverse complement strand
TGTATCTATATGCAAGGTATACACGCTGATTTAGCAAAGTGGGCCAAAGTTTTACCTTTTTGGGTCAATATTGAATCTGATTCTCGATTCTATGCTGTTCGCCTTGAGTTTTACTCACGTACTGAGATGGACTAATTCCAAAAGTCGCAGTAAAACGCCGGGTAAAACTGCTCTGCTGCCTATAACCTACCATCCTGGCCACCTGCTTAACCGATTTTGTACCATCTGCAAGGTATTCTGCAGCTTTTTCCATACGAACTTGAACCAGGTATTCATGGATACCCATGTGAAACGTATGGTTAAAAGCACGTTTCAACGTTCGTTCGCTTATACCAATTTCTAGTGCCAAGCCTGTGATGGTGATCCTCCGATTAAAATTTTCCAGGAGTAGTTTCTTTGCTGACTGGGCATAAATTGCCTCATAAAATTTTGCGAGCATAAAGAAAGGTTTAATGGTAGAATGAACTTGGTGCCAGGGGAAGGCGTTTGTCATGGGAAATTTAAGCCAATTACAAATGACCTCCCAAATCTTCGCCCGTATTTCTATACACCGAATTTTTAAACTTTTGAAATTTTTGCTCAAAAACTTGTGCATATTCAACTGGTGTTTTGCAAAATCTTCGTTTAAACGCGCGAGAGAAGCTGCGCTGGGAGCCGTAACCAGAAAATGAAGATATACGTTTAAGGTTAGCCGATTTACTAATAATCATATTGAGGGCTATCTGCCAATTTAATTCACGCCTGAATTCCTTGAGGGTACAGTTGTATAGCTTCTTAAACCCTTTATTCAGTTGAAAGAGACTGATTGCCAAAAAGTCGGCCAGGTCTTCCTCAGTCCATTTATCAAATTGCATCTTCCACTTGAATTCATTGGCGGCTTTGGAAAGTGCAGCGGGACTAAGCTCCAAGCTTCCTGCAACCAGGCCAATCTGATCATTACGTTCTTCTTTTTCCATCAACCAATCTGCAGCTTGATAGACCTTTAGAATAATTGCTGGATTAATCCTGATCTTTTTAATGGTTGCCTGGCTTTCAAAAAGTTTTTCGAATATTTCGTTCACATAGACATCGATCCATTCATGTGCTCCACTATGCATACCTATCAAATCCAATAGGGCCATTACTTCCACATTGGCTATTTGACTCCATTCGAACAACATAGTGGGCTGGCCCTTCTCCACGGCCTGAAGGAAAATAGCCGCCCGTTCGTGTTTCTTCCCTAACTGTTGCAAATAGGTGAGCGAAGGCCAAATCTCACACAATTGAAAAGAACCTCCGAACCGTTCCGGCTTATATCTAAATCTCATAGAGGGAGAAAAAAATAGGTTAAAATGTCTATGGTAAACCGTAATATCACCAGGAAAGTAAGACAACTCATATTGCAAGGCACCATACATCGAAATCTGAAGAACCGGATCTCCCGGTGTTTCCATGAAATAAGTGTAAGGTTGGTGCAGAAAAAAACTAATGAAGCGTAAGGTAAAATCTTTCCGAACAATCTCCTGGCATAGGAATTCATTTGGGCCGTCTTGCGCATATTGAACCGCAGCTTGCTCAATTACCAACGATTTTAACCTGGATGGGATGGAGGAGGAAAACTTAATTGGCACATGGCTTCGGGAAAACAAGGAAATAAGCATAGAAAAGGTTTTGATGGTCCATAGAATTTGCATATAGATCATTGGAGGTTCAAAGGGTAGAGTGTGAAAAGAATCCAATGCTTCGATAGTGAAAAAACTTCCTGGCTAATAGGTTGCGCTACGATTCGGGGAAGAGAATTATAATAATATAGTACACCGGTTAGCAATGTTCTGTCATGCCAAATTTAAGGCTGGAATGAAATATAGTATTCGCACAAGCCAGCTCAATTTTGCCCGATTGCCAATATTTACCCGAATGGAAAATGTACATCAAATTTGTATTATAGAATTATTTTATGCCTAAAATCATAACAGCTAACATATAAATATTTGTTTGACGTCCTAAATAATTAATTGACCAATCCCTTAGTAAGAAATGGACCTAAGTGTTTTTAATGAATGTGCCAAAGAGAAAGGCATTAACCTTACATATTTGTAGGGACTCATTCAACATTACAATTTTTAATTTGAGCTGAAAGGTGAAGAATTTCGGTTATCTATGCAGTTATAGTAAACGTTTACAAAGAGATCGACGACTTCATAGGGATTGCGTTTCACGAAGTGGATATTCCTCTTCCTTAGTTACACAATTACACTCCAGTAAAAAATCCCTCCGGTTTTATGGCAAATAATCCTGTGAATGATGAACTAAGCTAAAAAGAGCGGGTAATAATCTACTTCAGCTACGGCAGAATCGCAAACCTGATATCGAAGCAGTAGCAGCAGCAGGGGATATTTCTCCTAAACAATTGCACAAATTAGAAGAGGGGAAGATGATATTTTTTGATAGGCGGGAAACAAAAAAAGCCTATAAATTATCAACATTTATAGGCTTCTGGCTCCTTTGAAAGACATTTAGTCGGGGTGGCAGGATTCGCACTTTGCTTTGAAAGGAACGTCTACACTGCATTTCGACTTAATATCTTTTGTGTACTCACGGATTTACTCACTAAGAATAAAATGCCGCTCCGTTTACACTTTGTCGGGAGGACAGGATTCGAACCTGCGACCCCGTGGTCCCAAACCACGTATTCTACCGGGCTGAACTACCTCCCGAAGCATCTATTGCGGGCTATACTTGCTTCCGGGGCCGGGTTTTCGCTGCACCAGCGCAATGGCATAGCTTTTTATAAATGCGGCGGCAAAAATACTGATTTGGGCATCACGGCACAAATTCAGTTGGCAGGTAGGGGAAAAATGGCCTGTTCAGCAAATAGGGTCGGGGTAAATGATTTGCAGTTTGGTAATTGGTATTTTACTCTTATTTTTGCCGTCCGCTGAAACGCCTTACCCTTGATGAAGGTGTTTTTGTGCTGACGGTGAGGTGCCTGAGAGGCCGAAAGGAGCGGTTTGCTAAACCGTCGTACGCCCTAAAAGCGTACCGCGGGTTCGAATCCCGCCCTCACCGCGAATCGCATTGATTTTGATCAATCAATGCGATTTTTTTTGTCATTTTTCCCTTCTGCCATTGAACCTGCATGCAGGCGGCGGGCGCTATCGCGAAGCACAGGTTATCCTGTTTGTTTGCTGCCCATTGAACTGGCCGTTGCCCTTCCTGTGTTTACTTTTGTGTAAGTTTATCGACTTTAATAGTAGCATTCTTGGATTCCCGCGTACCATATGATGAGCAGGTACTGCTTCGGCGTATTGCAAAAGGAGAGGAAGAGGCTTTCCGCCAATTGGTGCGGGTTTATTTCGACCGGCTAACCACTTATATCCTGAGATTAACTGGTTCAAGACCCCTCACCGAAGAGATCACGCAGGACGTATTGCTCAAGGTTTGGCAAAATCGCCAGCAGTTAGAAGAAGTGGTGCATTTTGACGCCTGGTTGTTTGTTGTTGCCCGCAACCGCACCTACGACTGCCTGGCGCAACTTGCCCGCGAACGCGACCGGCGGCAACAGTGGGAGCAGGAAGTACTGGCCACCATGCAGGAAACGGAAGAAGGCATTGAAGGCAGTCCATTGAACAGGTACCGGCAAATGCTTGAAGCAGCGGTTGCTCAATTACCCCCGCAGCAGAAACTGATCTATCAACTAAGCCGCGAGCAACGATTGAATGCAAAGGCCATCCGCGAACAGACCGGGCTTTCCATTGATACCATTAAAAAGCATAGGAGCCGGGCGATTAAAAACATCAAATCGTATCTGCAACAATTTACTTCCCTTTTCTGGTAAAAGATGGCGTCCCGTTGGGGGAACTTGAACTAAATCCAGTAACCGGAGCTTTGCAATTATCAATGCCTGCTTACAAAGATGTATTGCCGACTTTTGCTGTAGGGTAATGCCCTTTTTTAAAGCTGCAAAAAAAGCACCGCAGCGTGGCCTTCAGAACCATCATATTCCTAGGTAAAAATTTATTGCCAATTTTTTCCACAGAGTAGCACTTTTTTACAAACCTGCCGTCCTCTGTCCGGTAAAGGCTTTGATACATGGCGGCACAACGCATAGCATACCTCATTCAACAATGCATTCATCACCGCGCAACACTTGATGAGCGGCGGGAACTGCTGGATTACGCAAACAACCCCGCATACCGGGAACAATTCCTGCAAAGCATGGCGACCGCCTGGGAACAGCTGCAACCCCAACAGGTTTTCCAGGAAACCGACCGCGAAATACTGCTCGACTATATACTGGCAAAAGAAGCCGCCACAGAAGCTGTTCCTGCCAATGAATATCTCACCGTTCATTTCCTGAAAAGAACATGGGTGCGTTATGCAGCGGCCATCATTGTTTTATTGGGCATGGGCTTGTATTGGTTCCTTGTTAACAAGCAGGAATCCGGAATATCTGCCGGCGATCCTGTTGCTGAAATCGCAGATATTCCTCCCGGCAGAGAAGGCGCTATTCTCACGCTCGCCGACGGCAGGCAGGTGGTACTGGACAGCCTTGGCAACGGCGTGATTGCCGAGCAGAACGGAACCCAGGTAGTATTAAATAATGGCGAACTGTCCTATGCTTCCACCCAAAGTGCTTCTCCGCTCTACAATCATCTTACCACACCCAAAGGCAGACAATTTCAATTGCTGCTGCCGGACGGTACAAAAGTGTGGATGAATGCGGCCAGTTCGTTGCGCTATCCTACCGTATTTACCGGCAACGAACGCAGAGTGGAAGTGGAAGGCGAAGTGTTTTTTGACGTGGCCCGGAAAACGCACCAGCCTTTCATTGTGAGCGTCAGCAACCGCATGCAGGTCCGCGTGCTGGGAACGCAGTTCAATGTGAACGCTTATCACGATGAAGACGCCATAAAAACAACATTGGTGCAAGGGAGCCTGGAAATTATAGCCGGCGACTCCCTGTTGCTACAACCCGGCCAACAGGCAGTATTGGACAATAGCAGCACAAAACTTACAAAACTTAACCAGGTGAATATGGACAAAGTACTTGCCTGGAGAAGTGGTGTATTCAATTTTGAAGATGCCAGCCTGCAGGAAGTCATGCGGCAGATTGAACGTTGGTACGATATCGAAGTAGTGTACGAACAAGGCGTGCCCGCTATCAGCCTGGGCGGCAAACTGAGCAATGATGTGAGTTTGTCGGGATTGCTGAAATCGCTGCAGGAGTCGGAATTGCATTTCCGTATGGAAGGACGCAAACTGATTGTATTGCCATAAAAATATTGCAGCCCGTAAAAACGAAACCGAAGGCGCTTGCAACACCTTCGGCCATTAGTTGGGTTGTAATAAACACCAGTAAGCATTTTTATAAACCCAAACTGCACCAAAAGTATGACCAAAACTGCTTCTTGTGCGCAGGGTGAGGCGTTTTTTTTGTTCACCCGAAAGGATACAACAGCTGTATCTATAATCCGGGGCCCTTCGAAGGCGGAACGTTCCAACGCTGCAACGCTGCTCACGCCATTAATGAGCAAAGTTATGAGACTGTTAGGCATCTTTCTTTTTGCCGCATCACTGACCGTATCGGCAAATGCTTATTCGCAAAACGTTACCCTCACTGCAAACAATCTTCCATTAAAGAGTTTGTTTTCAATGGTGGAAAAGGAAACCGGCTACGTGTTTTTTTACAACAAACAATTATTGGAAAATACAAAGCCGGTAACCCTTTCGGTGGTCAACATGCCGTTGGAGACTTTTTTACAACGCGCGTTTAAAGACCAGCCGCTCAATTTTCGCATAGAAGGTAAGACCATTACCCTGTCGCGGAAGCCCATGGCAAAGCCGGAAGATACGCATCAACCTATCGCGCAGGCAGATACCCTGCGCCCGTTGACCGGTCGCGTCATTTCGGAAGAAGGGGAACCTATACCCGGCGCCAGTGTGCTGATAAAAGGCACACAGAAAGGAACTTCTACCGATAACAAAGGCAACTTCACGCTGCAGGCCGTGATGGGACAAATATTGGTTTTTACAGCGGTAGGTTATGAGCATACTGAAGTGCGCGTGAGAGCGTTCGACCATATCATCGTAAAAATGCCGCTGGCCGCTGATGAAATGAAAGATCATGTAGTAACGGGGATCTATCAACGCAGGAAAGAAAGTTTTACCGGCTCTTCAGCCACCTTTTCGGTGAAAGAACTGAAAACCGTGACCAATCAAAGTCCCCTGCAGGCCATTAAAACGCTGGACCCCTCTTTCGCAATTATTGAAAACACCGAATTCGGGTCAGACCCCAACCGCCTGCCCGACATCGAGATCAGGGGAAAGACCAGTGTGATCGGGTTAACAGAACAATATGGGACCAATCCCAACCAGCCTTTATTCATTTTGGATGGTTTTGAAAGTACGCTGCAGGTGATCAGCGATCTGAGCATGGACCGGGTAGAATCCATCACTATATTGAAAGATGCTGCCGCCACCGCCATTTATGGCTCAAAAGCAGCCAATGGCGTAGTGGTGGTTGAAACCAAACGTCCAACGGCCGGCCGCCTGCGCCTGAATTATAACCTGAATACCACGCTCAGCTTTCCGGACTTTTCGGATTATAATCTCATGAATGCGGAGGAGAAGCTGGAGTTTGAAAAGCAAACCACTTTCCTTGGTTCGCTTACGCCCGACGGCAATTTTGCAACGGATGTGGCCGATGCCAGGTACAATGCCAAACTTGCAGAAGTGAAGCGCGGCGTTAATTCCTATTGGTTGAATGAGCCGGTGCGCAATGCGCTTTCACAACGCCATACATTAACGGCCGAAGGCGGCGACGCTACCCTGCGTTACAGTGCAACCCTGAGCGTTGGGGAAAACCAGGGCGTGATGAAAGGTTCAGCGCGAAAGCTCACCAATGGTAATATCCGCTTGCTTTATAGAAAAGGAAGGATAGCGGTAAGCAACAACCTGAGCATAGACGTTGTGAATGCAACAAGGGAAACAGTTCCTTTTTCAGCTTTCTCACGCGCTAATCCTTACCACCGTAAATACAATGCAACAGGTGGTATTGACCAGATACTGGAACAATTCAGCTATGGCAGTATAACTTCAGGTATCTTCAATGAAATTTATTTTAACCCCCTGTACGACTTCCACAACAACAACGTGAACAAAGAAGAGTCGCAGGGCTTTACCAATAACTTCGAACTGGAATGGAGAGTAACTAATGCCCTGCGGGCGCGTGTGCGTGCAGGTATCAATCGCATGGTGGTACGTGATGAAATATTCCGGTCACCGTTTAACTCGGAATTTTATGGCACCGATCCGCTGAAGCGTGGCGTATACAGCGAACAAAACGAACGCCGCATCAATTATGATGGCGATTTCTCGCTTACTTACGGCAAATTGCTGGCAGGGAAGCATCGCGTAAATGCTGTGGCCGGTATGCGGTTGAACCAGGTTTCCTCTGTGTCAGGGTCCTATGAAGTGAGAGGGTTTGTGGGCGACGATTTCCCCAATGCTTCATTCGCCTACGACTATTCTGACGTGAAAAGGGCTGGTTACCTGGAATCGAAGAAACGCAGCGCCAGTTATTTTCTGAATACAGGGTATGCATTTGACGACCGCTTCCTGGTAGACGCCACGCTGCGTATAGACGGCGCTTCGGTATTCGGGTCCAGCAGGCAATTCACTACTATCTGGTCAATGGGGCTGGCCTGGAACATTCACAATGAATCGTTCTTCAAAAATAATCCTGCATACGACTGGCTGAGCAGCCTGCGTATACGTGCGTCTGTTGGTAATCCCGGTAACCAGAATTTCAGCGATTATATTTCTGCAAGAGTATACCGGTACAACAATGAAAACCGCAATCCCTTCGGACCAGGTGTGATCATTTCAAATTATGGTAATCCTGAGCTGAAATGGCAGAAAACGCTTGACCGCAACATCGGGTTCGACCTGCAAACTGCCAACAACCGCGTTCGCCTCTTCTTCGATTATTTCGTAAAAACCACCGATCCGCTGCTGGTATTTGTAACCGTACCTTCTTCTGCAGGTACAGTGAGCGTTACCGACAACCTCGGCGGCCAGGAACAAAAAGGTTTTACCGTTACTGCCAATTATGCCTTGCTGCAGCGAAGGGAGTTTACGTGGATGATCAACCTGAATGCGCGCCATCTGAAGAGCCGGTATAAGAACTTCGGCAATGCGCTGTCAAATTTCAACGAAAAGAATAAGGGCGTGAACATGACACGCTATTATGATGGCGCCAGCCCTTCCGACCTCTGGGCGGTACCTTCACTGGGCATTGATCCTGCTACCGGCAGGGAAGTGTTTCTGACCAAAGACGGTCACCACACCTTTGTGCACAACTACCAGGATGAAGTAGTGGTAGGCAACAGCGATCCCGACCTTGAAGGAATTATCGGAACTTCCGTTTACTACAAAGGGTTTACGGCCAACATCGCGCTTCGTTACCGCGTGGGCGGACAGATATTTATGCAAACCCTCTACAACAAAGTGGAGAACATTCCTTTCCAGATGCTGGGCATGAACCAGGACAAGCGCGCACTTACTGACCGTTGGCAGAAACCCGGCGACAATGCCAGGTTCAAATCCATAAAGGAAATAACCAGTAACCCGATGTCGTCGCGGTTTGTAGAAGACAACAATGTACTGGCGGGTGAGTCCATTTCGATAGGATATGAAAATACATCGGCAAAATGGATAAAAGCATTGGGCGCCTCCTCTGTTACTTTTCGTGCATATATGAACGATATATTCCGTATATCCACGGTGCTGAACGAGCGTGGCATTGACTATCCCTTTGCACGATCGGTTTCCTTTTCAGTAGGTGTACGGTTTTAATTGCTAACAGTTCAAAAAGAATCAGCATGACTATTATAAAGATCACTTCCATTTGCCTGTTGCTAATCGCTTCGCTGGGTTCGTGCAGGAAATGGATTGACGTAAAGCCCAGCGACCGGCTGGCAGATGAGCAGCTCTTCTCCTCGCGGGAGGGTTACCTCAGCGCCCTGAATGGTGTGTATGTGGAACTGACCAAACCCGAGGTGTATGGTGAAAATATGACCATGACAACGCTGGACGTGTTGGGACAGTATTATTACATGAGTGCCTCCACGCACCAGTTTTACCAGTTTGCCACTTTCAATTATACCGGCGCCACTGCCAGGACGGTCTTTGACAATATGTGGAAGAAGAGTTATGAACTGATTGTGAATTGCAACATCATTATCGACAAGTGCGGCGAAAGCAGTAATCCCCTGCTGCCTGCACCTTATTTCGGTATTGTTAAAGGCGAAGCACTGGCTTTACGGGCCATGTTGCATTTCGATATGCTGCGTTTGTTCGGGCCCATCTGGTCTGAAGAAAACAAAGACGTGCCCTGCATTCCTTACAATAAAGCGCCGCGCCCGGAAGTGACGCCCTTGCTGGGGTCTGCCGCTGTCATGCAGCATGTAATTGACGATCTCACTGCAGCAGTCGCTTTATTGAAAGATGCAGACCCCATCATTACGGAAGGGGTGCGCCATGAAGCGAGCCCTGCCGGCATCAACGACTTTTATTATCGTCAATACCGGCTGAACTACTACGCAGCCAAAGCGCTGCTGGCCCGTGCTTACCTCTGGAAGCAGGATACAGGAAATGCCCTGCGCGAAGCGCAGGAAATTCTTGCGGCAGTTATGGACCCCGCCCATCCTGTATTTAAGCTGGGCGTGTTGAATCCGGCTGCCATACCTGCCGACTACGATCACATGATGATGCAGGAAGTGCTATTTGCGCTGTATACAGTGAACAGGCAGAATATATTCAACGCTTTCTTTTCGCCTGATCAGCTGGCAACGCGCCGGTTAAGTTTCAACAACAACGATGATAACCAGTCGCGCAAGAATGCTTTGTACGACGATCAGAACGATTACCGGCTGAAAGCATGGATTACGCAAAACACTGCCAGTGGTTCGTTTCTTACCCACATCAAATTCAATGTGGGCGCCAACACACCTGCCCCGAACATGATACCACTGATAAGACTGAGCGAAGTGATACTGATTGCGGCCGAGTGCAGCCCTACGCTGGCAGAAGGAACAGCTTACCTGAACATGCTGCGCACAGGTATGAACTGCGTAAGTGTGGCACCTGCCAGCAGCGCACAACTGAAAGACTATATCACCCTCGAATTCAGGAAAGCCGTGATCGGTGAAGGACAAATGTTTTTTTACTATAAACGCAATGCCTTTACCACCGTGCCCAATCACGCCAGCGTCAGTGGCACCAAGCAAATGCAGTTGAGCAATTACACCGTGCCTTTGCCAATCAGCGAAATATCTGTGAGAGGTAATTAATCTTAAAAAAATTGCAAACAATGAAAAGGATCACATACATACTGTTGGCGGTTGTACTGCCTTTTGCATCGTGCAAAAAAGAGATGATGGGATATGAGGGCATGGAAGGAATTTATTTTGCCGTTCGCTATGGAGGCCTGGTGAGTGAAGCTTCGGCCCCTTACAGGTCTTCTACCAACGTGGAGTTTGTGCGGCAACCTGCCCATGTACAGGAGATGCAGGTCTATATCACGGTGGCCATTACCGGTCCTGTAAAGAATTACGACCGGCCCTTTCGCGTGGAGATCAATCCGGATTCCACTACGGCAGAGGAAGGCGTTCACTATGAACCGATCGGGACAAGCTTTGTCATTCCTGCCAACGCCATTCAAAGTGTAATACCGGTTACGGTTAAACGTACGCCGGATATGCTGAATGAGAATAAGAAGATCGGGTTGCGTTTACTGCCCAATGAACATTTTGAGCTTGCTTTTACCAAATGGAAGGCGGTGCCTGACCTGGCTTCGAATAACCTCGGCGCCGACACAGCTTTTGACGCCTCCATGCATACCATCAACGTTAATGATATGATGGTAGAACCTGAAGTGTGGTATGGTTCGGTGACCGCCACTCAGCAGGAAACAGGCCTGTGGGGCGCTTTTACACGAAAGAAAATGGAACTGATGTGCGAACTGTTCAATCTCACCTACGAAGATTTTAGTTCCGAAACCACTATGCCGTTGGTGCTCTCAACGCTTATCTCTACAGAGTTGTCGCGTTACCTGATAGAGCAGTTCAATAACGGCACACCCGTATTGGAAGAGGATGGCCGGCTGATGTGGTGCGGCAGTGTTCCCTGGACTTCGATCATTGGTGTACCCTATATCTAACACTAAACCACTGTTATGAGATTCTTCAATATAATCGCTCTGATACTGATATTGTTGCTTTCGGCCTGCGTGAAAGACAAAGGCAACTATGATTACGTAGACATCAACGAAGTGGCCATAGCTGGTCTGGCAGACAACTATGCGGCTATTTACACGGTAGATACGCTGCGCATTGAACCAACCATTCATTTCAGTAAACCCGGCGCCAGTGCCGAAAGTGTTTCGTATTACTGGATACTCTACAAAGGAACCACCGTAATAGATACCATCGGCAGGTCTGCCAGGCTGGAATACAAGGTGGAGGTAGCCCCCGATACCTACACACTTTTTTTGCGTGTGGTAGATAATGAAACCGGCGTAGCCTGGAAAGCCAGCACCACGCTCACTGTGGGAACACTATATACGAAAGGCATCATGCTGATGGGGACTAATGAAAACGGTTATGCAGAAATGGATATGATCACCATGGTAAGTGATACGCTGGTAGTAAAAGGCATTTTGGGTAGAAGCGGATTGCCTGCTTTGCTGGACCCTGTATGCGCGCAACATGTGGGCGGCAATACTACCACGCCCAATTATGTGCGGTTGTGGGTGATGACCAGGAGTGGCTCTTATTTCCTTGACCGATTGACGATGACCGGTAGTACAGACAATACATTCGCAAAGATTACAGTCACTACGGAGTTTCCCAATAAGGAAAGCATTATTCCCATACTGTATGCGCCGCAAATCACTGCCCGCAGCGGTACAACCGGAAATTCCAGCGCCAGGGCCATACTTACCACCGATGGCGACATCTTCCCTACGCACACATTTTTAGCTGGTGGTGATTATTACGCCAATCCGATCAACCGGGTGGAGTCTGATTACAACCACCGGCTGAAAGCAGCGCCTTATTTCTGGTACTCCATCAGCAATATGAATTCCATCATGTGGTACGATACGGAGAATGAACGATTTATGAACTACGCCAATTTTGGTGTGGCCTCGGCTTCCACAGTGCCGACAGATAATGCCGGTGATATTTTCCCCTGGGACCAGTCATCCGTGGGACGCACGCTGGTATATGGCGAAAACACACGCAACACAGATGGTGGCTCTACAGAGGGAAATTCATTCGCCATTATGAAAGATGCCAGCAATCAGTACTACATCTATAAATTTTTTGCCAGGGGCGCTACCCCTCAGAAGCGCGACTTTTATACCGTAAGTCCGATCGCTGTTGATTTTGATAAAGCTGATCACTATGCTTTTTCATCCAACAGGTCTGTAGTTTTTTACTCGGTAGGCAACAGGCTTTATGCCTACGACTACAATAAGGGATTTGAAAAGATCTATGAATTCCCTGAATTGGGAACAGATGAAATCACTATGCTGAAGTTTGATACGGAAATAGATCCAGCCACCAATTCGCTGTACATCGCCACCTACAATGGTACAACGAAAGGTAGGCTGCGCCGCTTTATGGTAGGCACTAATCCTGATGTGGTGGAGATTACGCCAGTAGCCAATGCCGACTGGGACGAATTGGTGAAAATAGTAAGTATGAGCTGGAGGGCTTATAACTAAAAAGATTGCAATCCAATTGAACCACAGTAACACACTCTACCTGCCGTTGTGCTCCCCTCATCCGTTCCACTGTGGTTCAATTTTTTTTACCATTAAATGAAATGTATGACTAGAATTCTGATAGTTGTTGTAGTGCTATGCACTTCCTTGTCAATTTCCGCTCAAACAACCTTTCGTGTAGAAGGCAGAATAAAAGATACCGCCTGGAACGGCGGTAAAATTTCGTTCTCCTATTATAATGGTGAAAAGAAAATAATCCGGTCCGCTGTATTAAAAGATGGCCTCTTCAGTTTTGAAGGTACCGTGATGGAGCCTGCACGGGCGCAGATCAGCATCAGCACCACAGCGGCCATGCGGGCTGCCAACCCTTTTATATTTCATGAACAGCGTGAATTCTTTATTGAAGGGGGAGAAATAACCATTGAGGGGGTGTCGCTGGCTAAAGCCGTAGTGAAGGCGCCGGGCAAATCGCAAGTGGAATTTCAGTTATTGCAAAAGCAATTGAAAGACGCGTCCGATGCAGAAAAGAAATCCTTTGCAGAAATGCTGAAGGCAACCGTAGCCCGTGATTCAGTACGAAAACAGGAAATGCAGCTGGCGCTTGATGCAAGCAGGCGTTGCATAGACAGTATTGAAATCGCGTTTATGGAAGCACATCCTGCTTCGTATGTAACGCTGGATTTACTGAACAACCGTGTGAATGCAAAAATGCTGGCACAAGAGAAGGAAAAATTGTCTGCATGGTACGATGCCCTTGCAGCGCCGTTGAAAGCAACCAACACAGCGAAGAAAATGTACACCCGTATTGAAGCTGCCTATCGGTTAGGCCCCGGTAGCCTTACACCCGATTTTGTGCTGAATGATACCCTTGGGAATCCCGTGAGGTTATCTTCGTTCCGTGGTAAATATGTATTGCTGGATTTCTGGGCCTCGTGGTGCGTTCCCTGCCGCGCTGAAAACCCGCATATTGTGAAGGCATATGAAAAGTTTAAGGATAAAAACTTTACCGTACTCAGCGTATCGCTGGAGCGCCCCGGCGACCGCCAGGCCTGGGTGAATGCTATTATAAAAGACCAACTGACGTGGAACCACGTAGCCGCGCTAACAAAAGAAGAAGGTGAAATGATCCGGAACCTGTACACCATTCGAAGCATCCCGATGAATTTCCTCATTGACCCGCAGGGTAAAATTATAGCTGTGTATTTGCGTGGGGAGGCGCTGATGAAGAAGTTGGAGGAGGTGTTGTAGTAGCTGCGAATAAACTGAAATGATGCAAAGACACAAAGGGGTATAAAGAAACGCTGTTATCCGTTTTGCAGAACGGCTGCAACAAGCATTGAACTAAACAATAAAATTGAATGCAATTAATCTTCCTGCTCCTTTGTGTCTTTGTTGCTTTGCGGCTCCTTGAACCCGTTCCGCTGCAAATCAAACAAAAACTGAAACAAATTCGTCTCCGTCGGTATCCCCAGCTTTTTCCGCAGCCGATACCTGCTGATCTCCACACCCCTTACCGAAATACTCATCAGCCGCGCAATTTCCTTACTGCTTAAGTTCATGCGCAGGTAAGCACACAACTTCAGTTCATGCGGCTTCAAAGCGGGATATTTTTCTTTCAGCCGTACCAGGAAATCGCCATGCACCTTGTCGAAATGCACCGAGAATTGTTCCCATTCTTCATTCAGCTTTTCCTGTTCCGATAAAATACGCAGGATCTTTTTCAATTCGGCGCCATCCGCTTTCTCCTTGCCGTTGTTGTTAAGATGGTTCAGTTCTTCTTTAATCTTATGCAGGAATTCTTCCTTTTGCACCAGGTGCATGGCAGTGGCGGCCAGCTCTGAATTTTTAAAAGCTATTTCCGATTCGAGCTTTTCATTCCGCAGTTTCATCACTTCCTTCTCCGATTTCTCCAGTTCCAGCTGGTGCATATACGCCAGCCGTTTCTGCTCTTCCTGGTGTTTCTGGCGTTCGCGCAGCAGTTTTTTGCGTTGACGGTCGTAAATGAAATAACCCAGGTATATGCCCATCAGCACATATACTATGTAAGCCCAGATGGTCTTGTACCACGGCGCCAGCACCACGAAGGAATAGCTGGCTACTGCCGATTCATTATGCAGGTTGTTCCGCGCCTTTACCTGGAACTTGTAGGTTCCCGCTGGCAAATTGGTATAGTCTTTCTCTGTTTTCCGCGACCACTCCGACCAACCTTTGTCAAATCCTTCCAGGTAATAACTGTATTCAATCGTGGATTGCTGCTCAAACAAAGGAGAGGAGTACTCGATATGAAAAGAATTCCACCGGTGGTTCAGCGAAGGGATAGCATCTTTATCCTGCTGTTTGTCTTCATTCACATTTCCAAAATAGCCACCGAATAGCACACTGTCGTTTTTGGCAATGGCCTTTACCGATTGTATATGCACATTGAGCGGATAGTTATGCTGTTTGTACTTCTCAAAATTGATATGATAAAATCCTTTTTCACTGCCTACAAAAATGTTGTTGTCGTTGATGGGATAGATATGTTCAAACCCGCTCAATACTTTTCCCTTCAGTTCGGGCAGATAAATAATGGTAGGCGCAATGCTGGAAAAATCCACCACGCCGATGCTTTTCTCCTGTATGAACCAGATATTGCCCCCCGGGTCTTCTTTCAGGTAACGCACGCCTTTGTGGCCGAATATTTCCCGGAAGTAGTGAGAAGGCTCAAAAGCATCCGTGCGATAATTGTATTCATATACGCCTTTTTCCGTAGCAATCACCACGCGGTTCTTCACTTTGTACACATGGTTGTTGAGCGAGGAAGGCAATCCGTTGGCGCCGGTATACAATTTAATATTGTATTGCCCTTGGCCGGTGCTTGTAATTCTGTAGATGCCCCGATAGGGGTGCGAAATCCAGATAGTATTGTTGTTGTCTATTTCAAGGAACCGCGACGACTCGGTGAAATTATTGACGGAGCCCTGTTCCCCGAAACCATTATTATTCATGGTAAACAACCGGGCGCCCTGGTAATTGCCGGCTACCAGCACCGGCGCCTGTTGCAGGTTTTGCATCGGGCGGAAATTCCAGAAGCCCGTACCCCGCACTACCGGTATGGCTGTATTGTTTTTGATTTCAAAAAAGCCTTCATCGGTAGCGGCCAGCAGGCGATCGAGCACCACGTACAGCCCCCAGGTTTGTCCTTCGTGAATGAGCCTGCATTCGTTGGGCGTATAACTCAGGTCGTCCTGACCGGCCAGCGGCACCTGGTAAATACCGTTCGACACGCCGAAATACAAATGATTGTTGAAAATCACCACCGCATAACCCGCCCCGTCGTTCATTACGGTGGGGTTGATGTGCTTCACGGCATTGTTAAAGGCTATGAAGTCAATACCATTGTCAAGCCCCAGCCAGATATTCCGGTTGCGGTCGCTGAAAAGGCTTCTCACATTGCTGTTTTGCAGTCCCTCTTTTTTGGAGAAGTTTTCTATAACAACCCCTTTTTTGCTGATGAGGTAAAAACCGTTGGTATAGGTGCCAACAATAATATTTCCGCCATCTGTTTGCACCGACTGGGAAAAATGCTGGTAAGGGTCAATGGGCATACCCGACAACCGGAAGGGGTGCAGGTCTTTGCCCAATACATACATGCCTGTTTTATTGGTGGTGAGCAGGGTGGAATCTTTATCGAAGGGGGTGGCGTCCACAATATAGAACCCCGGCGGCAGGGCTGCTTTGGGTATAAGCGGCACCAGGGTATCGTTTTGGAAGGCCAGCAACCCTTCTTTTTCTTCCTGTATAATCAGTTGATTATGGGTAAGCCCGATAAAATGCCAGGCGATGGCCGGGCGGTATACAATGATTTTTTCGCCCGTATATCTAAATAATTTATTATTTGATCGGAAAAAGATATCGTCGCCATAGCTAACCAGGTCCCAGATATCGGCAAAACTGCGGTCCGCCTCCGGCACCAGGCTGATCAGGGAAGTATATACCAGTTTGCCGTTGGCGTCGGGAGAAAAATAGCCGATCTCGTCCTGCCCGCCGATATAAATGCGGTTGTCTTTACCAAATTCAATGGACCGTACAATGGTCTTGTTGGGCAAGGGGTATAGTTTCCAGTAAGTACCATCGAAAGTGAGCAGGCCCTCATTATTGGCAAAATAGATCCTGCCCTGGGCATCCTGCCGGATATCCCAGTTCTGGGCGCCGGCGTTGTAGTCCTGTTTCTCATAATTTCTTATTTCACGCAGGCCGATGTAGGTCTGACCGGCCGCTGAGAACAGGCAAAAGCAGGCATAAAACGCTGCAAATACACCTTTCCGAAAGGACCTGGCAAGAAATCGGGACAACATGTTGGCAAATTAACGGGTATTACATCCGGAGCAGCAGGTTGTGAGGCGGTATTTTTCGCCAGATGTAGTCCAGATGTAGTGAAACCCGCTTAAAATTAATCCATTTCTTAAAGAAGTAGCGGGGATGTGCGGCCTGATGTAGTAGGGATGTACCCCCGAATACACAGATTTGCTGCTTTCACAGTTATTTTTGATGTATCGCGAATGGTGAGGTGTGAGCAGTGAAAGTGAGTGTAAGTGGACCGGTAACCGAACACCCCTGCTCACAGCCCGCCATTGACTTAAAAATGTTGATTGCTTATGAAAAAAATCACGCTTGCCTGGCAACGCCATTCCCTCCTTGTGCTGTTACCTGGCCTCCTGCTGCTCGCCGGATGTAGTCCCGATTCGGCGGGTGATCTCGGCCCGAAACCAACCAATGTATCGTTTACCATGACGCCCATTCCCAACCGGGCCAACACCTACCTGCTGGAAGCTTCGGCAGACAATGCCTTTGCCTGGCAATGGGACAAGGGCGATGGGGCCGGTTTCAAAAACGGTAAACAGATCGACACCGCCTATTTTGCCCTGAAAGGCGACTATACGGTAACCCTACGTGCTTTTGGCAGGGGCGGCTATGCCACCGCTTCGCAGCAGGTGACCATTACGGTAGATGATATCATCAACAACCCCATCTTCCAACTGCTCACCGCCCATGGCTGGAAACTGGACCCGGCCGACGGGGCCAATGCCATTATCGTGGGTACTGATGGCAATCCCTCCGAGTATTTCCCCGGCGGGGCGCTGGACGATTGCCAGAAAGATGATGTGTACTATTTTTCCACCGACCTGAAGCTGACCTATAATGCCAATGGCGCCACTTTCAATGGTGGCAACCTGGCGCCCAATTATACCTGCGGGGACGACAGGAGCTATGCAGCTGTTCCCTATACGTTTACGCTCGGTGGCGCTTCCGGCGCTGTAGCCACCATTACGCTACCGGGCGCAGTGCCCAACCAATTCATCGGCGTAACCGATGTTTCCTCCAATAACTATCGCATCATGTCTATCTCGGCCAATGAAATGGTGCTGCGTTCCGGCACGCCGGCAGAAACAGTACACCAGTTCAAATTCGTGGCAGAGTAACAGCCTGTATTAACCTAAAAACTGCATTATGTATATCAGGATCAGATTCTTATTAATTATAGTCTGCATGCTGTGTTTACCTGTCCTGCTTACTGCCCAGAGTCTGCAGGTGACCGGTAAAGTCACCAGCAAGCCAACCGGGGAACCGCTGTCAGGGGCCACCGTCACTGTGCAGGGGTCTAACGCCTCCGCCGTTACCGACCCGGAAGGCAATTTTACCATTACCGTGCCCGGAGCCGGATCGGTGCTGGTGATTTCCTATACGGGTATGAAGCCGCAACAAATAACCGTAAATAATGACGGCCCTATCCAGGTGAGCCTTGATGAAGACCCCAACAGGATTTTGGAAGATGTAGTGGTAGTAGGGTATGGTCAGCAGCGGAGAGCGAACGTGACCGGCGCTATTTCAACCGTTAAAACAAAAGAACTGGTACAGTCGCCGGTAGCAGACCTCAGCAATGCCTTGCAGGGACGTGTGCCGGGCATTATTACAAAGCAAAGCTCAGGGGAACCGGGCCGCGACAATGCCAATATATATATAAGAGGTAACTCCACTTACGGCGCTACCATGGAGCCTTTGTTTGTGATCGATGGGGTGGTGCGCAGCTTCAGGGATTTTTCTCAACTGGATGCCAACGAAATTGAATCGGTGAATGTGTTGAAGGATGCTTCCTCTGCCGCCATCTTCGGCGTGCGCGGGGCCAATGGCGTGGTAATGGTAACAACCAAACGGGGTAAATCCGGTAAACTCACCACCAGCTATGCCTTTAACTACGGCTTTCAGCGGGTAACCAAATTCAACAACAACCTGCCTTCCTATGAATATGCAATCCTGCTGAATGAGGCATTGATGAATGATGGATTGCCTATTGCATTTACCAACGAAGACATCGAGAATTTCCGCACCGGCGCCGATCCCATACTCTACCCCAATACAAACTGGCAGAAACTGGTGCTGGGCGGTACGGCCCCGATGATGCAGCACAACCTCAATTTCAATGGCGGTTCCGAGAAGGTGCGCTACTTTGCTTCACTCGGTTATCTTGACCAGGACGGCCTGTACAGCTCGCTGAACTACAAGCGCTATAACCTGCGGCTCAACCTCGACCTGCAGGTAACCAATACTACCAAAGTTTCTATTGACCTGGGCGGCAGGCTGGAAAAAAGAAGGGCACCCACCATGGGTATCTCCGGCATCTTTGAGCATACGCTCAGAAACCCGCCCACCATACCGGCTTATTATCCCGGTGTAGGCTATGCGCAGGTGGGTTCTTATGTAAATACGCTGCGCGCTATTGACCCGGCTTCGGGCTATAGTCTCAATGAAGATAATACCGTGCTTACCACCCTGCAGGTAGAACAGCAGATACCGTGGGTAAAAGGTTTGTCTGTAAAAGGTGTATTTGCCTTCGACAAACGTATGAACTATGCCAAAACATGGCGTGATAATGTGTATGTGTACACGAAAAATCCTGTTACCGGCGATTTTGAACAATCGCCCTACATCAATCCCAGTCTCGACGAATCGTATTTCCAGCAACAGCAAACGGAATTGCAGGCGCATATCAACTACAATAACCGGTTCGGTAAACATGGTATATCGGCCCTGGTATTGTTCCTCCAGCAGGAAAGACCGCAAAACACATTTGGCGCCGGCCGTTCAGGATATGAATTTTCTTTCTTCGACATCCTGAGCCAGGGACCTGCCACCAACAGCTCCGGCGATATCACGGAATATATATACGGCACCAAAGACCGTTTTGCCTTGCGCAGCGCCGCTGCTCGTATTAACTACGACTTCGACAACAAATACATGTTCCAGGCAAGCCTGCGTGCCGACGAGTCGGAAAATTTTGCGCCCGATTACCGGCGTGGTTATTTCCCCGCATTTTCGGTGGGTTGGGTGATTTCCAACGAAGATTTCATGGACGGCTTGCGCAATACCATTGACTTCCTGAAAATAAAAGGTAGCTGGGGCCGGCTGGGTAGCGATGCCATCAATGCCCGCTTCCTGTATTTGTCAAGGTATTCTACCGTAGCCAACAACTATGCATTTGGTGGTACAGTGGTGCCCGGCCTGGAACCCACTGCCTCCAATCCGGTAGTTACCTGGGAAACATCCACCAAAGCAGATATCGGTTTGGAAGCCGGGTTTAAAAACGGTCTGATCAATGTAGAACTGGATGTGTTTACCGAAAGACGTAAAGACATTCTTGCCATTCGTTCTGCACAAATTCCTGCCGCCTATGGCGGACCCCTGCCTGCAGAAAATGTAGGCGAAGTGGAAAACAAGGGTATTGAATTAACCTTGTCGCATCGCAAAAGAATTTCCAACGAATTGTCGTATGTGGTGAGCGGCAACCTTACCTATGCACGCAACAGGATCATTGCTGCGCCGCAGGGCGCCAATGTGCCGCCGGCATTCAGTGTGATCGGCCGTAGCATCGGGTCGTATTATGGGTATAAAGCCATAGGTATTATCAGGGACAGCGCTACGTACAAGGCATACGGTAAAGAAACAGCTTTCCCGATCGGACTGGGGGACATTATGTATGAAGATGTGAACAACGATGGCATCATCAATGATGCGGACCGTCAATGGCTGGCCATCGGCGCCATACCCGAAGTGGTATACGGTATTTCGGGCGGCATCACCTATAAAGGTTTTGAATTGAACTTCCTGTTCCAGGGCGCCACCCGTGTGAACCAGCAGCTGACACAGAATGCGGGTTTTGCTTTCTTCAACGGTGGCCGGGTAACGGCAGAATGGCTCGATCGCTGGACACCGGACAATCCGAATGCCAGCTATCCGCGACTGAGCACCAACGCCACTGCCACTACCAACAACTACCAGATCCCGGCAGGTCCGGCCTATGGTATCGGTGGCAACAGCTTCTGGATCAAGGACGCCTCTTACCTGCGTTTGAAAAACCTGGAAGTAGCTTACCGTTTTGCACCGAAGATTATCAACAAGATAGGTGCCTCACAGTTGCGCATATACGCAACCGGACAGAACCTGATCACCTGGACCAAATTGCACAATGTTGACCCGGAAAACACCAATGCTACCGGCTGGTATTATCCGGCACAGGCAGTGTTCAATTTCGGTGTGAATATTCAGTTCTAAACAGTCGTTTTACTCAAAACTTTCATTAAATAACTATATATGCTTACAAGAAAACTGACATGGATGGTAGTGGTACTGGCGATTGGTACTATTGCCGGTTCTTGTAAAAGAGGACTGCTGGATGTTTTCCCGAGCGATGCGTTGTCGGATGCCACCGTGTTTTCTGATCTCAATGTGGCCAACCGGTTTTTGACCAATATTTATGGCACATTGCCCAATGGATTTGCCCGCCGCGACCAGAACCCCGGTGACGCCGGCTGGTCAAGAGGGATGAGCGCCCTGGCCATGGCCACCGATGATGCCGAAGCGAATAACCTCGCCTCTTCCACACATGGCATCAACAACGGCGTAATACCCACAACCTGGGCGTATGCCGACGATATATGGACGCAGAACTATGCCATCATTCGCAAGGCCAATTCTTTTATCGAAAAAATAGATGCGGTGCCCGGCGATCAGAACCTGAAAAACCGCATGAAAGGTGAAGCATTGTTCCTGCGCGCTTTTGCTTACCAGGAGCTGGTAAAATGTTTTGGTGGCGTTCCCCTGATTTTGAAAGCAGGTACTCCGGAAGAAGCGATCATTCCCCGCGATACGATCGATAAATGCGTGCAGCAGATTGTAGCAGATTGTGATGCTGCCGCCGATCTGTTGCCCGTGGTAATGCCGGCAAGTGAACTGGGCCGCGCTACCAAAGTGGCCGCACTGGCATTGAAAGCGCGTATACTGTTGTACTATGCAAGTCCCCTGCACAATCCCAACAATGTGCAAAGCCGCTGGACGGATGCCGCCAATGCCGCCAAAGCTGTGATGGCCTATGGGCCGCCACCCGGCTCCGGCGATTATGGTTTGTATCCCGATTACTATCGCTTGTTTATCGACAAGGCAGGCAACAATGAAGTGATTTTTGCACGCAAATTCCAGAATCCCAGCATCAATCCCAGCGATGGCGCCCGCAACAAATGGTATATGAGTGTGCCCGGTGTGAACGATGGCGCCTGGGGCGGATTCTGTCCTACCCAAAACCTGGTGGATGCATATGAAATGAAAAACGGTAAACCCATTACCGACCCCACTTCCGGGTACGATCCGCAGGACCCTTATACGAACCGTGACAGCCGCCTCAGCAAATCGGTCCTGCACCAGGGATCGTTGTACAAGAATGGAATCATCATAGAAACTTTCCGTGGCGGCAATACCAACAATACCAACCGTCTCGACAGTCCGAAAACAGGTTATGGCCTGTTGAAAATGGTGGACACTTCCAAGTATGGCGCCAACGGCGATGCAGATAACGACTGGATCTTTATCCGCTATGCCGAAGTATTGCTGAACTACGCAGAAGCACAAAACGAAGCCGTAGGGCCCGATGCTTCCGTATATGATGCTATCAACCAGGTAAGGGCCAGGGCTGGTCAGCCCGATTTGCCGGGCGGATTATCGCAGACAGAAATGCGCCAGCGCATCTGGAACGAACGAAGGGTAGAGTTGTGCTTTGAAGAACATCGCTTCTTTGACGTGCGCAGGTGGAAGATGGGCTCTGTTTATTTCACGGAACCGATACGCAAGGTGCAGATTCATAAAGACGATAACGGCGACCTGATTTACAGTTATCCTGTTTGGGAAACCCGCGATTTTAAAGAGTTCCAGAACTTCCTGCCTATTCCGCAAAATGAAATAGACAGGAACCCGCTGCTGATTCAAAACAAAGATTATAATTAAGCGAAAGGTTTGAAGTACCGGGTAGCAGGTTACAGGTTACAAGTGCAGCACAGCCGCTGCATGTTGTAACTTGTAACCTGTAAACTTCAACAGTACTTCTCACCGAAATGACAGGTATGCGTAAACTCTCCATCATACTATGCTTCGCGGCAATTGCCTGCAAACAGGAAAAGAAATTGTTTGAGCGGTTGCCGGCTTCGGAAACCGGTATTGATTTTGTCAATAACATTACCGAAACCAAAGAGCATAATGTTTTTACGTACCAGTATTATTATAACGGAAACGGAGTTGCAGTAGGTGATCTCAATAACGACGGACTTACAGATGTTTTTATTACCGGCAATCAGACGCCCTCAAAGCTGTTCATCAACAAAGGTGATTTTCGTTTCAAAGATGTCACCGGCATTTCAGGCGTGGCCGGTAAAGACGCCTGGAAAACCGGAGCGGCCATAGCAGATGTAAATGGAGACGGATTGCTCGACATTTATGTCTGCTATTCGGGCTTCGGTACGGACGAAGACAGGGCTGAACAACTCTTCATCAACATGGGGAACAATGCTGAAGGCATTCCCGTTTTTACAGAAAAAGCAAAAGAATATGGACTGGATGCGCCGGGCACCTATACCAGCCAGGCAGCATTTTTTGATTATGACCGCGATGGAGACCTGGACCTCTTTCAACTAAACCATGCCAATGAATTTTACTCTCCTTTTTTTAATACCAAACGGTTAAGAACCTTGCGTCATCCGCAGTACGGCAACCGCTTGTACCGCAACGACAATGGACATTTCACAGATGTAAGCGAAAGCGCCGGCATTTTCGGCGGCGGCAACAATTTCGGTCTGGGCATTGCCATCAGTGATATCAATAATGATGGTTGGCCCGATGTACTCGTTAGCAACGACTTTCACGAACAGGATTATCTCTACCTCAACAACCACGACGGAACATTCAGGGAAATATGTCAGCTGGTATTTCCGCACATGAGCCGCAACACCATGGGCCTGGATATAGCCGATTTCAACAATGACCTGCTGCCCGATGTGTACACGCTGGACATGTTGCCCGAAGACAATTACCGCCAGAAGATATTACAAGGCCCGGATGAATATGATAAATACACGCTGATGGTTGACAGTGGGTATGGGCACCAGAACAACCGCAACATGCTTCACTTGCATCGCGGTTTTACAGAAGATGGCCTTCCCATTTTTTCTGAAATAGGGCAATTTTCCGGTGTTTCCAATACCGACTGGAGCTGGGCTTCGCTGTTTGCTGATTTTGATAACGACGGCTATAAAGATTTGTTTGTAACCAATGGTTACCTGCGCGAATCCACCAACCTCGACTTCATGCGTTATGAAGTGGCCGTTGCGCTGGAAGAAGCCCGTGCCAAAGGACTGGACGTTTCTACTACACAGGGGTACATGAACAACATGCCATTATTTGACCTGGTAAAAAAGATGCCTTCTACGAAGATCAGTAACTACATGTACTCCAATAACGGCGATCTTACTTTTACCAACCAGACAAAAAACTGGGGATTGGATGAACCGGGCGTCAGCAGCGGCGCCACCTATGCCGACCTTGATAACGATGGCGACCTGGACCTGATCGTTTGCAATAACAACGATCCTGTTTGGACTTATCGCAATCATTCCATAGAACGCAACGGCAACAACTTCATCAAGGTAAAACTCATAGGTGATGGCAGGAATGTTTTTGGTATTGGAGCAAAAGTGGTGATCACAACAGCAGCAGGGGAGCAGATGCAGGAAATGTTCCCGGTGCGCGGATACCAGTCGTCGGTAGATTATATACTCAATTTTGGTTTAGGAAAACAAACGGCCGTTCAACAGATCAGGGTTTATTGGTCGGCTGATTCTATAACAGTGGTAGAAAATCCTGCTATCAACAGCACCATCACAATTGCCAAAAAAGATGCTGTAAAGATTGGTACAACAACAGCAAGACATCCGGCACTCTTTAAAGATATTACCGCCTCCTCGGGCATTCAATTCGTGCAAAAGGAAAACAAGTTTACCGATTTCAAACGCGAATTTTTGATTCCGTACGAACTCTGCCGGCAGGGACCAAAGATGGCCGCTGCAGATGTGAACAACGACGGACTGGAGGATTTTTATATCGGCGGTCCGGCTGGACAAAGCGGGGTGTTGTACCTGCAGACAAACGATGGCCAATTCCGCGAAGCGCCTGTGCAGCCCTGGCGGGCAGATGCTGTTTGTGAAGACATCAATGCGCTGTTCTTCGATGCCGATAATGACGGCGATGCCGATTTGTATGTGGTAAGCGGCGGCAGTGAATGGCTGATACCGGGGGAAGAACTTCAGGACCGGTTATACCTCAACGATGGTAAGGGTAATTTTTTCAAAGCACAAAATGTATTACCTGCTGAAGTGTACAGTGGCACCTGTGTGCAGGCGGCCGACTTTGATAAAGACGGCGACCTCGACCTGTTTGTAGGCGCCTCTGCCATTCCGGGTTATTATCCTTTGAGCGCCGGCAATATGATTTTGCGTAATGATTGGGATAAGGCAACGGGCAAACTGGCTTTTACCGATATCACCAAAACCATTGCAGGCGATACACTGTCGCGCGCCGGCATGGTAACCGACGCAGCCTGGCTGGATTTGGACAACGACGGCTGGCTGGACCTCGTGATTACCGGCGAATGGATGCCCACCATGATCTTCAGCAATGAACAGGGCAAAAAGCTTACAGACATCACCGCGCAATCCGGTCTCGATAAATCGCATGGCTGGTGGTGTTCGCTGCTGCCGGCCGATATTGATAATGATGGCGACATTGATTTCATAGCAGGCAATCTTGGGCTCAATACACAGTTCAAGACCAATGAGCAGGAACCGCTGATCACCTATGCCGCCGATTTCGACAACAACGGCAAAATAGATCCCATCATGACCTGGTATGTGCAGCATGTCAGCTATCCGTTCAACACGCGCGATGAGATAACCGGTCAGTTACCGGTGTTGAACAACAAATTCCTCCGCTACGAAAACTATGCAAAAGCTACCATTGATCAATTGTTTACAGAGGAACAACTCAGCAAAGCCCGCAAATACTATGTATACCACACGGAGTCTGCGTTGCTGATCAACAACGGCGGTCGATTTACCCTGAAAGCACTGCCGGCCGAAGCGCAGTTCAGCGCCGTGAAAGGCATTTTGTATAAGGATTACGATGGCGATGGTCACAAAGACATATTGCTCACCGGTAACTTTTACCCGTTCCGTGTGCAGCAGGGACGATGCGATGCCAGCATAGGCACATTACTGAAAGGCGATGGCAAAGGCAATTTCAGCGTAGTAGACCGTAGTCGTACGGGCATTTACGTTCCCGGCGATGTGCGCGATATGGTTGAATTGAACAACGGTGTGATCATCGTTTCCAAAAACAGTAGTGGCGTTCAGGTACTGAAACCCACTATACCATCACAATAAACCAACCATCCTGCCCATGAGCAAATCAAACGTTATGTATATTTTAATCTGGTTACTGGCGCTTGCCACAGGCTGTGGAAAGGGCAACGGAGGCAATAATGATATCCCGCAAATGACCTTCGACGATGTACAGGTAAATGAAGGGAATAGTGGAACCAGCCAGGTGGCTATCAAACTGGTGTTGAACCGCACTTCTTCCAAAGAGATTTCTGTACGGTATAGCACTATTGAAGGCACTGCAAAGGCCGGAGAGGATTTTACGGCCGTGCAGGGGCAGCTGGTTACTTTTCAGCCCAACGAAAAAGAAAAAACAGTCCATATACAAATCATAGCAGATGAATTCAGGGAAGCCGATGAAACATTCCAGGTGAAATTCGACAATCCTTCCAATGTATTCCTGTTGAAAGGTACGGCTACCGTTACCATAAAAAATGATGATACCAAAGTTCCCTTCAGCAATACCGGCTATGAGGCGCAAACTAACTATCCCGGTTATACGCTGGTGTGGAGCGATGAATTTAACGGTACAGAACTGGACAACAGCAACTGGACAGCGGAGACCGGTGATGGTTGTCCCAACCTGTGTGGCTGGGGGAACAATGAATTGCAGTACTATATGCCGCCGCCTAACAATGTGTTTTTCCAGGATGGAAAAATGATCATTGAAGCACGTGCGGAAACTTATGGAGGAAAGAATTACACTTCTACCCGTATAAAAACGCAGGGTAAAAGATTTTTCAAATTCGGAAGGGTAGACATCAGGGCTATTCTGCCAAAAGGCAAAGGCATCTGGCCAGCCTTCTGGATGTTGCCGCAGGACAATGTGTTTGGCAGCTGGCCGGGCAGTGGTGAAATAGACATCATGGAACTGATCGGAAGTGAGCCTTCGAAAGCGCATGCCACGGTACATTTTGGTCCGGGCCCGGGCAGCATCAATATCAGCAGGACGCACACGCTGAGCGGCGGGGCTACCTACAACGATGCCTTTCATGTATTTTCCATGGAATGGGAAGAAGATACCTTGCGGTTTTATGTAGACGATATCCTGTACTCCACCGTAACCAAAGCTGACCTGGGCAGCAACACGTATCCGTTCAATGAAAGTTTTTATTTCCTGATCAACCTGGCGGTAGGAGGTAACTGGCCCGGTGCGCCCGATGCAAACACTACATTTCCGCAATGGCTCATTGTGGACTATATCCGCATATACCAGAAATAAGCAATCCTGCACAACCAACCAACGGTCAATATAAAAATACACTATGAAACAAATGAAAGTGGTACTGGTAGCCGCCTTGTTGATCGGCGTTACCGATCTCGCGGCGCAAACCAGTAAGGAGGTTTCCGCACCGGTACCGGCAAAAGTAGAACTCAGAAAAACAGCCGAGGGATACCAGCTTATCCGGAATGGTGAGCCCTATTACGTGAAAGGGGCGGGTGGCATCGCCTACCTGGACCGGTTAGCAGCGTATGGTGGTAACTCCATTCGCACCTGGAGCACGCGCAATGCACAGGCGGTGCTGGATTCGGCGCATAAATATGGTCTTACTGTGTTGATGGGACTGGATGTGGCAAGAGAACGTCATGGGTTCAATTATGATGATAAAGCTGCCGTGCAGCAACAGTTGGAAAAATTAAAAGCTGAAGTACTGAAGTATAAGGATCATCCTGCCTTGCTGGCCTGGGGCATCGGCAATGAACTGAACCTGCATTATAAAAATGAAAAGGTATGGGATGCCGTGAATGATATTGCCAAAATGATCCACGAACTGGACCCCAACCATCCTACTACTACAGCGCTGGCAGGCATTAGCAAGCCGGTGATTGATCAGATCAGAAAAAGAGCACCGGAACTGGACCTGTTATCGGTGAATACCTATGGCGGACTTGCGGGTTTACCCGCTGCTGTGCGCAATGCCGGATGGGAAGGTGCCTATATGGTTACTGAATGGGGCCCTACCGGTCATTGGGAATGCCTGGAGACGTCGTGGAAAGCGCCCATAGAAGAAACCAGCAGCGAAAAGGCAAGCGTGTACAAAAGCCGGTATGAATATTCTATGGAAAGAGACAAAGAAAAATGTGTAGGCAGTTATGTTTTCCTGTGGGGACAAAAGCAGGAACGTACGCCCACCTGGTATGGCATCTTTACGGAAAATGGCGAAGAATCGGAAGTGGTGGATGTGATGCAATACCTGTGGACGGGCAACTGGCCTGCCAACCGCGCGCCGCATATTTTTTCACTGCAGTTGGACAACAAAAAAGCCAATGCCAGTGTAACCATCACCGCCAAAGGCTCCTATACGGCCAAAGCCATGGCTATTGATCCCGATAACGACCAGTTATCGTATCGCTGGGAGTTATTGCCCGAAGCTACGGAAGTAGGAGAGGGCGGCGATTATGAACCAAGACCGAAAGCTATCCAGGGATTGATCACTCCGGGACCAGCCGGTACGGCCACGCTAAAAGCCCCTGCCAAAGAAGGCGCTTACCGCCTGTTTGTGTATGTAACAGATGGCAATAACAATGTTGCTACCGCAAACATTCCTTTTTATGTGAAAAAATAAGGATTGGCTTCGGGGGCAACTGCTACCTGAAAGCTCCTGACGTGCGGGTAGCAGCAAAGCTAAATCCACCATTTCGTTGTATAATTGCACATAATTTTTTACTGTTTTGAACAGGGTGTTCAACATATTTTCCTCCTACATGGCCTTTCTGCGCAGCGCCTGCGCAAATATTCCATAACAGCTATTGGTTACTGCCTGCTGCTACCCATGCATTTTACCCGTACACGGCTTCAGCCCGGGCGGCTTTATAATTGCAGGGTGATGAGTAAAGTTTTTCCTGATCATAATACGGCTTTCATATGACTACTACACTTGACTATGTATTAAACGGCCTGATGCGTCGCTACCGGGAACGGGTACCCGATGTGCAGGCGATTATCGATGCCATGATTGCAGAAGGGATTATTGATGCGGCAGACGATATTGAAAATGATCACATCGCTTTCCGCACCATGGGGGTGCCGCAACTCGGCATTCAATCGCTGGAAAAGATCTTTTTGCACTATGGCTATCGCAAAAAAGACTATTACTATTTCCCCGAAAAGAAACTCGACGCTTACTGGTATGCGCCGCCGGCACCGGTATATCCGCGCATTTTCATCAGCCAGTTACGTGTACAGGATTTATCGCCCGAAGTACAGCGGATTATCACCAGTTATACCAGTGAGGTAACCACCGACCCTGTAGATGCCTTACCGCTTGATGATGGCAAGGCAGTGGATGAATTCCTGCACAGTGGCTTATGGCGCACGCCCACTGTGGAAGATTATGAAAAGCTGGCCGCGGAAAGTGAATATGCTGCCTGGGTAATATATAACCGCTACTACCTGAATCATTTTACGGTGAGTGTGCACAACCTGAAGAAAGGGTACAACACCATTGCTGATTTCAATGCTTTCCTGTTGAAGCATGGCTTTGTGCTGAACAATGCCGGTGGTGTAATTAAACAAAGTCCGGACGGCAACTTGTTGCAAAGTGCTACCGTGGCGCGTATGATTGAAGCGGAATTTGCCGGCCGCGCCAAACGCAAAATTGCCGGATCGTATGTGGAGTTTGCAGAAAGAAAAGTATTGCCTGACTTTCGTCATTTGCCGAAAGCAGCCATTCGCCGCGAACATCGTCGTGAAGGTTTTGAAGCAGGCAATGCCGACAAGATTTTTGAAAGTACGTATAGCGGGCAAACGATCAGAAGGTAATACTGCCTGCAGTTTATCATACAAAACGGCCGGACGATGTTTCCGGCCGTTTTAATTAGCCTTATCGTTTGATCCCTTCCCGAACTTCTACATTTCCTCCTGCCTTGAACACAGGGTTTGTTTTGGCAATGGCCACTGCTTCTTCTATATCTGCTGCCCTGATCACCAGGAAGCCGCTTACAAACTCTTTTGCGGAAATATGAGGCCCTTCGGTTACTGTGTTATCGGGTTTTATTGACCTGGCTGGTTGCGGCGGCAGGGTATACCCTTTGTCGGCCACCTTATCCTGTGCCACCAGTGCCGACAGCCATTGCATTCTTTCCTGTAACTGTTCCGCTGTGGGGGCTGATGAAGACTGATTGTTCATCCGGAAAATCAAAACAAATTCTTTCATGATGTTGCTGTTTTGTTGTATTCCTGACGTTGGAGCTTGCTGCGGGCAGACAAAAAAGGGAAGAATTTTTTCAAAAAATAAAGGGGATATGGAAATACCCCCTTGAGCGGTTTTACCGCTGTGTCACATGAGAAACATTATTCTAATAAGAAAATACACTATTTTATTAATCCCGCAACGGGATTACGTGGAGAAGGTATATGGTCTGGCTGTGCATATATATAGACCTTATTCGTTGCCAAAAAGACTAATTTCCCGTGAAGTTTTTTGCCATTTTTTTGTCATTTCTGTATGGCGTGCGCGCATACCCTCCATTTTGGAAGTAGAAAATACCCAATTACCATGGCATTACATCAGCCTCCGGATTCACAATTTGTTAACAATAGAGCAGGGAGGGACAGCAACAGTTGGGCTTAGGTGCAATAAATGGCCGGTCTCCTGGTGCTGACTTAACAACAGGCTTCAGGCACAAGAGAGGAGATGCTAAACAGGGGGCAGCAGCGCAATCGAAGGTAAGGTAGCAGGGAGCAGATTAAAGGGGCTTATCGGCTGAAGGCATCAGCCAAACACGTGTACGATGGTACAAAGGAAAATGACAATGAACAGTACAACCACTTCTTTACGCCTGGTTGTCAATGCAACTTCTTTTTTCATGCTTTTGGTTGGTTAAAGAGGGCGCAAAGATACTTGTTCCTGTTTGAAAAGATGCAGCATTTGGTATGAAATGATTGAAAGGAGCGATGAACTGTATTGAATGCAGCGATCAATGCCTGAGCGGTTGGGGCTATTGGTTATATAAAAAAGAAAAGTCTACCGGTACTGAGCAGCAGTGCCAATAGACTTTTACTTTGGTTTATCTCACTTATTTCACGTTCTTGTTTACGATCTTGGCCAGATCGAACATGCTGATCTGAGCTTTGCCGAACAGCGGTCTTGTTTTTTCGTCTGCATTGATCATTCTCTTGTTCTTTTTATCCTGCAGATCGTTCTTCTTGATATAGTCCCAGATTTTCTTAATGATTTCAGTTCTTGGCAAAGCCTTGGAGCCGATTACATCAGCAAGTGCACCGCTGGGAGTGAGAGGGGCCATGAAGGCTGCGTTGGGTTTCCTGGCTGATTTTTTCTTGGGGGCTGCTTTTTTCTTTGGGGCTGCTTTTTTCTTGGCTGCCTTTTTAGGAGCGGCTTTTTTAGCTGCTTTCTTTTTACTTGCTTTTTTTGCCATGGTTTTACAAATTTTATAGGAGCTAAAAGTATACAAATTATTGTATCGCTGCTCACATGCGCTCTGCGCTATTCACGTGCTGTGTGGATAAGTTCATAGGAGAAACCCCTTTCAGGCAATTCCATAAGGCTGCCGCCTGCATTACCGTAAGGGTTGCCGGTAAGTGTTTCCGTGGAGGGCGTTATTGTCAATTTATCGGGTACAATGCAGTGCTGGCGCGGGTTTGGGCTAATTTTGACTTGTACAGGGAGTCTGCTTTTTTAGCCCCGTTCCCATAGGGAAAAACGCTTTTCCCCTATAGAAAACCGCATTTTCCCAAAGGGAAAACCATGGTGGATATCCCTAAAACAGGTGAAAAAAATCTTGCTGTTTTCCCCGGAAAAATGCCTATTTCCTCTTGTAGAGAGCACCGGGTTCCCCTGGTGACGCCCCTGTAAACATGGTTTTTCCCCTCGGGAAACGCCGGATAGGAAGGCAGTTTTTGGGGCAGGGAAAAATCAATTTTTTGTATGATCGTTTATGGTTGTGCGTTATAAGGTGGGAGCGTTGAAGTAGTAAAATAGCTTTTACATGCATGCTGAATTTCTCGGCAGTACGTGTTATCGTCCGTCGATGCTTTGGAAGCTCTGTGCATTAGCTTCGCTGTATTTTAGTGTCATTGTCTTTGCATTTCCTTTTGCTGCATCTCCGTTGCTGCGTGTTTCCAATCTGGTACCCAACATCTTCCTCTGTATGTATTTTTACCGTTCTGCTTTTGATCATCGGCTTATTGCTTATCCACCCGGCCTTTCCATGAATTCGACTTCCGCTTTCCCCCGCAATTCGTAGATATTAATCTACAATTATTTTGCTGTGCATAATCCCATTAGTGCTGCCTGATCAAGAATGAATGGCTGCATGGCTTTTTCCACTGCTTCTCTTTCTGTAGCGGCCGGTAAATCCAGAACGTCGCTCAGGGCATAGGCCCTGAACCAGTAATGGTGCGTGCCGCTGAAGTATTTCGGGCAGGGACCTTCGTAACCTAAACTGTGGTTATTGGCCAGTCCTTCGGCAGCGCCGGGGGGAATGGCATTTTCTTTAATGACCGTTTCAGAGGCGGGAATGTTAAACAGCAGCCAATGCGTCCATGGGTTTGGCGTGGCGTCAATATCTTCTACAATCAATACAAGCGTTTTGGTGCCTGGTGGTACCTGTACAAAATCTAAAGGCGGATTTATATTGGAGCCAAGACAGGTATACTGTTGAGGAATGGCCTGGCCATGTTCAAAAGCGGGACTTTTTATTTCCATAAGAGACGTTCATGTATGTTACGGGTGAATGCAAACAATTCGGCGGTTGCGGATGAAGTAATGAGCTTGCTGATGATTTAATAAGGTCTTGCGAATAACCGCAATGCAAAAGAATTGTTCTAAAAAATTATGCCTGTTGTGTGTAGAACATCTTGTGACCACTCCCATCCTATTGTGACCACCTCCATCCATGTAGTGTTGCTCCTGGTGTGCGTTACTGCTGGGGGGCGCCAGCAGTAACTTACCTCTTCAACAATGCCGCACGGATGGGGTAGGCCCTGGATGTTCCACACACAAGGCTAGTCAGGCACGAAATTTTCCTTCCATCCCAAAACAAAAACTCATGATTACACTCTCCAACAAAATAGTCCTGATCACCGGCGGGGCCAGAGGTTTAGGCGCCGCTATCTCCCACACCCTCGCCAAAGACGGCGCCGTAGCCATCCCTGTAGATGTAAATGCAGAAAATTTGCACGAAGTAGTAGACACCATCAAAGCTTCCGGCGGTAAAGCAGAAGGTTTTGAAATGAACGTTGCAGACAAGCGCTCCGTAGAAAACGTGGTGAAAAAAATCATCAGCAGCTATGAAAAAATAGATGCTGTGATCAATAATGCCGGTATCGACTACACGAAATCCATTGAAGAATTTGAATACGAAGAATGGAAGCAGGTGATCGATGTCAACCTGTACGGGCCATTTGTGGTATCAAAAGCTGTATATCCCTATATGAAGCAGCACGGCGGCGGCCATATCGTAAACATTGCCTCCACCGCTTCCCGCAGGGCATGGCCCAATGCTTCTGCTTACCACGCCAGTAAATGGGGATTGCTGGGGTTCAGCCAGGCGCTGCATGCAGAAAGCCGGAAAGACAATATCAAGGTCACCGCCGTAATTGCCGGTGGCATGCAAACACCTTTTTTGCTGGAACGTTTTCCCGACATAGACATCAAGCTGCTGCAAGACCCGAAGAACGTGGCGGAAGCGGTGAAGTATGTGTTATGCCAGCCGGAAGGTACAGTTATACCGGAAATGATGGTGTTGCCGATGCATGAAACTTCGTGGCCATGATTATGAAAGATAAATTTCAATCACAGGTGCAGGGAGCACCCAAACATGTATTGATTAAATAACCAGGGTTAGTTCGTTCGTTGTTCCTTCTCCAACAAAAACGAATTCATCACCAATGCATCAAAAGGCGAAGTAAAGAAACACTCCACTGCATCACGCGGTGTGCATACTATTGGCTTACCCCGAGTATTGAAAGAAGTATTTACCAGCACAGGCACACCGGTAAGTTTTTTGAACTCATGTATCAATGCATAATAACAAGGATGCTGCTCGCGGTTAATCGTTTGAATGCGCGCTGTACCATCTACATGCCGTACAGCCGGTATCTTATCTGCTTTATCGGGTTTTACATTGTACACAAACAACATGAAGGGCGAGTAGCTGGCATTTTCAAACCATTCTCCTGCATCTTCCTGCAATACCACGGGCGCCACCGGCCTGAAATCTTCGCGGTCTTTGATATCGTTTAGTCGCGCCTGCATACTTGCATGCAGGGGCGATGCCAGTATAGACCGGGCGCCCAATGCCCGTGGACCAAATTCCATACGTCCCTGGTACCAGCCGATCACTTTATTATCGGCCAGCAGGGCAGCAGTTTCCCCGGCAATATTGTTGAGTTTCCGGTAAGGCAATTTTGCCCATTGCAGAAAAGCTTCTACTTCTTCGTTGGTATAGGCAGGTCCCCAGTAGGCATGATGCATCTGGAAATTCCTGGTAGTGGCTTTGCGTGCTGCAATGTCGGTAAGCAGGGCGGCGCCCAGTGCAGTGCCTGCATCGCCGGCGGCCGGTTGTACCCAGATGTTCTTAAATGGGCCTTTATCGCGGAGCACTGTATTCATTACGCAATTCAATGCAACACCGCCGGCAAGACAAAGATTTTCCGAGCCGGTTACCTGGTGCAACCAGGTGATCAGTTCCAATACTGTTTCTTCCAGTACTTTTTGCAGTGAATGCGCAATGTCAAAATGCTTTTCAGTAAAAGGTGCATTGCGCAGGCGCGCCGGACCAAATCGTTCTTCCAGTGCGTAGGGCGCTATGGTATATAAACCATTTCCCTGTAGTTGAATCATTTTTCTGAATACATCTGCATATACCGGCTTCCCATAGGAGGCGAGCGCCATCACTTTGTACTCGTCGGAAGAATGTAAAAAACCGAGATAACTGGTCACGGCTTCATACAACAATCCCAATGAGTGCGGGATCAATACTTCCTGTATTTTTTTCAGCTCATTGCCGACGCCGTGGTAATAGGTAGTGCTTACATTTTCACCTCGACCATCGATGGTCATTACGGCAGCTTCTGTGTACGGTGATACGAAAAAAGCGCTGGCAGCATGGGCCAGGTGATGATCGGTAAAATGCCAGGTGAAATCATTGGCGCAGGCGCCGGCCAATCGTTGTTGCAGGTGATGGGGAAAACCATCTGCGAGTTGTTGTGGCGCATGGTGGATATAGGAGCGGTATAACTCATTGTGTCCCGGATAAACTTCAATGGTATTGATATCCGGATCGAATGAATAGGCAATATGGTCTACATCAGCCAGGCGAATGCCGGCGGTTTTCAACGCATAATCAATGGCATGGTAAGGCAATTCCCACGCGGAGAACGGAACAGGTCTTTTGCCATGTTTGATATGGGTAAAACGTTCTTCTTCTGCGGCCGCAATCAATACACCGTTCTGCACCAGGCAGGCGGCAGAATCGTGAAAAGCGGCATTGATGCCCAGCGTGTACATGATGCAAGAGTTGATACACGCAGTGTATAAAATAATGATGCCAGCGGAGACAATTTGAATTTTATGTTTACTTCTTTTTGATATTGTATATCGGCACAGGCGGATCGAAATACTGATCATACTCCGGCATGCGATAAATTTTGTGCACCACATCCATGCCTTTGATCACTTTGCCAAAAGCAGCATACCCTTGTCCATCTGCATTGTTCTCGCCTCCGTAATCAAATCCGGGCTGGTCGCCGATGCAAATGAAAAATTCCGTGGTGGCCGTGCCGGGTTCTGTTCTGGCAAGCGATATGGTACCGTTTGTATGCTTCAACCCGGTTTGCTGCGTTGTTTCGTGGGGAATGCCCGGCAACGTATCGTTTAGTTTGGGCTTGCTGCGATAGGTGCCGCCTTGTATCAGCTCGGCCTTGGCAGCATTGGAAGGTTGGTTTTCATCGTTCAGCACGCGATAGAAAGAAGCATTCTTGTAATACCCTCTTTCCACGTACTGCAAAAAAGCGGCTACTGTTTGGGGCGCCTGTTCGTGATACAATTTAACCTCTATATCACCTTGCGCGGTTTCTATCACTATGCGGGGATATTTATACGCTTCTGAAGAGCAACCGGTCAGCAAACAACCGATAAGCAGTAAACAAACAAGCTGTTGGTACAACAGGAAAGGAGGGAAGGGCCTCCTGTTTTGCCCAATAGGCTCCGCCTTGTAACATTTTTTGTATACCATGCCACAAGTTAAGAACAAAGAGAAGTTGCTGCAACATAACCCTCAACAACTTGTGAGAAACACTGCTGCTTTTCTTTGCCACATCCATGAACCCGTTCGTCCCCGCTGGCGCTATCGTGTGGGCACAAATTTGCTGCCGGTACGTTGGCACATCCATCTGACTGTCCACCCCCGCTGGCAGGGCGCAGCACGATATTACATCAGCAACAATACTGCATGGATGGGGGTGGTCTTTTTAACCAACCCCATCCATGAAACACATTGACGCAGTTAGGGGCTGCTGGTGCCCCCGCCAGCGGGGGATGGATGGGTTAATGGATGTAGCATGGAGTGCCATTCAGCTCCATATTCATGCCCGTTGCCTAACTTGCAGCCATGCCGCCCGCCGATCATATATCGTTATCAAAAGAAGAACTTGCCCGCTACCACCGCCACCTCGTAATTCCCGGTTTCGGGGAAACGGCACAGCAAAAACTGAAAGCCGCGCGTGTGCTGGTAGTAGGGGCAGGCGGATTGGGAAGTCCCTTGCTGCTCTACCTTGCTGCCGCCGGGGTGGGCACCATTGGTATTGTGGATTTTGATACGGTGGACGAAAGCAATCTCCAACGACAAATTTTGTTTACCCTGGAAGATGTGGGCAAGCCTAAGGCCAAAGCCGCGCAACACCGGTTGCAAATGCTGAACCCTTACATCAACATCATTCCACACTGCGTGCGTCTTTCTGCAGCAAATGCAATGGACATCCTGTCTGATTATGACGTCATCGCCGACGGCACCGACAATTTCCCTACCCGTTACCTCCTTAACGATGCCTGCGTGCTAAGCGGCAAGCCCAATGTATATGCCTCTGTGTTTCGTTTCGAAGGCCAGGTATCGGTATTCAATCACAACAACGGCCCCAACTACCGCGACCTCTATCCCACACCACCTCCGCCCGGTATGATACCCGACTGTGCTACCGGCGGGGTATTGGGCGTACTGCCCGGCATTATCGGCAACCTGCAGGCCCTCGAAGTCATTAAGGTAATTACCGGTATAGGACAACCGCTTTCCGGAAAGTATTACGTGTTTGATGCTTTACGATTTGAAGGTCACACCTTCCAAATCGCCAAACGCGAAGACAACCCGCTCACCGGGAAAAATCCATCCATTACCACGCTGATTGACTATGAGCTTTTTTGCGGTGTAAAAGCAGCAGTGGACGATGTAAAAGAAATATCACCAACCACATTCCTGCAATGGAAAAACAGCGGCATACCATTTCAACTGATAGATGTTCGCGAACCCCATGAATACGCCATGCGCAACATCGGCGGGGAATTGATACCCCTTTCCACGCTTACAGACAATATCGACAAAATAAGAAAAGACATCAACGTTGTTATCCACTGCCAGTCCGGCCAGCGCAGCACCAAAGCTATTCGGCTACTCCAGCAACAATTTGCATTCAAAAACCTTTACAATCTTGCCGGTGGAATAGATGGTTGCATTACATGAGAGATTAGAAACCTGGCTATCGCAGTCACACCCCTTCCTCACACTCCCTCTTCCAGCTTCTTCCCCTGATCATTATTTTCCCTTTTCCCCGCTTCGCGCTCCAAAAATTTCTTCCTGATCACATCCTGCACCGGAACATTGTTCATCTTGCTTTCCAGCCAGCTGATAATGTCCAGGTAAGCAAAAGCGCGTGTTTCAAACCGGTTGCCTTCATGTTGCTTCAGCTTTTCCAGCAACTTTTCAAAACCAGGTTTGATTTCTTTAGGTGTAAGCCGGAGCGAATGGCGCAAAAAGCGGAAGATCTCTTCTTCCACCACACTCAGGTTCTCCATTTTAGCCATGAAGCGGTATACCGATTTGGCCAGGTATTCCAGCAATTCATAGTTCTTCATTTCATAATGCGCTATCAGGTGCAACAGCCGCGCATAACATTGCAGGTCGTTGCGGAGACCTACTTTGAAGTTGATAATCTTGTTGAGGTAGAGCACCGATTTTTCATAATCGCCGCTGCCGAAATACAAAGAGGCAATCTTGTAATAGAACACCAGCACCCGGTGCCGGTCAATATACAGTTCGTATTCTTTCAGTTTTTCAATAATGTAGGGCACCAGTTTTAATCCTTCCGTAAAGGTGCCTTCCATGAAATGCTTGTTGATGCGGGTAAGGTTGAGGTAGATAAAAACCTGTATGCGGTTGTTGTCGTTGTTTTGCACCAGTCTTGTCTGCGAAAACTTTTCAAAAGTTTCGAGCGATTCCACCAGTTTGGAATAATTCCGCAGATCGAAGTGCGCATTCATCAGGTTGTGCATGCCTTTGATGTAGTGAGATGATTCCACTTCGATCATAAATTTTTCCTTCTCGAACAGCTCCACCCATTTCTGCGTATAGCGGTAATACATCAGAAAATCCTGGCGGATAAAGGCATACCAGCAATAACTCTGGTACAGGTACAGGCGTTCGTAAAAATGTTTGGCGTCGTTGGCTTCCGGGGGCAGGTGCTGTTCGAAGTAATCACGCACCGCCTTTTCATCTTTTTCATTGCGGGCATGACCATTGCGGATATACCAGCTGTACAACTGCAGCGAGAGGTTGCTCAGTTTTCCTACGAGCGTGAGGTGTTGGTTCACTTCATTCACTTCGCGCTCCAGGCGGTCTGCACGGTCCTGCATACTGCGGGTGATATGCAACGCTTCGATCTTCTTTTCAAAAAACAATACCTGCAACAGGTAAGTAAGCTGGTTGTGTGCGCGCGCCAGTTCTTTTAACCGGTCGAGAATGCGGAGACTTTGCAGGTACAGTCCCTTGTTGTATAAAATGCGTGCATGGTCCATTTGCTCATGCAACTGGATGTCGATATTCGACTCGTCTTTTATCAGCCGCAGGCTGCTGAGGATTTGCCGGTACAGGTGCGCTTTCATGTTCGAAAGCTGCTGCTTTTTGATGCTCTTGTCTTTCTTCAGCAACAACGCTTCGTCGTACACGTCCATCTTGTCCAATGCATCAAAAAGGCGGATAATTTTCAGGTCTTCACTGGACGAATTGCGCCTGGCGTAGAGCTTGAAATTGCGTTTCTCTGACTTTTCCAGGGACTTTATCAGTTGAAACAGTGCGTCGGTGGATCGGTTGGGCATCGTATTCCTGATGCGTTGTATTTAATTGTTTATGAATGCTTTATGTTTAATAAATCGCTTTTAAACAATGTAAATTAAGTACAATTTTGATTTCACCTGCATAGTAGTCAGGATTAATTTCGGAGCAGCAGGTTGTTTAAGGGTTTATTAGCAAGCAACACAAGTTTAAACAACCTGCTTTTTGTTCCAATAAAAAATTTAAACGAACCGGCTGTATATCCGGGCCTTTTTTTAAAATCCTTACTAATCCAAGTTTAGATCGGTTATGCAGGAAAACAAAGTCTACATCTTCGACACTACCCTTCGCGACGGGGAACAGGTTCCCGGATGCAAGCTGAATACAAAGGAAAAGATTGAAATAGCATTGGCGCTGGAGGATTTGGGAGTAGACATCATAGAAGCCGGTTTTCCGATCTCCTCCCCGGGTGATTTTGAAAGTGTGCAGGAAATTGCGAAGGTGATCAAGAATGCCACCGTTTGTGGCCTCACGCGGGCGGTACAGAAAGATATTGAAGTGGCGGCCGAGGCCTTAAAGCCTGCCAAACGCGGCAGGATTCATACCGGTATCGGCACTTCCGACTATCACATTCGCGCCAAGTTCAACGCCACCCGCGAAGAAATACTGGAAAGGGCTGTACAGGCCGTAAAATGGGCCAGAAATTATACGGATGATGTGGAGTTCTTTGCAGAAGACGCAGGGCGTGCAGATAATGATTACCTGGCCCGTGTAATCGAAGCCGTCATCAGTGCGGGCGCCACCACCGTGAATATTCCAGACACTACCGGCTATTGTTTGCCGCACCAGTATGGCGAAAAAATCGCTTACCTGGTAAACAATGTGCCGAATATCGATAAAGCAGTGATCAGTTGTCATTGTCACAACGACCTCGGGCTGGCCACTGCCAACTCCATTGCCGGTGTGATGAATGGCGCACGACAGATTGAATGCACCATCAATGGTCTTGGCGAACGTGCCGGCAATACTTCGCTTGAAGAAGTGGTGATGATCATCAAACAGCATCATTCACTCGGCTTCTATACCAATATCAATACCAAAAAGCTGAACCCGCTGAGCAGGCTGGTTTCCGAAACCATGCGCATGCCGGTACAACCCAATAAAGCCATTGTAGGCAGCAATGCATTTTCCCACTCCAGTGGCATTCACCAGGACGGATTTTTGAAAGATGCGCTGACCTATGAAATTATCAACCCCGAAGAAGTGGGTGCTGACGGAAGCAAAATTGTTTTAACGGCCCGCAGCGGCCGCAGCGCCCTGGCCCATCGTTTGCAGAAATTGGGATTCCAGTACAACCGCAACGACATCGATGTACTGTATGAACGTTTCCTGCACATAGCCGACCGCAAGAAAGAAGTGGAAGATGAGGACCTGCGCGAACTTGCCAGTCGCTACAACGACGCCAGGGTTGCCCTGACTTAGTGAGCAGTATTTTCTCATAATCATGTAGTTTTTGTTTACGCGTGGTGCGTCTGCACCACGCTTTTTAACCACCCTGACCAACCCAAACGAAGAAGTTTTCAAATAATATTGGTAACATAAAACAATGAGTGATTCAACAAGCAATAATGAAACCTTCAAAAATGCCCCTGCAAAGGGTGGCAAAACCCTCTTCGATAAAATCTGGGAGAAGCATATTGTAAAACAAATTGAAGGCGGACCGGCTGTTTTATATATCGATAAGCATTTTATTCATGAAGTAACCAGTCCGCAGGCGTTCAAGGGACTGGAACAACGCGGACTGAAAGTATTGCGTCCGCAACAGGTAGTGGCCACTGCCGATCACAATGTTCCCACCGTACATCAACACCTCCCCATCAAAGATGAATTGTCGCGGCTGCAGGTACAGCAACTGATCGAAAACTGCAAAAACCACAATATTGAATTATACGGCCTTGGACACCCGTTCCAGGGCATTGTGCATGTTATAGGTCCTGAGTTGGGCATAACCCAGCCGGGTATGACCATTGTGTGCGGCGACAGTCACACTTCCACGCATGGTGCTTTTGGTGCCATTGCCTTTGGCATCGGCACCAGCGAAGTGGAAATGGTGCTCGCTACCCAATGCCTGATGCAGACGCGTCCGAAACTGATGCGTATTAACGTGGAAGGACAGTTGAACAAAGGCGTGGTATCGAAAGACATCATTCTCTACATCATATCGAAAATATCGGCCAGCGGCGCTACCGGGTATTTTGTGGAATATGCAGGTTCTGCTATCCGCAGCCTCTCCATGGAAGCCCGCATGACCATCTGCAATATGAGCATTGAAATGGGCGCACGCGGGGGAATGATCGCTCCCGATGAAATCACTTTCGAATACATGAAAGGGCGCCTGTTCGCTCCGGGCAACGGACAATGGGAAAAGAAACTGGAGGAATGGAAACAACTGTACTCCGATGCCGATGCTGTATTCGACAAGGAAATTCATATCAATGCGGCCGATATAGAGCCGATGATCACCTACGGTACCAATCCCGGCATGGGCATCAGCATCACCGGCACCATTCCATCTGAAAAAGATATTGACGAAAAAGAAAAACCTTCTTTCCTTAAATCGCTCAACTATATGGGACTGGAGCCCGGCAGTCGCATCAAAGGAAAGAAAGTGGATTATGTATTCATAGGCAGCTGCACCAACAGTCGCATTGAAGATTTGCGCCTGGTAGCTTCTTTTGTTAAAGGCAAAAAGAAAGCAAAAGATGTGGAAGTATGGGTAGTGCCCGGCAGCCGCCAGGTGGAAAAACAGGCGCGTGAAGAAGGCATTGATAAAATTTTTGAAGAAGCCGGCTTCCAGTTGCGCCAGCCCGGATGTTCAGCCTGCCTGGGTATGAACGAAGACAAAATACCGGCAGGAAAATATTGCATCTCTACTTCCAACCGCAATTTCGAAGGACGCCAGGGGCCCAATGCCCGTACCTTCCTGGCCAGCCCGCTCACCGCAGCAGTGGCAGCTATTACCGGCGAAGTAGGCGACGTGAGAGAGTTTTTCTGATTTGAAGAATTAAAGTATCTGAATTGTACATGAGCAACGCAAAGGAAAATAAACAATCAGCCAAATCACCGTTTATCGGTTCCGGTAAGTTGGTGAGCTCGGCTGTGCCATTGAATATCGAAAATATCGATACAGACCAGATCATTCCCGCCCGTTTTCTGAAAGCTACCAGCCGCGAAGGTTTTGGCAAGAATCTCTTCCGCGACTGGCGCTATGAAAACGATGATGAAACGAAACCCAAAAAAGATTTTGTTCTTAACAACCCTACTTACAAAGGCAGAATATTGGTGACCGGCCGCAACTTCGGCTGCGGTTCCAGTCGCGAGCACGCTGCCTGGGCCATTAAGGATTACGGGTTTGATGTAGTGGTGAGCAGCTTCTTTGCCGATATTTTTAAGAACAATGCCCTTAATAACTTTCTCTTACCCGTACAGGTAACCGAAGATTTTCTGAAAGAAATTTTCAAAGCCATAGAGCAGGACCCCAATACGCCTATTGAAATAAACCTGCAGGAAGAAATGATCAGTCTGCCCGGAGCAAGTCAAAATTTTTCGATTAATGCGTACAAAAAGACCTGCCTGCTCAACGGCTACGACGACATCGATTATTTGTTAAGCATCAAAAACGAAATAGAAGCATTCGAAGCACAGCGCAACGCAGTGCATGCATAAGAAGATTGAAAGGATTGGTTTTTAGTCCGGAGCCCGAAAACGATAGTTATGGAAAAGCATATTGTAGTAATTGAAGGAGACGGTATAGGACCGGAAGTTACCCGGCAGGCAGTGAAAGTGCTGTCGGCCATCGGGGAGCAGTTCGGCCATAAATTTCATTTCTCCTATCACCTGATGGGAGCTGATGCCATTGATAAAACGGGCAATCCACTGCCCGATGTTACCATAGAGGCCTGCCTCAACAGCGATGCCATTTTGTTTGGCGCCATCGGTCATCCGAAATACGACAATGACCCCACGGCCAAAGTACGTCCCGAACAGGGGCTGCTGAAATTGCGTAAATCCTTGCAATTGTTTGCCAACATACGGCCGGTAACCACCTATGCTGCCTTGCAGCACCTCTCGCCGCTGAAAGCAAAGAATATCGAAGGTGTTGACTTTGTGATCTTCCGCGAACTCACCGGTGGTATTTATTTTGGAAAGAAAGAATTGAGTGAAGATAAAACCCGCGCATCTGACGATTGCGTATATACGAAAGAGGAGATTGAGCGTGTAGCGCATCTTGCCTTTCAATATGCGCAACAGCGCCGGAAAAAACTTACACTGGTAGATAAGGCCAATGTGCTGGAAACTTCGCGTCTCTGGCGCAAAGTGGTGCAGGAAATTGCGCCGCAGTACAGCGATGTAACGGTTGACTTTTTGTTTGTTGACAATGCCGCCATGCAGATCATACTCAATCCAAAGCAGTTTGATGTGGTCCTTACCGAAAACATGTTTGGCGACATCATCAGCGACGAAGCAAGTGTGATCAGTGGTTCCCTCGGCCTGTTGCCTTCTGCATCAGTAGGGAAAGGCGCTGCCTTGTTTGAACCGATTCACGGATCGTATCCGCAGGCTGCCGGCAAAGACATTGCCAACCCGCTGGGATCGGTGCTGTCTGCTGCCATGCTGCTCGATCACCTCGGCCTGAACAAGGAAGCTGGTGTGGTGCGCGAAGCAGTGGAGTGGACCCTGCAGAATGGTTTTGTAACAAAAGATATCGATCCGGTGAATTTCTATTTCACGTCAACTATTGGTGAATTGCTGTGCGACTATGTGACTAACCGGATACCCGGCGACGTGAACAAGGCCAATATTGAATTGAGAAAATCAACGATCATATAACATTCCCATCCTGTTGCCTGGCAGGGCTTTTTAGCCCCCGCTTCAGGCAGGAAAAAAAATAGTTGCTTGCTACAGCTCTTTTTACACAAGGCGGGTGTATATTTGTGTTCACATCTCCTCTATGCTCAGAAGCAGTGTACATAACATCATTTCCATTATAGCTGCAATTATTATTGTGGTGGTGGTGATTATTCCTGCTACGCACGGAGGTGGTGTATAAAGTATAACTAACTAAAACTGATATACAGAGACCCGCCTCCGGAGAGGCGGGTCTTTTTTTTATAACAATTTGAAAGAAGAACAGGGAATAACCAGCTTCCTTCTATTCCTCGGTTATGGCAGAATTAAACAGATACAGCAAAACAATTACGCAGGATGTAACACAACCTGCTGCACAGGCTATGTTGTACGGCATTGGCCTTACAGAAGAAGATATGAAGAAGGCGCAGGTAGGCATCGTAAGCATGGGCTACGAAGGCAACACCTGCAACATGCATCTCAACGACCTGGCAAAAATTGTGAAAGAAGGTGTGTGGAACAATGACCTGGTGGGCCTCATCTTTCATACCATCGGCGTAAGCGATGGCATCAGCAACGGTACGGAGGGCATGCGTTATTCGCTCGTGAGCCGCGACCTGATTGCTGATTCCATTGAAACAGTGTGTGGCGCGCAATACTATGACGCGCTCATTGCATTGCCCGGCTGCGACAAGAACATGCCCGGCTCTGTGATTGCCATGGGCAGGCTGAACAGGCCATCCATCATGGTATATGGTGGCACCATTGCGCCGGGGCATTATAAAGGACAAGACCTCAATATTGTTTCGGCGTTTGAAGCATTGGGACAAAAAATTGCCGGTCAATTGAGCGATGCTGATTTCAAAGGCATCGTTCAACATAGCTGCCCGGGCGCCGGCGCCTGCGGTGGTATGTACACGGCCAATACCATGGCTTCTGCCATTGAAGCACTGGGCATGAGCTTGCCTTATAGTAGCTCCAACCCGGCGCTGAGTGAAGAAAAACGGCAGGAATGCCTGGCTGCAGGTAAGGCTATCCGTTACCTGCTGGAGAAAAATATCCTCCCTTCCGACATCATGACGCGTAAAGCATTCGACAATGCCATCACCGTGGTAATGGCATTGGGCGGAAGCACCAACGCAGTACTGCACCTCATTGCCATAGCGCGCAGTGTGGGCATAACGCTTACACAAGACGATTTTCAGCAGATCAGCAACAAGGTGCCCGTGCTGGCCGATTTCAAGCCGAGCGGCAAATACCTGATGCAGGACCTGCACCAGTATGGGGGTACACCCGCTGTGATGAAATATTTGTTGCAGCATGGATTGCTGCATGGCGATTGTCTCACTGTTACAGGCAAAACCCTCGCAGAAAACCTGGCCGATGCACCCGATCTTGATTTTACCAAACAGCAAATCATACAACCGCTCGATCGTCCGCTGAAAGCAACCGGTCACCTTCAGATACTGTATGGTAACCTTGCTGAAAAAGGCAGCGTGGCCAAAATCAGCGGCAAAGAAGGCGAACGCTTCGAAGGACCGGCCCGTGTATTTGACGGCGAATTTGAACTGATCGAAGGCATTCAAACTGGTCGCGTGAAGCCGGGCGATGTGGTGGTGATCCGTTATGTAGGGCCGCGCGGCGCACCTGGTATGCCGGAAATGCTCAAGCCTACTTCTGCCATTATCGGCGCAGGGCTGGGCAAGAGCGTAGCATTGATTACCGACGGCCGCTTCAGTGGTGGTACGCACGGTTTTGTGGTAGGGCACATTACCCCTGAAGCATATGATGGCGGACTCATTGCCCTGGTGCAGGATGACGATTTGATTGAAATCGATGCGGTGAAAAATAGCATCACACTCAAGGTGAGCGATGAAGAAATTGCAAAACGCAAAGCAGCATGGAAACAACCGCCGCTCAGGGCGCAAAAAGGAGTGCTGTACAAATATGCCAAACAGGTAAAAGACGCATCGGAAGGTTGCGTGACCGATGAATAGGTATTCGGTCCATCATCACCGGTAGTGTAATATGGATAACATCAAATTGTAAATGAAAAACACCTTATATGAAAGATAGTGCAACAATAGCAAAGTCCGGAAAGGAAACCAAAACACCCAACACGTCTTCCGCAGTCCAGGGACAGACCGTGCGCGTGAGTGGTTCTATAGCAGTACTCGAAGCTTTTATTGCAGAGGAGGTCGATACGATATTCGGGTACCCGGGCGGCGCCATTATGCCCATCTATGATGCGTTGTACGATTATCAGCATAAACTCAATCATATCCTGGTGCGTCACGAGCAAGGTGCGATTCATGCGGCACAGGGGTATGCGCGTGCGTCCGGTAAGGTAGGCGTGGTGTTTGCTACCAGCGGACCAGGCGCCACCAACCTGGTAACCGGTTTGGCAGACGCGATGATTGACAGTACGCCGGTAGTGTGCATCACCGGCCAGGTATTTGCGCACCTGCTGGGTACCGATGCGTTCCAGGAAACAGATGTTATCAATATCACTACACCGGTTACCAAATGGAATTACCAGGTAACCGATGCCACCGAAATTCCCGAAGTGCTGGCCAAAGCCTTCTACATAGCACGCAGCGGCAGACCCGGCCCGGTGCTGATCGACATTACCAAGAATGCGCAGTTGCAGCAATTCGACTTTGCAGGGTATAAGCGGTGCGCGTATGTACGCAGTTACCGTCCGAAGCCGATTGTGCGCCAGGAATACATTGCCCAGGCTGCTGCCATGATCAATGAAGCCAAACGGCCCTTTATACTTTTTGGACAGGGCGTTATTCTCGGCAAGGCCGAAAAAGAATTCCGCGAGTTTGTTGAAAAAAGTGGCATACCGGCTGCTGCTACCATCATGGGATTGAGCGCCTTACCCAGCGACCATCCGCTGCACGTAGGCATGCTCGGTATGCACGGCAACTATGGTCCCAACCTGCTCACCAATGAATGCGATGTGCTGATTGCTGTGGGCATGCGTTTCGACGACCGCGTAACCGGCAGGCTCGACAAATATGCCAAACAGGCCAAAGTCATTCACCTCGATATCGATCCTGCAGAAATCGACAAGAATGTAAAAACCACTGTTCCGGTATGGGGCGATTGCAAGGAAACGCTGCCGTTGCTCACCAGCCTCATCGACCAGAAAGTATATCCGCAGTGGTTGCAACGCTTCAAGGATTGTATGCAGGAAGAGGAAAAGGCATGCATCAACGCTGAACTGAATCCCACTACCGAACAGATGACAATGGGCGAAGTGATCCGGGAACTGAACGATCTTACCGGCGGCAATGCCATTATTGTTACCGATGTGGGACAACACCAGATGGTAGCCTGTCGCTACGCCAAATTCAAACAATCGAAAAGCAATATCACCTCAGGTGGTCTCGGTACCATGGGCTTTGCCTTGCCTGCAGCTATCGGCGCCAAACTGGGCGCGCCCGATCGTACCGTAATAGCCATCATTGGCGATGGCGGCTTCCAGATGACCATCCAGGAACTAGGCACCATCATGCAAAGTGAAATAGATGTGAAACTGCTCATCCTGAACAACCAGTTCCTGGGTATGGTGCGCCAGTGGCAGCAGTTATTCCACGACAAGCGCTATTCATTTGTAAATATTACCAGCCCTGATTTTGTACAGGTAGCCAAAGGTTACGGCATTGCAGGAAAAAGCATTGCTGCGCGGGAAGAGTTACGTTCGGCACTCAGCACCATGCTGCAGCACAAGGGCGCTTACCTGCTGGAAGTAATGGTAGGAAAAGAGAACAACGTATTTCCCATGGTGCCGCAGGGATGCAGCGTGTCGGAAATCAGGTTACGTTAATGGCAGTTGCAGACCGGAAGGGACCAAACGCAGACCGGGTCATAAGCGGACCAAACGCGACCATCAACGGTCAGTACTCCCATCCGCGGTTGCCAGTGCAACAGCCAGGTAGCGAAAATGGTAGCAATCGCTAAAAAAAAGTGTGAACCGAATCATAAATAAAGTGCAATGAGTTTCACCAATAATAACATACAATATTCCCCCGCCGAAGCCGGGGGAGGGGGAAAGCAGGAATACACCATTACCGTATATACGGAAAATCATATCGGCCTGCTGAACCGGATTGCGATTCTATTCTCCCGGAGAAAGATCAACGTGGAAAGCCTGAATACCTCTCCTTCTGAAGTGGAAGGCATCCACCGCTTTACTATTGTGATCAATGAAGTGGAAGATGTGGTGCGCAAACTGGTAAGGCAGATCGAAAAGCAGGTAGAAGTATTGAAAGCTTACTACAATACTACTGATGAGATCGTTTGGCAGGAACTGGCATTGTACAAAGTGCCCACCGATGAAATTGCAGAAAAAGTAAAGGTGGAACGCCTGCTCCGGGAATTTGGCGCCCGCGCCGTAGTGATCAGGAAAGACTATACCGTTTTTGAAACCACTGGTCACCGCGAAGAAACGGATAAACTGGTGCAGGTGCTGGAACCGTACGGGCTGATCGAGTTCGTCCGCAGCGCACGGGTGGCGATCATCAAAGCCAGCAGCGGCTTTCACGAAAAACTGAAGGAGTTTGAAAGAACGGCGCCCGGCGCAGAGGTGAAGGAAAATGAATTCCTGGGAAAACAGGATGAAGTGTTCACCATGTAGAAAGAACTGCTAATAAAAACCTATAACAGAAGTTCAACATCCCGTAATGCGGGGTAATAACAAAATAAAAATCGAAACACAATGGCAAAACTAAATTTCGGCGGGGTGGAAGAAAATGTAGTTACTCGTGATGAGTTCCCCCTGTCAAAAGCCCAACAGGTATTAAAAAATGAAGTGGTGGCCGTGATCGGCTATGGTGTACAGGGACCGGGACAGGCCCTAAACCAGAAAGACAATGGCATCAATGTTATTGTTGGACAAAGAAAGAACTCCAAAACCTGGGACAAGGCTGTACGTGACGGATGGGTACCTGGCGAAACGCTTTTTGAAATTGAGGAAGCCCTGCAACGCGGCACCATCATCTGTTACCTGCTGAGCGATGCTGCACAGATCCAATTGTGGCCCACAGTAAAAAAATATCTTACACCCGGTAAAGCATTATATTTTTCGCACGGATTTGGTATCACTTTTAATGATCAAACCGGTATAGTGCCCCCGAAAGATGTGGACGTATTCCTCGTAGCCCCCAAAGGTTCCGGTACTTCACTGCGTCGTATGTTCCTGCAGGGACGTGGCCTGAACAGCAGCTATGCCATTTACCAGGACGCTACAGGCCGCGCCAAAGAACGCGTACTGGCTCTGGGCATTGCCGTTGGAAGTGGCTACCTGTTCGAGACCGATTTCAAAAAAGAAGTATACAGCGATCTTACCGGCGAACGTGGTACGCTGATGGGAGCCATCCAGGGAATTTTTGCTGCGCAATATGAAGTGCTGCGCAGTAAAGGTCACTCTCCTTCCGAAGCTTTCAACGAAACAGTAGAAGAACTTACGCAATCACTGATGCCGCTGGTAGCAGAAAATGGTATGGACTGGATGTATGCCAACTGTTCTACCACTGCACAGCGCGGTGCGCTCGACTGGTGGAAGAAATTCCGCGATGCTACGCTGCCTGTATTCAATGAACTGTATGAAAGTGTTGCTTCCGGAAAAGAATCGCAACGCTCTATCGACAGCAACAGCCAGCCCGATTACCGCGAGAAACTGGAAGCCGAGTTGAAAGAACTGCGTGAAAGCGAAATGTGGCAGGCAGGAAAAACGGTTCGCAGTCTGCGCCCGGAAAATCAGAAACCGGCTGAAGAAGCGGCAAAGCAAAAAGAAATTCCGGCCTAACGTCACTGGCCACCGCACCTGATTATTTTTAATTGGGCGTTTTGTTTTTCTGATAACTAAAACGGCGGTGGCTTTTTTTAAAACATAAACATCATGGACACATCAGCAAATACGAGAACCAGTCTTGAATTTCACAAGGCAGCCTTGCGGTTGAAAAAAGTGGTCACGCGCACGCCGCTTACGTACAATCACAACCTGTCGCGCAGGTTTGCATGCGATGTATACCTCAAGCGGGAAGACCTGCAGGTGGTTCGTTCGTACAAGCTGAGAGGTGCTTACAATATGATGAGCAGCCTGCCTATGGAACAATTGCAGCGCGGCGTTGTGTGCGCGAGCGCCGGCAACCATGCGCAGGGCTTTGCTTACAGCTGTAAAAAGCTGAACGTAAAAGGCGTGGTGTTCATGCCTATCATTACCCCCAAACAAAAAGTGAATCAGACACGCATGTTTGGGGAAGACAATATCGAAATTGTTCTCATTGGCGACACCTTTGACGATTGTGCTGCTGCCGCCAAACAATTTACCGAAGAAAACAACATGACCTTCATCCCACCCTTCGACGACCTGCGTATCATCGAAGGACAAGCCACAGTGGCTGTGGAGATACTGGAAGACCTGTCAGACATCGATTATGTGTTTGTACCGGTGGGCGGTGGTGGACTGAGTGCCGGCGTAGGTTCGTATTTCAAAACCTATTCACCGCGCACGAAAGTGATTGGTGTGGAACCGGAGGGTGCGCCTTCCATGTACGAAGCGCTGAAAGCCGGTCAACCGGTTACGCTCGACAGCATTGAACGTTTTGTGGATGGCGCTTCGGTAAAAAGGGTGGGCGACATCACTTTTTCCATCTGTCGTGAAGTGCTGGACGACATGCGCCTGGTGCCGGAAGGAAAAGTATGTTCAACCATTCTGCAACTGTACAACCAGGATGCTATTGTGGCAGAACCGGCTGGCGCATTATCCATCGCCGCGCTGGACGATTTCAAAAACGAAATCAAAGGCAAAACGGTGGTGTGCATCGTCAGCGGCAGCAACAACGACATCGACCGCATGCAGGAGATCAAGGAAAGAAGTTTGCAATACGAAGGATTGAAACATTATTTCCTGGTCCGCTTTGCACAACGTCCCGGCGCCCTGAAAGAATTCGTAAACCATGTACTCGGTCCCGATGATGATATCACCCGCTTCGAGTATATGCAGAAGCACAACAAGGAAACGGGTCCGGCGCTTGTAGGTATAGAACTCAAAAATCGCGAAGACTACGAGCAGTTGCTGAAGAACATGCGCAAGTACAATATCAACTACACCGAACTGAATAAAGACGATACCTTGTTTGGTTACCTGGTGTAGATAGTATTAAAAAGAACAAGGCATGTTGAAACTAACTTCAACATGCCTTGTTCTTTTTAGTTTTCGTCCTTAATGTATATCCCAGAAAAGTTTTGTAGTCACTGCATCGCCGCCTATGGCTTGTGAAGCCTGGCGGTAATTCTCTTCGTTCAGGTTCTGTTCGTTGGAAGGATAGGTATAGCGTAGGGGGATTGCCGTTATAGCCGAAGGCGGCGCCTGTAATTCAGGATAATCCAGCCGGCGCCAGGTAACCCAGGCATCAAATCCCCGCAGGTATTGAGCTATCCATTGCTGGGTGCCGATCTTGCGTTGCCAGGGGCCTTGAGCAGTTTGATAATCTACCGTAGGCAGCAAAAGGTAAGTAGTGGCATCTGCTTCCGTACCGCCCCAGTAAAGAATTGAAGCGCGTATGGCATTGCTGTAATGGTCGGCTGCCGTACCGCCTACGTTGAAACCACGCTCAACGGCTTCGGCCAACAGGAATTCCACCTCTGCATAATCCATCAACACCGCTGGAAAATCAGGTTCCAGCGCTTTGTCGCTAACGTGCGAAAAATTGGCAAACGTGTTACCCGAACCGTACACGCCACCGGAATAGCCTCCGTTGGGATCGGTGGTGAAATAATCATCTCTTCTTGGATCATTCAACCCATTCATGGTATTTACCAATGTATTGGCCGGCACAAAGTCGTTGCGGTTGCTTTGCACCAGGTTGGTCCAGATGGGATTGGTGTTGGGTGGCGTAACCATGTAGGGAAACAGCGCATTGTCGTCGTTGGAGGTAAACACGTATGGTGCTGCTTCTTCTGCCAGTGTTCTTGCCGTAGACGGGTCCACATCGGCAATCACCATGGCCATACGCAGTTTCAGTGAATTGCCGAATTTGATCCAACTGGCCACATTGCCGTTATAAATGAGATCGGCGTTGCCGAAACTTTCATAGCTGTCGTCAAGATTGCCGAGCGCTGCATCGAGTGTATCCAGCAGGGCATAGTACACATCCTGCTGATCGTCGTACACCGGCGTGGGATTCTCTACGTTCATCGCTGCTGTGTACGGAATATTGCCGAATGTATTGACCAGCACATAAAAAGCATGCACGCGCATGATTTGCGCAATGGCTATTTTGTTGCGTTGCTCTGCCTGCTGCGCTTCCGTAATGGCTTCATCCTGCCTGATCAGCGCAATGCTTTCCGTCAGGTCGCGTATAACATCGCGGTAGATGATCGTCCACCAGTTTTGCGGAATATTCCGGTTGCCGAGATCATACCGGCTTTCCTGTGGATAGGTGGTAGCCGCCCAGTACTGTACAATGAACTCAAAAATGTTATTGTTCACGTTGGGCGTGGTCATGATATCGGCAAAGTTTTTCTGCGCATTGGTGAAGAGCGTTTCACCAGGTATATTGCTGGTGGTCTTCGGATTCCTGTTGAGATCGCTCATGTTTTTCCGGCATGAAGCGAGCACGATGGCAAAAAGTAATATGATTGTGAATGTTTTTTTCATACCGCAGGTTTTAAAATTTAAAGCGGAGGTTTAAGCCAAGTGTCCTGTATAATGGGTAAGAGCCCACCTGGAAGCCCTGTATATTGCCCGAACTGGAAGTGTCTTCCGGGTCTGCATCGGGCAGATTTTTGTGAATGATCCACAGGTTTCTTCCGTACAGGGAAATGTCTATGCCTTTGATGGGACCAAGCTTTGACACCGCTTTTTGAGAAAGCGAGTACGTGATGGTAGCTTCGCGCAACTTCACATAGCTTGCATCGTATACATAACCGGCATTGGGGAAGTTATTGTAACCATAGCCGCGCAAACCGGTAATGAGCGCGCGTGTGGTATTTTCCTTACCATCTTCGGTAACGCCTTCAAATATTACTCCGCCGCCGTCTTCTATCGGATCGCGAATAGGTTTGCCGAGTTCATTCAGCCCGGCGCTGGATTCATACAATCCTGTACCTTGTCCATACCACTGGTCGATGGAGAAGATGGAACCGCCTTTGCGCACATCCACCAGCAATCCAACAGAAAGCTGTTTCCAGGTGAAGTTGGTATTCACCCCACCGGTCCAGTCGGGAATGATATTGCCAATAATGTTATTGGTAGATTGGGATACCAGGTAATAACCATCTTCATCTACAATACGTTTACCACTAACCGAATCATACACAAAATCGCTGCCACGCAAAACGCCAAAGGGTTGCCCTACAGTAGCGTTCAATGAAACACCGCCCTGGAACTGTCCCAGCACAATATTCTGTGTACCGCCGATCAGGCTTTTTACCGTGTTTTTGTTCTTTGCCCAGTTCACATTTACTGTCCAGGTGATGTCCTGTGTTTTTATGGGCGTGAGGTTCAGCGACACTTCAACGCCTTTGTTCTCTACATTACCGGCATTGATGATTTGCGTGGTATAACCGGTAGCTGCAGAAATACTTACCGGTATGATCTGGTCAATGGTGTTGGTCTTGTACAAGGTCAGGTCCAGTCCCACCCGGTTGTTGAACATGTTTAGTTCAATACCGCCTTCAATACTGCGGGTGCGTTCCGGTTTCAGGTTCTCGTTGCGTTTGGTATTGGAAACAGAGAACAATGGAATGCTGCCAAAGGGCGTGGGTTTATCGTAAGAATCGGTTACGAAATCCCAGGGCGCCGGGCTGCCCACTTCTGCATAGTTGAGCCGCAGTTTACCGAAGTTGAGCCATTGCAGATCGGGTAATAATTCCGAAAACACAAAGCCGCCTGATACAGAAGGATAGAAATAGGAATTATTGCCGTCAGGCAGTGTGGAAGACTTGTCGTTTCTTCCGGTTACATCCAGTATCAGCATGTTTTTCCAGGCCAGGGTGAAGCCGGCAAACACACCGCCTACTTCCACTTGCTGGTCTTCTTCGGTGGGAGGCGTGATGGGGTTGAGTGAGTTGCTCAGACTATACAATCCCGGTACGGCCAGTCCGCCATTGGTAGAAGCAAACACGGAGTTCAACCGGTTTTGCCGCAGGTTGGCGCCCACAAGTGCTTTCAGGTTGAAATTGTCAGACAAGTCACGGTCCATATTGGCGATGAGATCGTAATTGTATTCCCGGAAAGTGAGGTTGTAGCGGGAATAACTGGCGATGTTTACAGAACCGTAACCATTTCTTTCTTCCTGCAAATGATCATATGTATCCAGACTGATACGACCCAGTATATTGATCCAGTCGTTTACCTTGTAATTCAGACTAACGATACCAAATGTACGAAAACGTGCATCGTTCTCATAACTTTCATAGCGCGTGAAATAAGGATTGTCCCAATAAATGGGGCCCACGTCATCCGGGGGGCCAGACATATTCCAGGTAACATTGTCGCGGGTGAGGAAGTAAGCGTCTTTTAATTCTTTCACATCCACATTCATCTGCCACCATTGACGGAACATGCTGGCGAGGCTCCGTGCATCCCCATACCCTGTGCCATAGCGGCCAAGACCGCGTATTTTGGAGAAGTTCACGGTAGCACCTGCCGTCAGTTTCGGCGTGATATCATATGATACCTGCAGGTTAATCAGGTCTTTGGTAAGATAACTATTGGGCAGTATGCCTTTGTCATCGGTGCGGGTATAACCCAATTTGAATCCGCCGCGGTCGCTGCCACCATCTACAAAAGCGCTGAAATTGGTTGACCATGGTGTTTCAAAGAAATCATCGGGCCCATGTTCTGCAGCCACCCAGGGTCTGGGTTGCATGTAGGTGGGCAGCCGGGGATCGAAGGCGTTCCAGTGATACACCAGCAAATTGGGATCGAAGCGGCCGCCGAAAGAAGCATCCTCTGTAGTAGGCACTACGAGGTCGGGCTGGCCATCGCCATTGGCATCGAAATACAGGAAATAGGGATTGGGCGATGGTGGTGCATCAGAATAGGTGTAGTAGTCAGGATCGTAATAGCCACCTCCATATAGTTTCTGGAATTTGGGCCAGGTACTCTTGTCCATAAAACCGGTAGAGCCGCCAACGTTTACGGTTACCCCAAGGCCGCGACGGCCTTTTTTGGTAGTGATCAGTATTACGCCGTTGGCCGCACGTGAACCGTACAGGGCTGTGGCGGCGGCGCCTTTCAGTACGTTCACGGATTCGATATCGTCCGGGTTGATATCGGCGCCGGCGTTACCATAATCAAAGCCTTCAAAACCGTTGCGCTGTCGGGTGGTGTTCACATTGGCGTTGTTTACCGGCACCCCGTCGATAACAAGCAATGCCTGGTTGTCGCCGGTAATGGATTTGAAACCTCTCAGGATAATGTTGGAAGAACCGCCGAGGTTATTGCTGTTGGTAATCTGCAGGCCGGCCACTTTTCCCGACAGGGAAGTGGCAAAATTGTTGGGCCGTACACGTGTGATTTGTTCACCCTGCACCTGTTGTGCGGCATAGGGCAGCTCAGATCTTTCTCTTCGTATACCCAATGCAGTTACTACTACTTCACTGAGTGCGCCGCCTGCTTCCATTTTTACAATCACACTGGCCGATGTGCCTACGGTGACATTAATGGTTTGAAAGCCGGCCGCGCTCACGACGAGCACGTCGCCCTGTTGTGCCTGTATGGTGAAATTTCCGTGTGCATCGGCAGCCACACCTGTGTTGGTCCTTTGGACCTTGATGGTGGCAAATGGAATGGGATTTCCCTGGCTGTCCTGCACCTGTCCGTTGATGGTACGGGTTTGGCTGAGTGCAAAGAGGGCATGCACCACCAACACCGTTAGTAGCGGTAGAATCTTTCTCATGGACTTCGATTTTATGTTATTGTTAGTTACGCATAGCAAACCAGCCTGACCGGAGGTCAATCGGTAAAGGGTTGGGGAGTGTTCGCAGTTTAGGGGGATTGCGCTACTATCAGCTTAACCAGTGATGGACTGCCGCCATGGGCGGCGCACAAATGGTAAGACAAGATAAATTGGGAAATGCTGCAAGGGTAGTAAAAAAAGTTGACGCATTGAAAATCAGCAGCTAATATGCGGGCGGGAGCAGGCAAAAATGATTGACCAGGATCAAAAGAAAAACAGCAATGGATTTTCGATAAATTCCATTGTCGAAAAGACAATGTCAAAAATCCATTGCTGCTTTCGGTACAGGCGGTTACATGCCTGACTCCAGTAACCGGCGTTGCAGTTCTTCGGCAGACAATTCTTCTATCTGGCGTGCTATCCACCAGGAGTTGCCTTGTGCATCTTTAATGCCTGCTTCGCGGTTGCCATAGAACTGGTCTTTCGGTTCCATGATGGAAGTGGCGCCAAACTGCAGTGCACGCTGGTAGGTTTCTTCTACCTGGTCAACATACACATAAAGCATACTGGTTTGCGCCGGCCACTTTTCATTGGCGCGCCCGATCATGATTACCGTATCACCAATCCTGGCTTCACCATGCATGATCATGCCGTCCTTTCCTTTGAAAGAATCTTTCACATCGGCATGAAAAACATTTTCCAGGAACTCCAGTGCTGTTTCCACACTGGGTACTACCAGGTATGGGCACACGGTGCTATAGCCAGCGGGTGCTTGTGTTTTTGTTTTTTGAGCGGATGTTTCCATAATGCTTTTTGGCACTACACGTATTAAGGTCATGCCTGCCATATTCCTCCTTTCGAAAAGGCGGGGCATCTGTTGTTTTCCAGGCTCCAATGGAAAATGTGAATGGATAAAGTGGAGTTTATGCCCCAATTCGAGGTGGCGTCTACACGATAGCGTCTGCGGGGATGAACTGGTATTTGGATGTGCTACGGAACCAGCAGCTTGCTTCCAAGCTTAATAATGAACTATAAACAAAAAAAGCTTCCCCTTCAGGGAAGCCTCGCCGACGTTTGGATGAAATACTGTAATCAGAAATATTTAGTCAATAACCCTGATGACAGGAACCTGCAAACTTGCAGAACGCATGTTGCGTTTCAGGCTCCACATCTGAGCTGCTGTAAATTTTTTCTTGATTGGTTTTGCACTCACCGGGGTGACAAATGCAATGGTTTCTTTCACTTCCCGGGTCAACTCTTGTAACTCTTTTTCACCCAAACGTACAATGCCGGGCATAAGATCCGTGTTCATAACCTTTATGTTTATGTCAATTAAAAACGACCAGTAAATTTCATTGATGGCAAGTGCAGTGCTACGTCAATTTCCCTAAGCAGGAGGTAGGTTGTGTACTTTCTCCGGAGGTTTTTCAGAATTGCGGTGCAAAAGTACGACATTTTCCTGAAGTGCCAAGAAAGCTTGCACCGATTGAACGCTTTTAACGATTTTTTGAAGTGTTTGCAGGATGAATTGTGACAATGACAATTATCATACTTTCTCACACCTGCCTGCATTTTGTGAGAAAATATTTAATAATTCCATCACAATTCCCTGCTTTTTTCGTAATTTCATTCGTTGCTTGCCAGGTTTTTGAAAAATGTATGAAAAACCTGAGGTTTTATTGAATTTTATTCAAAAACTAGACATATACATGGCAAGTAACCAGGGTTTATACCATCCTTCGTTTGAGCGTGATGCGTGCGGTATCGGATTCGTGGCCAACATCAAAGGCACCAAATCTCACCAGATTATCTCCGATGCACTGACCGTTCTGGAAAACATGGAACACCGCGGCGCCTGCGGTTGTGAAAACAACACGGGCGACGGAGCTGGGATCATGATCCAGACCCCCCACGAGTTTTTCTTTGATGAATGTATCAAACTGGGCGTGCACCTGCCTCCCTTCGGCCGCTATGGTGTGGGCGTGATCTTCTTTCCCGCCGATATCCGGCTGCGGGAAGAATGCCGCGACATCTTCAACCGCGCAGCAGAAAAACTGGGGCTCGAAATCCTCGCTTACCGCAAGGTGCCCGTAAACCCGGACAATATCGGTCCTTCGGCACTGAGCGTGGAGCCGGAAATGGAACATGTGTTCATAGCCTGCCCCGACCATATCAACAACCCCGACGATTTTGAACGCAAATTGTTTGTACTGCGCAACTACGCCAGTCATACCATCAACAACACTGTGAAGAAAGATGCGATCGGTTTTTATATCGCATCGCTTTCCTATAAAACCGTTGTGTACAAAGGGCAACTCACCAGCCACCAGGTACGAACCTATTTCCCTGACCTCAGCAACAAACGGATGGTATCAGCATTTGGCCTGATCCACTCCCGTTTTGCTACCAACACCTTTCCCTCCTGGAAACTGGCGCAACCTTTCCGCTACATCGCGCACAACGGTGAAATCAACACCCTGCAGGGCAACCTCAACTGGTTGAAGTCGAGCGAAAAAGGTTTCACTTCTTCCTGGTTTACCCGCGAAGAAATGGACATGCTGCTGCCCATCGTAACGGAAGGGCAAAGCGACTCTGCCTGTCTCGACAACATGATTGAACTGCTCACCCTCACAGGCCGCTCACTGCCGCATGTAATGATGATGCTGATCCCCGAAGCATGGGACGGCAATGAGCATATGGACCCTGTGAAGAAAGCATTCTACGAATACCATGCTTCCATCATGGAGCCCTGGGATGGCCCTGCTTCCATTTCCTTCACCGACGGAAAAATTATTGGCGCCACGCTCGACCGCAATGGTCTGCGTCCTTCACGCTATTGCGTTACCACCGACGATCGTGTGATTATGGCTTCGGAAATGGGCGTGCTGCCGGTTGACCCGTCCATTGTGAAAGAAAAAGGCCGCCTGCAACCCGGCAAAATGTTTGTGGTTGACATGGAACAGGGACGCATCATCAGCGATGAAGAACTGAAACAAACCATCTGCAGTCGCAAGCCTTATGGCGATTGGCTCAATCAATATAAAATCCGCCTGGAAGAACTGGATGAACCGCGTGTAACCTTCACGCATCTTTCCGATGCTTCCATCCTCAAATACCAGAAAGCATTCGGTTATACTACCGAAGATGTGGAAATGCTCATCAAACCCATGGCCCTCGAAGGGAAAGAACCGGTGGGCAGTATGGGCACCGATGTGCCGCTGGCCGTACTCAGCGATCAACCGCAACACATCACTTCTTACTTCAAACAATTGTTTGCGCAGGTAACCAACCCGCCCATCGATCCCATTCGTGAAAGAATGGTGATGAGCCTGGCTACCTTCGTGGGCAACAACGATAACCTGCTGGAAGAACAGCCGGAACATTGCCATACCGTTGCGCTCAAACACCCCATCCTCACCAGTACCGAACTGGAAAAACTGCGCAGTATCGACACCGGTAAATTCCAGGCAAAAACACTGCAAACGTATTTCAGGGCCGATGGCAAACCCGGCTCGCTTAAGGCAGGTCTCGACCGTCTCTGCCGCTATGCAGAAGATGCAGTGCGCGATGGTTTTGAAGTGCTCATTCTCTGCGACCGCGCCGTTGACTCCGACCATGCCGCCATTCCATCGCTGCTGGCAACCGCAGCCGTACATCACCACCTTATCCGCAAGGGTATGCGCGGACAGGTAGGTATTGTAGTGGAAGCCGGCGACGTATGGGAAGTACATCATTTCGCCTGCCTCATTGGTTTTGGTGCAACAGCCATCAATCCCTACCTGGCACTGGCAACCATTCGCAATATGAAAGCGAACGGTTCACTGCAAACAGATCTTACCTGGGAAGAACTGCGCAAGAACTATATCAAAGCCGTGTGCGATGGATTGCTGAAAGTGTTTTCCAAAATGGGTATCTCTACCCTGCAATCCTACCAGGGCGCACAGATATTCGAAATTCTCGGCCTCAACAGAGAGGTGGTGGATAAATATTTCACCGGCGCCGTAAGCCGCATTGAAGGCATTGGCCTCGATGAACTGGCAAAAGAAGCACTGGCCAAACACTGGTTTGCCTTCAGCAAAAAAGATGTGCCTGTAAATCGGTTACCCGTTGGCGGTATATACCAGTGGAAACGCAAAGGAGAGTTTCACCTGTTCAATCCGCAAACCATCCACCTGTTGCAGTACAGTACGCGGATGAACGACTACAATATTTTCAAAAAATATTCAAAGCTCGTGAACGAGCAGAGCGAAAAAGCCTGCACGTTGCGCAGCCTGTTCCGGTTCAAGAGCAACAGGCCTTCTATTCCTATAGAAGAAGTTGAACCGGCAGAGAATATTTTGAAACGCTTTGCCACCGGGGCCATGAGTTTCGGCTCCATCTCCTGGGAAGCACACACCACGCTGGCCATTGCCATGAACCGCATCGGCGCCAAGAGCAATACCGGTGAAGGCGGTGAAGACGAAATCCGCTACACGCCATTGCCCAACGGCGATTCCATGCGCAGCGCCATCAAACAGGTGGCCAGCGCCCGCTTCGGGGTAACAAGTTATTATCTTACCGAAGCCGATGAACTGCAAATCAAAATGGCGCAGGGCGCCAAGCCGGGTGAAGGCGGACAGCTGCCCGGTCATAAAGTGGACGAATGGATCGGCAGAACGAGGCACTCCACACCGGGTGTGGGTTTGATTTCTCCGCCGCCGCACCACGATATTTATTCTATTGAAGACCTGGCGCAGCTCATCTTCGACCTGAAGAATGCCAACCGCAACGCACGCATCAATGTAAAACTGGTGTCCAAAGCCGGTGTAGGCACCATTGCTGCCGGCGTAGCCAAGGCAAAGGCTGATGTGATTTTGATTTCAGGTCATGATGGCGGCACCGGTGCTTCGCCCATCAGTTCTATCAAGCACGCCGGTTTACCATGGGAGTTAGGCCTGGCGGAAACACACCAGACGCTGGTGAAAAACAAACTGCGCAGTCGCGTAGTAGTGCAAACCGACGGACAACTGAAAACCGGTCGCGATATAGCCATTGCCGCCTTGCTGGGCGCCGAAGAATGGGGCGTTGCTACGGCAGCGCTGGTGGTGGAAGGCTGCATCATGATGCGCAAATGCCATCTCAATACCTGCCCCGTAGGTGTAGCCACGCAGGACCCCGAGTTGCGTAAACGCTTCACCGGTAATCCTGATCATGTGGTGAATTTCTTCCGCTTCCTGGTGCAGGAACTGCGCGAGATCATGGCGGAATTAGGATTCAGAACGGTGAATGAAATGATCGGGCAGACCGATTGCCTCGAAATACGTGATAACATCAACCACTGGAAATATTCCAAACTCGATTTGTCGCCCATCCTCTACAAAGAACCGGGTGGCGCTTATGCGGGATTGTACAAAATGGAAGAGCAGGACCATGGCATAGCCAACGTGCTCGACTGGAAACTGCTGGAGGCAGCACGTCCCGCTATCGACAAACAGGAACGCGTAGCCGCTTCCTTTACGGTGAAGAATACCGACCGCACGCTGGGCACTTTATTGTCGAACGAGATTACCAAAAAATACAAGTCTGCCGGTTTGCCGGACGATACCATTCATTTTAACCTTACCGGTACAGCAGGACAAAGCTTTGGCGCTTTCTGTACCAAAGGGCTCACGCTTGAACTGGAAGGCGATGCCAACGACTATTTCGGTAAAGGATTGAGCGGTGCACGATTGATCATCTATCCGCCGCGGCAGGCCAGCTTTGTGCCCGAAGAAAATATCATCATCGGCAACGTGGCCTTCTACGGCGCTACTTCCGGCGAAGCATATATCCGCGGTAAAGCAGGTGAACGCTTCTGCGTGCGCAACTCCGGCGCATCTGTGGTAGTGGAAGGCGTAGGCGATCACGGTTGTGAATACATGACCGGCGGAAAAGTGGTGATACTGGGCGCTACCGGTCGCAACTTTGCGGCAGGTATGAGCGGCGGTATTGCGTATGTTTACGATGTGAAAGGTCAGTTTGCATCGCTCTGCAACAAAGAGATGGTAGACCTCGATCCGCTCGATGCAGATGATGCGCAGGTACTGAACGACATGATCACGCGACACTATGCCTACACCGGCAGCACCGTAGCGCGTTTTGTACTGGATGATTTCGAAAACCAGCTGAAGAACTTTATCAAAGTATTCCCCAAAGATTACAAGAAAGTCCTGAAAGAACGGGCTATGGCGAAGAAATTGGCCGATTAACGACAGTGAAAACGAGGCGGCATAACCGTGTACCATTTTCACAGGGGCGCGTATGCCATTTACAACATTGACTTACTGAAAACTAAAACAACATATGGGTAAACCAACGGGTTTCCTGGAATTTACCAGAGAGTTGCCGGAAAAAAAGCCGGTGGAGGAACGGCTGCAACACTACCGGGAGTTTGTGGAGCGCTACAGCGATGAAAAGCTCAACCAGCAGTCTGCGCGCTGCATGAACTGCGGCGTTCCCTTTTGCCATAGCGGCTGTCCGCTGGGCAACAACATTCCCGAGTTCAACGATGCCGTTTATCGCAAACAATGGCAGGAAGCGTACGATATTCTTACCAGCACCAATAATTTTCCGGAGTTTACCGGTCGCATATGCCCGGCTCCGTGTGAGTCGGCCTGCGTGCTGGGCATCAACCAACCGGCTATTGTAATCGAGGAGATTGAAAAACACATCATCGAGATTGCCTTTGAAAAAGGATTCGTGAAGCCGCGTGCGCCGCATGTGCGTACGGGTAAGAAAGTAGCAGTGGTAGGATCGGGGCCGGCAGGACTGGCCGCAGCTGCCCAGCTGAACTATGCCGGTCATACCGTAACCGTATTTGAACGCGATGATGTGCCGGGTGGATTGCTGCGTTACGGCATACCGGATTTTAAGCTGGAAAAATGGGTGGTAGACCGCCGGCTGCGCATTTTGGAAGAAGAAGGCATCACGTTCCGCTGCCATGCCAATGTGGGCGTGAACGTGCGCATCAATGACCTGCTGCGCGAATACCATGCGGTGGTATTGGCGGGAGGTTCTACCATTCCCCGCGACCTGAATATCCCCGGCCGCGACCTGAAAGGCGTTTATTTCGCCATGCAGTTCCTGAAACAGCAGAACAAGCGCAATGCCGGTAAAGACCCATTGGCCAACGCTAACCTGGAAAGCAATATATTTTCTGAAAACATTCTGGCCACCGGCAAAAACGTGGTGGTGATCGGGGGCGGTGATACCGGCAGCGACTGCGTAGGCACCTCCAACCGGCAAAAGGCAAAGTCGGTGACGCAGTTTGAACTCTTGCCCAAGCCGCCGGAAAGCCGTACGCCGTTCATGCCCTGGCCTACCTACCCGATGATTCTGAAAACTTCTACTTCGCACGAGGAAGGCGCCGACCGGAAATGGGCCGTGGCCACCAAAGAGTTTATCGGCGACGGCAAAGGCAACCTGAAGGCGCTGAAAATCGTTGACCTGCAATGGACCACTACGGAAGACGGCCGTCCGGCCCGCTTTACCGAAGTGCCGGGATCGGAAAGGGAAATCCCCTGCGAACTGGCGCTGCTGGCCATGGGTTTTGTGCATCCGCAGCATGAAGGGGTGGTGCAGGAACTGGGACTGGAACTGGATGAGCGCGGCAATGTGAAGGCTTCGGAGAAGGAATTCCGTACCAGTATTGGTAAAATTTTTGCCTGTGGCGATATGCGGAGAGGGCAGAGCCTGGTGGTTTGGGCCATTAGTGAGGGCCGTGAATGTGCCCGGAAAGTGGACGAATTCCTGAACGAAGGCAAATCTTTGCTGGAAAAAAAAGATGAAAACATAATTTTAGCGATATAGCAAAAAAAACTGCTGTTTTTTGCAAGCCATCCAAAAAGGATGGCTTTTTTGTTTTCAAACTGTTTGTTTGTATAAATATTTGAGCTACAGGGTACTTACAGAAAAAACTAAAATCAATTTATTTTATATTATAATTTGTAAAATGTGATGACTTTTTGAAATTTCTATTGAAAAACGGGCTATTTTCACAGTATACTAATAAATTATATTTTTTAGTAATACAACTAAAACAATCAGTATGAAAACAGTCTCGTTCAAGCAGGTTGCCCCCTTCCTGGTGTTGGCAGCTGTGGCTATCGCAGCCATCTTTATTCCTTCTCTTGCTGCATTTGATGACCAGGGCACATACAGCACATCAGATATCGCCTGGATACTGGTGGCCGCGGCCCTCGTATTCCTGATGACCCCCGGCCTGGCTTTTTTTTACGGCGGCATGGTACATCGTAAAAATGTGATCTCTACCATGATCAAAAGCGTGGTAGCTGCCGGCGTGGTAAGCGTGCTCTGGATCGTGGTAGGCTTCAGCCTGGCCTTTGGTGATTCCCTGGGCGGTTTTGTGGGCGATCCTTCCACCTTCTTTTTCTTCAAAGGGGTAGCCTCCAGCGCGCCTGTTTTGCAGGGCGGTTCTCCCATGACCATTCCCCTCCTGTTGTTTGCCACTTTTCAGTTGATGTTTGCGATCATCACGCCCGGACTGGTAGTAGGGGCGGTGGCTGAGCGCATTCGTTTCACTTCCTATATTCTTTTCATTGCTTTATTTGGGTTGCTGGTGTATGCACCTATTGCACACTGGACCTGGCACCCGAACGGGTTCCTGTTCCAGATGGGCGCACTTGATTTTGCCGGTGGTACCGTGGTACATATTTCTGCCGGTTGTGCCGCATTGGCGGGCGCCATGGTGTTGAAGCGCAGGCAAGTGCATATTCAGCAGAAAGAAATTCCGCCAGCCAATATTCCCTATGTGCTGATCGGTACCGGTTTGCTGTGGTTCGGCTGGTTTGGCTTCAACGCTGGTTCTGCTCTGGGCGCCAACGCACTTTCTGTAAATGCTTTCATGGTAACCAATGTTGCGGCCGCTGCAGCCGGTTTGTCGTGGATGTTCTTTGATGTACTGAAAGGCAAGAAACCTTCTGTACTGGGCTTCTGTATCGGCGCCGTAGTAGGCCTGGTAGCCATTACGCCTGCCGCCGGTTTCGTTGCCGTGCCGCAAAGTATAACCATTGGCGTGGTAGCTGCTATTATCTCCAACATTGCCGTGTACTACAAGCAAAAATCAAAGGTGGATGATACCCTCGACGTATTCCCCTGCCATGGCATAGGTGGTATGGTAGGTATGCTGCTTACCGGCGTGTTTGCAACGACAACTGTTAACAGCGATGGCGCTGATGGTCTCCTGTATGGCAATGCAGCTTTCTTCCTTACACAGTTGAAGGCGCTTGCAATTGTAGTAGCCTATAGCTTCATAGTATCCTTCGCTATATTCAAATTCATCAACTTCATTCTGCCGTTGCGCGTTTCTTCCGAAGAAGAAGAGATTGGTCTGGACGCTACCCAGCACAACGAAAAATACCTGCAGGGTACATTGCTGGTGAGCTCCAACAAGAATGGCACTTACCTGGAAGAGACTATTGATGTAACGGAAAAAGGTACAGTATAAAATGAATTGAACTTCTGGTACAAGTTCAATCATTACTACCGTACCCTTTCCTTTAACACTTAAAATCTGTAACAATGTTAAGAAAAATCTGCGTATTAGCCATTAGTATGGCTACGATAAGTCATGCTATGGCCCAGGATATAGAAAAAGAAAAACCAAAGCCAGTGATAACAGGTTCTGCCGACGTGTATTACAGATACAATTTTTCTGATCAGAAAAATGATCCATATAATAATTTCACCAGCTTCACCAATTCGCATAACTCATTTGAATTGGGAATGGCTTCCATAAAGGTGGAACATAGTGTTGGCAAGGTGGGCATGGTAGCCGACTTCGGTTTTGGCAGAAGAGCGCAGGAATTTTCCTATGTAGACGGCGACAAAGATGCCGCAGCAAATGGTTTCTTTTCACAGGCAGCTATCAAGCAATTGTACGTAACCTATGCGCCTTCCGATAAAGTAACATTTACGTTTGGAAGTTTTGGAACACATGTAGGATATGAATTGCTCGATGCCTACCTGAACCGTAACTATAGTATGAGCTATGGATTTTCCTATGGACCTTTCTTTCATACCGGTTTGAAAGCAGATATTTCCCTCGGTGGCCAGAGCGGACTGATGGTGGGCATTACCAATCCCACTGACCTGAAAACTGCTTCCGGTATGCCAAAGATGTTCATAGGCCAGTTCTCAACAGGTTCAGCCGACGACAAATTCAATGTGTACCTCAATTTCCAGGGAGGTAAATACGATGAGGCTGCAAGGCTTTTCCAGGGAGATGTAACGGCTTCCTATGCCATCTCGGATAAATTCAGTCTCGGGTTTAACGGTACCCTGCAATCGAGGAGCATCAAGAATGGCAATGGTTGGGAAGACGGAACAAGCTGGTGGGGTACCGCGCTGTATGTAAACGCAGATCCGAATGACTGGTTTGGCCTTACATTGCGCGGCGAATATTTCAACGATGAAAAAAATGTGCTGGGATTCAATTCCACCATCTTTTCACCCACGTTATCGTTTAATTTTAAACTGGATAACTTAACCATTATACCGGAGTTCAGGTTCGATAGCGCCAGTGAAAACCTGTTTGAGAAAAAAGCAGGTGACCCAACCAAGTCAACGGCCAGTTTTATACTTGCCGCGACTTATCATTTTTGATTAAAAAAATGTGAACATTTGAAAATGTGAAAATGAACAATGGCAAGAAATTGCTGTTTTCATTTTCGCATTTTCAGGTGTACGCATAAACTCAGTGAAAAAAGGTAAACGACTTTAAGAGGGACCATACTCGGCAAAACTAACTGCAAACTGTGTGGTAGTACTTTTATAGAAGTATTTACCCTTTTTTCATTACCGTTGTTTTAGTTATCAGAAAAACGCATCCGTTTCGCCGGGTGCGTTTGATTTTTTGTGGGATGAAATGTTTTTGAAAAGAAGCTGTTATAACAAAACAGCAGCGCACAGTGTTTATTGGAATTGCGCTGTGCCCTGCTGTGTCTTTCTTTGTATGAAGCTTTACTACGCCGAATTGCGGCCCGCATTGATGATGCCAAACGAACTCCTGATTACCAGTTTTTCGTACGTTTCTTTCTGCTGGGCCGGCGCACCTTGTTCTTCCATGGCACGAATGCGCGCCATCGCATATTGCTGTATGGTAGTAAGTGGCAGTACAATGCGTTCACGCATTTGAATGGAAAGCTGTTCTACGGGGTAATCCGCCATCAGTTCCGTTTTACCGGATACCAGGAAAATATAACGTTGCGTAAGTTCATATTCGCGGTAGATCATATCGCGGATTTCGCCAAAACGCGGATGCTGACTGAGGTATTCTGTTAACGGGAAGAAACATTTCTTCATAGCCATTTCACAGTTGTCCAGCAGCGTTTTGAAGAACAGCGAATGGCGGTAGATGCGTTTCAGTTCCGGTAATTTTCCTTTCTTGTCCAACGCCTGCATGGCAGAACCCACGCCATAATAACCGGTCACATTTTGCTTCAGCTGGCTCCACGCGCCCACAAAAGGAATGGCGCGCAGGTCTTTCAGCGTGAGCCTGCCGCCGCTGCTGCCACGTTTGGACGGGCGCGAACCGATATTCGTCTGGCTGTAAAATTTCAGCGGGCTTATCTGCGATAAATAATGCAGGAAATCCGGATGATCTTTGAGTTGTTTGTACGATTCAAAACTTTCATTGGCCAGGTCATCCAGCAGCGATTCATCGTCACGGCTCAGAATTTTTTCCTCATCCGCAAACAGGTCATTGGAAATGCCTGCGTTCAGCAATTGTTCAAGATTGTATTGTGCCGCATCTACGGTACCGAAGTTGGAGCTTACCGTTTGTCCCTGGATAGTGAGTTGTATTTCCTTGTTGGAAATATTTTTGCCCATTGACGCATAGAACTTATGCGTTTTGCCGCCACCGCGTGCAGGAGGGCCACCACGGCCATCAAAGAACACCACATCAATGCCGTATTGCGCTGATATGGCTGTAAGCCCTTCCTTGGCTTTGTAAATGCTCCAGTTGCTCATGAGGTAGCCACCATCCTTGGTGCCATCTGAAAAACCCACCATAATGGTTTGCCGGTTGCGGCGGCGGGCCAGGTGCGCACGGTAGGCCTCATTTTCATACAACATCTTCATGATTTCCGGCGCGCGGGTGAGATCGTCGATGGTTTCAAACAGCGGAACGATATCAATTTTCAGGTCATCTTTTTTCCAGCCGCTCAGCAGGAACAAGCCATATACTTCCAGCACATTCAGCGCACTGGTGCATTGACTGATGATATAGCGGTTGCAACCTTCTTCGCCGTTGTATTGCTGTATTTCCTTGATGGCTTTAATCGTCAGCACGGTGTCTTTGGTGAGACCATCTTCAAAAACATGAGTGCCTATATCGCCGGACGCATTGCAAAGCAACTGCATCTTTTCTTCAACCGAAAGCGATGCATAATTACGGGGAAGCGCCTCCGTTTTGGCAGCAATTTCTTCCAATACTACATGGTGTACCGAACTGTCCTGCCGGATATCGAGCGAAGCGAAGTGCAGTCCGAATACCTGAACTTTATTGATCAGTCCATCCACCAGGTGCTGGAACAGTCCGTTGTGCTGGTAGATCAGTATTTCGCGGATGGTGTTCAGGCTTTGCAAAATGCCTTCGCGGGTGAGATAGGTGCGCTGGCCCGGTATGAAAATATTATTGTACAGTTGTTTTTCGAGGTCGGCCAGTATGGTGTCAACGCCTTTGAAGGTGAGGCGGCGTTTCAGCCGGCGCACATCAAGGTAATAGCATTTGATGATGCTGCCGCGCAACATGTCGGCCACTTTCATCGTGGTATCTACCGTTACATTCGGGTTGCCATCGCGGTCGCCGCCTGGCCAGAAGCCCATGGTGATCACAGGGTTGTTGTGAGGGATGGCGTCCGGGAACGTGTTGCGCATGAAATTGATGATCCTGCCTGCTGCCTGGTAAAAAACATTTTCGAGGTACCATACCAGGCTCACGGCTTCATCATAGGGTGTGGGCTTTTGTTTTTTGAGGAAAGGGGTTTTGCCGAGCTGCTGGAGGTACATGTTGATTTGCTCCGCATTGTTTTCGGCCAGCGCCTTGCTGAGATCGTTGATGATGCCCAGCACAGGTCCGGGATAAAACTGGGTAGGGTGCGCCGTTAGTACAATGCGAACGGCAAAGTCTTTCAGTTTTTCTGCCAGCTTTTCATGCGCTTCGTGCTGCTTTATTTCCGATTCAAGATATTTGAGCGTGCCCACGCCGTTTACATCATTCACGTGTAAGAACGCAGCGTCTTCCAGCGCATCGAACAATACCACCTGCCTTTCTACATATTGTATGAAGCGAAACAACAGGTCCAGTTTATCCTGTTCTTTGGTGTACGTAGTATGTTTTTCAAAAAAACCTTCGATAATCTGTTCAGGACTTAACTTCTTCTTGTAACCTTCTTCGCAGAAATTGAGCAACAACGAAAGGAGGATGCCCGTTTTTTCTATGCGGTGAAAGGGCAGGGAAGTAAACAAACTGTTGTACAGTTGAAACTTGATGCCAACATGATTCTGGAATTGCTGCAATGCCCATGACGACTGTCGATCCATGTCTGGTAGAATTTGGCTGCAAAGATAACTTTTGCAGAAATCAATAATTGAAATCCAAAGGTTGAATTTTATAGCCTTACCCGGGCATTTCTTTCGATTTATTCTACATTTTCGGTGGACTTTTTAAAAAACATCGAAAACTAACAGTTGTTATGGGTTCTGCTGGTTATCTTTGCCCTGTTCAATAACAGATAGTGGTACAATTCCAACATATCATTACTTCTTCCTCCTCCGTAGCTGCTACTACAGCTACTACCACTACTATTATTACAACAACCCGTTAAGGGTTGTACTATTTCATATCACCATTGGGGTATTACCTACAAGTCCTGCGGAAAGCAGGAAGATTCAGCAATCAACAGTTCTCTTTCAGTCAACAAATTGTTTCAAATCATTTAATCATTCGATATGCAGGTTTTAAAATTCGGTGGTACTTCAGTAGCCAGTGCCGAAAATATCAACAGGGTAGTGAGCATTGTGCAACAGGCATTGCAACGCGATAAGACCGTGGTGGTGGTGTCGGCTCTGGGCGGTACAACAGACAGTTTGCTGCAGAGCGGCATGCTGGCGGCGCAGGGCAATGAACAGTACAAGGAATTGCTGGTGCAGTTGGAGCAGCGCCATCTCGAAGCAGTCAAGGCATTGATCCCCGTGGCGCGCCAGAGCGCCGTGCTGAGCTGGGTGAAACAACGTTGTAATGAAATTGAAGACATTTGCAACGGCGTGTTTCTGCTCGGAGAATTGTCGGCCCGCACAAAGGACCGCATTGTAAGCTATGGCGAACTGTTGTCTTCGCGCATTATTTCCGATCGCTTTGCTGCTGCGGGCATTGACAATGCATGGGTGGATTCGCGCCAGCTCATCCGCACCGACAGCCATCATGGCCATGCGGCCGTTGATTTTGCCAGTACCAACGCATTGTGTCGCGATTATTTTACCAAAGCTGCTCATTCTCTTTTCATTATGCCGGGCTTCATTGCCAGCGATAGTAATGGCAACGGCACTACACTGGGGCGCGGTGGTTCCGACTATACAGCAGCCATTGTGGCCGCAGCGCTCGACGCCTCATCGGTAGAGATATGGACTGATGTAAGTGGTATGATGACGGCTGACCCGCGACTGGTGCGTCATGCGAAAATACTGTCGCATATTTCCTACCAGGAAGCCATGGAGTTGTCGCATTTTGGCGCCAAAGTGATTTACCCGCCCACCATTCAACCGGTGATGAGCAAGAACATCCCGGTGTGGATCAAAAACACTTTTGAACCATCGCATCACGGAACCTTCATTGGGCCGGAAGTGGTGCACAATGGCAGCAATATCCGCGGCATTACCAGCATCAGCCGCATAGCGCTGCTGAGCCTGGAGGGCAGTGGCATGGTAGGCATTCCGGGTTTTTCACGCAGGCTGTTTGAAGCACTGGCCAATGAACACATCAACGTGATATTGATTACGCAAGGCTCTTCTGAACACAGTATTTGCGTGGGCATTGATGAAGCGCTGGCAGAAAAAGCAAAAAAAGCGGTTGATAACGCTTTCTCCTGGGAAATTGAAACAGGCAAGGTGGAACCGCTGGCTGTAGAAAAAGACCTGGCCATTGTAGCGTTGGTAGGGGATAATATGAAAAGCCATCCCGGCATCAGTGGTAAAATGTTTGGCGCCATTGGCCGCAACGGCGTAAATGTGCGCGCCATTGCACAGGGTTCTTCCGAAAGAAATATTTCTGCAGTAGTGTCTGCTGCCGATGTGAAGAAAGCTATCAACGTACTGCACGAAGAATTCTTCGAAACCACCTATAAGCAGGTAAACCTATTTGTGGCCGGCACCGGCAATGTGGGCAGCAAATTATTGGCCCAACTGAAGCAACAACAGGAATACCTGCAGGAACAGTTGCGTTTGCAGGTGCGCGTGATAGGCATTGCCAACAGCCGCAAAATGATTTTCAACGAAGACGGCATCAACCTGGCCAACTGGCAGGAAGCGCTGGATAAGGGACAACCCATGGACCTGCAGCAGTTCGTGGAAATCATCCGTTCAAAAAATCTCCGCAACTCCGTATTTGCCGACGTAACGGCCAATGAACAAGTGGCCATGATATATGATCAGCTGTTGTCAAAATCCATTTCGGTGGTGGCTTGCAACAAGATAGCCTGTTCTTCTTCCTATGCCTATTACAAGAAGCTGAAGGACCTGGCACGGGAATACAATGCCCTGTTCCAGTTTGAAACCAATGTAGGCGCAGGGTTGCCGGTAATCGGCACGCTGAACGATTTGCTGCGCAGCGGCGATGTGGTGAACCGCATCGAGGCTGTGCTGAGCGGTACGCTCAATTTTGTGTTCAACCATTACGACGGCACCAAAACCTTTGCCGAAGTGGTGAAGCAGGCGCAGGAAGAAGGCTATACCGAGCCCGACCCGCGACTGGACCTTGGCGGTACCGACGTGATGCGCAAGATCATGATCCTGGCGCGCGAAGCAGGTGAACAACTGGAAATGGAAGACATTGCCAATCATTCCTTCATGCCTCCTTCCTGTATGCAGGGCAGTGTAGCAGATTTTTATGCAGAAATGGCCAAACAGGAAAAGCATTTCAGGGAACTCTATGAGCAGGCGGCGAAGCAGGGCAAAAAGCTCAAGTTTGTAGCGCGTTACGAAAATGGCAAAGCGGCCGTTGGTTTGCAACATGTGGACCCGCAATCGGACTTCTATCATCTTTATGGCAAAGACAATGTAGTGTTGTTTTATACCAACCGGTACGTGGAGCAGCCATTGGTGGTAAAAGGCGCCGGGGCAGGGGCGGAAGTAACGGCCAGCGGCGTGTTTGCGGATATAATCAGAGTGGCAAGATGATGCATGGTAAACGCAGGATGACAACAATGCATGCAAACAATGATCACTATGAGTGCAATAAGCAAGCTGCAGGACAACCAGGATGAAAACAATTCACGCAAACAATAATCAACGGAGAAAAATTCAGCTGCCTGTGGTTACCGGCTCACAGAGGGAGGCGTGATGTTCTGCATCGATATGACATTTGTAATTTTTTGAATAATGCAAGAAGCAAATAAAAAAGCGGATTTATTACCAGTAGGAACATGCGTAAAAGCGCTGGCGCCGGCAACTGTGGCCAACCTGGTATGCGGGTTTGATGTGTTGGGTATGGCCCTGCATGAACCTCGCGATATCATGACGCTAACGCTACGTGCCGAACCCGGGTTGACCATCACCCATACCGACGCCTACCGGCTGCCGGCAGAACCGGAAAAGAATGTAGCAGGCGCAGCCCTGCTGGCCATGCTGGAAGAAGTGCCGGAGCGTATTGGCTTTGACCTGGTCATTGAAAAATGTATCAAACCGGGCAGCGGGCTGGGTTCCAGCGCCGCCAGTTCTGCCGGTGCGGTGGTGGCGGCCAACTACCTGCTGGGACAGCGTTTCTCCGGCAACGACCTGGTACGCTTTGCCATGCATGGCGAAAAAGTGGCATCGGGCGTGAAGCATGCCGATAATATTGCCCCCTGCATATTGGGAGGCATTACGCTGATCCGTTCCATTTTCCCATTGGACATTGTTACGCTGGAGGCACCACCACTGTATGTAACTGTAGTGCATCCGCAGATAGAAGTACGCACCGCCGATGCGCGGCAGATACTGCGCAAGGAAGTACAGTTGAAATCGGCCATCAGGCAGTGGGGAAATATTGCCGGACTGGTAGCCGGACTCATGAAAGGCGATTACGATCTCATAGGCCGTTCGCTGGAAGATGTGATCATTGAACCGGTGCGCAGCATCCTGATTCCCGGCTTTGATGAAGTGAAAAAAAGCAGTACGGCGGCCGGCGCATTGGGCGGCGGCATTTCAGGGTCAGGGCCTTCTATTTTCATGCTCAGCAAGGAAGAAAATGTTGCCCGCGCGGTAGAACAGGAAATGATTGCCGTTTATACCCGTTTGGGCGTTGAATACAAAACGTATGTAACCACTATCAGTCAACAGGGCGTAATTGTAGCACAACAATCATGAAATACTATAGTTTAAACAAACAGTCACCAGTAACCGATTTTAAAAACGCCGCCATACAGGGGCAGGCGCCGGATAAGGGATTGTATTTCCCGGAAGCCATTCCTTCATTGCCGGCAGATTTTATCAAAAACATTGAAAAGTATTCGGAAGAAGAAATTGCTTTTCGTGTGATACAACCCTATGCGGGCGATTGCATCCCGGAAGCCGGCCTGTTGCAGATTGTACGCGAAACGATCAGTTTTCCCATACCACTGGTAAAAGTGAGCGACTCCATTTTTTCGCTGGAATTGTTCCATGGCCCTACACTGGCCTTTAAAGATGTGGGCGCGCGTTTTATGAGCCGCTGCCTGGGCTATTTTGCAAGGCAGGGCGGTGCGGCCACCCGCGGCAGGAAAGTGACGGTACTGGTGGCTACTTCCGGCGACACGGGCGGCGCCGTGGCCGATGGTTTCTATGGCGTAGAAGGGGTGGAAGTGGTGATCCTGTATCCCTCCGGGAAAGTTAGTTCCGTACAGGAAAAACAATTGACCACGCTCGGCAACAATATTCACGCACTGGAAGTGGACGGCACGTTCGACGACTGCCAGCAACTGGTGAAGCGCGCTTTTGCCGATCCTGAACTCAACCAGCGATTGTTCCTCACTTCTGCCAATTCCATCAATGTGGCACGCTGGTTACCGCAACAGTTCTACTATTTCTTTGCGTGGAAGCAATGGAAGGATAAACAGCAGGCACCGGTGATTTCGGTGCCCAGTGGCAATTTCGGCAATATCTGTGCGGGACTGCTTGCATACAAGTCGGGGCTGCCGGTTATGCATTTTATTGCTGCCTGCAATGCCAATGATATTGTGCCTGCTTTCCTTGCTACCGGAAATTATCAACCGAAAAAAGCAGTGCCTACGCTGTCTAACGCCATGGATGTAGGAGATCCCAGCAATTTTGTGCGTATACTGGAATTGTTCAACCATAGCATTGATAACCTGCGCAGCGTGTTGAGCGCCTACAGCATAACAGATGAAGAAACCAAAGCAACGATAAAAGAAGTATTACAAACGCATAACTATCTGCCCGATCCGCACGGGGCAGTGGGCTATCTTGCTTTGCAACGATACCTGCAGGAGCATACAGACAGCCGCGGCATTTTCCTGGAAACAGCCCATCCGGTGAAGTTTTATGATGTGGTGGAGCCCGTTATTGGGCAACCCGTACCGGTACCTGCTGCCGTCTCTTCCATTCTGGAAAAGCAGAAAAATTGCACCCGGATTCCGCCGGAATTTGCGGCGTTGCGGGACATACTGGTAAAACATTCGTAAATAATTATTTCTGACAATTTGTAACTAGTTGTTTTACAGTTGTTGGGGAAATCCATTACGCTTAAAAATTCCTGCGGTGAAATTTTATTTTCTGCAGGAAAAAGGCTTTTTTGTGATACCTAAACCCAACTACAATGAAAAAATGGATCGTATTCCCCCTCGCGCTATTGCTGTCATTCAGCCTGCATGCCAATGATGGAGACACACTCGACCTCGACGACCTGAAGCAATTGCTGATTTATGATTCCATAAACAAAGCAATGAGCTATGAGACGGGTGTAATAACACTCCCTAACGGTATTGCCCAGTTGAACATTCCTGCCGGTTTCAAATTCCTCAACCAGGAACAAAGTCGCTATGTGTTAAGCGATCTCTGGGGTAATCCCCCGGATATGGACGTGCTAGGCATGATCTTCCCGGAAGACAAGGGGCCGTTGAGCGACAGCATGTACGCGTTTGTGATACGATACGAAGCCATTGGGTATGTAAAGGATTCAGATGCAGACGATATTGACTACGACGAGCTGCTGAAGGATATGCAGGATTCGGAAGCTGAAGTGAACAAGGAACGGAAAAAACTGGGCTATCCTACCGTACACATTGTAGGTTGGGCACAGATGCCTTTTTACGATAAAGCCAATAAGGTGTTGCACTGGGCCAAGGAAATTGAGTTTGGAGGGGATGAAAATCATACCCTCAACTACGATGTACGCATATTGGGCCGTAAAGGCATTCTCTCGCTGAACGCCGTAGCCGGTATGAGCGAATTGCCCCTGGTGAAACAGAACATTGATAAAGTGCTGCATATAGCCACCTTTACCGAAGGTAACCGGTATGCCGATTTCGATAGCAATATAGACGAGGTGGCTGCCTATGGCATTGGAGGACTGGTAGCGGGCAAGGTGCTGGCAAAGGCCGGATTTTTTGCCCTGATCGCGAAATTTCTCAAACCCATCCTGCTTGGCATAGCGGGCCTCGGAGCCCTTATATTCAGGTTCGTTAAACGCAAGAAACCTGATGAACCGGCTTACGAGCAGTCCGCTGCCGATCAAACAAATGGCTAGTGATATAGCTTAATTGTCATGAGGGCCATCCGCACTGAGCGGATGGCTTTTTTCATGCATTAACAAATCTTTTTACGGCAAAATATTTATTTTCGGTTAAACCTTAATTTTATGAAGTTATCTCCCTGCCTGGTGGTTTTGTCTTTACTATTTGCTGTAACCACCGTTGCCCAACAAGCAGTACCGTCTGCGGATGCAGTTTTGCAGGAAGCCTGCGCCCAGGCTGCCAAAGAAAAAAAGAATGTGTTCATCATCTTTCACGCATCCTGGTGTACCTGGTGTCATCGTATGGATTCGCTGATGAACAATGCCGAGTGCAGGCAATATTTTAATGACCATTACGTGGTACGGCATCTCACCGTGTATGAATCAAAAAATTACAAGCAACTGGAAAATCCCGGGGCAGAAGCAATGTTGAAAAAGTATAACGGAGATAATCAGGGCATTCCCTACTGGCTCATCTTCGATGCACAGGGTAACCTGCTGGCCGATTCGCAAAGTGAAGCGGGAAAAAATACCGGTTGCCCGGCCACTAAGGAAGAAGTGGCGTATTTCCTAAAGGTATTGCGCAAAACATCTCCTCTGAAAGATGATGCGCTGGCAGTAATTGAAAGAAATTTTTTGAAGCAATAGATCACACTATATAATGAGAGAGGGATTTACCGGTCAGCACTATTATCCGGTAAATCCCTCTATTTTTATACATCATTGTTTAGATAATCCCTGCCAGTTCCAGGCTTTTCTTCTTCAACTTCCTGATCTCAATATCTTCAATAATCGGATCGGGGGTGAGAATAAGCGAAACATTGTTGGTTTTCCACCAGTCGCTGCCACTCAGTTCGGTAAAGGGCAATACGCCAACCAGGTACTTGCGTTCGGTTTCTGCGTGCCATTCTTCAATCCATTCAAATTTTTCCCGCGGGATGTATTTCCAGTCGTCGAAGCTTACATATACGCGCACGTAGAAATCGTTGGTGAGCTCATTCGGTTTGTGGTGATAGAGCTTCTTGTATTCGTATTTGTACTGGTAGCGCAATGCTGAAAGATCACTGAGCACAGCAGAAGCAGTGGGGAAGCTGCCGGCGCCCTTGCCGTAGAAAAATTGTTTGTCTGCAAAGCCACTTTCTATCACCACGCCATTGTATTCCTGTTTTACAAACGACAGGTGATCGTCGTGTTTAACAAACTGCGGCAGTACAAAAGCAGCTACCTTGCCATTGTTCAGCTTTTTGGCCTGTGCCACCAGCTTGATGTCGAAATGCTTTTCAGCTGCAGCCGTTGCGTCAAACTGACCAATGTTCTGAATACCGTTGAACACAATGTTATCGGGATGCACTACAATACCATACGCATGCGTGAGCAGGAACGTCCATTTGTTTACAGCATCAAACCCGTTTACGTCCAGTGTGGGATCGCTTTCCGCAAAACCCAACTGCTGGGCCTGGAGCAATGCCTGCTGGAAATCGAGTTTGTCTGCAAACATTTTGGTAAGAATATAATTGGTAGAACCGTTGACAATGGCTTTGATGGAATGCAACAGGTCATTATCGTAGTATTCTTCCAGGTTTCGGATTACCGGAATGGAAGCGCAGGCAGCTGCTTCGTACAACAGCGAATGTTCTGTTTGCCGTTGTAATTCAAGCAGTTCGGGTAAATGCTCCGCAATCATTTTCTTGCTGGCGCTTACCACGTTCTTGCCGTTTTTGAGCGCGGTACTTACTATTTCAAAAGCTGCTTCCGATTCATTGATCACTTCTACGATCACATTGATTTCGGGATCGTTCAGCAGTTCATACCGGTCGGTCGTAAACAGTGCTGCAGGGGCCGGGCGCTTTTTTTCGGGGTTTTTGATGCAGACCTTTTTAATGGTTGCTTTCAGGGAAGGTGTTTGCTGCAACACCTTGTATAATCCTTCTCCTACTACGCCAAATCCAAATAAGCCGATCGTCAACGGTTTGTGTGCATCCATACGTAATGGTTATTGTTTGATTGTTAGATGGTAATATTGTTTGATGGTTTCCGGTGCATAGTCAAGCGCATGGCTGAGGTCCTGTACCAGGTCTTCGGTGTCTTCAAGACCGATGCTCAGCCGGATGAGACTGTCGCTTACACCGCATGCATGTCTTTTATCAGCAGGAATGGTCTTATGTGTCATGGTGGCCGGGTGGCTGACGAGACTTTTGATACCGCCGAGACTTTCGGCAAGTTTGAACAGCCTGGTGTTTGTTACCACTGCTTTTGCTGCCTGTTCGGTGTCTGTTTTCAGGGAAAATGAAACGATGCCGCCAAATCCCTTGCTTTGTCTTTTGGCTATTTCATGCCCCGGATGTGTGGCCAGTCCCGGGTAATACACTTTCTCCACTTTCGGGTGTTGCTGCAGGTAAGTAGCCACGGCCAGTGCGCTGGTGCTGTGTTGCCGTACGCGCAGCGGCAAGGTTTCAATGCCGCGAACCAGCAGCCAGCTGTCGAACGGGGCCAGTATGGCGCCGGAAGCATTTTGCAGGAATTTGATTTTGGCGCCAAGTTCAGGGTCTTTGGTTACTACTACGCCGGCAATAAGATCACTATGTCCGCCGAGGTATTTGGTAGCGGAGTGAACAACGATATCAGCGCCCAGTTGCAATGGTTGCTGCAGCACGGGGGAGGCAAAAGTGTTGTCTACGCAAAGCAGGCAACGTTGTGCGCGGGCAATCTTTGCAATGGCGGCTATATCGGAAATTTTCAGGGTAGGGTTGGTAGGTGTTTCCAGCCAGATGAGCCTTGTTTTGGGCGTGAGCGCATTGAATACCTGGATGGGATCGCTGGTGTCAACAAAACGCACGGTGATACCAAACTGGCGGTATACCTGCGTGAATAACCGGTAGGCACCACCGTAAATATTATCTACGGCTACGATTTCATCGCCGGCTTTCAGCAGTTTTACCACGGCATCAATGGCCGCGAGCCCGCTGCTGAACGCAATGCCGGTAGTGCCGTGTTCGAGCTGGGCTACAATTTTCTCCAAAGTTTCGCGCGTAGGATTGTTCGTACGTGCGTAATCGTAACCTTTGTGAACGCCGGGCGCCTCCTGTACAAATGTGGATGTCTGGTAAATGGGCACCGATACCGCACCGGTAAGCGGGTCAACGGGAATGCTGTGAATGAGTTGCGTTGTCGCTTGCATGATTAGACAGTTTTGCCACCCGCACCCCGGCTTCGATCGGGAGTACCCCGTTTCTTACAGGGTTGTTTCCCTGGTACTTTGAGGTGGGGAGGTGGTTAATGAAAATTGTTAAACAGTGAACACAATGGTTCCAGTTCGCGACAGCGATTATCAAGATGAGTTCTTATCGGAAGGAAGCTTTTGCATTACCCTTTGCGTCCGGGATGGCCCCTGAAAGGGCAGGGGCAATAAAAAAGCTCTTCCGACAAGTCAGAAGAGCTTTCAATATGTTGGTACACTATTGTAGAAGCTTTGAATCTGACTTATCTGGCCCCAACGTGGTATGTCGGGGATGGAATTGGCACCTTACTCATCAGTTGCCGGGGCAACTGAAGCAGGTTGTCAAGGCGTCATCGGGCCATGTCCCTCAGCCTTTCTTGATAAGCGATGCGTAAAGAACTGGCGCAAAGATAATGCGCAAAACGGATTTCGCAAATTGTTTTTTTGTATCACAAGGACATAACGTCGGGGGAGCACTAAGGAGCATATGTTATATAAGTAGCAATGCTTAGTATAATATTGTTCAGTGAAGATACGTTGCCCTTTATTGCGTATTAGCACCTTTCGGGTGCAAAAAGAGGAGCCGTGTAGCTGGCTGGTTTCAGCACCATTGCGGCACCAAAAAAGGCCGCGCCTGAGGCGCAGCCTGCCAATAGGGTAAAGACTAACTGTTGGTTATTAAAAACGATAACCTATGGATATACCGAAACCGGTGTTTTTCATTTTGGTATCGTCATCAATGCCTTCGATATCTGGATTGATATTTACCAGGCCTAGTTGCGCATTGATCTGTGCAAAAATGCGTTGAGCAAATTCATAGCCGAAAAAGATATTGCCGCCTGCATCAAAACGCTTTAAGAAGAATGCATCACCCAACTGGCCGGGAGATATTTCATTTTCAAATTCAATGTCTTCGTCAACGCCATTTTTCACTTTGCCTCCCACAGCAAAAGCTACATAAGGTCCTACGCCCAAGATCAGTCTGCCGGTGCCCAAAACCGGCTTATAGGTAAAACTGATCGGTACTTCAATGTAACTCACATTCACTTTTGTGTCGTCTGCATCGTCAAGGTTGGCGCCTTTCGTGCTGAACAACACACCAGGACGGATATAAAAGTCGGTAGCGATAGGTACATCTGCTTCTGCGCCGATATGAAAGCCTGTTTTCAGTTTCCAATCAAGATCCTTGCCGAGCATGTCTTCACCATTGATGTTTTGAAAATTGATACCGGCACGGATGGAAAAACTGGTTTTGGTTTGCGCAATACTTGTATGAATTACAATTAATGAAAGAACTGCAAGAGCGATAACATTTTTTGTTTTCATTTCTGTTGTTTTTTAGGTTAATGCCCAATGGTTTTCAGGCTTGTAATATTAGTTTTGTCCTTCGGCCTGTTTTTTAGCTTCCTGTTTCATTTTTTCATTGGCTGTAATGAGGAAGTTTACGCGGCGGTTCTGGGCGCGGCCTTCTTCAGTGTCGTTGCTGGCCACCGGCGCTGTTTCGCCATATCCTTTCGTAGTGATGCGGGAACTGCTGATACCACGGTTACGCAAATATGTGGCCACGGCATTGGCCCTTCTTTCTGATAATCCCTGGTTATAACTATCCGAGCCCTTGCTGTCGGTATGGCCCTGCACTTCGATGTTGGTGTCGGGATATTCCTTTAATATATTGACCAGTTTGTCCAGGTTGGCTTCAGCACTTGCAGTGAGATCGGAACGGTCGAAGCCGAAAAGGATCTTGTCGCTGAATTCTACTACAATGCCTTCGCCCACGCGCTCCACTTTGGCGCCGGGCACTTTGTTTTCAATTTCCTTTGCCTGTTTGTCCATTTGCTTTCCAATGATGGCGCCTGTTGCACCACCTACGGCAGCGCCAATGATGGCGCCGAGCGCTGTATTGCCGGCAGCTTTACCGATCACTGCTCCTGCCGCTGCACCACCGGCAGTGCCAATGACGGCGCCTTTTTGTGTTTTACTCATGTTCTTACAGCCCGCTGCCAGGATCGCTACAGCCAGGAAGCCTGCTGATAATTGTTTAATTTTATTCATAAGTACTTGTTTGACATCATCTTTTCAAATTGTATACCAGCTTACATTAATTATCTCTATAAGTTTGAGAATGAATGCGAAGCAAAATTGTAAGTACACAATTTTTCCACAGTAACAGTTAACGGCCGGTGAAAGTTTTGTGTTTGCCCCGACATGCCTAACGCCGGCAATTCTAATTGGTAAACTTCAACCGGCAAACTGTAACCGGTTACATCTCTACCCACTGTGCTTTTGCGAACAGTATCCCACACGCAACTTTGTCTTGCAGCAGGCACTGCTGAAACTGTCACCCGTTTCCGGCCCGCCTCTTTGCAACTGCCGCCCGGAAAACACAACTGGTACAATGCAACGGCGTTCCGTCAACCGCCATACCCCCTGCAGCCCATTTGTCCGTATCTTTGCGTTTTCCCAAAATAATCTATGGCAAAAGAGAAAGCAGGCAACACAGTGTTGGAAGAAAACGGAACTACAGCAACCACAGATCACGATTTTATTGAAGTATACGGAGCCAGGGTGCACAACCTGCGCAATATCGATATACGCATTCCGAAAAACAAACTGGTAGTTATTACAGGTATTAGTGGAAGCGGCAAGTCTTCCCTTGCCTTCGACACCATCTATGCCGAAGGGCAGCGCCGCTATATGGAAAGTTTCGGCGCCTATGCACGGCAATTCATCGGTGAAATGGAACGACCGGATGTGGATAAAATTACCGGCCTTTCACCGGTCATCTCCATTGAGCAAAAAACTACCAACAAGAATCCCCGGTCTACGGTGGGCACTATCACGGAGATATATGACTTCGTTCGTTTGCTGTTTGCGCGCATCGGAGAGGCTTATAGCTACAATACGGGGAAAAAAATGGTCAGGTTCAGTGAAGAAGAGATTGTTGACAATATCTATAGCAAGTTCAAAGGCAAAAAGATTACGCTGCTGGCGCCGATGGTGCGTGGGAGAAAAGGGCATTACCGGGAATTGTTTGAAGATATCCGTAAAAAAGGATTTCTGAAAGTACGGGTGGATGGCGAAATAAAAGACCTGGTGCCCAAAATGCAGGTAGACCGTTACAAGATTCACGATATTGAAGTGGTGATCGATCGTATGGCCGTGACCGATGACATGAAAGTGCGACTGAGCCAGAGTGTGCAAAAAACTTTGCAGATGGGAAAGGAACTGATGTTCCTCCTCGTGAATGATTACAACAAAGTGGTGCAGTATTCACGCCAGCTGATGTGTGAAGATACGGGCATCAGTTACGAAGAACCTTCTCCCAATACTTTTTCGTTCAATAGTCCGTACGGCGCTTGTCCTACGTGCAAAGGTCTGGGCTCGGTATACCAGGTAAGTATGGAAGCCATACTGCCCGATCGCAATCTCAGCATCAACGAAGGCGCCATTGCGCCGTTGGGCCAGGAACGTGACAACTATGTCTTCAACCAGGTGCAGCAACTGGCCAGGAAAAATAAATTCAGCCTCGATACACCTGTAAAAGACCTGCCTAAAAAAGCGTTGAACCTGGTGCTGTACGGAACGGAAACGGAACAACAGGAAGCGTATCTCGACTTCGATACCATTGAAACCGGCGGTAACATCTATACTGCCGAATTCGAAGGCGTCATACCACAAATCAAGCGCTGGTTTGCAGGAAGCAGCAGCGATAGCATACGGCAATGGGCGGAGCAATTCATGGAGCTGAAAACCTGTACTACCTGCAATGGCAGCCGGTTAAAAAAAGAAAGCCTGTGGTTTAAAGTGGCAGAAAAGAATATTGCTGAGTTGAGTGAAATGAATCTCGACAAACTGATGGCCTGGTTCAGCAATATTGAAAAGAAACTGACCAATAAACAAAACACCATTGCCAAAGACATTCTGAAAGAAATCCGTGAGCGTTTGCAGTTCCTGCTCGATGTGGGACTGAACTATTTAACGCTGAATCGTCCCTCGCGCACATTGAGCGGCGGTGAATCGCAGCGCATCCGGCTGGCTACACAAATCGGTTCCCAACTGCAGGGTATAACCTATATTCTGGATGAACCGAGCATCGGGCTGCACCAGCGCGACAATCAGCGACTGATCGGCGCACTGAAGAACCTGCGCAATATTGGCAACAGCGTGTTGGTGGTGGAGCACGACAAAGACATTATGCTGGCAGCAGACCACCTGGTGGATATTGGTCCGCGTGCCGGTTACCACGGGGGCAGGGTAGTGGCCCAGGGACCACCACAATCGTTGTTGAAACTCGATACGCTTACTTCTTCTTACCTGAATGGCCGCCGTGAAATTGCGGTGCCGAAAGAAAGAAGAAAAGGCAATGGAAAAGTGCTGGAGCTGAAGGGTTGTTCCGGCAATAACCTGCAACAGGTGAACGTGAAATTCCCGCTCGGGAAATTCATTGTGGTAACCGGTGTAAGCGGCAGTGGAAAATCCACGCTGATCAATGAAACGTTGTATCCTATTCTCAGCCGTCATGCCTACAATTCGCGCATGACGCCGTTGCCATACAAATCAGTAAAAGGACTGGAGCATATCGACAAGGTGATTGAAATTGATCAGTCGCCCATTGGCCGTACGCCGCGCAGCAACCCGGCCACCTATTGCGGTTTCTTTACCGACATACGTACACTGTTTGCTGCGGTGCCCGAAGCCAAAATACGCGGGTACAATGCCGGCCGTTTTTCCTTCAATGTAAAAAGCGGTCGCTGCGACGTATGTGAAGGTGGCGGTATGCGGGTGATAGAAATGAATTTCCTGCCCGATGTATATGTGCCCTGTGAAAAATGCCAGGGAAAACGTTATAACCGCGAAACGCTCGAAATCCGTTACAAAGGAAAATCCATTTCCGATGTGCTGGACATGACGGTGGATGATGCCGTTGAATTTTTCCAGAACGTGCCCTATCTCTACCGTAAAATAAAAGTGTTACAGGAAGTAGGGCTTGGCTATATCACGCTGGGGCAATCTGCGGTTACGCTTAGCGGTGGGGAAGCGCAGCGTGTAAAGCTGGCAACGGAGCTTTCCAAAAAAGATACCGGCAAAACTTTTTATATACTCGACGAACCCACTACCGGTTTACACTTTGAAGATATTCAGCACCTGCTGGATGTGTTAAACAAACTGGTTGACCGTGGCAATACCGTATTGGTGATCGAGCACAATATGGATGTGATCAAGGTAGCTGACCACCTTATTGACCTTGGGCCTGAAGGCGGCGACGGTGGCGGACGGATCTTATTTGAAGGAACACCGGAAGAACTGATCAAAGTGAAGGAAAGTCATACCGGCAAATACCTGAAGCTGGAACTGATGAGTAGTAAGTAGCAGGCAGATACTGCTACTCGCCATTCATGCATAATCCGGTGCAGACAATTTCGCCTTCAACTCTTCTACCAATGCTTCTGTTTGCAGTACTACTGTATCGAGACGGTGATTCTTGGTCCAGTCTATCATGCGGTGAACAGGATGCCCCCAGCGGTGCGGTTCGCCATCCATACTGATGATGATGCCGGGCGTGCGAACAGCCGCGGCCACGTGGGCCACTCCGGTGCAGTTGGAAATAATGAAAAAAGCGTCTTTTATCAGTGCGGCCAGCGCTCCCAGGCTTGTTTGACCGGTTAAATCGATAGCTGGTTGCCGCAGACATTTGCGTACTTCCCGTGTGATATCCATTTCGTCGATGGTACCGGTAATAACGGGCATGTATCCCTGCTGATTCATGTAATCGGCCAGCAGCGCAAAATAAGCCGGTGGCCATTGCCGCCAGCTACCTCTTGATCCCGGATGAATGCACACATACTTTCCGGCGGTAACGGGCAGCAGAAGGTTTTCGAGTTCTATATAATCATTCTCATACAGCGGAAATTCAAGATGCGCGCCTGCATCGGGAATGCCCAGGTGTTTCATCAGCAGCAGGTGACGGTTCACTTCCGAACCAAAATTGGGATAGGCAAGAAACAAATCTTTTTCCGAATATTCATCTCCGTTGTGAAATCCTGCCACATAGCGCGCGTTCATCTGGTGTACCAGTTGGTTCACAATAGTGCCATTGCCCTGCATTTGCAATACGAGGTCGAAGCGTTCATTGCATACGCGCTGAAGAAAGAACCGGAAGGCTTCTTCGTTGTATTCCTGTTCGGGCAGATCAGGGTATCCCGGAAAATGAATAAAGCGATCGAAATAGGCATTGAACCGCTGCACAAAACCAGCGGCCCAGGGCAGGCCCAGCAGGGTGATTTCGGCGTCGGGATAGGCGCGTCGCAATGCGCGGATAGCGGGAATTGCGCACAGCAAATCTCCCAGCTGCAAAGCCCGGAATACGGCAATTTTTTTAATCTCCGCAGGTGGTAACTTCATAATAGCCGGGTTTTAAATTTAAAAGATCCATATAACGTCCAGTAAACTGCCAGAAAGGGGATCAATATGGAAGTGATCACCATTTCTGCTACATGGTCAATGGAATGAGAGGTGCCTTTCAGTCGTTTTGCTATAAATGCGATCAGCAAAACAAACCATCCTGAAAAGGCCAGGATGACCACATGGATCAGGCCGGCTACGGCAGAGAGGAGACCCAGGAAAGCCAGCAGGGTCATGCCATAGTAGTTCCAAAAAGGGTGCCGTTTGATGCGGGTGCGGAATAAATGAGGGTGTTTTTTATAGAGCAGTGCATTGTATAGGGTTTTCTTCTGTTCTTTCAAACTGATGCCCCATGCGGCTTTGCGTACGGGATGCGTTACCACGGCCTGCTGAACAAAACGGATGGGTATGCCTTGTTGCAGGAGGCGGAACTGCAGGTCGCTGTCTTCACGCCACGCAAGGGTAAACGCTTCATCAAAGCCACCTACCAGTTGCAAGGCAGATTTGGTGCAGGCGCAATTGGCCGTAACAAATTCTGCCTGTTCCAGCCACGAAATGTTCTTTTCGTAGTCGGTAGGTACTGGCGGACAAGGCACCAGCACCTGCCCGGTAAAGGCTACGGGACCTGCAAGATGCCTGCACCAGGCATTCCAGAATGCATCGATCCAGAACCGTGCAGGTATACAATCGTCGTCGGTAAAAAGAATGAGTTTGCCTTCGGCCATTTGCCATCCTGCATTGCGTGCAGCAGCAGGCCCTCCTTTTTGCGGCAGTGCGTAATAACGCACGAGAGGGCGACCGGTAAACGATGCAACTACGCCGCAGGTGTCATCATCAGGTCCATCGCTTACTACAATAATTTCATACAAGGGAGGAGGAAACCGTTGTTCCCGCAGTGCATGGAGGCAACGTGCCAGCAGTACCGGCCTGCGGTAGGAAGGGATGATAATGGAGATGACAGGTTTCATCGTTTTAATTAGCCAATGTGCAAACCTGAAAATGAAACATGGAGACGTCCATTTGCTCATTTTCAGCTGTTCAACTATTTGATCAGTGGATCGGGAATGCGTACTGCTTTCTGCAGGAGGTTGGCGTCATGAACTGTCCATTAAAGTCTACAGACATGACCGGATTCATCAAAATATCCTGTTCTACAGAAAATCTTTGAAAACAATTATTGAACCAGCTGATTTTGTGGAAAATGCAAATGAAAAGCGACTGCTTCCGGTTAAAACATCCATTATTCCGTAAAAGCAGGAAAAAAAGTCTACATCCTGATTTACAGCCTCCAAAATGCATTGAACCTTTCAAGGTGTGGCATCATTTTAACTGCCTATTAGAAGTGCTTCTGTCAAAAATGCGTTTCTGAAAAAAGTACATAAGGCAATGAGCTGGGTGGGAGTTGGAGAATGAACAACTATTAAACACACTTGTCCGCCGCCGCAATCTTCATAACTGCAGGAACCTGTTAACCCCCGGTTTCACAGGAGCATTCCCAATTTTGATTGAACAATATGACTGTACCTGTTCCAGATACCAATAAGCTGAAAATATTTACCTGGCATATTCATGGGAGTTACCTCTACTACTTATCGCTGGGAGATTATATCATTTATATCCCCACAGACCCTGCACGGTCTGAGGGTTATGGCGGGCGCGGCAGTACTTTTCCCTTCGGCGACAATGTGATTGAAATTCCTGCTGAAGAAGTTAGGAATGTGCGTTTCGACTGCGTGTTGTACCAGACGCCGAAGAATTTTACCACAGACAGGTATGAAATATTGAGCGAAGCACAACTCGATCTGCCCGGCGTATACCTCGAACACAATCCTCCAACCGATCATCCTGTTGACACGCGTCATCCCATGAACGATCCGGATGTGATACTGGTGCATGTAACACATTTCAACAAACTGATGTGGAAGAGCAATGCACACCTCAATGTAGTTATTGAACATGGTGTGCCCGATCCCGGCATTGCCTGGTCTGGCCACCTGGAACGGGGCATTGTGGTGATCAACAATATGCACCAGCGCGGACGCAGGCTTGGCGGCGATCTGTTTGATGCCGTACGCAAACAGGTGCCGCTCGATCTGGCAGGTATGGGCACGTCAACGTATGGGGGATTGGGTGAAGTACCGCATACGCAGCTGCCTGCTTTCATCAGTCAATACAGGTTCTTCTTTAATCCTATCAGATATACCAGCTTTGGCCTGGCAGTGTGTGAGGCCATGCTGACCGGTATGCCTGTGGTAGCACTGGCCACCACAGAATATGCCACCGTTTTTCAGAACGGGGTGAATGCCTTTGCGCATACCAATATTGATTATTTGGTGGAATGTATGCACCGGCTGTTGCAGGACAAAAGCCTGGCAAGCCGGTTAGGACAGGCCGCCAGGCAAACAGCGCTGGAAATGTTCGATATCGGGCGATTTACCAGTGAGTGGAAAAACATTTTTCAAGTAGCTGTAAACAACAGGAAAACCCATGAAAAAGAAAATAGCTTTTATCAGTGAGCATGCTTCGCCCCTGGCCTTACTGGGCGGCGTGGACAACGGCGGGCAAAATGTATACGTGGCAGAACTGGCGCGTGAGCTGGCCAAAAGCGGGCATATTGTTGATGTGTATACGAGAAAATATGAGGCAGACCAACCGGAAGAAGTGAACTGGCTGCCCGGCATAAGGGTAATTCATATCAAGGCCGGACCTGCCATGTTTATAGAAAAGGAAAATCTCCTGCAGTATATGCATGAGTTTGCCGATAACATGCTGGACTTTATCAATCGCGAACGGGTATATTACGACCTGGTGCATGCCAATTTTTTCATGTCGGGACTGGTAGCTTCCATCATTAAAAAAGTGTTGCGCATCCCGTATGTGATCACTTTTCATGCACTGGGATTGGTGCGCAGGGCACATCAGAAAGAACATGACCGTTTCCCGGAAGAGCGGATCAGTATAGAAAAGTATATTATAGAAGAAGCCGACCGTGTGGTAGCTGAATGTTCGCAGGACAAACACGATTTAATGAGCTATTACCATGCAGACGCAGCGAAGATTGCAGTGGTGCCCTGTGGATTCAACCCGGCTGAATTCTACCCGATCGATAAAGGGATGGCCCGGAAAAAACTGGGATTTTCCAAAGACGAAAAAATACTGTTGCAATTGGGTAGACTGGTGCCGCGCAAAGGTATAGACAATGTGATCCGTGCGGTTGCACGCCTGCGCAATGCCATTGACCCGCTGCGTTTGGTGGTAGTAGGCGGCGAAACCGATGAACCTGATCCGTTGCTTACACCCGAACTGGGCCGCCTGCAGCAGATAGCAAAAGAAGAACAGGTATCCGATAAAGTGCTCTTTACAGGACGTAAACGGAGAGAACAATTGAAGTTTTACTATGCAGCTGCCGATGTGTTTATTACCACGCCCTGGTATGAACCGTTTGGCATTACACCGCTGGAAGCCATGGCCTGCGGGGTGCCGGTGATTGGCGCCAATGTGGGCGGCATCAAATACAGTGTGCTGCATGGTAAAACCGGCTTCCTGGTGCCGCCCAACGACCCGGCAGCGCTGGCAGGCAGCATAAGCGATCTGCTGGCCAACAACAGGCTGCTGGAAAAAATGAAGGCAAACGCGCTCAAGCGGGTACATAAATATTTCACCTGGAGTTGCATTGCCAACTCCATGAGCAGGTTATACGATACGGTACTCTCGGAAACCCAGCATGCCATGAGCTTTAACGGCCGCATATGGCTGAAGGAAAATTTCAGTATCAAAGCCATTCGCAACCTGTTGCCCGAATCGTTTTATGCAGTGTTAAATGTGCAGTATGAAAAGAGCTGTGTTCCTGGATAAAGACGGAACGCTGATCGAAGATGTGCCCTATAATGCAGACCCCGTCAAAATTCGCCTTGCACCGGGCGCCGGAGAAGCGTTGCGGCGATTGGAACAGGAAGGATATTTGTTGATTATGATCTCGAACCAGTCGGGCGTGGCACTGGGATATTTCCCGGAAAATGTTTTGCAGAATGTGCGGTGGCAGATTGAATCATTACTGCGCGAACAACATGTACGCATACACGATTTTTACTATTGTCCGCATTTACCAGATGGAACAATAGCAGCTTATAGGCGAGTCTGCACCTGCAGGAAACCTGCTCCCGGTATGCTGTTGCAGGCAGCACAAATGCATAACATTGACCTGGAGTCGTCGTGGATGATTGGTGATATACTGGACGATGTGGAAGCCGGTAATCGCGCGGGATGCTCCACCATTCTGCTCAACAATGGCCATGAAACCATCTGGCAGCAGGGACCCGAGCGCACACCTCATTTTATCGTAAACAATTTAAATGAAGCTGCCACTATCATTTTAACTCCTTAGCCATGGGCCACTGGAACAGCTGCAAAAAGATATTGTGTGTACGGGCAGATAATATGGGCGACGTGATCATGAGCAGCCCTGCCATGCGCGCCCTGAAAGAAACTTTCGGTTGTTCCATTACCTTGTTAACATCCGCTATGGGTTCGCTGATCAGCAGCTGCCTGCCTTTTATTGATCACACGTTGGTTTATGATCTTCCCTGGGTAAAGGCCAATGACTACCTGGATGCGCCAGACTGCCTGCAACTCATAGAAATGCTCCGTGCTGAAGCATTTGATGGGGCAGTGATTTTTACAGCCTATAGCCAGAACCCGCTGCCTGCCGCTATGGTGTGTTTCCTGGCTGGTATTCCGCTACGACTGGCCTGGTGCCGTGAAAATCCTTATGCACTGCTCACTCATTGGCTACCTGATCAGGAGCCTTACGAAAAAATTGTGCACCAGGTTTCCCGCGACCTTACGTTGGTAAATAGTATAGGCGCGTATCCGGTCCATGATCGGCTGCGGCTCTATGTTAGTGATAAGGAAATTCATGAAATGCATCGCAAACTGATGCGTGCAGGCATTGATCCTATGCAACGCTTCATGATAGTACATACCGGTGTGAGTGAAATAAAACGGGAATATCCTGTGGAACACTGGCCGGCTGTTGTACAGCAGTTACACGATCAGTTGCAGCTGCCGGTGCTGCTTACCGGCGCCCGCAGTGAAATTGCAAAGGCTGAAAACATACGCGCGCAAACCGCGGGGGAAATTTATGTAGTGGCGGGACTATTCTCTGTAGAAGAATTTGTAGCGCTGGTGCGGCAGGCGGCATTGGTAGTGAGTGTGAATACTGCTACGGTTCATATTGCTGCTGCTGTGAACACGCCGGTAGTGGTATTGTATGCGCTCACCAACCCGCAACATACGCCCTGGCGTGCTGCTGCACGCGTGCTGCCTTTCGCGGTACCGGAGTACCTGCGCAGTAAAAACGAGGTAGTGCGGTATGTAAGTAAGCTGATGCACAGGCAGGAAGTGCCCCTCCCAACACCATCGGATATAGTGCGGGCGGCCCGGGAATTATTGCGCCTGGAACTACGAACGCACGAAGACGCGAGGAAGCACAAAGAATAAATGTGCTTCCTCGCGTCTTCATGGTCCTTTCACATTGAGAAACGCAACAAGGCGGCTACCACTGCTTCTTTCGGCATTTGTTCCTCATCAAGGATAAACACTTCGCCACCGTGCAGGATGGTTAGTACTGCAGCTTTCTCGATCAGACAATCATCATGTTCCTGCCGTGAATCGTGTATCTCCGTGATGCGGTTTATATCATCAAAATTGCCCCAGAGGTGTGTGCCTTTTCGAACGAATAGCGTTCGTACCTGGCTGTAATGCGCAGCGGCAATCACGTCTGCGGGAATAGAGGTGGTGAGCCCCGTTGCGGTGTTGTTATAATAGGCTTCCAGCTTTTCGCGCCGTTTATGTTCGAATAGTTCGTGAATGGTTTGGCGGGCCAGTGCATAGAGTTTGCGGCTGTCAGCATATTCATCTTCCATTTCAAAGCTTGCTTCGGTGGTGTTGCCGTACTGGCTGACTCTGCGATACGCCTCCAGCAGGTCCATTTGTCCGGCCAATACCAGTGGCCAGCCACTGTTACCGATATACTTTTGCAGGGCTTCGTCGATTTTTCGTACGTACAGGTCAACGATCTTTTTGTCTGCGCTGCCTACAGTAATGGCTTCCGCAGTGGGGGCATTAAGACCGGATTCATCAGTGATCGTTTCCTGGTCGCCGTTAGGAAATGCCATTACTGCAGCGATATTTTCCGGGAAATCCGGCACTTCCTGTTCGCGCATTCCATATGCGTCTGCTTTATACAGTATGGTTTTATCCCGTCGGACCAGCAGGAGCCAGAACACTTCGCGCGCATTGTCGTTCAGGAGTGGCAGCAGGTTGAGCAGGTAAAAAGCTTCGTTTACAATCACTTCCGGCGCCGGTGAATAGGGGAGTTTGATATATTTAAAGAAGCCTTCTGCAATAAATACGATCAGCCCTTCGGTGAGGTTGCGCCAGAATGCGTCTTCCCTTAGCAGCTCAAAACCAGGTTCCAGCAGTTTTTCAATAGCTGCCTGCGTCATTTGCTTTTCCTTCAACTGTGCTATCAAGTCCTGCAGTATATTCTTGAAAGCGATGTTGTCTACCTGTTCATTTACCTCCATGCCTGCACGATGCGTAGGGAGCACAACCGTGATGCAATGCGGAGCGCGAAAGGCGTGCAGTTCTTTCAGCAAATCTTTGGTAATGATGCCTTCAATTTCTTCGAGTGGCGTATCCACAACATCTTTATTGAACATTTCTTCTTTGTACGTCTTGCTGCTGCCTTCTTCCTGTGGCTTGTATACTTCTTTCCCTTTGCGTGTTTGCCGGTTGGGATGGCGCATGTACACATCATCTGAAAGCTTGTCCGGACCTGCAGTATACCGTTCTGTCATTTTCATATCCTGTTCCAGGTCTTCCGGGTCCATTGATTTACGCAGGCCCAATCCTTCTTTCGAGGTGTCAGAGGGTTTACCCTTTGGCGGATGGTACCTCCCTGATCTGTCTTTACCCATAAAAATATTTTGCCTGTACCGGGTGCAATTCGCATACCAGCGGGAGGGAAGCGTGTGGCGAACGGAAACAAAAAATCGCCAGCGTCTCACCGGTGAAAGGTATGCGTAAGCTGCCTGACAACTCGTATCGGTCCGGCTACTCACCATTCTTTCACCAGCCAACGCTGGCGAACGAACAACTTCTTATTGTACTGTTTGCTTACTTTTTCTCCTGTCCTGCCTGCACGTTTATTTTTGTTTCCGCAATTTCAGTAAGCAGGTTGTCTGCTGCTTTTTCTTCAGCGAGGATTTCGCCCAGTATCCTTCCTGCTTCCTCTTGTCCCATCGTTCTGGCCAATTGGGCCAATCCTCCGTAGGTGGCAATTTCATAGTGTTCTGCTTTCTGAGCGGCCATGATGAGGCCTACGTCGCGCTGCGCAGAACCCTGGTCTGTTTCATCGATTATTTCTTCTGCTTCTTCCACAATACCTACCATAGCGGGGCACTTGTGGGTACGGGGTTCTTCACCCATAATTTCAAACACGTTTTCCAGTTTGGTTACATGCGTTTTGGTTTGCATAAGGTGATCGGCAAAAGCCTTTTTCAACTCACTTGAAGTAGCGGCTTCTTCAAGGCGGGGAAGCGACTTCACCAGTTTTTTCTCAGCCCAGTACATGTCCATGAGCTGGTCCATAAAAAATTGTTGCAGTTTTGAATCGACCATGGTGGCTGACATGGATTTCGTTTTTGTGTCCATAAGTAATTTTTTTGTTGATGGTTAAGAAATCGTCTTGCACTGTAGGTAACGGGATAAGAAAAACCCGGTGTACATCAAGTAGTGCTTAGCGGATGCAAAATTTATTCCCTGGAAAGAGTTGGCGTTTTTTGACCACTCCCATCCAGGCGGCATTGTTGTGGGGGTAAGAACGTGCTGGCGCCCCGGCAGCTATCGGGTGTCACCCCCCCGGACCACCTCCATCAGTATAAAATTGTTCCAGGCGTAAGAACGTGCCGACGCCCCGGCAGCTATCGGGTGTCACCACCCCGGACCACCTCCATCAATATAAAATTGTTCCAGGCGTAAGTTGGTGCCGGCGCCCCCGGCAGCGGTGGATGGAGTGGTGTGTGGATGTGCCAAAGCAGAAAGCGGCGTATTTGGGTTTAATACAAGTATGTGTTTGATACAAATATGTGCCTGATACAAGGTTGTGCCTGGTACAAGCGTATTCGTGTGTGATACAAGCGTATAGGTGCCCGATACATATGCAGATAGTCCGCCATCAATGAGTGTAGGCAAATTTCCCCATACAGCTGCCATTCACCATTCATCCGTCAGTTCAATTCTTTTCCGGTTGTAAGATAATTTACCGGAATCGCGCAGTTCATTGAGCAATACGTTTACGCTTTGCCTGCTTGTAGAAATAAAACCGGCAATATCGCTGTGTGTAAGATAATTGTTGAGCACAATTTTATCACCAATACGACTCCCGTCGGTGCGCGCCCAGTCGCGGATGAACCGGATGAGCCGGGCGCGGGCATCGCGAAAAACAAGATCGGCATGGCGATCTTCCAGTCGCTTGAGACGGTTGCTTACTTTCTGCACATAGCATACCGCCACTGCCGGGTAATGTTCCAGCACATCTTTGAACCCGCTCACTGCAAACCAGCCCACAACGGTGTTAGTGATAAGCGCAACGGCCTGTTCACCCGGCGGCATCATTCCTTCCAACGACAGATCGCCAAAGAACTCACCTTCAGTAAGAATGTCTTTGATCAATTCGTTACCCGTTTCGTCGGTCTCTATCACCTTGATTTTCCCTTTTAGCAGGAGATATAATTTACCGAGTGTTCCATCTCCATAATGGATCATTTCACCACGGGCCATGTTGATTACTTTTACCTGGGCGCAAATGGAAAGCACCTGTTCTTCCGTGAGCGTGGTGAACAGCGGATGATTTTTCAGATAATAATATTTAAGCTCATCAGACATGCTGCACTGATTTAGGTATGCTCCAAAAAAATTCAACATTACTGCAGCCACTGAATCCGGTCTATCAGCCTGTTTCCGGTGCAAGTACTGATACAAGCTCATCGACTTTTCCCGTCGGGATGAATTTGTGAGGAGTTTACAATGTCTATTCAACTTCCGGGCCCGGTTACTTTGAAAACGATTACGCCAAAGCAAATGCCCGAAGTTGTTCAAGGGGAGTGCAAGGAGTGCGCATGTATGATTACCCGAACTGTGTTATGCAGGATGGCAGCTATTTACAGGTATTACCGTCATCCTGCAACACCCGGTTCAGATTTTTACTTTTTTATTTTCTTTTACCGAACGGTAAACAGCTTCCACCACACGTATATCCTTTAAACCTTCTTCACCCGGCACCATCACGGGTTTTTTGTTCAAAATAGCCATAGCATCGTCATCCATCTGGCGTACCTGCTCATGCGGTACCTGTGTAATGGCGGGCGGTATTTTCATGCCATCGCTCGTTTCGCCCTGTACGTTGCTGTAAGCCGAAAAAGGTTCCAGTTTGTACCAGCCCTTTGTACAGGTAGCACGAAGATGGTTCATGTTTTTGCCAAAACTGGTTTCGCATTGGGCAATGGCGCCGCTGGGGAATTCGAGCGTGAATTCCATGGTTTCATCCACTTCTTTATAGATTTCGGGCCTGTTGGTGGATTGTTTGGCCGTTACAGCTATGGGTTCTTCACCTGTCACATAGCGGGCAGCATTCAACGGGTACACGCCCATATCGTACATGGAGCCGCCACCCAAAGCTTTTTTCTGTTTCCAGTGGTCGGTACGGCCGTCGAAATAGCCGGCTGCCACTTCTACGCGGGTAATATTGCCGTACTTTTTATCTTTTCTGAACTGGATAATTTTTTGTGTATTGGGCTCGTGATGCATGCGGTAGCCGATACTCAAATTCACCTTGTTTTTATTGCAGGCATTGATCATCGACTCACATTCGGCAACGGTCATGGCCATGGGTTTTTCGCACCATACCTGTTTGCCCGCATTGGCGGCGCGGATCACATATTCGGCATGCAGGGAAGGCGGCAGTACAATGTACATCACATCAATGTCAGGATTGTTGGCCACCTGGTCAAATGTTTCGTAATTGTAAATATTCTTGTCGGGAATATTGTATTGCTTTTTCCAGCGCTCCGCTTTGGCAGGAGTGCCTGTTACGATGCCTGCGAGGTAACAGTGTTTGGTTAGCTGCAATGCAGGTGCCAGCAGATCGGTGCTGTAGTAGCCCAGTCCTACAAGGGCAACGCCCAGTTTTTCTTTCTTTTTCGGAATTAGGATATGCGGGAACAATTGATTGCTTACCGCCAGTGCGGCCATACTGCCGATGGTTTGTTTGATGAATTTCCTGCGTGAGTTCATGGTGCGTGATTTTAGTGGTTGCCGGTGCAACCAGGTTCGTTAACCACAGATGGCACAGATTCATTCACAGTTGGCACGGATTGTTATTGGCAATAAAAGCTGTTTCAACATCGGGGGCAGGAAAAAGCAGGGATACAGTAGCTACGGAATACAAAACCAATTTGTGTTATTGTAGCAACAGGGCTGAGTTACCTGCAGTTAGCCTGTTTACCATATAACAACAGGTGGTCCCCACCATTGCTACACACAACCGCTCTAAAGTTAAAAAAATCTGCTTTGTTAATTGCTTTGTGTTTGGCGCAAAGTATGCAAGGTTAAACCTGCCGCCTCTGTAACCCGGTACTGCGCCAGCAGCAGGCACAAAGGTCCGGCAAACAGCAGTATTCCGGCCCCAAAGAGCAGATAATTAATAAATGAGATAGACGTATACATGGTGGCCGCAATGCCCTGCACAAACAGGAAGAGTTCATTCAATATCACACCAATTGTAAACAAACCGAGGGCAAAAGCTGAAAAGGAAGAGCCGTTGTACAACAATTCCTGCTGCACATAATACCCCAGCAGGAACAACGACACAAAACCCAGCAGTATGAGATGCAGGTAACCGATTACCACTGGCCTGAACCCGAATGCCAGGTAGCTGAGCGATGGTATGGCCGATATGGCCTGTAGCAGTATTTTGATGCTGAAAGCCAGCAATGCCAGCGACCAGAGCCAGCGGGTGGCCGGCAGGAGTTGCAACAGCACTTTGTTGCGGAGCGGCACCAGCAGTTTGATGATCAGCAACAGCGCCCCCACCTGCACCAGTCCTGCCATGGCGGCTATCCAATATAACACTGGGGGCAACTGCATCCACAACGTACTCAGCAGGAACGCAGGGAAGCAGGCGAAAAACAAAATCCTGAAAACAAACCACACATATTTCCTGCGTAAGGGCACGCCCATATTATGGAGCTGGTAAAAAAACAACCCGAGTATGGCAAACAGGAACCAACCGTTGTATTGAAAATGCAGGAAGAAATATATCGAACCAATATACCATGCCTGTGATCCGCTTTTGCCTGCCATGAGATACGCCAGGTGGAAAGGTCCTATAGACGACAACACATAAAAAGCCAATGCAGCATAAAACCAGCATCGCACCATACCAGGTATGGAACTGGACGCTATGTCTCTCCACGCCACCCAGGCAAAGGCATAACTGAACACAATGGACAACGTGGAAAAAGCAATGCTGACAACCTTGTAGCCCATGAACGGAAAAGTGAACAACATGCCGAAAGCGGCCAGTTGTGTTAGCCAGAAAAGTGCGGTATACCGCTTTAACGCTATCTGTTTGTTTTCGGCAAGTATATAGGTAATGGCCGTAAATAATGCCAGCGATACCCAGCCACTGAACGCAAAATGCGAATGGCCGTGCAATAAATTCTTATGATCAACCGATGGCAGGGGAAACAATATCTTGTACCGGAGCAATACACCTGCTGCAGCTACCAGGCAAAGGTTCAATACGGTTAAGCGGGCCCACTGACGGAAAGTTTGCAAAGGAATACGCATGGACCGCAAAGTTCGCGCAACAAGCGGGGCGTCATTATGATCCAACGCATAATCAGCAATATACTTTTCCTTTTTCAATGACCAGTTTTCCTTGTGTATGTAAATGGCGGATGGCCCTTATGACTGTTTCAACACGGAGTCCCGTCATATCGGCAATCTGCTGGCGGGTCAATTGTACGCGATTGCACTTGGGACAGGTATGCCGGTTATTGGTTTTGAAATATTGCAACAGCGCCGAAATGCGGTGTTCCGGATTATAGCAGGCCAGCACTTTAAGGGTAAGAAATTTGAAACGCATGCGCTGCGCCATGAGGCGTGTGAAAGCAAAATGGATATCCTTGTTTTCGTGCAGCAATTGCAGGAAACTTGTTTTGTGCAGCCGGATCAGGGTACTGTCTTCGTCGGCAATGGCAGTGGCGGCATAAGGCTGATCATCAAATAAAGGCAGTTCACCAAAACTCTCTCCCTTTTCCACCATCAACTGGATAAATTCTTTGCCTTCTTCGTTGATGCTGACCCATCTTACTTTACCACTTACCAACTGGTAATAGAAATTGGCATGTCCTCCTTCAAAAAATATGATCTCGTCGCGTTTCACTTTTTTGTAAGTGGCGCCCCAGGTGAGTAGTAAGTCGATGTCAATCATCGTATTGGCTTTTGTTTTAAATGGTATTCAAAACTAACGCCACCAGCCGCGGCAGTTCATGATGTCGGGTATTAATAGTGCTGATTTTAGTCATACGGCTTATGATTTTATAATAGAAAAATTTAGCAGCACTAAGGGTTCAAACGCTAAAAAGCGCAATGGGGCATTGAATTTGAGCGGGATTGGGCTGGCGTTACTATGGACTGACTTGCGTCATCTGCTGCTGTTTTTATGGCTGATTCTGACCAGTTGCCGGTAATTTATGATCCGGCTCATATTTCCCGCCTGTATGTAGCCGTAACCTTGTATTCGATTAATCACCAATTATATCTCTGTATGAAACAATTCATCATTGCATCCGCCATTGCTTTAGCAGTATGGGCTTGTTCAGGTAATAACTCATCTGGTAATGCAGATAATTCGAACACAACTTCTTCTGAAGCGTCCGGCGCCACCGCCGGGTACGATACCGCGAGGGGAACCGGCAGGTTTACAAATATTGAGTTGAGTCCTACGCTCGACAAGGCAAAAGCCGAAGCCGGTCAGAAAGTATATGATGTGAAATGCGCTGCCTGTCATAAACTCACCAGTGAAAAACTGGTAGGTCCGGGATGGGCAGGCGTTACGCAGCGTCACCGTCCGGAATGGATCCTCAACTTCACTACAAATGTAGATGAAATGCTCCAAAAGGACCCGAAAGCCCAGGCCATGCTCGAAATATGCCTGGTACGCATGCCCAATCAGAATCTTACGGATGATGACGCTTTCGCCGTGCTGGAATTTATGCGACAGAATGATGGCGTAAAATAAGGAATCAAACCCCCAATAATAGTTTTATGAAAACTTTCAAAACATCGTTGTGGCTGCTGGCAGTTGCCTTCGCCACGACTTATACCTCATGCAAACCAGGTACCACCACAGCCGTAGCCGGCGATGCCGCACAAAAAGCTTATGTTCCGCCGGGACAACACGACGAATTTTACAACTTTGTGTCGGGTGGATTCAGCGGACAGGCTTCCGTATATGGATTGCCGTCAGGACGCCTGCTGAAAGTAATTCCTGTTTTTTCAGTTGATCCCGAAAAAGGTTATGGTTACAGCGAGGAAAGCAAACCGATGCTGAACACTTCTCACGGCTTTGTTCCCTGGGATGATCTGCATCATATGGAGCTTTCGCAAACCAATGGTGAAATTGATGGCCGCTGGCTGTTCGGCAATGCCAACAATACACCGCGCGTGGCGCGCATCGATCTCAAAACTTTCAGAACGGCGGAAATCATTGAACTGCCCAACAGCGCCGGTAACCACTCTTCACCCTTTATTACCGAGAACACTGAGTATGTAGTGGCCGGTACGCGTTTCAGTGTGCCTATTGGCAACAACCAGGACGTGCCGATCAGTACATACAAACAAAACTTCAAAGGCACCGTTTCCTTCATTAAGGTTGACCAGAACACCGGCAATATGAGCCTGGCGTTCCAACTGGAAACACCTGGTGTGAACTTCGACCTGAGCCATGCCGGTAAAGGCCCCAGCCACGGTTGGTTCTTCTTCAGCATGTACAACTCTGAACTGGCGAATACCCTGCTGGAAGTAAATGCTTCGCAACGCGACAAAGACTTCATTTTGGCCGTGAACTGGAAAAAGGCCGAAGAATACATTGCACAGGGAAAGGGTGAAAAAAGAAAAGCACGGTATGCGCATAACGTCTACGATGAAAAAACGCATACTGCAAAATCAGAAATACTGGAAGAAGTGCTCATGCTCGACCCAGTGCAGTTAAAAGATATATGCTACCTGATTCCCTGTCCCAAATCACCACACGGTTGCGACGTTGACCCCACAGGGGAATACATTGTAGGTAGCGGTAAACTGGCTGCTCTGATACCGGTATTTTCATTTACCAAAATGCAAAAGGCAATCGCCGACAAAGAGTTTGAAGGAGAATTTGAAGGTCTTCCCGTGTTGAAATATGAAGCCGTATTGCATGGTGAAGTGCAAAAGCCCGGCCTCGGTCCTTTGCACACTGAGTTCGACGGCAAAGGCAATGCTTACACCTCCATGTTCGTTTCATCTGAAATTGTAAAATGGAGTTTGAAAGATTTGCAGGTGCTTGACCGTGTGCCTACTTACTATTCCATTGGTCACCTGTGCATTCCTGGTGGCGACAGCAAAAAACCTTTCGGTAAATATGTGATTGCATATAACAAGATCACCAAAGACCGTTACCTGCCCACCGGGCCTGAGCTCTCGCAAAGTGCACAGTTGTATGATATCAGCGGCGACAAGATGCAACTGATCCTCGACTTCCCCACCATTGGTGAACCGCACTATGCACAGGCGGTGCCTGCCGATCTGATTGCAAAGAATTCTGCCCGCATATACGATATCAACGAAAATCACCACCCCTATGCTACCAAAGGTGAAAAGGAAGCGAAAGTAGTGCGTGAAGGCAACAAGGTGCATGTATATGCAACCGCTGTGCGCAGTCACTTTGCTCCGGATAATATCGAAGGTGTAAAGATTGGCGATGAAGTGTACTTCCATGTTACCAACCTCGAGCAGGACTGGGATATTCCGCACGGCTTTGCCATCAAAGGCGCCAACAATGCAGAATTGCTGATCATGCCTGGTGAAACGCTCACCCTGAAATGGGTGCCTGAAAAACCAGGGGTATACCCGTTCTATTGTACCGACTTCTGTAGTGCCCTGCACCAGGAAATGTCTGGCTACATCCGCGTATCACCTGCTGGCAGCAATGTGCCCATCACCTTCAGTGTTGGCGAAAAACCGGCAGAAAATGCCCCTCCGGCCAGTGAATAAAGAACAAGCAATAGGTAATGATGAATGAAGAACAAGGAACACGAACGTAACCCGTTGAATGCACATTCAACAGTTCGTGTTCCTGTTCAAATCAATGGTCGCTTGCCAGCTATTCCTTAACGAACAATGTCTGATCATGCAGAACAAATTAACTACCCTTACAAGAATCGTTGCCGCTACGGGAGCTTTGTTGTTGTTGCTGGCCATTGTGCTGCCGGTATGGCGCATTGAACTCAGCGCCCCTCAGTACCCGGAAGGTCTGGTGCTGCAGATTTATTCGCACAAACTTGGTGGCGATGTGGAAGTGGTAAACGGGCTCAACCACTATATCGGCATGCGAACGCTGCATGAGAAAGACTTTATCGAGTTCCAGGTGTTGCCTTATATTATCGGAACACTTTCATTTTTCGGACTGCTTGCTGTTCTCGTCAATCGCAAATGGTTTTATTACGCGTGGGCAGGTTTCTTTGTGCTTTTTGCGGTCACCGCGATGATCGATTTTTACCGTTGGGAATACAACTACGGTCACAATCTCGATCCTGCCGCTCCTATCCAGGTGCCCGGTCAATCGTATCAGCCGCCGCTGATTGGGTATAAACAACTGCTCAACTTCGGCGCTTATTCCATTCCTGATTCGGGTGGTTGGATTTTGTTTGGCGTGGGTTTGCTGCTGGTAGCTACCGCAGCCTATGAAATGCGCAGGAGCCGCATCGAGGCCAAATCGATCTCTATGCGCATGGCCACTGCTGCCATTGTTGCGATGATCGTACTGGCAGGCTGCAGCAGCGGTCCGCAACCGATAAAATTTGGTACCGATGCCTGTGACTTTTGCAAGATGACGATCATGGACAAACGATTTGGGGGCGAGCTGGTAACCTCGAAAGGGAAGGTGTACAAGTTTGATGATATAGGCTGTATCAAAGCCCATATGCGCAACAATAAAATAGACGCAACGGTATACCTGGTTGACTTTGCGGGCGATGGACAACTGGTGAAAAGTACCGATGCACTGCTGCTGGAAAGCGAACTGATCCGCGGACCCATGGGAGGAAGTATAGCTGCTTTTGCCAATGCAGACAGTTTTCGTGTGTCGCTGCAACAACTGAATGGTAAACAAATTTCATGGAATGACAATGCCCAGTAAATATATATACCGGCTGCTGGTGGTATGCGCGTTGTTGCGTGTACAAAGCCTGTATGCCACCACCTGGCATGTGCAGCCCAACGGGGCCATCCGCTCAGTGCAGGAGGCCATCGATAAGGCGAAGCCAGGCGACACCATCGTAGTGGGGCCGGGTACGTATCGTGAACAAACGATCACAGTGAACAAACCAGTTTACCTCAGGGGCAATGGCTTTCCTGTACTTGACGGGGAGAGGAAATACGAAATTCTTGCCATTCGCAGCAATGATGTAATAGTAGAAGGATTTCTGGTACAACATTCCGGTTACTCCAGTTACAACGATATAGCGGGCATTCGTATTTACAATGCCCGGAATGTGGTAGTCCGGAACAACAAGCTGTACGATACCTTCTTTGGGATATATAGCCAGCATGCAGTGAACTGCGTTATTTCCGGCAACCAACTGCAGTCAAAGGCGGTCACAGAACTCAACTCCGCCAATGGCATTCACTGCTGGAAAAGCGACAGTATGCGCATATTGAATAACGTGATAACCGGACATAGAGACGGGATTTATTTTGAATTTGTCACCAATTCGCTGATTGAGAACAACCAGAGTTATAACAATGTGCGGTATGGATTGCATTTCATGTTCTCTCATGCCGACAGTTACATAGGCAATACTTTCAGGAACAATGGCGCCGGTGTAGCGGTAATGTTTTCGAAAAAGGTGACCATGTTGAAAAACCATTTTCGTGAAAACTGGGGGGCCGCTGCCTACGGCATTTTGTTGAAGGAAATTGCCGACAGTCGCATTGAGGGCAACTATTTCTACCGCAATACAGCCGCCATTTACATGGAAGGCACTACAAGGATCCAGGTAATCCGCAATGTGTTCGACAACAACGGGTGGGCCGTGAAAGTACAGGCAAGTTGCAGCGGCAATAATTTCAGTGAGAACAATTTCACCGGCAATACCTTCGACGTGGCTACCAATGGTTCGCTGGTGCTGAATACATTCGATGGCAATTACTGGGATAAATACGAAGGCTACGATCTCGACAGAAATGGTACCGGCGATGTGCCTTACCGGCCTGTAAGCCTCTATTCCATGATTGCGGAGCGGAATCCCACTACCATGATGTTGTTCCGGAGTTTTATGGTAACGCTGCTCGATAAATCGGAAAAGCTCATTCCCGGTATCACACCCGTGGACCTGAAGGATGATAAACCGAAAATGAAACCCTATAAACCGCACTAAAGAAAACGCCATGCTCATAGCAACCAATGTTACCAAGAAGTTTGGCCGGCTGACTGCACTTGATAATGTGAGCGCCGTGTGTAACAAGGGACAGACCATTGCCCTGATTGGCCCTAACGGTTCCGGTAAAACGACCTTCATCAAAAGTTTGCTGGGTATGGTGGTGCCCGACAGCGGCTTTATCACCTTCAACCAGCAGAACATTATTCACGACTGGCAATACCGTGCCGCCATTGGTTATATGCCGCAGACGGGCCGTTACCCGGAGAACATGACCATCGGGCAGGTGTTCGATATGATGAAAGACATCCGCCGCCAACCCGATATTGAATATGATGAAGAGCTGATCCACCAGTTTAACCTGCAGGGCATTATGGACAAGCGCATGCGCGCCCTGTCCGGCGGCACCCGGCAAAAGGTAAGCGCCTGCCTGGCCTTTCTCTTCAAACCGGAAGTGCTGATACTGGATGAACCAACGGCTGGGCTTGACCCGGTATCAACAGAAATATTGAAAGAAAAAATCCGCAAGGAAAAGCAGCGTGGTAAACTGATCATCATCACCTCGCATATTCTCAGCGACCTCGACGATATCGTTACGGAAGTGATGTATATGCAGGAAGGCAAACTGCGTTTCCATACTTCGCTGGAGCAATTGAAAGAAGATACCGGAGAACAGAAACTGGCCCGCGCCATTGCAGCCATTATGCAACGGTAAAAAACGCTGAGTTATGAACAAGATTGTGAAATATGTTGTACTGGACATTTTAAGAAACAGGATCGTAGTGGCCTATATGGCTGTGCTGCTGCTGATCAGTGTAGGCGTTTTCAACCTGGAAGACAATGCCTCCAAAGGTGTGCTGAGCCTGTTGAATATTATTTTGATTTTTGTGCCGCTGGTGAGCATCATCTTTTCAACCATTTATGTGTACAACTCGGCAGAATTTATAGAGTTGCTGGTATCGCAACCCATCCGGCGCGTGCATTTGTGGCTGAGTATATTTGGCGGACTGGCGCTGAGCCTTGTGGTAGCATTTTTTGTAGGCTGCGGGCTGCCTGTGTTGATCTTTGCGCCGAATGGTACGGGCGTGGTCATGGCATTGATGGGCGTTTTTATTTCTGTAATCTTTACCGCCATTGCCTTGCTGGCTTCTGTGCTTACCCGCGACAAAGCCAAAGGCATCGGCGTATCCATTTTATTATGGTTTTATTTTACGCTCATCTTCGACAGCATTATCCTGTTCCTGCTGTTCAGGTTTATGGATTATCCGCTGGAAAAACCTATGATTGCGTTCAGCTTTCTGAACCCGGTAGACCTGGCGCGGATACTAATTTTGCTGAAACTCGACATCTCGGCATTGATGGGCGCCACCAGCGCTGTATTTCGTGATTTTTTTGGCAGCAGCACCGGAATGATGATTGCGTTGGTGAGCCTGAGCGCCTGGATTGCCGTACCGCTCTGGCTTTCGGCCAGAAAGTTTAAAACGAAAGATTTGTAGCAAAGGGTGGAAGGCTGCAACACCCCGCATCAAAATTTTTGACACATGAAACACGACATAAGAAACCGTGCAGATATTCAGTTACTGGTAGATGCTTTTTATGAAAAAGTGAAACGTGACGAGACCATCGGTTATTTGTTCAACGAAGTGGCAAAAGTAGACTGGGATAAGCATTTACCACGGATGTACGATTTCTGGGAAAATATCATTTTTCAAACAGGCGGCTTTACCGGCAACCCCATGGTGGCCCACCTGCAATTGCACCAGCAATCACCGTTGTCGAAAGAACATTTTGAACGCTGGCTGAACCTGTTTCATACTACCGTTAATGAATTGTTTGAGGGAGAAAAAGCCGAACTCGCCAGACAACGTGCTGCCTCCATCGCTACCATGATGCAGATTAGAATTCTGCACGGAGGAATTGGCAGATAACATACCTTGGCAAAAAAAGAGAGGAGTGAAAGGAAAATTCCTTCACTCCTCTCTGTACTTATATAGCGCGCTTATTTCGCTTCCAGTCCTTTGGTGATCAGGAAACTCAGGTTGGCCCTGTGCGCTTTTGTTTCTTCGTTGGTTGATACGGCAGATGCCAGCTGCGTTTTGATTTTACGCAGTGTGTAGAGGGCGGCTGCCTTGGAAACATCGTCGTGCGGAGAATTTTTTTCGATGATGGAAAGCAGCGCTTTCACAAACGTGGTTTGCAGGTATTGCCGGTACACATTCACATTGGTTGTGAGGTCGGCGCTGAAAATACCGCTTTGCAGGTCGCTCATCATGGACGCTACACTGTACTGGTTACCATACATACGGCTGTTGGTCATACGTTGCAGGGTGGCTGGATGCAGGAGGTGCGCCAATGCTCCCTGGATTTGCATGCCCAGTATGTTGTTGGTTACCCGCCAGTCATCACCGCTACCTGATTGATTGAAGCCGCGGCGCTGCGGTTGCAGGTAAGGAAATACCTGTGCATCGGCATCGAACGCGTTGGGCGCAAACACATATTTGGTGAGCACGCTCATGGCTTTCTTTTGCGTAGCGAGCGGAACAGGGGTAAAGGGTTTGTTGGGTGAATTTTGTTCAGGGAAACTTCTGTCAACATATACACCGCCAATATACCGGCTTACAGCGGAAATCATAGCAGTACGTTGCGAAGTGAGCATGCTGTAACGGCCACGCAATTCTGCATAGCTTTGTCCTTTTTTGCTGTATTTGCTCACCAGCTTCGGCATGATCATGTTCACCAGCTTGAAGCGTTGTTCGGCATACCCAATGGCATCGCTGGTAAGATCGTTTACGTTCACGCGCGGGTCCATGGCTTTGCCGGGCGAGCGCATATCGTCGCCGTCGTTGCCAAACGCCAGTTTGGGGTCGGTACTGCGACTGAGAATTTTGTTCAGCCCTGCTTCTTCTTCACTTTCACTAAATGGCGTATAACCATACTCGATAGCCCATAAATCATAGGGGCCGACTTTGGTAGTATAGTAGTCGCCTTGCTTGCTTCTGTCGGCCGCCACGTTGATGGCAGGATAATCCATCACAGAACCGATCAAACCGATCTTACGGGTGATTTCGGTATTGTTGATTTCCTCGGGCGACAGCATCTGGCTGCTCTTCATATTGTGGTTCAGTCCCAGCGTATGCCCCATTTCATGCATAATGAGATAGGTAAGGAACTGCTTGTGCATTTCTTTTACGGCTTCAGGGGATGCGTCGGTGGCGTCGAGTACCGTCATGCCGGTCATCAGTTGCGCTTTCAACTCACTGGCCAGTGTGCAATGGGCGAAATGTTGTTTGTCCATGCCCGGAAATTGCAGTTCGGACGGCGAGTGCCCTGTAATATCATTGTACAGTTCATCCCATACGGGCGTGAAGCTGCCGCTGAACCATTCAATGGTAATATCAGCGCCCAGTATTTGCCCGGTGCGGGGATTCACAAAACTGGGACCGATAGCGCCATAGGTCGGATTGGCGGAAGATACCCAACGGATCACGTTGTAGCGGATATCGGCCGGGTCCCACGTAGCGTCATCGGGCATGATTTTCATTTGCACCGCATTTTTGAAGCCTGCTTTTTCAAATGCTTCATTCCACTTTAAACCAGCTTCTACAATGATTTGCCGGTACTCATGCGGCGTTGTATTTTCTACCCACCATACAATCGGCTCAACCGGTTCGCTGATGGCGGCATTCGGGTCTTTCTTCACCAGATGCCAGCGGTGAATTTTATCCTTATAGGGTACTGCGCTGATGGAGGTCTGATCGTTTACTTGCTCCATAAAATAACCCACACGCGGATCATCGCGGCGCGGGCGGTAATCGTTTTGTGGCATCTGGATCAGGCTGTGCTGCATGCGCACGCGCACATACCGGTTGTCGGCAATGGCAGTACCGCCGTTCACCAACGGCATCGGGTTGTCGTACGCAAGGTCTACTATTATGTCCGTATTCTCGGGAAAGGAACGTACTTCGTGGTAGCGTGATTTGGACGGGTTCAGTCCGCCAAGGTTCCAGATGCTTTGTGCCGCAGGTCCCGGAGGGATCACGGGTTTTACCGGGTCCAGTTTTTCGCTGAGGAACAAACCATCTGCATTCACGAGGTAACCTTCTTCATCCAGTCCGCTAATTTTTTCGGCAATGATCACGGCTTCCGGTTTGTCAACATGAGCGGTCTTGCTTACCGGGTTTTCCGGGTTGTACCAGAAATTGGTGTTCACACGAATGAATTCGAGTTTGTCGAACACTTTCTCCACTTTAAAAACAAAGGTGGAACGGTGCATACTTTGGTTCAGGTAAAGACTGTTGGGACCATTCAGCGAGAAACTCTGGTAAATGTATTCCTTGCCCAACTGATCTTTTCTGACGTACAATTGTAAACTGCCGGTAGTGGTATCCTGGTATACGGTAAACATACCATCAATCTTGCGACTGGCTTTTAACCTGTCGGAAATTCCAGGGGCTCTTTTCACCGGTTTAACGGTATCGGTGGCGGGTGCAGGCGCAACGGCAGGGGGAGCAGCCTTTCGCCTGGATTTGTCCTGTGCATGGCCGGAAGCAATCCAGAGGCCCGGCGCTATCATCAGGACCAGAAACAATTTTTTCATACATGAGAATTTAGGAGCCTGAAAATACAGGCCGGACGCGGAAAGATGCAAATAAAAAGGATAGATGCAAATATTCCATTGAGACCGGTAATCGGTATGCACATCTGAGCCGGATGCTGAGGGATTATGGGTATTTCCCCGTGCAGATTACACGGCCTTTTTCCCATGAAAAACTTGTCCGGGACTTCAACCTGATGTATGTAATTTTACACGAAAGTGAATAAAGCAAGGCTTATGGGTTTCTGGAGACAACTGGCAGAATACTTCTATATCAAAAAACGGGATCCGAATGCGCCGCATACCCAATGGATGCGCTATATGCATAGCATAAACCGGATATCGCTGTTCATGTTCCTGGTAGCGATCATCATTATCCTTGTGCGATTGCTGTTCTTCCGGAAATAATTTGGCGGGGATACTGCAGTTCCCTTGCTATTCAGGTTGTAGCGTTCAAAAAATGCACAATGCTTTCCGCAGCCCTTGCCGAAGCTTTGCCGCCTTTGCCCAGCAAATCTTTCAGCGCTGCATAATCTGCCTGCAATTGTTTTTTTCTTTCGTTATTGTGTAATAATTCGTTCAGTTCTTTTCGGAGGTTCTCCACCGTTAGATCATGCTGGATCAGTTCTTTTACCACCAGCTTGTCCATGATCAGGTTTACCAGCGAAATGTATTTTACCTTGATCAGGCGTTTGGCGATCTGGTAAGAGATATTGCTGCCTCTATAGCAAACCACTTCCGGCACGCCAAACAGGGCGGTTTCAAGCGTAGCCGTTCCGGAAGTAACCAGCGCGGCCGTAGCTGTTGATAACAAGGCATAGGTCTGATCGCTTACGGCTCGCACGTTGGGGTAGGGTTGCAGCAGCGATTCGTAAAAGGTGTCTTCCTGTCCCGGCGCCCTGGCTACCACAAATTCATAGCCAGGAAAATGCTTGCTTACTTCCAGCATTACCGGAAGCTTCTTGAGTATTTCCTGTTTCCTGCTTCCGGGCAACAGGGCAATCACGGGCCGGTCTGATGGGAATGCAGCTTTCTGCTGTTGGTACTCATCGATCACCTGCACCAGCGGATGCCCTACATATTCTACGTCCCACTGCCATTTGTTTTTGTAGTATTCTTTTTCAAACGGAAGAATTACCAGCATTTTGTCTATATGCTGTTTCATTTTCTTCACGCGGTTTTCTTTCCAGGCCCATACCTGCGGAGAGATATAATAAATTACTTTGAGGCCCTGCGCTTTGGCCCATTCGGCAATGCGAAGATTAAAGCCGGGATAGTCGATCAGAATGAGCGCATCGGGTTGAAAGCGTGTAATGTCTTCCTTGCAAAATCGCAGGTTTTTGAGAATGGTGCCGAGGTTTTTCACCACTTCAATGAAGCCCATGAAAGCCAGGTCGCGGTAATGTTTTACCAGTTCGCCGCCTGCCTGCTGCATCCTGTCGCCGCCCCAGCAACGGACCACGGCCGTTGTATCGCGTTGGCGTATTTCCCGGATCAGGTTGCTACCATGCAAATCTCCTGACGCCTCTCCGGCGATGATGTAATAGCGCATGGGGACGAAGATAAGAACAGACGAAGACACAACAAGGAAGAAGGGACTGGCGGGGAAGTGGCTCGAGGATTGTAAGGGGCGCGCAACCATGTATCAATGAAAACAGGGCAACATGATGCAGGAATGTAAACCGGGCCGCACAGGCAATAGAGCATTCGCCAGGGCAATTATACCCGGTAAATTGCAGCTTAAATCAAATGCTTGATCAGCAACGCCGCTATAGCGTAAATGAGCGTGATCGCAAAAATCCCTTTTGCAGTTTTGTCGCGGTGCGTGTTAATGTAGTAAGTGAACAGCGCAATGTTCAGCACCAGGCAGGGCACTACCACAGCAGTAATCTGCGGTTTGTTCTGCGCCATGAAGCGGAGCACATCGCCTACTGAAAACTGTGAAAACCGAACAAAATAGTAAATCACCAGGCTGAGCAGAGGGGCAACAAATCCCAGCATTATGCCAAAACGGAGATTATCTTTTTTGAACATTACAGTTTCCAGGTTTTTTCGAGTTTCTCCTTAAGAACGTAATTGGTCAGGTCAAATTGCACGGGCACTACACTTACGTAATTATTTTCCAGCGCCCATACATCTGTGTCGGTTCCCTTATCGAAGTTTACAAATTCACCGGTAAGCCAGTAATACTTGCGGCCCGAGGGATCATTGCGTTCTATAAAATCTTCCTCATACTTCGCATAGGCCTGCCGGCAGATGCGGATGCCTTTGATGAGTTCGTCGCTTACAGCAGGGAAGTTTACGTTCAGGATGGTATGTTTGTCCAGCGTATTCTTCAGCATGTGCTGCACGATGATGCGGGCATACTTGCGTGCTGCAGTAAAATCGGCTTCTATGCTATAATCCAGCAAGGAAAATCCTACAGAAGGAATACTTTCAATGGCAGCTTCCACGGCGGCCGACATGGTGCCGGAATAAATAACGTTGATGGAATGATTGGCGCCGTGGTTGATACCACTCAGGCAGAGATCGGGTTTACGGTGCAAGATTTTATCTACGGCCAGTTTTACACAGTCAACCGGGGTACCGGAGCATTGCCAGGCTTCAATATCGCCAAATACATTGATGGAGGTAAGCCGTAGCGGCTGGCCAATAGTGATGGCATGGCCCATACCGGACTGGGGCTTGTCTGGCGCCACTACCACAATCTTACCCAGGTCTTTCACTGCTTCCACCAGGTTGCGAATACCAGGTGCTGTAATACCGTCGTCGTTGGTAACCAGGATAATAGGCTCTTCGTCTTTCTTTGTCATATGGAAAGGCAAAAGTGGGGAATAATTTATAGAATACAAAAAGGTTAGCGGGAGAGGCCTATCCCGCTTTTTTCCACAGCCTAATTGAATTATGAGCGCTTTGCGCTACCTTTGCGGCCGATTTCATTTTCAACGTAAAGAGGAATTGTTAACACGTTGATTTATAAATGATTAGGGAGAGTGTTGCAGCAGTTTGCGCAGCATTTGCCCTTCAGCAAGAAGCATTAAACACTAAAACAACATGGCCGGCCAGTTAAAAGAAGTTCGTAACCGCATCAAATCGGTTCAGAATACGCAGCAGATTACCAAGGCAATGAAAATGGTGAGCGCTGCCAAATTGAGAAAGGCACAGGATGCCATTGTGCAGATGCGTCCCTATGCCCGTAAACTGCAGGAAGTGCTGAGCAATATCGTGAGCAGTTCTGAAGGCGAAATAGGGATGAACCTGGCGGTTGAAAGACCGGTGGAAAGAGTGCTGTTGATTGTGATCACCAGCGACCGCGGTCTGTGCGGCGCGTATAACAGCAACGTGATCAAACTGGCCAAATCAACCATTCGCGAGCAATATGCTGCCCAGCATGCCAAAGGCAATGTGACCATCTGGGCCATTGGCAAAAAGGGATATGAACATTTCAGCAAGAATAAGTTCAATACTGATGCCACTTATAAAGATATCTTCCTTAACCTCACCTTCGAAAACGTGCAGGCCTGCGCCCAGGCAGCCGTTAAAGCGTTCGAGGCAAAGGAATTTGATGTGGTGGAGATTGTGTACAGCGAGTTCCGCAATGCCGCTGTACAGCGTTTTGTAACTGAGCGCTTCCTGCCTATCCCCAAAGTGCAGAAAAAAGAAGGCGCCAAACAAAGCGATTTCATTTTTGAACCTGCCAAAGAACAACTGGTGGCCGAGCTGATGCCCAAAATCCTGAACACGCAACTGTTCAAGGCAGTGCTTGATGCGCACGCTTCTGAGCACGGCGCCCGGATGACTGCCATGGACAAGGCCACCGAAAACGCTAACGAATTGTTGCGCAACCTCAAAATTTCTTACAACCGGGCACGTCAGGCGGCTATTACTACCGAATTGACTGAAATTGTTAGCGGTGCAGCAGCGCTACAGGGTTGATGGAAACACGTGAAAAATTGATGTGCTGAATTATTATGGCTTTTTGTTTTTAATTCGCACATTTGCAATTCGCCAATCCGCACAACAACAATGGAAATTAGCAATCTCATACCGCACATAGAAGCTTTGGTGTTTGCCAGCGACAGGCCATTGACTACCCTGGAACTGACCGATCTTATCAATAACGCCTTTGGCTTTATGGAAGACAAGGTCACGCTGGAGCAGGTAGAGTCTGCCATGGAAGGAATAGTAGAGAAGTATAATGCCGAATTCTATCCTTTCTGTGTGCGGCAGAGCGGTGGCGGCTGGCAATTCCTTACCAAAAAAGAATACCATAAAACCGTTGCGCAGCTGAATGGTGAAAAATTCCTCAAACGCCTGTCTACCGCGGCCATGGAAACCCTGGCCATTATTGCCTACAAGCAGCCGGTGACCAAAGCGGAAATTGAAGCTATTCGCGGTGTGAGCAGCGACTACGCCATTCAGAAGCTGCTGGAAAAGGACCTGATTGCAATTGTTGGCCGAAACGAAAACATGCCCGGCCATCCGCTGGTATACGGCACTTCCAAAAGCTTTATGGATTACTTCGGCATCAATTCGCCCGATGACCTGCCCAAGCTGAAGGAAGTGTTTGACGAATCAATTGTCAATCCTACCATTGTTAACAGCGAAGCGCCTGCCGATCCCGAAAGCGCGCCCACTGCCGACTTGAACACTGAATTGCCGGAAGAACCACCTGCTGAAGAAACCGGTGATGCCGGTGATGCCGGTGATACAGGGCAGGACAACGACACAGAAGAACCTACTACCGGTTTTGCCGTGCGCGAAGATGGCGAACTGATTGAAGAAGCTCGTCCCAGCGAAGAAGACAATCAGGACGAGAACAATGATGAACAGGAATCAAGAGAAGAGCAATAAAGCGTTGCACGGTTCTTACTATATTCGCATTTATGTCTCAACAAATTCCCGGGGAATTACTTACAACCATTGCACAGGAGTACGGCACGCCCGTATATGTTTATCACGCAGAAAAAATTAAAGAGCAGTACACAAAGCTCAAGGCCGCTTTTGCAGCTGCCGATGTTCGTTTTTTTTATGCATCCAAAGCGCTTACCAACATCAACATCCTGCGGTATATCAAAAGTCTGGGCTGCGATGTAGACTGCAGTTCCATCAATGAAGTGATCATGGCCATCCGCGCAGGCTTTGAACCAAAGCGCATTCTGTACACCTCCAACAATATTTCTTTTACTGAAATTGAAGCGGCCCGGCAACTGGGCGTGCATATCAATATCGACAGCCTGTCGAACCTGGAAAAATTCGCCAAAAAATTCGGTCATACCTATCCGGTGGGTATCCGCCTGCGGCCGAACATCATGAGCGGCGGCAATATCAAAATATCCACCGGGCACGACAAAAGCAAATTCGGCATTCCGCTGGAGCAGGTAGACGAAGTACTGGCGCTGGTAAAGCGTACCGGGTTGTTGATACACGGACTGCATATTCATACCGGCAGTGAAATTGAAGATGTGGCGCTGGCCAAAGGCATAGAAGTGCTGCTCGGCCTGGTTGACCGTTTCCCAAACGTACAGTTTCTCGACCTGGGCGGAGGCTTTAAAGTGCCTTATAAACCCGGTGAAAAGGGTAGCGACATCAATGCTACCGGGCAAACGGTGGCAAAGGCTTTTGCTGACTTTGAACAAAAAACAGGGCGCCATTTGCAGGTATGGTTTGAACCGGGCAAATTCCTGGTGAGCGAATGCGGCTACCTGGTGACAACCGTCAATGTGTTGAAGCCCACTGCGTCTACCACCTTTGCCGGCGTGGATACCGGGCTGAACCATTTCATCCGCCCGATGTTTTACGGCGCTTATCACATCATTGAAAATATTTCCAACCCCCACGGCCCGTTAAAAAAATATACTGTTGCGGGTAATATCTGCGAAACCGACACTTTTGCCGAAGACCGCCACCTGCCCGAGATACGCGAAGGCGATTACCTCGTGTTTCGCAATGCCGGCGCTTACGGGTATGAAATGGCCTCCAATTACAACAGCCGGTTTCGTCCGGCCGAAGTGCTGGTAATAGACGGCAAGGCGCACCTCATCCGCAAGCGTGAAGATTTTGATGATCTGCTGAGAAACCAGGTAGAAGTGTTATAAAAGTTGAATGGTTAGCCTGATGAGCTGTTACTGCCGGTTCAACAAGCTAACCATTCAACAATCATCTGCCGGTGTTTATTTTACAGTGGGCAATGAATATTCAATCCGCATGCCTCTCACTTTTCTTACACCTGCCAACCCATCGTTGATGGTGTTACCCACTTCTATGAAATAGAGATATTTGTCCATTACCACACCACCGTCTGCAAAATGGTCAATTACTTTGGCTACAAAATTGTCTGGCGGCAGTGTGGCAGGTGGTAGCGCTTCCAGCGACACCGCATATTCATCAGTGTTGCAATGGTGGTCAATGCTTTTTCTCAAAATGGACGCCTGCATATACTCCTGGGTAGTATTCATGTAATAAACAGTGATGGAATGGATGGTAGCTTTTACCGGCAATGGTAAAGGCGCCAGTAAGGAGTGGCGTGGTGTGGTGGTGCAGCGGCCCTCCTGGGCGCCATCCAGCCAACCACTGCTGCTTTCCAGCGGAAAGAAGGCGCAGGAATCTACATAAATCACTGTGGTAGTTTTGATCGGTATGGGCGCCGCCCGTTTTTTGCCGGCGGCTTTGCGGCCAACCGCTTTTTTGCCCTTGCTCTTTTGGGCTGCAGGCCGTGCAGCCGGTTTTTTACTACCCTTGCGGGCAGTTTTCTTTTTCGTTGCCATAGATAAGTTTTTAAGGTAATGAGGACCTGCCTCGTATTTGATCAGCGCTGGAAGGTAATGTGTTTACCACTGGTAAAGAATACCACATAGTGGGAATAACTGCATACCACCAGGTGGGAATATTGTGTTGCTGGTTACCGATTACCTACTTATATTGTTGTGCGATTGCCAGGTTACCGGGTAACAATTACCCCATTCTGCCTGCAATCAACTAACCCGTAACGATACGCGAATACATATGAAAATAGCCTTTCACGGTGCGGCACGCACGGTAACCGGGTCCAAACACCTGCTTACCTTAAAGAACGGAAAGAAATACCTGCTCGATTGCGGCATGTTCCAGGGCATGGGCAAAGACACTGATGCGCTGAACAGGACATGGGGCTTCGACCCGGCGGAAGTCAGTTGTCTTATCCTGTCGCATGCGCATATAGACCATAGCGGTCTTATTCCCAAACTGGTGAAAGACGGCTTCAACGGAAAAATTTATTGCACCCCTGCCACCCGCGACCTTACGCAAATACTGCTGGAAGATTCAGCGGCCATACAGGAAGATGATATCAAATATGCCAACAAGAAGCGTGCGGCCGAAGGCCAGCCCTATTTGCGGCCGCTGTATACTGCCGAAGATGCAGAAGCCAGCTTTCCTTTGTTCCATGAAGTGGAATACGATCAATGGCATACTATTGATGAGCAAGTGCAGGTGCTGTTTACCGATGCCGGTCACATTATAGGCAGTGCTGCTGTGCACCTTCGCATTAAGGAGAACGGCAGGGAAGTACAACTCACCTTCAGCGGTGATGTAGGCCGCTACCGCGATGCCATATTGCGTTCGCCCGCCCATTTCCCGCAGGCGGATTACATCATTCTTGAGTCTACCTATGGTAACAGCCTGCATGAACTGAATGTTACCACACCGGATTTGCTGTTGAAGTGGATTGAAGAAACCTGCCTGCAAAAGAAAGGCAAACTCATTATGCCGGCCTTCAGCGTAGGGCGCACGCAGGAATTGTTATATGCCCTGAATCAGCTCGAACTGGAAAGGCGCCTGCCCGACCTGGATTATTTTGTAGACAGTCCGTTGAGTATGGAAGCAACGGCGTTGATTAAACGCTATCCGCAGTACTTCAACCGGAGGATTCAAAAGATATTGGAAACCGACTCCGATCCTTTTTCATTCAAAGGGTTGAAATTTATCAAGTCGGTGGATGAATCGAAGATGCTCAACTTTCGCAATGGTCCCTGCGTGATCATTTCTGCCAGTGGTATGGCGGAAGCCGGCCGCGTAAAGCATCATATCAGCAACAATATCGAAAACAGCCGCAATACCATTCTCATGACCGGTTACTGCGAACCCGATTCGCTCGGCGGGCGGCTGTTGGCCGGCAAGAAAGAAGTTTCCATTTTCGGTATCCTGCATGAAGTACATGCCACCATTGGCGCCATTCGCAGCATGAGCGCGCATGGGGACTATGAAGACCTTTCCCAATTCCTCGCCTGCCAGGATGTGCGACAGGTGCGTCGTTTATTCCTGGTGCACGGAGAATACGCAGTTCAGCAACAATTCCGCGAACGCTTAATGAAAAAAGGGTTTGATGACGTAGAGATTCCGGAGATGCACTATGAGATAGGGTTGACGTAAAAAAGCTGCCTCACGGGGCAGCTCCTGAATACTTTCTTACTTAGGGGTAAATCACCTTCAATTCATCTATAGGGCTCAGATTGCTCCGGTTTTTCTCCGAGGAGATGGTACGGGTTTTTTCAGCGGATCAAGGATCAGGGGTTTTCTCAGGATAGGCTCCGTGACGCCTGTATGGATTTTGGTATATTGTGAAACTCACTATGTTGCCTATGAGCAATACTTAAAGTTTGTTTATAATTTGTTCATTTGCCAGTTTTTTCGATCAATGAAAACCTTATGTCGATGAATGAACGGTTTTGTCCGTCAAGCGGATGGGGGTGTACTGGTATTTGTAAATCTTCATGAAGGTATACGGCGTAAAATCATGCGATAATTGCACTATGGTCGGGTTGGTGTGCTGCTAATCGGGAACCTCGGTACCCAAACCAGTACTGCAATGCAAAAAAAAAAACCGGACCTGTAGTAATAGGTCCGGCAGTCGGTAAAATGAAATCCTATGCATGTTATGAGTAAGGCTGGAGGAATGACAAATACTCATGTTTTCATAGCGAACGGATTTCAGATTCTCCTCCTGGGAGGAATGGGCTTTTCAGTGTAACCGTCACAATTAATAAGTTATAGAGTACGGATTAAATAACTCGTTATCTGTTCCAGAACTTACGGAAACCTGGCAGGTGCTGATGGGTAGTATATACGGTTCGTTTTGGCTGGCACCCGTTTGGTTTCCTTGAAGAGAAAAGAGAGGGTTTAGGTGTTACGGTATTTTCTCTTTCTCTCTCCTTTTCTACGCTTTAGGGTTTAGCGGGTTAACAATACAAAGGTGGTAAACAACCGGCCGCAAAGGAAATTTATTAGTCGTTTGGGGGCCAATTGGCGACGAAAATGCGGGAAATGACGATGAACGATCAGAGAATATTGAGCCGTTTAAGCACGTCCTGCTTATGGGCCTTGCTCACGGGTATTTCGTGGCCCTTGATATACAGGTCGTTCTCGCGGATGTCATCGATCTTGGTGATGTTGATGATGTACGACCGGTGCACTTTGATAAAGTATTGCCGGTTCACTTTTTCTTCGAGGTTCTTGATGGTATTGTGCGTGATGTACTTCTTGTCGGGCGTAACAAATTTTACATAATCGCCCATGCTTTCGATGAACAGGATATCGTCGTTGTTCAATCGCACCAGTTTGCCATCGCTTTTGATAAAAATGTGATCGGCAGCCGTGCTGCTGATATTGTTATCGCCTCCGCTCTGCGTGAGTTTGTTCAGGGCTTCCTGGAAGCGTTGGAAGGTGAAGGGTTTTTTGAGAAAGTCCGTTACGTTGTACTCAAATGCGTCGTACGCATATTCTGATTTGCTGGTAGTGAGAAATACTTTGGGAAAATAGGCCAGTTGGTCAAGCAGTTCAAATCCTGAAGCGCCCGGCATTTCCACATCAAGAAATAAAATATCTACCGAATGCTTGTTCAGGTATTCCAGTGCTTCTGCCACGTTGGTAAAATGCGCCTTCACTTCTACCTGTCCTGATTTTTCACAGCATTTGGCCAGGTAATCTGCGGCCACCTGCAGGTCCTCAACAATGACACAACTCCAGCTCATAAGGGGTTAGCGTTGAAAACTTTCAGTTTTTGGTATTCAGATGCTATAAGGTCTTTACTTTCGGCTAATGTAGTTACTATTCGTGTATAATCAGATTTTAATTGCGCTGTTGAGGTAGAATTTTGACATAAATCCTCGAACTGTTTCAATTGTTCCTGTACTGCTGTCAGTCCGGCAAAACCAAAAGTGGGTTTCAGCTTGTGCGCCGCCTTTTTGAGGTCGTGCAGGTTTCCTTCTTCCCAGGCCGCTTTCAGCCTTTCAAAGTCGGCATCGAAGTGCTGCAATGTGGTAGCAAACACTTCCTCGATGTACACATAATCGTCTGCGTACAGACCGTAGAGATAGTCACTATCAATTTTTTCATTGAAAATGAACTTCTTAGAAAAACTATTCGGCTCCATAGGAAAATAGAATGGCGGTTTTTTCGTTTTTAAAGGGTATTACTGCGAACGTTTTATTTCACTGCCTATGATCCAATAACTCTATGAAGGAGAAATTATTATATCTCGTGTGGTCTATTTATCGGGAGATTGTGTATTCAGGTTTGGAAGAAGGCATTTCCCGCGATCAACGGAAAAAGATCATACGGTTTAACCAGTTTACCATTCTCGCGCTGCTGGTTAATTTTCTCTCCGTCATATCTTACTTCTACCATAAGCTGTATATCAGCGCGCTGGTAAACATTACGAGCGCCTATTTTTTCCTGCTGGCATTTTATCTCGGTTCAAGAAAGCGTTTGCTGGCAGGGCGCATTCTTGCCGTTGTGAATGTAAACCTGTATCTCGTCATCATCAGTTACATTGAGGGATCGCGGGCAGGGGAATACCTGCTGTATTTTCCCTACTTCCTGGTACTCACGTTCGTGGTAAGCCTGCGCCGCAATTTCTGGGAGCTGCTGATTGTATATGCCATCACAGTGGGCTCCTCATTTATTTGTTTGAAGTACATTCCCTATGAAAACAACATACAGAACATCAACGCCGCATTGTACAATACGCTGTACAGCAGCAACCTGGTGATCTCACTCGCCATGACCATCATTTTCTCCTATGCCATTTTGCGGGTGAACAAAGACAATGAAGTGGCCATTCTGCAGGAAAAAAAATTCGGTGATACCATCTTCAATACTTCGCTCGACGGTGTGTTTATCGTGTTCCGCCAATCCAATATCATTGCCAGTTGCAACCAGCGCGCCCTCGAACTGTTTGACCTCAGTGAAAAGCGCGAAATAGAAGGCACGCAACTGGAACAATGGTTTGATGAAGACCAGGTGAAAATATTCAAATCGGTTGACGGTGCCGACGGCGACGAATTCCGCAACTGGCAGGGCGAACTCAGTTTTACTTCCAAATCGGGCAGGGTGATTTACGGTTTTGTGAGCGTGGTGCCCTTTGCCTATAAAGATGTTCCTTATACGAAGATCAGTATCCTCGATGTGTCTAACGTAAAGATGGCGGAGTTTGAGCTGATGAAGGCAAAGGAAAAGGCCGAAGCCGCAGCGCGCGCCAAATCGCGTTTCCTGAGTAACATGAGCCATGAACTGCGCACGCCGTTGAATGGCATTATCGGCGCGTCCAACCTGCTGCTGCAGGAAGAACATTTACCGGCGCAGAAGGCGCAGCTGGATATTCTGAAATTCTCCTCGGAGCACATGATGATGCTCATCAACGATATCCTGGATTACAACAAAATTGAAGCTGGTAAACTGGAACTGGCCGAGGCGCCGGTTAACATGAAGGAATTCCTGCAACAGGTAGCTACCCAGTTTGCCGTGCAGGCAAAAGCAAAAGGACTGGAATTCAGGACCGATATCGATGAGCGGCTCGACATGGAGTTCATTACCGACGAAACAAGGCTGAACCAGGTATTGAGCAACCTGCTTTCCAACGCCGTGAAGTTTACGCACGAAGGAAGCATTACGCTGGCAGTGCGCAAACTGTTTTCATCCAGCGCCATGGCCACGCTGCAGTTTATTGTGATGGACACTGGCATTGGCATTCCCCGCAACAAACACAAAGAAATATTTGAAAGCTTTACACAGGCCGATGTAAATACCACGCGTAAATACGGCGGCACCGGCCTGGGGCTGGCCATCACCAAAAAAATCGTCAACAAGTTCAACAGCGACCTGCTGCTCGAAAGCGAAGAAGGGAAGGGCAGTGCTTTTCACTTCACAGTGGAGCTGAAGATCAACATCGACCGGAAGCGGTACATCAACGAAGACAATATCAAGCATCTTGAATCGCTGGAAGGCGTACGCATATTGGTGGCTGAAGACAACCCGGTGAACCTGTCTATTGCCCGGCGATTCCTTACCAAATGGGGCGTGTCGGTGGCCGAAGCCACCAATGGCCGCGAAGCTGTAGAACTATTCAAGAAAAGCCATTTCGACCTCTTGCTGATTGACCTTGAGATGCCCGAAATGGACGGTGAAGCAGCCCTGAAGGAAATTCGGAAAATGAACGCCACGATCCCCGTAGTGGCCTTTACGGCGGCTGTGTACGACAACATGCAGGCAGACCTGCTGCAAAAAGGATTTACAGATTTCATCCATAAACCTTTCCGGCCCGAAGACCTGCACGCCAAAATAAGTTTCTTTATAGCCGCATTGCGGGCTTAGCAGCTATTAAAATATTTTTACTATTGATTTTCTTTCAACTGCAACATGTACCATTTGCGAAAATCACCATTTACCATGAGCGTGATGCGAAGCCAGGCATGCATGAGCGCAGATTTCATACTTATCATGTGACGCATCTATTTTGCAAGCGGTCGTTTTCAGGGATTATTGTTGTGGGTAATTAGATAATTTTTTAGGATATTCGCATTGGTGCAATATTCAGCGCAACTTTTTATTGCACTTTACCACCTTCATAGCCAAAAAAACAAAAGTCATGAGAAAACAATTCTTGAATGTTTCATCTATCCTGAATAAATTGCGGACGCTTGCCAGTACATCAGTTCATGCCAAAAACTGCACTGGAAAGTAAATTGAAGAAGCGGCCGGTTCCGGCACTACCAGTTGATTTCAGTCCATATCTTTTTCAAGCGATTATAATTTAACTGTAATAACGCACTGGTAATATCGTTACCAGTACCGTACCTGTTATAAGCAACGGGTTATTAAAATTATTAGAAACTCTTTTCCAGGAAATCAACACTCGCACAGCAATCTTCCTGGAAATGTGACGCAGATTGCTGTTGTAAATTTTCTCATGTGACACCGCAGCTCCGATTCTTCGGAGCTGCCTTTTTTTGGTCCGATATCAAAGGAACAGGAACGCCTTGCATCTTCAGAACCCGTGCATGTTGCCTTTTCCGTAAGCTGTAATAATGAGCAATTTTTTTCACACGTCCCCACATCTCCTGGTCTTGCCTGTAGAGGGTAAAGCGCAGGCATTGCGGCCAGAGGCTGGTATGTATTTGGATAAAATACCGGTGAACGAAATATACGAGTACCCTCTGTCTGTGGTGCTGTGTGAGAGAGACAAGAGGCAGCAATCAAAACAGCACCCAAATTTTTAGGCATGTAGATTAGTTCTTTCGTTTTCTCATGTGAATTGAAGCGGCCCCGCGTACACGGGGCTGCTTTTTTTTACATCAATTTGACAGGTACCCATCTGTCTCCCGGCCCATCTGCGAATATTTTTCATGCAAGCACACCTCGTTGTCGCTTATCATCATTCAACATGCCCGGCGCCCGGTATTTTCCACGGTTGCCCCCCGCCGCTTCGTTCCCGGAATTCTTCACATTTTCTTACAAAGGGATTTTTGATAACTAACGTTTATTAGTTATTGAGGGTTATTCCATTTATTCAACATTTTAAATGATATGTTATGAAAACGCTAAAGGGGTTACTGGTCCTGGTGCTGCCTGTATTGCTGGTGGTGGGTTGCGCCGCACCGGCTTACGTGGAAAAGGACGACACGGCCGATTTCAGCCGGTACCGGACCTATGCATGGGTGGAAACGAAAAGCAGTGAGGGGAAAGACCGTCCGAAAAACGATTTGTTAAAAAAACATGTACAGGAAGCGGTCAACGCCAAACTGCAAAAAGAAGGGTGGGTGCTGAACACCAGCAAACCCGATGTGCTGATCAGCTATGATATGCTGGTGGAAAAAACTACCCGCGAAACCAGCAATCCGGTGTATTCACAACCCTTCAGCCGGGTATTTTATAATCCGTATACCAGGCGGTTTGGCCGGATTTATTATCCTTCCCGTTTCCTGGGCTACGACAACAATACGGTGTCGGTAAGAGAAGGCACGCTTACCATCACCATGATGGACGCCCGTACCGATAAAACCATCTGGCAGGGCTGGACCACCGACGAAGTGAACAGCAGGAATGTGACGAAGAAAGAGATCCAGTCCAGCGTCAACAACATCTTCCGCAAGTTTGATCTTGCTGCGAAGTAATAGGAAAACAGCAGGCAGGAAATGAAAAATGGCTGAATTATTTGAGAATACGTTCAAACAATTCAGCCATTTAACTTTTATAACTTCTTATTGATAGCCGAGATACATTTCCACGCGCCGGTTCTTCGCACGGCCTGCAATGGTCCTGTTGTCATCTATCGGCATTGAACTGCCAAAGCCCTGGGCCGAGAGACGGTATTCGGCAATACCCTTACTCATGAGGTACGTTTTTACAGCCTGGGCGCGGCGAACAGACAGGGCATCATTGAACGCATCGCTGCCCACATTGTCTGTATGTCCATCGATAGACAGGCGCAGGTTCGGATCAGACTTCAGAATTTTCACAATTGCGTTCAATTGCGGGTAGGCGCTCTTCTGGATGGTGGCCTGTCCGGTTACGAAGTGTATTCTGCGTGCTGCAGACAGCACTTTGTCTTTTACTTCTCTCTTCACATGTTCAGGGCATCCGCCGTATTCTACAGGGCCGGCCAGGTCAGGACAATTGTCCACTTCATCATTCACTCCATCACCGTCTGTATCCGGTACGGGACAGCCGTCATATTTAACAGAACCGGCTATATCGGGACACCGGTCTTTGTGATCGGCCACACCGTCGCCATCCTTGTCGGGGCAACCGATCAGCGCAATTTCGCCAGCTACATCCGGACATTCATCTTTATCATCGGTTACACCATCACCGTCGGTGTCTTTAACAGACTTCGCATCTGCGTCTTCTTTCTCTTCTTCTTTTTTCTTTTCTTCTTTTTCTTCCTTCTTCTGAGCCTGCTGCTCTTTCTTCTCCTTCTTCTTGTTGGAAGCTTTGAAGATGGGGATATGCAGCCCTACGTGCACGTCCATGGCGCTGATATTATCCTTGCTGATGAGATTGCTCAGCACAGAAGCAGAGCCAACAAACAAGGGACCCACACGAAAACCGGCTCCCCAGGCTATTTTTTCCTGTTCCAGGTTATAATATACCGGTGAATAAATGCTGTACCATTTCTTTTCAAAACGTGGTGTAACCGTAAAGGAGGTAGTATAATGCGCGCTCAACTGATCAGTTTTGGAGATCATATTGATGACGGCGCCTGCATTAATAAAGAAAGGTTTGTAAATATGATAATCCACATCCGCGCGAATGGCCATCGGCAACTTCACTTTCAGTTTTTCTTCCCACGCCTCGGGTGTGAGAATGCCCATGGTCTCAAGCCGGTTGAAATAATCATCAAAACTTTCACCATCAGGTTTATTGAACTCATCGGTGTTGTAACCGGCTGCATTGATCACGTAACTGTTGCCGTGCGGCGAGTTCTTATACCGTACCATGCCCAGGTCGGTGAGTGAAGCGCTTATGCGCAGTTTGTAAGGCGTAGGGTCATTTTGCAGCCAATGGGTTTTGGCAGAATCTTTTTTCCTGCCGGCCGGGTGCCATTCGTACACAAAGCCCACGTCTACGCCCCAGCCGCCATTGCCTTTGGCATTGTTGAAAATGTCGGAGAAATTTCCATCTTCCAGTGCATCGATGTTGGAAGAATATTTTGCGTGTACATCGCCGGTAAGGGCATTGAAATCCTTTGCCGGGTTGATGTTGATCAGCATGTTCCTTGAATAAAAGGCGCCTGCGCCGGCACCAAGAATATACTTGCCCGTTATACCTGCTTTCAGTACATGGGTTTCGTTCTGGTAAAGAATCCTGCCATAAGTGAGGCCTGCCTCTGCGAACGCATGTGCTTTTAACTGCACATTTTCTTCGTGGATGTCTGTATCGAAAAGTCCCCCATCGCTGTTGAAGAACTGAAACGTGTTGTTGCTGAGATTATATTCATTGGCAACAGTACGCAGGCGCGTAGTGAGCGCAATACCGTTTTTGGCGCCTATAGATAGCATGAATGAAGGTCCCATGATGTCGGTATTCATCCACAGCTTCTTGTTATCGGTATTGGCAGATTTGAAGTAATGTGTACCCTCGCGCAATCCCGAGAGGTCGAAGCGAAACATCTTTTTCTTGTCCAGCTCCCAGGCATTATTGCCCGCCAGAAAACTGGCAGACGCCAGGTTGATGTCTACCTTGTACTTGCTTCCGGCTACCAGGGCGGGATTGTACACGACACTTTGCGTACCGGCATAATTGTCGTACACGTAACCGGTGTACTGCTGGGAAAAGACTGTAGTAGCAATGCAACTACAGGCGATAAGGGTTAGGGCGCTTTTCATTTTTGACAGGATTTTGGATTTATTACCTGGGATATAACGTTTTCTGAGCGGTTGAAGTATTCAAAACCCTTAAATATATAGACAAAACTGCCCTTTCTGATTTATAAATAGTTGATTTTTATAAAGTGTTATGATCAGGAAATGAATAGCGTTGTTCACTTTCGGGGGATCACCAGGGTAGCCTCAATTTCTATGAGGATATCGTCTCTGAAAAGCCTGCTAACCTGCGCCAACGTGCTGGCAGGGGGTGTTTTGGTGTTGATAAACCGGTCGCGTACGCGCCGGATGGCCTGAATGTGCGCAACATCTGTTACCAGGAAGTTCAGTTTTACCACATGGTCCATGGAACCACCGGCTGCTTCGGCAATGGCTTTGATATTGCGAAACACCTGTTCGGCCTGTTTTTCCATATCGCCCTTGCCCACGAGATTGCCTTGCTGGTCCAGGGCTACCTGGCCGGACAGGATCACCATGGTGCAGGTGCCCAGGTCAATCACGGCCGCATGTGAATAACCGTTGGGCTTTGCTACTGTGGAGGGGTTGAGGAACTGAACGTTGGTACTATCGGTTTGAGCAAACGATGTGCAGGACAAACAAAGAAAAGCAATGGCAAAAAGTTGTTTCATACAAAAAGGTTTCATTAAAGTTAAGGACCGGTTGGTGATGCACAAACCGGGGCTGCACGGCGGAATGAGTGCGTAGGGCAGCGGTTAGACGAAAAAGCTGAAGGCTACACGGGCATTGGTTACTCTGTTCAGGAGCGCGTAAGATGGCGGTTGCAGGGCATATAAAATTCAGGACATAACGAACGCCTGACCAGCGACGGTGAACTAAATAGGTGGCAGGTGAGCCTATAAAGCACGGGCATAGCAAACGCCTCCAAAGAAGCTTGCGGGACGGGTTATAACGGTGTTGTATGACCTAAACACATTAATCTCGAACTGCCATATTTCACGCACCCGTGCTGCCCCTCCTCCACCACTCCATATAACAATCCAAAACCCTAAATTTACTGCCGGAACAGCATTTGCATACCAAACAAAAAACGCATGCTACTTCCTGTAGGCGACGATAACCGCGACAGGCGGACAACACCCTATATCAACTACCTGTTGATAGCATTGAACGTGCTCGTGTATATTTTCTGGCAGGATTTCGGAAGGAATATGAACGTACTGTTTGCCTACGCCACAGTGCCGGAAGAAATTCTTACGGGCAGTGATATCATTACCAAATCCCGCATGCAGCTCGACCCGTTGACCGGCCAGTGGCTGGAGCTGCCCGGATTGCAACCCACTGCCATACCGGTATACCTGACCCTGCTCACTTCCATGTTCATGCATGGCGGAGTGGCGCATATTGCCGGGAATATGCTGTTTCTCTGGATCTTTGGCGATAACCTCGAAGATGAGATGGGGCATGGCCGCTATCTCTTCTTTTATTTGTTGTGCGGCATACTGGCCGGACTGGCGCATGTGTTCAGTACGGTTTTCTTTGGCCAGGATACACTTATACCCAGTCTTGGCGCATCAGGCGCCATATCGGGTGTGTTGGGCGGATATATGCTGATGCATCCTTCGCGTGCGGTACACGTGTGGACATTCTTCGGACTGATTTCCTTGCCGGCTTTTATAGCAGTGGGGCTTTGGTTTGTATTCCAGGTGATCAACGGGCTTGGCGCGTTGGGCGGACAGGAGGCAGGCGGCGTTGCCTATGCCGCTCATATCGGTGGATTTATTGCGGGCCTGCTGCTGGTGAAATTTTTTGTGCGTAAAGATTTTACTGTAAGGCGAAAGAAAAAATACCGGCAATACTGGTAGCGTTTATATAATGCGCCCTACATATCATTTCGCAAAAAATAAAATTACCATTTATTATGCCACTATTTATCCACTGTTGTACTGGCATTTGAGCGGGCCGGCCAATTTCAACTGGTTTATAGAAGGGGATTTTATTTATGTAAAAAGTAAATGGGCGCTTACCATTGGCTACCGGCCTGTATATAGTGATTGTATTGCTTTATGTGATCCGCGAATTATATGCGCTCATAGTGCACAAACATTTGAATGTTCCCAAATTCCTGGTCATTGCCGGTACATTGCTGTCGTGGTACTTTGGTATTGTATATTATAGTGGCGATATGGCCTTCACCTTACTCAATGTGGTAAGTGGAAAATCAAACAGGATGAATTTAAATGGAAGGGCGAGTACGTACGCTGTATAAAAACAACCGGCCCCGCAAAAGCAGGGCCGTTGAAAGTAACCGCATGACTGCAGTAAATCGTTAATAAATTTTTTCCTCTTTCGAAGCATGCAGTGACATGCTTTCCACCTTGTCGGTTTTTGTTTGATGCAATGGCAATACTTTTGCCGTATGTTTATATACGTTGGCGACTGTTTCATGTTGAGATGCTGTATGGAAATACGGTGCTGCCGTTACCTGCGTCATCAGCCAGCAAACAGTTGATTCCGCTCCCTGGTTCAGGTTCACATTCTTTTCTTCCAGGCCATCGAAACAACCGCCGGTGGCCGCGTTGTACATTACCTGGTGCAGGTGATTATCGCCCAGGAACCAGTTCACTGCCTGCCGCAGCCTTACCACATACAATTCGTTTCCAAATACTTTATAGAAGCGGTCCAGCGCCAGTACGGTATAGGCTACGTCAATCGGTTGTTCACCGTATTGTTCCGCTTGTCGGCCTTTATGCAACCAGCCTTTGTTGGAAATAACCTTCATGCGGTTGCCCTGGAAGGTGCACGACAACAGGAAGTCGAAGCTTTCTTTGGCAATTTCTTTATAGGTCAGCCGGCCGGTGAGCTGGTACAGCATCAGCAATGCTTCGGGCATTACACTATTGGCATAAGTCAGATAAGGTTCAAACCATTTCCAGTGCCGGTCGCTGTAGGTTTTGTAGAGGCTTACCAGTTTTTCAGCCAGCGTTTCGCACAACCAGAACAGGTTGTAGTGCGGCCTTGCTTTCCGGTAATAACACAAACCTTTCAGGGCAAAAGCTATGGCGCGCGGTGATTCCAGGAACTGTAACCTCGGTATGGCATAGGTCAGCAGCCAGTTGGCCCTTTCACTCATCCACTCCGGCAAACTGTCCTGCATACTGATCAGGTAACCCAATGCCCATATGGCGCGTCCGTTGCTGTCGGCCAGGTTTTCGTAGTGGTTCCGCTCGCTGAAAGAACCGTCTTCATTTACATAATTGTTGAAACTGCCGTCGGGCAAATGACAATTGTGTATGAAATTGAGATACCTGCCTGCCAGTTCCAGCATTTTTTCATTGCCGGTATGCTGGTACACCATCAGTGATGCAATGAGCGCCCTGGCATTATCATCAAGCGTGTAGCCTGACGCAATAGCTGGCTCGGAGAGATGGGCAAACTGGATCATGCCTGCACCGTCCGTCATCTTTTCGAGGTGCGCCGTGTTCAATGCCGGTAAGCGGTATTCGGGCTTCAGTTCATTGCCGCAGAGTTCCTGCAACAGGTTCATCCAGGCAATGGCAACATTGTCCCATGCGGTACCGGCAATGGTATGCAAAGCTTTTTCACCCAATGTCTGACGGAACTGCGGATCATCCAGGTAACGCAGTATCTGGCGGCTGAGTGCTGCTGAATCGCCGAAGTCGAACAGCAGACCACTGCCGTTGGCAAGAATTTCCCGCGCATGTGGTATAGGAGTGGATACGATGGCGCAACCGGCGCTCAATGCATAAGCAAAGGTGCCGCTTACTGCCTGGTGCGGATCGCGGGAGGTAAACAAATAGATGTCTGACAGGCGCAGATATTCCAGCAACTCTGTCAACGGGAGATAACGGTTCACAAAACGCACATGCTCCTGCAAACCCAACCGTTCCACCATGGCTTCCAGTTCCTGCCGGTACGATTCTCCTTCATGCGCCACCACGCCGGGATGCGTGCGGCCCAGCACCAGGAAAGTAGTTTGGGGATATTTTTTTACTACTTCCGGCAGCGCCTGCAAGGTAGTTTCAATGCTCTTGTTGCGGCTGATCAGTCCGAACGTGCTCAACACCGTGCGGCCTGATAGCTGGTATTTTTTCTTCAGGGTTTCTTTATCGTCCAGGCTGAAGTAATGCGTTCCATGAGCGATCACGGCAATCTTGTGTGCAGCAATACCATATTCCTGCTGCAGCAGCGATGCTGAGTGCTGCGTCATTACTACCAACCGGGTAGCAATAGCCGAAAGATTGATCACGCGCTCCCGGAAAGCGGGAGAGGGGTTGGGCAGCACGGTATGCAAAGCCAGTATGACGGGCTTCCGCATCGCGCGCAGCATGTCCAGGAAATGCTGCTCACAATCTTCTGCAAATAGCCCGAACTCATGCTGCACAACGATGGCTTTTATCTGTGGATTGTGCAGCAGTTGTAAAGTGACTTCCTTGTAACTCTTCTCATCATCCGTTTTAAGTATATACTTTACTTCAGGAGAATAGTGGTGTGCTATGTTTTTGTGTTCAAGCGCGCCGATGCTCACAGTAACCGTATCTTCATAGAGGCGGCAGATAGCGTTGCGAAGGTCCTGCGAAAAGGTTGCGATCCCGCACTCACGCGGCGGAAAGGAAGTAAACATCACCACTTCTGCCGCTTGCCGGGAAGGAGCGGCGCTGAGGTCATTACCACGCTTCGACCAAAGCAACTCTGATAACCCGTTTTCACCATGCTGGCGTACAATATGTCCGGGCAGCAATTCATTGTTTTTGAATTGTTGGGGAGTTAATATCATACGTCATGTTTTTATAGGTTAACAATTCCTCAATCAACGCTGACAACGCTACCGAAAAGCAACCGATACAGGTATCGGCGCCTCCATAATACACATACAACCGGTCGTCGAAAATGGCAGTGCCGGTGGGAAACACCACGTTATTGACTACGCCCTGTCTTTCCCATGGTTCTTCGGGACTGAGCAATGCGTAAGGCAGTCGGGCAATTACCTTTTCCGGGTAATCCTTATCCAGCAAAGCAGCACATGCTGAATAAATGTAACCGGTAGGGGTATCCTTTACGCCGTGGTAGATCAGCAACCAGCCTGCGTCCGTTTCAACCGGCGGACATCCTCCACCTATATAACTTGATTCATGGTCGTGTAATGGGTCCATCAGGATATGATGGTAGAAATCTCCCAGGTATTCTTCCCAGAATACTTCATTTAGTTCCGACAGCTCATTTACCGATACAATCTGAATACCCGGACGGATGCGGTGCAGGAAGTACAGCCTGCCACGTATCCGGCGCGGAAAAAACATGACATTCTTATCCCACAGGTAGAGTTTCTGCGGAATGTTTTTGATGAGTGTGTATACGTCGTGGTAGCGAAAGTACTTTTCGTTGATGTCTTCGTGCTCTGCCAGTTGTACAAATTGATCATAGGTAATTCGCGGGACAATGATGCCCTGTTTTTTCCAGTTAACAAGATCAGCGCTGGTGGCCAGTGCGCCCAGCGCATTCATGCCATCATAGGCAGTATACGTGAGATAATATTTGTCGTCTATTCTGGTGAGCCGCGCGTCTTCCACCCCCTGCGATTCAAATGTATATTCCGGCGTAATGACGGGTTTGCGGTGACGGCTCACCACGGTCAGCGGGCCTTTTAACTGGCAATAACCCAGTGTGGAAATATTTCCCATCTGAACAGCCCGGTAAAATAAATGTACTGTATCTCCTTCCTGCAGGACGGCAGGATTGAGCACGCCGTCGTTTTCAAAGTCCAGGTGAGTTTTCTGCAACAAAATCCCTTCTCTTTTAACCGAAATCATGCACTACACATTTAGGTTAAAAAAGCTGTCGGAAAGATTCTTGTAGCGTGAAAAATCGCTAACAATCACAATGCCAGTGTGTTTAACCCGAAAAAAATTGCAGGATGCGCGCCAAAATTGCACCGGTCGTTGTCAGTTTTTCCCTCTTATGCCGGCAATCCTATTTAGGTATAGGCAGCTTACCACTGGAATAAGCTTTGAATTTCAATTAACTTTAGTGGTTCATCCCTGCCTGTTGCGGGCAGTTCAAACCATATTGAATGGACAATAGCATTTCAGGCATTCATCATATCACTGCCATTGCCGGCAATGCCCAGCGCAATTATGACTTTTATACCCAAATACTTGGATTGCGACTGGTAAAGAAAACGGTGAATTTTGACGATCCCGGCACCTATCATTTTTACTATGGCAATGAAACCGGTACACCAGGCACCATCCTTACATTTTTTCCCTGGGCCTATGTGAAACGCGGCACCCGGGGAACCGGTATGGCCACCAATATTGGTTATGCAGTGCCGCCGGGCAGTATTGCATTCTGGCAGGAGCGTTTTGGGAAAAATGGCGTGCAGCAAACGGCCGAAACGGAAATATTTGGCGAAAAAGCACTGGTGTTTTATGACCCCGATGGTTTGCAACTGCACCTGGTAGAACCGCGCACGCCCGACAACCGTATACCCTGGGAAACAGCTGACGTCGATAGCAGTGTGGCTATCCGCGGATTTCATAGTGTTACGTTGATGGTTAACCGCTCGGGACCAACTGCAAAAGTATTGACAGATATATTTGGCTACCGGCTGCTGCAACAGCAGGGCAATGCATACCGGTTCACGACAGAAAGTGACGCAGGGGCCAGCCTGGTAGATGTAGTGGAAGCGCCGGATACAAAACCCGGTATAGTAGCCGGTGGCACCAATCACCATGTGGCCTTTCGGGTGCCTGATGAAGAGAAGCTGATGGCCATGCGTGAAAAAGTTTTAAGCGCAGGCCTGGACGCTACTTCCAAAATAGACCGCAATTATTTTTTCTCCGTGTATTTCCGTGAGCCAGGGGGTGTGTTGTTTGAACTGGCTACGGACACGCCGGGTTTTACGGTTGATGAGGCCGTCGATGAACTGGGTACGCATCTCAAATTGCCCAGGCAGTATGAACCACAGCGTGCTGCTATTGAAAGCGTATTGCCGGAATTGCAGCAGTAATACTGCGGTTGTGCATTTGAAAGAAATCATTGCTGCTAGGGCATTGCAACAGTAATACAACGATTATGCATCAGAAACAAATTATTACCGCCGGCCGTCCCTTGGAAGAAGCTGAAAGAGCACTCATCATGGTCCATGGGCGCGGCAGTTCAGCAGACGACATACTCAGCCTGGCGAAATACCTGCATACCAGCGATTGCGCACTGATAGCGCCGCAGGCCACCAATCATATGTGGTATCCCTACACTTTCCTGGCGCCGCCGGCCGAGAATGAGCCATGGCTCGGTTCCGCCATTGACTTGTTGAAATCTATTAGGGATGACCTGTCAGCCGCTGGCTTTTCCACCGACCGGATGTATTGGCTGGGATTTTCGCAGGGAGCCTGCCTTACGCTGGAATTTGTGACGCGTTATGCTACACGGTATGGTGGGGTAGTAGCTTTCACAGGCGGATTAATTGGCAATAAAGTGTACCGGGAAAATTATTCCGGCCATTTTGCCGGCACGCCTGTTTTCCTGGGCACCAGCGATCCCGATCCGCATGTGCCGTTGCAGCGCGTGGAAGAAACGGCTGCCGTGTTGACGGAAATGGGGGCGGCTGTTACCAAAAAGGTGTACAAGCATATGGGGCATAGTATTAACCAGGATGAGATCGATACGGTGAATATCCTGGTGTTTGAGCGATCAGGTATGCATCATGGTTAGTGCGTCAGTGTCATCAATGTGGCAATCGATCCCTCACCAATCCATACACCCACGTACCTGCAACTGCACTGGCCAGTATAACAATCGCCGCCACAGCCCCTGTACCGATCTGCGCAAATATAGGCCCCGGACAAGCGCCGGTCATTCCCCAGCCAAGACCAAACAATAATCCTCCGTAGAGCTGGCCTTTGTTGAATTTCCTGGGATGAAACTCGATTTTCTCCCCGTAAATAGTTTTGATGTTGAATCTTTTAATCAACCATACAGAGACAATTCCGGTCAACACCGCGGTGCCCATGATGCCATACATATGAAAACGTTGTAACCGGAACATTTCCTGCATCCGGTACCATGATATCATTTCTGATTTAACCAGTACAATGCCAAACAACATACCTGCTACCAGGTATTTCAGGTTGTGCCACCACGGATGTTGTTGCCGCGATTCGTTCACACATACGGTGTTCAATACACGTACTTCGAAATCAGAATCCTTCGTTATGTCGATTTTATCAGGAGCGGCAATGGATTTGTTGTTCATAACAGCAGGTGTTTTTTAAGACAATTGAAGAATAAAGGGCAATACCAGGTTGGCCATCAGGAACCCGCCTGCCATAAACATTATGGTGGCAACCAGCGAAGGCCACTGCAGCGTGCTCAATCCCATAATGGCATGCCCGGAGGTGCAACCACCGGCATAGCGACTGCCAAAGCCTACCAGGAACCCGCCGGCTGTAAGCATAATGAGTCCGCGCGGCGTCAATAAACTTTCGAGTGAAAAAATTTCCTTTGGCAACAGGTTTTTATCGGTAATGCCGTAGGTTGCCACTTCTGCAGCAAGCTTTTCATGCACCTCAACGGGCGCCGGGTTGGCAATCAGGTAAGCAGCCACAAAAGCGCCTAACAAAATGCCTGCTGCGAAAAACAGGTTCCAGGCTTCTTTTTTCCAGTTGTACTGAAAGAACCGGATATTGGCAGGAAAGCAGGCGGCGCACAAATGCCGCATGTTGGCAGAAATACCGAAATGTTTGTTGCCCAGCAACAATAGCAGGGGCACCATCAGGCCTACCAGTGGGCCGGCAACATACCAGGGCCATGGTCCGTGGATAAATGCTGACATAATATTTGGTTTAAAAAGATAAGCTTACAAAAAGCATAGGGCAACTACTGTCCATCACACGTTAACAATTTTGTTTGAACTTGCGCGCAGCCTGATGAGTGTTTCCATAGGCAAACACCGAAAGGGGCGGTTCTTTATTGTAGCACCTTATTGTTGCTGAACCTTTACCAAATGCTTTTCAATAATCTCCTTGAAAACATGTTTGGGAAAAGCCCCTGGTTGCATCATCGGGTCGGCATCTTTGGGTATGAACAAAAAAGTTGGGATACTTTGGATGCCGAAGAGCGCGGCTAATTCCTGTTCTTTGTCCGTATCTACTTTATAGATCAGCAGGCGGCCGGCAAATTCTTCACTCAGTTCTTCCAGTATGGGCGCTACCATGCGGCAGGGGCCACACCAGTCGGCATAGAAATCAACAATGGCAGGAAGACTGCCTTTGTAATTCCATTCCTTTTCGGTGGAATAGTCGAATATTTTTTCCTTGAAATCTGCTGTGGACAGTTTTATTGTTGCCATGCTAAACGATTTTTGCAAAAATAGCAGGGAGGGTTTGCCTGCATCGTGATTTAGGTCACACTGCAATATAAGCTTTACCCCGCCGGCAGCATTTCTGAACCCCGGTCATCCACCACACATTATTTTTCCACCCCTTGTACGTAATTCTCTTTTTTCCCCTGTCTTCTATACAGCAGATGCAGCAATTGCGCTCTTCCCATTGCCTCAATGCATATGGAGGGCGCCATTGCCTGAACATTAAACCGGACGATTGCGTACCGCATGTACGGTGACACTCCATCAACGCCTTATCCGTTACCTTTAATAACCCGTATACGGTTTGCCAATGAAAATGGACGCTGAATTGTTACAGCAATTACAGAACCGCATTGCGCGCGGAGAGCAGCGGGCATTTGAAGATCTGTATCGGCTATTCTTTGCAAGGCTTTTCAATTTTGCCATGCTGATGCTGCACAAGCGGGAAATTGCAGAGGAAACGGTGAATGATGTGATGATGAAAGTGTGGAACAAAAAAGAAGAACTCACCCAGGTCCGCAACCTTGAAACCTATCTGTTTGTTGCTGTCCGCAACCAATCCCTCAACTATCTCGCACAGTTCTCCAATTATCATATAGTGCTGGAACCCAACAGTGCGCAGGCGGAGATTATTCAACTCAATGATCCGGAGAAAGAACTTGAATGGAAGGAAATTCGGTTTCGCCTCAACCAGGCGGTGGACGAGTTGCCGGAACAGTGCCGAACCGTGTTCAAACTCATCAAAGAAGAAGGATTTCGTTATAAGCAGGTAGCGGAAATTCTCAATATCTCTCCCCGCACGGTAGAGACACAACTCTTCCGTGCCGTAAAAAAACTCAACAAGGTCATTGAACTCTACCTCGAAAATAATGGTATGAAGCAACGCAAGGGGCCGCCGCTGCTCAGTGCGGTGCTGTTGCTGGGGCTGTTGAATTTATGAAAAAAATATCCTTCGCTGTACGTAATTTCTTAATGCTCCCGGTCTTAATACGTAGAAACGCACAACAATCCATACATGCAAAACGAAAGGCTACTGGAACTGATGTCGCGCAGCCTCTCGGGCGAAGCGAGCCCCGAAGAGCTTCAAGAGCTCGATGCCATCCTCGCTGCCGATGCAAAGGCGATGGCCCGTTATCGTACGCTGCAGCAGTTTTGGAATGAGCACGATGCGGTATCGCCTGCTACGGTGGAAGATGCTTTACATCGTTTGCTGAACCAGTTGCAATTGCAGCCGTCCCTCCAGGAAACTACCCTGCAGCACGACAAAGCGCCGGTGCGCCGCCTGCATCGCCGGTGGACATTCTGGGCCGCTGCTGTTGCGGTGCTCTTCATCGGCACCAGTGTATACTGGCTGGTAAAAAGCAATTCAGAGCATACGCTTGCTTCTCGCCTTGTGGAAAAACAAAATGCGCGCGGCACCAAAAGCATTATTGAACTGACTGATGGCAGTAAAATATGGCTGAACGCCGACAGTAAAATTAAATACCCCGAAATCTTCAGTGGCAACACACGCGAGGTGCATCTCGAAGGCGAAGCTTTTTTTGATGTAGCCCCGAACCCTGACCAACCCTTTATCATTCACCTGGCCAATGGCACGGTGCGCGTATTGGGCACTTCGTTCAACATACGCGCCTACAACAATGAAAAAATCGTAGAAACCTCCGTGGCCACCGGCAAAGTAGCGTTCATTCCCAAATACCTGGATAAAAAACAAAAACCCGACACCATTTTTATTACCCCTAATAAAAAAGTGCGCTACTTACTGGAGGAAGACACCGCTGACATCCTGCCCGCCCAACCTCAGGAAGACCGGGCATGGACAGAAGGCAAACTTATTTTCAAAGCGCAAACACTCGAAGAGATTGCTATTGAACTGGAACGGCATTTCGGTAAAAAGGCAATATTCCTCGATGAAGCGCCCAAATCGTACAGGCTCACCGGATCGTTCGAGAACAATGGCCTGGATGAAATCATGTATTACCTGAGCAAAACAAAAGAATTCAGTTATAAAATCACCCAAAGCGAATTGCTGATAGCTGCCGACGAATCGAAGCTGCGGTAATCGTTTTTCTGTAAACGGACTTAAACAACTGCTATATGAAGAATGCCCTGCACAAACATGGCCTCTCCATCTTCGGCATATGCCTGTGTTGTATGTTGTTGCTGAACGCATTCCCCCTGTTTGCACAACTCAGCTATGCCGGACCTTCCAGCAAAACATGGTGGTACCAGCAACGCAATGTGAAGATTACCCTGCATGCAAAGAATGAAAAGCTGCAGGTGGTGCTGGAAAAGATAGAAAAGAAATCCGGCTTTGTATTTGTATACTCCAATGATGAAGTAAATGCATCACAACGGGTAAGTGTAAATGTAAAAGAAAAACAACTGCCCGGCGTGCTTTCAGAAATATTGTCGCCGCTTGGTATTGCCTACGAAATTGTTAATGACAAGATCATTCTCAAACCGGCAAAGCCAGCCGACCCTTTAGCAAACGGCAGCAGTGATCCCGCGCAGACATTACCAGGAATTACTGTTGCCGGGGATATGGAAAGCGATACTCTGATACAGGGGCGCGTGGTAGACAACAATGGCATGGGACTTGCCAATGCAAGTGTGCAGTTGAAAGGCACGTCCTATGGCACTACCACCAATAACGAAGGCTTTTTTTCATTTCGCATACCGGCCGATAAAGCCACCGGCACGTTGAGCATTACCATTGTAGGGTTCTTATCACAGGATATCCCCTTACAGCCTGGTCAAACGCTGCTCGTTCGCCTCAGCCCCGACCAACGTTCGCTCGATGAAGTAGTAGTGGTAGGCTATGGCACACAGCGCAGGATTTCCGTTACCGGCGCCATCGACAATATTGGCAACGAAGCTATAGCAGGAAGACCGGTAGCCAATATGTCGCAGGCACTGCAGGGCGTATCGCCCAACCTCATTATCCAGCAGCGGAATTTTGAACCGGGACAAGGCGTAAACCTGAATATACGCGGTCTGGGTACTCTGGGTGATAACACACCGCTGGTGGTCATCGACGGTATTCCCGGCGGCGACCTCAACCTCATCAACCCCAATGATATCGAAAACATCACCATACTGAAAGACGCAGGATCGGCTGCCATTTATGGTTCCCGTGCCGCCAATGGCGTTATTCTCATTACTACCAAAAAAGGTAAGAAGAACCAGAAACCGGTTGTTACCTACAACGGTATTTATGGTGTGCAAACGCCCCGCATTACCTATGAACCGGTGCACGCCTGGGAAAATGCTTATTATAAAAATGAAAGCCTCGTTAACTCAGGGCTGGCGCCCATCTTCACGCCCGATCAGATCAGGGAATTTGCTGAACGTGGCGATGGAGACTGGCGGGTAGACAATATTGTACAGAATGCCGCACAACATTCGCACAACATAACTGTGCGCGGCGGTAGCGCTACCGGCACTTACCTGCTGTCTGTAGGATTGCTCGATCAGCGCAACAATTTCATCGGTCCCGATTACGGATACAAACGCTATAACGTGCGCCTGAACCAGAGCACAGAACTGGGCAAATTGAAAATCAACACCATTCTGAGCTATGTAAAAGTGAAGGGCAAAGACCATTCTTCCAGCTCCAGCACACTGATTGTAGACGCATCGCGTGTGCCGCTGTATTATTCTTTCACCGACAGCGCCGGTAACTATCTTACCAACGCAGTGTCTGCACAGTTTAATCCCAAAGCCATCCTGGAAAAAGGCGGTTATCGCCAGAGCAACGACGATGAAGTGTTTGGCAATATCAGCCTTGAATATAACCTGTTCAGGGACCTCAAACTGCGTGGCGTGTTTGGCGGTACGGTACGGTCCAACCATATGTATGGCAGAAGGATGCAGGTAAACTTCATACCCAGTGGCGTGTATGGTGATGATCGCGAAGTACTGGACCACAACTACAAGTCTTTGTTCACCAACCTGCAGTTCATTGCAGAATATGATAAGCAAATTGATGATCATTCCATCAAAGTACTGGTAGGCGCAGCCAATGAATCTTTTGAAGAACAAAGAAACCAGCTGAAGAAAACGCTCACCGATCCTGATCTCGGTATTCCCACTACCGGCACCATCATTGACCAGGGCGATTCGTACAACTCCAATCAGCGAACAGTTGAAACCAGCATTCATTCCATATTCGGAAGAGCAGGTTATTCTTACAATGACAAATACTTCCTGGAATTCAATTTCCGTTACGATGGTTCTTCCAAATTTGCCAAAGGCAACCGCTGGGGCTTCTTTCCTTCTGTAGCTGCTGCGTGGATGATCAGTGAGGAATCGTTTATGGATTTTCTGCGCGAAAAGGTCAGCAGCCTCAAATTGCGCGGTTCCTATGGCATATTGGGTAATCAGAACGTAAATGCTTACCAGTACCAGACTACTTTCTTTAATTATACCAACGCTTATGGCTTCAATAACCAGGCAGTGGGCGGTGCCGGATTTACACTGGGCAATCCCGAACTTACCTGGGAAAAAGCAGCCACTTTTAATATCGGCGCCGATGCATCGTTCCTGGACCGTCGCCTCGATATCTCCTTTGATTATTTCCACAAAGTAACCAGCGACATTCTGTATGCAAGGAGGGATGTGCCCGAATTATTTGGCGCCGGTTTCCCCGACTACAATGTGGCCAAAGTGAAAAACAGGGGATGGGAAATCCGTATGTCATACGACTGGCCTGGCAAAGTGATCAGTCAGTCATTCTCAGTAAACCTGGCCGATAACCTCAATGAGCTGGTATCGCTTACCAGCGGTGCTACGCAACAGATAGAGCGGAAAGAAGAATTTGAATTGTTGCGTCGCGTGGGTCAGCCTATTACAGTGTACTATGGTTATAAACGCGCCGGCTATTTCCAGAATCTCGATGACCTGGACAAATATCCGCGCTTTGCCGGATCAACCGTTGGGCCCGGCGACCTGAAGTTTGTTGACCGGAACAAAGACGGCGTAATCAACGACCAGGATAAATTCATATTGGGCAATCCGTTCCCGCGCTACACATTCGGATTTACCTACACGGCGCAGGCAAAAGGTTTTGACCTGGTGCTGTTCATACAAGGTGTAGGGAAACGCGATGCCATGATTCGCGGCGAACAGGTAGAACCTTTCCACTTTGGCTATGGCGGCACCATGTACCGGCACCAGACCGACTACTGGACGCCTACCAATCCCAATGCCAAATATCCGCGCCTGGCGGAAGCCGGTTCTGCGTCCAATACCAACAATTACCGCACCGGCTCTGACCTGTACTTGTTCGATGCATCGTATGCGCGTTTGAAAAACGTTCAGATCGGTTATACGCTTCCTGCATCGGTTACGAACAAGGCAAAGATTCAGAAACTTCGCATATACGTTACCGGTCAGAACCTGCTTACGCTTTCAAAGCTTGATTTCATTGACCCGGAAATAACCGAGTTCGACAACAATACCAGTTTCAATACAGGCGCCAACAGTGCACGGGCTTATTTCCTGCCCATCTTCTACGGAGTTGGTATTGATCTGACTTTTTAACCTACGAAAATGCACAGCGATATGTGTACAAAATATAAAGTATTTCCTTTCGGTTTGCTGTTTTGCCTGGTGCTGGCGGTGTCGTGTAAAAAATTGGACCTTGCCCCGTCAGACCGGTTTACGGAATTAACCTTCTGGCAATCGGCTGAAAATGTAAACAATGCGCTGAACAATATTTATCGCAGCATTTACACCAGCGATCGTTTCTTTTACAACGAAGCGATGTCTGACAATGCTTTCACCAAGCTGGGCGTGAATACCGGTGCAGACGCCATTGCCAGCGGCAACTTCACACCCAGTCTGCCGCGCTTTCAGCAGGATTGGGCCTATTACTATGGCGGTATCAAATCCTGCAATATTTTTCTCGAAAACATAGACAAGAACACTGTACTGCCGGAGAGCGTTAAGAACCGTATGAAAGGCGAAGCGCGGTTTGTGCGTGCCTGGCATCATTTCAACCTGATGAAATGGTGGGGCGATGTACCGCTGCTGAGCAGGGACATTACACCTGATGAAGCCAAATCAGTTGAGCGTACGCCGCGCGCGCAAGTGTTGCAGTTCATACTGGACGAACTGGATGCCGCTGCCGATGTGTTGCCCCGTAAGGAAGAATATGCGGCTGCAGACAACGGGCGTATTACCCGCGGCGCTTGCCTGGCGCTCAAGGCGCGCGCGCTGTTGTACGAAGGCAACCGCATGAACGATGTAGTGACCATTTGCGAAGCGCTGATGAACGATCCCGGCGCCAACGGCAATTACAGTCTGGCCCCGTCTTATACTGCCCTGTTTAGCGATATGAATGTGAACAAAAACAACAACGAATCCATTTTCTCGCTGCAATTTGTTCCTACACTGCGTACCTGGGGCGATTACATTGACTTTGCACCTATCTCTGCCGGCGCAAGGACCAATAACCTTTCGCCTACACAGGAACTGGTAGATGATTACATCATGCTGAATGGAAAAGCCATTCACGAAGCCGGTTCCGGTTATGATGAAAACAACCCGTACGCCAACCGCGACCCGAGACTGCGTGCTACTATTGTTTACGACCAGTATCAATGGACCAATCCTGATGGTAGCGTACAAACGATATATATCAAACCCGGTTCTTCGCCTGCCGGACAGGAATCAAACGAATATACGCCTGCCGGACAAGGTACCGCCACCGGCTATTACTGGCGTAAATACTGGGACCCGCAACATACTGCACCAGGCATTAGTTCAGGATTGAACCTGCATCTCATTCGCTACGCGGAGGTGCTGCTCACCTATGCGGAAGCCAAGCATGCGCTCGGACAGATGACGGAAGAAGTATGGAACAAAACAATTCGTCCGTTACGTCAGCGTGCAGGATTTAACGATGCAGGCGCCCTTGATTTTCCCGGCACTGGCAGCGACTTTACTGCTATTATTCGCAGGGAAAGAAGAGCGGAATTTGCTATGGAAGGTTTGCGCATAGATGATATCCGCCGCTGGAAATTGTCAGAAACAGTATTGAATGGATGGGCGCATGGCGCCAGGTTTGGTGATCCTTCCATAGACAATGGCTACCTGCGCGTGCAACTCCGCCATTTTGAAAATCCCACGCATTATCTCTGGCCCGTGCCACCTTCTGAACGGGCTTTGAATTCAAAACTTACCCAAAACACTGGTTATAATTAAACGAACTGCTAAAACAATCTGTATGAATAAGAACATGCTATACCGGTTGCTGGCCTGCTGCCTGATCAGTATTTTCTTTGTGCATTGCGATAAAGACACCAGGGACATCAACCTGAACATTACCGAAGTAAAAAATCTGTTTACACCGGTTGACGGTGAATATATTCTGCTGGACCCGCCTACCAACCAGGTGGTAACTTTCGAATGGGAACAGGCCTATGCAGAAGACGGATCGCTGGTATTGTATGAAGTGGCGTTTGACCAGGAAAACGGCGATTTCTCTCAGCCATTTTATAAAGTGGTTAGCGATAACAAAGGCATACAAAACAAACTGACGCTTTCGCACGGCGACCTTAATAAAATTGCTGCGCTCGGTGGCGCCGGTTTCATGGAAAGAAAAAAATTCAAATGGACGGTTATTGCTTCCAAAGGCACCAATGTGAAAATCTCTCCCGCTGCCAGGATCATTGACCTCGAAAGACCCAGTGGTTTTGATGTAATACCCGGACAGTTATATCTCTCCGGTTCAGCCACCGAAGCAGGCGATGTGCTGGCCGATGCATTGCCCATGAAGCAGATTGAACCAGGCGTGTTTGAAATATATACCAAACTCACGGCCGGCACCTATGCATTTTACGATGGCACCAGCGGCACACCTACACAGTATTACACGTTTGAAGATAACGGCGTGCAGAAACTGGGCATTGGCAATACCAGCACCTTCTCCGGTCCTGACAAGGTTGTGCGCATACGGGTTGATTTCAACAACATCAATGCTTCCTATGCGGAAGTAAAATCTATCCAGTTGTGGTATTGCGCCGGCAACACTTTCTGGTTTACTCTGCCATACATTGGCAATGGTGTTTGGCGGTACAACAACCATACGGTGAATTACGTAAGCATGCCGTGGGGATTTGAGGAACGTCATAAATACAAAATGGTGCTGAATGACGGCAGCGGCGATGTAGACCAATGGCTGAACTATGCCACCAACGACAGCCCCGGGCAGGATGGTCAATATCCGCATACATTGGAGTACAGGACCATCAACTTTGAGGCAAATAATGGCAGCCAGTGGGACTGGAGCTGGAAATGGGACCGCAACTATCTCACCGATGGTTCCACTGCTGATTTCTGGGTAAGCCTGCGCAGCACCGATCCTGCGTATACTGTGAATTACGAAAAACATTAAGCGAATAATTATGACCGTTATAAACAAGCAATGGAAAGGTTTGCAGTTGATCGCACTGGCGTTTGGCTGCCTGCTTGCTTCCTGCCTGAAACAGAAACCTGATATACCGCCGCCCGCACCCGACGAAAATGCGGCTTATCATTACAACTGGCCGGCTATTGCAGATTCGGCGTCTAATTCGCTCAACTTTTTCTGGTCTGCGTCCGGCAAATATTTCCTGATTAGCAACACCAGTGGAGACTGGGCCCAGTACTGGCCGAATGCACATGCGCTGGATGTGCTGGTAGATGCCTACCTGCGCACAGGCGCCGCATCGATAAAAACGCAAATGGATGCTTTCCTGGAAGGCGTGAAAGCAAAAAACGGCAATACCTGGCTGAACTTTTATTATGATGATATGGAGTGGATGGCGCTCGCCTGTTTGCGCGCCTACAAAGCTACCGGCGACAACCAGTACAAAGACATTGCCGAACTGTTGTGGGCCGACATTAAGAATGGATGGAGCAACGACCTCGGTGGCGGCATCTGGTGGCGGAAAGACAAACCTTCTAAAAACACGCCTTCCAACATGCCGGCAGCCATCCTCGCCGCACGCTTGTACCAGGAGTTTCACCGGCCCGAAGATTTGCAGTGGGCACAGGACATCTATAACTGGCAGAAATCAGTGTTATATGACCCGGTAAGCGGCTGGGTATATGACAATATCGATAAAAACGGCACAAAGAATACCAGTTGGAAATTCACCTATAACCAGGGCACATTCCTGGGCGCTGCCCTCGAACTGTACAAGATTACCAATAATGTTGCCTACCGTAATGATGCTGTGAAGGCAGCAGACTATGCAGTGAGCAGCGGCTTTCTGACCAATGCCGGCGTGTTAAAAGATGAAGGCGGTGGCGATGGCGGTTTGTTTAAAGGCGTTTTTGTTCGTTATTTTACTCGATTGATTATCGAAGGAGGACTGGACGCTGGCAAAAAATCCATGTACCTCGATTTCCTTACCGCCAATGCCAAAAGTCTGTGGAGCAAGGGTACCAACAAAAACCTCGTGCTGTTCAACAGTGCATGGGACAAACTGCCCGGCAATAGTGTTGATCTCACAGTACAACTGAGTGGCATCATGCTGATGGAAGCCATGGCGGAGTTGAAGCAATTAAACCTGGTTGATTGATGAAGCAAAATTTTGTTGGACTTATTACGTATATCAATAGCCGAATTTTTGATAGCTACCTGGCCGCCCTTGCTGTGGCTGTACCTTTGTGGTTCACCCTGGGTTGCCAGGCTCAGCCACCTTCCAACTCTTTTGCCCACAAGGCCGATAAGGCGTATAATGCCATTTACCGTACCTTCTACGACAGCACTACCCGCCTTTTTCGCGAAACCAATTCCGAAAAAGCGAATGAGCGCAAGCATTCCTGGCTCTGGCCGCTTTGCGCCCTGATCCAGGCGGCCAATGAGATGGAGCGAATTCAACCGGGCAAACAATTGATGCCGCCGGTGATGGATGCCATCGATGCTTACCGTAGCAACAAACCACCTGTGCCCGGTTATGATTCCTATGTAGTGAAAGAAGGTGGGGGAGATCGCTTTTACGACGATAACCAATGGATTGGGATTGCGTATATGGACGCCTGGCAAAGGACCCGCGACAAAAAATTTCTTTCGCTTGCCGAAGAAATCTACCGCTTTATGATGAGCGGGTACGACACCATCAGCGGCGGCGGCTTGTACTGGAAAGAAGGCGACCCCTCTACCAAGAACACCTGCAGCAATGGCCCCGGCATCATACTGGCCCTGCGACTGTACCAGGCTACCAATCAACAATCCTATCTCGATACGGCATTGCTGTTGTACCAGTGGACCAACCAATATCTGTTGTCGGAAGAAGGCGTGTATTACGATGCGTTAAAACTTCCTTCGCGTGAAATTGATAAAAGGGCTTATTCCTACAACACCGGCACCATGCTGCAAAGCAATGTGCTCTTGTATCAGATAACAGGTGAAAAGCCTTACCTGCAGGAAGCGCAACGGCTGGCCAAAGCAAGTTTGAAACGCTTTTTCAAAGATGGTCGTTTCCCCGACAACTACTGGTTCAACGCCGTGTTGCTGCGTGGTTATGAAGAATTATATACAGTTGACGGCGACAAAACCTATATCGACGCATTTATACAGGATGCAGTAAACATATGGCAATCTGAAACCAATGCCGACCATCTTGCCGGTAAGCGGCGCGTTAAACGCCTGCTTGACCAGGCCGGTTATGTAGAGATACTTGCCAGGCTGGCGCGACTGGCCAATTGATCACACTTTTGCCGTCTTCCATTTTCCCCGGGTAAACAACCATAGTGTGAACAGCCCTACCGATGTTTCTGATATAAACACGCCCCAGAATACACCCTTATATCCCCAATCGAGTTGCAGCGCAAGGAACCAGGAAAGCGGTATCTGGATCAGCCAGAAAAATACCAGGTTAATGTAGGTGGGAGTGCGGGTATCGCCGGCGCCATTGAATGCCTGGGACGATACCATCCACCATCCATAAACGAAAAAGGAATAGGAAAAGATTTGGAGCCAGTCGCCGCCGATGCTGATCACGAGTTTGTCGTCGGTGAAAAAGCCCATTAATGTATCGTGATATAAAAAGAAAATAACCGATACGCCTATCAGTAAAATCATATTGTACGTACCGCATTTCCATACGGCAGACTCCGCACGGTCAGGTTTGCCGGCACCGAGGTTTTGTCCTACCAAAGTAGCAGTGGCATTAGACATGCCCCATGCCGGCATCATGGTAAACATCATGATGCGCAGGGTAATAGTAGCGCCTGCTACCGCTTCCTTGCCAATATCTGCCAGTATGCGCATCAGGAAAATCCAGGAGGCCATCCCTACAATCGTCTGGCCAACGCCGCCCAGTGAAGTGCGGAAAATGTTCATGACGATTTTGGGGTCCCAGGTGATGTCTGAACGCACGGCGCGAATATGTTTACCCCCTCTGAAGAGCGTGAACAACTGGTAGGCCACTCCTATACCGCGTCCGATCGTAGTGGCAATGGCTGCGCCTTCAACGCCCATGGCAGGAACAGGTCCCCAGCCCCGGATGAAAATCGGGTCGAGAATAATATTGATGCCATTGGCTAACCACAGCACGCGCATGGCAATAGCCGCATCGCCCGCACCCCGGAAGATGGCGTTGATCACAAACAGCAATACAATAACCACATTACCGCCCAGCATCCACTGCATATATCTATGCCCGTTTTCGATACTGTATGCATCTGCGCCCATCAACCCCAGCAGTTCGCGGGAAAAGAAAATTCCTGCAATTGCAAAAGGCAACGAAACGATCAACCCCAAAAGTATAGCCTGCATTCCCGTCTTGCCCGCTGCTTCCCTGTTCTTTTCGCCAATTCTTCGTGCAATGATCGCCGTCACTGCCATGGCCAGCCCCATGGCCATCGAATACAGTAAGTATAAATAGGTTTCTGTTAATCCTACTACTGATACTGCCCAGGCGCCCAGCTCGCCTACAAAATATATATCCACCAGGGCAAATGTGCTTTCCAGGACCAGCTCCAGAATCATGGGAACGGCCAGCAGGAATATTGCCCGCCTCATATTGATTTGCGTGTAATCGGCTTCAGTACCACGCAGGGCATTCCTTAACTCCTGCCACAGCGAAGTTTTTGGTGCAGGTACCTGATTGTCTGTTGCCGGCATTTTTGCTGATTCCATGACTGATACATTTTTTTAAGTACTCCTTTTCTACAAACTATATGCAAACATAACAAGGCCCGGGCAGTTCCGTACGGTGCAATAACGTCTTCTACAGGGGCCAGGTGCGACAGGTAAGGTATTTCATGCTTTTGTATCACTGAAATACTACCGTTTGTCCATGCGGTTCCTTTTCGGATAGTCTGGTGTAAATTTATAGTATGTAAATGGAGGCTATGAAGCAGTACGACAAAGAAACAGAACGTGCGTTGGAGAAAGCCCTCGGTCCGCCAAAGTATTTTATAGAAACCGAAGGCAAAAAAGAAGGGGAGCGGTACTTCTGGTTTCCTACGGCTGGCGACAGTATGACCTGCAACAATGCACACTCCATTCCCGGCGGCAGCCTGGTGCTGGGCCGGTGGCTGAAAATAAACAGCATTCACGAAATTCCGCTGCATCAACCCATTGTAGTGATAATTGAAGACAATAACCGGCAATATTGCCTGTTGAAAGCGGCCTGCAATATTGCAACGGTTTCGGGAGAAGACAGGATATGCCTGCACAGCTACAATGCCCGGTATGATGATTTCTGGTTGCCTTTTGATTGCGTACGATTTTTGTTTGTAGTGGAGAGAGTACGGTTGTCGAATGGAGAAGAGTTTATTCCGGAAAAAATAAAGTAAGATTGCCGTCAATTATTGATAGAATACAACGGTTTAGATTATGCTAAAATGTGGCCGGCTTACAAATGCCGGCTAAGGAAGAAAATGAAGCCGGCCAGTCTGGCACATGCTTTATAGGTCTGTTACTATGTTAACAAATGAACTATGCAAAGTGACGAAGCGCAACTTGTTCCACCTGCCAGTAATCCTCATAAATGGAATATCCTGTTTACCGTGGCCTTTGGCACTTTCATGGCAACGCTCGACAGCAGTATCGTAAACATTGCGCTGCCCACCATTCGCCGCGAACTGCAGGCGGGTGACGATGTGGAGTGGATTGTGCTGAGTTACCTGCTTGTTACTACCAGTACTTTACTGATTATGGGGCGTTTGAGTGATATGTACGGCAGGAAAAGTATTTATATAACAGGTTTTTCAGTATTTGTGCTGGGTTCCTTGTTTTGCGGGTTGTCGTGGGATATATGGTCGCTGGTGGTTTCGCGTGTGGTGCAGGGCATAGGTGCTTCCATGATTTTTGCGATTGGCCCGGCCATTATCAGTGATGCTTTTTTACCGCATGAAAGAGGCCGTGCATTGGGCATGATGGGTACCGTAGTGGCTGCCGGCACCAGCACGGGGCCGGTGGCAGGAGGATTCCTGCTACAGCAATTCGGCTGGCCCAGTATTTTTTTCGTGAACTTACCTATTGGACTGATTGCTGTGTGGCGCGCCTGGAGGGTATTGCCTGCCTTTACCCGCACCCGCCCACAACCTTTCGATATACCCGGTGCGGCATTGTTCCTGGTAGGTGTTACCTGCTTGCTGATCGGCATTGACTTCGGCGCTTCCGCTGCCTACAACTGGTCAGATGCATGGGTGGTAGGGTTATTGATGCTCGGTATACTGCTATTGGTCTTTTTTGTTCTTTGGGAAAAGAAGACGCCCCATCCCATGTTGCGGCTCCGGCTGTTTACTATCAAACCTTTCAGTGCAGCGATCACGGCTGCAGGATTAGGATTTATGGCCAACGGCGCCAACGTGTATGTGATTCCTTTCTTTTTGCAATTGCTGCTGGGGTATAGTCCGCAGGATGCGGGGCTGATCATGCTGGCTGGTCCCATTACATTAAGTATTGCTGCTCCGCTGGGCGGTTATTTATCAGACAAGATCAGTACAAGATTGATCGCCAGCACGGGTTTGCTCATCACGGCCACCGGCTATTTTATGTTTTCTTTTTTACAACCCCACTGGACCTGGCAGGATGTAATATGGCGCAGCGCCCTGCTGGCATTGGGCTTTGGACTTTTTCAGTCGCCCAACAGCAGCAGTGCTTTGAATGCCACACCCATCACCGAGCGTGGTGTAGGCAGCAGCCTGCTTGCTTTCATGCGCAACCTGGGGTTGGTGACCGGCATTGCGCTGGGCGCCGCCGTTTGGTACAGCGTGCGCAATGCATTTGCGCTGGGTCATACCGTAGACCCTTTGTCGCAGGAAGCGCAGATAGCAGGCATGCGTATGGTGTACCGGGTTACGAGCGGTTTGGTAGTGACGGCGGCGGTGGTGTCGGCGTTACGGGGTTCATCGCGGCCAAAAACAAAAGCTGAAAAGCCCGCAGAAATATTGGAGGCGCCCTGAATGGTCTCTGCATGCGCCCGTATAAAGCGCAAAAAATGCCGACTGCATCCGACATTTTGCACCCTGCATTGTCGATTGGGATCGACACTTTTCATACCACTTTGACTTTTTCGATCGACATTTTATCCAACATTTATGATAGTTCAGCCGTTGTTTACACTCCTATTTGATCAATATCTACCTTTGTTTTTAAACAGAATAGTATGGAACTCGGAGTCGGCATGTTTGGTGATTTGCATATTACCCCAACAGGTGAGGTACAACCTACGCAGCAACGCATGCAGGAAATCATCGAAGAAATCAAACTGATGGATGAAGTTGGGTTGGATTTTTTCGGTATTGGCGAACATCATCGTCCGGATTATGCAGTGTCTGCACCGGAAATTATTATAGCGGCAGCAGCTACCGTTACCAAACGCATCAAACTGGGCAGTGCGGTTACGGTATTGAGTTCAGCTGACCCTGTGCGGGTGTACCAGCAATTTGCCACGATTGATCTTTTGTCGAACGGAAGGGCAGAGCTGATGGTAGGGCGTGGAAGTTTTACGGAATCCTTCCCGCTGTTTGGCTATGATTTGAGAGATTACGATGCACTATTTGAAGAAAAACTGGAATTGCTACTTGCCATCAACAAAGAGAAAAGGATCAGTTGGAAAGGTAAATTTCGTCCGCAACTGGTAAACCAGGAAATCTATCCGCGTGCCTTGAACGATCATCTCAACATATGGGTGGCAGTAGGCGGTACGCCGGAATCGGTGGTGCGTGCCGGGCGATTGGGCTTGCCGGTGATCTTCGCCATCATTGGCGGCAACCCGGCGCAATTCAAACCGTTGTTTGAATATTACCGCAAAGTGTATGAACATTTTGGTCATGCGCCGGAAAGATTTGAAGTAGGTGTACACATGCATGCCTTGTTTGGAGAGAACGGACAGAAAACCGCCGACGAATACTATCCTTTATATGCCGCACAGATGAATCGCGTAGGCAGGCAACGTGGCTGGCCGCCCTACCAACGGCAACAATTTGATTATGGAAGAAGCCCGCAGGGGCATCTCCTCGTAGGCGACGTGAATGAAGCGATCGATAAGATTCTTCAGATGCATGAACTGTTTGGCCTTACGCGCTTTTCGGCCCATATGGATGTGGGAGCCCCTCCTCACCTCACTTTGATGAAATCCATCGAACTGTACGGAACGAAGATTGCGCCCAAAGTGCGCGAAGCCATCGGAAAGAAAAAGGAAGCAGGGATGCGGGACGTTGAACGTTGAGTGTCAATTTTCCGGCCTGCGCTTTGTTCTATTCATTCAAACATTGTAGCGGTTTGTTTGTTTTACCAACTGCATGAGCAAGCAATTAAGCAGCATTCCGATTTCAGCATTGGAACTGGCCATTATCACCGAAGGCGATAAAGGTGCAGGCGATGCGCTGCGCAGGAGCCTGGCTGCAGCCAGGCAGGCCGAACGCTCCGGGTATACCCGCTACTGGTTTGCAGAACATCACAATATGGAAAGCGTGGCATCTTCTGCCACTGCCGTATTGATTGGCTACGTGGCCGGTGGCACTACACGTATCAGGGTAGGGGCGGGTGGCATCATGTTGCCCAATCACGCACCGTTGATCATTGCTGAACAGTTCGGAACACTGGAATCTTTATATCCCGGCCGCATTGATCTGGGTTTGGGAAGAGCGCCCGGCACGGATCCCCTGACTTCTTATGCTTTGCGCAGAGAACGCAAGGGCGATGTGGATGAGTTTCCCAACGACGTGGTAGAACTCCTGCATTACCTCGGTCCTCCCCACCCGGAAGCCAAGGTAAAAGCCATTCCCGGTATTGGTACAGAAGTGCCGGTTTGGTTGCTGGGTTCCAGCAACTTCAGTGCGCAACTGGCCGCTATGTTGGGATTACCCTTTGCATTTGCTTCACACTTTGCGCCTGCCTACCTGTTTGATGCTTTACAGCTTTACCGGAAGAATTTCAAACCATCGCGTTACCTGCAGCAGCCTTATGCTATGGCCTGCGTAAATGTAATTGCAGCCGATACGGATGAAGAAGCACAATTTCTTTCCACTTCGTTTTACAGGATGGCGCTGGGCATGATCAGGAATATGCGCCAGCCATTGCAACCGCCTGTTCCCTCCATGGACGGCATATGGACCGATGCTGAAAAAGCAGCCGTGTTACAGATGATGCACTACACTTTTACGGGAAGCAAAGAAACCATACAGCAATCACTGCAGCAATTCGTGGATGCGACGGGGATAGATGAGCTGATGATCACTACCAATATATTTGATCTGCAGGCAAGACTGAAGTCTATCGAATTAACAGGTACTTTATTCCGCCCGGCTAATTAAATGGCCTAAGGCATAGCCCGTGCAGCATTCCGGTTTTTCTGCCCGGAAAACGGAAAGCCTTGCTGTTATCCCTTAATAATCTTCTTGATGGTGTGTGCAGTGGCGTCTGAAACATAAAATGCATTGTTACCTGCACCATCTTTCACCAGCACAATGCCTTCCGGGCGTTGCAGCACAACGGTGGTTGCCGGTCCTTCCTGTTCACCTACGCCTGTGTTGTTGCCAGCCATTTCAGATTCCTGGCCAGCAGGCGTGAACTTCTTTATTTTACCTAAGCCGCTAAAGGTAACATACACGTTTTTGTGCTCATCCACCGCAATATGTGTAGGACTGGCATTCACGCTTAAATAACCGCCGATGGTGGTAACTGTTCCATCAGGCATCATTTTCCGCACCTTGCCACCGCCTTTTTCAGTGATGTATAAAATACCGTCTTTATCAAAAATCATGCTGCCCGGACCGGGAATGCCGGCCTGCAAACCTTTACCGTCTATGCTGACGGGCTGACCGTTGCCGGCAACAGTGGTCACTTCATATGTGGACAGTTCTATCTTCCTGATCAGGTTGTTCGCCTGGTCGCCAACATACAAGGCGGTGCTGTCGGCATTAATGGCCAGTCCATAAGGCATGCTGAATGAGGCATTGGTGCCAATACCGTCTGTTTTACCGGGCGTTCCGTCTGTACCTGCTATCGTAGACACATCTCCGTTGGGCGCTATCTTTCGGATCAGGAAATTCATCTGATCAGTTACGTACAGGTTTTGCTGCCTGTCCATTACAATGCTTGTAACGAAATTAAACCGCGCGGCCGTGCCGTTGCCGTTGGTGCTGCCTCTTGCATTGCTGCCGGCTATGGTAGTGACGATGCCCTGCGGCGAAATTTTCCTGATCTTGTGCTGGTCCGTCACATACAAATTGCCTTCACTATCCATCGTCATGCCGGCGGGCGCACGGAAAGTAGCGGTTGCCACAGGTCCGTCACTATCGCCGGCAACACCGGTACCTGCAACAATGCGTATTGCCCAGCCAACCTGGTGAAACCCTTTTGCTTTGGTGACTGTTTTGTTGTCTGTTGTTACGGATACATCGTGTTTGCCCTGCAGCAAACCGTCGGGCAGGTTAACCACCAGTTGTGTGGCCGTAGCGGCTGTTACCACAGCTGTATCATTTCCGAACCTGACTGTATTGTGCACAGGAGTGGTGCTGAAGCCTGTGCCGGTGATAGTGATGGGACCGCTTTCCGCACTGTCTGGACTGATTTGTACAATAGCTAAGGGAGGATTGTTGCCGGATTGTTGCGGACCAGGATTGCCACCGCCATTGCCCGGGTCGGGTGGGGGAGGAGGAGTATCGGATTTGCTGCAACCAAATAAGAAAGCAAAACTGCAAAGCAGGGTTAGTAATGGACGCATCGGGCACTAGTTTGAATAATGATGAACCAAAACTACCCGGGCAATCAGTTAAGCAAATTGCAATGATACAGGAATGAAAATTATAGTGAATGAATTGATCATTCACGATGATGAAATGAGGATTGTACTTGATAAGTACATGCAATAATTTGCATACTATGCTTGAAACGCTTCATCACGTGCAGGCATTGCCGTTTTTTGCGGTTTGTTTTTCTTCCTGTTTCCTTTCTTCATTTTATTTATCCAGATCAGTGTACCGGTAATGGGTAGGGTAGTAGCAATGAGGCAGGCCAGGAAATACAATATTTTGGTAAACGTACCATATACATTGCCTACATGAATGGCTTTGATGGAGCCTGCAATGCGTTCATTAAAAGGTTTGTCTGCAAAAATTTCCACCTTCACCGTTTTTCCGGTAACAGGGTCAATGGTAATCCTGTCGCCGGCAGCCGGCGCAAAAAAGCCGGTCTTTGTTTTGGTGATCATAGTCTTGGCGCCGGGTTCAGCAGGGAGGGCAATAGCGCAATTGCCGGTATAGGCTAACAACGAATCGGCTGCCTGAATATAATGGTCAACAGGCATCGTTGCCAGTGTATCAGCAGCACTTGCGGGAGTGGCGTCTTTGCCTTTGCGGCCTTCATTGGCAGCATTGCCTGGTTGCTTTGCAGCAGCCGGCGGTTCTTTATAGGTACCCAGTGTTTTTTGCAGGCCGGTCCTGTACCAGGTAAAACTCCACTGTGGTCCGGTAAGTCCCATCAACAGTAAGAAGAAGAAAGCATAAAATGCAAAGGTGTTATGCAGATCGTGGTTTAGTCTTTTCCAGCCGGCCCTCCATTTGATTTTTAATCCCTGCCTCCAATGCTTTGCTTTTTGCGGAAACCAGATCACCAATCCTGTCAAACAGCCGAGTGTAAAAAGAATCGTTGCCCAGCCGGTAATCATACTGCCCAGCTTGCGGTTTTCCATGCCATCAATAATGGGCGTTTCAATTTTGTCAAGCAGCAGCCAGCGGTGTAAGCTGAACATGGTTGACATAAAATCACGGGCACTGTTCTTGTCTTTGGACGAACCAACAATTTCTCCGCTGTAAGGATTGACGAAATACGTAACGCCTCTGCCGCGGGCTCCGCCACCTTCGCTTTGTACGGTAAATTCATAGGTGCGGTCCAACGCTGCCGGCACCATTACGCGTGTTACCTTACCTGCAGCTACCTCTACTTTTTTCAACAAAGAATCAGCAGGCATGCGTTGCTTTCCTTCATACTGTTCAACATGGTACAAATGCGGTGCACCCCATTCTGTGATTTCTGTATTGAATACATAGATGGTGCCACTGAAACACACTACAATTACCACCAGGCCGCACGTGAGCCCTAACCACAGGTGAATATCATTGAACAATTTTCTTACGCGCTGCCAGCGGGTTTTGGAGGGAACTTGCTTTTTCATCGGTGACCGGTTGGTACAAAACAAAAAGTAAAAGGTCAAACAATGTTAACAATTGTATTGACCTTTTACTATATCATCATACAAAATTAAAACTTGTACGACAAGGTAGCGATTATTTGTCTTGGCGCAATGGGGTTGATGCTGTAATTTTCATGCACATAGTAATTGTATGTATTGGTAAGATTGGAAACTTTGGCCAGCAGTGAGAGTTTCCTGAAAGTATATCCCGCCGTTACATCCACTGTGGCAAAATCATCTACGGGAATTAACCGCGAGTAACCCAGTCCCGAGTATTTCGTGTCGTTCCATCCTCCAAAACGTTTGCCTACATAAAATGCAGCAGCACCGAGTTTCAATCCTTTCAATGCGCCCTTTTCAAATGTATAAAATATGCTGCCATTGGCGGTGTGTGCAGGTGTGTTCACCAGCCGCTGACCGGTAACATAGCTGCCAACTCTGTCGGGTGTTTTTGTATACCGCATATCGTTGTAGCTGTAACCTGCTATGATAGTAAAGCCTTTTTCCAGGTTTGCGTTGATATCCAGTTCCACGCCATTGCTCACCGTTTGCCCGGTCAGTTCTTTGAGGTTGCTGTTGCTGTTGGGATTGCCGTCTTTGTCATACTGGGCAGTCTGCGCCAGGTTGTTGTTGACAATCCGGTAAGCTGTCAGGTTCACTGTGAGTCTGTTGTTGAAGAACATATTCTTTACGCCTGCTTCATACTGGTCAATGATGCTCGGTGGCAATGCATGGTTGTAAATATCAACGCCGTTATTGATGCTGAATGAATTGGAGTAGCTGGCAAAGAAAGCAAGGGTAGGTTTCAGTTTATATACCAATCCGATTTTGGGAGAAAATGCATTGTCTGAACGATAAGTGTTTTTCGACACAGAATCGTTTTTCAGCAGGTGTGTGGTGGTGGCAGCCGGTGATTCCTGCAACGACCAGCGCACGCCCGCCAGCAATTTCAATTTATCCGTGATGCTGATCAGGTCCTGCACATAGGCGCCAAAGCGGTTCAGCGGTGTTTCAACAAAAGTGACCTTGTTTGCTACTGGTATATCGGTACGCGGTACGAATTTGTTGGGATCGAGAATATTGATGGAGTCGTAAATCTTTCCCTGTACATCGTAATTGTAAGCTTTGGTGATGTAATGGTCTGCATCCATGCCTGCAAGCAAGGTGTGTTCAATACTGCCGGTTTTGAATTTACCGGTAAGATTTACCTGCCCTGTTACCAGGTTTTCCCGGGTATCTATCCTGCCCAGCGGGCGGCCCCAGTCTCCATCGGCATTAGCCTGGATTCTTTCCACGGAATAATAATCTCTGTCAAACACCTGGTAAGAAACCACACCGCTCAACTGCCAGTTATGGTTAAACGAATGATTGATGGTTGCTGAAGAAGTCATCTGCTGTGTGATATTGTATTGCCAGGGCGTGCCCATAAACTTTGAACGGGGTACATCCGGTATGCGGTTGTTGTTGTAAGAGCCTATACCAAAATCGGGCGTGAATTCATGTTTCAGATAATCGCCTTCCACAATCAATTCCGTGCGACTGCCCAATTTAAAAAGGAAAGAAGGATTTACATAAAAGCGTTCAGAAGAAACCTGGTCACGATAACTATCGGCAGATTCATATGTAGCGTTGAGGCGATAGGCAACTTGCTGGCTGATGGGACCATAGATATCTACAGCAGGTTTGATCAGTCCGTAGCTGCCGGCGCGCAGGCTCACTTCGCCGCCAAAATTGAACCTGGGTTTTTTGGTAACCATATTCAATATGCCTCCCGGCGCTACATTTCCATAAAGAATAGCAGCGCCGCCTTTCAGCACTTCCACGCGTTCCAGCGAACTGATCTCGGGCATCACACCGGAATTCACCCGCGAGCCGTTTTTAAACATATTGGTAGAAGAAAAACCATAACCGCGTGCGCTGAAATTTTCCTGGGTGTTGGCCCGGGTAGTGCTGAGGTATACGCCATTTACGTTTTTCACCACATCGCTCAGGCGTTGGGCCTGCTGGTCCCTGATAACAGTTGCGTCTACTGTGGTAATGGCCTGCGGTAAGTCCATGGGGGCTACGGGCATTTTACCAATGGCCACCGGTATTTTGTTCACCGATTGACTGGCGGCTACCACAATAGCGGTGAGTTCTGTACTGTTTTCAGTCAATGTGAAATCGAGTTGCAGGGTTTCGCCGGCCTGTACGGTGACCGGTTTCCGGATAGTTTTTAAACCAATAAATGAAACCACCAGGGTATAGTTGCCGGGCGGGATATGGTTGAGGATGTAGGAACCGTCTTCTTTGCTGACAGTACCTTTTCTTATTTCCTTTAACTGTACGTTCACTTCCGGAGCGGCGGCGCCATCGCTTGTTTTTACGTATCCTTTGATGCTGCCATCCTGGGCAGTAGCTGCAGTAGTAATTACAAGGATAAGCACAAGGGGAGACAGGTTGCGCGTAACAAATCCAAATATGCTTCTAAGTCTCATAAGTGTTATTTATAAAATTTGAAGCAAAAGTAGGAGGGGGCGGTGGCCCGTATTTGCCATAAAGGAAAAAAGGGTTACGCAAAGCGGAAATTATGCGCGCATAACTGCCAGAGCACATTGTCATTAGGGCTGGCGACAGGATAGCATACAATGGCCACACCAGCGTGTTTTTCATTGCCATGCGCGGCCCGGATACACTGGTCCTGCGCGGTGATAACCAACAGGTGTTATACAGGTTCAGGCAATGTAGCAATTGCGCAGGTTAGGGGGTAACACGTTGATACACTACTTCCAGCATGCCTGACGGGTAGCTTTTCACTTCAGCGAGTTTCAGGGGAACCCGGTGATCGATGTCTTTAAACAAGGGCTTGCCCGCCCCAAGTACAATGGGGGCGATGGCTATACGGTATTCATCTACCAGGTCGAGGTTCATAAAAGTGGTCACAAGCTTGGCACCGCCATACAGCCAGATGTTTTTTCCCGGTTGTTTTTTCAGGTTTTCTACTGCCTGTTTTATATTGGATGACACTACAATGGGATTACCGGCAAATGAAGTGGTAGTGGTGGAAAAAACATATTTGGTCATTTTGCTCAGGGTGTTGTAAATGTCTTTCTCAAAATCTGAGCTGTCTGCAGCAGGCGTATAGGCGCCCCATGCTTCATAACTTACCCTTCCATACAACACCGTATCTATTTCTTTCAGGAATGTGCTGATGATGGTGCCGGCTTCTTCATTGAAAGGCAACCAGTCGATTTCTCCGTATGGACCTTCAATCTTACCGTCAAACGAAATGGCGAGCGATAAAATGACCTTTCTCATGTGCTAAAATTACACCGGGCAAAACAAGCGACATGAAAAAGATTTCCACTATATCATTTTAACCTTTCCAGCACACCCTTTCGCTTCACGATGTTTTTATAATCCCATTGGATTTCTTTTGACTTTTTAAGCCAGCGTTGAAGGTCTTGCAGGTTTACTTGTGTTTTGTCAGTATATCGGGCCTCTGCCGCTTTAAAACTGCCTTCTTTGGCAAGGCCTGGTTCATCAAACGATTGACCGCTCCAGAACAGCAAGCGGATACAGTCTTTCAGTTTACTATACCCTACAATGGGATTTCCTTCGAGAAACCACACCGGGTGCCGGTGCCAGATCTTGTTTTCTGCTTCGGGTAATTGTTGGTCAATTTCGCGTGCAAGCAAATCACAGATTTCCTGCTCCTGTTTAGAGAGCGCCTTGTTGTAGGCAACAATGTCTTGATGCATCAGTATGGTTTTATGGAAAATTAAACAAGATTGTTGATTGTTCACTACCTGAAAAATGAATAGCAGGGATTTGATTGCGGGCAGCATCTATTGTCAGGCACTATGAAAATAAAAAACAAGCTCGTATCTTGTCGTATCATTTTTTTGTCAGTAAAGTCTTTTCACTATGGATGTGATGACCCCTGTTTACGCTGTACAATCCCTGATCACACTTATTTCCCTGGTTATAGCCATATTTTTCATCCTCAACCAATACCGCACATTGCAACTGATCCGTCCCGAAAACAGGCTCATGCCGCCGGGGCAGGTATGGCTGCAGTTAATCCCCATTTTCAATTTGGTATGGCAATTTTTTGTGATAAGCAGGATATCCACTTCCATACGGAATGAATTGAACGCTCCCACCGGCGATAACATCTTTGCCGATGATCCGATTCCCGCACATGAAAGGCCCACTTACAATGCCGGCATATGTTATGCCACTTTGTTTTGTATTTCCGCATTACCGATTGATTATATTGGTGGTTTGGCGGCAATGGGCGGATTGGTTGCCTGGATCGTATATTGGATACAGTTAGCAGAATATAAAAAACGGCTCAAACGCAAGGCCTTATTCACCCGGTAAGCATTTAAAAAAAGGCAGGTACCACGGAAATTTTCCCGCAAGGCCGGCGCAGCATTTTTATTGCTATCTTAGTCCTTCAGTTATCGACCTTTCCGGCACTATATCATATTCCATTGATCACGACACATTAACCGCTTTTCCTGCAAACGGGAGGACCTGCCATCTGTGCCAATTGAGTTATTACATAATGAAAGAGAACTGTTCAGCCGGCTTTCACTGGGTGATGAAAAAGCATTCACCAGCATATTCCTTTTTTACAGCCGCAAAATGTATCCCTGGTTGCTGAAAAAAACCAGGGATGAGGCGATGGCGGAAGAAATTATGCAGGACACCTTTTTGAAAGTCTGGGTAAACCGCGACCGGCTTTCCGGGATGGACAACCCGGAGGGCTATCTTTACAGGATAGCCGCCAACCTGGTGCTGGACCATTTCAGGGCTTTGGCATTGGAGCACAAAATAATGTACCGTTTTCAACACAGGAAAACGGCTGCTGCAGACACGGATGCACAGGGAGCCATCGATTTTCGGGAAACGCAGCAATTGATCAACCAGGCTGTGGAGCAGTTGCCTGACCAGCGCAAACGCATCTATACCTTGCGGCAGGAAGGATTGAGTTACCACGAAATTGCTGCCAGGCTGGGCATTTCTTCCAATACGGTTAAGAATCAACTGATAGCTGCCGGTAAATTTATACGCGGGTATCTCTCGGAAAATGGCATTACCACGCTCGCCCTGATCAGTTTCTACACGACGTTGTAAAATTTTTTTGGATACAATAGTCCATTTGCTTTCCCCAACCGTTTTGATCAAACAAAACTCAACTATCCATGGATTACGCCAGGTTAACCTACCTGTTTGAACAATATGAAAGCAATAAAGCTTCCGGGGCGGAGCTGGATGAGTTGTTTGCCATACTGGATGATGAAACGAACAGGGAAGCATTGCTGGCGTATTTTGAAAAATCCATGCGCGACGCCGTACCGGAAGTACTGACCGATTTTGAGAAATGGCGACCTGTAATTGCAAAAATTGTTGCGGCGCAATCCGAAACGCCAGTCTTGCGCAGGACCAGGTGGTGGCAATTTGCCGCTGCTGCTGTGATTACGCTGTTGGTAGGCATAGGTGTGTACTATGTGGCATTTTATAAGAAAGCGGAGCCGGCAGTTGCTGACCGTACGCCACCCATCAATGACCTGCCAGCGCCCGCCACAACCAAAGCATTTATCACGCTGGCAGATGGCAGCAGGATTGTACTGGACAGTGTTGCCAATGGCGCTTTGGCAACCCAGGGCAACACGCAGTTGGTAAAACTCGCCGATGGGAAGATAGCCTACCAGGGCGTTGGAGGCGAAGTGGTATATAACACGCTCACCAACCCACGCGGCAGCAAAGTAGTGAACCTGGTGCTGGCCGATGGCAGTACCGTTTGGCTGAACGCGGCTTCTTCTATTACTTATCCCACTTCATTCACAGGCAATGAAAGGGTAGTGGAAATTACGGGGGAAGCTTATTTTGAAGTAGCTACAGTTTCCGGCCAATTGAACGGCGGGAAGAAAGGAAAGATACCTTTCATGGTGAAAAAAGGTGATATGCAGGTACAGGTGCTGGGCACGCGTTTCAATGTGAATGCCTACGAAAATGAAAGCAACATAAAAGTGACATTGCTGGAAGGAAGCGTGCAGGTAAACGCTGTGCAAAGCAGTAAACCGGCAATACTTCGGCCGGGTGAGGAAGCAGCAGTATATCCGGATGGAACACTGAAAATAGCGGATGGGGTAGATACAGCCCGCACAATGGCCTGGAAGAATGGCTATTTCGATTTCAACAATGCCGATCTGCCGGTGATGATGCGGCAGTTGGAACGCTGGTATGATATTTCGGTTGTATACCAGGGAGAGATACCTCGTATTGTATTCAAAGGACAAATGGACAGAAATGTGCAACTGGCCGATGTGATCCGATTCCTGAATGCCTTTAATATAAAAGCAAATCTGCAGGGAAGAACGCTAACGATTGCCGGTTCCTGAAACAATCAACGCACAACAATCAAGGACCATATACATCCTAAACTAAAAACCGCCACGTCTGGACCACGTGACGGCAGATAGTTCAGGTTGTTCCGTATGTAGTTATGATAGTTTACTCGTCACAACCAAAACCAATGCAATTTATGCAAAAAACTGCTTTTGATGGCCGGCCTGCCTGGTGGAGGCGCCGGCGCCTGACCAAAATGCTCATGGTGATGAAACTCACTTACATCCTGTTGACTGCTTTCATTTTACAGGCAAGCGCCAAAGGCGTAGCGCAAAATATTACCTACTCCGCGCGTAACGCCCCTATTGAACAGGTGTTCGCTGAAATCAAAAAACAAACAGGGTATTTTTTCCTGTATACGGAAGCCGTATTGGAAAAGGCACGCCCAGTGACCATTGCTGTAAAAGACATGCCTTTGAACAAATTTCTGGATGAAGTTTTCAGGAACCAGCCGCTCGTCTATACTATCGCCAGCAGGACCATTACGGTAACCACTTCTTCAAACGTGAAAGTATATGCGGAAAGTGAACCAGATCAACCGCTGTATGCTCCGATAAGACTGAAAGTGACCGATTCCATTGGTGCGCCACTTTCAGGCGCATCGGTTACCGTTCGCAATAAAAAAATTACGGGCATTACCGATGAAAGAGGGGAGTTGACGCTGGATGTAGAAGAGGGCGATGTGGTGCTGATTTCCTATATCGGGCATGAAACAAAACGGATAACGGTGACGGCAGCCATGCTGTCGTCTGCCAACGGCGTTGTGGTGGTGTTGCAACGTTCTGCAGCAAAACTCGATGAAGTGGAAGTGGCCATCAATACCGGCTACCAGCAGATCAGGCCGGAGCAAAGCACCGGAAGCACCTATACCCTTCGCACAAAAGAATATGAAAGCCGTATCAACACCAGCAATTTTTTAGACGGCTTGCAGAACAAGATACCAGGGCTGCTCATTAACAATGATGTGCAATTTGAAGGCAACAGCCTGTTCCAGATAAGAGGCATTTCTACCATTAAAGGAGACAGGAATCCGCTTATAGTGGTAGATGGCTATCCCACTGATCTTACGCTGGACATGATCGATCCCAATGAGGTTGAATCCGTGACTGTTTTGAAAGATGCGGCCGCTGCCACTATTTATGGCGCCCGTTCGTCCAATGGCGTCATTATTGTAGAGCGCAAGAAAGCAAAGGCCGGCAAAATGAGAGTGAATTTCAGATCAACTGCCGGTTTCAGACCCAAAGAAAACTATGCGCGCTATCGCTGGGCCGACGATGCATCTGCTATAGTGGTGGAGTATGAAAAGCTGACGAACCTGAATGCCGCTGCCACTTCCTGGGCCAGTCAGCAAACTACGTCGGGTAGCTACCTGTCTGCCAGTCCGGCGAAATTGATCATGTTCCACTGGCGGTCCAATACCGATCCCATCACTACCGAAGAAAGGGACCGGCAGCTGGCAGAACTCGCTTCCTATAACAACGCTGCTGATTACAGCCGGCTGTTCTTACGTAACTCCTCTGTGCTTACCTATAACCTGGATATGTCCGGCGGCTCAGACCGAATGTTGTATTATCTGACGGCAAACTACACGCGAAACAATTCCATGCGGATAAAAAACAATGACGGTATATTCCGGTTGTCTGCCCGCGCCACCATGAAAATGTCCGACCGGCTATCCCTCGACCTGAACACAGACTTCCAGGAAGGGAGAAAGCATACGGCTCCGGTGCCGGACATCAACAACATTTTGCCGTATGAACGTTTCGAAGATGAGGATGGCAATCCCATAGCCATGGCCACCGGTTCCAAAGTAACACCGTTGTACAATCAGTTCCTGCTATCGCAGGGATTGCTGGATAATTTATATTACCCCTTGCTTGAACAGAACGAAGTGAGCGACAGGTCGCGCTGGGTTAACAACCGCATCACGGCTCATTTCCGGTATAAGATTGCTTCCGGCTTTAACCTGTCTTTTGGAGGCGCCTATGAAAGTGTACGCAGTGATAACCGGCACCTGGCCAATGAAAATTCCGCAGAGGCAAGGCAAATCGTGAATTATTATACCAAACCTGCTACATCTGGCGGCGGTTTCATTTACAACATTCCCAAAGGCGCCTTTTTGAAACAACAAACCGGTAGCACGCAGGGCTTCACCTTGCGGGCGCAGTTGAACTATGATAAACAGGTAGCTGCTGATCATTCCATCAATGTAATCCTGGGTGGTGAAATACGCAAACTGGTGAGAAGTTCCAACACCGGTTCTTACTTCGGATACAATGATCAGACCCTGTTTCAGCAACCGGTAGATTTCAAGGTTATCTCCACCAACTTCTCCTCTACCTATGCTTATGTGAACGGCGCGCTATCTTATAACAGCCTGTTCAATCATGCCTATACCGACGATCGTTTTGTTTCCGGTTATTCCAACCTGGTATACTCTTACCAGGGGAAATACTCGGTTACAGGAAGTATTCGTATTGATCAATCCAATCTTTTCGGTACCGATCCCAAATACCGCTACAAACCGCTTTGGTCAGTAGGGGCGGCCTGGAACGTGCACCGGGAAAATTTTATGCAGTCCATTGCCTGGGTAAAAACATTGAAGTTGCGGATGGCGCATGGTTTCAATGGCAATGTGGCGAAAGAAGCATTGCCGCAGGTGATTGCGTCAGATGTATTGAACACGCTTAACCCGGCGGCGCCTGTTCCTGCGCTGCAAATTTTATCGTACGCCAACAGCGGACTGCGCTGGGAGCAAACCCGCAATTTCAACCTCGGCATTAACTACGAAATTTTCAAAGGCATCAGCGGTAGTATTGATTACTATATAAAGAAGAGTACGGATATCCTGGCCACCAACCAGATTGATGCTACGCGCGGCGCCACATCGGCTTTAATCAACGAAGCTTCTATCCGCAACAGCGGCTTTGAAGTAAGCCTGCAGGCCGACTGGATCAGTCGCCGCAGGTTCAATTGGAACACAGGACTGGTGTTTGCGCACAACAAGAGTAAAGTATTGGAGGTATACAATGCAGACCTTACGGCCAGCAGCGGCTCCTGGCAATACATTTCCGGCAGCTATTCCAATTACCTGAAAGGATATGAGGTAGGGGCCCTGTTCAACTATCGTTATGCAGGTCTCGACAATACCGGCTACCCATTGATTTATGATAGCGAAGGCAAGATCAAGCCCTTGTTTACCAATGACGCCAAAATTCTCGATGTGTCCTATGCGGGCAGTTCCATACCGGTGTTTAATCTCGGATTAAGTAACCGTGTAGACATTGGCAATTTCTACGTGTACTGCATGGTGAATTACTTTGGCAACTTCAAAGTGCGGGTGCCCGTTCCCAATGCATCTGAAAAACGTCCCCTGAAGGGAGCCGGTAATTACTGGAAACAGCCGGGCGATGAAGAAATTCCCGGCATATTACCGAATCCCACTACTTCCGGCGGCCAGCAGCATTATTTTCATATAGCCCGTTCAGACAAATACACGGTGAACGGCGCTTACCTCACCATAGGTGATGTTACCGCCGCCTATAGTTTCAGAGGCAGCAGTTGGTTGCGCAGGGCGGGCATCAACAATATGGAATTGAAAGTGCAGGCTTCCAATCTGTATACGGTAGGGTTTAACAGCTACAATTACAGTCTGGCTACCGGCAGTTACGCCAAGCCTTACATGACGCCTACTTATACGGCCGCCATAGCTATCAATTTTTAACCGAGCATTTTAAAAAGCAATTACAATGAACAAATCTCCCATCATCATACTGTTGTGTGTATTGCTGTTTACTTCCTGCGACAAATACCTCGACGTACAGCCCAAAGGTAAAAGGCTGCTGGAAACAGTTGCTGATTACGATGCCTGGCTGAACAACGTAAACAGCATTGCCAATGCCATTCCCAATGAACTCAATCTGCTGCAGGACAATGTGGATGTACCAAATATTACCACGCCACCTACTTCGGTTAATGATTGGGTTTATATCTGGCGTCGTCAATATGCCGACGAAACCACTACGCCGCCTGTGATCTGGAAAGACTTCTACGAAACCATTTACTATTTCAACACCGTTTTGGAGGGCATTGATGAAGCCACGGGGGGAACGCAACAGCAAAAACAAATGCTCAAAGCCGAGGCGCTCCTGGGCAGAGCCTTCTCTTATCTGTACCTTGTGAATCTGTATGGTAAAATATACAATGCAGGCACTGCCAAGGAAGACCTGGCAGTGCCCTTTGTAACCTCCAATGATTTGAATACGCCCACGCCGGCACGCAATACCGTGCAGGAGATCTACGATCACATCATTGCAGATGTCACTGAGGCGTTACCTCATCTGCCGCAGGACAATAGCAAGAACCGCTTTCGCGGCTCTGTGGCTGCTGCCTATAGCGTGCTGGCCAGAACCTATCTGTACATGGGCGACTATAAAAATGCAGCCAAATACGCGCAACTGGCGTTGGACAACGGACCGAACGAGGTGCTTGACTATGCGGCCATGCCTTCTGCCGCTGGTATAAAGGAACTGATCACCAGGCCCGGCACCATCTATGCAAGGCTTTTGAAAACCACTTATACACAGTATATGCCCACACTGGATTACCTGAGAAGTTTTAATGTTAAAGACCTGCGACTGGCTTATCACTATGTGTACCTGGGCGACTATACTTTTACTAAAAGAGGAGAGACCTATCACCTCGGCATAGGCGTAGCCTATTCAGGCGCTTATCCCAACTGTGGTACTTCTGTTGAAGAAATGCGTTTGATTCTGGCGGAATGCGCCGCGCGCGACAATGACCTGCCGAAAGCCATCAACGAACTGGATATACTGCGCAAAGCCCGCTTTAAGCCCGATGATTACGAAAAATTTGAGTCCGCAGACCAGGAAGAAGTGCTGCAAAAAGTACTTGCAGAAAGAAATTTTGAATTTGCATTCAATGGCATGCGCTGGTTCGATATGCGCAGGCTGGATGCGGATGGCCGTATGCCGGAAGTGAACAGGTATGATGGACAGGGCAATGTAATTGCCAGCTTGCCGCCCCACAGCCCGAAATACACTTTGCAGATACCCATACAGGTTTTGTATTTCAATCCCGACTGGCCACAAAACCCCTGGGCAGATTAATCCGGGATCACCCGCAACCATAGCTGTCTTGATGTATGCTGCCCACAGGGCAGCATATAAGGCAGCGTTTTTCCCATAAATCAAACAATACCATGTCTGAACCTATTGTGAGAATAGAGAAACTGTCGCATCGCTACGCCAGTAGCTGGGCCATCCGTGACATCAACATCGAGATACCCCGCAGTGGCATCGTAGGATTGCTGGGCTCGAACGGGGCCGGTAAGTCTACCACCATGAACATCCTTTGTGGCGCGCTCAATCAAACGGAAGGTAACGTGTTCATCAATGGCATCAATATGCGCGAAAAACCCGAAGAAGCCAAAAAGCTGATTGGTTTTCTGCCGCAGCACCCGCCTTTATACATGGACCTTACGGTGGATGAATACTTGTATTACTGTGCTGCGCTTCGCCGCATGCCTAAAAACACGGTTGACGCAGCAGTTAAGGAAGCCAGGGAACGTTGCGGCGTGAATCACTTTTCAAAACGACTGCTGAAGAATCTTTCCGGTGGTTACCGCCAGCGGGTGGGCATTGCACAAGCCATCGTTCACCGGCCGAAATTGGTAGTGCTGGACGAACCCACCAATGGCCTCGACCCCAACCAGATCATAGAAGTACGCGCCCTGATCAGGCAGATTGCGCAGGACAGGGCCGTACTCTTTTCTTCACACATTCTTTCGGAAGTGCAGTTGTTGTGTAAAGAAATCCGCATGATCGAGAATGGCCGCATTGTGTTTGCCGACACGATGGAAGCTTTCAATAACTACATAGAGCCGCATAGCCTGGTGATGCATTTGGAAAACCCGCCTGCTGCCGAAATACTGATGCAGGTGCCGGGGGTGACCAAAGTTGATTTTCTAACCGAAAGACAAGTGCGCGTGTATTTTTCCGGCGACCAGGAAATTACGGAACGCCTGGTTACCGCAAGCGTTACACATGGCTGGCGTCTCCGTGAAATCTCACTCGACAAAACCGCCCTCGACGAAATATTCAAACAATTATCATTACATACTGCATGAAAGTTATACTCAAAGTTGCCAGGACCGAACTCAATACCCTATTCTATTCGCCCATTGCATGGTTTCTGCTGATCGTTTTCTGGATACAGTGCGGCGCTACGTTTTTCAATATGATGGAATTCGTGACCCGGCAGGCGGAAATGTCGGGCGACAAACAGGAGTTTTATACAAGCATTACCGATACTGTTTTTCTGGGTGCGCGCGGATTGTTCAAACATGTTATGGACAACCTGTACCTGTACATCCCGCTGTTGACCATGAGCCTTATCAGCAGGGAAATCAGCAGCGGCACCATCAAATTACTGTACTCATCACCGGTAAGCATGCACGAAATTGTGTTGGGTAAATACATTGCCATGATGGTCTACAGCCTGTTGCTGGTGCTGGTAGTGGGTGTGTACCTGGTTTCGGGCATGATGAATATCTGGCATGCAGACACCGGCATGTTGCTGACGGCGCTATTTGGCTTTTACCTGTTGCTCTGTGCCTATGCGGCAATTGGCCTGTTCATGAGTTCGCTTACCGGCTACCAGGTAGTGGCTGCTGTAAGCACCTTTGTAATGATTGGTATTTTCAGCTATATCGGCACGGTATGGCAGGACATCGGTTTTGTACGGGAGCTTACTTACTATTTGTCCATTAATGGCCGCACGCAAAAAATGCTATCCGGTCTCATCACTTCCAAAGATGTGCTCTACTTCGTTGTAATTGTATACATGTTCCTTGGGCTGACTATTTACAAACTGAAAGCGGGCATGGAATCCAAATCGGTAGCGGTGAAATTGGCACGTTATGTTGCTATCGTGGCATCAGCGTTGCTGATCGGGTATATTTCTTCCATTCCCGGCCTGGTTGGGTATTGGGACACCACCCGTGACCAATCACGAACATTGACGCCGCAGGTACAAAAGATTGTAAAAGAACTGGGCGATGAACCGCTCGAAGTAACGGCCTATGTGAACCTGCTGGACCGGTATTATTATCTGGGCAGTCCAACTTCCACCAACCAGAACAAAGCCCGGTGGGAACCTTACCAGCGCTTTAAGAACAATATTGTGCTGAACAAGGTGACTTATTATGATACCCTTCCTTCGATGGACATGCAAAGGTATTATGCAGGGAAAACCCTGCAGCAGGTGGCAGAGCACTATGCAAAGACGTTAAACGTTGACCTTAAAGATATCCTTTCCCCAGAGCAAATCAGAAAGCAAATAGATTTAATGGGGGAGAATAACCGGTATGTAATGCAACTGAAATGGAAAGGGCGGACCACTTTTCTGCGGGTATTTGATGATATAATGACCTGGCCTTCCGAAACGGAAGTAGCTGCTGCGCTGCAACGCCTGCAACAGGTAACACTTCCCCGGGTGGCATTTGTAAACAGTGAACTGGAAAGGAACATTGACAAATCCGGTGACCGCGATTACAAAGTACTTACCAATACGCCTTCGTTCCGCCATTCACTCGTTAACCAGGGATTTGATGTTATGAGCCTTTCGCTGGAAAATGATACCATACCGGCAGGTATTGCAGCATTGGTACTGGCTGACCCGCTCATGCATTTATCCGACACAGCCCTGGCGAAATTGCGCCGGTACATAGAAAATGGAGGTAGTATGCTGATTGCCGGCGAACCGGGCAGGCAAACTGTATTGAATCCCTTATTACAAGACCTGGGCGTACAACTCGCCGATGGCATGGTGATTAATGAAAGCAGGGATGATGCGCCCAATTTTGTAAAAGCGTATGTTCAAAAAGAAGCAGGTGAATTTTACAAACCGCTGCAAAAAGCTATTACAGACAGTGTGTTGCTCAATATGCCTGGTACTGCATGTTTGCATTATAAAACTGATGGCCCTTTCTCCGTAATGCCACTGGTAAAAACGCATCCACACAAAAGCTGGCAGCGCATCAAACCGGTAAACCTGGAAACGATGGTACGGGCTAGTGTTGCAAAACAGCCAACTGCCAGGGATAACACAGTGCACTATGCCGCACAAACCGACGCTGCCGTTCGCGCACCACACAACGACTCTTCGGGAACGATCACTTTTAATCCTGAGGATGGGGATGCATTGGGGCCATTAACCACCGCGGCGGCATTGAGCCGCACCGTAAATGGTAAAGAGCAGCGGATCATCGTAACCGGAGATGCAGATTTTTTGAGCAATAAGGAATTGAGCCGTCGGCAACCTTCTGCAAACTTTTTATTCAGTACGGCCGTGTTTCGCTGGATAACCGGAGGGCAGTTCCCGATCGAGGCCAGTCGTCCGGAACAACGGGACAAGAAGGTGAGAACTACGTTGGATGAGTTGAAGGTCCAGCGGCTGATGTACTTATATGGCGCGCCGGGGGTGTTGTTGGTAGTTGGGTGCGTGGTGCTGGTGAGGAGGAAGAGGAAGTAGGAGAAGGGGCCAATTGAAATGCAGATAAGAGTTTAATTGAAAAAGTAATTCGTGCATGGATACTGCTCGAAGGGCATTCAAAATCAGGGCTGCCGTTTATATTCAAGGGCTGCCTTTTATATGCAAAGGCGGCACGGCGTTAATGTTGTTGTTGAATTTTGCTAAAAGATTATCAATTGATATAGACAGCCTGGATTAAAAACCACCTCTGGCACATACGCATTCATCACATTCGAAACAAAAGAAGGGTTGCTCATTCTTGAGCAACCCTAAACCAAAGTTTGGCATTTAGCCTCGTACCGCGTACGGGATTCGAACCCGTATCACCACCGTGAAAGGGTGGTGTCCTAGCCCTTAGACGAACGCGGCATTTATTTTCCCCGTATCCGGATCAGCTTCCGTGATTTTTGGGACGGCAAAGATAGCAGGCTATTAATTCCCTTCCAAAAAATTTTGAACGAAAAAGTTGAAACAACTGCCCAATCTGCCCCGTATCCAAATAAATTACCCCTAATGGGCCCTTACCGTCAACAATCGATGTTCATTTCCTGTTTAATAGATTGTAACTCATCTTCCTCTAACCGTTGAAACAAGGTAATCCGTGTTCCAACACCACGAATTCCTCCGTTCCGGCAATTCGTGATCTCTTGTTTTATTGTACCTTCACCCCGCATTTTTAACCTAAAAATACATATTGAAAATGAGCACAGTTAAAGTCGCGATCAACGGTTTTGGACGAATTGGCCGGCTGGTGTACCGCCAGATCTACCAAATGGAAGGGATAGATGTAGTGGCCATCAATGATTTGACCAGTCCTAAAGTATTGGCGCACCTCCTGAAGTATGATAGCGCACAGGGGCCTTTCAAAGCCGAAGTAAAGTATACCGACAACTCCATTATAGTAAACGGCGATGAGGTGAAGATTTATGCTCAAAAAAATCCCGCTGAAATTCCCTGGAAAGAACATGATGTAGACGTTGTGCTCGAGTGTACCGGTTTCTTTGCAGACAAAGACAAGGCTTCTGCCCACCTTACCGCCGGCGCCAAGAGAGTGGTGATCTCTGCGCCCGCCACCGGTGATCTCAAAACCATCGTTTTCAATGTTAACCACGATATTCTCGACGGTACTGAAACCGTTATCAGCTGCGCTTCCTGCACTACCAACTGTCTCGCCCCCATGGCCAAGGTACTGGACGACCAGTTTGGTATCGTGAACGGTCTTATGACTACCATTCACGCCTATACGAACGACCAGAACACCCAGGATGCGCCCCACGCCAAAGGTGATCTGCGCCGCGCCCGCGCTGCCGCCGCCAACATCGTGCCCAACAGCACCGGCGCCGCCAAAGCCATCGGACTGGTATTGCCCAATCTCAAAGGCAAACTCGATGGTTCTGCCCAGCGCGTGCCCACCATCACCGGTTCCATTACCGAGCTCACCTGCATTCTGAAAAAGAAAGTAACAGCAGAAGAAGTGAACAATGCCATGAAAGCTGCTGTAAACGAAAGCTTCGGCTATACCGAAGACGAAATCGTAAGCAGCGACATCATTGGCAGCACCTATGGTTCTCTCTTCGATGCTACCCAGACACGTGTGCAGAATGTGGGCGATACCCAGCTGGTGCGCACCGTTAGCTGGTACGACAACGAAATGAGCTACGTAAGCCAGCTCGTACGTACCGTGCACTACTTTGCCAAACTGATCGGCAAGAGCGCTGCAAAAACCGCAAAGGCACAAGCCTGATGTTGAAAGCAAGGGTTTAAATCTGTAATTGCATATTTCGGGTTGCGCGTTTGGTGTTTCGGGTCCCAGCCCGCCACGCCAGGCCAGCAACCCGAAACAATTAACCATTATTCACCACACTATGTCGAAATTCAGCCAGTATAATTTTAAAGGACAGAAAGCATTAATCCGGGTCGACTTTAATGTGCCATTGGATAAGAAAACATTTGAAATAACCGACGACACAAGGATACGGGCTGCCATTCCCACCATTCAGAAAATATTGAAAGACGGTGGCAGTGTGATTCTCATGAGCCATCTTGGCCGTCCGAAAGAAGGACCGGAAGAAAAATCTTCGCTGAAACATGTGGTAAGCCATCTTTCCAGCCTGCTGGGCACAAAGGTGCTGTTTGCCGATGACTGCATTGGTAAAACTGCCTACGACCAGGCAGCGCAACTGAAACCCGGCGAAGTGTTGCTGCTCGAAAATTTGCGTTTTTACAAACAGGAAGAAAAGGGCGACGAGGCATTTGCAGAAAAACTCAGCAAACTGGGCGATGTATACGTGAATGATGCCTTCGGCACTGCGCACCGCGCGCATGCCAGCACGGCCGTGATTGCCAGATTTTTCCCGGCAGATAAGCGAATGTTTGGCCTGCTGATGGAAAATGAAGTGAACAGCGCGGAGAAAATCCTGCACAGCGCCGAAAAACCATTTACCGCCATCATCGGCGGCGCCAAAGTGAGCGACAAAATTCTCATTCTTGAAAACCTGCTGGAACGCGCAACCGACATCATCATTGGCGGTGGTATGGCCTACACGTTCATGAAAGCGCAGGGGGGCGCCATCGGCAATTCATTGTGTGAAGACGACCGCCTCGAAACGGCTAAGGAACTGCTGAAAAAAGCTGAATCCAAAGGCGTGCGCATTCACCTGCCTTCTGATTCGGTGATTGCCGACAAGTTTGACGCCGCTGCAGAAACCTCCACAGCGCCCAGCAACAACATACCCGACGGATGGATGGGCCTCGACATTGGTCCTACGGCAGCCGATCAGTTTGCCAACATCATCAAACAATCCAAAACCATCCTCTGGAACGGTCCCATGGGCGTTTTTGAAATGGAAAAATTCCAACTGGGTACCAAGGCCATTGCCGCGGCCGTGGCAGAAGCCACACAACTGGGCGCATTCTCCCTGGTGGGCGGTGGCGATTCCGTAGCTGCTGTAAATCAGTTTGATTATGCTGATAAAGTAAGTTATGTATCCACCGGCGGGGGGGCGTTACTGGAATACTTCGAAGGAAAAGAACTGCCGGGCATAGCTGCCATCAAGCAATAATTGGCGATATGACCTGGGTTCGCTGATGAGCACATGGCCATTGTCCCACAAGCAGCCATCAAACAATGTGGCATTTCACCCCTGCCTCCACAAATTTTTACCGGGAAAGATGTGTATATTTATCATATACGCATCTTTCAACGGTAGTGCTGATACTCCCTGCAATACACCCTTACGATGTTAAAAAAAATACCCTTACTGCCGACATGTTTATGCTGCTTCCTGCTTGTAGCGTGCAGCAAGGAAAAAAGTATTGACAGCACCGATCCCGGACACAACGGAGGTGGCACCAATGTCAGTAATGAGTTGATTGGCGACTGGAAATTTGTGCAGATGCACGTGGTTGCCGAATCTGTGGTAGATGCCATCGGAGGTGGAATACCACCCACAAAAACAATTACCGAAACCGATTATTATACCAAAGACAATACGGGTACCATGACTTTTACCGCTAACAAGATAGATTATTCCAATTTTGGCTATTCAGTTGATACGGTGGTGAAGGCCGAAATAATTATAGACGGTATTTCCATGGGTGAGATGGAGCAGGCTTTCAGCTTTGCTATGCCCCCCGTCAGCGGTAGCAGTTCGTACAAAATTATAGGTGCCGATTCGCTGTATTCTCCCGCCGGATTTATCAATATGGCTGGTTTAGGCCAGATGCCTACGCAGGGGGCCGGCTCCAGATTCCGAATCGTAAATGATACGCTGATCCTTACCACTCCGATAAATTACAATTTGTCAAGAGAGGAACAAGGGACCAACATCACTACCCATCACGTTGGCACGGGAACCAGCACGTTGGTAAGATTATAAGCGTAGCTTAACGGCCATTATCCATCGCTGTAATATTCAGTACCTAACTCCTATTGCTATGACCACAGCAGGTAAAACAGGTCCCCGACTTTTTTCACTTTTGCTGGGTTTGCTATGCTTCCTGATTGCTCCCTGTGAAGGCAAAGCCCAATCCCAATCCTCCTATACGGTTCACGATTCATTGCGGATATTTGAAATACTGGACCGGTCAGACAAACACGCCAATGTCAGCGAGTATGATACCGCCCTGTCACTCGCCACGCAGATGCTCAACTTCTGCATCCAAAAGAAATTTCTCCGCGGAGAAGCGCACAGCCGCATCAAGATTGCAGACTTCCTGCTGGCCCGCAAACAGCTCAAAAATGTGGCGTACCACGATTCGCTCAGCCTGCTTGCAGGACTACAGTTGAAAGATTCCCTGTTGATTGGCCTGTCGTATTACCAGTTGGGACTGCTGGCCTCTTACCAGCAACGCTTTACCGAAGCCAACGAATTATTTAATAAAGCACTCGACATCCATTTCGAAAAGGCGCAAGGCACTACCACAGCTGTTATATATAACGATATCGGTTATACGTACGGGCAGATGGGTAACCTGGAAAAAAGCCTCGATTGGTTAATGAAAGCATTGCGCTTGTACGATGTGATCGGCGACCAGTGGGGCATGGCGCAAACGCTCAACAATATCGCCACCACTTTAAATGATGCGGGGCGACAAAAGGAATCGCTGCCCTATTTTAACCGCTCCATCGAAATACGCGAAAAGATCGGCAACAAGATGGGCTTGTCATTTACCTATAATAATGCGGCCCAGGTGTATATGACGCTGGACAGCCTGGACAAGGCAGAAGATTACCAGCGCAAGGGACTGTACTATGCGGAAATGAGCGGTGAAGTGCGCAACATGATGCACAGTTATCTCACCATGGCACTGTTGCTGAACCGGCGAAAAAAGAATGCGGAAGCGCTGGAATTTGAAAAAAAAGCTATTGAGCTGCTGGAAACAAAAATAGACGACCCGGCTCAATTGTCCCGCCGGTACATTGCTGCCGCTATATTGTCCGGTGCCATTAAAGATTCCATTGGTGCTGAACAATACTTTAAAAAGGCGCAGGACCTTTCGCTGGCCATCAACAACAAATTCAACCTGCGCGATATCAACCTGCATAAAGCTATTTTCTACAAAAACTATAAAGACTTTTATAACGCGTATGAATCTTACAAGGCCTATATAGTTTACCGCGACAGTATCGTGAATTCGGAAACGCTGGCAAAGATTGCAGATATTGAAACGAAATACGAGACGGAAAAGAAAGACCGTGCTATCCAGCAACTGAATGCCGAACAAAAGATCAAACAACTGGAACTGGAAAAGCAGAAAGCCATCATTGCCCGCAATATGCTGGAAGCAAAAAGGAAGCAGGACGAAATTGACCTGCTGGTGCGCTCTGCTGAACTGCAGGAACTGCGTATAAAACAACAGGACGAAGAACTGGAAAAAAGCCTGCTGCTGGCGCAAACCAAAGAACAGCAATTGAAACTGGCGGAAAAGGAAAAACTGCTGAAAGAGGAACAATTGCAAAACCAGAAGCAACTGCGTAATGGACTCATCGCCGGCACCATACTGATCATCATACTGGCTGTTGTTTTGTTTAACCGTTTCCAGCTCAAGAAAAAACTGGAACAACAAAAAGCATTACAGCAGGTGCGCAACAATATTGCCAAAGACCTGCACGATGAAATCGGTTCCACCCTTACCAGCATCAATATTCTCAGCAAAGTGAGCCGCAAAAGCCTGGAAAAAGATCTGGCAAAATCCTCCGTGTATATCGACAAGATTACCGAACAGTCCCAGAACATCCAGCAGGCCATGAGTGATATTGTCTGGGCTATCAGGCCCGATAACGACCTGATGGAAAACATGCTGGTCCGTATGCGTGAATACGTTAGCCATACGCTGGAACTGAAGAATATCAACACCCGTTTTGAAGTATCGGGCGGTATATTGCAACTTCCGCTGGCCATGCAGCAGCGCCGCGACCTGTTTCTCATCTTCAAAGAGGCCATCAACAATGCCGCCAAGTATTCAGGTGCCGAACAGGTTACCATTCAACTGGGCCGTCAGGACGATCAGATTCAACTGGTGATTAAGGATAATGGCGTTGGTTTTGATACCGGGCGCACTACCAGTTCAAGCGGATTGAAAAATATGCACGAACGGGCAGCGGCGCTGGGAGGCAACCTTACCATCCGGTCTATACCGGGCAAGGGCACGCAAATCAGCCTGCTGTTTCCGGCTGTAGCGTGAGCATTAAGTATCCAGACCATCAGGGAGCTGCAGATACCCTTACAATTACATCATTATTCCCATTGCTGGTGCAGAAATACACGTCGCCTGCGGGAGCAATACAGAGATCGCGTATCCTGCCATATTTGTTTTCGAAGTGATCGTACACATCGTTTACGGCGCTTTGGCTGTTGTTTAATTGCAGTTGGATCAGTTTGCTGCCTTTGAGCGCGGCCACCAGCAATGAGTTTTTCCATTGCGGAATGGCATCATGATTATAGTAATCCATGCCCGCTACGGCCACGTTGGGCGTCCATACAACGATGGGTTCCTGCACATTGTTTGACTGGCAGAAAGGGGCCTCTTCCGGCGTGTTGCATAAGCCGGCTACGTCGGGCCAGCCGTAGTTGCCGCCTGGAGTGAGGATATTGATTTCGTCGTCGGTATCGGCACCGTGTTCAGAGCAGAATAATTTGTTGCCTGCAAATACCAGTCCCTGCGCGTTCCGCAGTCCGGTGACCCAAACCGGGTTGGACGGATCGGGATTGTCTGCAGGAATGGCACCGTTGAAGGATATACGAAGAATTTTGCCGTTGAGCGATTGCGGGTTTTGTGGCAAGGACAAATCGGCAATATCACCGGTAGTTATATACAAACTATTGTCCGGACCGGCCAGCAGCCGGCAACCATTGCGGCCGGAACGGGAAGCGGGAATACGCTCAATTACGGTAAAAGGATCAGTGAGGGCGCCATTGGCATAGGTATACCGCACTACTTTCAGCAAATAACTGCGCTCTTGTTCATAGTTGTACGCTACGAACACATATGGATTGGTTTGGAAATCAGGATGCAGCGCCATACCCAGTAATCCGCCGTCAGATTCGGCATGTACCTCAGGAATGGTGAGCAGCGGCAACACGGCGCCGGTGGCAGGGTTTACGCGGCTGATCCTTCCGTCACGTTCTGTCATCCAGATATAATTGTCTGGTCCCCATAAAATTTCCCACGGGAAACTCAACTTTTCGGTCAATAAACTGTCTTGAATAACTGCAGGAGGCTGAGCAGGAGCGAGAGCATATTCTCGGGTACAGGAAGTAGCAAAAAGCAGGGCTGTAATTACGCCACACAAAATCAAGCGCATCATATCCTTGGTAATTATTTCAGTGCGAATGTAACAAAAATCATGTTGTAACGACAAAGGAAGCGTTGATCAAGGGCAGTAAATAGTAAATGAAGCAAAAAGCCTTACTTTTAGTAAAATATTTTGAGAAATATGAACGCACGTAACATTACACTCATTATTGTATTGGCGGTGATATTGATTTTGGGCGGATGTGGATGCCAGGGTTATAACAGAATGGTTGATCTGGACGAAAATGTAAAAGCAAAATGGGCCAACGTGCAGAGCGATTATCAGCGTCGTTCCGATCTTATTCCTAACCTGGTAAATACTGTGAAAGGAGCAGCAGATTTTGAACAGGAAACCCTTACACAGGTAACAGAAGCGAGATCAAAGGCAACGGCGGTCAACATCACTGCTGAGAATCTTACGCCTGAAAACATTCAGCGTTTCCAGCAGGCTCAGGGCGAGTTAAGCAGTGCTTTGAGCAGATTGCTGGCGGTGGCGGAAGCTTATCCGCAATTGCGCGCCACCGAAAATTTCATGGATTTGCAAAAACAGCTTGAAGGTACAGAGAACCGGATCAAAGTGTCACGCAACGACTTTAACGCAGCTGTGCAGCAATACAATTCCATCATACGCAGGTTCCCCAACAATCTGTTTGCCGGTATGTTTGGATTTGAACGCAAAGAAGGATTTACAGCAGAACCCGGTGCAGAAAGAGCGCCGGAAGTGAAATTTTAAACAATAGCTTATGGCCACATTTCCTTTCCTGCGGAAAAAAGAATTCTTTTCATACCACGAACGTGAAGCGATAACAGAAGCAATCCGCCAGGCTGAGCAAAAGACCAGCGGTGAAGTGCGGGTATATGTGGAAAGTCGCTGCCGCTTCGTAGACCCACTGGACCGTGCTGCGGAAATTTTCTGGGGGCTGAAAATGGACCTCACAAAAGACCGCAATGGCGTATTGATTTATGTTGCGCTGAAAGATCACCAGTTTGCCATTCTTGCCGATCAGGGTATTCACGAAAAAGTAGGACAGGAATTCTGGAACCGCGAAGTGGCCACGATGCGGGAACATTTCAAAAAAGCGCATCCGGCAGAGGCCATTATACACGTGATAAAAGATGTGGGGGATGCGTTGCATACCTTCTTCCCGTACGACCGTGATACCGATAAGAATGAATTACCTGATGATATAGTATTTGGGCATTGAGCTGCTGGCCAGCACGCACAGCGTTCGTGTCGCTCATTAAAACCAATTCCCGTTTAATGAAGAGGAAAATTTCGTTGCTTATTGCTCTGTTGGCAAGCTTCTCAATCCTGGTTGTAGCGCAGAAGATCCCGCCCCGCCCCAGCCCCCCAACACTGGTAAATGACTTTGCGCAAGTTTTGTCAGGTGAACAAAAAGCCAGGCTGGAGCAGCAATTGGTAGCCTACGACGATAGCACCTCCAACCAGGTGGCTATAGTGTTGATCAAAACGCTGGACGATTATCCCATCGAAGAATATGCCCTGCGCTTGTTTCGTGAATGGGGCATCGGCAACAAAACAACCAACAACGGTGTATTAATCCTGGCGGCCATCGACGACCACAAAGTCCGTATTGAAGTAGGGTATGGTCTCGAAGGAGCTATTCCCGACATCACAGCCAGTCATATTATCCGGGAAGATATTGCACCCAATTTTCGCGCTGGCAAATATTATGAAGGCCTGGCCGCAGCGGCCAATTCCATTATTAAAGCCGCAGCGGGAGAATACAAGGCGCCCGAAGGATACAGCAACCGACGTAAAAAAGGAGTGGCAAAGGGCATTGGTGGAACTATTGTGATCATCGTTTTGGTGATTATTATTGCCAACCGCAATCGCGGTGGCGGAGGTGGCGGCTTTATGAGCCGGCGTGGTTACCACGATGGTTGGCTGGGTCCCTTCATACTCGGCAATATGCTTGGCCGCGCCGGAAGAGGTGGCGGTTGGGGCGGTGGCGGCTGGAGTGGCGGTGGCGGCTTCGGTGGCGGTGGCTTTGGCGGTTTCGGCGGCGGCAGCAGCGGCGGCGGCGGCGCCAGTGGAAGCTGGTAAAGAATTACGCCAAAGACCGGGTAGTACCCCAAAGACCCAATGGGGTAATGATACCGGCAAAATGGAAAGTCAATGAGGATATACCTGCACTTAATGACATGCAAAACATAAAAAAACGGCGCTGCAACAACAGCGCCGTTTCTAATGTTCAATCTCTTAATCGATTTAAAACCCTTTCATCTCTCCATCAATCTTCTCCTGCACATAATTAATCTGTGCCTGGAAAGAGGATTTATCTGCTGCTGTTTCCATTGCTTTCTTCTTAGTCACAATCACACCTTTCAGCAGGTTGTTTACATAGGCTTCCAGGCCATAAGGCGCCAGAATTTCCCTGAATTCAACCACCATGTCCACGCCCTTCTTCAGGTTTTCTGTGTTGTTAACCTTGCCGAGGAATTCGCAGAAAGGTGTCAGCAGGTTGAATTTGGCCTGCGACAAAGGCATGCTGCTGAAAGCGCCGGCAATTACATCATAACCACTTTCATCACCGGATTGGATCAGCACCCTGGTGATAGATTCAATCAGTTTGCCTTTGGCCGGTTGTTTGGCCAGGCGGCGTGCTTCTGCCAAACCTGCTGCACTGTCAATCATCGACAAAGCTTCCAGCGCCGAGCCTGCTACAGTATAGGATGAATCATTTATGCTTTTGACAAACAGCGGTTTGTACGATGCATTTTCGAAGCGGCCCAACGCTTCCAGCGCAGCGCCACGCACCAGCGACCTGGGATCGTTTTTGGCCAGGTCGGCTATCAGTGGTTCAAATTCTTTTCTTACTGATTCTTTTTTCAGATCGATGCGATTCAGCGCCAGTCCGCGCAATCCATAGAACTTGTCCTTCAGTGCCTGCTTCAGCAGTTCCAGAGCTTTCGGATTCTCCTGGTAGCGGGCGGCATATTCAATGGCCTCACGACGGTCGAGGTACAGTCCTGCGTGTTTGTACTGGTGAATATAATTGTCAAGCGTTTTGTTATCGCGCTTTTCCGCCAGCAAAATCTTGTCGCCGTCCACGTTCACCAGGTCGGGACGGGTGGTATAGGCAAAGGTGAGCGTGTCTACTGCATTTTGCAACCATACTTTGTGACGCACTTTCTGCGCGCCATTGTAAATATCTATTGCTATGGGCAGTTTGAATAGCTGGCCAGACTGGGTTTGCTTTACAATGACATGCACTTTTTTGGCGTCATCGTCGTACACATAGTCAATAGTCAGTTTCGGATGTCCGGCGCCGTAATACCATTGGTTCCAGAACCAGTTCATATCCTTTCCGGTCACTTCTTCAAAAGCCAGGCGCAGGTGATGCGCTTCTACAGGTTTGAATTGGTGCGTGGTGAGGAACAGGTTCAGCGATTTGAAAAATGCGCTGTCGCCAACGTAATTGCGCAGCATATGCAGAATACGACCGCCTTTATTGTAGCTCACTGCATCAAACATCGATTCCTTGTCTGGATAGTAAAAGCGTACAAGGTCTTTGTGTGCGCTCTGGCTCTGAATGTAGCCTTGCATATCGTTGTAATTCTGCGCATCGCCGGCATCTTTGCCATATTTATATTCATCCCACAGGGTTTCGCTGTAGTTGGCAAATGATTCGTTCAGGGTGAGATTGCTCCAGCTCTCGGTGGTCACCAGGTCACCGAACCAGTGATGAAACAGTTCGTGCGCAATGGTGCTTTCCCAATGGTTGCCGTCAATCAGTTCGCGGGCATCCTGCTGCGCACTTTCCTGGTGCAGGGTGGCAGTGGTATTTTCCATGGCGCCGCTTACATAATCGCGGGCAGTCATTTGCGCATATTTTACCCAGGGATATTCAACACCGAGAATTTTAGAAAAATAGGCCATCATTTCCGGCGTGTTGCCGAAAATCTTGCGGGCTACGGGCGCATATTCTTTCTCTACATAATAGCTGACTTCTTTACCCTTGTAGCTGTCTTTGATAATCGCGTATTCCCCCACGCCCATGAAGAACAGGTAAGGAGCATGGGGCAGGTCCATTTTCCAGGTATCGGTACGGGTGCCGTTGGCATTCTTTTTCTGACTAACCAGTTTACCGTTGGAGAGGGTAACATATTTATCAGGGACCGTCATGGAAATTTCCTGGGTGGTTTTCTGGTTAGGTTTGTCAATGGTAGGACACCAAACAGAAGTAGCCTCTGTTTCCCCTTGTGTCCAGATCTGGGTTGGCTTGTTTTTTTCTTCGCCACGGGGATTGATGAAATAAAGTCCTTTGGCATCGGTAATGGCAGCGCTGCCCTGTACTTTTACTTCATTCGGCTTGGAGGTGTAATCAATAAATACAGTGTATTTTTCTCCTCCTTTATAAGTCTTGCCGAGTTTTATTTTCAATTCCCAGCCATCGTATTCATATTTCAAAGGCTGTAGGGTGGTGCCTTTTACAAGCGCTACCTTGTGAATGTCCATACCCTTTGCATCGAGGGTAAGGGAATCGGTAGGATAAAAATGCGGTTTCAGCGTTATCCATGCCTTACCATACATATATGCCTTATCATAATCGAATGATACGTCAAGTTTGGTGTGAACAAGATCGTTGATCATTTCGGGGCTTTCCCGGTAAATCTTTTTCCAGGCAGTATCCCGATCGTCGTGCTGCGCCACCAGGTTGAGCGTAGTGGTAAACAGGAGCAGTACCAATAAAAGCTTCTTCATAATAATGAGTAATTATTGTTAGGTGCGTAAAGATAAGCGCCGGGTTGCTTAATATTTCCAAAAAAAGTACAAGTGGTGGCATTCCTAAGGGCAAATCAGTAGATTTGCGGGGTATGAGCCATACTTTCCGGCATTTCCTGCAGGTAGTATTATTAATATCAGGCACAGCCATCTGTACCAGCACTTCGGCACAGCAGGACCGGTTTGTCTTCATTCAATCTGAAAACAGTCAGCCTTTTTATGTTCGGATAGGGGAAACGGTATACAATTCTTCGCCGGTAGGGCATGTGACCATTCATGGGCTTTCCGACGACACATACCGGTTTGCCATAGGATTTCCGCACCGTGGCGGTCGCGAACAAATATTTACGGTGAAAGTGAATAAAAGAGATGGCGGGTATTATCTGAAAAGCAGTCAATCCGGGAGATGGATATTGTACAACTGGCTCACGGAGGAAACACTGCAATCACCCCGCACCGACTCGCTTTTATATGGCGAACGCAAAAAAGACGATGGGTTTGCTTCACTGATGGCTGCGGTGGTGAACGACTCTGCTGTACTGTATACATCTGTGGTAAAAGCCGATCCACCGGCGTCCTCCCCAAAGAAAACAGCCACAAAGAGCGATACAACGGCGAGTATTGTGCGCAACGGTGTGGCAACTGCCGACTCTGCATTGGCAAAAGACGATCAAATAGTAACCATTCAGCAGGAGGCAAAAGACCCGGCTATCGCCCTGGTGCAATCGAAAAATGAAGCGGTAGGCAAAGTGCTATCGGAAAAACCGGATAAGGAAGATAGCCTGGTGCTCCATGAGGTGGTGGCAACAAAGCGACCGGTTGATACGCTTAAAACAATTGCGAAGCTGGAGGAGCAGACCAGTCGCGAAGAAAAAAGGCTGGTATTTCTCGATCGTACAGCCGGGATTCAATCAGATACTATTGTTGCCATTATTCCATTGGAGCAGGGCGTTGCGGATGAGCGCTTAAGCGATGTAGCAGCCACTGAAGCGCCCGCGGCCGATACTGTCCAACGCAAAAAGAATGCTATAAAGATGCTGGATTCGACCATATCGGTGGTACCGGGAAAACCGGAGAGCGATGCAATGGCAACAAATGCAGCTAAAATGGAGGTATCGGAAAAAGATGCTTTGGCGGATATTGATTCGGCAATGGCAGTGGTACCGGAAAAGCATACAGGGGATTCTTCGTTGGAAACGGATTCGGTTTGGGCGAAGGCGCCGGATAAACCAGCTAAAGATTCTATTGTGGCATCGGATGCTGCTATAGCCGCAGTATCGGAAAAACACCTAAGGGATTCTGCGCAAATGGTGGAGGAGACTTTAGTGAAAACGGAAAAACCGGTTAAAGAAACTACGCCGGCATCGGATGCTGCCATGACCGTAATAGCTGAAAAACAAACAAGTGATTCTTCACTGGATGCAGAGACGGCCCTGGGGAAGACGCCCGATAAACCGGCAAAGGATTCATCAACTATAAAGGAGACAAAACCAGCCGCTGTGCCGGCTGAACCTGAAGTACTGGTGCAAAATGAGGCATCAAAAGCTGACTCAGCTATAGCAAACGCAGCACCGAAAGCCGCAATGCCGCGTCCGGTAAGCAGCGATACCCTGTCAATGACAGATGCTGGTGCTGGTGCAGAAAAAAAGCAAGACAGCGGCAACTGGTCCTGGCAATCGCAACCCCGTACCGGTGGGTTGGAACTGGTGAATTCCGACTGTGTGAAATTTGCCACTGAACATGACCTGGACAAACTGCGGGTAAAAATGCTGGCGCAAAAAGACTATAATAACCGGATTTTCACCGCGCAGAAGGTGTTTAAGAGTATGTGTTTTACAGTGAAGCAAATAAAAGCGCTTTCAGAACTGTTCCCGGATGATGAACTGCGCTTCCGCTTTTATGAAACGGCCTGGCCATTTGTTTCCGACAGCAGCAATTTCAAAACACTGGAAGAAACGCTAACAGATCCGTTTTTCATCGCGCGGTTCAGGGCTTTGTTAAAAAGATAATATCCCCAACTCCCACTTCCATGCATCGTTATTTTCTTGAGGTATCGTACAAAGGCACAAGGTATGCGGGCTCACAAATTCAGGCCAATGCGCTTACGGTGCAGGAAGAACTGGAGAAGGCCCTGCACACTTTATTTCGCGAACAAATTACACTAACCGGGAGTTCCCGCACCGATGCAGGCGTACATGCCCTGCAAAACTACTTTCATTTCGACTGGCCGGCGTTGATTCCGGAGAAGAAGATCTATAACATCAATGCCATCCTGCCTCCGGATATAGCGGTGCACCGGCTCATTCAGGTACATCCGGAAGCGCACTGCCGCTTTGATGCGGTTTGGCGGCGGTATGAATACATTATTTACCGCCACAAGGACCCGTTTCTGCACGACCGGGCCTGGTTTTTTCCCTATACGCTGAACAGGGAGGCGTTGCAGGCGGCGGCACAGGTGATAAAGGAGTATGAAGACTTCACTACTTTTTCCAAGCGCAATACGCAGGCAAAAACCTTTTTGTGTACGATCATGGAAAGTGGGTGGACGGAAAGAGGGCAGTGCCTGGTGTACAGGGTGAAAGCCAATCGATTTTTGCGAGGCATGGTGCGCGGACTGGTGGGCACCATGTTGCAGGTGGGCAGGGGAAAGGTAACGTTGGATGGGTTCAGGAAAATCATTGAAGCGAAAGACTGTACAAAGGCTGACTTTTCTGTGCCGGGCCATGGTTTGTTTCTGATGGAAGTTGCATATCCGGAAGATTATTTCGGTTGTATATAGTAGTTATACATTTGTGTTTTGATGTTTTCGATGATGAGCAGCATGATCGGTGCTTGTTGCATACAACTGGCATTTACAGCGTTTCTTTGTTCTCTTTTGTTTTAATTTTTGTTCTTCATATACGTGCATTTTAATTAAACTACCATTGCACGAAAAAAAACTTTTCGCTGAAAGCCTTGTCCTGCCTGCATTACAGCGCATGTGCAAAATCTTTTTCAAAAAATATTTGGTGATGTGAATGCTCGCCTTATCTTTGCCACCCGATTGAAAAAACGGTAGCTTTTTCAAGTAGTTTTTTGAAAGACGGTGAGCGAATGAAATGCAGGTGTGGAGAGGGGAGAAGCTGAATGATGAGGAAGAAAAAATTTGGAGGGGAAAGGAGAAGTACAGTAAATTTGCAGTTCGCTCTTTTAATCAGGCAGGGGTTATACGGTATGCGGTTCCGGAAAAAAATAGCCCGAAAAAAAGAAAGATTTTTTTGCTGATTATGTAAAGGTTATTACCTTCGCACTCCGCAAAAAAAAACAGTAGTTCTTCGAAAAGCGAGCATGAGGAGAGGGATAAGAGAGTCACGAAAAAATTGAAGAAATTTTTGCTGATAATGTAAAGGTTCGTACCTTTGCA
>CALCIN010000054.1 GCA_937961055.1 uncultured Chitinophagaceae bacterium | reverse complement strand
CCACCTATAGTGCTTGATAATATGGTCATTCAATTAACTATGGACGATATACTTCATATCTATGAAAAAGTGTAACAGAACAGTGTAGCAAGGGTTTGATGCCTTTCAGAAATCATTTGAATTAGTGTGAATAATGATTTGTTGGTTAAATGCATCAAGCAATGAGATGTTTGTATTTAAGTGAATGAAGTAATGCTGCTGAGCCCAGAACGGAAGGCATTAAAAGCACCAGGTGATCCCAATGAAAGTAATACAGAAACGGCCAGGCACCAAAGTTTTAGTAGAAAAGCCCGGTCCAAAAAATTGCTTTGAGAGTTGCTAACTGAAATTCGGGTCCATTTCATGAAAGCATATTAACTGATAGCTGATGACGAGGTAGATTCTCGTCACCTTGTTTTTCTGAGCAATGAGCCTATGAATGCCATAACCTTTAACCTTGCTTCAATTGCTACTGCGGGAAACCGTTTCGGCTATCAGCGCTTCACGAACTTCCAGGGATGGTATTACGTTGCTACAACCTGATATTGTGACAGTCAGGCCTATCTGGGGAGTCTTACCTGCGCAAATTAACCAGAACTGACATTTTTTCCGTCTTTATATTTGCCATTCCGTCTGGCACTCCATTTGTTTGCCAGCCAGCATTATCACACATCAAAAACTGACTCCATATGGCCAAGGGTAAAATACAGGTGCAAACGGAAAACATCTTTCCTATTATCAAAAAGTTCCTGTACAGCGACCATGAAATCTTCCTCCGTGAGCTGATCAGCAATGCCGTAGACGCTACCCAGAAACTGAAAACCCTCTCATCCATTGGTGAAGCAAAAGGCGACCTGGGCGAACTGGACATTGAAGTAAAACTGGATACCGAAAAAAAGACCATCACCATTTCCGATAAAGGTATTGGTATGACCGCCGAAGAGGTGGAAAAATACCTGAACCAGGTGGCTTTCAGTGGCGCCGAAGAGTTTGTAAAGAAGTATAAAGGACAAAACGAAAACAATATCATCGGAAAATTCGGTCTCGGGTTTTATTCGGCCTTCATGGTGAGCGACAAAGTGGAAGTGTTTACCAAAAGCTTCCGCGAAGGCGCCAAGGCTGCCCGCTGGGAATGCGATGGCAGTCCTGAATATATCCTGGAAGAGACAGAAAAAGAGAGCAGGGGTACCGATGTGGTATTGCACATCAATGAAGAAAGCGCAGAGTTTCTGGATGCCATGCGCATTGAAAATATATTGAACCGCTTCTGCCGCTTCCTGCCCGTGCCCATCTACTTTATCCATAAGGATGAGGAGAAGAAAGTAAACCCCATTAACAATACCCAGCCCGCCTGGATCAAAAAGCCCAGCGAACTCACTTCACAGGATTACCAGAATTTCTATAAAGAATTGTATCCGTACAACGAACCGCCGTTGTTCTGGATCCATCTCAACGTAGACTATCCCTTCAATCTCACCGGTATTCTGTATTTCCCCAAAATCAAACAGAGCTACGAAATACAGAAAGACAAAATACAGTTGTACTGCAACCAGGTATTTGTAACAGATGAAGTAAAAGATATTGTACCGGAATTCCTGATGCTGCTGCACGGCGTGATCGATAGTCCCGATATACCGCTGAACGTAAGCCGTAGTTACCTCCAGGGCGATCCCAATGTGCGAAAGATCAACAACCACATCACCAAGAAGGTGGCCGACAAACTGGAAGAACTCTTCAATAAAGAACGCAAGGAGTTTGAAGAGAAATGGGAAAACCTCAGTCTCTTTGTGAAGTACGGCATGATGACGGACGACAAGTTCATGGACCGTGCCGCGAAGTTTCACATATTTGAAGGCGTTACGCCCGAAAAGAAATGCTACACTCTTGATGAGTATAAAGCAGCTGCTGAAGCCCTGCAGAAAAATAAAGACGGCAAGCTGGTAATTCTATATACCTCTGACCCCGTTCAGCAGGACGCCTACATCAAAGCTGCCGAGGCCAAAGGCTACCTGATCGTAAAACTCGACACCATCATCGATCCTTCTTTCATCAACCACATGGAGATGAAATGGAGCGATGTGCACTTCACCCGTGTAGATTCGGATGTGGCCGATAATCTCATCGACAAACAGGACAATACCGATAGCGTGCTGAGCAAAGACGATGAAAGCAAACTGAAAGACCTGTTTACGCTGGATATGCCCGGGCTGACCATGACGGTGGAAATAAAAGGACTGCCTGCTGAAGCACCTCCTGTAATAGCCACCCGTCCTGAGTTTATGCGTCGTATGAAGGATATGGCGGCCGTGAGCGGGCCCATGATGAATTTTTATGCCAACATGCCCGATGAAGTAACGCTTACCGTAAACGGTAACCATCCCATATACCAGAAAGTGCTGAGTGAAAATGACAAAGACAAACAGGAAAAGATGGTGCGCAACCTCGCCGACCTGGCTTTGCTGTCGCAGGGACTGTTGAAAGGCGGCAACTTAACAGACTTCATTAACCGCAGCATAGAACTCATGCACGGGGAACCTAAAAGCCGGATCATTCTCACAGAGTAATAAAAAGAAAAGTCAGAAGCAAGTAAACTTCTGACTTTTTTCTTTACTTATCCTTCATGCAACAGCTCATTCTTTCCATCCTCCACCAAGCGCCCGGTACAGTTCTACCATGGCGCTTAATCGTTGCCTGCGAATATCGGCCAGCACCAGTTCCGCCTGCAGCGCATTGCTTTGGGCAGTGATCACTTCGAGGTAATCTGCCAGACCACTGCGGAAAAGCATTCCGGCATTATGCACTGCCTGCTGCAGGGTTTGAACGCGTTCTGCAGCAATGCGTTGCTGGCTGTCCAGCTTTTCCAGTCGTACCAGCGCATTCGATACTTCTCCCACTGCATTCAATACCGATTGACGAAAACGAATCACGGCCTGCTCGCGTTGTACGCGGGCCACCTCCAGTTGCGTTTGCAACCGGCGCTGGTTCAACACCGGCTGTGCCAGGTTGCCGGCCACCGTACCAAACAGGGAAGCGGGCATGGTAAACCAGTTGCTGGATTTGAACGAATTCAATCCACTTGTTGCGGAAATGCTCAGCACCGGATACATGCTGCCCTGCGCTACACCTACCCGTGCATTGGCCGACTTCAACGCCATTTCACTGGCGCGTACGTCGGGTCGGCGACTTACCATACTCGCCGGAATGCCAGTGGGTAATTGGGCAGGTACAACAAAATCGTTCAATAATGAATTTCGGTTAATGGTACCCGGTAACTCTCCTGTCAATATGCGTAAGGTATTTTCCTGTACGGCTATTTCCTGTTCCAGTTGCGGCACCAATTGGGCGGCCGCTTCCCGCTGGGCAATGGCCTGTTGTACGGCCAGCTCAGTCACCTGTCCGGCCTGCTTCTGTAATTGCATCATGTTTACTACCGTATCACCAAGCAGCAGGTTTTTGCGCGCCACATCCAACTGGGCATCGAGCATCAGCAGGTTGAAATACGTATTGGCAATATCAGCTACCAGCGTTGTCTTTACTGCCCGTGCTGCTTCGAAAGATTCCAGGAAATCGGCCACCGCCGCTTCGCGCTGACGCCGCAGCCGGCCCCAGATGTCCAGCTCCCAACTCAAGGTGGCGCCTAATGTATAATCTTCCACATGGGAGGTGCCCAGGAAATTTTCCAGGCTGATGCCATTTAAACTGTTCTTCGAAGGAATGGTGGTAGAAGCGGTGCCCTGCGCTACTATAACCGGCGTCCAGTTCACGCGGGCCTGCTTCACATAAATACGCGCTTCTTCTGCACGCTGCATGGCCAGTTGCAGATTGAAGTTGTCGCGCACGGCTTTATCAATCAGCGACTGCAAAGTGGCGTCTGTAAAAAACTGTTTCCATTCCATATCACCAATGCTGGTGGTATCGGCGCCAGCATTGGCTTCAAACTGTTCGGGCAACGGTACTTCCGGTCGTTGATAATCCCTCCCTGCCCGGCACGAAGCCAGCAGGAATGTGATGGTTACTATGAAGAGATGTTTTCTTTGCATGATAATGAGCTGTTTTACTGTTCGCTACTAACTACTGCGGGTTTTTTGATTTTTTCCTGTATATACTGAAATATCACAAACAACACAGGGATGATAAATATGCCCAGTACTACCCCTGTAAACATGCCGCCGACGGCGCCGGTGCCGATGGATCGGTTACCCATAGCCGATGCACCGGTAGCTTTTACCAGCGGTAACAAACCGGCAATAAAGGCAAAGGAGGTCATGAGAATAGGACGAAGCCGGAGCCGTGCTGCCTCCAGCGCACTGTCGAACAGCGAGAGGCCAGCCCTGCGCCGCTGAACGGCATATTCCACAATCAGGATGGCATTTTTCGCCAACAGACCTACCAGCATGATCAGGCCTACCTGCACGTAAATGTTATTTTCAATACCGGTCAGTTTGATCAGGGCAAACACACCGAAGATACCGGTGGGCACCGACAGAATTACCGATAACGGCAGTATATAACTTTCATACTGCGCCGCCAGCAGGAAGTACACGAATACTACACTAAGTATAAAGATCAGCGTGGTTTGTGAACCGGAAGAAATTTCTTCCCGCGTCATACCACTCCATTCATAAGCATAACCGCGCGGCAAATATTGCTCTGCCACTTCCTGGATGGCTTTGATGGCATCACCGGTGGTATAACCCGGGTTGGGCAAGCCGTTGATGGTTACCGCATTGAACAGGTTGTTGCGTGATACAGTTTCCGGACCATATACCCGTTGCAATTTTACCAGGCTGTTTACCGGCACCATTTCACCTAAATTATTCTTGGTATACATGGTGTTCAACGAAGCCGGATCAGCGCGATAGTCCACATCTGCCTGTACAATCACGCGATAGTATTTACCAAATCGGTTAAAGTCGGAAGCAAAACTGCTACCATAATACACCTGCAATGTTTGTAAAAGATCGCTCACATTTACGCCCATTTGCTTGGCGCGCATTTCATCGATCTCGATCATGTATTGCGGGTTGGCTGTATTAAAGGTGGTAAAGGCATAAGCAATTTCCGGGCGCTTCATCAACTCGCCGATAAACCCATAGGCTGTATAACCCAGCTTCTCCAGCGAACCGCCTGTACGGTCTTGCAGGATAAATTCAAAACCGCTGGTATTACCAAATCCCTGCACCGTGGGAAAGACGAACAGGAACACACTGGCTTCGGTAATGGCGCTCAGTTTCTGGTTCAGCACGCCGATCATGGCGTTGATGTCTTTCACCGGGCCGCGTTCTTCAAAGGGTTTCAGGCGAATGAACCCAAAAGCATAGTTGGACGTATTGGCATTCGCAATAAAGTTCAAACCGGCTACTGAACCACGCCTTTCAATAGCAGGTTCCTGTTGCAGTATGCTGTCGATGCGGTTTACCACCTGCTGCGTACGTTCCAGCGAAGCGCCGGGCGGCAGGTTTAATGAATACACAATAAAGCCCTGGTCTTCGGTTGGTATGAAACCCGTGGGGGTAGATTTGATCATATACACCGTGGCCACCGTTACAATCACCAGTGCGCCGATGGCTATCCACTTACGACGGATGAGGAAACGAAGGCTTTGCACATATCTTTCCGTAGTTCTGCGGAAACCGGCATTGAAAGCCGTAGCAAACCGTTGTCCAAATCCGGCCAGTGCGTATTTCGGTTTTCCTTCACCGGTATGGGCATGATTGTTCCGGAGAAACAGGGCGCAGAGCGCAGGGCTTAGCGTCAATGCGTTTACGGCAGAGATCAGGATGGCGATGGCCAGGGTAAACGCAAATTGTTTGTAGAACACACCGGCCGGTCCCTGCATGAACCCAACCGGTACAAATACGGCCGCCATCACCAGTGTAATGGAAATGATTACACCTGATATTTCGCTCATGGAAGATAGCGTTGCCTGTTTCGCGGGCAGACCGGTATTTTCCATTTTTGCATGCACGGCTTCCACCACCACAATGGCGTCATCCACCACAATACCAATTGCCAGCACCAGCGCAAACAGGGTGAGCAGGTTGATGGTAAATCCAAAAACCTGCAGGAAGAAGAACGTGCCCACAATGGCTACCGGTACCGCAATAGCTGGTATCAGGGTAGAACGAAAATCCTGCAGGAAGATAAACACCACAATAAACACCAGGATAAATGCCTCGATCAATGTTTCCCGCACCTGGTCAATACTGGCATCAAGAAACTCCTTGGCGCTGTACATGGTGAAATATTCAATGCCCTCGGGGAATTGTTTGGAAGCTCTTTCCAGCACACGGTTTACCTCGGTGAGAATATCATTGGCGTTGGATCCGGCCGTCTGGAAAATGGCAATACCAATGCCCTGCTTGCCCATGATGTTGGTGTTGGCGCTATAAGTGAAAGCGCCAAACTCTACGCGGGCAACATCTTTCAAACGCACTACAGAACCATCGGGATTGGCTTTGAGAATGATGTTTTCGTATTCTGCATTTTGGGAGAACTTTCCTTTGTACTTCAATACATATTCAAACGACTCTGCACTGCTTTGACCAAACCTTCCCGGCGCTGCTTCGAGGTTCTGATCGCGGATGGCATTCAGCACCTCCTGCGGCGAAAGATTGTTGGCGGTGAGACGGTCAGGGCGCAGCCAGATACGCATGGAGTAATCCTTGGCGCCGAATACCATTGCCTGGCCAACGCCCGGCACACGCTGAATTTCCGGAATGATATTGATCTTGGCATAGTTCTGCAAAAAGGTTTCATCAAAGGTGCTGTCGCTGCTGTACAGAAGCGGCACCATGATCATGCTGTTCTGTTGTTTCTGGGTAGAGATACCGGCCTGTACCACTTCAGCCGGAATCTGGCTAACGGCTTTGGACACCCGGTTTTGAACGTTTACGGCAGCAAGGTCAGGATCGGTGCCCACCTTGAAATAGACGTTTAACGTCATGGTGCCGTCGTTACTCGATGTGGAAGTCATATACGTCATGTTCTCCACACCGTTCACGGCTTCTTCAATAGGCGTAGCTACTGCACGGGCCACTACTTCCGCGTTGGCGCCGGGATAAGTGGCAGTTACCTGTACCGTTGGCGGCGCAATGTCCGGAAACAGCGTGATGGGCAGGGAGTACAGCGACAGTAATCCCAATAGGGTTAATATGATTGACACGACCGTCGATAATACCGGTCTTTCGATAAATTTTCGTAACATGAGCAAAAAGATTTTATACCTGATCAAAGCATATGCTCTGTCAGCGTCAGTAAACGGTCTGTAAATCTTAACGGATACTAAATTGTTTACAGCGGCTTCGTCTTAAGCAAACTGTCGGTGCTGAATAGTTGCGGCCTGATGGTCATACCATCCTGCAAGCGGTCCAGTCCCTGGTACACGATCTGGTCGCCGGGTTCAATGCCTTTGTCAACCAGGTACCAGGTGCCTGATTTACCGGCAATGGAAATCGGGCGGCTTACCACCTTGTTGCTGTCGGCAACGGTAAATACAAACACTTTGTCCTGCAGTTCAAACGTTGCCTCCGTTGGCACGGCCAGGCTGTTCAGTTGCCGGGGAATGCGCACTCTACCGGTGTTGCCTGAACGCAGTATGCCGGTATTGTTCGGGAACACGGCCCTGAAACTGATGGAGCCCATGGTTTTGTCGAACTGGCCTTCCACAGTTTCAATCTTTCCTTTTTCAGGATAAATGGTATTGTCGGCCAGCACCAGTTCTACCGGCGGAAGTTGTTTCACCTTTTCTTCCAGCGTAGCGCCGGGGTATTGATTTTTGAATTGCAGGTAGTCTACTTCGCTGAGCGAAAACCATGCATAGATTTCGCTTACGTCGGAAACCAGTGTGAGTGGCAGGTTTTCGCCACGGCCTACCAGGCTGCCCACCTTGTAGGGTATGCGACCGATATAACCACTTACAGGAGCAGTGATCAGGGTGTAGCCCACGTTGATCTGTGCACTGCTTACATTGGCCTGTGCCTGCGAAACAGCAGCCTGTGCGGCTTCATAGGCGGCCTGGGCGGTTTTCAATTGTACTTCTGACACCACATTATTTTTTACCAGTGGCGTCAGGCGGTCTACTTCTACCTGCGCCCTGCTGAGATTGGCGAGCGCCGCGTGCAGGCTTGCTTTGGCATTGCTCAGTTGTTCCTGGTATACGCGGTCGTTGATCTTAAACAGGGGCTGACCTGCTCTGACATAGGCGCCTTCTTCCACGAATATTTTTTCCAGGTAACCGTCAACCTGCGGACGGATCTCCACATTCATTTTTCCTTCCAGTGAGGCTGAATATTCCTGCCAGGTGGTTGCGGGCAGTTTGTCAACCTGCAACACCGGCAGGGCAGGGGCCGGTGGTTGTTGCATACCCGGACTGGCGGTGGAATCGGAACAGCTATATGCGAGCGCCATAGCGCTTGTGGCCAGTAGTACGAGCGAATAATAGGAAATGGTTTTGCTGTGCATGTGCTTCTTCATAACTTTTGTTTTTGAGCTGATGATAACCGTCGTGCAGCGAAGGATCGGAGAAAACAATTCCATGCATTGTCTGCTGCAACCCTGCGCTTCAGCAACGGGCATGTTCAATTGAAACTTTTCTTGTTATTAATTGCTGTTATTGTATTGTTCTGTCGTACGGACCTACAATGGCAAATAATCGTTTCCCGGCTTAGTGGATAGTGGAGTGTTACCGGCCAACATGGCTATAAGATACCTTTTACGGGTAACCATTATAGTTATCCTGTATGACATGTCTACCAGGAATTTATGGGCTGTTGATTATTATGTGTTACAATAGTTACATTTTCCGGGATGTTACATCCAGGTTACGACAAGGTTGTTGTATGTATTCATAGGGCAAAAATAAGGTGCCTTCCACGGAAAGTTATTTACCTTATTAGGGGATTAGTTGTACTTTTCACGGGTATTTCGCTGAAACAACGCTGGCGTCAGACCGGTATGTTTTTTAAAGAACCGGTTAAAGTAGGCATCATCCTCAAAATTCAGGTGGCGTGCAATTTCCTTTATAGAATGCTTCCCCCAGAACAGTAACCGCTTGGCCTCCATGACGCGCTTTTCATCAATAATCTGCTTGGCCGTTTTTCCGGTGATGCTTTTGATCAGGTCATTCAGATGGCCGGGCGTAACATACAGCATATCCGCATACTTCGCCACCTGCGTGGTGTTCAGAAAATGCTGGTCGGTCAGCATCTTGAACTGGCGCACAATTTTATTTTGTGTAGAATCCATATGTTTCTTCGTTTTGCACGAAGCCATACGGGCTGCACACATAATAAATACATTGAGCAGGTTTTTCAGCACCAATTGTTTCTGCGGTCTGTTTTTTACAAATTCCGCATACATAATATCAAGATAGGCAAGCAACTCTCTCTTGTAATCTTCGTCCGGCACCGGTATCACCACCTGGCCAAACATATACTCCCAGCAAGCTACCAGTCCTTCCGTTTCGGTAACCAGCCACTCCTTGCTGAAAGAGATATGCGTCATTTTATTATAAGTATTGCCGGTGCGCTGATGCACCTGGTCGGGCGACAACAGGATCAAGGCAGGTGCTTTGATCACATGCTTTTCAAAATCTGTATAATGGGTTACTTCGCCTTCTTCCAGGAAACTTATCTTGTAATCTGTGATGCGGTGAGGCACAGCCATGAACGCTGGCAGATCGCAGTCCTCCGTTTTTTTCATGATAAAATTGGTGCCCGGAATGCAGGCAGCCATATCATATACCGGAATTAATGTATTGTTCTTTGTTAATGTGTTCTTCATACAAGCGAACTGTTGCGGTTTGGTTAGCGTTGCGAGTGAGCATCACCCGGTTTCGTTTACATCCTAACAATTGTTAGCAATGGCGCCCTGATGTTGTAGCTCACCCTGGCAGTGTTTTCAAAAGCATTGTAATTAACCAGCAAGCCGGTTTTTTTGTTCACTGAACACCGGAATTGTAATAGGACAACACAAAACAAATACACCCTGGTGACAACTGTATGTCAGCAGTATTAAAAAAAGTAACGCAGGAGATAGTGGTATTTTAATGCTATTGGAAAGGCGGTGAAGGGCGATGACAAGTGGCGGTCGCAGGAGGTGCAAATATGATTTTAGCGCTATTGCACCCGGTAGCTATGGCGTTTCGCTTAAACGGAAGTCGATAACTTTTAGCTGCAGCGATTTTTCCCCATTCCATTCATTTTCTTCAATGGTGAACACAACATCCACCGGCTGCTGCATTTGCAGCAGCGGAAATTTATGCGCCAGTCCGAAACCGATGCCGGTGAACATCACATTGTCCTGCTTCAGCGAAAACCTGATGTGCTGTTCTTTTACGACCCGGGAATAACCGGTATCATACACCTGACGCACCACGAATACCGGTTTCATGTTTTCGGGACCGAAAGGTTCCATCTGGCATAAGATATTGTAGAAAGGCTGCTTCAGGTCTTTCAATGATACGGCAGCATCGATGGTGATTTCAGGAATGAGCAATTCCGGTTTGATGGTGGAAGACACTACCTCTTCAAATCTTGCCCGGAAGGCTTCTACCTTGTCCGGCTCCAGCGTCATACCTGCCGCATAAAAATGTCCGCCGTATCCAAGCAGCAGGTCCCTGCACTGATGGATGGCTTCATACACATTGAAGCCCGCCACACTGCGTGCAGAGCCGGCAACATATTCGCCGGACTGTGTCAGTACAATAGTAGGACGGTAATAATAATCGATGAGGCGTGAAGCCACAATGCCCACCACGCCTTTATGCCAGTGCGGTTGATATACAACGGTAGACTTGCCATGCACGTATTCTTCATTTTGTGCTATGATGGCCAGCGCTTCGTCGGTAATGCTTTTGTCCGCTTCCTTCCGATCGGAATTATCCGAGTGTAACAGGGAGGCATACAGCATGGCTTCCTGGTAACTATCGGCAATGAAGAGTTGCACTGCTTTTCGTGCATCGTCCATTCTGCCGGCGGCATTTACACGCGGCGCAATCATGAACACCAGGTTGGAGATCAGCAGGTCTTTTTGCAGGCCGCTCAGTTCCTTCAATGCCTGTATACCGAAATTGGCGTTGGTATTAACTTTCTTAAGACCATAATAGGCCAGTACTCTGTTTTCGCCTGTAATGGGTACAATGTCGGCTGCAATGGCAGTGGCCACGAGGTCGAGATACTCGTAGGGCGCATCTTCAGGTACGTCCAGTTTTTGCGACAGGGCAGTGATCAGTTTAAAACCCACTCCACAACCGCACAATTCCTTGTAAGGATATGCGCAGTCTTTTTGCCGGGGATTGAGTATGGCTACGGCAGGTGGTAAGATATCATCGGGCATGTGGTGATCGCAAACGATGAAGTCGACACCGAGCTCGCGGGCATAGGCAATAAGATCTACGGATTTGATACCGCAGTCGAGCGAAATGATCAGCGTACAGCCATTTTCATGAGCAAAGTCGATCCCTGCTTTTGACACGCCGTATCCTTCGCGGTAGCGGTGCGGTATATAAAAATCAAGGGAGCCGGGCGCACAGAATTTTTTCAGGAAGCGGTACATGCAAGCTACGGCGGTGGTGCCGTCTACATCGTAGTCGCCAAACACCAGGATTTTTTCGCTGGTATTAAATGCGTGCAGGATGCGGTCCACGGCCTTGTCCATGTCTTTCATCAGCCAGGGATCATGCAGGTGCGATAGCTGTGGTCTGAAAAAATCCCGGGCCTGATCAAAGGTTTCGATACCACGCTGCACGAGAATCTTGCAAAGGATCGGATGAATTTTCAACGCATCAGTCAGGGCCTTTACTTTTTCATCAGCAGCTTGCAATACGTTCCATCGTTTCTGAATCATAAGCCTTGATTAGCCAATGTGCCAATATGCCCCTGTGCTGATGTGCTAATGTGCGTGATGTGGAAAAACTAAAAAGCGCAACTGTAAATATGAGGCAGGAATGAACCTGTAATGATCAAATTCAGCTACAATAATTCCGGTTTTAGCAAATCAGCCTCTCAGGCAACTACAAATATGCAAATCCTGCCAAACAACAGGTAACCGGTCCCTGCTTAGTTTTTCACATAATAAGCACATTCGGCATATATGCTATACATGTGTCCGGTCGAATTGCCTCATTATACTATATTATTGTAAAGCCGATGGCATTAATACTTTCGGTCTGTTGTAAACCGTACCAGTTCTTCCAGCCCGTTTCGTACGGGAATATTTTCGAAAGTGTGGAGCAGGTCCAGGGCTTCATCGCGGTAGGCAACCATTTTTTTGCGGGCGTAATCAATACCACCGGTTTCCTGTACAATGTTGATGACATGCCGGATTTTTTCGGGGATTTTGTTTTGATTTTTCAGGATATAAATCAATTCACGGCGGATGGCAGGGGTGGTATGGGAGAGGGTGTATATTAAAGGCAGGGTAAGTTTTTTTTCGCGGATATCATTGCCGGTAGGTTTGCCAATGGCATCGGTGCCATAGTCGAACAGGTCGTCTTTGATCTGGAATGCCATGCCTACGTTTTCTCCGAAGCGGCGCATTTTCTCGGTTATCTGTTCATCCTGCGTGCTGGACCAGGCGCCGGCAGCACAGGCAGAAGCCAGTAAAGAAGCGGTTTTACCTTTGATAATTTCGTAATAAGTGTCTTCCCGGAGGTTTAAGGAACGAGATTTTTCCATTTGCAGCAGTTCGCCTTCACTCATTTGCCGTACGGCTTCAGACAGCAACTGGAGGATGCGGAAGTCGCTATGATCGAGGCTGAGGAGCAGTCCTTTTGCCAGCAGGTAATCGCCCACCAGTACCGAAACCTTGGATTTCCAGAGGGCATATGTAGAGAAAAATCCACGCCGTTCCGGTGATTCGTCCACCACGTCGTCGTGCACCAGGGTGGCGGTATGTAGTAATTCTACCAATGAAGCAGCCCGGTAGGTTACTTCATTTACGGGCCCGCAAAGCTTGGCGGAGAGCAGTACAAACATGGGGCGTAACTGCTTTCCTTTCCGGTTCACAATAAATCGCATAATCCTGTCCAGTAGCGGCGTCTGGCTCTTTACTGCCTCTCTGAATTTCTTCTCGAACAGCGGCAATTCTTCGCGTAATATTCCTTGTGATACTTCCATGAAGGTGATAGGTAAATTACTATTTTGTCATAGTAAAATAACGAGGCACTCAAATTGCAATGGCATTGTCTTATTGAGTGAAAGACAGCAAGATAATGCACATTGTGTTGGCTAAAAAAATTTGGTAATTACCTGTCAATTAATATTTTTGCACAAATTCAGCGCAATACTTTACTTAATCCTTCACATAAAACTCAGTTATGGCAAGCAAAAAGTACACTCTTTTATTTAGCTTATTGTGCCTGCTCGTGACCGGCTCTTTCGCTCAGATAGGCGGTACATACGATGTTCAGGACTCATCAGTCGTACCCGCAAAGAGACTGCCTCAGCACACGGAATTCATGGCTAACAATTATGCTTTTCCTGCGAAACCCCGCAACCAGTGGGAGCTTGGAGTAAAAGTAGGTGCTTTCAGCATTGCCGGTGATGTACGCAGCCGATTCCCTGGATTTGGTGCGGCTCTGCATGTACGTAAAGCTTTGGGTTATGTATTCTCTTTAAGAGGTGAACTGGGATTTGGAACTACGAAAGGTTTGAATTTCCAGCCTTCTATCAGCTATGCAAAGAATACCCCCTGGGCTAACAATTACGCTCCTGGTACATATGTGTTCTACAACTACAAGACGAACATTTATGACCTGGGCCTGCATGGTATTTTTACGCTTAATAATGTTCGTTTCCATAAATCCAAAACCGGATTTAATGTGTATGCATTTGCCGGTATCGGCGGTATGATCTATGATGCCAAAATAGATGCCCTTAACGGTAATACTCCTTATGATTTCACGCCGATATACAACAAGTATCTTGGTAACAACTTCGCATATGAAGACAGAAAAGATATCAAGAGCGATCTGAAAGACTTACTGGATGGCGACTATGAATCAGAAGCTGAAAGAGATAATGGCCAACCTGAGTTGTTTGACAAACCTTTCAGACCCAAATATGACGTAGGTCTGGGTGTTCAGTTTAAACTGAGCAAGAGACTGAGTTTGGCTATTGAAGACAGGTATACTTTTGTTAAGTCGGACCTGCTGGATGGTCAGCAATGGCAGGAAATGGATATCAACGCCAGCCACATTGCACAAACAAGAGATTACGACAGCTACAACTTCCTGTCTGTTGGTTTGAATATCGCACTCGGCGGAAAATCTGTTGAACCGTTGTGGTGGCTCAATCCGCTGGATTATGCTTACAACGAAATCAACCGTCCCCGCCACATGCAACTGCCGAAACCGGTACTGGATGATTCCGATGGTGATGGCGTAACTGACCAGTTCGACCTGGAACCCAACACCCCTGCCGGTGCTCCTGTTGATGTACATGGTGTAAGCCTCGATACTGATGGTGACGGTGTTCCCGACTACAAGGATAAAGAACTCATTACGCCCACACAATGTCAGCCTGTTGACGCTGATGGTGTAGGTAAATGTCCTCCGCCGGCTTGCTGCGATGAACTGGCCCGTCGTTTAGACAGTGCAGTAACATTCGGTTGCAACATCGGCGATCTCCCGAGCATCACCTTCCGTGCAAGGTCTGCTGCCCTGAGCAATGATGCCAAGGCCCTGCTGGCCAGCGCTGCTCAACGTATCCGCAGCAACCCCACCTGCCGCGTGGCTGTAGTTGGCTACTGCGCATCTACCAAATCCGAACAACAGCTCAGCTGGGATCGCGTAAATGCAGTGATCAACTACCTGGTAGAGCAGGAAGGTATCAGCTCCGACCGTCTGATCTTCCGTTATGGTGAACCCGGTGGTGATTGCAACACCGTAGACCTGAGAGATGGTACACGCGAAGATGGACCCACTACGGTTCCGGCTCCGTTCCCGAACCTGCGTCGGAGGAACTAATTAAGTAAGAGTGGCTTTGCCAGCTTTATAAAACTTTCGCTGGCCCTGTATCGGAGAGGAAGTGTTCCTGCTCCCATACAGGGCCAGCGAATTTTTATCTTTAAATTAACGAGGCTTTTTCCGGCTGGCAGGCATTCCTTTCTAATTTGTGCGCAAAACCTTAACTTTGCCCACCTTTATGCGATCTGTTCTGTTTTTGGTATTAATCAGCCTCAGTGCTGCCAGCTGTTCCAAATTTGCCAAAGTGCAAAAAAGCAATGACTATGAGTACAAGCTGCGCATGGCTGACAAGTATTATGTGGAAAAGAAATATCATTACGCGCAGCAGTTGTATGAGGAGTTGTTTCCCTTGTTTAAAGGACAGCCGCAGTTTGAAGACCTTTTTTACAAGTTCGCGTATTGTTCCTATCACCTCCGGGACTGGCTGAATGCCGAGAACCTGTTTAAGCAGTTCACCGAGGTATTTCCCAACAGCCCGAGGGCAGAGGAAATGGAATATATGCGGGCTTATACCTATTACAGGCAATCGCCCAAAATTGAACTTGACCAGACCAATACGCAAAAGGCCATCGGCCTGATGCAGATTTTTATCAATACGCACCCTAATTCGCCAAAGGTTAAGGAGGCCAATGAAATCATCGACCTTTGCCGCGCCAAGCTGGAACAAAAAGAGTTCAAAAGTGCGGAGTTGTATTTCAATCTGGGGCATTACAGGGCGGCAGCCATTGCTTATACTTCGCTGATGAACAACTTTCCTGCTTCGCCCAAAAGTGATGAGTATAAGCTGAATGTGATCAAATCGTATTTCCTCTTTGCAGGAAACAGCGTGGACGAAAAGAAACCGGCGCGGTATGAACAGGTGGTGAACGAATGCAACGACTTTATAGACCGTTTCCCCGACAGTAAACTCTTACCCGAGGTGGAACGTTATTTAGCATTATCAAAAAATAATATTAAAGCCAACAATAATGAGCAAATTACGAAGACAAATTAGTGCCAATACCTCCAACACTGCGGAGACGAAAGATCTGAACCTGATCAAGAAGAAGACTGGCAATATCTACGAGTCTATCGCCATCATTGCCAAGCGCGCCAATCAGATCAACATCTCCCTGAAAGAGGAATTGCACAATAAGCTGGAAGAATTTGCAAGTCATACAGACAGCCTGGAAGAAATTCACGAGAACAAGGAGCAGATAGAAATTTCCAAGGCTTACGAGCGTATGCCCAACCCGGCATTGCTGGCTACCCAGGAATTTCTGGAAGACAAGATTTACTACCGCAAGAACGAAGACGATCTTTTCAGCTAAATGGCACTATCACCAAATGTTGGAAGTCCGAAGTCCGAATAACACAGATTCGGGTTTCGGATTTTTTTATGCTGGCTTTTCTCAAATGGCTTAAATTTAACCCTTATGTTTCAGGGCAAAAAGATACTATTGGGCGTCACCGGCAGTATTGCTGCCTACAAATCCATACTGCTTGTGCGCCTCCTGGTGAAGGCAGGCGCTGCTGTAAAGGTGGTGATGACCCCGGCCGCCAGGGATTTTGTAACGCCGCTAACTTTATCTACCCTTTCCAAAAATCCAGTCGTCAGCGACCTGTTTACGAATGAATCCTGGTCAAACCATGTGGAACTGGGCCGCTGGGCCGATGTGATGATCATTGCGCCGCTGAGCTGCAATACCCTGGCAAAAATGGCCAATGGTCTTTGCGACAATATGCTGCTGGCTACTTATTTGTCTGCCACCTGCCCTGTGGTAGTGGCGCCTGCCATGGATGAAGACATGTGGCACCATCCCACTACCAAAGCGAATCTCCAGAAACTGGAATCCTTTGGTAACCGGGTAATACCGGTGGAAAAGGGTGAACTCGCGAGCGGCCTGTACGGCGATGGCCGCATGGCAGCACCCGAAACCATCATGCAGTTTGTGGCCGACCATTTTTTTTTGACAAAGGATCTGGCCGGTAAAAAAGCCCTGGTAACGGCCGGTCCTACCTATGAACCGATTGACCCGGTGCGTTTTATTGGCAACCATTCGTCGGGTAAAATGGGCATAGCCATTGCAGAGGAACTGGCGCGCAGGGGGGCGGAAGTGCACCTGGTGCTGGGGCCTTCTTCCATAAAACCTGCTTTGCCAGGCATTTACCTGCATAAAGTGCAAACCGCCGACCAGATGTTCCAGGTATGTATGCAGGAATTCCCTGCTGCAGACATAGCTGTGATGGCTGCTGCAGTAGCTGATTATACCCCGGTGGAAACGGCCACGGAAAAAATCAAGAAGCAATCAGACAACCTGACCATAGCACTTACCAAAACGAAAGATATCCTGAAAAGCCTGGGCGAAAAGAAACGGGCCGATCAGTTACTGGTAGGATTTGCCCTGGAAACCACCAATGAGCGGGCATATGCCCTGGGCAAGCTTGCCAGCAAGAATGCCGATATGGTGGTGCTCAACTCGCTGAACGATGAAGGGGCCGGTTTTGGTCATGATACCAATAAAATCACCATATTTGAAAAGAACGGCAATGAAATACCGTTTGGCCGTAAATCCAAACAACAAGTAGCCAAAGATATCGTTGATAGAATTGCAGCCAGTTTGATAAATCGCCAATAAATATCCCGGCCGTGATGGCTGACAGCAGCATGAAGCGTTCGGGTTTATACCAATCAACTATGTGGAGAAAGATAAGTTTGTTGCTATTGATCATTGCAGGTGTTCAGCAAGCCACCCATGCGCAGGAATTGCAGGCCCGCGTAACGATTAATGCCAGTCGCGTAAGCTCGCAAACAGACCGGAAGGTGTTTCAAACCCTGCAGACGGCGGTGTACAACATGCTGAACAACCGGAAATGGACCAATGAAACGTTTCAAACGAATGAGCGGATCAACTGTAATTTCCTCATCAATATCAGCGAAGCACTGGGCTCCAACACGTATCGCGCCACACTGGTGGTGCAGGCAGCCCGCCCGGTGTACAATTCTTCTTATGAATCGCCGCTGATCAACTGGCAGGACGAAGACCTGATTTTTAAATACGTAGAATTCCAACCGATCGAGTTCAACGAAAACAGGGTATCCGGCTCCGATCCGCTGGCTTCGAACCTTACCGCCACGCTGGCTTATTACGTGTATATTATACTGGGCCTCGACTTTGATTCCTTCTCCCTGCGCGGAGGTGATCCCTGGTTTAAGAAAGCGCAAACCATTGTAAACAGTGCGCCGGAAGGAAGGGATATTACAGGCTGGAAAGCTTTTGATGGCATCCGCAACCGTTATTGGCTGATGGAAAACCTCACCAATAACCGCTATGCCCGTGTTCATGATGTTATTTACCATTATTACCGCCAGGGACTGGACAATATGTACGAAAAAGAAGGGGAAGCCCTGGGCGCTGTGCTAAACTCCCTGAACACGCTGAACAGTCTCAACAGCGAAATTCCGAATACCATGTTTGTTCCCTTCTTTTTACAGGGAAAAAGCAATGAACTGGTGCGTATGTTCAAGAAAGCAACGCCCGAACAGAAGCAGCGTGCGCGTGAAATACTGAGCCGGATTGATATCGCCAATGCCAACACATATAAACAGGAATTGAAATGATGCGGGTATTGTTGACAGGTGTGATTGTTTGCATATGCTTTGCGGCCTGCACCAACCAGTACAAGGTGCCCGGCGACATCATTCCCAAAGAAAAAATGGAAAAAGTATTGTGGGATATGTTGCTGGCAGACCGTTATGCCAGTGCGTATATCAGCAAAGACAGCTCCAAAAACGTTACCGAAGAAAACTTCAAATTATACCAACAGATTTTCGACATCCACGATATCACCCGCGATGAATTTGTGAAGAGCTTTAAGTACTACCTCCAGCGTCCCGACATTACCATGGTGGTATTAGACTCCCTGGCCGCCCATGCCAACCGTAAAAGGGAAGATGTTTACCAGGGTGTGTTTGGGCGTTAAGGGTTGCTCCTGTATCTTCTTTCGTCCTTCTCTATTATTCCTTACTTTTACCGCACTTAATCTGCTGTCATGAATAAAGTTGTTGCCAATGCGGATGAGGCCATCCGTGATATCCCCGATGGTGCCACGATTATGCTGGGCGGTTTTGGTTTATGTGGTATACCCGAAAATTGTATCGCAGCACTGGTCCGTAAGGGGGTAAAAAATCTTACCTGTATTTCCAACAATGCGGGCGTGGACGATTTTGGGCTGGGCCTGCTGCTCAAAACGCGCCAGATCAAAAAGATGATGAGTAGTTATGTGGGGGAAAATGCTGAATTTGAACGCCAGTTGCTTAATGGTGAACTGGAGGTAGATTTGATTCCGCAGGGCACCCTTGCTACCCGCATACAGATGGCTGCCATGGGCATACCGGCATTTTATACACCGGCAGGCTATGGCACCGAGGTAGCGGCGGGTAAGGAAGTACGTGAGTTCAATAACAAGATGTACCTGATGGAGCATGCGTTGTATGCAGACTTTGCCATTGTGAAAGCCTGGAAAGGCGACACCATGGGAAACCTGGTGTTCCGCAAGACTACCCGAAACTTTTCCACTTCCATGGCCAAGGCGGGCAATATTACCATTGCAGAAGTAGAGGAACTGGTGCAGCCCGGCGAACTGGACCCTGATCAAATACATGTGGCCAGTATCTATGTACATCGCATATTCCAGGGAAGCAATTACGAAAAGCGTATTGAACGGAGGACTGTTCGCATGCAATAACCACAGGCAAGGCGAACACCTTCCCAACCTCAACATTCCAATCCCATCAACAAACGCAAACAAATGGCTTTAGATAAATTTGGCATTGCAAAACGTATTGCGCAGGAACTGCGCGACGGCATGTATGTGAACCTCGGGATAGGCATTCCCACGCTGGTGAGCAACTACATTCCCCAGGGCGTGTCTATCATGCTGCAATCGGAGAACGGTATGTTGGGCATGGGCCCATATCCTACCGAGGATGAAATTGACCCGGACCTCATCAATGCCGGCAAGGAGACCGTTACCATCCTGCCCGGCGGTGCATTTTTCGACAGTGCTGAAAGCTTTGGCATGATACGCGCCGGCAAGGTAGACCTTACGGTGTTGGGTGCGATGGAAGTTTCCGAGAATGGTGATATTGCCAACTGGAAAATTCCCGGCAAAATGGTAAAGGGCATGGGCGGGGCCATGGACCTGGTGGCCAGCGCCAAAAACATCATAGTGGCCATGATGCACACTAACCCCAAAGGTGAATCGAAAATTTTGCCTCAATGTACCTTGCCGTTAACCGGCGTAAGATGTGTAAAGCGGATCGTTTCCGACCTGGCGGTGATCGATGTATTGCCCCAAGGCGGATTGAAACTGGTAGAAAGGGCGCCGGGGGTAAGCGTGGAAGAAATCAAAAGCAAAACTCTGGGCCGGATGATCGTGGAAGGTGATATACCGGAGATGAAGATATAACCGATGGACTTTTTCAGGATGGTCTTTGCCGCTCCACAGCCATCATACCAATAGTATACAATACAAACTGACCGGTATCTGCCAACCGGTATACGATCCATTTTTCAGCTTCCGTTCCCGGCGAAGCGGTCCCGGTGAGCTGTGTAACCAACTCCAGCAGCAGTTGCATACCGTAAAAGCAGAGCACCCCACCTGCAATCCAGAACAAAGGTTCCCGCACCAGCACAATATTACCGTTGCGGATCAGTGTAACCAGTATAATGACAGCGAACACCAGCAGCACACCGGCGTGCAGGGCTGGTATGGTGCGCGGGTAGGCCGCTGTGCCCAGGATGGCATAGATGGTGATGATAACGGACAGGTAGGAGACAAGTACGTGCATCAGTAGTTGATACACCCGTTGAGGGAGATGCGCCTGCATAAACAGGTTATACAGGATGGCAAAGGCGGTAAGCCCGAAGAGGGTTTGTACAAACTGGGCATGACCGGCAGACAGGCCGCTGATATCATACAAATGGTGCAGGAAGGTAAAAGCGCAAAGGATGCGCAGGCGCAGCAGCACGGGGGAGTGGTCCACATGCCGTACAAACAGCACAATAACCGGCAGTAATGGCGCAAGGGTGGCCAATACAGAAAGGACTGTAACTATCAAACTACCGGTTTTTACCATGACGCTAAAGTTTGGCAAACCGGTCTTTCACAGGGGTTTTGTATAGAAAAGATTTTAGGGTTGGTGTGCCCTGCGCAAGCGAACATGCGCGGGCCTGCAACATTTAAAAGGGGCTGATCCGGGTTGGTAATTAAATTAGTCGATCAGGTTATTTTTAACGGCAAAGAATACGAGCCCGGCGGTGTTTTTGGCGCCGAACCGTTCCATCAGCCTGTCTTTGATGGCTTCTACAGTGCGCGGGCTCACCTCCAGTTTCTGGGCAATTTCATGGGCGGTGAACTCCATGCAGATATATTTGATCACGTCGCGTTCGCGTTCGCTGAGTGTAATTTCGTTGTTGAGACTGGGTACTACTTTTACGCGCGCATGTGATTTTTTCAGCAATATGCGGTTCACGAAATTATTCAGGTAATACCCTTTGCTCATTACTTCCATGATAGCCTTCTTGATCTCCGCGGGGTCGGCGCTTTTGAGCAAATAACCATTGGCGCCGATTTCCATCATATGGCTTACGAAGCGCTCGTCTTCGTACATGGTAAGGGCAATTACATGTATATTGGGATATTGCTTTGCGATAATTTTGGTGGTTTCAATACCATCTTTCAGGGGCATGCGCAGGTCCATCAATATTACATCGGGCGACTCTGCAGCGCCAGGTAAATGGTCCAGCAACTCCTGCCCGTTTTCCGCTTCCAGCACAAATTTGATGTTGGTATAAGGTCTTAAGGACAGAATAACTCCTTTACGGAATATTTTATGGTCATCTGCAATAGCTACTTTAATCGGTCCCATTGTTTTTTATGATATTGGCATTCTAAAATTAGTGAATTCAGGGCTAATACGAATAAGCAATTACCCGTAGTAAAAAAGCGAATAGTCAATAACACTTATTCCGGCACCGGTTCTTCTTCCAGTCTGGGTATTTCTATGGTGACTTTATAGTAAGTCTGCGACATATCCTTTTCAAAATAGATGCGTCCGTGCAGCAGTCGCAGGCGGCTTTGAATATTTTTCAATCCGAGGCCAACATTGCTTTTGTTGAGTTTATCGAAATCTGCCTGTGTAATCCCGCGGCCGTCGTGGTGGAGCCGTATATACAATTTGTTGCCGCTTAGATTTTGGGTGAGGTGAATAAAGCTGGCGTTGCTATGTTTGAGAATATTGTTGACCAGTTCCTGAATAACGCGGAAGATGATCAGTTCCTGGTCGGGATGCAGGCGTTCCCGGTAATCGTGAAACCGGCAGCTGGCGTTCATACTACCTGATCCGCTGATTTTCTGGAACAGGTCGTTCACAGCCGATTCCAGGCCAAAGTTTTTGAGGGTGGGTGGCATGAGGCTGTGCGAGATATTGCGGATGAGCTGGATGGTATCGTCAATGATCTGCTTGGCATTGTAGATGCTTTGCAGTTGGGTGGTTTTATCGAGGTTAACGAGGTTTTCGTTGAGGTACAGGCGGGCCGTGGCCAGCAGGGGGCCGGCATCATCGTGGAGGTCGGCGGCTATGCGTTGGCGTTCTTCTTCCTGCAGGCGGATAGAAGCGTTGAGCAACATTTTTTGTTGTTCCTGTTCCAGTCGTTGCAACTGCATCTGGTACTTGATCACCTTCCGTTGGTGGAAGATGATGAAAACAATAAGCCCAATGGTCAATGCGAGCATCCCTACCGTACCGAAGAAGAGTACCAGGGAAACAGGACTACCGGGGTTATTGACTTGGAGGAGGAACATGGGTTAACAGGTCAGGTTAATGAGTTTTAATTATAAGGTCGTACATAGGCATGTGGAAAGCTGTCTTTCTTTATTGGTGATGTGGTTTTATGGTTAGGCAGCATAAAGGCTATTGAAAGCAGGACATTTTTTAGGAAGTTGGATATGGAGTTGATAAACCAATACTCTCTTCTTTCTTCTAAGGTTAGGTACATGGATGAAATGAAAAGGAAGAGGGTGGCGGATAGGTAAATCAATATGGCCACAATTATCCAGAATTTCTTGGAGGCGTATACAAATGAAACTTCCGTATTATTAATTTGCTCATAGAAGAAACTTACGCAAAATATTATTACCAATATGCATTCAACGGAAGCAGGTAGGGCATCAAAGTTATAATTGACGGTATCAATTATGTTGTACAGGGCAAATCCAAAAAACAAAGCAGAGCCGGCAACAATTCCTCTTTTTAAGTTTTTGGACTTAAGGTTCAAGTAAAGAAAAAATGCGAATAGAGAATATTCTATAATTGTGAAAAAGCTGAATAAATAAAAAATTGCTTGCCGGGGTAAAGCAAATGAATGGTTAACAAAGTCTGTGATAAAAGATGTAAAAGCATAAGCAAAAATAACCCATAACCTACCTTCTTTATTTCTATTACGAAATACAAGAAAGAAGATTATGGGCAATAACCCAGATAATAAGCTTAATGAAGTAAGTAGACTTTTTATCAGCAAATGCCTTTAAAGTTTGTCAAATATAACAGGCATTTGCTTAATAGTCAAGGGTTTTTACCAAAATTTGAATATTTTCCACCAAGGTTCCGGACTATCTCTTTCAGTTCTATCAGCCACAATTGCCTTTTGGCTTGTGATGTTACCGTCAGAAGAGATTACTGTATACTCTACTATATCTTCCCTATTTTCACCTACTCCCACGTACACTAAGGTTTTTTCACCCATTTCATTCAGGGCAGAATAGAAGCGAATACCAACGCAGCCAGGCTGAGCCAGAATTTTCTCGATGATTTCCTTTCCAATAAGATAACCGGCAGTCTCGTTAGGGTACAATTTTTGGTAGTCGCTAATGAATTTAGCCCCCAGCATATGATCGATTTCTTCCCCCACAGCAGCAACAGGGCGTTTAGCGGTTAGCTGATTTTGCATCATAGTAGTGAGTTTTTAGAGGTTGAGAATAGTGGTTCCGGTACCATAAAAAACCTCTAAAAAAAAAAGATTGCCAACGGGTTAAGTTGACCGCTAAAAGTGGTAAATTGCCACGCAATTCAATACTGGCGCGGGTTTCATGGAATTTTACGTGGTAAGAATACGAGTGAAAATTGGGTAAAAATGCGATACTATCTTAGTATTTTTACTATCGTAAAATCCCGGGACGCAATGGGGATGTTTACGGGTTTCAAAAGTTGTTAACATTACGGCCCGGATTGTGGATAAGTGGTTTCATGTAGGGAACTGGCACGGTATTTATGGCCGGCATTGGTCAGCTAAAGTAAATCTGAACATTAATCGCCGCAATTCATCTCCTGGCGGCAATGAAAGCGCGTAGTCTTCGTTAATGAAGCGATTTGCTTTGAAAGAAGTGTATTGGTACTGTCTGGTGCAGGAAATAAGGAAAGATAAAAAGAAGAAGTTGACTGATATTGGACCTGACAGTTGGCTTTCATAAGATCTTGGAAATTCTTTACTGGACGGTAACAGGACATTGGATGTTTGAGGTTGCCTAATCCGTATCAATCAACTTCTGACACAAATGTAGCGGGACGGTCCGGAGCGACCAAGAGCAGTTTTGCCCGTTTTTTCAAGTACAGAATTTACCAGTGCTTTCGTAATTTTTCTTATGTATATTTAGGAAAATCACGAATGAATGATGATACATCAACGGTATAGGTATGCAATCTGCGATTGACTTGTACGATAATGGCGTTGAACAGTTTACGAAGGGTATCCTGCAGGTTGACAGGTAAAAAAACGAAGGTTAAATTTATGTTCTGCGTGTTGTGCCAATTGTTTAAAAGGACCCCGGAAAAGTAGCAGGCTATTGGTATTCACGCGCATTTGTCCGATATACTTAAACCCATTAATAAGCCAACCTTGTTATGAGCTCTGAACTGGTTATTAAAGTAAGTATTGCGGATGACCACAAAATATTCCGCGATGGCATTAAAATGGCGCTGAAAGGCAAAGAATACCTTAAGATCCTGTGGGAGGCGGAAGACGGTAAGGAACTGATGCACAAAATGCAAATCAAGAAACCAGATGTACTGTTGATGGATATCCGGATGCCGGAAGTGGACGGCGTTAATGCCATTGGTTTACTACGGAAAGAGTACAGTGATGTAAAGATCATCGTGCTAACGATGTACGACGACCAGGAAATGATCACTAAAATGATGGAAATGGGCGCCAATGCCTACCTAACCAAAACCTCTGATCCGGAAGAGATTTACCAGGCCATACTTACCTGCATGAATGATGACTTCTACTTTAATGACCTTGTAAATAAAGCAGTATTGTCAAAGCTGCAAACCAAAAAGCAAGTACGGCAATTTTATCCTAATCCCGTAAAGTTTTCTGAAAAGGAAATCCGCATACTTAAATTACTCGCAGAAGATAAAACCACCGAAGAAATCTCCAAAGAAGTGTTTTTAAGTCCCCGAACTATCGAAACGATCAGGCAGAATATGAAATCAAAAGTGGGTGCCCGTACCATTGCAGGGCTTATTATGTACGGCATGCGGAATAAATTGATAGATTAACGGTTGTGGTTGTACAAGGGAACCCTATTCAGGCGTTCTTCTCAAAATGTGGCCAGCCCGTGGCGAATTGCATACATGGCAAGTCCCACCCGGCTTTTTACCCCCATGCGTAAAAACAACTGGTCACGGAGGCTTTCTACAGCCCTTGGGCTAAGGCGCATTTCCCCCGCAATTTCTTTGTACGTCTTCTCAGTGCAGCAGTGTTTCAGAAAAAGGGCTTCCTGTTCAGAGAGCATATTTTTCTGTATAGCGTTCTCGTCACGCTTGCGAAAAAGGTTAACCAATTTGCCCATAACACCGTTGCCGTAAAAATAGCCAGCCTCCATAACCGATTGTATGGCAGTTTTCAAATCGTCCGGATGAATATCCTTTTTGAGGAAACCTTTAGCGCCTGCCTGCAGCATCCGTATGAGGGTAAGTTCTGAATCGTACATTGTTAACATTAATACATGAATATCAGGGTAGTGTTGCTGTAACCAACGGGTGGCATCATAGCCGTCAACTTTGGGCATATTGAGGTCCATAATTACAACATGAGGCAATAGACCTCCCGAAATTTTGTCAATTACTTCCTGGCCATTCGTTGCTGTAAAAATAACCTGGCAGTTATTGAAGCCGTTAACCAACAGGGCCAGTGCATCCCGTAGCAATACGTGGTCATCCGCAAGTGCAACTTTAATGCGTTCATTTTTTAGTTCACGTGTCATAATGTGCTATTTGTTCAAAAGTTGGAATTTGTCACCCAGGCATCATTGCACCTGCCCTGCATAGGCAGCTTTTTGAAGCAAAGGGTAGGTGGGGTTCGGAACAATGATAATGCCAATTGTCAATATGGTATTACCATGGTTACGGAGGTACCTTTCCCCGGCTCACTTTTTATCTCAAATGACCCATTAATCAATTTTGTCCGCTTGTTAATGTTCATCAGGCCGGTCCCTTTTTGGCCTTTCAAGTTTTCATCTGATTGGGTAAACCCTGCACCGTTATCTGATACCACTATTTGAACACGATCATCCATGTAGTGTAAGTGCACCTGTATTGATGTAGCCTGTGCATGTTTAATGCTATTATTGAATACTTCCCGAATGTTGCGATAGATAAAGACTTCTTTTTGCGTATTCATGTATATAGGAGAGCCTGTAACATTATAGCTCACCGTGCATACGCCTTCTTTATTGATCCTTTCTATTTCCATCTCCACTGATTGCATCAAACCGTTTTTCTCAATAAAGTATGGATTGAGCAATTTGGAAATATTCCTAAGGTCTTCCATTGCTTGGGAAATAAGTTCTATTGATCTGTCAATTTTTTCTTTCGTTTGAGCTTTAAGGTTCCATTGAATGGTATGCAGGTTCAGTTTTGCTAGAATTAGTGAAAGGCCAACATTGTCATGGATCTCCCAGCTTATATTTTGAAAGGTTTCTTCCTGGATTTCAAGTTGTGTGGATAGAAGGGTTTTATCGAAATCGGATTTGAGAAGTTCAATGCGTTTTTGGTGTGCAGTTTGTTTGCGTTGGTATAGAGAAATTATGAACGCAATAAAAGCTACCAACAACAAAATAAACAGAGTCGTTATAATTACAAAAAATGTCATGATATTACTTGGTTATTACATTTAAAGCCTTTTAGCATTAAGAGAAACATTATGCCGTAGCATAATTGATTAATAGAGTGAATTCCTACATCTGTTATACCTCCAAAAGGGTGAAATACGAAATCCTTCATAATAAATAATGGCAACGTACAAGCGAAATAAAATGATATGCCTACTGTGATCCAAAAGGAAGGCGATTTAAGAGCTTCTGTTTGAGTCGGATATTTAAATTGCTCTAGCACGAAAAATGTACATGGTACCAAAAGTAGGCCGCCTTGAATTAGGTAAAGGAGATATTTACTCGTATTCGGGTTAATTCCCGGCATCCAACATGCTAATACTAATATCGGATAGAGAACTCTGTAAAAACTTAAAATCTTCCTGCTTTTATTGTATTTAAGGGATTTTACAAAATAGTAATAGAGTGAATAGAACTCTATGATTAAGAATGCGTATATGGAGATACTAATGATACTTGCCTTTTTATCAGCATGGAGGAAGGTCGAGTTTATGATTAATGCAAAAATATTTTGTAAGAAAGATGCTATAGGATATATGTACAGGTACTTGTATTGCACACCAACATTTCTGAGTTTGTATACACTGATAGAAACAATGACACCGCATGATGTTGAAAATAACTGAGTTAAGGTATAGAATGCTCGATCTGTCATTTTCAAAATGATTTTACCTTTTGAACACTTATAGTACGTGCTTTTTAGTTATGTACGTTATCATATGTTGGAACACAAACTACTTAAATTTCAGCTAAACTTCAAGGTGAAAAATCACGCCCAAACTTGTTTTTTTCCCGCTACTAAACTCCCCCAAACCAACGCAACTATTACACCAAATTGAATTCCATTCAATTGTTTTTCGCCCTGCCTTATTCAATAAATAATTGGGAATAAAAACATAATCTACAACCTTTTTCACATGGTTCGGTTGTTGGACTACGGTAGCTTTGTTTTGAAGGTAAAGGGCTTATGGTGCTGGTATTTGGTAGTGCTTCCCGCCGAAAGGCGGGATTTTTTTGGGCATATAGGACCTCTGCTGCTTTTTAAAAAGCAGTGATTGTCAATGCACGTAAACTCTCGTTATAGGTTATGGAATAGCGTGAGAAGGAGTAGCATCAGCGTACAATCAGTCAGGCATCATTAAGTATCCTGTAACTCAATTGTTTTCATTCCCCAACTTCCTGGCCAATATCTTTTCAAACCGCCGCACATCCGCTTCTTTTTGCAATGGCGTTCCCTTTAGAATATGCTCCACCAGTTGCTTTGCAAAAAAGGGCCCCAGTGAACAGCCCTTCGTGCCCATACCATTAAAAATTCCCACCTGCGGTTGTAACGGATGAAAACCCACAAACGGCCGCCGCTCCAAGGTTGCTGGCCGCACAGCTGCACGGTGGTCAATAACTGTAAAAGGTACACGTAACCAGTTGCGTAGCGCAGCTTCCGTACGTTCCCGAAAAGCCGCCGTAGGGTGGGGGTGTGCAAATGCCCATTCATACGTAGAGCCTGCCCAGAAAATACCAGGCTGCCACGGCACCAAACTGATGCCGCGTTTAAAAATGTGCGTAGCCGGTAAATCAGGCGCTTCAATCAATAACATTTCCCCCTTGTTGGGCGCAAAGGGCAGGTTGCCAAACCAGGGATTGGTGGTAGCCGCAATGCCATCGCAAAAAATAATGGCGCGGGCTGTGATGTCGCCATATTGAATATGGTCCGCAGCCAGCTGCAATTGCTGGTGATCAAATCGTTCTTCGCGCAATAGTTGCCGTTGCTGCAAATAACGGCGGTACGCAGGCAGCATTGCCGGCAAATCTATAAGGTAACAGGGTTGAATAATGCCATAGCCCAGTTCGTAGTGAAAGTATTCCCGCCAGTTGTTTTCATCGGCGGGCAAGGCTACATAAGCGGTGCCCGATGCATGGCGCTCCAAAAAGGCTTGCCGCATCTGGGCGGTGGGAAAAAAATCAATGATGTTTTGCTGTTTAATAATCGTCAGCCCAAGCTCCTGCCCCAGGGCAGTATAGGCTTCTTGGGCAAAAGGCAACACTTCATCAATCAGCCAGGTGGTTACCAAACGCCGGCCGGTAACGGGATTGATAACGCCGGCCGCCGTAACAGAAGCTGTGCCCGGTTGCTGCTGGTCCATCACCACGCACGATATACCAGCCTTGGTAAAATACCAGCTCAGAAATGTACCGCATATGCCCTGGCCAATGATGAGATAGTCTGTGTTCATAGGTGAAATGCCTGCCGCCTGCAGACACGCAACGGTAAGGAATTTTGGGCATAATTCCTATGAGTGAAGGCATACTACGCTACCCCGCTGATTTCAAAATAAGTCTTTTCCGCCGGCGCTCCGCCTGCGTTTTCCTTCTCACCAAAAAAAATCAGTTTGTCATCGTCGCAAAACAGGGTAAACAAGGCATGCTCCTGCACCGGCCTGGCCGGCAACTGCAGGCCGGGCGTTGTTTTGTACACAATGCAGCCGATGGTGTAATTGCTGTCCACTTCGCATTCCACGTCGGTAACGGCGCTTACAAAAGTGGCTTTGTTGCCGTCCGGCAACTGGTAGGTGAAATAGATGGCGTCGCCGCCTACACGGATGTTGGTGAGAATGGATTGTTCTTTTTCCAGTGTACCGTCCGGACGCACATGAAATTGCTTTTCGCTTTTCAACTGCAGTACTTTGTGCCCGCCTGCGTCGCGGAACAATAAACTGCCGATATAGTCAATCAGTTCGCGGTTCATAGTAAATTGTTTTAGTAGTGAACAAACCACCTGTTGGCAATAGATTTACCCAACTTCTTCGTAATCGTCTATCTGTATCCTGTACCTTATTATTTTTCCTTCATCTGTTATTTCCAGGGACCCGGAAAATTTGCCGTCCATCCCTTCAATGGTTAGTACAGCGGAGGCCGTTTCGCCGGTGGGTTTCGCTATTTTACTTTTCAATACGCTTTTGCCGTTGGTATAGGCCTTTTTCCATTCACAGGTTGTGCTGTCAACCCGGCCTTCTATTCTGTCGTTGGGTTGCCCGGGAATATCTATCACCAGTTTCTCCGGGCTCACCGTAATAACGATGGTGGCCGAAAGTGCGTCCAGCACGTTGCCGTTCTCGTCCATCAATTCCACTTTGGAGGCCTTCCAGTTTACCGCTTTGTCGCACTGCGCCGCGGCAAACAGGTGTACCAGCAGTAGTAGTGAGAACGACAGCATAATTTTTTTCATAAAAGGTGTTTTGGTTAAAGAAGCAGATGGCATGCATCTGACTGGTCCATGTAAGGAAAGGTTACAGAGGCAAGCTTCTTATTTTATAGAAAAATAGTTTCGGCCGGTTAACTGTATGTTGGCGGTTGAATCTGCCTGCAAGGTTAATTGCTGTATCGTGGCCCGGCTGTCGTTGAACCAGGAATTACCCTGTAAAGCAACAGACAGGCTATCGAAAAACAATCCCTGTGTAAGAACGATGGATGAATTAACTGCCTGCAGGGCCATTTTGCCGGCCTGCGCGTTTTTTCCAGACGTGTGTATAGACAACCCGCTGTCCTCCAAACGGACCCGCTGCAGGGTATCGGAAGGGTGCAGAGCGCCGGGCCAGAAATTGATATAGGAATGCCTGCCAGCTATGGTTACGCCACGGGGAAGGTAAACAGTTGCTTCGTAGTAGCCGGGCGTGGTTTGCCGGAGCCTTTCGTTCCATTTGGCGTCAACATACAACGTATCTCCCTGCACCCGGCATTCAATGTTTTCAAACATTTTTTGGGTGGCCGCAACATAAACCGTGTCTGATAAAAAAACAGAACATTGGTTAAAGCCTATTACAACAACATGGTGCACATTGTCAAAATACCGAAGCTGCCGGGAAGGGTTCTGGAATTTGTCCAGCTTCACAATATCGCCCGCATTGTACCTGACCCGCAACGCGGCATGTACGCCGGCCAGCAACAGCACAATGAACAGGAATACGCCCAGTAATATTTTGTTACTCACCTTCATGGTTAAGTGAATTTTCAGTTTAAGAGGCAAAATGTTGTTTCTTGTATTTTTCAAATCGTGGTTTTAATTCATCCGGGTCCATGCCCAACAGGTACATGTTTCGGAATACCTGCGGCAGGTCTTTCTCCAAAAATTCGTTGCGGCGGTATTGCAACGCGTTTTTTACGGCCCCTGCCGCTACAAAATAGCCGATGCCCCGCTGGTTATAAATGATCTCCTGCTGCTGCAGAAATTCATAGGTGCGCATCACCGTATTGGGGTTCACTTCCAACTGCACGGCCAGTTCGCGCACGGAAGGGATGCGCTCTTCCGGCTTCCACTCCTTGAGCAAAATCCGTTCGCATACATAGTCCGCTATCTGGAGATATATTGCCTGTGATTCCCTGAATTGCATAGTTGTTGTTTTAGTCCTTATACTTCTTTTTCTTTCAGCCGGAAATAAGTAACCGACCATAACAGGGGCGCCCAACCGTATTGAAACAGGAACGTTATGGTGTCGCCTATCCAGTCTGCCAGTTTTATGCCCTTCCGGTAATCGTAACTGCGGAGGCTGTATGCCGTGAAATCGGGAGATACATAGGTGCCTTCCGGCAGCAGGTTGATCAACACCTGGCTGACGTATAAAACAAAAAACAGGAAAACCAGCAACACAGAAACGGTTGTTTTTACAAAGCTGTAGGCAGGGAAGTTGATAGAACCCAGCAGGAAGGCTGCCTGGGTGTGAATAAACGCAATGAACAGCCAGTAGTAATAGTTCCCGTCTTCATTAACAGGCGCGCGGAAAACATTCACTACTGCCTGCTCCTGGTAGATGACGTTCTTTTCCGCAGCCCAGCCGGGCAACACCTTGTTGGCCACCTGCACCATAGTCATATCCACCAGGTAAAAAATAGCAACATAGCAGACAGTAAACAGCACAGTGGCGAACAGTACAGCGCACAGCAGTTTTTCAAGGGCAGAGGCCGGTACCGACAAATAATGCATGGCTTTGGGGCCGCCGGCCATTTCGCCGAAAAATAAACTGGCAAACAACCAGCCGGTCAACGCAAGCCCTACATAAAACGTAGATACCTGCCATTCTTCAGAATACGGGTTGTGCTGCTCTGCCAGCATCATGATCGAAAACCAGATAATGAGCAGTCCGGCAATGGCTCCCAGCGACAACAGGTATTTTTTCCTGTTCTCCCGCCAGTGCTTTTGCACCAGCAATCCCCAGCGTTTGAAATGAAAGTGTTCGTTCATATGGGTTGTTTACGCGTTAAAGACAGATTGAATGGATGCACGGTTAAGGATGATTGCCTTGTACAGCAGTTCCAGGTCGAGTTTGCTTTCTTCGCCTTCTGTATTGGCCATGATCACCGCATTGCCGCGCAGCGAAGCTTCACTGTATAAAGCATGCTGCACATCTTCCTGGTTAAACGTAATGCCAAACGACAGGCGGCGGGTGATGTTCTCAATGGTTTGATCAAACAGGATGCGGCCTTCATCAATAATGGTGATCCTGTCTATCAGGTTCTCCAAATCTTTTACCTGGTGCGTACTGATCACTATACATTTGTTGTCGTCAATACAGCCCGCCATCACGCGGCGAAACTGGCTCTTGCTCATGATGTCCAAACCATTGGTGGGCTCGTCCATCAGCAATACCGGGGTGTTGGCCGCCAGTCCCAGGCTGATCAGCACTTTCTTCTTCTGCCCGTAACTCATTTGCTGCGGTTCGTTATCGTGCGGAATTTCAAATTCCTTCAGGTAGTGATCAAAATGCTGCTTGTTGAAATTGGGATAAAAAGGAGCGTAGTATTTCACCAGTAATTCAGGACGCAGATCAGGAAGGTAAAATTCTTCCGCCACCATAAATATGTCGCGCAGGAAAGACGGTTTGCGTTCGCCCGGTTTGTGATGGAGCACCCGTATGCTGCCGCCATCGGGGAACAACAGCCCGGCAATATTCCGCAACAAGGTACTCTTGCCCGTTCCGTTTTTGCCCAGCAATCCATAAATATGGCCGGCATGCAGTTGCAGGCTGAGACCATTGAAAACCTTCCTTTTCTTATAGGAAAATTGCAGGTCTTGTATAGTAATCATGTTTGGTGTTTTAGTGTACTACTGAAATAGTACACACAAACATACAATTGTTTTTCAGCTTTCCAAATTTTTTTGTTCTGATTAAAATACCGGAGGCAGCTGTTGTAATAATTGTTTTCACCACAATTGTCCGGCGCATCCCGTATGCCTTGAGGCAGGTGCTGCAATCATGTTTAGTTGTGGCAACCGGCCCTGCAACCGCCGGTCATCCTTTCTGTAGCACTTTACGCCTCCCGCGTTTTGAGACTTCCCATCTTCCCAACTTTATCCCTAAATTGCACGCTATCATTATTAAAAGCCTATGGCTTCACTAAAAAAATGATATGAAAAAAGAACTCAGAAAGGAACTGGCACTGGAATATCATGCGAAGGGAAGGCCTGGTAAAATTGAAGTGGTCCCCACCAAGGAAGCAAAGACCCAGCGAGACCTGTCACTGGCCTATTCCCCCGGCGTGGCCGAACCTTGTAAGGAAATTCATAAAAACCCTGAACTGGTATATAAATACACTGCCCGCGGCAACCTCGTGGCGGTGATCAGCAACGGCACAGCTGTATTGGGACTGGGCGATATCGGCCCGGAAGCCGGCAAACCGGTAATGGAAGGAAAAGGCGTGCTGTTTAAAATTTTTGCCGATATAGATGTGTTCGATATCGAGATCAATGAAAAAGATCCTGAAAAGTTTGTGCAGATCGTAAAAGCGCTGGAACCCACCTTTGGCGGCATCAACCTCGAAGACATCAAAGCGCCGGAATGCTTCTACATAGAAAAGAAGCTGAAAGAAGAAATGAAAATTCCGGTGATGCACGACGACCAGCATGGCACCGCCATCATCAGCGCCGCCGCCCTGCTGAATGCCCTGGAATTGCAGAAGAAAAAAATCGATAAGGCGCGCTTTGTGGTAAACGGCGCCGGCGCCGCGGCCATCGCCTGCATTAAATTGTATGAAGCCCTGGGCGCCAAACGCGAGCATTTTCTCGTGTTCGACAGCAAGGGCCTGGTCCACGAAAGCCGCACCGACCTCGATGACCTCAAAAAAGAATTCATCAGCAAAGGCAAAAACCTAACGCTGGAAGAAGCGCTGGTAGATGCAGACGTTTTCATTGGCCTCAGCAAAGGCAATGTGCTTACCCAGGACATGGTAAAGAAAATGGCGAAGAACCCCATTGTTTTCGCCATGGCCAATCCTGATCCCGAAATCAGTTATGAAGACGCCGTTGCGGCGCGCAAAGACATCATCATGGCCACCGGTCGCAGCGATTATCCCAACCAGGTAAACAATGTGCTCGGCTTCCCCTTCATCTTCCGCGGTGCGCTCGATGTGCGCGCCACGCAGATCAATGAAGCCATGAAACTGGCGGCCGTGAAAGCGCTGGCAGCACTGGCCCGCACGCCGGTACCCGATATTGTAAATATTGCGTACGACGAAAAGAATTTGTCGTTTGGTCCCAACTATATTATTCCCAAACCCCTCGATCCCCGTTTGCTCAGCACCGTTGCCCCGGCCGTTGCCAAAGCGGCCATCGACAGCGGCGTGGCACAGGCGCCCGCGCCTAACTGGGAAGAATATGCGGCAGAACTCGACCGGCGCCTGGGATTAGACAATCAACTCATGCGCGTACTGGGCAACAAAGCCCGCCGCGATCCCAAACGCATCATTTTTGCAGAAGCCGATAACCAGAAAATATTAAAAGCGGCCCAGATAGCTTATGATGAGGGCATTGCTTATCCCATCCTGCTGGGTGATGAAAAGAAGATCAAGGCAATCGCCAAAGAAAACAATATAGACATCGACGGCATGCCCATCATTGACCCGCGCAATGATGAAAATGAAGAGAAGCGCAAACAATTCGGCGACCTCTTCTTCAAAAAACGCCAGCGCAAGGGCATCAACCTGTATGAATCTTCCAAGATCATGAAAGACCGCAATTATTTCGGTTGCATGATGGTGGAAACAGGCGAAGCCGATGCCGTGATATCCGGTCTTACCCGCAATTATGCTGAAGCCATTCGCCCTGCGCTGCAGGTGATAGGTATGGAAGAAGACGTGAAGAAGATTGCAGGGATGTACCTCTTGCTGACCAAACGTGGTCCTTTGTTCCTGGCAGATACCACGGTAAATTTTAATCCCACGGCTGAAGAACTGGCTGAAATTACGCTGCTGGTAGCCCGTGAGGTGCGCAATTTCAATCTTACGCCGCGCATTGCCATGCTCAGCTACTCCAATTTCGGCAGCAGCAATTCACCGGAAGCAAAGCTGGTGGCAAAGGCAAAAGATATCGTAAAACAAAAGAACCCATATTTAATTATTGACGGTGAAATGCAGGCCAGTCTTGCGTTTAACCAGGAAATACTACGCGACAACTATCCCTTCAGCGAACTGGTTGACCAGGATGTAAACACACTGATCTTCCCCAACCTGGCCGCAGGAAATATTGCTTACAATCTCATGAAAGAAATTGGTGGCGCCGATGCCATCGGGCCTATTCTGCTGGGATTGAAAAAACCGGTACACGTGCTGCAACTGGGCAGCTCGGTAAGAAGCATTTACAATATGGCGCTGGTGGCAGTGATCGATGCCCAGATCAAATGCAAGTCGCCGGTAGATGAAGCCGTGCAGCAATCGCGCTGGTGGAAACGGGATAAGAAAGGATAAGAGGCCGCGGGTTACAGGATAAGGGATGCGCCTGGTATAAGTTACTGGCCCTGAATGCCGACTACGGCAACCGCTCAGCCCGAAAACTGCATCCTGTAACCAATTTATCGTACATTTAATGATCAATTTGCATTGTTAAACAATAAATAATGAACAAGTTGCGCTATTAAGTGATTAGGACCATATAGCGTTACCCGGGCCTTGCGCCTGTGTAAAGTTTTTGTAATCCGGTACAATAAAAAGCGCACCCATCGTCATGACGTTATTCACAGAATTCGGCCGCTACCTGCTGATGTTAAAAGGAATGTTTTCCAAACCGGAAAACGGTAAAATGTACTGGAAAGAACTCATGCACCAGTGCTCCGAAATTGGTATAGGCTCCCTGGGCATTGTAGTGATCATCTCCATTTTTATGGGCGCGGTATCGGCACTGCAAACCAGTTACCAGTTGGTAAGCAATTTTATACCCAGGAGTACCATTGCCACCATTGTGCGCGATACCGTGATTCTCGAATTTGCGCCCACCCTGGTATGTATTGTACTGGCCGGAGTGGTTGGCAGTAAAATTGCCAGCGAATTAGGGAATATGCGGGTAAGCGAGCAGATCGATGCGCTTGAAATTATGGGCATCAATACCAAAGCCTACCTGGTGATGCCCAAAATTGTGGCGGCATTGATCATGATCCCGCTGCTGGTGGTGGTGTCTGCAGCATTGGGTATCTGGGGTGGCCGCCTGGCGGGCGTTATGTCGGGCATTATCGCTCCCAATATCTACGACAAGGGACTGATAGAAGGCTTCAAACCCTATAACGTGTTTTTTGCCCTTGTAAAAGGTTATACGTTCGCGTTTATCATTGCCAGTATTTCTGCATACTACGGATACTTTGTAAAAGGCGGTGCGCTGGAAATCGGGCGCTCCAGTACCAGGGCCGTGGTGGTGAGTTGTGTGGCCATATTGTTTGCCGACTATATTCTCGCCGCTTTGTTGCTGGATAAATAACAAGGCAGCGGCATTCCACAATGAAATCCTATGATAGAAGTAAAAAATATACGGAAAGGATTTGGCGACAGGACCGTTATTGACGGCGTCAGCGCGGTGATGGAAGCAGGCAAGTGCAATCTCATCATCGGCGCAAGCGGCAGCGGCAAAACGGTTTTTATGAAATGCATTGTAGGACTGTTCGTACCCGATAGTGGCGAAATATTGTACAACGGCAAAAATTTCCTGGCCATGAACGGCGATGAACGCAAAGACATCCGCCAGCAGATTGGTATGCTGTTCCAGGGTTCTGCATTGTTTGACAGTCTTACGGTAGAACAGAACATCATGTTCCCGCTCAACATGTTTACCCGCGACTCCTACAGCCAGAAATTGAAACGCGTGAATGAAGTGCTCGAAAGGGTGAATCTCAAAGACGTGAACAAGAAATTTCCCGCAGAACTGAGCGGGGGCATGAAAAAACGTGTGGGCATTGCGCGCGCCATTGTGCTCAATCCCAAATACCTGTTTTGCGATGAACCCAACTCCGGCCTCGACCCGCTTACTTCCATGGTTATCGACAAACTCATCAAGGAAATTACTACCGAATACAATATCACCACGCTCATCAATACCCACGACATGAACAGTGTGATGGAGATCGGTGATCACATCATTTACATGTACCAGGGTAAAAAAGAGTGGGAGGGCAACAACAAGGAAATCATCTTCAGCAAAAACGAGCGGCTCAACGAATTCATCTTTGCATCAGAGTTTCTGAAAGATGCAAAGGACATGCGTATGCTGGAGCAAACGGGGCGAATGGACAATCAAAGAAATTCAAAATAGTTTCGGGTTACCCAAAACCCCAAAATCCCCTATTTTTGCCCCACTTTTTAAAATTCTGCTAATGAGTATACTGGTCAATAAGCAATCAAGGATTCTTGTGCAAGGCTTTACAGGAACCGAAGGCACCTTTCATGCCACACAGATGATAGAATATGGGACCCAGGTAGTTGGCGGCGTTACGCCGGGAAAAGGCGGTACGCAGCACCTGGACAGACCGGTGTTCAATACAGTATCAGAAGCAGTGAAAGCAACAGGGGCGAACGTTTCTATCATATTTGTTCCGCCGGCCTTTGCCGCCGATGCCATTATGGAAGCAGCAGAAGCCGGTATTGAACTGGTGGTTTGCATCACCGAAGGCATCCCGGTGCAGGATATGGTAAAAGCACGGCTTTACCTGCAAAGCACCAAAACCAGGCTGATTGGGCCCAACTGCCCGGGTGTAATTACGGCCGGCGAATGCAAGGTGGGTATCATGCCCGGATTTGTATTTAAAAAAGGAAGGATAGGTATTGTGTCCAAATCAGGTACGCTTACCTATGAAGCAGCTGACCAGGTGGCCAAAGCAGGTTTGGGTGTGTCTACCGCTGTAGGAATCGGTGGCGACCCCATCATTGGAACGCCTACCCGTGAAGCGCTTGAAATGTTTATGAACGATCCCGATACCGATGCCGTGGTAATGATTGGTGAAATTGGTGGCGGCATGGAAGCCGAAGCGGCCCGCTGGTATAAAGACAACGCCAAAAAACCGGTGGTGGGTTTCATTGCCGGCCAAACAGCCCCTCCCGGACGCCGCATGGGTCACGCAGGAGCTATCGTTGGCGGCGCCGATGATACGGCTGCTGCCAAAATGAAGATCATGGCAGAATGCGGCATTCATGTAGTGCAAAGCCCCGCAGATATCGGTACTACCATGGCAAAAGTGCTTAAGAAATAAAGCGAGTATAAAAAGAATGAACATAAAAAAGGAAGGCTTCCACCAGGGGAGCCTTCCTTTTTTATACGTGCTGCTGTATAGTAATTTACTTCACCGTTCTGATATAGTTGGCCAGGTCTTCTTTGCTGCTGCTGAAATCGAATACATCGTACAACTGGAAGTAGTTTTCGCGGTCTATGGTAAGCCGGTACATAAATTTCGCCATATCCAGCTTGTTGTTTTCAAATGCAAACAATTGTACCAGGCGTTTTACCTGTGAGGTTGTGAAATAACTGGTTTCCACGGTTTGTTTTGCCAGCTTGAGCCGGGTGTTTTCAAAGCTCTCTTTCCGCAAGGTTTCTACCAGTTGTGAAAAAGTGGTTTCAGACATGGCGCGGTAATGGTTGCGGTCATCACGATGGTCGTCACGGCGATCATCATCGCGGCGGTCATAACGGTCATCATCGCGTCTGTCGTTGTTACGGTTGCGGTCGCGGTAATACCAGTCGTCGTTGTCAAAATCCTTGTCATAATGGCTGTCCATGATGCGCTCATCTACATATACCCTTCCAAAGCGGTTCACTACAATGTCCACATGGTAATTCGGACGAATCCTCACCTTGTTATTGTACAATGCCTGTCCGGCAGTGCGCAGGTTGCGTTCATCACGGCCATAGCCGTTGCTTTTTCCATCGTCGTACACTATGCGAATGGTATGGTAGCCGGGAGTAAGATTGCGGATGGTAATGAGCCGGTCGTTGCTGCCATAACTCTTGCCATCGATCTCTACCCGTACAGATTTCGATCCGAGATAGGTAATACTGATCTTGCTGTCATTGGGACCGGCAAACGCCATGCAGGCAGTGAGCAATGCAAAGAAGAGGAAAGTAAAATACTTGTTCATGGTTATAGGTGTTAATTGTTATAAAGGTTTGTCCCACCCCAACCATCCGGCACTGTAACGACAAAACCTTACGAAATGTTGTATCTGTTGCCGGTACCGGGCGGGTTTAATGCATTGACCGCTTGTTGTCCCGGCCGGTTTAACAGAAAGAAGAAAACAATGCGTTAAAGGTGAGAACGCATTGTTTTATTGTATCTTATAAGCGCGCATAGGCACTTGGTTAACGGTAATGTCGGTCGTAACCGCGTGCAGGCCGGTGACGCTTGTCATTCCGGTCATGCCTGGGGCCATGATCATCAACCCATACCCTGCCATCATGCTGGATGATCATGCGCAGTTCCTCCATAGGTTGCACATAAACCATATTGCGGTAAACCAGTTTTCCCTTTTTGCGGTTATGCCGGTTGGCATGACGGTATATGCGTATTTCATGTTTGCCGGGCGAAAGGCCGACCATGAAATGTCCGTCGTAATCGCGTATAAGCCGGCCATCGATCATGATGGATAGGTGATGACGGCTGTTATTGGAAACACGCAATATTCCGTCGCGCGGATGATCGTCGGCAACGCTCACCAGGGTTATCATACAGGCTACTGCTGCTGCGAAAATTTTTTTCATAATAAAAATCCTCCCGCGGTGAACAATTCCCAATGTTGTGCCATGAACTGTGAAAAACCGGTGGCAATTCGTTAAACCAATTTTTCTTAACATAAAACGCTATAACAATTCCTGTATGAAATTTTTATGGCAGCCTTTATACCAACGCAACGTGCGCACCTACAACTTTGTCAATCCTTCGTATCTTACCTGATATTTTATTACCAGGAAACTGGCAGGGACCTTGTGAAATACCGATGACGCCTGCATCGTAGCTAAGCATTGAATAACTGAAAACATCTTCCAATGTCTTTTAAAAAAATATTATCGCTGATGTTTGCAACCTTTTTGTACTGCCTGGCATCCGCGCAGCAACAGCCGGATTATTATGAAGCTGCTTACAGCATGATTGACTCGCTGTTGTTTGAACAAAAACTTCCTGCCAGTGCATTGAAGGAGGTGGACAAATTATATGCCCGCGCCAAACAGGAAAAGAATGATATACAAATAGTGAAAGCGCTGGTGTATAAAGTGTACATAATGCAGACGACCGGGGAAGATGCGGACCAGCAAGGCATCCGCATGGTGGAGCAGGAAATTGCAGGCAGCAGTGGACCGGCAAAATCTATATTGCAAAATCTTGCTGCTACGCTTTACTGGAGATATTTTCAACAGGTGCGCTGGCGCATTTACAACCGTACGCAAACAGTAAACTTCAGTAAAGATGACATAACCACGTGGGGCGCGGAAGACTTTCACAAAAAGATCAGTGACTTGTACCTCGCTTCGCTCCGCAATAAACAATTACTGCAACAATTATCCCTGGAGCCTTTTGATGCCCTCATCATCAAAGGAAACCTGCGCCACCTGCGACCTACCCTGTATGACCTGCTGGCTAATGAAGCGCTGGCATATTTTAAATCAGATGAACGCACCATTACCCAACCGGCTTATGCTTTTGAGATCAACGAAGACATCGCTTTTGCAGATGCTGAAACTTTTGCCCGTCATACTTTTTCCACGAATGACACGCTTTCGCTTGAATTCAAAGCACTGCAGTTGTACCAGGAACTGATCCGTTTTCATTTGAACGATGCCAAACCGGATGCATTGGCAGATGCCGACATTCAACGCCTGGAGTTCGTGAACCACCATGGCACCATGCCGGGCAAAGACAGCCTGTATAAAAACGCGCTTGAAAGCATTACGGCAAGGTATAATGATCTGCCCGCTGCGGCGCAGGCATGGTACCTGCTGGCAGCCTGGTATGCAAATAAAGCAAGTGAATACCATCCCCGTACCAATCCCGGCGATCGTTTTCATTACCTGCAGGCAAAAGCTATTTGTGAACGCGTATTGGCGCAAAAAGACACCAGTGAAGGTTGGGTGAATTGCCGGAACCTGCTGACCGGTATTACACGGCCCGAACTACAAATGGAAACTGAAAAAGTCAATGTGCCCAATCAACCCTTCCGTACACTGATACGCTGGCGCAATATTGCGCAATTGCATTTTCGTGTGATACAGGTAACCAGGGAGGTTGAAGACTTGCTGAAAGAACACCGGTACGCAGAAGAACTATGGCCACGACTGCTGCAATTGCCTGTATTGAAAACGTTCCGTCAATCCTTGCCCGATGCGGGGGACTATCAACGGCACCAGGTGGAAATAAAAACAGACGGGCTTCCTGTTGGTAAATACCTGTTGCTGGCAGGCACAAACGATAATTTTGCATTGGAGAATAACCCGCTGTGTGCTGTAGTAGTGAATATCTCCAACATCTCTTTCATTCAGGCTGGTAACCGGGAATATTTTGCCTTACACCGGGAAAGCGGACAGCCACTGGCGGGCGCCAATGTACAGGTATGGCACCAATACTATGATGAAAGAAAACGCCGGTATGATGTTCGTAAAGGCGAAAACATCATTGCCGATCAACATGGTTATTTCAGTGTTTCCGGGCCGCAAAGCGATAATGGGGTGTACCAACTGGAAATCTCCGTTCCCGGGGATCATTTGTTCCTCGGTGACTTCCACTATCAATATAGCCGCTCTCCGGTGGCACAGAAAGCGGACAGGAAGTCTGCCTACCTCTTTACAGACCGATCTATTTATCGCCCCGGACAAACGGTATATGTAAAGGGCATTGTGCTTAACCGGAACAGTTCAGATGATGCAAAAACCACAGTGGTGCCTGATTTCCGCACTACGCTATACCTGCTTGATGCGAACCATCAACGGATAGACTCGCTTGCTGTTATCACCAACGAATTTGGTTCTTACTCCGGTAAGTTTACCCTGCCGTCCGCAGCGTTGAATGGAAGGTTTACACTCCTGGACGCAACAACAGGAAACGCCACCTCTATAGCTGTAGAGGAATATAAACGGCCACGATTTTATGCCACAATAGGCACACCATCCGGCACCTGGCGATTGAACGATACCATACGGGTAACGGGTGCGGCCAGGGCATATGCCGGCAATACTATTGACGGAGCGGTAGTCAAATACCGGGTGGTGCGCGAAACTTTTATACCGTTTTGGGGCTATGCCAAAATGATCTGGCCGCCGCGGGCAGTCAATCGTATGGAAATTGCACAGGGCGCCACCACTACCGATGCCGATGGAAACTTTGCCATTTCCTTTCCCGCTATTCCTGATAACAAGCAGGATAAAAAACTGCAGCCGGTATTCCACTATGTAATTACCGCCGATATAACAGACATAGCAGGTGAAACAAGAAGTGTTTCCACCACTGTTGCCGTTGCCTGGCAGGCGTTAAAACTGCAGATGCAGCTTCCCGAAAACCTGCATGCAGACAGTCTGCGCACCATTCGTCTTGCCAGCACCAACATGGCCGACAGTTTTGTAAAGACTACCGTATCGGTGTCCATATACCGGTTGCAGTCGCCCGACAGAATGTTCCGTGAACGTTATTGGGAGCAGCCCGACACTTTTGTATTGAGCAGGGATGAATACTATCGTTACTTTCCATACGATGTTTACCTGGATGAAAATGACCCCTCGCAATGGAAACGGGGGGAGAAGGTACTTGAAGTTACAGATACTACCACTGCTACTGCATTGTTTACACTACCCCGTAAAAAATTAGCGCCTGGTTGGTACGTAGTAGAAGCGGTAACCAAAGACAGGTTTGGCGAAGAAGTGAAAGCCATTCAGTACGTGCAATTGTATAAACGCATGACTTCAACAGGCCCGAACGTTACTGCATTATTTTCACTGGAATCCGGCGGGCAGCAATGGGAACCGGGACAAAATATTAAATATACTATAGGCGCTAATGTTGACAATGCCTATATCATTCATGAACTGCAACGAAAAGGCCAGAAAACTTCCCGCAGTTTTTATTCCCTGAGCAAAAAAAATAAGCGGTTAGAGATCCCTGTTACAGAAGCAGACAGGGGTGGTATGGTCGTAGCCATCACGTATGTGAAACACAACCGCGTATACACCCATAATGAGTACCTGGATATTCCTTATAGCAATAAGGATTTGACTGTTTCCTATGCCACTTACCGCGACAAAACACTGCCCGGCAGTGAAGAAAAGTGGACCGTTACGATCAGTGGGCAAAAGGGCGAAAAAGTAGCAGCTGAAATGCTGACCACCCTGTACGATGCCTCCCTGGACCAGTTCAGTATGCATAGGTGGTATATGCCAAACATTTGGGAAAAGCTGCGCCCGGTGGAGAAGTTACATATCGATTTTGCAAGAGAAGATTCCTGGGGCAAAATTATTGTGGACACACCGGTTGCCTGGCATAAGCAATACGACCGCTTGTTGGTTTCACCGGGTGTGCGTGCTATGGAAAAGATGTGGATAACAGAGGGGAAAATCAGTATCAGGGGAATCAACCCTAATGTACCGCCGGCAGCATTGCAATATGATTTGCAAGCAGAGATGGTTCCGGGTTTGGATGTCAGATTTAGCAAATCAGCCGATAGCTCCGGCGATGCGGCTGCACAGGAAGCAGCATCATCTGAAGAAACTCCTGCTGCCACACAAACGCGGAAGAACTTTAGTGAAACCGCTTTCTTCTTCCCCGAACTCCGTACCGATAAAGACGGCAACATCACGTTCTCCTTCACCATGCCTGAAGCAGTAACATCCTGGAAATGGATGAGCCTGGCGCATACCAAAGAACTGGCTTTTGGATATGCTGAAAAAACCATCATTACGCAGAAAGACCTGATGGTGCAACCCAATGCGCCCCGCTTTTTCCGCGAAGGCGACCGTATGGAATTCGTTGCCAAAATTGCCAATGTAACAGACCGGGAAATGACGGGACAGGTGGAACTGCAATTGATTGATCCGTCAACCGGCACATCGGTGGATGGATGGTTCCGGAACATGTTCCCCAACCAGTACTTTACGGTGCCGGCGCAGCAAAGTGTGGCCGTAAATTTTGCCATTGAAATTCCCTTCCAGTATAATCGCCCTGTTGCCTACAAAGTGATAGCCCGTTCGGGCAATATAAGTGATGGGGAAGAAGCCATACTGCCCGTGGTGAGCAATCGCATATTGGTAACCGAAAGCTTACCGCTGCAGGTGCGCAACCAGCAGCGCAAATCGTTCAAACTGGAAAAACTGTTGCAAAGTGACAAGCGTCCAACCCTGAACCATCATGCATTAACAGTAGAATTTACCAGCAACCCGGCCTGGTATGCCGTGCAGGCATTGCCCTACCTGATGGAATATCCCTATGAATGCAGCGAGCAGATATTTAACCGGTATTATGCCAATGCGCTGGCCACATCTATTGCCAATGCATCGCCCCGTTTGAAAGAATTGTTTGAACGCTGGAAAACGCTGGACACGGCCGCACTGCTCAGCAACCTGCAGAAGAATGAAGCCTTGAAATCCGTATTGCTGGAAGAAACACCCTGGGTATTACAGGCGAAAAATGAATCGGAGCAGAAAAAGAACCTGGCATTGTTGTTCGACATGGTGCGCATGAGTAAAGAACTGCAGACCTCGTTGTTGAAACTGAAAGACCTGCAATTGTCCAATGGCGGATTTGCCTGGTTCAAAGGCGGGCGCGACGACCGGTACATCACGCAGTATATCCTTACCGGCATTGGCCATTTGCAAAAATTGAAAGCAGTGCCCGGTAATGATGCGTCTCTCAAAACGATTACCGGTGCAGCGTTGCGGTATGCCGATCAACGGTTCAGGGAAGTTTATGAAGAGATGCTGCGGTTGAACAAGAATAAAGAGCCGGAAAAAGGCGGCATTGGCACTTACGAGATACAGTATTTGTATATGCGCAGCTTTTTCCCGGAAACAAGTATGCCGGAAAATGTAAAAAAAGCGTTCGACTATTATACCAAACAGGCAAAACAGCACTGGGTTAAGCAAAGTCGTTATATGCAGGGCATGATTGCACTGGCATTGCATCGCCAGGGGGAAACGGCTGTTGCAAAGAAAATTATTGCTTCGTTGAAAGAAAATGCCCTGGTGAGCGAAGAAATGGGTATGTACTGGAAAGACTTATCGGGCGGGTACTATTGGTATGAAGCGCCTGTGGAAGCACATGCCCTATTGATAGAAGCATTTACGGAAATTGCCAACGATGCCACCGTGATCAGCAACCTGAAAACCTGGTTGCTGAAACAAAAACAAACTCAACACTGGCGCACCACCACCGCTACAGCTGATGCCTGCTATGCATTGTTGCTACAGGGCAGCGACTGGCTGGCCGATACGCCGCAAATCACCATTCGCCTGGGACAACAAACAATTCGCAGCAGCGAACAGTCAACCGAAGCCGGCACCGGGTATTTCCAGCGAACGTTTGAAGGCAGATCAATAAAGACCGACATGGGCAACGTGGAAGTAACGGTGCAAGCAACCGGCGACCAGGCAGCCGGACGCCCGGCATGGGGCGCTGTGTACTGGCAGTATTTTGAAGACCTGGATAAAATCACTCCTGCGGCTACGCCCTTGCAATTGTCGAAAAAGCTCTTTGTTGAAAAGCACAGCGACCGCGGGCCGCAGCTGCATCCCCTGAACGAAGGCGATGTGCTGCACGTGGGCGATAAAATAACGGTCCGCATCGAACTCCGCTGCGACCGCAACCTGGAGTATGTGCATATGAAAGATATGCGCGCAGCCTGTATGGAACCGGTGAATGTGCTGAGCGGGTACAAATGGCAGGATGGCCTGGGTTACTATGAAACCACCAAAGATGCCAGCACCAATTTCTTCTTCAGCCGTTTGCCCAAAGGCAGCTTTGTGTTTGAATATCCTTTGTATGTTACCCATACCGGTACCTTCAGCAATGGCATTACCACCATACAATGTATGTATGCGCCGGAGTTTACCAGCCATAGTGAAGGAGTGAAAGTGCGGGTGGAGTAGGAGAAATGAAACCTGCCGCATTGCCATCACAGTGATGCCTGTGCGCCCAGCCAGGCCATCATGCCCATACCATATTCAATAGCGCTTTCATCCACATTGAAGGTGGGCGTATGCACACCGGAAGTGATGCCTTTGGCTGCATTCATCACGCCGAGGCGGTAAAAACATCCGGGAATTTTTTGCGTATAATAACCGAAATCTTCTGCGCCCATGCGTATCTCTGTGGTCTCGATTTTATCCTTGCCCATGTATTCTTCCGCCAGTTTTCGTGCAGATGCGGACAGCGCTTCGTGATTGTATACCGACGGATAACCAACATCGATATGCAGGTCAATTTCACCACCCATCGCATGCACCAGTTCCGTTGCCTGGCGGCGGATCAGTTCATGTGCTTTGAAACGCCAGGCTTCATCCAAAGCCCTGAAGGTGCCCATGAGCTTTACTTCACTGGGAATTACATTGGTGGTATGACCGCCCTGGATAGAACAGATGGATAATACGGACGGCGACAGCGGATTGTTATTGCGACTGATGATCTGCTGCAAACTGGTAATGAGATGCGCCGCAATGAGAACCGTGTCCACGGTAAGATGCGGGGCCGCCGCATGTCCTCCCTTACCCTTGATGGTTATATAAATTTCATCGGCGCTGGCCATAACCTGTCCGCCACGAAAACTTAATTTTCCTACTTCCAGTTGCGGGTGTACATGCAAACCGAAAATGGCCTGTGGCGCCGGGGCCTGCAGTACGCCTTCGGCAATCATGATGCTCGCGCCGCCCGGGTTCCGTTCTTCACCCGGCTGAAAGATCAGCTTCACCGTTCCTTCCCATTCATCTCTCAATTGCTGTAAAATGGAAGCGGCGCCCAGCAGGCAGGTAGTGTGCACATCGTGACCGCAGGCATGCATCACGCCTTCCCGTACCGAACGGTAGGGCACATCATTGGCTTCCTGGATGGGCAGCGCGTCCATATCGGCGCGCAGGGCAATGGTCCGTTTGCCGGGATTTTTCCCTTCTATCAAACCTACCACGCCCGTGTTGGCCATGGTGCGAAAGGGAATGCCCCATTCCTTCAATTTGTTTTGTACAAAGGCTGATGTTTCAAATTCCTGGTAACTCAATTCAGGATGCGCGTGCAAATGACGGCGTATATCAATAAAACGAGGTGTATATGCTTTGGCGAGTTGATGTATCTTTTCCTTTAATGGCATACGCGAAAATAAGCCAGAAAAGTGGTAATAGCCGTGAGACGCTTTACTGTATTTCGGAGGATCTGTCGGGGTTTACCTCAATAACATCACGTATGATATACACCTCCTGGTTAAAGATTCGCTTCACTTTGTCGAGATGTTCTTCTGCTTCTTCGCGTGTCTGGAAATTACCTACCTTGAGTTTGAAGAATGGTTGCTGCCAGTGGAGATATACTTTCATATCGGGCAGTTCCTGGTAAATTTTTGCCTTGGCTTCATTGGCTTTGGTGCGATCGTTGGTGTTCATGACCAGGATGCGGTACCCCTGCACAAAACGGCGCGCATCTCTCGTATTGAGTTCGTTTATTTCAATATGCTTTCTTACCAGCAAATCGATCCGGGGATCTTTGTGAACTGCCACGCCGCTGCTGTCTTTTTGCGCAAAGAGTGGCAACGATGTGAAAAGGAATATGACAATGATCAGAAATGCGTTTTTCATATTGCCGTTTGGTATTTCATTACAAAAATAGCGCCGGTTGCCATGTCATCATACCGCAGCTGGCCTGCTGGCTTCGTATCGATAGTAAGAATAACAATTTTTAACAAGTTATACAACCATTTGCAGTAAGTGGTAACCTGTATGCCGTTGGTACTTAATAAATATTCTTGCCCTTGTCATCGGCATCCCGCACTATGGCTATACTGGCGCTGCAGCCCAGCCTGGTGGCGCCCGCGCCAATGAATTCCATGGCCTGCCGGCTGGTGCGAATGCCTCCTGAGGCTTTGATCTGTATGGTAGACGGCAAATGCTGTCGCATCAGTTGCACTGCCTCCAGGGTGGCGCCCTTTTCTGCATAGCCGGTAGATGTTTTCAGAAAATCCACCTCCAGAGCAGCATAGATTTCGCAACAGCGAATGATTTCTTCATTGCTGAGTATGCCGCTTTCGATGATCACTTTTACTATTTTGTTGTTCAACCGTGCAGGGCCCATCAACGTTTGCATTTCCGATTCGAGGTATGGCCAGTTGCCTGATTTCAAAGCGCACAGGTTGATCACAATATCCAGTTCATCGGCCCCGTCGGCAATAGCCTGCTGCACTTCTGCCAGTTTTGCCTGGGAGGCTGCATAGCCAAATGGAAATCCGATTACCGTAGCGGTTTTTACACTGGTGCCCTGCAACGCAGCAACTGCCTGGAGCACCCAGTAAGGAGGTACACATACCGCGGCAAAATTGTATTCTACCGCTTCCGTGCAAAGCTGTTGAATATCAGCGGCTGTAGTGGTCGGTTTGAGAATGGTATGGTCAATATAATGTGCTAAATTCATGATGTTGCCCTTGCTTTTTGATTTTTTGCGCGTGAACTGGTATTATAAAATTATGCCGTCCAATATATGCCATTTGAGTAACTTGTAGATTTTAGTCTTTTTAATAATCAAAAAACCTACCATGCATATGAGAAAGTTCCGGCTTTATCCACCGGGAAAAATGCTTTTCCTGCTGTGGACGTTGTTGGGTATCAACTCTATTGTTGCTGCTCAGGTTACATTCCCCCAGAACGACGTAGCACATCCCAGGTCTGATTGTTATGCATTTACCAATGCTACTATTGTTAAAGACGTACAGACCACGTTGCAAAACGCCACGCTGGTGGTCCGGCAGGGCAGGATTACGGCCGTTGGGACCAGTGTTACCATACCAGCCGACGCGGTGGTAATTGATTGCAAGGGGAAATACATCTATCCCTCCTTCATTGACATGTATTCGGATTATGGCATTCCGGTTCCCCAGCGTCAGGCGGGCGGGTTCAATTTCAATGCGCCCGCACAGCTCACCTCCAACCAGAAGGGCGCTTTCGGATGGAACCAGGCCATTCGCTCCGATGTGGAAGGCGTAAAGCTGTTCAATGTGGATGACAGCAAAGCCAAATCACTGCGCGATATCGGCTTTGGCACGGTGCTTACACACCAGAAAGACGGCATTGCCCGCGGCACCGGCGTAGTGGTAACCCTGGCCAATGAAAAAGAAAATCTCGTTATAGTAAAAGAAAAAGCTTCGGCCCATTATTCATTCAGCAAAGGCACTTCTACCCAGTCCTATCCTTCTTCCTTAATGGGCACCATTGCACTGCTGCGACAGACTTACCTTGATGCACAGTGGTACAAGAGCAATCCCGGTGGCGAAGGCGTAAACCTTTCGCTCAAAGCATGGCTGGATATTCAGTCATTGCCCCAAATATTTGAAGCTAATGATAAATGGAACGTGTTGCGTGCCGACCGCATAGGCGATGAATTTGGCGTGCAGTACATCATCAAGGGGGGCGGCAATGAATACCAGCGTATCAGGGAAATGAAAGAAACGAAAGCTGCATTCATCCTGCCGCTGAATTATCCGCCGCCAATGGAAGTAAACGATCCCAATGAAGTGCGTTTTGTAGGGCTGGACGATTTAAAACATTGGGAAATGGCGCCCTCCAATCCTGCTGCTTTTGAAAAAGCCGGTATTCCGTTTTGCCTTACTGCAGCCGATCTGCAAAACGTAAACGATTTTATGGCCAACCTGCGTAAGGCCATTCAATACGGATTGTCTGAAAGCAAAGCGTTGGAAGCGCTTACCAAAACGCCCGCCACCCTGCTGGGCATTTACGATCAGGTAGGCAGCCTCGATCCCGGTAAACTGGCCAATTTTGTCATTACATCGGGTCCCATTTTCAACGAAAAAACCGTTGTGCTGCACAACTGGGTGCAGGGAATAAAATACGGCGTGAAGGAAGAGCAGTGGTTTGATGTGAAGGGATATTACACGCTTACCGCCAATACCGCATCAGGGCAAAAAACATGGACGCTGGAGCTGAAAGATGGTGGCAATGCTTCGTTTGTTGCCGGGAGTGATACGGCAAACGGCAAATACAGCTACGACGGCAAAATGGTAAAACTCAGTTTCACCCGCGGTCGTGGCGCCAATGCAGAAGAAACCACTTTCAGCGGCGTGGCCCACAACAACACCTGGAGTGGAACAGGGCGCGATGCTGCCGGCAACATGTTCACCTGGACAGCCAACTGGCAAAAAGCCGCAACGCCCAAAACAGACAGCCTGCGCACACCGCTGCCGGTAGTAACCGGCAAGGTCACCTACCCCTTCATTGCCTATGGCTTTGAAGAAATGCCGAAAGCAGAAAACCTGCTGATTAAGAATGCTACCGTTTGGACCAATGAAAAAGAAGGGGTGCTGACCGGTGCAGACGTACTGATCAAAAACGGCAAAATTGCAGCAGTTGGCAAAAACCTCAGTGATCCTTCTGCCAGAGTGATCGATGCTACCGGCAAACACGTTACGCCCGGCATTATTGACGAACACTCTCATATTGCCGCCGCTTCTATCAATGAAGGCGCACAAAGCGTAACTTCCGAAGTACGCATTGGCGATGTCCTTAATCCTGAAGACATCAACATTTACCGGCAACTGAGCGGCGGCGTTACCACCTCGCATATACTACACGGCTCCGCCAATACCATCGGTGGACAAACTCAACTGATCAAAATGCGCTGGGGCGCCAATGATGAAGAACTGAAATTCAAAGGCGCCGATCCGTTTATCAAGTTTGCGTTGGGCGAAAACGTAAAACGCTCCCGCGCCCAAAACAATAATCGCTTCCCCGATACCCGTATGGGCGTGGAGCAGGTACTGACCGATGCTTTCCAACGCGCAAAGGATTATGAAAAAGCATTAAAGGCTGCAGAAGAAAACAATAAGAAAAAAGGCGCAACGCCTGTTACCGTGCGCCGCGACCTGGAACTGGACGCACTGGTTGAGATCATGAACAGGAAGCGGTTTATTACCTGCCACTCCTATGTACAGAGCGAAATTACCGCCACCATGCGTGTAGCAGAAAAATTTGGTTTCCCGGTAAATACTTTTACGCATATACTTGAAGGTTATAAGATAGCAGACAAGATGAAGGCCCATGGCGCGGCCGCTTCTACCTTCAGCGACTGGTGGAATTATAAAATGGAAGTGGTGGACGCCATCCCTTACAATGCCACCATTATGCAACGTGTGGGGCTGCTGGTGGCCATCAACAGTGATGATGCGGAAATGGCCCGCCGGCTCAACCAGGAATCGGCCAAGAGCATCAAGTATGGCGGAATGAGCGAAGAAGAAGCCTTGAAAATGTGTACCTATAACCCCGCCAAAATGTTGCATATAGATGATCGCGTGGGCAGCCTGAAAGCCGGTAAAGATGCCGATGTGGTGATCTGGAGCGATCATCCCCTGAGCATCTATGCCAAAGCAGAAAAGACTATTGTAGACGGTATTGTATATTTCGATCGCGAACGCGACAAAGAACTGCGCAAACAGATACAGGCAGAAAAAGCCCGTCTGGTCCAGAAAATGGCTGCTGAAAAAAGGAATCCGTCCAATGGTGGCGGCGCCCAGGCGTTTCAACGGGCCCGGCCACGCTGGGAAGTGATGCATACCTGCGATGATCATTATCACCAGCATGGCTTATTGACCATTGAAGGTGAAGAAGCGGAAATGATGGAAGGGTATGAATAATGGCAGAGAAGCAGCGGCGCCAGGGGGCTTGATAAGATCACTAGCCACCATGTTCTGCGCCGGTGCTGTTCAATCAAATCAGATAATTTTCAAACTTCTTTTCGATATGAAAAAATTATTCAGCATACTGTTCATCGCTTTACTGGTTGTTGCTGCCAATGGCCAGATAACGGTGTATCCGGCGCCTCCGCAATCGGAAACCATTGCGCTGGTGAATGGCACCATTCATGTAGGGAATGGCCAGGTGATAGAAAACGGAACGGTCATTTTCGAGAAAGGCAAAATTGCGGCTGTGCTGCAGGGTGGTAATGCGCCGGGCAATGCAAAAGTGATCGACTGCAGCGGTAAACATATTTACCCGGGCCTGATCCTGTCCAATTCCCAACTGGGTCTGGTAGAAGTGCCCAGCGTACGCGCTACTGCCGATGCCAATGAACTGGGCGAACTGAATGCCAGCATTCGTTCCATAGTAGCTTACAATACCGATAGCCGGGTAATCAATACCCTGCGCATGACCGGCATTTTACTGGCCAATGTGGTGCCCGAGGGCCGGTTGATCAAGGGCTCTTCCTCTGTGGTGCAACTCGATGCATGGAATTTTGAAGATGCTGCCTATAAAACCGATCATGGCATTCATATTGAACTACCTTCGCTGCTTCCCCGCAGCCGGCGCAGGGGCTTTGGCGCTGCCGCACAAACCCCGGGCGATCCTGTGAAAAGGGCTTTGGAGCAGGTGGAAATGATCAAAACGTTTTTCCGCGAAGCCAAAGCCTACCATGCCGTGGACAAACACGCGGTTACCAATTTGAAATACGAAGCAGTAAAAGGCCTGTTCAACAAAACCCAGAAGTTGTTTGTGCATTGCAATATTGTAAAGGAAATGCTGATAGCAGTAGACTTTGTTAAGGAATTCGGTTTTGACGTGGTGATTGTAGGCGGCGCAGACAGTTACCAGATTGCCGACCTGCTGAAACAACACAATATTGCCGTGATCCTATCGCAACTGCACAGTTTGCCCACCATGGTTGATGATGATATAGACCAGCCGTTCAAAACACCTGCCCAATTGCAAAAAGCAGGCGTACTGTTTGCCATCAATGATGAAGATGGCAATACGCGTTACCATAACCTGCCTTTTAATGCAGGCACTGCTGCGGCCTATGGTTTGAGCAAGGAAGAAGCGCTGGCGGCAGTTACGCTCAACCCCGCAAAAATTCTGGGCATTGCAGACAAAACAGGTTCCATTGAAGTGGGAAAAGACGCCAATATTGTAGTCAGTGAAGGCGACATACTGGATATGCGCAGCAACAAAATAGTACATGCCTACATACAGGGACGTGCCATCGAACTAACAGACAAGCACAAACAGCTGTATGAGCGTTACAAACACAAGTACAGCATAGCGCCGTAAACGCACTAACTGTGTTATATAATGGATCCCTGCATAGGGGTCCATTTTTTTTTGTATGGTATACAAACAAATGATCATTTGCATAGTAATTGCTGCGTTCGATGCGGGATCTGCCCCGGGATTCTACGATGTGCGTGTGTGGGGCGGCAAAGCCGCAAAAATTTTTTTTCAGGCCTGAATAAAGAAAGGGGCTGATTGTTCATTACTTACACATATACCTGAAAAAGCTTTATAAGTGTAAGCAATTAATGCGCCTGGTTGCCGTTTATAGCCCGTCCAAAATATCCTTACCCTTATGACACTAATTTTTGGTTGGAACCATTTTCGCATTAAATCCTTTGATCCTGCTGAATTAGGTCTTGCCCAACACGCAGATCCCAATGTTACCATTGAAGTAAGGCAACGTTATTTTCATTTTTTCTGGATACCGTTTTTCAGTTTAGGCAAGAAATGGGCTATCCGCAGGAATAATGAATTGTACGAGATGCCGTTGGCGCTGACGTCTACTATTCGTCAGCGTAATGACCTGAAGGTGAAAACGCCCTGGTATACCTATGCAGGTGTATTGCTGGTAGCGCTATGCAGTATTGGTTTTGCTGTGCAGGAAAAATTTGAATCGCGTGCCTGGAAGGAGCGGGAGCGCCAACTATTTGCTGCGGAATATGCTCAAAACCTGGAGCTGTTTCGCAAACCTTCGCCGGATGATTATTACCTGCTCACTGCCGTAAACGGGTATGCGCAGAAATATGCCAAGGTAACACGCCTCGACAAGCAGCACATCGAACTTTCCTATATCACCAACCCGGCAGCCCATGGAGATATGGATGATCCGCCCGGCATTGCAGGATTGTTTGTGCAGTATGCCAATGATCTGCAGACCATCACCATCAGTCGCGGGGATTCCTCACGACTTTTCTGCAGCGACTATGATCAGCGGCATTCCTTTGCCGGCCTGACGTTGCAGGACAAGCAGGGACTATCGTACCGGGTGAAGAAGATTATCCGGTTGGACGGGCCGATTTTAACAGCGGGGGCTGTACGCAGTTTTGTGGGCGAAGAATTTGCATTGCCTATTAGAAATGTTGGGTACGATACAGAGATTTTCAAAGTAGAACCGGTAAAAGGAGCAGTGGAGTGGTTGCAGGAAGGATTCCCTGTAACGCTTGAAAACGGTAATACCATTTTAGTGCGCGGCAGGGGCCGGGGCAGAGAGCCTTTTACCGTGAAAATAACCTGTACCAATGTTTCCGGTAAAGAGATCACCTATTTAGTGGAAAGCGATGGCCGGCAGCCGCAATTAACCCGGTTGTAATTGATACTAACATACCATGCAAGATGAAAAGCTGGTTTCCTCCGGGAAGCCAGCTTTTTTTATTCGGGTGTACCACCCTGCTGGCACTTTGGCACATCCAGTTGGCTGTCCATCTCCCGCTGGCGCCTCCCGGCAGCGGGAGATGAAGAGGCTGCTGGCATGGCAAGGAATGGAAATATACTGGTGTTCACAAGAAATAGCAGATGCGAAAATAAATGCGCAACAATGGGAGCAATTAAGCACCAGGTTACCACTTCCTGGCGCAACCAACTGCCAGCCCATCCCCGGTGGCACAATCGTGTGGACACAAACAGGCTGCTGGTAATCCGGCCTATCCAGATGTACGCCCATCCCCGGCTGGCGGGGGCGCCAGCACGGGATTGCACCATGAAGTATACAGCACGGATGGGGGTGGTCCAAAAATTATCCACACACCAGCACCAGCGTGGAATAAAACAGCTTGCCCACCTCCGACAAAAAAGCCTGCTTTTCTTAACCATGTTACTGGCAACAAAAGCAGGCCAAAATTTTTTTTCGGCACAAAGTCTGGTTCAATCAATCAGGATGAGGTTTTCCAGGGATCTAAGGACGGTAATGGATACAAGGTTCCGGTTTTTCACAGGTTGGTGGCGGAACAATAGTGCGGCCGCCGGTTTTTCTGGAATTGGAATGTCTTTTCAAAGGAATTGGACTACTAAAAAGAACTACTATTCGACCGGTTTCAGGGATATTGGATACAGGTTATGATGCAAAAATGATTTCAGAAAAAAGAAAGTTGATTGACATTGGACTTTAGCTGGATTTCATAGAATATTAGAATGACTTCCTGGACGGTTAATTAGGACATTGGATGGTTTGAGGTTGCTAATCCTCGGTCAATCAACTTCAGTAACAAAAGTAATTGTGGATAACTATGTGGACAAGAGCAGATTTGCCCGTTTTTAACATTTCAGTTTTTACTGATCATTTCGTAAACGAAGCATTTTCTCCCGCGTAATTTTTCTATTTTATGAACGTAAAAACACGTAACAAATTTAGTTTTACGTATATTCCGAAATAGTATAATTTCGTAATTCTGCTATAGTATTTGTCACGAAAAATTATCATTTTGGGGCCGTTGAAGCAACACTTGCACACGCTTCATAACCCTTATCTTATTAAAATACAACCCGAATGAAAAAACCTGACACCGAGAGAGTAATCCGAGTGGCTATTGCGGACGACCATGCATTATTCCGCGCCGGTGTAAAAACGGCCCTGGCCGCAAAAAAAGATGTCGAGCTCATTGCTGAAGCAGACAATGGCATGCAATTGCTTAACCTGCTTAAACACATTGAACCCGATGTCATATTGCTGGATATCCAGATGCCCATCATGGACGGAATTCAAACTCTCCCGGAAATCCGTAAACTCCGTCCGGAAGCAAAAGTGATCATCCTGTCCATGCACAATGATCACTCCATGATCAGTAAGCTGATGGAAATCGGCGCTAACTCGTATCTCACCAAAAATTCCGATTCGGAAACCATTTACCAGGCTATCAAGACCTGCTACGAACAGGAATTTTTCTTCAATGAACTCACCAACAAAGCATTGCTCACCGGTCTTCGCACCAAACGGTCCGACATGGCGGGTCCGCAGGACGTGAACCTTTCTGAAAAAGAATTGCGCGTGCTGAAACTGATGTGCGAAGAAAAAACAACCAAGGAAATTGCGGACATCGTTGAGATCAGTCCTCGTACTGTTGAAGCCATCCGCGATAAACTCAAAACCAAGACCGGCGCCAAATCCATGGCCGGCCTGGTGATGTATGCGGTGAAGAACGGGATTATAGACCAGGATTAACACTATAGAACAGGATTAACAGGGAAGGAAACACAGATAGTCCGGAAAATTGTAGAACCACTACGGTATTGACGTCACTTATCCTATGCTGTTGTGACGCGCGTAACGTAGTGGTTCATTTTTTTTATTGCAACGGGCAAAAAACCTATCTTTCCCCTTTCGGGTAGCATGCTCTGCTATGGACTACATTTATGTAAACGATCAATTGCAACCGGCCGATACACTGGTGGCTGGCGCCCGCAACCGAGGCCTGCGCTATGGCGATGGATTGTTTGAAACCATCCTGGTGCGGAACGGAAAAATCATATTCGAATCACTGCACTACGACCGGCTGTTTCATGGTCTCGCAGTATTGCAATTTCAATTGCCTGCCGGATTTACCCGCGAGTGGCTGACCGCATCGATCCTTGGTTTATGCAATAAAAACAATGTATCAACTGCGGCCCGTGTACGATTGAATGTATTTCGCGGAAACGGCAATTTGTTTGAAGCCGACACAACCACACCCACAGTAGTGATAGAGGCGGACCCGCTGTCCCCGGATTACCTGCAACTGAATGCCCGTGGCTGGACGGTTGGCATATACACCGAAGCGCACAAGCCCTGCGATCTGCTGGCCAATCTCAAAAGCAATAATTACCTCCCTTATGTAATGGCGGCCCGCTATGCACGCGACAACGGCTTCCATGACTGCCTGTTGCAGAATGCGCACGGCCGCATATGCGACAGCACCATTGCCAATCTTTTCTGGGTAAAAGACCAGCACCTGTTTACACCACCCCTCACGGAAGGCTGTGTGGCCGGCGTGATGCGGCGTTTCCTGGTACAACAACTGCAGGCATCAAATTACCCGTTTACTGAACAGCCTGCCACTGCAGAAGTACTTTTACAGGCAGATGAACTGTTTTTAACCAATAGTCTATTTGGCATACGATGGGTGGGAACTATGAAAACTGCTGTTTATGGAAATAGCACCAGCACAGCGCTGCATCGGCTTTTTGTTAACCAGCTTACGTAGCCGGATAAACGAAAATCAGCACTTCCCCATTTTCAGCAACGATTCAATCGCTGCCCTTCCTGCTTCTCCCAAATCAAGCGAAAAATTATTGACGTAGAGGTCGATATGCTGCCGCATTACCTGTTCGTCCATTTCCTGCGCATGTTGAACAACATAGTCGGGGAGGGAAGGATAACGGTCAAAAGCATATTGCAGGCTGGCGCGGATCAATTGGTCTATTTCGGTTCTGATGGCCTGGTCGAAAGATTGCTTTATAATGATGCCTCCTAACGGTATCGGGCAGCCGGTTTTTGTTTCCCAGAATTCCCCCAGGTCCATCAGTTTTACCAGTCCTTTCTGCTGGTAGGTAAAACGGTTTTCGTGTATGATCACGCCGGCATCTGCTGCGCCTGTTAAAACAGCCTCTTCAATGGAAGAAAAGACCATGAATTGTTTATTCTTTGCGGTGGGAAAAGCCAGGGAGAAAAGCAGATGCGCCGTCGTGTTTTTGCCGGGTATGGCAATGGTGGTTTCCGGTATCCTGTCGAGGGACAAGTTGTTTTCTTTGCGGGCGATGAGCAGCGGACCTACGCCCTTGCCCAGCGCACCACCGGCGTTCAACAAATGATATTGGTCCAGCAACGCAGGAAGCGCGCCATAGCTGATCTTGGAAATATCCAGTCTTCCCTCCATGGCCCATTCGTTGAGCGTTTGCACATCTTCCAACACTACATCAAATGTGTGTCCTTTGGTATCGATTTTACCATTCACCAGGGCATCGAATATGAAGGTATCATTCGGGCAGGGCGAAAAACCAAGCGTGAAATGCATATCAGGTTACAATTTGGATATCAGCAGCTAATAACAAATAAAACATTCAATATACACAGCGGGTTGTTAATTGTTTTTTGTTGCTCAAATTTTTTGCCTCCTCAAAAATGTTTGATCATCTCAATCACTTTCTCATTCAGCGCTGCAATGGCTTCTTTCATCTTCCATTTGGATTTATCTCTTTCGCCTACAAAATTCGACACTGCGCGTAACTGGATAAAGGGAACGCGTTCCATCAGTGCCGTATAATGCAGTGCCGCGCCTTCCATACTTTCGGTTACCGGTTGGTATTTTGAGCGCAATGTTTCAATACGCCGGGGCTGGGTGGTAACTTCATTGATGGTAATGCCTTTTACAAACGGGAGATCATGATCGCTCCAGTCACCGCAATAGGGATTGACCAGCCACTTGCCGGTATAGGGGCCCGTGGAGGCTTCCTGCAGGCCCATGTCAAACACGTCTTTGAACTGGTTGTTTTCCTGCACGCCCAGGTCGGCAATGGTTTCTTCCGCCACAAACACGAGCGAACCGGGAGGGTAATCTTCATGATAACTGCCGGCAATACCAGCCTGGATAAGGTAATCCGGGCGATCGTTATAGATATTGTACGAGAGGAGGTAGGTAGTGCTTACACAGCCGATGCCGGTGATCAGAACATCTATCTCGTGGTCGTTCCAAACGAAATTATTCGCCCTGAGAAAATGTATAGCAGGTTCAATTTCCTGCCGGGTGGCGGCAACCAGGAGTATATACATGGTGCAAAGATGGGAATCAATATACAATCGGCAAAGATTGTACCTTTGCGGCCTTCCAAATACTAAACTATTCACGACCCAATGGTGTATCTGACCCGAGTTGAACATTTTAATGCTGCCCATAAATTGTACAATCCGGAATGGAGCAAGGAGCAGAATGAAGCAGTGTTCGGAAAATGTGCCAACGAAAACTGGCACGGGCACAACTATGAATTGTACGTAACCGTGAAGGGGAAGCCGGATCCCGGCACCGGGTTCGTGTTTGATGTAAAGCAGCTCAGTAAACTTATCAATGAGCACGTGGTGGAACAGCTCGATCACAAAAACCTGAACCTGGACGTGCCGTTTATGAAAGGAAAAATGTGCAGCACTGAAAACCTGGCTGTTGCCATCTGGCAGCAACTGCAGCCCCATATTCCCCCGTATGTACAGTTACATTGTGTAAAATTGTACGAAACGCCCCGCATTTATGTGGAGTATTTTGGCGAATAAAGCGGCTGAGGATGGGTTGGCTTGTTCGAACAAATTCACACTTAACGTGTTAACTATAGCTGTCACCCGCCCGAAGCACCCGGGTCTGGAGGCGAAAAGTACCGGTGGCGAGCATTGTGCAAAGCATGGTTGCCCGCCCGAAGTACAGGGCATGGAGGCGTTAGTGGCCGGCAACAACAGCACAGCATAACGTGGAAGGCTGATTTACTGAATTTTATTTGTATTTTGACGTATGGGTAAGAAAGTGGCCGTATTCCGCAAGGAGCATTTTAATGCAGCACACCGGTTGTACAATCCTGCCTGGGATATGGCAAAGAATGACGCTGTTTTTGGCAAATGCAATAATCCCAACTATCATGGGCACAACTACGAAGTGGTGGTGAAAGTTACCGGTGAACCCGACCCCGACACCGGGTATGTAATGGACCTGAAACTGCTGAGCGACCTGCTGCGCGATGAAGTACTGGAAAAGTTTGACCATAAAAACCTGAACCTCGACACGCCCTGGTTTAAGAATTTGAACCCAACCGCTGAAAATATTTGCATGGTGATTTATAACCTGCTCCGTGAAAAAATCGATCCCGCGCTGGACCTGCAGGTGCGGTTGTATGAAACGGAAAGAAATTTTGTGGAATACCCGGCGTGAGGGCCGCTACCCGCCATTGACCAATGAAAAGACCAGATGCACTTATATAAAAAGTCATCATTCATCTAAAACAACGTATTTAAATGGCTTACAGGAAAGTTGAACAGTATGAGGATAAGATCACATCTGGTCTTATCGAAAATTACCGCGAAACCCTTGCTTTGCTTGGTGAAGATCCTGATCGCGAAGGACTCCAAAAAACGCCCGAGCGCGTAGCGAAGGCCATGCAGTTTCTTACCCAGGGCTATCATGTAGATGCCAAAGCGATCCTCGATTCTGCCAAGTTCAGGGAAGATGTAAGTGAAATGGTAGTAGTGAAGGATATTGAATTGTACAGTATGTGCGAACACCACATGCTGCCTTTTTACGGAAAGGCCCATGTTGCGTATATCCCTAATGGTTATATTACCGGTCTCAGCAAAATTGCACGCGTAGTGGATGTGTATTCACGCCGGCTGCAGGTGCAGGAACGGTTGACCACCCAAATCCTCGGCGTTATCAAGGAAACCCTCAATCCACTGGGCGTAGCGGTGGTAATAGAAGCATCGCACCTGTGCATGATGATGCGGGGCGTACAAAAACAAAACTCGGTTACCACCACTTCTGCTTTCTGGGGCGAATTTGAAAAAAATGAAACCCGCAGTGAATTTCTGAAGCTGATATCTTCCAGGTTACATTAATGAAGATCAGGAATACCGTCAATGCGGAAGAGGAACACGGAAAAAGTTCCGGGGCCAACCTTTGCCGGGCTTGCCGGCTTCCGGACTTTCCTGCTTAAGATTTTGAAAGTTAAACTCTTTGTGTCATTTTTGTTTATCTAAATCTACGAGCAATTTATGATGCATGCTTTTGTATTCCCGGGTCAGGGATCGCAGTATCCGGGAATGGGCAAAGACCACTATGAACGCAGCGCCTTTGCCAAAAGACTCTATGAACAGGCTAATGAAATTCTTGGTTTCCGGATTTCAGATATCATGTTCAATGGCACGGAGGAAGAACTGAAACAAACCAATGTTACCCAGCCCGCTGTTTTTCTTCATTCTGTTATTGCTTTCAAAAGTATTGAAGACGCAAAACCAGATATGGTGGCCGGCCACTCGCTGGGAGAATTTTCTGCACTGGTGGCCAGCGGCGTATTAAGTTTTGAAGACGGCGTAAAACTGGTAAGCATCCGCGCCAGCGCCATGCAAAAGGCCTGTGAACTGACGCCCTCGGGTATGGCTGCCGTACTGGGACTGGAAGATGATAAAGTGGCCGCCATTTGCGAAGCGGTACAGGCCGAGACCGGTGAAGTAGTAGTGCCTGCCAACTACAACTGCCCGGGCCAACTTGTGATCAGCGGATCAAAAAAAGGAATAGAAGTTGCCTGCGAACGCCTGAAAGCTGCAGGCGCCAAACGCGCATTGCCTTTGCCGGTTGGCGGTGCTTTCCATTCGCCGTTGATGGAACCTGCCCGACAGGAACTGCAGGCCGCTATTGAAACCACTACTTTCTACAACGCCAACAGCGTTATTTACCAGAATGTGGTGGCCAGACCGGTGGTAGACAAAGATGAAATCAAGAAAAACCTGATTGATCAGCTGACTGGTCCTGTACAGTGGACGCAGAGCATCCAGGCCATGATTGCCAACGGTGCTACCAAATTCACCGAAGTAGGGCCGGGCAAGGTGTTGCAGGGACTGATCAACAAGATCAATAAAAACGTTAGAACAGAAGGCGTGAATTGATAGTAACCGATTAACAACCTCTTTGTATAAAGAAAGAGCGGCACTAAATAATTCGTGCCGCTCTTACTTTTTATCATTAACAATGATTACCGTGGTAAGTTTCTGTTGCTGATGGCGCCTTTGAACAAGGGTTCTCCCAGCGAGCTGTTTGCTGAAAATACAGCACCAATCCGGCTTTCAGGTTCTGCCTGCATCAGCAGATCGGCGCGCGCATAAGAGCCGGCATTAATAAAGTGCAACACGCTTTTCAGGCAGCTCTCATTTTCATCACCCCATTCTTTGTCCAATCCGTCTGCTACCTGGTGATTCAGGCTCATACCATCGAAGTAATTGCCTTCGCCGTTTTTGTTTACCGTGCGGAAAGAAACCGGGAAAATGTACCAGTCGCCCACCCCTATGGCAAAATAGCCTACCGGTTTACCATGTGTGCGCGACGGACCTACCAGCTGCACATTCATGTAAGGTTTCAGGCTGTTGATCAGCAATTCGCTGGCAGAGGCGGTTTGCTGGCTTACAATTACAAAAAGCCGGTTGAGGTTCAGGGAACCTTTCTTGGAAAACCGGATGGTTTCATCAAAGGAACTGTACTTGTCGTTGAACTTTTGTACTTCCATGATGCCGTTATTGCCTGCGTTGGGCACCAGCCAGTTGGCCAGTGTGTTTTGTACAGACACATAACCACCACCGTTATACCGCAGGTCGATGATCACATCCTGCACATTTTCCGTTTGGAAGCGGTTGAAGATGCGATCGAACTGCTGGAACATTTCAGTGGTATCGCCAAGAAAGGAAGTGAAGACCATATAACCGGTCTTCTTGCCCCCGTTGTTGTAAATGGTATCGAGATATACCGGGTGCGATTGATATCCCGCGGCGTTGAGCGTTAAGGCAACTTCATCGCCGGTTGGTTTTTCAAAAACGAAGTTGGTGGCAGCGCTATAATACACGGCATCTACAATGAATTGCGCATTTGTGGTCACAATGTTGCTGTTGCCGTTAATGGTTTTGACGCGCCAGCCGCGACGAATGCCTGCCTTTCCTGCCGGTGATTCCGGTTCAACATGTGATACGCGCAAATCGCCTTCGGCACGGAAAAAAACATTCATACCAAAGTCGCCGCTGAACCCGCTGCTGATGCCATCCCATTCTGCCTTTGTTACGGCAAAACTCCAGCGGTCAACAGGATTGGCAAAACCCGTTTCGTTGCTGTACGGCCGGATGGCTTGCATAATAGCGTCCGGGTCTTTGTGCGACCGCGCATTAAAGTTTGCGGGAATATTTTTATACCACAGGTAAATGTCTCTCGTATACAACAACACAGAATCTTTCAACTTGTCTTCAGCTGTGGGTGCATTGGGAGGGGATGGGGGCGGGGCGCCTGCATCGTCTTTCTTACAGCCAATGAAGAGTATACTCAGTATAACTCCCAGCTTCAGCACGTTCACTCTCATATAGAACTGAATGTAAATTTTGGATGGGAAATATCATCCGCTAACGAACAATTGACGGGCCGGGTTGTGGTAAGGCCGGGAAGTTAACAAAGCTTTTACAGTTCCCGTTTCATTCACCACCAATAAATGACTTGAAACAAGTCATTTGTAAACGCAATCAATCTTCCTCAACACTGCACGTCGTCTTGCGAACGGATCAACTATTTAAGTTACAATTTATTTGGCGATTGTGCCATGCCTGTGCCTGGTTGCTGCCATCACACTTCAATACTACAATTGTACCATCCCTTGTCAATCCTGGCATTGTAATATTTTTTGTAGAAGTTGATAGCAGGTTCATTCCAGTCCAATACCTGCCATACCATGCCATTCAGTTTTCGTTCTTTGGCTTCTTCAATCAACCGGTCGAATAATTTCTTGCCGATGCCTTTGCCGCGCAACCTGTCTGTTACCAGCAGGTCTTCAAGGTACAGGCGTTGTCCTTTCCATGTGCTGTAGCGGATATAATACAAGGCAAAGCCTTCCACCACACCATCTACTTCAGCTACGAAAGCCCACCACACAGGGTTGGGGCCAAAGCCGCTTTCTTCAAGATGTTCTACGGTGGCGGTTACTTCTTCGGGCGCTTTTTCATACAAGGCCAGTTCGCGTATCAATTCCATGATACGCGGGCAATCTTCTTTAACTGCACGTCTGATCGTTATTTCCATCGGTTACCTGCTCAGGGTTTTAGTGAATGGTCAAGGTCTGCAATGATGTCTTCCACATTTTCAATACCGATGCTCATGCGGATCAATCCATCGGTAATACCATATTGTTCGCGCTGCTCTTTGGGAACACCATAGTGTGTCATGGACGCAGGGTGGCATAACAGCGTATCTGTAGTGCCCAGCGATACCGTGCGTGTGCACATGCGCAGCCTGTTCATCATACTGATGCCTGCCTGGATGCCTCCCTTCAGCTCAATGCTCATCATGGCGCCCGGCTTACGCATTTGTTTCATTGAAATGGCATGATCGGGGTGTGATGACAATCCGTTATAATTCACGCGGGCCACCGCGGGATGCTTTTCGAGGAATTGCGCTACCGCCATGGCATTGGCGCAATGGCGTTCCATACGCAGTTCCAGTGTACGCAATCCGTTGATCAGCAGGAAGGCGTCAAAAGGATTGCTGTTTACGCCCAGCAGGCGGTATACTTTCTGCGCTTTTGTGTTCATGAATTCTACATCGCGACCGAGAAAAATACCACCGATGGCAGTGCCATGGCCATTCAGAAATTTGGTAGTGGAGTGAATCACAAAATCAGCGCCGAGCCTGAAAGGTTGTTGCAGGTAAGGCGTGGCAAAGGTATTGTCGCACGCTACTTTTTTTCCATATTGTTTACCGAGGGCGCACAGTGCGGCAATGTCCACACAATTCATGGTAGGATTGGCCGGTGTTTCGATATAGATCATTTTGATGGCCGGGTCTGATTGCAGGATGGATTCCGCTTTATTGAGATCATGCAGATCGGCAATCACGGTTTCAATACCAAGGTCAGGCAATACCTTGTCCATCATTTCCTGCGTACCGCCATAGAGGGAATACTGCGAAAGAATTTTATCGCCTGCTTTCAGATTGGAAAGCAATAAGCAATTGATAGCGCCCATACCGGAAGCAGTGAGGTATCCTTTCACCTGCAGCGGTGCGCCTTGTGCATCGGTTACACCGAATGTTTCCATCGCTGCTATTTTTTCTTCTGCCTCGGTGCAGGTAGGATTGCTCCAGCGGCTGTAAATATAACCCTGCTCATCGCCGCTGAAACGGCGCATACCTTGTTCGGCCGTATCATATACATAAGTGGAAGAGGCATAAATAGGCACCTGGTGTGCATACCGTGGGTCCTGCTCGTGGCCGCCATGAATTGCCAGGGAGCTAAAGCCGGAATAAGGGAATTGCTGTGACGCCATACTGATAAAAGTAAGGGTCAAAAGTAAGCCAAAAGCAGCAACGAATGTCAGTATTGAATGACGTACTCGGTAACAGACTCCGGCACTAATGAAATTGTTTCTTTTCTGATGGTAATGTCCTGCGCTCTTTTGTACAACCATTCTATTTCCACCTGCGGAGCGCTCTGGCCGGGAATGGTTTCGATAATAGTCCGGTTAACGTTTGGGCCCACGAAACACCAGTTAAAATTGCGCCAGTTGAAATCCGGGTTGTAGGCGCCAGGTGTGTTGCCCTCTCTTATGAGCTTTTGGGTATAAGGTGTTTTGATAAACAAAGCATCGTCTCCATACTGGTCGCCGGTATTCCGGATTTCATATTTGATATAGGCGGGCAGTTCTACAAAAATCGTGTCGTAGAACTTGCGGTATAGTTCAATCCAGTTAACCGGGTTCCCGTTAAGGTCCGTAGCATAGAGTTGACCATTATTGACATGGTAAATTACCGAGCCTTCTGTTGCGCTATAGATATTGGGCCCGGGAGACTGCACATACCTGCCCTCACCGAGGCTTATGAACATGCCCTGGTTGCCATTGGCTTCAAAAGTGAAACTGTATCTGCCTTCCGCATCGCTTTTGGTGGTCAGATGCTGGATGGTCTGCACAGGCGTAACGCCAGGGAATGCAGGGTCTGCACTGAAGGAAGTGGATTGTGATGTCACCTGTAATTTTATTCCTGGTTGGGAACAGGCTGATTGGTGATCTTGTTCCAGACGATCCCGGAAATTACATCGGTGTCCTTGCTTTTTTTACAGGCCCAGCAAAAAGGGAGCAGCAACAGGGGCAAAATTTTTTTCATAGCAGTTTAATAGACTGCCAAAATAAAGCTTTTTGCCCAAAAAGGTCAAGGGTTATAGGCCCATTTTACTAACGTTGCTCCCCATGTGAAGCCGCCGCCAAAGGCTGCCAGTACAAGGTTATCGCCTTTTTTCAATTGTTTTTCCCATTCCCACAAACAAAGGGGTATGGTGCCGCCGGTAGTGTTGCCGTAGCGTTGGATATTCAGCATTACTTTGCTTTGATCAAGGCCGATGCGGTCGGCGGTAGCGTCAATGATTCTCTTGTTGGCCTGGTGAGGCACCAGCCAGGCAATATCGGCGCCGCTCATTTTGTTGCGTTCCAGCAGTTCGGCGCTTACATCGGCCATCCCTTTTACAGCGGCTTTGAATACCGGTTGTCCTTCCTGGTAGGCAAAATGTTCGCGGTTGGCGACAGTTTCTGCGGAAGCAGGGCGGACGGAGCCACCCGCTTTCATATGGAGGTGCGGCCATCCTGCGCCATCGCTGCGCAAAATACTGTCCTGTACGCCATATCCCTCTGTATTGGGTTCCAGCAGTACGGCGCCGGCGCCATCGCCAAAAATGATGCAGGTGGTACGGTCGCTGTAATCGATGATCGAGCTCATTTTATCTCCACCGGCCACTATTACTTTTTTATAGCGCCCGCTTTCAATCAAAGCGGCGCCGGTGGTGAGGGCGTATAAAAATCCCGAACAGGCTGCCAGCAGGTCATAGCCCCACGCGTTTTTCAGTCCCAGTTTATGGCAAACCATATTGGAAGTGGAGGGGAACAGCATATCGGGCGTAACGGTGCCAATAATCACCGCATCTATTTCAAGCGGGTCGATGCCGCGTTTTTCCAAAATCTGTTTTACAGCAGGCGCCACCATGTCGGACGTACCGCGACCTTCACCTTTTAAAATGCGTCTTTCTTCAATACCGGTGCGGGTGCGGATCCATTCATCGTTGGTATCTACCATTTTTTCCAGGTCGAAGTTGGTGAGTCTGTCTTCAGGTACATAGCCACCCACAGCAGTGATGGCAGCGGTGATTTTGGTACTCATGTAATATGTTAGCGGTTTAACAAGAAAATAATGGGTAATAAGCGGGCAAAGCTAATATGAAAATGTGATAATAAACAAATGTGACAATTTGCTAATCTCCTAATGTGCTGATGATGTGGCCATAAGCAACCGTGAAAATGCATGAATGGCAGTGTTGCCCGCTGCCGCAGGGCCGGTGTAGCCAGCCCGTCAACCACCGGCTCATGGCTAATTCGCCAATTCCCTTAATTTCGCGCCATGATTGGATTCTTACGAGGTCTGTTTGTACACAAAACCCCGGCAATGGTAGTGGTAGACGTGAATGGCGTGGGGTATGAATTGCAGATCAGCCTGAACACCTGGTCGCACATCCAGCACCTCGATAAAGGATTATTATATACCTATCTGCATATCCGGGAAGATGCCCATATCCTGTTCGGATTTGCCGAGCCTGCAGAAAAGGAATTGTTCCTCCACCTGATTGGCGTTTCCGGCGTGGGTGCAGCAACTGCCCGCATGATGCTGTCTTCGATGAAGCCCGAAGAAATCACCAGGGCCATCGCACAGGGCAATACCAGACAGCTGGAGAGCATTAAAGGCATCGGAAAAAAATCTGCCGAACGCATTGTGCTGGAACTGAGGGACAAATTCGCGAAAATGCGCAGTCTGCCAAATATTGCAACAGTGGCAGACAATACCCTTGAGCAAGATGCGTTAAATGCTCTGGTTACGCTGGGGATCGCCCGCGCGGCCGCTGAACAGGCCATACAACGGGTACTGAAAGCAGAACCGGACCTCACAGCAGTGGAGGAAATCATTAAAAAAGCACTTAAATCAATCTGAAGCCTATTGGAACGGAATTATACCTAACTAATTCTTGAGAAAAAAGATTGGCCTGTTTATCTCAATTTATTGTTCGAAGTGCGATTACCACGGTTCTGGTTGTTATTTTTTCAACAGCATCGGCTTTCTATGGCCCTCGGCAAGACACAACTAAACCCGCTCAACGCACTGATACACTGAAGTATCCGATACATGATCGTCCCGGAGACAAATACACTTTTCCGGGGCGCGCCTCTTTTGACCTCGAAGATCCCGCCAACATTACCGATTCTGTGGTGTACGATCCCAAAACCAATCAATATTATATTATTGAGAAAATCGGCAATTTCTATTACCGCAAGCCCACCTACCTCACGTTTGATGAGTTCATGCGCATCCAGGCGCGGAAAATGGAGAACGATTATTTTAAAAAGCGTTCCAACATCCTCAGCGGGCTCAACCGCAAACTGCTGAAACCCAAGATGTCTATCACAGACAACCTGTTCAACCGCATTTTCGGCAACGGTAAAATCGACATTCGTCCGCAGGGCGAAGTGAATATCACGGCCGGTTACCAGGGACAAAACATCAAGAACCCCGCGCTGCCCGAACGTTCGCGGCGCACCGGCGGCTTCGATTTCGACATGAACGCCAACCTGAGCGTGATCGGCAATATCGGCGATAAACTGAAACTGCCTATCAACTACAATACCCTCGCCAATTTCGATTTTGAAAACCAACTGAAACTGGATTATTCCGGCACCGACGATGAAATCATCAAACGCATTGAAGCCGGTAACGTATCGTTCTCTTCCAAAGGTTCGCTGATACCGGGCGTGCAGGGATTGTTTGGTTTGAAAACGCAGTTGCAGTTTGGTAAGCTGTTTGTCACCGGCGTACTGGCCAACCAGCGTTCACAGCGACAGTCGGTGGCCCTGCAGGGTGGGGCGGCCAGCACCTATTACGAGTTTAAGGCCGATGATTATGAAGAGAACCGGCACTTCCTGCTGGCGCAGTACTTCCGCCAGAACTATAATAAGGCCATGTCGAACCTGCCCATTGTGAATTCGCAGGTGCAGATTCTCCGCATAGAGGTGTGGGTCACCAACCGCAATGGCTCCACTACCGAAACACGGGATGTGGTAGGCTTGATGGACCTGGGCGAATGCCCGGCATACAATCCTTCCATCAACTGTGTGCCCAACCCTGACGGTCCGGCATTGCCGAACAACAACGCCAACGACTTGTACAGTCGCTTGCTGCAGGCCGCCGTTAACCGCGATCCCAGCCAGGTGACCAGCCGGTTGCAGGCCATGGGCCTCCGTCCGGTGCAGGATTTTGAAAAAACATTTGCGCGCAAACTGAACCCCAACGAATATTACTACAACCCGCAAATCGGTTTTATTTCGCTGAACCAGCCTTTGCAGCCGGACGAAGTGCTCGGTGTTGCTTTCCAATACAGCTACAACGGAAAAATTTACCAGGTAGGGGAGTTTTCGCAAGACATTCCGCCAGACACTGCCAGCGCCAAAGCCGGTACCCAGAAGGTGCTGTTCCTGAAATTATTGAAGGCCACTTCACAGCGTACCAACCTGCCGCTGTGGGACCTGATGATGAAGAACGTATATGCGCTGAAAACAAAAGACGGCAGTTACCTGATGGGCGTAACGCCGGACGATTTCCAACTGAACGTTTTGTATGAAGAACCCAGCCTGGGACAGAAACGCTTCCTGCCGGAAGGGGATAAACCGGGCGTGCCCCTGATCACCATCCTGAACCTTGACCGGCTGAACAAACGCAATGACCCGCAGCCCGACGGGGTGTTTGATTACCTCGAAGGCTACACGATCATTTCGCAGCAGGCGCGCATCATCTTCCCCTTGCTGGAACCTTTCGGCCGCGACCTGGATTCGCTTGCTTTCCAATCGCAGCCGCAAAGCATCAAAGACAAATACATCTATTACCCGCTGTACGATACCATCAAGGAAATAGCCAAGACTTATGCCAACCTGAACCGGTACGTGATCAGCGGTTATGCCAAGGGGCAGTCCAACTCCGAAATTCAACTGGGCGCCTTCAACGTGCCGCCCGGATCGGTAACGGTTACGGCAGGCGGACAGGTGCTGGTGGAAAATGTGGACTATACCGTAGACTATAACCTCGGTACTGTACGCATTATCAACCAGGCCATTCTCAATTCCAACATGCCGGTCAATGTGCAGTTTGAAAACAATGCAGGGTTTGGCATTCAGCAACGCAATTTCCTGGGCCTCCGGCTCGATTACCTGGCCAAACAAACGGCCAAAGAATCGCTTACCATCGGTGCAAGCATTGTGCGACTGGGTGAGCGGCCCTTCTTTACAAAAACGGGCTATAACGAAGACCCGATCCGCAATACCATGTACGGCCTCGACTTCAGCTATTCGGCACAGTTACCGAGGCTGACGCGCTGGCTGGACAAACTGCCTTTCTATAGCACCAATGAAATGAGTACCATCACCGCCTATGGTGAAGCGGCTTACCTGAAGCCCGGTCACCCGCCGCAGATTGGTAAAGGCAGCAGCGGCCTGATCTATATAGACGACTTTGAAGGTTCGCGCAACTCCATTGACCTGCGCTTCCCGCTGGTAAACTGGGGACTGGCTTCTACGCCGGGCGGCGACGGAACGCCGTTCCCCGAGGCCAACCTGCGCGATTCGCTGCGCTATGGATACAACCGCGCCAAACTGGCCTGGTATAATATTGAACCGGTATTGCAGGACAGCCGGAGTCCCAACAACCCGATCAGCGACCACCTGCTCAACGACCTGCGCGTACGCTCGGTAAAAGTGACAGACATCTTCCGTAACCGCACGCCCGATTTCGGTCAGGCCAACCTGGTAACTTTCGACCTGGCTTATTACCCGCGCGAAAGAGGTCCCTATAACTTCGATCCCGATATCGGCCCCGACGGCAAACTGCCCAACCCGCAAAACCGCTGGGGCGGCCTGATGCGCGGCATTGACCAGGTTGACTTTGAAACCGGCAATGTGGAATACATCGATTTCTGGCTGCAGGACCCCAACCTGTATGGTGCAGTGGCTACCGGCGCCAAACTGGTATTCAACCTGGGTAATATCAGCGAAGACATCCTGAAAGACGGCAAACGATTTTTTGAAAACGGTATCAGTGGCGATGTAACCAAGGCACAGGAAGATTATGATACCCGCTGGGGCAAAGTACCGGCCAACCCCATACAGATTACGCAGGCTTTCAGTAATGATCCGGCAGACCGCCCCAAACAGGACGCCGGTCTGGATGGTTTGACCGATGAAGAAGAACGCATCAAATTTGCCGATTACCTCGATCACCTGCGCAATACCTATGGGCCTAACTCTGAAGTGTACCTGAAAGCCTGGGCAGACCCGGCCGGCGACAACTATGTGAATTACCGCGATGCCTCTTTTGGCAGCAATGATGGTATATTGATTCGTTATAAGAATATCAACAACCCGCAGGGCAACTCGCCGGTGGCTTCTGCCAACGACCAGTTTGTAAGCGCCTTTACCTTGTATCCCGACCAGGAAGAGTTTAACCGCGATAATACCCTGAATGAACTGGAAGAGTATTTCGAATATGAAGTAAAACTGGACCCGGCTTCGCTGCAGATCGGTACCAACTATATTACAGATAGTATAGCCTTTACCACCAGCAGCGGTTTGCAGGACAGATGGTACCTGTTCCGTATACCCATCCGGGATTTCAGCCGCAAGGTGGGAGCCATTCCTGATTTCAAGTCCATACGCTTTATTCGTATGTACCTTACCGGTTTTACCGATTCTGTCGTGCTGCGTTTCGCCAAACTGGAACTGGTGCGCAACACCTGGCGGCAGTTTAACTATGAACTGGACACTACAGGCCAGTACCGTTTAATACCGGAAAACTCGCCTACCACTGTAAACCAGCTGGCCGTGAACATTGAAGAAAATGCTTCCCGTCAGCCCGTGCCTTATAAAACACCTCCGGGTGTGATCCGCCAACAGCAACTGAGCAATAACAACGTAAACCTGTTGCTCAACGAACAATCGCTCAGCCTGCAGGTATGCAACCTGAACCAGTTGGAAGCCCGCGGTGTGTTCAAAACCATGAACCTTGACCTGCGCCAGTACAGCAGGCTGCAGATGTACACGCACGTGGAATCCATGAAGTTCAATGGCGACATCAAAGACAATGAACTATATGCAGTGATCAGGCTGGGGAACGACATGCTGAACAACTTTTACGAAGTCCGGATTCCCCTGGCTGTTACGCCCTGGTATTCCAATGCCGATGCCGACATCTGGCCTTCCCAGAATGAAATTGATGTAGCCCTTGAGCGGTTTACCAATCTCAAGGTGCAACGCAATAATTCCACGCTGCCTTCCACCTATTTCAAGGAAACAGATGCTGATGGCAAGGAATATGCGATCTTGGGTAATCCCAACCTCGGCGAAATCCGTGTGATGTTTATCGGAGTGGAAAACCGGCATCGCCCGGAGGCCTGTGCCGAAATATGGTTTAATGAATTACGGTTGAGTGGTCTCGATGAAAAAGGCGGTTATGCAGCCCTTGGCCGCGTGGATTTCAAACTGGCCGACCTGGGTACTTTATATATTTCCGGAAGTGTGAAAAGCCAGGGCTTTGGCACCATTGAACAGCGGGTAAATGAACGTTCGCGGGAAGACTTTACCCAGTTTGATATTGCCACCAACCTGGAACTGGGCAAGCTGCTGCCGCAGAAGGCCGGGCTGAGCATCCCGTTCTATGGCAGCATATCGCGCACGGTAACTACGCCGGAGTACGATCCGTATGACCTTGATATCAAACTGAAGGATAAACTGGACGCAGCAGGCAGCAAGCGCGATTCCATTCGCAATGATGCCATTGATGTGAAGACGATCAAAACGTTCAACTTCACCAACGTGAAGAAGATGAACATCAATGGTAAGAAGCAACACCTGTGGAGTATCGAGAATTTCGATATAAGCTATTCCTATTATAAGGAAGAACAGCACAACCCGCTGATTGAAAACAATGAACTGACCCGTCACCGCGTGGGATTGGGTTACAACTATACGGCACAGCCCAAATACTGGGAGCCGTTCAGGAAACTGATCAGGTCGAAATCCCCGTGGTTTAACCTGATCAAGGATTTCAACCTGAACCCGCTGCCTGCCTTGTTAGGTTTCAGAGTTGATATCAACCGGCAGTTCGGCGCCTATCGCCCGCGCAGCGTGGGCACGCCCAAGGGAATGATTCCGGAAACCTACGACAAGTTCTTCACCTTTGACCGGTATTACAACCTGCGTTGGGACCTGACACGTTCCTTCAACATCGACTTCACTGCCACCAACCGGGCATGGGTAGACGAGGATACCGGCCGCCTGGACAAGGATGAGAAGAAACGGATGTGGGATAATTTCTGGAAAGGCGGAAGAAATATTGCCTATAACCAGCGTGCTACCTTTACATATACGCTTCCAACATCCAAAATACCCGCGCTTGACTGGACCTCCGTCCGTGCTTCCTATATAGCCACCTACGATTGGCTGGGGGCTTCCATGCTGGCGCGCAGCCTGGGTAATACCTTATCCAATTCGCACCAGAAAAATCTCAATGCCGAATTGCATTTGGACCGGCTGTACAGCAAGTGGCGATTGTTGCGGTCGCTGGATGAAAATGCGCCGCCGGTGGCGGAAGAAAAAAGCGGGGAGCAATCTGATAGCACCAAAAAGAAACGCAGGCGTGATCGCAATGAACCCCTTCAACTGGGCGGAGCGGCCAAGGTGCTGGGAAAACTGCTTACTTCATTGAAACAGGTAAGTATTCAATACAGCGAAAATGCCAGCGCTACCATTTATGGTTATACCGATAGTACGCGCGCCCTGGGCATGAACTGGCGTTCGCGGGCGCCGGGGCTGGGATTCATTTTTGGCCAACAGCCCGATACCAATTTTATTAATTCCATGGCGCAGAAAGGCTGGCTGACCGCTGACCCGTTGTTCAATTTCCAGAACCGGCAGGACTATCAGCAACGGTTAACCGTAAGTGCGCAATTGATGCCTGTGCGTGATCTCACCATTGATCTGAACCTCGACAAGACCTTTGGTAAAATGTACAGCGAATTGTACAAGGACACCACCGGTACCGGCGACCATTTTGCCCGCCTGAACCCGTATGCGAGCGGTAGCTTCAGCATCAGCTATATTTCCTTCCAGACCTTGTTTGAGAAAATCAAACCAAACGAAGTGTCGGAAACATTCCAGAAGTTCCAGGATTATCGCATCATACTGTCGAAGCGCCTCGCCGAGCAGAACCCGTACTGGCAATCACTGCCTGCCAGTGAAAAATTCCTGCCCGACGGCTTCTATAACGGGTACAGCCGTTACGCGCAGGATGTGCTGCTGCCTGCGTTCATAGCAGCTTATACCGGGAAAGATCCCTTGTCGGTGGCGCTGCTGAAGCAAAGCAATCCCAACATACGGTCCAATCCGTTCTCGGGTTATTTACCCAAACCCAACTGGCGGATCACCTACACAGGCCTGCCGAGGATCAGGGGAATGGAAAAAATATTTACCAATTTCACCATCTCGCACGGTTATACCGGCACACTGGGTATGAACAGTTTCAATTCGGCGCTGTTCTTTGAAGATCCTTTTGGTTTGGGATATCCAAGGTTTATCGATACAGTGAGCAATAATTTCGTGCCTTACTTCCTGGTGCCGAACATTACCATCAGCGAACAATTTTCACCCCTGCTGGATTTGGACATGCAGTTTACCAACCAGTTGACCGCAAAATTCGGATACAGCAAATCGCGTACGCTGAGCCTGAGCCTGGTGGATTTCCAACTGAGCGAAAACCGTTCTACTGAATTTACTATTGGCGCAGGTTATCGTCAGCGCGGCGCCTTCTCCTGGATCAAGTGGAAAGGCAAGCCGCTGGAAAATGATGTCACCTTCCGTCTTGATTTCTCCCTCCGCGACGATGTGACCAGCAACAGCCGCCTCGACCAGGAGCAGGCATTGCCTACCTCCGGCCAGAAGGTAATCACTATTGCACCGTCTATCGATTATGTGATCAGCAACCGGGTGAACATCAAATTCTACTTTGATCAACGCAGGGTGGAACCAAAAATATCCACCTCACCGCCCATTGTCAATACCAGGGCCGGTATTCAGTTGCGTGTGGCGCTGGCGCAATAAGGCATTGTTTTTTCAGCAGGCAGTTGGGGCTTATCGCCATGGGAAGTACAGCAATTCACCGTCAAACCTGCAGTTTATGAAAGCAAAAAAGATATGGGCCAATTTCGGGGTCAGCGACCTTGCCCGCACCACCCGGTTTTATAAACAACTGGGCTTTCAGCAAAATGATGCGTCGGACCAACTGACAAGTTTCTTTTTTGGAGAAGATCAATTCATCATTCATTTCTTTTTGAAGGATGTGCTTGAACCTGGTATGAAAGGTAAGCTGATCGATAGCAGTGCGGGGAATGAAATTATTTTCACCCTGTCGGCAGAAAGTAAAGAAGAAGTGAATGAATGGGAGAAGGCAGTGCAGCAAGCCGGCGGAACTGTTATCAGCAGACCTGAATCATTTGGCGCCGGTTATTATGGTTTTGTCTTTGCCGATCCCGATGGCCATAAATTCAATGTGTTCTATATGCAGGGGGGATTTGACTAGCAGTTTGTCTGCCAGCCACCTGGCGTTGCAACAAAACAATTAAGTGGCACTACAATGTACTATCGCCTGGTTGTATCGCCTGCAGACTTCTGCAACAGCATTACATAACCGCACAATTTTTTCTTCTTCTTATTTACCTGTACGGGTTTGATCATGTGGTATTCGGAGAATTTGGGCGTGTAATCGTAGGTGATGATATTACCATCCACATCGCCCCATTGGTTTTTCTTGTATACCACCTGTTTTTCATTCCAGTCGTACATTCTTACTTCGTACAGGCGTGAAGTGGGATCGCCAATGAATACAAACTGGTAATAAGTGCCCTGCTGCATGGGCAGGATAATGGGCATTTCATACTCGCTTTCCATGGTCATGGAAGCTTCGCGTAACAAACTAAAGCCCTGGGAAGCATACAATTGTTTGAGGCTGTCGATAGTTGCCTGGTAGGGACTGATATCGCAACTTTGCTGTTTGATTACATCATTCTGAGCTGATAGTTGCTTGCTGCTCAATGCAAACAATATCAATAATAAACTGCATAGGATCTTGCTCATAGGTACTTTGGGTTTTTCAGGAATTCCGGATTGCGACTTATGTAAATGTAAGCAAAGATTGATAAAAAGCAAACGGCAAAGGCGATTTTCACATTTCGTGTCAGCCTTGTTTCATGAAAAAATTAAGCGTTTTTATGTACATAAAATGAATTAGCCTGCGCGGTGCAGGTCATGACCAGGTCATTGATGCAAACATGCGGTGGGAGGGTGGTGACAAACCAGGCCACTTCCGCAATATCTTCTGCATATAAGGGCGTATATCCTTCATACACCTTTGCTGCAGCACTTGCATCACCTTTGAAGCGGACCATGCTGAACTCCGTTTCAGCGGCGCCGGGATGAATGGCGGTGACTTTGATTTTATGACGCAACAAATCGGTGCGCATGGCCTTCGATAAGGCATCTACGGCGTGTTTGGTGGCGCAGTACACATTGCCTTTTTCATACACTTCTTTCCCGCTGATAGAACCGATATTGATGATATGTCCCTCCTGCTTCGCCATCATATGCGGCAGCACCGCTTTGGTAATGTATAACAGACCTTTGATATTGGTATCAATCATTACTTCCCAATCGTCTATCTGCGCATCATCAAAATAATCCCTGCCCAGGGCGAGGCCTGCATTGTTGATGAGAATATCGATGGATTGCCATTCGGGCGGCAGTTGTGCAATGGCATCAAAACAGGATTGTTTATCCCTGATATCAAATGCCAGCGGCAATACGGGTATGCCGTGTAATCCGGTCAATTCTTTTTGCAGCGCTTCCAGCCGCTCTTTCCTGCGGCCGGTGATGATCAGCCTGTGTTGTGCAGCAGCAAATTTTTTTGCAATGGCTTTACCAAATCCGGCACTGGCGCCGGTAATAAGTACGATTTTAGACATCCGGGAGCGTTTTTGAGGCTGCAAAATAGGGAGGAAAGGCCAAAACCAGGGGGCCGGTAGGGTGAAAGCAGGGAGTCCGGTAAGTCGGTAAGATGGAAAAACCGGAATAGTATCCGGAATAAATAATAGCATCCGGAGGTATTGCAGCATCCGAACATTCCACCTGTGGGAGCCTTCATCCTAATGGATTAAAATCGCCGTTCCCTTTCTAAACACATTCCTGCCTGTATAATCCGTTCCGCTCACCATCCATACATACGTGCCTGTATCCTGCAGTTTACCATTGATGCGGCCGTCCCAGCCTTTGCCCACCTGCGTGGTCTGGAATACCAGTTGTCCCCAGCGGTTGTATACGCGGAAATAATCCAGCGTGGAGATGCCTACGGGTATCGGGCGCAGTACATTGTTGCGCGACCCGGTGGGACGAAATGCATTCGGCACAAATATGTCGGGATTGGTTTTAAATACCTTGATGTTGATGGTATCGTAATCATGACAGCCTTCGGGCGTATAGGCCTTCATGATATAGGTCATATTGTCTTCAAGAACAGCGATGGGATTGGGTATATCGTTCCTGTTGAGGTGGAATGGTGGTTGCCATTCGATCAGTTCGGCGCCGGTGCCGTTAAGCAGCAGGGGTTGTCCTACCACCACCGCAGTGTCGTTGCCGGCAAAGGCAAAGATTTCATCGCGTACGGTCACCAGTACGGTATCTCGTCCTGGTTTGGGGCATCCCTTCGTATCGTATGCAGTAAGGATATACCGGGTGGTCACCAGCGGGAAGGCTTCCGTGGTGAGGCTGTTGGGCGCGCTCAATGTTCGTGTAGGCGACCACGAGTAACTGGAACCATCCGTAGCGCCCACGAGCAGGGCAGTGTCTTCGTAACAAATAACCGTGTCTTCACCCGCATATGCCATGGGGTAAGGGACCGTGCGAATGGTCACCTCGTCGGTAGCGGTGCATTTACCTATCGACGCAATGACGGTATAGGTGGTAAATTCAGCGGTAGGCGCCACCAGCGGCTCTTTCACGGTGGGGTCGCTGATGGGACTGGCCGGACTGCTGGACCACTGGAAGTACAAGCCGTCTGTAATGGGTTTTAATTGTCCTGTATCGGTAAGACAAATGGTGCTGTCTGCCCCCGCATCGAGGGTTACAAAATCCACTACGCGCACACGTACCGTATCTTTATTGACGCAGCCATTTTCGTTGAGCGTTACCTCGTAATCCGTGGTGGTTTTCGGGTATACCAGGGGGGTAGGCGTATTGTCGTTCAGGATGTTATAATCCGGTCCCCATGAGAATACGCCCATCCCGCTTGCTTCCAATTGCAGGGTATCGATGCTGCAGATCAGCGTGTCTTTAAAGCGTAGCGTGATAAGTGGTTTATCGCGCACATCTACCGAGTCCATGTATACCGTGTCGCGGCAGCCTACAGAACTTTCCACAATCAGTTTTACGGTTTTATAGCCGGTGGTGCTGTATTTCCACGAGGGATTGGGAAGGGACGAAGTATCGGCATCGGTAGTTTCATCGCCAAAATCCCAGAACCATTTGGAAGGCACGCCATAGTTGGATTTGGTGGTATCGTTAAACTGAACGGGCAGCAGCAAACAGGTGCCCTGCCTGGTAAAGCCGGGGTAAAATCCGGGGTATACTCGTGCCTTGGTAACCGTGGAATCGATACATTGACCGGCCAGTATCACTTTCAGTTTTACATCGTACGTGCCCGCTGCTGTATACTGGTGTTGTATGCGGCCGTCAATTTCTGTACTGGTGTCGGGCCTGGAGCCATCACCATATTCCCAGATATAGATAGAACCTGAAGGATTGAACTGTTCATTCCTGAAGGTTACCAGGAAATCGTCGCAATAGGAATAATCGGGTTTCAACAACGCGGTGAGCGGTACGCAGTCGGATACGCCCACGTGAATGTCTTTGCGGTGAATATTGATCAATTTTCCTTCCCGGTATTCATAGGCGCATACTGTGATCACATACTGGCCCAGGATACTGGGAGCGATGCCGGTTATTAACCCGGTTTTGCTGTCGATGGAAGTGAGGCTTCCGAGCGGACTTCCCCCGCTGTACGGCGGTTGGTAACTAAGGGGTGCGTGCGGTGGCGCCGAAGCCTGCGGGGGAGCCGGTTCACCCGGTGTGCCGCCTACGAAACCTGAGCAAAACATGTATACGATTGAATCCTGCGGATCAGGCTGGGTGGCGGCAAAATTGAGCGTGAAATTGGAATTGCGGCAGATAGCTGCGGCATCGTTGCCCACGAAACGGGGACTGGAATTCTTGTAAGCTTCCGGCAATACGTCGGTGCCGGGAATTTCGGCCATGTAGGTGGCGCCCACATCGCGGCTGCGGGGCATCAGGTTGCGTATGCCATCTATGCGGCAGCAGCGCTGGTAGGCAATCAGGTAGCCCATTGTATTGACCGTAAGGGTTACAGTGGTAGAATATTCACGAATGCGGTAACAAACGTCTGTAGGCGGGTTGCCAATGCAGGGATTGGAGGCCGGATCGAACTGTATAAACCGCTCGGAAGACATGGAGGCTGAATACACCCCTACCACCGATCCGTTCACTTTGTTAAAAATAGTGAGCGGCACCTGGACATCCAGCTGGCCCGGGCTGTTGGCATTGCAATCGATGTATAACCGGAGGGTAAGCCGGTATCGGGCGAGGTTTGCACTGGAGCCTTCTCCCAGGTATTCATACCACAATTCTCCGCCCTTGATATGTTCTGCCATCAGGGGTTGGATCAAAGCGCACAAAATAACGGCTATAGCAAGGACTTTTTTCATGTAATCTACTGATATATAACGCAGGACGGGTTACGGCATTTTGCAATTGGTCAAAAATTGCTGTAAAAAAGCAGTGCTTTCCGCTGCTTCTTCTATCATTCCCATATGCCCTGAGTGCTTCAGTACGCGTACGTAAGCAAGACGGGGTATATGGCTTTGTTCCATACCCTGCTCCGGGGAAACTGCATTATCATGAACGCCGATGATGAATAATACGGGTCCGGGAAATTTCCTGAGCACATCCGTCCGGTCCGGCCTTTTGATCATCGCCTCGTAGTAACTTACGAGTGATTCAGCCGGAAAGTTGGTATATCGGGCAATATATTCCTTTACCACCTCAGGATGCTGATTTCTAAACCCTTCTGAAAACAAATTCCTGATAGATTGTTCCAGGAATTTCTGCGGTCCCTGCTCCCGGATGAATTGGATGCCTCTGCGTCGGGCGGCAATTTTTTCTTCACTGTCTGCATAGGCGGTGGAATGAAACAATCCGAACGCCTGCAATACACCGGGATATTTTTCAGCGAATGCAAGGGTTACATACCCGCCCATACTATGCCCGATCATCACGCATTGTTCAATGCCCATATCATCCAGTATGGCTTTCAGCACCGCGGCCATGCCTTCCATGCTCACGTCATCGGTGAGTCCGGAGGCGCCGCTGCCCGGCAGATCGGGAACAATCAACTGGAAAGCGTCTTGTAAAACTTTTACCTGGCGCTCCCAAATGGTTCCGTCTTCGCCAAATCCGTGTACCAGCATTACCGGGCTTCCTGTACCGGAAACGCGGTAGCAGATGTTTTGATTGCTGACTGTAATGGTTCGTTGCATCATAACCGGTAATTTAAGCAGTATAAACCGTGCCAGAATTTGTTGGTGATGAAGGGGATTAGATAGTAAAAGTGCAAATGTAAGTCAACCCGCCCATCTCCCGCAGGCGCTAACGTATGGACACAAATTTGTTGCTGGTTCATTGGCGCATCCATATGCCCGCAGCGGGGGATGGGCAGGTTTCTGGATGTGCCAATGAACCACCAGGGCATTGGCGTCCAAACGATAGCGCCAGGGGTGGATGGATGAGCATGTGGATGCACCAGGGAGGAATAATGAGGTACACAGCGAAGGGGTCAGGTAGTTTGTTGTTTTAACCGCGCAAAACTGCGCAGCAGGATGATGCCGATTACCGGGATCAGGGCAGGATTCATTTGCTGCGGCAATAAAAGCCAGCCGGCCAGCATAATCACACTGATGACAATAATAATGCGCAAATACCTGCGCACCCATTTTCTCTTTTTATGCAAATGAAATGCAACAAAGAGATGAGAAGGCAATGCCCACAACACATTCAAATTATCGCGACACACCGTATCCAGCCGGATGGTCCAGAGTGTTGCCAGCAATAATCCCAGCAACCCCGTCAACAGGAAAAAAATCTTGTCGAATGTAAACATGATTTTGCGGATGCCCGCAGCAGGAGCAAAGGTGCCCAGCGCGACAATCAGAAACAGCAACGTAAAAAACAACCAGGGTGTAAACCACGGTGTTGTCATTTCCTGCGGGGTATTGGTGAGCACGGTGCGTTTGCTGATGACCAAAGGTTGCGAACCAATGAATGAACTGTCGAATCCGGTCATCAGGTAATCGGGCAGAAACATGGATGCTTCAAGCGATACTTTTTTGTCCAGGCGACTGCCCAGCAGGATATCTATACCGAATTTGCTCCACGGTTGCCTGCCTTTGTCGAGATAGCTGTGCAGCATCTGCCGGTAGGTAGGCGTATGGGCAGGAAGAAAGTTTTTTGTTGACACGGCATTGCCCGCGCTTTGCAGAATAATGTCCATGGCGCGTGTGGTGCAGTTGTCTTCGAGAAAATAATAGTCATAAAACCGGTTCTCTTCCTGCGCATTTATTTTCAGTTGCTCGTACAGCGCTGTTTTCTGTGCGCAGCCAAGTTGCAGTTCCTGCTCGATTACGCTGCGGTTTTGCACGCCGTATTCCCATTCAAAATCGCTGAAAGGATATACAGAAAGCGCATAGCGCATCAGGCCGCGCGTGAATTTGAGATAAAAGTAAGGATCGGTGTCATCGAAGGTGCCATAGTTGAAAACAAGATCGGTACCGGCTGCCTGGTCGGTTACGCGAATGGCTGTATGTCCGAACAGTGAATACAGTTCTGCGCCCGGACTGCAGGTAAGCAAACTGATGCGCAGGCCACAGGTGTCAGTTTGCGTAAAACCAGGTGTAAACAGTACAGTGAAAATAAGCAGCCAGGTAAGGCGGACAATGGTTGTTTTCAAATTGCCTCGATTTATCCGGCAATATACTAAAACAGGTTTTCACTTGCAGCTTTACTCGTATTGGGTGCGCAGGAAATAATTGTCGCGGCTTACTGGCAAACGGTTTTCTTTGAACCAGTCAATAAATGCCTGGTACGTTTCGGAGTGTTGGTCAACCCAGTTGTTGAATTCCTCTTTATTGCCCTCACTGAGCAGCCAGTACGTATAGCTTTCCTGAAAGCCATTTTTTTCCAGTTGCGCATGATAATCCAGCAGTATGTTCGGATAGGTTTTGTGTTTGTCCTCAAACCAGTTGGCAACAAACCGTTTTCTTGTGTTGGCCAACAGGCGGATGCTTACGGTGTCATTGGCTATAATGGCAGGTGTAAGGCTAGAAACAAAGACTGCATTATAAGCAACATCAAAGGGAATCTTTATTGTTTCATCCGCATCTTTAACATTAATGACAGCCTTTGTAAAGTTGATTTCGGCAGCATTGCCATTAATGACAATACATTCTTTATAAAGATCGTACAGCAGCTTGCTCATTTCGAGGGTGCGTTTCGAACCCCTTTCGATGTTCATAATCAATTCACCATAAAACAGGGCCCATAAGGGATCTTCGCTTAGGGCAATCAGTTGGGCAAGACGGTAATAGTTGGGAGAATAGGTAGGTTCTGCGACAATACCTTTTTCCCACCATTGTACTGCTTCATAGTAATTTTTTTCCAGTAGCTCACTCACTCCGCGTTCAAGATGCAGCTTACCGGAGTTGGGAAATTTTTTTAATCCTTCCATGTACGCTTCCACTGCTTTGGCGCGGTTGCCGATCAGGTCGTTCATGTTGCCTACCATCTGGTAGCATTGGTCTATTACATTGGGACACGCCAAAGTCTGCTCAAAATATTTGAGCGCAGTCCGGTAATCTTTTTGAGATAATAGGTGAATCCTTTTTCGTATAGGGGGAGAAAATCGCCGGGAGCAAGCGCGATAGCAGAATCAAGTATCGCGATGGCTGCGTCAGGATCGCCCGCATCCATTGTTTTGATGGCACGGGCTACCAGTGAACGTACAGTCTCTTCATTCTTTTGTTGTGCTACAAGCAGCAGCGGGCTGCAGGCAATCCAGATGAGTATCCAAATCTGTTTCAATATGATCGGGTTGGGATAATGAATTGCTAATACGATTCACCCGATGCAATTATTGCACAAAAAAGGATGGATTTTGCTCCTTAATACCAATATTCCCGGATGCCCGCCGGTTATTTCCTGCTGTAGTTCGGTGCTTCCCGCGTAATTTCTACGTCGTGTGCGTGGCTTTCTTTCATGCCGGCATTGGTAATGCGAACAAACTGCGCTTTTTGCAAGGCGCTGATATCTTTTGCGCCCACATAACCCATACCTGAACGCAAACCACCTACAAACTGGTAAACAATTTCGCTGAGATGCCCTTTATAGGCTACGCGGCCTTCAATGCCTTCTGGAACATATTTCTTTACATCAGCTTCCACATCCTGGAAATAGCGGTCGCCGCTACCCTGGCTCATGGCGCCGAGTGACCCCATGCCGCGGTATTGTTTGAATTTTCTTCCTTCGTAAATAATGGTTTCTCCCGGACTTTCTTCCGTACCGGCAAAGATGCTGCCCATCATCACTACGTTGGCGCCTGCGGCCAGTGCTTTCACCATATCGCCGGTGTAGCGGATACCACCATCGGCAATCAGCGGGATTTTTGCTTTGTGCAGTACTGAAGCTGCTTCCATAATAGCTGTGATTTGTGGTATGCCAGCTCCGGCCACGATGCGTGTAGTACAAATGGAGCCGGGTCCGATACCTACTTTCACGGCGTCGGCGCCTGCATCTACCATTGCTTTGGCGCCTGCGGCAGTGCCGATATTGCCGGATATGACGGGTAATTTTTTGAAATTCTTCTTGAGCGTTTTCAATGCTTCCAGCACGCCTTTGCTATGACCGTGCGCGCTGTCGAGACAAACTACGTCTACGCCTATCTGTTGGAGCGCAGCTGCGCGGTCGAGCAGGTCGCGGGTAATGCCGAGTGCGGCACCTACGAGCAGGCGGCCCAGCGAATCTTTTACGGCATTGGGATAGCTCTGCAATTGCAATATATCGCGGTAGGTGATAAGCCCGAACAGGGTGCCGTCTTTCTTTACTACCGGCAGTTTTTCGATCTTGAATTTCTGCAGGATCTTTTCTGCTTTCTTGAGGTCGGTGCCTTCGGGAGCCGTGATCAGGTTTTCACGGGTCATTACTTCACTCACTTTGCGCTTGTTGTCGTTTTCGAAGCGCAGATCGCGGTTGGTAAGAATGCCCACCAGTTTTTTTGCATTGTCTACAATAGGAATGCCTCCGATCTTGTTCTCACTCATCAGTTTCAATGCATCGCCAATGGTAGCGTCTTCATGCAGGGTGATGGGATCTATGATGAGCCCGCTTTCACTGCGCTTTACTTTGCGTACCTGTTCTACCTGCTTTTCAATGCTCATGTTTTTGTGCAGGATACCCAGACCTCCTTCACGCGCCAGTGCAATGGCCAGGTTGGCTTCGGTAACCGTATCCATGGCGGCCGACAGCATGGGAATATTTAACCGGATATCTTTGGTGAGTTGCGTGCGAATATCTACTTCGCGGGGCAGTACCGTGGAATAGGCTGGTACCAGTAATACATCGTCGAAAGTTAAGCCTTCACCAAAAAACTTGTCTGAGTAGGAAAGTCGAGCCTGTGGAGCTTTATTTCTTGTTGCCATGTGCAAAGATAGGGTAGTGGTGGAATACGCTCCAAATTTCTTGTTGAAATAGTCAGAAACGAGGAAGTCCGGAAGGTATTTGTCTTCCGGACTTCGGTTCTTTCCCGCTTTCGGACTTTATTTATAGGCAATGATGGCGCTTGCGGGGCCGGTGAGCGGCATGATGGACAATTCGCGGAAACCGGCTTTGCGGGCCCAGCCTTCAAAATCGTTCATGGTGTAGTCGAACGTTTCGCCGTTTTCGATAAGCATATTGAGGCTCATCATGAGCCCGAACGAATTCTGCCGGCGGTCGTTGTCGATAATATTTTCTATTACGATCAGCACGCCATCGGACGGCAGCGTGTCGTAGGCTTTGTTGATGAGCAGTTCTTTGTTGGCTTCATTCAGTCCATGCAATATGTTGCCCATGGTGATCACCTGTGCTTCCGGCAGCGGGTCTATCATGAAATCGCCGCCGATGACTTCAATGCGGTTGTTCAGGTTGTATTGGGAGATTTTCCTGGTAGCCAACGGCGCTACAGCAGGTAAATCGAAATTGATGCAGCGGAGATGCGGATGACGGCGGCATACCTGTATGCAGAGAGAAGCGTCGGCGCCGCCCACATCTGCCATGGTGGAATATTCACTGAAATTAAATTTTGCGGCCAGTGCCAGGAAATTGTTTTGCTGAATGCCGCTCATGGCGTCCATGAATTCCTGCAAACGCACCGGGTCGGTGTATAACTCTTCAAAAAATTGCATGTTGCCATGCCCTTTCGATTCATTTTGCGGTAAGCCGGTTTGCAATGCTTCTTCGAGATTGCCCCAGAAACGATACAGCCGGTTATTGCTCATTTCCAGTATGCCGCCGAGGTAACTCAGTTTGTTTTGATCGAGAAAATAATTGGCATCCGGCGAATTGGTATATAGCGCATCGTCCAGTACGCCTTCGCGTTTGAGAAAGCCCAGCGATACCAGCGTATCCAACCAGTCGTACACATGTCTGAGCGTGGTTTGCAGTTTCAGTATCTCCTTAATCTGGCTTCCCCTGAGCGCCCTGTTGGCCAGCACCGTGAATAAGCGAAATTTCACAGCGGCCAGTAAAACCTTCGATGCCCAGAATCCCATACCGATCTGCATAATGCGGGAAGCGTCATGATGCGTACCCGGAACAATTTTTTCCGCCTGTAATGTTGCGTGTTGCATAAACAGTAGTTTAAGTTGGTTAATGCTTCAATTGGGTTAAAAAAATGATGGAGCCGGATTAGCAGACATGGCACGGAACACGCAGGAAATCAATAATCCCGGGAGAAGTTGCAGTGGCCGGGATCAAACCGTACTAAAGATAAGCATTGGGCGCATACATCAGCGCATTTGTCTGAAAAGGACTAAGGGCGCAAGCCAGTTTAGATCGATGTTGATGTTTTCATAGCGTTGGTTAATCTGGTGATGCCGGTAGTAAAATTTTTGTTGGTGGAGTGGTAAAAAAATTAGTATTTTAGCGCTAAACTCGTTAGCCTATGTCATTAGCCGGAAAAAACCTGAAATATCTGCGCAAGCTGCGTGGCTGGACGCAGGAAGAATTTGCCACCAAACTGGGTATCAAACGATCACTTTTGGGTGCTTATGAAGAGGAAAGGGCTGAACCGCGGATTGATGTGCTGGAAACGGTGGGGGAAATTTTCAAGCTGACGCTGGACGAATTGTTTTTAAAAGATCTGGGCGATACCAAAGGCAATTACCTCGCCAAACGCCGGGCACAAAAGCTCGCCGCAGGCACCAATGAAATACAATTTGTGCCTGTAAAGGCTGCTGCAGGTTACCTGGCCGGTTATGCGGACCCCGAGTTTATTGATGAACTGAACACCTTCACCCTGCCCATGCTGGCGCCGGGCAGTTACCGTGCTTTCGAGATTGTAGGAGATTCGATGTTGCCGGTTCCCAGCGGCTCCGTGATTGTAGGCGAAAAAGTGGAAAATTTCGATGATGTAAAAAATAACAATACCTATATAGTTGTCAGCCGCAGTGAAGGTATCGTATACAAACGGGTGATGAAAAATACCCGCAGCAAGAACAAGTTTACGCTGATCAGCGACAATACAGCCTATCAGCCGTACAATATCAATGCAGAAGACGTGCTGGAAATGTGGCGGGCCACTTATATACTGCAGAAAGCGAATGTACAGCAACGTTGGGATGTGAACCAACTGGCGAGCGTAGTGAGCAATTTGCAGGAGCAGATCAGCTCGTTGAAGAAGAAATTGAATTAGAAAAAGTTGGGAGGGGAAAACACGGGAGCAGCGGGAAACAGGGTGTTTTCCTGTTTTCGGGACTCGCGTTTCTGCAGACCTGCGGTTCCGGGTTTCCTGGTATCATGCTTTCACGGTCCGGGGCAGGCGGTTCCGCCACGACGCCTCCTATCCATATAAGTCGATCGCTACCCGGAAAGTATTACAATGTGCTTCTACAATGGTTTTAATGTCCGGCGAATAACCTCCGCCCATCGCCACTGTACAGGGAATGTTATACGCCTTCAGCATGGAAAATACAATTTCATCACGCCGGCGGCAACCCTCCATTGTAATTTTCAGCTTACCGAACTTATCTGTTTCCAGTATATCTACTCCTGACAAAAAGAAAGCGAAGTCGGGTTTCAACTGGCGGATCAAGGTTTCCAGTGTGTTTTCCAACAAAGGCAAATACATGCGATCATCGGTGCCGTCCTTCAGCCCGATATCAAGATCACTTTTTTCCTTATGAAAAGGGTAATTGTGGGCGCCGTGCATACTGAACGTGAAAACGGCCGGTTGCTGTGCAAAAATGCGGGCCGTTCCATTTCCCTGGTGCACGTCAAGATCAATGATCAATATCTGGTGAGCCAGCTTTTTGCGCAGAAGATAATTGGCGGCTACGGCAAAATCGTTGAGCAGGCAAAAACCTTCGCCGCGGTCGGCAAAGGCATGATGCGTACCGCCTGCCACATTGAGCGCCACGCCATGTTCCAATGCGTAATGGCAACAATCGATGGTGCCCTGCGTAATGACCCGTTCGCGCAAGGTAAGCCCGGGCGATTGTGGAAAACCAATATGCCGTTGTTCGCGGGGAGAAAGGGTTTGCCGGTGCAGCTTTTCAAGATAGTGCGCGTCGTGCGTCCACAATACAATTTCATCGGGACAGGGCGTGGGCACAAACAGGTTTTGGGGTGAGATAGTGCCTTCGTACAGGAGTTGTTCCGGTATCAGTTCATACTTGATCATGGGAAAGCGATGCCCCGGCGGTAACGGGTGCGCATATACGGGATCATATGCAATTTTTATGTGGTGGGGCATTACTGTAACTGGACCAGTTTTTTTTCTACGATGGCGAAAACTGCGTCGCCGTTTTCCGGGTCAATGCGCGCTGTGCCGGTGAACTCGCTGAAGGCCGGCAATACGCAAAAATTTTGGGCAAAATAGAAACAGGGCAGGCACAGCGATTGTTTGCCCATGCCTTTGATGCGCACACCGGGATGGATATGTCCGGAAAAAAGATAGCGTCCGCTTATGGGCGCCGCTTCGCCCAGGTCATGGCGGAAATGAAAGGGCGGGACGCTCAGTTCTTCGTCCCACACGCAAATACCGGCTTCGCGGTACCAATCCTCATGCAGGATATCATGATTGCCTTTTACGAGATGAATCTCCAGTGAAGGGAAATCGTTGCGCCACTTGCAAAACAATTGCAGTTCCTTGTTCTCGCTGCTGTGAAACAGATCGCCCACCACAATTAATTTTTTCGGCTGAAAGTATTGCAACTGGTGCACCAGCCGCTGCAAATCGTTTTTATACACCGACTGGGGAACGGCAATGCCATATTTCCGGAAATGACCTGTTTTGCCAAAATGCAGGTCGGAAACGATCAGTGTTTTTTCTTCTTCCCAGAAAATACACCGGTCGGCCGAAAGCCAGAGCTGCTGCTGCATCAGTTTGTACGGAGTGGGCACAAGCATGGTGCAAATGTAAGGAGGAAAGGCGGGGGCCGGAAACCGGGCGCAACGCATTTTGATAAGAATTAGCTGGTGGTTTCCCCGGCGTCAGCGGTCCAGTTGCGCCTGCATTCTTCTTACGCGGTCTTCCAGTTTTTCGCTGGTAAGGTTTTCGCGCATGCTGTCTACTTTGATGGGGAAACAGAAGGGGGTGAGTTGTTGCGGGAAAGTAATCACAATTTTGGATGACTGTATCCTTTGGAGCATCTGCCGCAGGCGCACTTCTTCCATTTGCTGGTCAAATACTTCCTGATAGGATTGGCGGAGCAACAGGTTGTGCGGTTCGTACTCGGAGAAAACATTGAACAACAAAGAGGCCGATGATTGGAGATGCCGCGCTTTTTTTTGTTCACCGGGATAACCCTGGAAGATGAGTCCGCCAATGACCGCAATGTCCCTGAATTTTCGTTTGGCCATTTCCGTTGAGTTGACGCTGCGTTGAATGTCTGACAGGAGATCGTCGGCGGTAAACAGTTCGTATACATTGCTGTCGTCAACCGGTATAGGCTGGTCGCTCAGCAGTTCAAAGCCATAATCGTTCATGGCAAAGGAAAAAGTTATGGGCGTGATCCTGCTGATGCGGTAAGCCAGTATGGCCGCCATGGCTTCGTGCACCAGCCGGCCCTCGAAGGGGTATACGAACAAGTGGAAACCGTCTTTCGTTTCAATTTGTTCAATCAGCAACTCATTGGCCCGGGGCACATGTGATAATTCTTCCTGCAATTTAAATAAGGGTTGTAGTACCTGCAGTTCAATATCAAACCCCCGTTCAGGTTGGTTGGTGGTATTTGCGAACCGGTATTTCTTTTCAAACGCTTCATTGAATTTTTCCCGCAGTTTCTTGCCCAGGTTGGCGCTGAGGGGCATGCGGCCGCCCTGCCAGCTGGGCACGATGGATTTCTTTGCGTTGGATTTGCGTACCAGCGCCGTCATGTCTTTGATGGCTACGAGTTCCAGGTTACGGCCGGCGAGGGTAAATACTTCGCCCGGCGACAAGCGGGAAATAAACCATTCTTCAATAACCCCGATAAATCCGCCACTCACGAATTTTACTTTCATCATTGCTTCGCTCACGATGGTGCCGATATGCATCCGGTGGCGCATGGCAATGCGGCGACTGGTAATGCGGTATACGCCATCGATGATTTCAATTTTTCGGAACTCATCGTATTGCTGCAAGGCAGTGCCTCCTGCTGTAATGAATTGCAGGATCTGGCCCCATTCTTCTTCTGTCATATCGCGGTAACAATACGTTGATTTGAGTTCCGGAAAAAGTTCTTCCGGAATGAACCCTTCGCTGATGGCCAGTGTTGACAAATACTGGATCAGCACGTCGAAACACAACAACATGGGTTCCCGGCTCTCGATAAAATTTTCTTCAATGGCATTCTTCAGCGCGGCGGCTTCTACCAGTTCCAGGCTGTGTGTGGGCAGGAAATAAATTTTGCTCACTTCATCGGGACGATGGCCGCTGCGGCCAGCGCGTTGCAGAAAGCGGGCCACACCTTTCGGGCTGCCAACCTGTATAACAGTTTCGACTGGACGAAAATCAACACCGAGGTCGAGGCTGGCCGTACATACCACGGCTTTCAGTTTGGCGGCATGCAATGCTTCTTCTACCCAGATACGCAGTTCCTGTTCTATGCTTCCATGATGCAGGGCGATGGCGCCGGCAAGGTCGGGCGCTGCAGTCAGCAGCGACTGGTACCAGGTTTCGCTCATGCCGCGTGTGTTGATAAAGATGAGCGTGGTACGACTGTTTTGAATAATGGGGATTACTTTATGGACCAGTTTCAGTCCGAGGTGACCTGCCCACGGATATTTTTCTATTTCATCCGGTAATATGGATTCCAGTACGATGTCTTTTCTAATATTGGCCTTCACCAGTTCACCTTTGGTGCCCAGGGGTGCCAGCAAAACTTCTCTTGCCTGGTCAAGGTTGCCAATGGTTGCCGATATGCCCCACACCGCAGGTTGCCGGTTGGAGCGCTGCCTTTGCACATTTACAATTCTCGATACGGCCAGTTCTACCTGTACGCCTCTTTTAGAGCCGAGCAGTTCATGCCATTCATCCACTGCAATAATGCGCAGCGATTGAAACAACTGCGGGTAACCTTTTTGTGCCAATAACAGGTGAAGGCTTTCGGGGGTGATGATGAGCGCCTCCGGCATCTGCCTTTTCTGTTTTTGCCGTTCGGCAATATCTGTATCGCCATTGCGAATGCCTACTTTCCACTGCATGCCCAGCTCTGTTATCACTTCTTCCATGGCCCGCCCGATGTCTTTGGCCAGCGCACGCAGCGGCGTAATCCATAACAACTGCAAACCGTTTTTTGAACGGGTTTTGTAATCATCAGGATGGGCATTGATAAAGTTGATCAACGCACCGAGAAATACCGAAAAAGTCTTACCACAACCGGTGGGCGCATTTACCACACCACTCCTGCCATGGACAATATGTTGCCATGCTTCCTCCTGGAAAGCAAAAGGGCGCATGTTCCTGGTTTGAAACCAGCGTTCGATGATTTGGTATCCTGGGGTAGCTTGAAGCGGCATGCAGACACACATTTAACCACCGGGTCGCTCCAAAACTGCTTGCCGGTAAAGTTTAAGGAGGTAAATTAATGATTTTTGGAGTTTGTGCTGCATGAAGCGCGCGCGTTACAGGCGTAGTACCTGCTGTAACACAGTAACGCCCGCAGTTGTGGCCCGGAGCATGTACACTCCACTGGCATAGCTGCCCAGGTCGAGTTCATCGCCGGACTTTACTTTGTGAAATTGCTGCAACAATTTGCCGGTTGCATCATACAACGATAAAGAGAGTCCGGCATAAGGATGTTCAACAAAAATTTTCCCGCTGGTGGGATTGGGATATACTTTCAGCTGTACCCCTGTACCTGCAGGAGGCGGAGCAGCAAATTGCTTTTGCAGCACTGTCCCTGCTTTGCCATAAAACAAAGCAGTGTTGTGGCTGAGTTGTACACCGGTCAGCGGGCCATCAATCAATGGAAGTTGTATTTCGCTCCAGGTATTTCCGCCGTTGGTGGTTTCAAGCACTACTGCTTCCCAGAACGCGTTGGCGTTTTTTCGCGCACCGCCCACTGCAAACCCGTACTGGTCAGTTACGAACTGTGGAATGAAGTTTTGCAGTTCATACAATGTTGGCAAATTGGCGCCTTTTTTCCAGGTATGGCCACCATTATCGGAATAATAAAGTTCGTGTTGCGTATTTACCAGGTGTAATCGGCCGCTGCCCGGCGTACTGCTCACTGCATTGATGGAAATATTGACGGGAGTGGCAAACGTTTTATTCCAGGTGCTGCCCTTGCCTGTACTGGCGTATATGTTCGTATAGGTTGACAGTACAGCTTCTCCATTGTTACACAAAGTCAGTTGCCGGATGATATACCTGCTCCCTTCATTGCTGAATACGGTATGATAACTCCGTGTTTGTTGTTGTGTATGCAGTTTTAACACAAAGCAGGTTTTGGTGCTGAACGCAAAACCCGCCACCCAGCAGGTGGATGTTGCCGCATCGTATTGCAGGTCGATGCAGGCCGTATCTCCTTTCGGAATGAGGGTGGTGTACTGCTGGCCATTACTTGTATAGCGGATCAATTCACCGTAATCATTGATAAAATATGCTTCCGTGTTGCTGATGGGTTGCCATTTTATGATACCGTCGTTGCTGGACACATGTAGCGGTTGCCAGTTTTGCAGATCTGCAGACTGCAGTACAATACCGCCATGCAATAACATATGCCACTGATCGCTTAGCGGGCGGATATCCAGGATATTTCCAAAAGCCGGTATGGCGGCGTGCCAGGATTGTCCTCCGTTCTCTGTTCGAAAAATGGCGCCGTTTTCGCCCGCAATTACGCCATGATTCTTGCCGGAGAAAGCAATGGTCAATGCGCTGTTATTGTACGGCGCGTTGGGCGAATGGAGCGTTTGCACCGTCCAGGTTTTTCCACTGTCGGTGGTTTGCAAAACAGTATTGCAGGGAAGATAGGTTTCCTGTGCGCCGGTGATAAAGCCCGTAGCAGCGTCGGTCCAGGCCATGCTGGCGTAATAAAGCAGCATGGGAAGTGGTAATACATTCCAGTGTTGTCCGCCATCGGTACTGCGAATCAGGCGGATGGGCACATAATAATCACCCTGTAACAGGACATAGCTGGTTTGCTGGTTAATAACGGAAATGGATGCGCGTTCATAATCATAATCGTCGCTCATGTATGTTGTTTGCCAGTGTTTGCCGCCATCGCTGGTGGTTTTAATAAAATACTTCATGCCGAAATTCATCTGGATGTCGTCCACGGTGTAGCCGGCGATCATACCATTGTTTTCGTCATGAAAATAAACATCGTGCAGCCGGGTATAGGGCGCGCTGCTGTTGCTCCATTGCAGGGTGGTCCACGTTTCGCCGCCATCTTTCGTTTTGAGGATTTTGTCGAAGGTACCTACGGCAAAACCGGTGGAGTTATCGATGAAGAAAATCTTTTCAAGAAAAGCACTGCTGCTGTAGCGCGTGTTGGGTTGCAGGGAAGCGACGGTTTTCCAGGTTGCTCCTTTGTTGGTAGTTTTTAATATGGTAGACCTGTCTACAATAAAGCCCGTATTTTCATCGGTAAAACAGGCATCTTTGAATGCATCTTTACGAATACCGGAAGCAAACAGGTTCCTGAATTCCATTTTCAGGGAATAAGTTTCTTTTGCCCAGTTTACACCCTCATCAGCGGAAGTGTACCATTCAGACCCCACCACGTAAAATTTTTCACTGCCATTGGGCACAGTTACAAAGAAATGATTGTTCCAGGCCTGCGTTTGCGGATGTAAACGTGTAACGGGTTGCGTATAGGAATGACCGGCCAGCAAATACGTTGCTGCAATCAATAGAGTTCTTCTCATTGGTGTTGATTTTGTATCCGTATGCCATTATACGGGTTGACATAGCCGGCATAACAAACGTGGCATACCAATGAGCCAGACGTTGAAGAACCTGTATGAATAGCAGCAAATGATTGGCGAATTGCATCAAATTGTCTTGATGGGCAGGTGGATTGCTTACAACGTTTTCAGATATTCGATCAGCGCTTTTCCTGCTTCGGCAGTGAGCCTGTCGTAAAGGCCAGTCCGCCGGGCATGATCATTGTAAGCACGAACCATTTCTACATATGTGTGGTTTCATTGCTCAATTTACGGGAAGATCTGGATTGGTATCAGCTGCCGCATTTTCCACTATTTGCCATAGTTTTCCAACATCTTTTTCAAATCTTCCAATGTATTGATTTCCTCGGGCCGCTTATCTGTACGCCAGCGACTGATGCGCGGGAAACGCAGCGCTACGCCTGATTTGTGGCGGTTGCTGGCTGCAATGCCTTCAAAAGCTATTTCAAACACCAGTTCAGGTTTTACCGTGCGCACAGGGCCAAATTTTTCGAGGGAATTTTTTCGTACAAACGCATCTACCTGTGCAAACTCCCTATCCGTTAGCCCGGAATAGGCTTTGGTGAAAGGAACGAGTTTATCTCCATCCCGCACAGCAAAAGTATAATCCGTATACAGGTTACTTCTGCGGCCGGTCCCTTTTTGTGCATAGATCATTACTGCATCGATGGTGAGGGGATCAATTTTCCATTTCCACCAGTCGCCGCGCCTGCGGCCGGTAAGATAGCCGGATGATTTTCTTTTCAACATCAATCCTTCGCTGTTGATGGCGCGCGCCTGCTGACGAATGGGAATCAGTTCTGACCAATCGCTGAATGCAACTGCCGGCGATAATTGCAGGAAGGGGAGCGCCGCCTGCTGTACAATTTTTTCCAGTGCTTGGCGGCGGTCCGACAGCGGCCAGTGACGGATATCTTCTCCGTGTAGTTCCAGTAAATCGAAGGCAAAAAAGCCAACCGGCGCTTCCTGTAAATGTTTTTTGGTGATGTTCTTTCTGCCGATGCGCGTTTGCAGTACGTTAAAGTTCAACACCTGCCCATTACTGTAAGGAAGAATTTCTCCGTCCATGGCAAGGCCATCGGGCAGTTTGCCGGCTAACAAACTGTACTCGGGAAATTTATCAGTAATCAAATCTTCCCCGCGGCTCCACACAAATAACTGGTTATTTCTTTTGATGATTTGTCCGCGGATGCCGTCCCATTTCCATTCTGCCTGCCATTCTCCGGGTGGACCAAGTGTGGTGAGATCATCTTCCAATGCATAGGCGAGGTAAAAAGGGTAAGGCTTGGAAATATCAGTGGTCACGGTGGATTCGCTTAGTAATTCATCAAAGCGGGTGGTGGAGGGGTCCCATTGGCCGCTGATACGGTGAGCAATAACCGAAGGTTCAAGATTGGTCAGTCTGGCCAGCGCATTTACCATCATGCGCTGGGAAACGCCTACGCGGAAAGCGCCTGATAATAGTTTGTTGAATACAAAACGTTCGCTGCTGTTCAGTTCCAGCCACGATTGCATGACAAATGCTTTCTTTGTTTCTTCAGAAGCTTTTTCCAGTTGAATGAATTTTTCTATGTAGTAGTGCAAAGGTTTCCCGGTATGCCCTTGTGAAGCATCCTGTATTTTTTCCGGTATTAACAGTGCAATGGTTTCAGACAAATCGCCAACCACGAGATAGGATTCCTGGAACAACCATAAAGGCAGGTTGATTAATGCAGCGCACCAATTGGTAAGTTGGGTACCGCTAACTGTTCTCCTTGGTCTGCGTCCACTAAAGAGGGCAATCACCCAAACTTTGTCTTTGTCTTCCGCTTTCTTAAAATATTCTATCAGTGCGTGCAGTTTGTCATTGGTTTTGGTAGAGGCGCTGAGTTGTTGCAGTAAATGGGCAAAGGCTGCGATGCCTCCGGCGTGCGCGCCTCCTGAAAGGGAGTAGTTCCCGCCAGCAGCAGTATCTCTGCTCCCCGAAGGCGTGCTTTGCCCGCTTTCTCCGGCATTATGGTTAAATATATTGTTATGTAAAAAGTATTGCCGCATATCCTCTGTCTCACTCCACAACATTCACTACATCTCCTCAAAAGCCGCATTGATATCCTTTAAACATCCTGGCCATCCAACTCCACCGTATCTCCAAATTCCGTTTTCAATTCCTTTGCTTCTATCCCCATCTCATTCAAATACCTGCTGAATGCCGATTGAAAACCATGCGTTACCCACACTTTTTCAGCCCCTGTTGCTTTTACAGTATCCAATAACCCATTCCAGTCCGCATGATCGCTCAATGCAAACCCTGCATCGGCATTACTGCGCCGCTGGTGTCCGCGCACCTGCATCCATCCGCTGCAGATAGCCGTACGATAAGGGGTAAAGCGGTTCATCCAGGCACTGCCCGGCGCCGAAGGTGGCGCGAGGATGACAGCTCCTTTATATGTTTCTTTCGGTAGTTCAGGCACCACCCTGTTAAGCGGAGGTAAAGAAAAACCTGCCTGCTGCAAAGCCTGATGCACATTCCATACAGCCCCGTGAGCAAATACGTTACCTGCTACTTCATCCACTGCTTTCAATACCCGTTGCGCTTTGCCCAGACTGTAACCAATAATCACAGAACATCTTTCTTCCACCTGGTTGTTGCGTATCCAGTTTTGCAGGTCATGAAAAATTGACTGCTGCGGCCGCCAGTGATAGATGGGCAGTCCAAAAGTGGATTCTGTAATAAACGTATGACAGCGCACCGGTTCAAAAGCGCCGCTGATGCCATCGTCTTCGGTTTTGTAATCACCACTGATCACGTATACTTCACCGTTATATTCCAGTCGGACCTGTGATGACCCGATGATATGACCGGCAGGATGCAGGGAAACGCTTACACCATTGATGGTGATCTTTTCATTCCATGCGAGGGTTTGAATGCTCACGTCTCCCAGGCGGAGTTGTAACAACGGTTTGGTATGATGATGGCACAGGTAATGCCTGCTGCCGGCGCGGGCATGGTCGCTGTGGGCATGGGTAATGATGGCATAATCCACAGGCTGCCAGGGATCGATATAAAAATTACCCGGCGTACAAAAGAGCCCTTGTGCGGTTGATACTACCATGATTACATGGTATATAAAAAAGCCATACCACTCTCTAGTACACTGCTTTTACTACGCCGTCTACCTTTTTCAACATGTAGAGCTTTTTGTTTTCGAAGTAGTCGAGCGTTTGCGTCTGGCTATTGATCACCGGTTGAATATCAAAGTTGGTGAAAACGGTAAATTTCTTATCACCCAGGCTGGAGCCAATGTTTTCCCTATGCAAATCCAGCAGGTGGGCAAAATGGTAAATGGATTCGTAGCCAAGATATACCGTTGGCGAAGCGGGCACAAAAAATTCCTTCCTGTAATAGTTGTTCAGTGCGCTGGCCAGCTTATTGGCGGGGTCAATATAAAATGGCGTGGTTACATATACTTCAATGCCCCTGTACAGGCTTTTGGTAAAATCGATATCGTCCCAATTGGGCATACCAAACACTGTAGTAGCATAAGTTTTGCTCAGGGATGACAACTGCTGGCAAAGCGATTGCGCAAATTTCAGATCGAGGCTGCCTGCCAGCACCACGTTGGTGCTATTACTGTCGAGGTGCGCGGCAAGATGTGCAGTATTGAAATTATCCGGCAGTGTAACGTATTTCAGTTTCAGCGCAACGGAGTTGGTGTTTTTTTCTATTTCCGTGAAATATTGCCGCAGGCGGTCTTCCGCTGCCCCTTTCTTGCGGAACACCACAATATTGGACAAGGCGAAATTGCGTTGCAGAAATTTATAAATGCCATTGCAATGCGTGAACAACGTAGAGTTCAGCACCACATAGTTGGGATTGTTGGTCACTTCTGCATCATTCGGAACATTGGTATTGATGAAGGGGATATTCAACACACCGGCGAACCGTGCCAACTGCGCAGCTTCATTCAAATTCACATGGCCGATGATCAGGTCCATATTGCGCAGGTGATCGCCTGCAATCAATGAATCGAAGGGAATACGCGATGAGCGGGTATCGAAAACATGAATGTCCAGTTGCAACCCTTCTTTTTTGAGCGAATCTATAGCCAGCTGCGCCCCTTCCCAGAATTCCAGTCCCGCTTTGCTGAAGGGATGAAACTGTTTATCATCGTATTGATAATTTCCGGCCGCATCAAAAGCAGAATCGAGGTACAAACTGGTGACTATGGCGAGCTTCATCCGCTCAGGCATGCTGTCAGCCACAACCACCACCGAGTCTGCTGCCACATTGCGTGCTATAGTAGTGTCTGTCTGGGCCCATACTACCGTTGTAAGGAATAGGGTACAAAAGGTGAGCCAGGCTCTTTGCAGTTTTTTCATCATAGATATACCATTTATTCAATAAGCCTGCCCCTCAGACGCTTACTCCCATTCTATCGTTGCAGGCGGTTTGCTACTAATATCATAAACTACACGATTGATTCCCTTCACATTATTGATAATATCGTTCGATACATGAGCCAGAAATTCGTGCGGCAGATGCGCCCAGTCTGCAGTCATACCATCTACCGAAGTCACTGCCCGCAGCGCCACTACGGATTCATAAGTCCGTTCATCGCCCATCACGCCTACACTTTGAATGGGCAGCAGAATGGCGCCGGCCTGCCATACCTGGTCGTACAGGTTATGTGATTTCAGGGCCTGGATATAACGGTGATCGGCTTCCTGCAGCAAGGCAACTTTTTCGGCAGTAACCTCGCCGAGTATGCGAATTGCCAGACCAGGTCCCGGGAAGGGATGGCGGTGCAACAAGTCTGCCGGGATGCCGAGTTCCTGTCCCACCCGACGCACTTCATCCTTAAAAAGGAACCGTAGCGGCTCTACCAGCTCGAGGTGCATGATATCGGGCAGTCCGCCTACGTTGTGGTGCGATTTGATGGTCACAGAAGGACCATGCACCGACACACTTTCAATCACATCAGGGTAAATGGTGCCCTGTCCCAGCAGCGAAATGCCTTCAATTTTTTTGGCCTCTTCCTGGAATACTTCAATGAACAATCTACCTATGGTTTTACGCTTGGCTTCGGGGTCGGTTTTCCCTTTCAGCGCATCGTAAAATATTTTTTTGGCGTCAACGCCTTTTACATTCAATCCAATGGTGCGATAGGTTGCCAGCACCTGCTCAAATTCATTTTTGCGCAATACACCATTATCAACAAAAATGCCATACAGCCTGTCGCCAATGGCGCGATGGATCAGTGTGGCGGCCACGGTACTGTCTACGCCGCCGCTCAATGCCATGATCACTTTGCGGTTGCCGATCTTTTCCTTCAATGCAGCTACTGTATCGGTAATGAAATGTGCCGGCGTCCAGTCCTGGCTGCAACCACAAATATTTACCAGGAAGTTTTTGAGGATCTTTTTGCCCTCAATGGAATGGTATACTTCCGGGTGAAACTGTACGCAGTACAAGGGAGGCATTTCCCCGTTTTTCTTAAAGGCTGCGTAGGGAATGCTGTCCGTAGCGGCCAGCACTTCAAAACCCTGCGGCAGTTCCAGCACGGAGTCGCTGTGGCTCATCCATACCTGCGACTGCTCCATTACACCGGTAAATAACGCATCTTCCGTTTGTTTATGCATCAGCGCCCGGCCATATTCCCGCTTGTCGCTTTTCGCCACACGACCGCCGAACTGTTTGGCAGTCAATTGCGCACCGTAACAAACGCCCAGCACCGGCAGGCGGCTGTTGAGCGCCCTGATATCTACTTCCGGGGCCTGCGCGTCGTTTACTGAAAACGGCGAACCACTCAAGATAATGCCCTTCAGGGAAGAATCAAATTCGATTTTTTTGTTGTAGGGAAGAATTTCGCAGTATACATTGGCCTCACGTACGGCCCTGGCAATCAGTTGGGTATATTGACTGCCGAAATCGAGAATAATAATTTTTTCCGCCATGGTGACGCGAAGGTAGTGAGTTTTGGGGTTTTGTAACTTTTCCCGTTGCCTTGCGTCAAATTGGTCAATTCTCATTATCTTTTTGAACTGTATAGCGGACCTTTACACTTAAAACAACACTAGTATGAGAAACTTTCTTTTGCTGATGATCGTTGCTGCTGCATTAGTACCTTCCTGCAATATATTCAGAGGCGAACGGGTGCGCGGAAATGGCAATCAAACTACACAGGAACGGAACGTTGGCAGCTTTAAAAGCGTTAGTTCATCCGGATCGTTCGACATATACGTATCTTCCGGCACTTCCCATGCAGTAAAGGTTGAGGCTGAAGAAAATCTTCTTCCCTATATTGAAACCTATGTGGATGGCGGTAAACTGTACATCGATACCAAAGACGGATACTGGCTGGACAACAAACGCGCCATGCGGGTATATGTAACATCGCCGGAATTTACCAGCATACATTCCAGCGGATCGGGCAATATTATTGGTGAAACAAAAATTACCAATCCGCATAAACTGGTATTGAGCGTTAGTGGCAGCGCCGATATAAAAATGGAAGTGGATGCGCCGGAAGTGGAGGCTGAAATCAGTGGCAGCGGCAACATCAACCTGCAGGGACAGACAAAAATTTTCGAGACCGGCTTATCGGGAAGCGGTGATATACGTGCCATGAATTTACTGGCAGAAGAAACAAAGGTGTCTATCACCGGCAGCGGCGATGCAGATGTATACGCCAGCGTAGCGCTCGATGTAGCCATCACCGGCAGCGGTGATGTACGCTACAAAGGCGGTGGCCAGTTGAGAAAAAGCAATATTGCGGGCAGCGGGAAAGTGACCAGGCTGGAGTAACTGGCCCGTTTAATCAATCAGCTTCACCGTAATCCATATATTCCTGTTCCTTCCTTTATCGTCAGTGCAGGAAATTTTTACCCGGCCTTCGGCAGGTACAAAGAATTGCCGGTCGCGGGCTGCGGCCGCTTTGTAGAACTGATCGTTGATATACCAGTATACTTTGCTCACATCGTTGCCTGTATAACAGGTGAGGAGCAAAGGTTCCGGTTTTTTCCTGCTGATATAATAGGTGGCGCCGTTGCGCGGCGCTGTAATGGCCGGACCGTTTTCCCTGAATATGCGTTCACAATCAGGGTTGTGCGGCGGAATTTTTTCGTAAACGATCCGTCTTTCTTCAAAATAATGCTGCATGTCGGCGCCGATGGTCCGGTACCATTTTTTCTTAAAGCCGGCAGACGGTACACAGGTTTTGCAATAGGAAATCTTTTCATCGGCCGACAAATACACTTCCTGCATATTGTTGCAAAACTGTGTGGAAGAAATCAGCGGTATATAATAATCGGTAACCAGGTGCGTGCATCGTTCGGAGGGCGGCATGCCGGTTTCGGAACAGACCGTGCGCATGGCGCAATTTTCGGGCTGGCTGAACCAGGCGCGGTCGCTGTCGTAATCGAGGGTATTGAATATTTTGAACAGCAGGGGAGTAGCCACATTGGCGCCGCTCAGTTCCGGAATACCCAATGCCGAAAAATTACCCACCCATACGCCTACGGTATATTTCCGGTTGTAACCGATACTCCAGGCATCACGACGTCCGTAAGATGTGCCGGTTTTCCAGGCAATTTTCGGCATGCGTTCCGTGCTTTGCCAGTTAAGCGGAAAATCAGGACGATTCACTTTAGACAATATATCGTTGATCATAAAAGCGGCGGCCGGGCTGAGCACCTCTTTGCCTTTGGATGGTTGCTCCGACCGGATGTAATTGGGCCTGAAGTATTTCCCTTCATTGGCAAAAACGGTGTACAAACCGGTCAATTCTTCCAGTGTGGCGCCGCAACCGCCCAGTACCATGGAGAGGCCAAGTTTGCGCTGGTCTTTGCGTACCTGGTTGAAATCGCAGGTGACCAGTTTGTGGACGAAGGCATCTTTGCCCAGTTGTTGCAATGCCTTTACCGCAGGAATATTGAGGGAGCGCTCCAGCGCGTATTCCATGGTTACATAGCCGTTGAATTGTTTATCGTAATTCTCGGGAGCATAACCATCATAGTTTACGGCCACGTCGGTGATCACCGTTTTGGGCGTCATCCAGCCTGCATCAATGCAAAGACCAAACAATAGGGGTTTTAGCGTACTGCCCGGTTGCCGGATGGCGGCCGCGCCGTTTACCTGTCCGGCATCGATGGTATCGTAGAAATTCCCCGAGCCAACGTAGGTAATTACATGATGCGTTTCATTGTCAATTATAACTACGGCTGCATTCCGGATATTTTTCAGCGTGAGCGCGCGCACATAGTCCTGCACCAGCTTTTCCGTTTTTAACTGGGTGTTGAGATGTATATTGGTATGAATGGTGGGGCCTCCCTGGTTTTTCAGTTTCCAGGCCAGGTGGGGGATGAGTTTGGGTACGCTGCCCCGTTGTGCCGTCAATGGTTCGTGCAACGCATCGCTGATTTCTTTTTCGGTAAAGATGCCTTCGCGTTGAAACCGGTGCAGCCAGCGGTTTCTTTCCTTTACAATCAGGTCGTTGTTTTTTCCCATTACAAGTGAAGACGGCCGATTGGGTATGATGGAAAGGGCGGTGATTTCAGCCAGGGAGAGGTGGTCGGGATTTTTTTTGAAATAGAGGATGGAAGCGGATTTCACGCCTTCAATATTGCCGCCATAGGGGACCAGGTTGAGGTACAGTTGCAGGATTTCGCTTTTGGAAAACTTCCATTCCAGTTGAAAGGCGCGAAACATTTCCACGCATTTATTCCACCAGGTGCGCGGTTTGGGTTCCAGCAGCCTTGCCACCTGCATGGTAATGGTGGAAGCGCCGGAAGTCCGTTTCATGCGGATAATGTTTTTTAACAATGCCCTGCCTATTGCCAGGGGATTGATGCCGGGGTGATAAAAAAAATAGCGGTCTTCCTTTTCTATAATGGTCTTGCGCAGGAGCGGGGAAATTTCATGCAATTCCGTTTTCATGCGCCATTTTTCATCACGGGTAAGAAAGGCATGTACTACTTCACCTTCATCGTCCGTTATGATGGTGGAATATTCAATATGGTCCGGCAACGGGAAAAGCAGGTTCAGCAAATGAAAAGCCGCAAAAAGCAGCACCGACGCCAGGAAGAGGCGCCTGAGCCATTTTTTCGATATGCGTCTGAATGTTGCCACGGTTGCGGGATTGTTGCAGATCAGGGTATCGCCGTCAAAAGACAAACGAATCTCGTTTGCCTTTGTGGAATGGGCTGTTCATTGAATCTTTCAATTGACAACAACCATATACGAAGTACGTAAAAACGTTCATAACGTTGCAGCCGGGGATAAAAAAATTGTATTGTGGATGCTTCCCTGTGCCGGTCCATCCATATTTTTTGTTACTTGGGGTATCGAAAAAAACGGCTGAAAAAAATATACAAAGCCGTGCAACCTTTCGCACATGCGTAAACATCAACTGATTTTCCAATTTCATTTTCCTCTTCAACCATAACCCATGCGCAACCAATTCTTTCAGATCGCAGCCATAACCACCGTTGTACTTTTTCTCAGTTGCAACAGCAGCCAGGTAAATCTGACGTATACCAATGCCAAAGACGAAGTGCCGGCATTGGGCAACCTGGTATTCCGATTTGATAAAGTGCTGGTAAGCGACTCACTGCTAAACCAGTGGGACTCTACCGAGTACATCACCTTTGACCCGGAGATTCCCGGCCGCTTCCGGTGGGACCAGGGCGATCAGTTAGTGTTCTCCCCTGCAAGACCGCTGCCGCCTGCTACTTCGTTTACGGCTAAGCTTAACAGTGATATATTACAGTACAGCGCGTACGGCAAGATTGGAGGGGCAGATAAAATTACCTTTCATACTCCATTGCTCCGGTTGGAAAACAGTAATGTGACCTGGATGCCCGTGCAGGAAAATTCCACTACGCCAATCCCCCAGGTTGACCTGTATTTTAACTATGCCGTACAACCGGCCGTGATCAAAGAGAAAATGAAGGTGGAGGTAGACGGTACACCGGTTCAATACGACCTGCAGACTTTGGAAAGCGACAGTCGTATTTCCATGCGTTTATTGGGGTTGAAGTCCGAAGACAAAGACCTGCAGGCCATGATAGCGCTTGAGAAAGGGATTGTGCCCGAGGGTGGCAGGAACGGCACTAAAGAAAAAATCGAGAACAAATTATTCATTCCTTCGCCCTATAGTCTCACTATTAACGATGTTACCGGCGAACACGATGGCATTACCGGTACTGTTTACGTGCGGACCAGTCAGCAGGTTGTGATCAATGAAGTGGCGTCCCGCGTAAACATCAATCCTGCTGTTAAATTTTCTGTAACGGAAACGGAAGATGGATTTGCCATTCGCAGCGAGCAATTCAGTTCCGACAAAAGCTACGTGCTTACCCTCAAAAAAGGCCTGAAAGGCCGACTGGGCGGGGAGCTGCGCGAAAGCTATGAAAACAATGTGGCATTCGGAGAACTGGAACCGTCACTTAGTTTCAACAACAATAAGGCGGTTTACCTGTCTGCACAAGGCCATCAGAACATTGAAGTGCGCATTACCAATGTGCCGAAAGTAAAGGTGATTATTTCGAAGATTTATGAAAGCAATCTGCTGGCCGTGCAGCGTTATGGCTATTATCCCCGCGACAACAGATATAGTTCGGAGGATGAAGATTATTACTATGAGCGTGATTACTACAATGAATACAGCAGTAGCCTGAGTTTTGGCGATGTGATCTATGAAAAGGAAATTGATACCCGTTCGCTGCCCAAATACGGCAACAGCCGCCTGTTCACTTTTAACATAGAAGACCGCTTGCCCGATTTCAAAGGCATTTATCATATCAAAATCCGCTCGACCACAGATTATTGGATTTCCGACAGCCGGTTTATTTCCAAATCCGATATCGGCCTGGTGGCGAAGGAAGGGAAAGACAAACTGTTTGTATTTGCCAACTCTATTAAAACAGCGCAGCCATTAAACGCGCTCAATATAATAGTGTATGGCAACAACAACCAGGTGCTGGGCATGGGTACTACCAACAATGATGGTGTTGCCGAAGTGGAATACAGCCGGAAAGAATTTGCGGGCTTTCGTCCGGCGATGGTCATTGCAAAATCGCCGGATGATTTTAACTATTTGCCGTTTAATTCCACCCGTGTGAATACTTCTCGTTTTGAAGTGGGCGGCAAACGCAGCAATGTTACAGGCCTGGATGCCTTTGTATATGCAGAACGGGATATTTATCGCCCGGGAGAAAAAATCAACTTCTCTGTGATACTGCGCGACAGGAACTGGAAGTCGCCGGGAGAATTGCCGTTGAAGCTGAAAATGTTATTGCCCAACGGCAAAGAACTGAAAACATTCCGTAAAACCTTGAATGCACAGGGGGCGCTGGAAGGTGATGTGGAATTGTCTGCGTCTGCAATTACCGGCGGCTATACGCTGGAAGTATACACTTCCAATGATGTGCTGCTGGCCAGCAAGAGTTTCAATGTAGAAGAATTTGTGCCAGACAGGATAAAAGTTTCTGTAAAACTTGATAAACCTTCCGTAGGGCCCGGGCAAACCACTACCTTGTCGGTAAATGCCGTGAACTTCTTTGGTCCGCCCGCTGCCAAACGCAATTATGAAGGAGAAGTACAGGTAAGTCCGCGTTACTTCAGTCCGAAAAAATACAGGAATTACGACTTCGGCATTGACAACATAGGCTTGTCATTCGACCGAAAAAATGAAGAAGGTACTACCGATGACAATGGTAATGCAAGCATCAGCTATGCCGTGCCCATCATGTATAAAGACAAAGGACTGCTGCAGGCTACCTTTTATGCTACAGTGTTCGATGAAACAGGACGTCCTGTCAGTCGCAGTGCAACTGCCAATATTTATACCCAGCAGGTATTCTTCGGTGTAGGCAGTGATGGTTACTGGTATTATCCATTGAACCAGGTGGTGAAATTTCCATTGATTGCCCTGGACAAAAACGAAAACGTAGTAAGCGCCAAGGCTACGGTAAAGGTGATCAAACACGAATACCGCACGGTGCTTACCAAAGCAGGTAGTTATTTCCGTTATGAAAGCCAGCGAGATGATAAAATAATTTCCGAGCAAACCATTACTGTAAGCGGCGAGCAAACGGCCTATTCATTTGTGCCGCGCTCACCCGGCCGGTATACCTTGCGCGTATCCATACCCGGCGCGGACAGTTATGTGAGCAAGGAATTTTATAGTTACGGGTATTGGGGAAATGACAACGCCTCGTTTGATGTAGACCCGGAAGGCAATATCGATATGGAGCTGGACAAAAGTTCCTACCTGGCTGGCGAAACAGCAAAAGTATTATTCAAAACGCCTTTCGACGGGCGCATGCTGGTGACCATGGAAACAGACCGTGTGGTAAGTTATCAATATGTAAATGTAGAGAACCGTGCGGCTTCCGTTGATTTGAAATTGACAGAAGCGCACCTGCCGAACGTGTTCGTAACGGCCACCCTGATCAAACCGCATGATGTGAGTGAAATACCGCTCACCGTAGCGCATGGGTACAAGAATATACGGGTAGAAGAAAAGAGCCGCCGCATCAATGTAGAAATTGCAGCGCAGAAGCATGTGCGTTCACGCACGCGTCAGAAAGTAACAGTAAAAGCTGCTCCCAATAGTTATGTTACACTGGCGGCAGTGGACAATGGCATATTGCAGATCACCGATTTTAAAACACCCGATCCATACGGTCATTTTTATGCCAGCAAGGCGCTTGAAGTGACTGCATATGACATGTACCCGTTGTTGTTCCCTGAATTAAAACCGCGCATAAGCAGCACCGGTGGTGACGGTGAAATTGAAATGAACAAGCGCACCAATCCCATGCCGGCCAGGCGGTTTAAACTGGTGTCTTACTGGAGCGGCATTGCGCAAACCAACAGCAGGGGCGAAGCGAGCTTTGAATTTGATATTCCCCAGTTCAGCGGTGAAATCCGGTTGATGGCCGTATCGTACAAAGATCACAGTTTTGGAAGTGCTGATGCTGCCATGACGGTGGCCGACCCGCTGGTGCTCAGTACGGCACTGCCGCGTTTCCTCAGTCCGAAAGATACCGTTACCGTACCTGTAGTGATCACCAACACTACGGACAAATCCACTACGGCCACTGCCACGCTCACTGTACAGGGGCCGTTGCAGGTGACAGGCAGCAATTCACAATCTGTTAGCCTCAGTCCGCACAGTGAAGGTCGTGCCGTTTTCCGTGTGGCTGTGGCGCCTGCCATGGATGTAGCCAAGGTAAAAGTGGAAGTGCAGGGACTGGGAGAGAAATTTACCGATGAAATAGATATCAGTGTGCGTTCCATAGCGCCATTGCAGGTGCACACCGGTAGCGGGACCATAACGGGCGGCAATGTGCAACGCATCAACATCCCGCTGCAGGATTTTGTGCCGAAAACGATCGATTACAAACTTACTGTCAGTCGCAACCCGGCGCTGGAGTTGGGCAAACAATTGCGTTACCTGGTGAACTATCCCTACGGTTGTACGGAGCAAACCATATCGGCAGCATTTCCGCAATTGTATTTTGGCGATCTCGCTGCACAAATGGAGGATCAGTCCAACAAGGCCCGCAGCGCTGCCAACTTCAATGTGCTGGAAGCGATACGCAAGATCAAATTGCGACAATTGTACAATGGCGCTGTCACTATGTGGGACGGTGAAGGCACTGCGCACTGGTGGGTAACGGCATACGCTGCACATTTCCTACTGGAAGCAAAGAAAGCCGGTTTTGATGTGGACAATAGTGTGCTGAACAACATACTCAACTACCTGAACAACCGGCTGAAGAATAAGGAAACGATCAATTATTACTATAATCAAAATCAGCAAAAGAAGATTGCTCCCAGGGAAGTGATCTACAGTTTGTACGTGCTGGCGCTGGCGGGCAAGCCCAATGTGTCTACGATGAACTATTACAAATCGAACCCGCAATTGCTGAGCCTCGACTCTAAATACCTGCTCAGTGTGGCCTATGCCATTGCCGGCGACAAGCAGAAGTTCCGGGAGATATTGCCGCAGTCATTCACCGGTGAAGAATCGGTGGCGCAAACGGGTGGCAGTTTCTATTCACCCATTCGCGATGAAGCCATTGCCCTGAATGCCTTGCTGGACGCCGATCCTGCAAATCCCCAGATCGGTGTGATGGCAGGGCATGTGGTAAACCAGTTGAAAGGCCGCAGATGGTTTAGTACGCAGGAATGCAGTTTCAGCTTCCTGGCGCTGGGCAAAATTGCCCGTGCAGCGAACAAGGCTGATGTGACCGCCGATATCAAAGTGAATGGCAAAACCATTGGTACGGCCGGCGCCGATCCTGTTTCTTTCAGCGCCAAACAATTAGGCGCACCCAATGTGGAAATTGCGGCCAAAGGCAATGGACGTTTGTATTACTACTGGCAAAGTGAAGGCATATCGCAAAGCGGTACCTATACGGAAGAAGACAATTACATTCGTGTGCGCCGTAAATTCTATGATCGTTATGGCCGCGTGATTGCCGGTAACAGCTTTACCCAGAATGACCTGGTGATTGTGCAGCTTACGCTCGAAAAGTCGTACAGCGGCAATGTGGAAAACGTAGTGATTACCGACATGTTACCTGCCGGTTTTGAAATTGAAAACCCACGTACCAAAGAAATTCCCGGTATGGATTGGATCAAAGATGCTTCCACGCCCACCGCGCTGGACGTTCGTGACGATCGCATCAATTTGTTTGTAAACCTGTATAACAACAGGCAGGTGTATTACTATGCGGTTCGTGCGGTGTCGCCGGGTACTTATCATATCGGACCGGCCAGTGCAGAGGCAATGTATAATGGAGAATACCACTCTTATCATGGAGCAGGCATCATAGTGGTGAAAGAGAAATAAGCTAACAGGCCGCAAGTTTTCGCAGTCCTCCTGTTGCCGCGTTGAAGGCCGGGACAGGAGGATTGTTCTTTTCTACCCACTTACAGGGAGAAGTTCTCACCACTTTTGTTGAAAGATCAATATTTTTTACCCGTTCCCTGCCAGCAAAATCCCGGAATAGAATTTGTACCTCTTTTAATAAAAATTCGTCAATCCTTTTCCGCAGGTTTTACGAACTTTGCGGCTCCCTCCCTGATAAGCTGAGAATAACCTGACTGCTTTGGAAGAACTACTAAGGAACGCACAAGGTCCTGGTATGCTACGATTGTTTGCCGGATTTAAACAAAGTGATTAAAAGAAGATTGTATGAACTGGAAGGAAAGGATGGTCCTGCTTATACTGGCCGGGCTGATGTTTACGCATATCCTGGATTTCATGATCCTGATGCCGCTGGGAAATTACCTGATGCCTTACTTCGACATTTCGGCGCAAGCGTTCAGCGTGTTGGTGGCTGCCTATACATTGAGCGCCGGCATTTCAGGATTTGCCGCAGCCTTTTTTGTAGATCGCTACGATCGCAAGTCTGTATTATTGTTCGGGTATTCGGGTTTTCTGCTGGGCACCCTTGCCTGTGGCTTTGCGCCCGACTACCATTTCCTGTTGTCGGCCCGCATACTGGCAGGTGTTTTCGGCGGACTGATCAATGCGCAGGTATTGTCAATTGTATCAGACATGTTTGGGTATGAACGCCGTGGTACGGCCATGGGCGCTATCATGTCGTCATTTGCAGTGGCGTCGGTATTGGGCGTTCCGTTTGCCTTATACCTTGCAAATGTTTTTTCATGGCATGCGCCGTTTTTACTCGTAGGCATATTGGGTATACTGATCATCCCGATGATCATGAAGTATATTCCCTCCATGACTGCGCATCTTGTTAAAAAAGAAGACCGGCCATCTTACTGGCATGTGCTGACGAGTGTGCTGAACCATCCGCAGCAACGTATTGCTTTGTTGTTTTCTGCATTGATCATGCTGGGACATTTCCTGATTATTCCTTTTGTGAATCCATATATGGAATTCAATGTAGGATACAGCAAAGCGCAAACGCCCATGATTTACCTCATTGGCGGGCTGGCTTCCTTTGTTTCTGCCAATATCCTGGGCAGGCTGGCAGACCGCTATGGTAAGATGACCATTTTTACTGTGTGCGTTGTATTGTCGCTGTTCACGGTATGGAGCATTACCAATCTGCCTGCCATTCCATTTTCCATGACGCTCACGGTATTTGCCATCTGGTTTACGCTTTCCACCGGAAGAATGGTAACGGCTAACGCCATGATCAGCAATGTGGTGCAGGCCGAGCAACGGGGCAGTTTCATGAGCTTTAACAGCAGTGTACAACAATTGGGCACCAGTCTTGCTTCCTTCATTGCCGGATTGGTAATCATCAAAGGTGCTGATAACAAAATCTACCATTACGATTGGTTGGGTTATCTTAGTATTTTGTTCCTGCTCTTTGCGCTGCTGCTGGCCAGGAGATTATTTGTACAAATGGAGCGGGTCAGTAAATAAACCATAGAACAAGGGTACGGACTTTTATGTAAAATGAAACCTGCTGCCTTTGGAACGGAATAAGATCAGTTTAGTACAATCGTTTCCGTTATTGCTTCGGAACGGTTGTACCACCTGATGTATAACAATTTGCCTTCTTTGTTAAAGTAACGCCAGTCTTTCCATCGCATACCATGCCGGTAAAATCCTACGGCTCTTTGCGTACCTTCTTCGTTCCATTCTTCCCACACACCCTGCCGGATGCCGTTTTCGCAATAGCCGGAATCTTTCAGGGTGCCATCCGGAAACCAGGTAACATATCGCCCGTGCACAAGACATTCTGAAAACGGGAGTGTGTTGGTCATGAACGTTTTTACCGTATCGCCTTCCTGCACGGTTACCAGCAACTCGGCAGTGCTGTCTTTGAGGTCGGGCGGATGAATGGAGAGATACATCTGGCGGTACATCAGTTTATCATATGGCACACTTTCCTCATCGTTCATGATGTCTTTCATTTCCTGCAGGTGTGGTGGCGGAGAAAACCCGGGTTTATAAATGCGTTGCATTTCGTTTATGGTGGCGGCCAGTTTTTTGGCGTTGCACTCGATCATCATACGTAATTGTCCGTTTGGATACCAACTTTTCCAGATACCGTCAGGCATATTATTCTTCAGGTAGCCTGAATCGCACAACTGCCCGTTGGGATAGCGGCTCAGCCAGGTGCCGCGGTAATTGACGCCTATATAATGTTCTGCAGGAAAAATTTTATGCGGTACGTGAGGCACATAAGGAAACTGACTATAGGCATTGGTTGCGGAAGCTATTCGCCTGGAAAGGTTTTTTTGAGCCTGTGCCGCTGCGCAAACGTACAGGAACAACATTGCAGACATCACCTTTTTCATAATTACAATTTTCCGGTTATCAATCACATGCTCCATCACAAACAGTCAGGGGTGCAGCTGTCTCATGTCAGTATAGCGTAACAGTTTTTGTCAATCGGAGATACCTTCTCACCAGCAGGTTTTGGTGTAATTATGAAGATGAATAAACCTTCCCTTTGCAGGAAGTGGAGGGAACCATTCTACCTACATACAGGGTATATCAAAAAAATTATACCGCTGCTGAACGATAACAGGCATTTCAGCGGGAGAAAAAAGCGACGTGGTGAGGCTTGCGCTCACCGTTTTTTAGTAACCGGTTATCCTTAAATAACATTTACATAGTTACGTAAACAATTAGTTTACTACCCGGTACACGGGGTATCGCATATGGGCCGGTTCATAAAATGGGGAATTTTTGTACACAAAATCCAGTTGTGCTGCCGCGCTGTTGGCAAAGGCCGTGTCAGTGGCTTTGCGTTGTTCCAGTTTGGCGCGGATGTCGGGATGATCTTTCAGAAACTGTGCAGCGATATCTTCAAAAGCATAGCTGCTGTATCCTTCTTTCTGTGCAAGGATGCCATCAAAAAAATTCCAGCTGAAATAAGAGTCCATGCCCTGCGGCTCGAGCACTTCTACCAGGAAGCGATTGGCTACCTGGTCCAGCGGCACCAGCATATCGCCTTTGCGGAAGGTGATGTTTTCTGTACGTGTGCTTACCGAAACATTACTGTTCGGATGGTGCATTTCATATGGCCGGGGCGAACTTCTGTAATCTTCGATGCGGTATACTTCCACCAGGATGGTGGTGTCTTTTGCCAGTGGCGTCATTTTCACGTTGTTCAATTGGAGTAGTTCAATTACGGGCCACCATCCCTGCGGAATGATATAGGCTTTGGGTTTTTGGATCACTACATGGTTATCAAAATAGTTGTAGTACTTTACTTTCTTTTCATACGGCTTGCTCCGGTCGTAGTACAGTCGTGGCAGGCCTGACACTTCGCTGGGTTTGTATCCGGCTTCGTATCCTTTGTACAATATCTCATCATGGCGGTTGCGGTTGAGCGTCCAGCTTACGGGAAAGGATGATTGCGTGAGCACTGCTGCTTTGGTCTGGTCGCGCAGCTTTTTGATGGTACTGCTGTTGCGACTGGTAAAATCAATAAAACATTCCATCAGCGCATAGGTACTGGCCACTCGCTGGTCGTACGGTTTCAGCATATGGGTTTCCGGCACAAAGGCAAAACTGTGCCACAGTGATGCATAGCCGCTGCTGTAGCGCGGACCGTCGAAATAGGCGATTAGGCCATTATCAGGCGTATTGCCACTGAAATTTACATACGGCACCAGGTCATAGCCTTTTTCTTTCATCAATGCATAAATAGCCGGTTCAAATTCCTTGTGTAAATACTCGCCCATTACGCCTCCCAGTTTACTATGCTGCGAAGTGAGCAATGTCATCACGTGCTGGTAATCGGCGCCATTGCTTACGTGATTATCGATCAGTACATCGGGATCGCAGAGGTGAAAGATCTGCGCAAAAGATCGTGCTTCGCGTGAATCGCATTTAATGAAATCGCGGTTGAGGTCGAGGTTTTGGGAATTGCCCCTGAAACCAAATGCGGCCGGGCCATTCTGGTCCACACGATAATTTTCACTCCGGTTCAGGCAACCGCCGATATTGTATACGGGAATGATGGCCAGCACGATATTGTCCGGCAGTTTCTTTTTGTTGATCACGATATCGCGCACCAGCAGCATGCTGGCGTCGATGCCATCGGGTTCACCGGGATGAATGCCATTGATGATGAGGAGGATGCGTTTGTTCTTTTTTCGCTGGCTGGCCAGGTCAAAATCCCTGTCATTGGCCACAATGACCAGGTGCAGGGGATAGCCGGCATCGCTGGGGCCCATGGTGAGCATTTTGACTATGGCAGACTGCTGGTCAAGTTGCTGCCACCACTGGATGATTTCATGGTAGGCGGGCGTTTCCCTGCCCTGTGTTTGTTCAAACTTTGTTGGGATGCTTTGCGGGTAGCATACGATGCTTGCGAGTAAACAGGTGGCGGCCAGTAACCATCTCATGTGAAGTGAATTTTGGAGCGGGAAATTACAAAACTAATGGGAGGGGGAGGGACCGTTTATCAGGAAGGGAAGGCAACCCTATCCATTTGTATATGGGTAGTCTTGTATATGGGTAGCCGGGGATAGCTCTCTATGGGAACGATAATAGTTGGGCATGTACAGGCATAAAAAAACCTTCCCGCTATAGCGGGAAGGAAAAAAAACATTAAAAATGAGTTACACCAATTATTACTTAGCCGCAACCAGCGCATTCACTCTTTTTGCCAGCTTGCTTTTCAGGTTGGCAGCTTTATTCTTGTGAATCACGCCTCTTTTGGCCAGTTTGTCAATCATAGATGCCACCTCGGGAAATTCTTTCTTCGCTTCCGCACCATCTTTCAGCGCACGGAGGTCACGAATGGCATTACGGGTGGTTTTGCCATAATATCTGTTCCGTTCCCGGCGCTTGGCGGCCTGACGCATATCTTTCTTGGTAGCCTTGTGATTTGCCATCTCGTTTCGAAAATTTAAGGACGGCAAAGGTATAGGATTTCAGGAAAAAATGAAAAAAAAAGTGAGGAATTGTGGGCCGGCAAGGGTACCCCGTGAATGGCACAACATATTACTGATTTTCTCCGTTTTATCGTGCCAGGTACTATTTTAACCCCTGCAACCATATGACCCGTTTGGCCTTCCTGATGGAAACAGATCGTACGGCGGACCCTGTGCCCGCCGCCGCACACTTATATCACTGTATTATAATGAATTTGCCCGATATTTGTAGCCGTTTTCAGTATTCTATACGTTCAGCTATAACAGTCTCTTCATGAAAGACTTTTCCTATATCACCAATTCGCACCCGGCATTTATTGAAAACCTGTACCGCGATTATGTGCAGGATCCCAATAGTGTTGACCCGGAATTGAAAAAATTTTTCGAGGGGTTTGATTTTGCTGTGAACTACAGCAAGGCAGGAGTTAATGGCAATGGCGCCGTGACTGCCGAAGCGCCTGTGGGTGAAGAAATTAACTGGCGCAAGGAGGTGAGTGCTTACCGGCTTATACTGGGGTACCGGAACAAAGGTCACCTGATAGCCAAAACCAACCCCATCAGGCCGCGTAAAGACAGGGGAGCCAACCTGGACCTCGCTTTTTTTGGCTTTACGGAAGAAGACCTCGACAAGGAATTCCATGCCGGGAACCTGATCGGATTGGGCACTACTACGCTGCGTAATATCCTGCAGCATTTGCAGAACTGCTATGCTTCCAATGTGGGCATAGAGTTCAAATATATCAGCGACCAGCGGCGGGTTGACTGGCTCACCAATGAAATGGAGCGCAATTTTACCAAACCGCTTTCCATTGAAAAGAAAAAGCGCATCCTGGAAAAACTGAACCAGGGCGTGATCTTCGAAAAATTCCTTCATACCAAATATATCGGTCAGAAAAGATTTTCACTGGAAGGGGGTGAAAGCACCATTCCCGCGCTGGATGCCATTATCAATACTGCCGTGGAAGGCAATGTGCAGGAAGTGGTGATTGGTATGGCGCACCGCGGCCGGCTGAATGTGCTGGCCAATATCATGGGCAAAACCTATGAACAGATCTTTACTGAATTTGAAGGCACTGCTGTTCCTGACACTACCATGGGCAGCGGCGACGTGAAATATCACCTGGGTTATGGCAGTGAAATTGTAACGCCCGATGGTAAAACCGTGCATCTGAAACTGATGCCCAACCCTTCCCACCTGGAGGCGGTTAACCCGGTGGTGGTAGGCTTTGCGCGCGCCAAGGCAGATGTATTGTACAACAGCGAATACGAAAAAATTCTTCCTATACTCATTCACGGCGATGCTTCCATTGCCGGTCAGGGCATTGTGTACGAAGTGTTGCAGATGAGCCAGCTCGACGGCTATCATACCGGCGGCACTATCCATTTTGTGATCAACAACCAGATCGGTTTTACTACCGACTTTGAAGATGCGCGCAGTTCCGACTACTGCACTTCTCTGGCAGCCATGATACAGGCGCCGGTATTGCATGTAAATGGCGATGATGCCGAAGCCGTAGTGAAATGTGCAGAAATTGCCACCCGTTACCGGCAGCAGTTCAAGTCGGATGTGTTTATCGATATGGTGTGCTACCGCCGTCACGGGCACAATGAAGGCGATGACCCGAAATTTACCCAGCCGCAGCTGTATGCATTGATCGACAAGCATCCCAATCCGCGGGAAGTGTATACCAATTTTCTCCTCGAGAATGGTGAAGCAGACGCCAAAGAAATGGCAAAGGAAATGGAGAAAAAATTCTGGGCCGATTTGCAGGAGCGGTTGGATGAAGTAAAGCAGAACCCGCTGCCGTACAATTATCAACAACCGGAACTGGCCTGGAAAAGCTTACGGAAAGCTACAGCCGAAGATTTTGAACAATCACCCATAACAGCCATCAGCGAAGCAGATTTTCGCAAAATATTCGATGCGCTGATGCACTGGCCTGAGGATATGAAGCCGTTGCGTAAGGTGGAAAAGATCCTGCAGGACAAAATAAAATTATTCAATGAAGAAGGAAAGGTAGACTGGGCCACCGGTGAACTGTTGGCGTATGGCAGTTTGTTGCTGGAGGGTAAGGATGTGCGTATGAGCGGACAGGACGTGCGTCGCGGTACGTTCAGCCACCGGCATGCCGTGCTGCGCGATGAAAAAACCGGCCGGGCCCATAACCGTCTCAGCAATATACCGGGCGCTACCGGAAAATTCCGTATATACAACTCTTTGCTCAGTGAATATGGTGTGCTGGGATTTGAATATGGATATGCCATGGCCAATCCCAACGGTCTGGTACTATGGGAAGCGCAATTTGGCGATTTTGCCAACGGCGCGCAGACCATGATTGACCAGTTTATTTCGGCCGGTGAACAAAAATGGAACCGGATGAATGGCGTAGTGATGTTGCTCCCGCACGGTTATGAAGGGCAGGGACCGGAGCACAGCAGTGGACGTATGGAGCGTTTCTTACAAATGTGCGCCGAGTTGAACATGGTGGTCACCAATATTACCACGTCGGCCAACCTGTTCCATGCATTGCGTCGCCAGTTAGCATGGCCGTTCCGCAAACCATTGATTGAGTTTTCACCCAAGGCCAACCTGCGCCATCCGGGAAGCTATTCTTCCATGGAGGAATTTCTGCAGGGTGGTTTCCGGGAAGTAATAGATGATACTTTTGCAGAACCTTCGAAAGTGAAGAAGGTGTTGTTCTGCACCGGTAAAGTATACTTTGATCTGGCAGAAAGGCAGCAAAAAGAAAAGCGCCGCGACACTGCCATTATCCGTGTAGAACAATTGTACCCGCTTCCCCTGAAGCAGTTGGAAAGCCTGTACCAGAAATACAGCAAGGCCACCTGGTTCTGGGTGCAGGAAGAACCGCTCAATATGGGCGCCGCCTCTTACCTGCAGATGAACCTGAAGAGTATCAATTATGGTGTGATCAGTCGCCAGCCAAGCGCCGCGCCGGCCACAGGGTATGCCAAAACGCATGCACAGGAGCAGGCGGAGATTATTGATACGGCGTTTGGGATTTAATTGCAGCGTTATGTGAAGGACCAGAAAGAATTTTTGCAGAAAATAAAATATGCGATTGTGTCTGTTGACAGTGTGATCTTGTGCACAGGACCTTCTATAGCGTTAACATCTGTTTCACATTTATGGAGCAGGAAACACAGCGGAGGTGATGCTTTTTGGTTCGAGGGCCCGAGGAGATAACAAGAAAGGTCGTGACTGGGACATTTTGGTGCTGACCGGCGTTGTTTGCCAAATATGATATCAGGACTTCAAGTCGCAGTGGCATGAAAACAGTTTTAGGGGCACATTTTATAACGAAATGAATTATTGAAGCCCAATGGGGCAAACTGGTATCAAGGCTATTTGCTATGAGGCAGGATAGTGATTATGGTGATTTTGTAATATACAGTGCTGACGATGTTGAACCGCTTTTTAATGAGGTGAAAGAGGTTTTGAAGATGATGAAAGGAATGATTGCTCAACAAGAAAATTAATGATAGCAACTATATAAAGACTTATTTATGATTGATATAAAAGTCCCAACGGTTGGAGAATCCATCAGCGAGGTCACCTTATTGCAATGGTTGAAAAAGGATGGCGATTATGTAGAGCGCGACGAAGTCATTGCCGAACTCGAGAGCGAAAAAGCCACCTTTGAAGTAAATGCCGAACAGGCCGGTGTGTTGAAGACCAGCGCCAAAGAAGGCGATACCTTGAAAATTGGCGATGTGCTGGCTTCTATTGACGAAACTGCGCCCAAGCCTGCCGGTAAACCTGCTTCCAACGGTAAACCTGCCACAGCAGAACAAAAAGAAACGGCTAAGCCCGCTGAGAAGAAGGAATCTACGGCCCCTGTAACTTCCATTCCCAACGATATCAAAGCAACGCCTGTTGCAGCTGCTATCATTGCAGATAAGAAACTGGATGTAAAAACAGTTACGCCTAGCGGTTTCCAGGGAAAGATCATCAAGAGCGATGTGCTGGCTGCATTGAGCAATCCCGGTCGTGTTACCGGTGGCAAGCCACTGTTCAGTCGTGAGGAGCGTCGCGAAAAAATGAGCGCCCTCCGGAAAACCATTTCGCGCCGTCTCGTGGAAGCGAAGAACACCACGGCCATGCTGACTACCTTCAATGAAGCAGACATGACGCGCATTATGGAAATCCGGAAGCAGTTCAAAGACAAATTCAAGGAAGCACATGGTGTGGGACTGGGTTTCATGAGCTTCTTTGTAAAAGCCTGCTGCATTGCGCTCCAGGAATGGCCTGCAGTAAATGCCTACATTGACGGCGAACACCTGGTATACCATGATTATTGCGATATTTCCATTGCAGTGTCAACGCCGCGCGGATTAACAGTGCCGGTGATACGCAATGCCGAAAGTCTCAGTATGGCAGAAATTGAAAAGAAAGTAATCGAACTGGCCAATAAAGCGCGAGACAATAAATTATCCATGGAAGAACTCCAGGGCGGCACCTTTACCATCACTAACGGTGGTGTGTTTGGTTCGCTCATGAGTACGCCCATTATCAATATTCCCCAAAGCGCTATCCTGGGCATGCACAAAATCCAGGAAAGGCCCGTAGCGCTGAACGGACAGGTAGTGGTCCGGCCGATGATGTACCTGGCACTGAGCTATGATCACCGTATTATCGACGGCCGGGAATCAGTGAGCTTCCTGGTAAGGGTGAAGGAACTGTTGGAAAATCCCGAACAGTTGTTGTTTGGAAAAGATCCCGTGAAGACGTTGCTGGAGTTATAATTGTTTACAAAACGATATCAAAAAAGAGAGGCGTCCCCAAAAATTGAGGTCGCCTCTTTCTTTTTGTACGCCGACAATACACAAAAGATTTCTGAAAGGTCTGCACTAAGATAACCGAAAGGTACCTATAAAGGATAACCGGATCCGGTCAATTTTTAACGGCGCCGGAATGCGGTTATGGCAAAAAAAATCCGTACAACGCACACGGTTGTACGGATTTGTATATGAAATTTTTGCTTATGCTACTGTGATGGTGTTATCAAGGTAAACGTCCTGCGTAGTGTGCAGCAATTCTACGCCTTCTTTGAAGGGACGCTGGAAGGCTTTACGGCCGAGGATCAATCCCATACCGCCTGCGCGTTTGTTGATCACGGCAGTATACACTGCTTCCTGCAAATCGCTGGTACCCTTGCTTTCGCCGCCGCTGTTGATCAGTCCCACACGGCCGCTGTAGCAGTTCAGCACCTGGTAACGGCACAGGTCAATCGGGTGGTCGGAAGTGAGTTTTTCGTATACCAGCGGCGATGTTTTACCATGTTTGGTAGCCAGGTATCCGCCATTGTTGGTGGGAAGCTTTTGCTTGATAATATCTGCCTGCAGTGTAACGCCGAGGTGGTTGGCTTGTCCTGTAAAATCGGCTGCTGTATGATAATCTACGCCATCTACTTTAAAAGCACTGTTGCGGGTGTAGCACCACAGGATGGTGGCCATGCCCAGTTCATGCGCATATTCAAACGCTTCTGCCACCTCTTTCAACTGACGCGAACTTTCGGCAGAGCCCCAGTAGATGGTAGCGCCTACGGCCACTGCGCCCATATTCCATGCGCTCTTGATGGTGCCAAACATCGTTTGGTCATATCGGTTAGGCATGCTGAGAAATTCGTTATGGTTTATTTTCACCACAAACGGGATCCTGTGTGCGTACTTACGGCTCATAATGCCCAATACCCCGAATGTGGAAGCCACGGCGTTGCATCCCCCTTCAATGGCCAGCCGGATGATATTTTCCGGGTCGAAATAAATGGGATTTGGCGCAAATGCAGAACCACCGCTGTGTTCAATGCCCTGGTCAACGGGGAAAATACTGCAATAGCCGGTGTTGGCCAGTCGTCCTGTGCCCAATAAAGTCTGGAGACTTCTCAGCACCCGGTTATTACGGTTACTGTTTACCCAGATATCTTCCACATGGTTCGGAGAAGGCAAAGCAATCGTGGAATGGTCAACCGTTTTACACTTGTGTTCGAGCAGATAAGCTGCTTTATCGCCCAGCAGTTCAAGAATCTTTTTGGAAGCCATGATAATTAAGCAAATTTGAAATGAGCAAATGAGTGTAACAGGCTGATTAACCAGTGCTGATGTGCCAATGAAAAGCAGTGAATGCGGTCATAGGCACGGCCAACAATTTTTAACCAGCTGTTTCTTTGGCGGCAAAGATAGTCGGAATGGGTTTCGGAGCAACCGGGAGGCACTGCGGTGGGCGAACTGCGAAAAGATAAAAACAAAAAAAGTCCCGCAAAACTGCGGGACTGTTGAATATTTATGCGTTTCTGTTGATGCAGTTCAAATCTTCGAATGCTATTTCTAAACGTTTTATAAAACTTTCTTCTCCTTTGCGCAACCAGGCACGCGGGTCGTAATATTTTTTGTTTGGGCGGTCGGCGCCTTCAGGATTACCAAGTTGTCCCTGCAGGTAGGCTTCATTTTTCTTGTAATAATCCTTTACGCCTTCCCAGAATGACCATTGCAGGTCGGTGTCGATGTTCATTTTGATGGCGCCGTAGCTGATAGCTTCCCGTATCTGGTGTTGGGGAGAGCCGCTACCGCCGTGGAATACAAAGAAGACCGGTTTCGGGCCTGTTTTGAATTCCTTCTCAATATATTCCTGGCTGTTTTTGAGTATTTCCGGGCGTAGTTCCACATTACCGGGACTGTACACGCCGTGTACGTTACCAAAAGCGGCGGCTACGCTGAAGAGATCGCCCACTCTGGACAGCTCCTGGTATGCGTAGGCCACGTGTTGCGGTTGTGTGTACAGTTTTTCATTTTCCACGCCGCTGTTGTCCACGCCGTCTTCTTCGCCACCGGTAACGCCCAGTTCAATCTCGATGCCCATGCCCAACGGCTGCATCCGTTTAAAGAACTCAACGGAGGTGGCAATATTTTCTTCAATTGGTTCTTCAGACAGGTCGAGCATATGGGAACTGAACAGCGGTTGCTTTTTTTCTTTGAAGAATTCTTCGCCTGCGCTGATCAATCCGCTTACCCAGGGCAGCCATTTTTTAGCGGCATGGTCGGTATGCAATACCACGGGTACGCCGTAATATTTTGCCACGTTGTGAATATGCAGGGCCCCCGAAATGGCGCCGGCAATATTGGCCTGCAACTGGTCATTGGGCATGCCTTTGCCGGCAAGGAATTGCGCACCGCCGTTGGAGAACTGGATAATGACCGGGCTGTTTACTTTGGCCGCTGTTTCGAGGGTAGCATTAATGGTATTGGTGCCTGTAGTGTTCACGGCAGGCAAAGCAAACTGGTTGGCCTTGGCGTCGTTGTAAAGGGCTTTAAGTTCTTCCCCAAACAACACTCCCGGTTTGTATTTTTTCATGATTTTAAGCGTATTATTTTTATTGGTTCTGTGAAAGGTTAAAAATCTTGTTGAATATCTAAAAATTCAGCAAGTTTTTTAACAAGTCGCGAAGATAATACCCTGCGGGAATTTTCCCGCAAAAAATGTGGAAAAAAGCGGCTACTAAAAATGTTAGAAAAGTGGGCTTAGTATATATTTGACTGTTAGAAAAATTAGGAGGCACAGATGCAAGCGTTTTACTGGGCACCGCAACGCTGAATGTATTGGGGCTGTCGCACATCGTATTGCGTGGCCATTTTCAAATAGCTAAGGATGAAAACAAAGAAGAATGGTAGCGCCCTCAATCTTCAAACTTCCCCAGGTTCTTTTGAATCAGTGCCAGGTTTTTCTGCAGTGTTTGCTTGAGCTGCCGTTTCACCAACTGCCCCATGGAATTGCATTTGTAAAAAGCCGGATTGTTAAAATACTGCCCCAACTCGGTCCTTAGCTGGTTCAGTTTTTCCGGAATGGATATCCTGTCCCGCGACATAATATTCAGCAACTCCATCAACCTGAAACGCGAAGAAGCAACGCGAAAAGCCATGAGCGTGCGTTCTTCCGTCTGGTATTGTTCAATGGTATCTTTATTAAGCAATTGGGTGCAGAGTTTTACCAACGCAATATTTTCTTTAAAGAATTGCGGCAGGTACAAGTTCTTTCTGCCTTCATACGATTGCTGGTCGAAGTCTATGGCGCGGATGCGGTATTGGAAATCCTCAATATCGGGGGTTATGTCCACAACAAAATTGTAGGAACGCATATCACCCAGCAAACGCACAAAACAGCGTTCATTGAATTTGACGAATTCTTTCGCCAGGCGAATCTTGTTCGTCATCGGATCATTGAGGTAGGTGGCAATAAAGGCATCGCCCGGTATGCCGGGAATGTGCTCCTCTACCAGGGTGTCCTGGTAAGTTAGATAAGTGATGCGGTTGGGCGAAAGGATATGCTCCAGCTCCAGGCCATAGATGCGTGAGGCATCGGCAATCTTTATATAATAATGGTCGTAGTTGTCGTTGAACTTGTTGACGATGCGAATGCGAAATGGATTGGAATTTCCAAAGCTGCAATAATCAATACGTGCTACATCGAGGTGCTTGGTAAATGTGAGATCACCTTCGGTTTTAAGGATGGCATACATAGCCACCAGTCCTTCGCGGATGAATTCCCATTCGCGCATGTCGTACACCACTGTTTCCCACAGGGTATCTTTGCCGTTCTTGTCTCTCAACGGTACAGAATAAGTAATGCGCAAGAGATCATTATAGGTTACCGGGAGTTTCACTTCCCGCCCATGGTTTCTCAGGTAATTGCGCAAGGGTTCCTGTACCGGGAACATTGGTTTTTTCCGGCTGGGTTTGTTATCGCTGAGTGATATGGTGGACGCGTCTTGCAAATTTTACAGTTTGGTAATTCGGTTTTGAGTTGGGGAACCGGTTACCTGAATTCAAATTACCAGCAAAATCGGATGATAAAATTATGCGCCGGGTTGCGGGAATCCAGATAGCGGGTACAAGATACAGGTTACAGGTTAATAGCCATTCAAAACTCCGGGCGCGACACTACAATCCCTCCAACAATGATCTAAAATATCCCGGCGCCTGCAGCAAACGACTGCCATACCAGCTGAACATTTCCCCATCGGCAAGTACTATACGGGTGTGGGGTAAATGTTCCCGGCATTCATGAATATGTTTTTCCCTGAAAGGGTAGGGCTCTGAAGAGAGTAGCAACAGTTCACAGTTTTTTTCCCGCAATTCCTCCCAATTGGTTTCCGGATAGCGCATGTGGTTGCCGAATATGTTGTGCAAACCACAGCGCCGAAGCATGTCGTGTATAAAAGTATCGCCGCCAATGGTCATCAGCGGGTCGCGCCAGATGAGGTAGCAGGTGCGCAAGCTTTCCGGAAAAGGCGCCAATGAGGCAAAGGACGCTCTCACCAGGTGAACAATAGCCGCCGCTTTGCTGGCCGTTCCGGTAATAGTCCCGACAGCTGCGATCATTTCCAAAGCAGATTCCAATGAATGTACGTCGGTGACAAATACAGGGAATTCCTGTGCCAGTGCCTCTACTTCGTGGCGTAAATTTTCTTCTTTATTGGCGATAATGAGATCAGGCTGCATGCTGCGAATGATGGCAGGCTTAACAGACTTGGTGCCGCCAACCCGTTGTTTGGTGCGGAACCATGCAGAAGGGTGAACACAGAATTTGGTGATGCCGGCAACGCGGTCATGCAGTTCCAGGTGGTATAACAATTCTGTGATGCTGGGGACAAGCGATACAATCCTTTGCGGTAACAAGGGAATGTTTACAGGTAAGCCCAACTGGTCGGTGTATACAGGCATACAGCTAATTTCTGCAATTTACTGATGCCGGTACCATAAAATGGAAGATACCGCTGCTGCCTCCTGCTAAACCAGGTGATTGGGATAGCAGGAGGGTATTGGAGTTAAAAGCAAGCGGTTCTTTACACACAGGAATTGGAACTACCTCGGTCTTTCGGACGTTGGATTTTTTGGACGGTTATTCAAGGATACGTTCAAGTTCAAGGTTTTTCCGGACAAAAGGACATAAACGCGTTCTTCACGGACATTGGATCTTCCACCCGTTCAACGAGTGGCTGGATAATTGGATTGCCTGATACTGGATTTTAAAAAAATGAAGTTGATTGATACTGGATTTTCTGGATTTTCCCGGATATTGGAATCAACTGGTTTCTTTTCGGATATTGGATTGATTGATTAGCTATCAATCAACTTCTACAACAAAGTTATATCCACACACAAATGTTAACAAGAGCAGAAACTCTCGATTTAATTCGTTCAGTATTTACTGCAACTATCGTATCCTTTACTTCCCCGACATCGTAAAACTCCTATAAACTGGGTATAAAGGGCTGAAAATGGCGATTGAAAAGGGAGAATTTCTTAATTTGATTGATAAAAATCAAACGGTTTTTCCGCAAAAAGGTAGGAATGCCAATATATATAATTAAACTGCCAATTGTTAGCATTGGCCGACAGAATTCCGCAATTAATCGAATTAAGTTGAAAATCGCCGGATAATTGAGCAATTTTAGAATCGTTGAACCCAACTCCTGCAGTAAGCCACCTGCAACACGGGAATATCCAACACACTATGAAAAGCCAGTGATAGTGTTGATTATATCCTTTAAATCACTGTCCAATATCATGCGGAAAAACCTGAGAAATCTATTTAACCTTTGAAACCTGGAAAAGTCGTCCCGAAGAAGTACCTGAAAAAAGATTTCTGGCAGAAGCCGGTATAGACCAGCTTTTATGCTTTTTGGGGGGGGCTCTGCTTTTTGGGGGGCGTCGAACTGATTGGGAGGAAGGAGCCGCACTTTGATAAATATCAATCAAATAGTCACAAAATTGTCCGCAAAACCGGCCCTTTGAACCCCTTACCGGCAATTCGTCCGCCAAATACCGCCATTAATCGGCGTTGCAACATTTCTCGTCGAATAAGGTTGCAACTTTAAAATTTGTTTTGCAATTTTAGGATGTCGTTAGTCGCAACAGTCACCAATCCATGAAAAACCATAAGGTCCGATAACCCTAAACCAAAAACCAGTAAAAATCAGTATCCAGATCCGTTGAAAAGACCTGTAACCGGTCAACCGGTTGTCCAACATCCAAAACCTACCGGTGAACCCGGTATTCAGGTAGAAACCAAGTCCTTGACAAAGTCCGTAAAGTTGAAAGAGTACCTGAAAAGGAATTAAAAAAAGGTCGGCGTGAGCCGGCCTTTTTTAGTTATGCTGCTTTTCTCTTTGACCGCATCGGTTAAAGCCGTGTCGGCCGGCACCAACACAATGGCGCTTCGCTCCGTTCTCAACAACTAATTCCCCAGCGCCTGGATTACATCATATTTCGTCACAATATGCAGGTTGCCCGCCTCATCTTTGGCCAGCACGGCGCCATTGTCTTTATTAATCAATGTTTTGAGCTTTTCAATGGGTGTATTGTACGCCACTACAGGAAATGCCGGTTCCATCACATCGCCCACGCGTGCATTCCTGATATCGGGATCGGAAAACACTTTCTGGAACAACCCGTTTTCACTGATTGAACCAATTGGTCCATTGCCATCCACTACAGGGATGTGTTCTATATCGTATTTCCGCATCAGTTCTACAGCCTCCGCCACGGTATGACTGGCTTCAATGGTAACCAGTTTCTGTTTGTTACCCCTGCCGGATACGATGTCTTTGAAGGTTTTCACCTCAAGGAAACCGCGTTCCATCATCCACTGGTCGTTATAAATTTTTGCCACATAGCGGCTGCCATGATCGTGGAAGATGCACACCACCAGGTCGTCTTTTTTGAGGCGGTGCTTGGGATCACCATTGGCAATCTGTAAGAGGCCCTGTACACAACTGCCGGCACTGTACCCGATAAAAATTCCTTCTTCTTTGGCGATGCGCCGGGCCATCAATGCCCCGTCTTTGTCTGTTACCTGTTCAAAATGATCAATCACGCTCATGTCGTAATTCTCCGGCACAAAGTCTTCACCAAATCCTTCAGAGATATAAGGATGCACTTCGTTCATATCTATTTCGCCGGTGCGGAAATATTTGGTGAGCAGTGATCCGTATACGTCAATCGCCCATACCTGGATGGCCGGGTTCTTTTCTTTCAGGTACATGGCGGTGCCCGTTATGGTGCCACCCGTGCCCGCTGTGCAAACCAGGTGAGTGATTTTTCCATCCGTTTGCTTCCAGATTTCCGGGCCCGTTGATTCATAGTGCGCCAAACGGTTGGCCAGGTTATCGTACTGGTTGCAATGGAAGGAGTTGGGTATTTCCTTGTTGAGACGGCGCGCTACGGAATAATAACTGCGCGGGTCATCCGGTTCTACATTGGTAGGGCAAACAATCACTTCAGCACCTACTGCTTTCAGGATATCAATTTTTTCTTTCGATTGTTTGTCGGTGGTAGTAAAAATGCATTTATATCCTTTTACACAGGCGGCCAGCGCCAGCCCCATGCCGGTATTGCCACTGGTACATTCTATGATGGTGCCACCCGGTTTCAGTTTCCCTTCTTTTTCTGCCACTTCAATCATCTTGATGGCCATGCGGTCTTTGATGCTGTTGCCGGGATTGAAATAATCTACCTTGGCCAGCACCTGGCAGGGCAATTCCTTTGTAACCTTGTTGAGGCGGATCAATGGCGTATTACCAATCGTTTCGAGTATGTTATTTTTTATATCCATAACAGGGCAAAGGTATGATTTTAGTATATCGGGTTGGGGCCTTTCCCGGGCCGTCTTTAAAGCAGGGATGCGTTTTGCCTGGGTTGTGTGTTTGGGAAGGAGGCACTGAAAGGCGGCGCCATTACAAAAGATGAGCTGAAAGCGATATACTTCATTTGGCAACCTTTGCTAATTTTATATGCGCATGGGTGTTGCACCACTCAAACCCGAAACTTTATGAAAGTTTATTTCATCAGCGGCATGGCGGCCGACAGCAGGGTATTCCACCGCATACAATTGCCTGATGGGTATGAAAAGGTATATCTTGAATGGATTCCGCCGCTTCCTGACGAATCATTGCCGTCGTATGCGCAGCGACTGGCGGCAGGCATTAACGTAAACGAACCTTTTGCGCTGGTAGGGTTGTCGTTTGGTGGAATGCTGGCCACTGAAATCGCCAAACGCTATTCGCCTGTTATGACGGTGTTGCTTTCCAGCATTCCGGTTTCGGCACACCTGCCCGGTTATTTCCGGACAGCGGCCAGATTAAGGTTGCACAAATTGATTCCCATTTCATTATTAAAAACCTGCGCCACCGCAAAACGGTTGTTTACACGCGAAACTTCCTACGACAAAAAATTGCTCTGCACCATTATTCGTGAAAGCGATGCCCGCCTCATCCGGTGGAGCATGGAAGCCATTTTATCCTGGGAAAATGACCAGATACCACAGCCACTTTGCCACATCCACGGGACCCGCGATGAAGTATTGCCTGCCAGGTATACCCAACCAACGCACCTGTTGCGCGGCGCCGGGCATATGCTGGTGATGACCCGCGCCGATGAAGTGAACAAGATCCTGCACCAGGCGCTTACGGTACCAACAGCATTAACTGCATAGTACGTGGTTGATATTTTAATGAATGGAATAATGTGCGGCTTTCAACGCCTGCAATAAATATTCTTTTTTTCTTCTTGCCACTTCAATAACTGATCCATCATGCAGGTGCAGGTATCCCTGCCTGTTGTAATAATTGATGTGTGCCGGGTTTACCAGGTGTGATTTATGCACCCGGAGAAATCCATGTGTTTTCAATATAGCATCGTATTCTTTCAAAGTTTTGGCCGATACAAAGGACTTGACATTGGTAAGATAAATACGGGTGTAATTACTGTCGGCCTGCAGCCGGATGATCTCCTGCAGTTTCACATATCTTACTTCCGAGGCATCTGCCAGCGCCAGGCGGAAATCCTCCTTTTTCTCCTGGGTCATATTCTGCACAAAATTGTGAAACAGTCCCTGTGTAGCTTGCTTATTTACTTTTTTATTGTGATAGCGTTCAATGGCTTTTGCCAGTTCCGTTTCGTCAACCGGTTTCAGTAAATAATCCAGTGCGCTGAAACGGATGGCCTGGATAGCATATTCATTGTAAGCTGTGGTGAAGATCACTTCAAAATTCCAGTTCTCTATGGCCGATAACAACTCAAACCCGTTTTCGTGTGGCATTTGTATGTCCAGGAACAACAGGTCGGGTTGAAAAGACTGGATCAGCGGCAACGCATCGCGGACCGACTTGGCAGTTTTTACGGCGGATATATCCGGGCAATACTGCCCGATGAGCCATTGCAGCAAGTCTATGGAAGACTGTTCATCGTCTACAATCAATGCTTTTATCATAATTATTCGGCGTTATAAAATGGTATTACAATAATGATGCGGGTGCCGGCGGGTTCCTGCCTGTCATCAAACAAATCTTCCATTTGCACCTGTGCCGGTTTGCCGGTTTTTTGTTGCAACAGTTTCAACCGTTCTTCCACGATGCTGATGCCTTTGCTTTCGTGTATAACTGACCGTAATTTTTTATGCTGCAATAAGCGGGCATGATGGCGGCCGATGCCATTGTCTTCAATAGTGCACATAATATTGTCGTCGGCCGTTGCGGTAAACCGGATCTCCAGTTTTTTTTCACCCTGTTTATGCATCAACCCATGCCAGATAGCGTTTTCCACAAAGGGTTGTACCAGCAGCGGCGGTATCCATATCTCTTCATTGCCCAGGGAATCGTCTATCTGTATATCATAACGGAATGATTGGTCGAACCGCAATGATTCCAGTTGCATGTACATGCGCAACAGGGTTACCTCTTCATCGAGCGTAATGAAATTCTTGTCTGCATAATCCAGCAGCGACCGGAGGAAATGGGAAAACACGGTAAGGTATTTGTAGGCCCTGGTGGTTTGTTGCGAAACAATCAGGCTTTGAATGGCGCTGAGCGAATTGAAGAGAAAATGCGGGTTCATCTGCAGGCGGAGATGGAGAAATTTCGATTCGGCCATTTTCATATTTAGCTCCATCAGTTCCATGCGACTTTTCTTCATCGCCTCTACCGCCATAGCGCGTGCAATCTTGGCCGAACATAAAGAAGCGATGGTTTGCAGCGCGTGCAGGTGTTGCCGGGTAAAGAAGTTGCGTCGCTGGTGTTCCGCATCGATAATGCCGATCACTTTTCCTTCGTGTATAACCGGGACCGTAATTTCAGAAAGCCTCGGCATATCGTCTACTATGTAGCGTTCATCTTTTGAAGTGTCCGGAACGATCACTGCCTGCCCGGTTTTGGCCACCGTGCCCACAATGCCTTTGCCTACGGGAATTTCAATGGGATTCACAATTTCATAGGCACTGGTGCTTTTGGGACCATAGGCTGCTTTTTGGACCAATACGTTGCGCTCTTCGTCCAGCAGGTAAATGACGCAATCTTCGAACCGCAGACTGGCAATGCAATTGCGACAGATGTCCCATAAAATATCGTTCACCGACGACTGATCATATCCCGAATGCGCGAAATAGTTGATCATTTTCCTGATGGCCCGCTGCCGCTCCCGTTTCTTTATATACCAGTAAATGCTTCCTGTCAGCAGCACAACAGATGCCACACAGCACAGCTTGAACCATACCTGCTGCCACCACGGTTTCAAAATGGTGATGGCAATTGCGTAGGTTGCCGGGTACCATTGCTTGCCATCGCGTGAGGCTTTCAATTCGAAACGGTATTTGCCCGGTGGCAATCCGCTGTAAAATGCCTGACCGGGGGTGAAGGGTTTGTGCCATTCTGTTTCATATCCTGCCAGCCGGTACAGGAATTGGGTAGTGCCGGGTGCTGACAGATTGCCGGCAATAAACCCGAAGGTGTATGATCTGTTGCCTGCCCCAAATACGAGTGAATCGTATTGCGTAAAACGGTATGTGGTATCACCGGCGCGAATTGACTGAACGGAAGGTTGCACCAGGGTGGTGGTATGCAATTGTGTTGGATAAAAATAATACAGGCCTTTGTCGCTTGCCCAGAAAAACTCACCGTCAGGACTTTTGTAGCAGGAGCGCATGCGAAAACCGCCATGACTGAAACCCTGGCCTTCTTCCAGTACGGCAAAATGCTGCGTAGCGGGATCGAAGCGGAGGATGCAACGTTGATTGCATATCCATAACTGGCCTTCATCGTCGCAAAGGATGCCTTCGCACTTGTCGTTGCGCAAACCATTGCTACGGTTGTACTGTAACCTGCTGCCGTCGGGGCGCAGTACCGTGAGGCCGTACATGGAACCGATGTAAGTATTGTGATAACGGTCTTCATTAAACGCAACAGCGCGCTCATTGGAAAGTCCGTTGCTGATGGAATGTTGTTGCAAGGAATCGGCAGCCGGATCATAGCACCAGGCATTGCCATAGGTGCCGATCCACAGCCTTCCTGAACGATCGAACCAAACCGTCCAGACAGCTTCACCAGCCAGCTTTTTCAAAACGGGATGATTACGGAAACTGATCACTTCACGGGTGGCGGCATTCAATTTACACAAACCGCGCAGGGTGCCGATCCACAGGTCACCATTTTTGTCGTGGGCCAGGGAAGTAATCCAACCGGATGGCAGCGCGCTTCCGGGACCGGCCGCAATGTGCTTGCGCGTATTGCCGTTGCTGTCTATCAGCAACAATCCATAGCGTGTGGTTCCCACCCATAACAGGCCGCTCTTGTCAAACGTGAGGCTACGAATGGTTTCCTCTTCCGGGGAGCTGCCATCGGCCAGTGTGTAGTTGACGAAACGGGTGGTATTGCGCGCTCTGTCCCAGCAGATCAGCCGGTCCTGCGTGCCAATCCACAATTTACCGTCACTGCCCATGGCAATGCATTCTATATATCCGTCGAAGACTTTACCATTGGGCGTGGCGAAATACGGCTTGTAGGTGGCGGCGTGTTGCCGGGTATTGAAATAATGGGCCCCGGTGGTGCGGCTCATGATGTATAAATAGCCCGAAGAATCGTACAACAGTCCGGACGTGTTGTCGCCGCCCAGTGAACGCGGATCGAGTGGGTCATGGTGCCAGCGCGTGACTTTTGCTGAAGCAACATCGAACAGGTAGACCCCCGAAAAACGTGCTGTAATCACAAACTGGTGTTCGTTGATGCGGCAGACGCTCCGAAGTTCAGATGACACGGGACGGCCATACTGGTCGTGCAGGTTACGATATACCTTTTTGATTGCTTTTTCACGCCAGTTAATGCGGTACAGTGTGTTGCTTGTTGAGGTAAATGCAATCAGTTCATGGTCGTTCAGCGAAGCGGCCGCATCAATATCCTTAAAGGGTATAGTAACGGGATCCTGAAAACGGGAAAAGTCTATTAACACCAAACTGTCATTGCCTGTATATAATACTTTGTCTTCATCGTACCGGCTGAAATAGTTGATATATCGAGGGATTACGGAATCGGGTTGAAAGGCAAGCGGTGTAAACTGCTGGCTGTTTCCATCCCAGCAATAATAGCGATTGCCTTTCAATGCCAGTACGCCATATTTCCTGGTAAGCACAATATGTTGCACCGGCAGCATATGACTGCTGTCATTACCTACAGGGATGGCATGAAACCGGCGGCGTTGATCGAGCATGGTGAGCCGGCAGTCATCGGTGCGCAACCATATCCTGTTTTGATAATCGCATACCACCTGCAGCACCTGGTTCGACAGCAGGGCAGGATATTGCTCTTTGTGATAGGTAGTGATGGAATAGCCATCGAAACTGTTTAACCCTTCCAGGGTGCCCAGCCACAAAACGCCATTCTGGTCGCGGGCGATCGAGTTGACCTGGTTATCGCTGAGCCCTTCTGCCGTACTGAGATGATAAAAAGCGGGTTGCTGCGCCTGGGCAGAAACTATGTTCCAGGTACAAATGAACAGTAGCAGTATATGAAAGTGAAGGGGTTTCATGGATTACCTGAAGGATGTTGGTTGTTGGGTAGCCCTGATGGCCGCGCTTCTTTTTTTAGCTGTTTGGGTAAGCGATACGATATGTAAGTTCTTATATTTTTTCCATTCATATACAATTGGAAATGCATTTTGGTAAAAATTGGACCGGGATAATAATTCCTTTTGCGAAGAAGGCAGAGGGAGGGTTAGCTGCCGGTATGGATTTATTATTTTGCGGGAGAAGGGAAGTGGGCAAAAGCTGGAAAGGATAGCATGCATGCGACGCAAGTTTTTATAACGAAAGGAAGTGGGTAGAGAAAATCCAATGAATTGGAATAACATAATCAAGTGCATAATTTGTTTTTGTGTTTGGATAAAATATATATTTTCGTTTGTATATAGCAGTAATAGCTATGTGTATGGAAAGGCGAGAAAGGATTTAGCGGATGGTTGCGGTGCTATATAAAAAGTCTGAAGTGGTATCTATGCAATATGTTGCTGGGTGTGTCACCCCTGTTGTTCATTGGGGCCATTGCTTACACCCCTCCCGGTTTCTGCAACCCCATTTGCCCCCACATGTTAATAAAATCAAACCGCTCTTTTCCATCCTTCCCCTTACATTTGCTCCCCCAAAACAACTGGTCATTTAATGTGTTGATATAATACCAGAAACAGCAGCAGTATGGAAATAAAGTATATTCAGAAGATAGCAGAAAAGCTGTCACTTACCCTGAAACAGATCAATAATGTGTACGAGTTGCATTCCGAAGGCGCTACCATCCCCTTTATGGCGCGTTACCGGAAAGAAGCTACCGGCAATCTCGATGAAGTGGCCATCACCGGCATCGTGGAGCAGATCGGGTATTTTACCGAACTGGAAAAACGAAAGGAAACCGTCATCAAAACTATTGAAGGACTGGGCAAAATGACGCCGGAACTGGCTAAAAGGATTGATGAGTGTTATGATGCCACCGTGCTGGAAGATATTTATCTGCCGTACAAGCCTAAACGAAAAACAAGGGCTACGCAGGCCATTGAAAAAGGACTGGAGCCGCTCGCCAAACTCATTTTTGAACAGGGCAATGAACAACCCGAAGCTGAAGCCGCTAAATTCATAAACGAACAGGTAAAGGATGTTAAAGATGCCCTGCAGGGCGCCCGCGACATCATTGCCGAATGGGTGAGTGAACATGAGCAGGCGCGCAATAAAATCCGCCAGTTGTTTACCGAAGGGGCTGTGTTGTCGTCAAAAGTGCTTTCCAGCAAAAAAGATGAGGAGGAAGCACAGAAATACCGCGACTATTTTGAGTTCAGCGAACCGCTGGATCAAAGCCCTTCGCACCGCATCCTTGCCATCCGCCGCGGTGAAAAGGAAGGATACCTGGTGATGGATATCAGCATCGACAAACAAACCGCTATAGAGGAACTGGAGCGCATTTTTATCAAAGCCTCCAACGCCAACAGTGCAGAAGTAAAGAAAGCCATCGAAGATTCTTACGATCGTTTGCTGAAATCATCCATAGAAAACGAATTCCGTTTGCTCAGCAAGAACAAGGCCGACGAAGAAGCCATTCGTGTGTTTACCGAAAACCTGCGGCAGTTGCTGCTGGCTTCTCCGCTGGGCAGCAAAAGAGTGCTGGCCATTGACCCCGGTTACCGCACCGGTTGTAAAGTGGTATGCCTCGATGCGCAGGGGAACCTGCTGCACAACACCACCATCTATCCGCATCCCCCGCAAAGCGAAGTGCAAAAAAGCATTGCGGAAATCAAATTCCTGGTAGACCGTTACGAAATTGAAGCCATTGGTATCGGAAACGGCACGGCAGGTCGTGAGACCGAACAAATGGTGCGCAACATTGATTTCGGACGACCGGTCAGCGTATTCCAGGTAAATGAAAGTGGCGCCTCCATCTATTCTGCTTCGGAAGTAGCCCGCGAAGAATTTCCCGATCATGATGTAACCGTTCGCGGAGCCGTAAGCATTGGCCGCCGCCTGCTGGACCCCCTGAGCGAACTGGTAAAAATTGATCCCAAATCTATCGGGGTGGGACAATACCAGCACGATGTAAACCAGACCCGTTTGAAAGAAGCGCTGGATCGCGTGGTAGAAAGCGCCGTAAACTTTGTGGGCGTTGATGTGAATACCGCATCACGGCATTTGCTTGTATATGTATCAGGGTTAAGCAGCACGCTGGCAAAAAATATCGTGGAATACCGCGCCAAGAATGGTCCATTCAAAAGTCGGGAGGAATTGAAAAAAGTGCCCATGATGGGGCCCAAGACGTTTGAGCAGTGTGCCGGTTTCTTACGCATTCCCGGCGCTGCCCATCCGCTGGACAATTCTTCGGTGCACCCCGAGAGCTACCATGTGGTTGAAAAAATGGCCAAAGACCTGCAGGCTTCGCTGGAAGACCTGATACGGCAGCCGGCTTTGCGCAAGCAGGTAAATAAAAAGCAATACATCACTGAACAGATTGGTGAATACACCATAGACGATATTCTGAAAGAGCTGGAAAAACCAGGCCGCGACCCGCGTGCGCCCATTGAAGAGTTCCGGTTTGATGAAACCATCAAGACGATTGAAGATGTAAAACCAGGGATGACCGTTCCGGGCATCGTTACCAACATCACCAATTTTGGTGTGTTTGTTGATATTGGCGTAAAACAGGATGGCCTGGTGCATATTTCGCAACTCAGCAACACCTTTGTATCCGATCCGAATGAAGTGGTGAAACTGCAGCAGAAGGTAACGGTTACCGTAACAGAAGTGGATGTTGCCAGGAAGCGCATTTCGCTTACCATGAAAGATCAAACCAGGGGTGGTGACAAACGTGCCGGCGGGGATAAAAAATTTGCTGGTGGCAAACAGGCTCCCAAAAAGCAGGAACCACTCAACCCCTTCCAGGCAAAACTCATGGAGTTGAAGAAAAAGTTCAACGATTAATTGTATTAATGATTAAATGGTTTCATTGTTATAGCATTACTGTAACAATGAAACCATTTATATAATTATTCAACAGGCTGCCCTTACTCTGTTTCCTCTTGCAGGTTATTTTTCTTCTTCCTGAGATACATGTCCAGCAGTACAAGTCCCAGCAATGCATTGATCATTAAAAATATGTTAGTGTAAGTGCTGTTGACGAGTTTGCCAAAGTTGATCTTGTCTAAATTGATACTATCAATACTAACCGGCGGCGCGCTGATCTCCGATCCAAAAATCTGTCCAATTCCATATATCAGGAACCCTGCAATGCTTAGTAAGAAAAATGCGCCAATGCCCCAGATCACCCGTTTGTTGATATAGGTTTTGGCGGCCGGAGCAATATGATGGCGACCGATTTCTTCCATAACGTTCCGGGTAAACCGCAATGAAGGTTCCTCCAGCTCAATGTTGGCCATCAACTGGTGTGCTTCCAGGAGTTCTTTGTACTTTTCTTTCCATTCCTGGTTAGAGGCAATCAGTTGCTCCACCAATGATTTTTCTTCCTCACTGCACACCCCGTCTATATAATCCCACAAACGGTTTTCTATGTTTGATTGCGGTTCCATACGCGGTTGATATTAAAGTGTTTTAAATAGGGGCTCAACTCATCAGGTCCCTTACCTCCTGTACAAAATGTTTCTCCATCCTGTCTTTCAACCGTTGCCGTGCGCGGTGCAATTTTACTTTAACGGTATTTACTTCCAGTCCCATGATGCGACTGATCTCTTCCAGGCTTTGTTCGCCCTTGTAAAAAAGGGTGATCAGTTTGGCGTCGTCGGGACTTAAGCGTTTTATGGCTTCATTCACCATTTGCAATTTGGACTTCTGTTCCACCTGGTTGGCGCGAAACCCGGAGTCCTGGTTGTCGGCCACCTCAAAAACCTGTTCATTGTCCAGTGACCGGGTGTCCAGTTTTTTCTTGCGCAGGAAGCTTATACAGGTAGTGCTCACAATGGTATACAACCAGGTGCTGAATTTCGAATCCCCGCGAAAATCGGCCAGGCTGCGGTACGCTTTTACAAATACGTCCTGGGCTATTTCTTCTGCATCTTCCCGTTGCGGCGCATACCGCAATGCAATAGTGAAAACAAAGTTCTGATACCGCTTTACCAGCTCTGCATAGCGGGCCTGGTCACCCTGCAGTACACTGCTAATGATTTCATTATCATTTGGTGCGGTAATCATCTGTACCCTTTGACGTGGGGTGGAAGGGGGAGGTTACATTACAAGGTACGAAATCGGGGCAAGAAAGAGCAGGGAGTGAAGCAAGCGGCAGCCAACAGTAAACAAGGCGGGAAGAAAGCAGCAGCACCGTGATATGGGTTATACTGGGGCATGGACCAATGGATATTGGTTGCGCATGTAAATGGACAATGCCCGGATGGCCCGTGTAACCTCTTCCTCCCGGGCGGCGTCTGAGTGATTGTACAGGCAATACCGAAAAAAGTTTTTCATAAGCTGTAACCCGGGCAGAACGGTTGTAGTCTGATACAACAACAATCATTCAATAAAAACAATAAAATCAGAAGTATATGCACACGAGTCAATTGGCAATTATCTGGTTGTTGCTCAGTACCCTGGCCCTTTTCGCGATGATATTCGGTATTCGGTACCTCCGTAATAAAGAAAATATGGCCATGATCGAAAAGGGGAGGGACCCCAATCTCAACGAACACCGTCCGGCCCCTTATCAGAACCTGAAATGGGGGTTATTGCTGGTAGGCGCCGGTACAGGCTTGCTCCTGGCCTATTTCCTGTCGGAGTTTGTGCTGGCCACCTTCGATAGGTATGGCAGGCATGGAGACGACAACCCGTTTGTCTATTTTGCGCTCATCGCTATTGGCGGCGGTTGCGGCCTGATCAGTTCTTACCGGATTGAAAAGAAAGAACTGCTGAACCAGAAAAGAAAAGAAGAAAATTGAAGGGAGTGAATATAAAAGGGCGAACACGGAGAGAACGCGGGAGAAAAGAAGTTAGCAGGCAAAATTTGTTCAAACAGTAGCTTGCCTGGCCAGGCGGTTATAATGCATCTATTCAGCTTTCATCCTATGAAAAAAACGCCTGCTGCCCTGCTTTGCCTTCATTATTTCCCGCCCTTCATTATTGCTTCTTCAACACCTCCAACGCCTTGATCACCGCCGGATCTTCCAAATTCGCTACCTGGTAATATCCTTCCATTCTCCATATCTGCCGTGCCAGCCAGGTTTTAATACGGCGTTCAATTTCTTCCCGGTCGCGATCAGGTACCGAGGTGAAGGTAAGTCCCTGCTGTGCGGCATATTGCAATAAACTCTTCCAGGCTTCTCCGGTATTGTTGTAGTTGCGTGCAAAATCGGCCGGGTCTTTGAATTGCCTGAAATAGTCCATATTCCGCACGTAATAGGTATATATGAATTTGCTGAATAGCTGGTTGTCGAACAAGGTATACACATTGGAAAGAAACGTAGTGGTATCGAACGGAATGAATATATCGGGCGTAATGCCGCCGCCGCCGTAAACAATACGTCCCCCGGGTGTTTTATACGATGGCCCGTTGTGCTGGCCCACGGTATCACCATTCACCAGTTCGCCGTTTTCGAAACGACGGGCCACTTCGCCATGATAGGCTGCGCGACCGTTGTTGTACGGTTTTTGAATATTGCGGTTCAACGGCGTGTAATAACGCGCTACTGTCAACCGGAGCGCAGAACCATCGCTCAGATCATATTGTTCCTGTACCAAACCTTTTCCAAATGTTCTGCGACCTACAATGGTAGCACGGTCCCAGTCTTGCAACGCGCCTGCCACCACTTCACTGGCAGAAGCAGAATTTTCATCTACCAGCAATACCACTTCGCCCGTTTCAAACAATCCCGGCCGTTTGCAGCGATATTCTTCTTTCTTTTGTTTGTCGCCCTGCGTATATACGATGAGTTTATCTCCGCTGAGAAATTCATCAGCAATATCTACTGCCTCCGTTAAAATACCGCCGCCGTTACCACGAAGATCGAAGATTAGTTTTTTCATGCCTTTTGCCTGCAGTGCTTCGAGCGATTGCATGAATTCTTCGTACGAGGTGCCGGAAAATTTATTGAGATGAATAAAACCGGTAGTGGCATCGATCATATAGGCGGCATCTACTGAACGTAAAGGAATGGTGCCACGCGTAATAGTAGTTTGTACCGGCTTGTCATTGCGCAGCATGGTTACGCGCACCTGGCTGCCGCTTCTTCCGCGCAGCAGGCTCTTGATCACATCGGCATTGACCGATTTGCCGGTTACAACAGAATCTTCCACTTTGAGAAAGCGATCGCCTACCTGCAGTCCTGCTTTATCGCTGGGACCATCTTTCAGTACATTGGTTACGTGCACGGTATCGTCGATAATAAAAAACTCAACGCCAATGCCATCGAAGTTGCCTTGCAGGTCTTCGTTGATTTCAGCAAGATGGGTTGGCGGAATATACACCGAATGCGGGTCCAGTTGCATCAGCATCGCCTGGATGGCATCGTCGGTAAGGGTATCCGTATCTACCTTGTCAACATATTTCAGATTCACGAGGTCCACTACTTCCTGCAGAGATGACCGTTTTTTGGTATCGAAAATGCTTCGTGATGAAGGAACATTCTGCCGCAGGCCGGAACCTACCCACATACCGGCAATCAACACCAGGGAAAATAGCAGCGGCGTCCATACTTGTATTCTTTTCATCCCAACTTATTTGTTTTTTCAATGGCCGGAAACAGACCAGCACAATTTGCATGAAGTTGCAGTTTTGTGCGGGCTCACCGGTAAACCTGAATATATAACTTTGTCAAATTTAGCGGCGAAGTTCATAATTAATTTTCAAATCATCACCTTACCTTCGTCAACCGGTAGTATCTCAGTTTGAAAGGCAGAGAAGGCTTCCGCCCTGAGAGATTGCCCTGTTGAGCGGTTGTTTGCACATTATGAATGCAGGACAAAAAGGATAACTTTATGGCAATATTGCTTGCAGACAGCGGAGCGACAAAATGTGAATGGTGCCTGGCAGAATCTGAAAAACGGACCCGGACAGTTTTTTCGCAGGGAATCAGTCCATATTTCCTCAATACAGCACAGATAGAGGCAATAATCCGCAACGAACTTTTACCCGGCATAAAAAAAACGCAAATTCACGCAGTCTATTATTACGGCACAGGTTGCGCCAATCCGGATAACGCGAAGCTGGTTAAAAAAGCCATTCAGCAGGTGTTTCCCGATGCCAAAGTACATGTGACAGACGACCTCACCGGCGCGGCCCGGGCGTTGTGCGGCAATGAAAAAGGGATTGCGTGCATCCTCGGAACTGGCAGTAGCTCATGCTATTATAACGGACGCAAGATTGCGAAGAACAGCCCGGGTCTGGGTTATGTGCTGGGCGATGAAGGCAGTGGCGCATACCTCGGTAAGAAAGTATTGCAGTATTACCTGTACAACACGTTCGATGAAGACCTGCGTTATCGTTTCGACGCAAAATATGCTACCAACCGTTCAGAAATTCTCGAAAACGTTTACAAAAAGCCGCTTCCTAACCGTTATCTCGCATCTTTCACGATGTTCCTTGCAGAAAACCGCGGTCACTACATGATAGAAAATATTATCGAAGATGGCTTAAATGATTTTTTCTTTAATCATCTTTGTAAGTATAACGAAAGCTGGAAATTACCAGTCCATTTCGTTGGTGGAGTAAGCCATGCATTTCGCGATGTAGTGACAGCGCTCTGCCAATCCTACGAATTTGAACTGGGAAAAATTCTGAAAAATCCAATGGAAGGATTGATCAGTTATCACCTTCATAATAACCAATAGCCCAATTCGAAAAAAAGCGATCAACAACATGTCATCATTTATCAAAGTCACAGAGCAGTCGAGTGAATATCGTTACCTGGAAAAAATGAGCGTGCACGAGCTGCTGGTTAATATGAACAAAGAAGATCAGAAGGTACCCTTTGCTGTGCAGAAAGCTATTCCACAGATTGAAAAACTGGTAGCTGCTATCTCCGATAAAATGCTTGCCGGAGGCCGCATGTTTTACATTGGCGCCGGCACCAGCGGAAGGCTCGGCATTCTCGATGCCAGTGAAATTCCACCCACATATGGTTTGCCGCATGGGCTTGTTATTGGCATCATTGCCGGTGGAGAAGAAGCTATTACAAGACCGGTAGAGCAGGCAGAAGACAACTGGCAGCAGGGCTGGGCCGACCTGGAAAAATACAACATCAATAACAAGGATGTAGTGATTGGCATTGCCGCCAGCGGCACCACGCCTTATGTGATCGGCGCCCTGCAGGAAGCACGCAAAAGAGGCATCACCACCGGTTGCATCACCTGTAATGAAGGATCGCCGTTAGCCATGGCCGCCGAATTGCCGGTTGAAGTGGTAGTGGGGCCCGAATTCGTTACGGGCAGCACGCGCATGAAAAGCGGTACCGCCCAGAAGCTGGTGCTGAACATGATCTCCACCGCTGTGATGGTCCAGATCGGAAGGGTGGAGGATAACAAAATGGTAAATATGCAACTCACTAACAATAAGCTGATTGATCGCGGAACAAAAATGGTAATGGAAAAAACCGGTATACGCGATTATGAAAAAGCCAAACAGTTGCTGTTGGATAACGGTAGCGTTAAAAAAGCTGTTGACTCTTTCACTGCCCTCAAATAAGATTGCATACAAACAAGATAGCGGAATGGGGGGTATTTCTGAAAGAAATTTCCCCATTCCAAAATTTCCCCGTTCCTGCAAAAAGCTGTAACTTTTGTGTCGTCATCTGATCCAACAAACATGCATTATGAGACACAAAATTTTACTTGCTTTACTCACTCCCGTTATTGCTTACACTGCTGAAGCGCAACAATCCCCATCAGTTGCTTTTGCTATTACGAGCGCAGAACAAGGTAAATTTCAATGGACCAATATCAAGATGATCGATCTGAGCACAGGCGAAGTACTGCGCACCATTTATGATGGCAAACAGCCGTATAATGCCTACAATGCCAGAACGCGCAAAGAAATAGCCGTAAAAAACGCGCAGGCCACTATGCAAAACCAGCAGGCACAGCCCCTGCATGCCATGTCGGCCGCACTGGCCTACGACAAACGGCACAACCGGCTGTACTATACACCCATGTACGTTAACCAGCTCCGTTATATTGATTTATCCTCCAAAGAAACGTCCATTTATTATTTCGACCAGGAAAAATTCAGCAATGCCCAATCGCTCAACAATGAGGCCAGCCATATTACCCGTATGGTAATTGCGGCTGATGGAAAAGGTTATGCCGTTAGCAACGATGGTAACCATTTTGTTCAATTTACTACAGGCAAGAAACCAACCATCACGGACCTGGGCGCTTTGCAGGACGATCCGAAAAACTCCATTTCCATTCACGAAAAACAAACCAGCTGGGGTGGTGATATGATTGCCGATGCCACCGGTAACCTGTATATCATTTCTGCTTTTCACAACGTGTTTAAAATAAATATCCGCACACGTATTGCTACTCACATAGCAAAGATTGAAGGACTGCCCGCCAATTTCACTACCAATGGCGCTGTAGTGAACGATGAAGGGAGACTGGTGGTAAGCAGCGCCAGCTCAACAGACGGATACTACGCAGTTGATATGAATACATGGAAGGCTGAACGCCTGCACAACAACAAAGTGTTCAATGCCTCTGATCTGGCCAACGGCAATCTTGCCTTTTCGAAAAATACTGAACCCGGTAAATTGATAGAGCGTGAATTGGTACGAAACAACAAGATCGGGTTGTATCCGAATCCTGTAACCACCGGGCAATTCCGTGTAACCTTTAACAACCGCGATTTCGGACGCTATGACATACAGGTGGTAGACCTTACCGGTAAACTGGTAGCTACCAAAACGTACACTGTTTCCAACCAGGGACAGGTAGCTGAAATGGATTTGCGCGGCATGCTGGCCAATGGGACTTACCTGGTAAAAGTGTTAAATCAAAACAAAAAAACAGTATTTTCCGACAAGATCGTAGTGACCAAATAGGAAAAATAGTACAGTCACAACGCAGTGCATATTGCGGCGGTATGCAATTATTTAAAAGGGGAGAAGGCAGGTTTTCTTGCAACAGGAAACCTGCCTTCTTATTTCAGGAAGCAATTGTAATACAACGGCAGCAGGAAATAACAATCAAAATAATCATAAATTCCCTGCTAAATATTTGGAAAGGGCAGGCGTGATGATGTAAATTGTATTATGCCTGGTTATAAAACAAAGACGCATTTTATATGCATTCACAGTTAAAACAGGATCGAGGTAAGTATGCATGATATTGAACCATTTTACAATTGGCGTCACATTTATGTAAGTGAGCAGGATGAGCGGTCGCCGTTCTATGGAAGGGTGTATTCTGAATTTGAATTTTCACAAACTGTTTACAACTATTATATACATCCTCAGTGGGATGATTTCGGATCGCGCACCATGTACCTGAAAGTGCTGCTGGCAGATTATGATGAGCACTATGCCATTATTGAACTGATTGGTGAATGGAACGATGCCATCGAAAATGATATCATGGAATTGAAGCGTGAAGTAACAGATTGCTTTTTCCAGAACGGCATCACCAAATTCATTCTTATTACTGAAAATGTGCTCAACTTCCACAGCGGTGATAAGGACTATTACCAGGAATGGTTTGAAGAAGTGACTGATGAAAACGGATGGATAGTGGTACTCAACATGCCGGAACAAACCCAGCACGACTTCCGCCGTGCGCGCCTGCATCGCTACCTGGAACTGATGCAGCTTGACGACTGGCGCACCTACAAGCCTTTCCACCTGTTCAAGAAGATTGATGAACAGATGCAGAAGCGTTTGCAGTAGCAAGGTTTAAAGCACTGGTTGCGAACGTTTGTTAGTTCTCGTTGGAAATGTTTTTTTAAACCCATGGAAATGAAGGTCCGGCGCGGGTTTCGGCCGATGACGCATTTGTTGGCCATCGTAATTTGCAGATAAAATAATTTGTATGTAATTATTAACTTCCTATTTTTGGGTTGTCATGATCATCAACAAAGCATACCGTTTCTTTTACTTTTATTTTTATTTCTACTTTACCAGTAGGCCGGGAATGCTTTTGTTGAGAGCAAAGTAAGCAGATAAAGCAAACGATCAACATAAAGAGTCCCGGCTAAAAAAGCCGGGACTTTTTTTGTGGTTTGCACAGGCTTACCGCCTAAATAACCAAACAAAAAATATGACCGCGCGCAAACAACAGGCAGAGAATGGCGACATTGCCTCACTTACAGAAGGAAACGGGGTTGTTACCCGCGTTTCCATACAGGGATATGAAGGAAGCTTTCACCAGATGGCGGCACGCCATTATTTTGGGAAACACGTAGCCGTTATTCCCTGCGCCACCTTCCGCGAAGTAGTACGCATAGCAGGCAACAGCAACGAAAGCGATGGCGGTATTATGGCCATAGAAAATTCCATAGCCGGCAGCATTCTTCCCAACTACAACCTGCTACAAAAAAGTAACCTGCGCATCACCGGAGAAATTTACCTGCATATCGGCCAGCAACTGATGGTAAACCGTGGCGTAAGGCTCGAAGACATTCGCGAAGTACATTCTCACCCCATGGCCCTGCAGCAATGCCTCGAATTTCTTGATCAATACAACTGGAAACTGGTAGAAACAGAAGACACAGCGCTCAGCGCCAAACATATTCACCAGCACCGCAGCAAACACATTGCCGCCATTGCCAGTACCCTGGCAGCAGAATTGTTTGACCTCGAAATCATCGCTCCCAACATACATACGAGTAAAAATAATTACACCCGCTTCCTGGTATTACAGCGGGAAGACAGGGTACAGCCCGATCCGTTGGCCAACAAGGCTTCCGTGAATTTTCATACCGACCATTCGCGTGGCAGCCTGGCACGTGTGCTCACGCGCATTGCCGACGGCGGCGTTAACCTGAGCAAACTGCAAAGCTTTCCCATTCCCGGTTCCGACTGGCAATACAGTTTTCATGCCGATATGGAATTTGAAACGCTTGATCAGTTTGAAAAAGTGATGGAGAGCATTCGTTCTGTTACCTCTGCCCTGAAAATTTACGGCACGTACAGAAAAGGAATAACAGTATAATAAGAAGTAACAGGCTGCAGGTTTTCAATGAAAAAAAACGCAGCCTGCAATCAGAAACGTGTATCGAAAATGGTATCAACAGCAAAACGATTAGAAGGCATAGGCGAATATTATTTTTCGCAGAAGCTGCGGGAGATAGATGGCTTGAACCGGGAAGGCAAAAACGTGATCAACCTGGGCATCGGCAGTCCTGACCTGCCGCCGCATCCCGATGTGATCAGCATACTGAACAGTGAAAGTGCAAAACCTAACGTGCATGCCTACCAGAGTTATAAGGGAGCGCCTGCCCTGCGTAGGGCCATGAGCGATTGGTACCGGCAGTGGTACCACACCACGCTGGACCCCGACACAGAAATCCTTCCCCTGATCGGCAGCAAGGAAGGCATCATGCACATCTGCATGACCTACCTGGATGAAGGCGATATTGCCCTGGTGCCCAATCCCGGTTACCCTACCTACCGCAGTGCTGTTAAACTGGCTGGCGGTGCCTGCGTAGATTATACGTTGCAGGAGGCCAATAACTGGGAACCTGATTTTGAAGAGCTGGAAAAAACTATCAGCGAAGCCAAAGCCGGAGGCAGTAGTGTAAAATTGATGTGGCTCAATTATCCGCATATGCCCGTGGGTAAACTGCCTTCGGTGGCGCTGTTCGAAAAGATCGTGGCATTTGCCCGGCGGCACCGGTTGCTCCTGTGTCACGATAACCCGTACAGTTTTATTCTCAACGATCAGCCTGCCAGTTTGCTGAGCGTTCCGGGGGCAAAGGAATGCGTGATAGAGCTGAATTCGCTCAGCAAATCGCACAATATGGCCGGCTGGCGCGTAGGCATGCTGTGCGGCGCCAAAGAACGAATTGACGAGGTATTGCGGTTTAAAAGCAATATGGACAGCGGTATGTTTCTGCCCCTGCAACTGGCTGCCGCCAAAGCCTTATCGCTCGACCGCAGTTGGTACGAACAGGTGAATGCTATATACCGTCGCCGGCAGGAAAAAGTATACGAACTCCTCGATGTGCTGCAATGCCGGTACGATGCGGGGCAGGCAGGTATGTTTGTATGGGCGCGCATTCCAGGCAGCTATGCCTCCGGCTATGAACTGAGCGATGCAGTGCTCTACAATGCCAGCGTGTTCATTACGCCGGGCGGCATATTTGGATCGGCAGGCGATCAATACGTGCGGGTAAGTTTGTGCAGTACCGAAGAAAAGATTACTGAAAGCATACAACGGATCAAATCGAATCATTTACAGGCAAAAGTCAAATAGCGAATGTTCAATACCGTTACTATAGTTGGGGTGGGTTTGATCAGCGGTTCTTTCAGCCTGGCGCTGAAAGACCGTAAACTGGCCAATAAAGTAATTGGCGTGAGCCGTACAGAAGCAAGTGGAAAAAAGGCGCTGGAACTGGGACTGGTAGATGAAATGCTGCCCCTGAAAGAAGCAGTACGGCAGAGCGACCTGATCTACGTGGCCATCCCGGTGGATGCCACCATACCCGTGATGCAGGAAATCATGGACATGCTGCAGGGCCATCAGCTGGTGGCCGATGCAGGTTCCACCAAGCACGCTTTGTGCGCTGCCCTGGAGCAACATCCCATGCGCCGGCGGTTCATAGCCACGCATCCCATGTGGGGTACAGAATACAGCGGTCCCGAGGCAGCCGTGCGCGATGCTTTTACCGGCCGTGCCTGCGTGATCTGTGAAAAGGAAAAAACCGATGCGGACGTGTTGCAGGCCATGGAGCAGGTATACCGTGCGCTGGGCATGCACATCATTTATATGAATGCGGCTGACCATGATATGCACGCTGCCTATGTAAGTCATATTTCGCATATCACCTCCTTTGCCCTGGCGAATACGGTGCTGGAAAAGGAAAAAGAAGAAGACGCCATATTCGAACTGGCCGGAGGCGGTTTTGAAAGCACGGTGCGACTGGCCAAAAGCAATCCGGCCATGTGGGTGCCTATTTTCAAACAAAACCGGGAAAATGTACTGGACGTATTGAACGAACACATCAGTCAGCTGCGCAAATTCAAGGCCTGTCTTGAAAAAGAGAACTATGCCTATTTGCAGGAGTTGATTGAGAATGCCAATAAGATCAGGAAGATTATCAAGTGAGGCGCCTGGTAAGTGGAGGTAAGCGATTAGTTCTTTGAGGGAATGGGGGACGTGGCGGTGCCCTGTATGCGTAAAATTACGATATGTGGCAGGGAGGCAGGGAAGATGCCTTGACGGCGAAAAAAACGCCTGCTTTCCTACGGGAACGATTATCTCACTCATAAAAAATGGGTGAAGGGCGGCAATAATGCTACCTTTGCGCCAAATTTTTCTGACTATGATAACATTTGGCGCATTGGGACTGGATGCCCGTTTGATCCAGGCAACCGATGCATTAGGATTTCAACACCCTACTCCTATACAGGAGAAAGCGATACCGGTCTTGCTGAGCGGTACGCGCGACCTGGTAGGACTGGCGCAGACTGGCACAGGGAAAACAGCAGCTTTTGGATTGCCTTTATTGCAGTTGGTTGATGAAAAACAACGTTTCCCGCAGGCGCTGGTCGTATGTCCAACCCGGGAACTATGTATACAGATCGTTAACGAGATAGAGCAGTTTAAGAAATTCATTCCCGGTATGTACGTGGTGGCTGTGTATGGTGGAGCGCCCATCGGGCAGCAGATTCGCGACCTGAAACGCGGCGTACAACTGGTAGTGGCAACGCCGGGCCGGCTGATCGATCTCATCGAACGCAAGGCCATCAACCTGGAGCAGATTGAATACGTGGTGCTGGACGAAGCAGATGAAATGCTGAACATGGGCTTCCAGGAAGACATCGAGTTTATCCTGCAGAACACGCCTAACCGCCAGAGCACCTGGTTGTTCAGCGCTACCATGCCGCCGGAAATCAGGCGCGTAAGCAAACGGTATATGAAAGATCCCGTAGAGGTGACCGTAGGCAAGGTGAATACCGCCAACCGCAATATCGATCACCAATACTACGTAACAAGTGCGCAACACCGTTATGAAGCGCTGAAAAGGCTCATTGACTTTAACCCGGGTATTTATGGCATCATTTTTACCCGTACCAAAGCAGACGCACAAGAAATTGCCGAAAAACTCACGCGTGAAGGATATGATATTGATGCATTGCACGGCGATCTTACACAGGCGCAGCGCGACAAGGTAATGGGCGAGTTTCGCGATAAAACGCTGCAACTGCTGATTGCCACCGATGTGGCGGCCCGCGGTATAGATGTGCAGGGCATTACGCACGTGATCAATTATGAACTGCCCGACGATGTGGAGGTGTACACACACCGTAGCGGCCGTACAGGAAGAGCAGGCAAAACAGGCGTGTGTATGAGTATCGTGCATGTGCGGGAACTGGGAAAGATGCGCCAGATACAAACCATTGTGCAGGCGCCTTTCCACAAGCTGGAAATTCCTTCGGGAAAAGATGTGTGCCGCAAGCAGTTCTATCACTTTATGGACAAACTGCTGCAACTCGATATCACGCATGGCGGCTATGAACCGTATGTGCCCATGCTGGAAGAAAAGTTTGCAGACATGAGCAAGGAAGAGGTGTTGAAGCGCGTGGCGGCATTGGAGTTTGACCGCTTTCTCAAATACTATGAGAACGCCGAAGACCTCAATGTGCGCGAACAAAGAAGGGAACGTACCGAGCGTCCGCCATTCCGGAGAGAGTATGATCCGAAAATGCGTCGCGATACACGAGGCCGGGTGTTTGGAGGTAATGGCGGCGACTATACGAAGCTGTTTGTAAACCTCGGCACCAAAGACGGATTTTATAAAGCAAGCTTTTTGCAGTTCATTCTCGATATGAGCGAACTGCGTAAAGATGTGCTGGGCCGCATCGATATGAAGGAAATGAACAGCTGGATAGAAATTGACCGCAAAGCAGCCCGGCAGATGATCGCCGCCATCGACGGCAAAAATTACAGGGGCAGAAGGATACGGATGAATGAAGCCGACAGCAGGCGCTGAAGATTTCAAAAAATTCTGATGAAGAAATTTGAAGATTCACTTCAGCGGCCTGGAACACAAACGTCGCCCCCTGCAATGAATCTTTAAATTTTGAAACCAGAAATTTTGAAATCTCATATGGAAGCAACACAAACAACAATGAAAGAAATCGTGCAGCAGGTCTGGAAAAAGCGTCCGATCATTATCAGCGGGCCTTGTAGCGCTGAAACAGAAGAACAGGTATTGGAAACGGCCAAAAGACTGGCCGCCACGGGCCGCGTTGATATGCTGCGTGCCGGTATATGGAAACCCCGCACCCGGCCGGGGAGTTTTGAAGGCATTGGTACCCGCGGACTGCCCTGGCTGCAACAGGCCAAAAAACTGACCGGTTTACCGGTTACGGTAGAAGTGGCCACCGGCCGGCAGGTGGAAGATGCGCTTACTTTCGATGTAGATGTGCTGTGGATCGGGGCACGTACCACGGTAAATCCCTTCAGCGTGCAGGAAGTGGCAGACGCTTTGCGCGGCGTGGACGTACCGGTATTAATCAAGAATCCTATCAACCCCGACCTCGAGCTGTGGACCGGCGCCGTGGAGCGCGTAGCCAAAGCAGGTATCAAACAGATCGGACTGATCCATCGTGGGTTCAGTTCCTATGGCAATACCGAATACCGCAATGCGCCCATGTGGCACCTGGCCATTGAAATGAAACGGCGTAACCCGGAACTGCTCATCATCAATGACCCTTCGCATATTTCAGGTCGCCGCGATATTTTGCTGGACGTGGCGCAAAGGGCCATCAACCTCGACTTCGACGGCCTGATGATTGAAAGTCATATCGATCCCGACAAGGCATGGAGCGACGCCAAACAACAAATAACACCCGAAAGACTGGCCGAAATGTTGGGTGAAATTGTATGGCGCAAGGAAGTCAGCAACTCCGAAGAATTTCATGCCGCGCTGGAAAAACTGCGCCAGCAGATCAACCATCTCGACGATGAACTGCTGCAACTGCTGGGACAACGTATGCGTATAGCCGAAAAAATAGGCGAATACAAAAAGAACAACAATATAACCATCCTGCAAACCAATCGCTGGAACGAAATCCTGGAGCGTGCCTTTGGCAAAGGCGAGAAACTGGGATTGAGCAAGGAATTTATTACCCGGTATTTCGACGCGGTGCATATGGAAAGCATCAACCACCAGAACCGTGTGATGAATTCCTGATCCGGCAGGCGCAAAAGAACAGGCTTGCATGACCAACGATACCAAGGTTTTTCTGTACGTGCACGCCATCTGGAGCGTGAAAGACCGGGCGCCATTGCTGAAAAAGCCCGTACGGGCGGTGCTGTTTCCGCATATGCAGCAATCAGCAGCGGAAAAAGGCATCAGGTTGCTGTCCATGAACGGCGTGGAAGACCATGTGCATGCGCTGATCCAGTTGCATCCTGCACAGAATTTGTCGCAGGTGATACGTATGGTGCGCGATGAATCCGCACAATGGATCAACGGCAACAAACTGATGGACGCCGCCTTTGAATGGCACGATACCTACGCCGCCTATACCGTAAATCCCAGCGGCGTAAAGCAGGTAATGGACTTCATTGCCAACCAGGAAGAATACCACAAAAACAAAACGTTGGACAACGAGCTGGAAGCATTTGCCAAAGCACCCGCGTAACAAGGGCGCAAAGGAAACAGGAAAGGACCGGAAAGTGAGGCGTTACCAAACCTTCAACGGCTTCATTCCGTGAAGAAAACCCTGGCCCCACCGCAAATGCCAGCATACAAATAACGATGATGCTTAAAAAGTCATATCAGTTTTCATCTGCAAAGGTTACGTATTACTTCGATGGTGACTTTACACAGCTGGGTAAACTGGTCGATAAAACGCACACCGTAGTGGTGACCGATGAAAACGTGTTCCAGGCATATCCCGGAAAATTCAAAGGTTATAACACCATCGTGCTGAAGGCCGGTGAAGAGCATAAGGTGCAGGCTACCGCCAACTATATAATCGATCAGTTGATCGGTTACCGCGCCGACCGTAAAACCCTGCTCATTGGTGTGGGAGGCGGTGTGGTAACGGATATTACCGGTTATGTTGCGGCCGTGTATATGCGCGGCATACGCGCAGCGTTTGTGCCTACCACCATTCTGGCCATGGTAGATGCGGCCATTGGCGGCAAGAATGGTATTGATGTAGGCGTGTACAAAAATCTCGTGGGAACGATCCGGCAACCTGAATTCCTGCTATACGATTACAGTTTTCTGAAAAAGCTGCCGCAGGACCAATGGGTGAACGGTTTTGCGGAAATAATCAAACACAGTTGCATTAAGGATGCAGCCATGTTCCGGGAACTCGAACGAAACAAACTGTCGCACTTCCAAAAAAATAAAACAGCGCTATCAGCCCTGATCAGAAAGAATGCTTCCATAAAATCTGCGGTAGTGCGAAAGGATGAATTCGAAACGGGTGAAAGGCGGCTGCTCAATTTCGGCCATACCCTCGGCCATGCCATTGAAAACATGTATGTGCTGGGACACGGAGAGGCCATCAGCATTGGCATGGCGGCGGCATGCCGTATTTCAGAAAAGCTGGTCCGCTTTAAAGACACGGCAGCAGTCATCAAGGTGCTGAACCAATACGGGCTTCCTACAGAACTGGCGTTCGATAAGCAACAGGCGTTGAATATCCTGAAAATGGATAAGAAGCGTGAACGTACTACCATGAACTATGTGTTGCTGGAAAAAATCGGGAAGGGTGTGGTAAAACAATTACCTGTAACCGAATTGGAGCAATTGATTTAGAAAAAATAGCAAGTGCACGCAGATGTAATTTGTTTTTGTGATTTAGCATACAAACTATGATCGTAACAATTCAACCATCCATACCAAAAGGCGAGATACAGGCGCCCACTTCCAAAAGTTCCATGCAAAGAGCCTGTGCTGCGGCATTGCTGGTAAAAGGCAAAACCGTAATCCGGCATCCCGGCAGATCAAATGATGATAAGGCCGCCATGGATGTAATTCAGAAACTGGGCGCTGTGGTGGAAGACAAAGGAACAGAACTGGTGGTTACCAGCCAGGGCGTTCGCCCGGTGGCGCCCGAAATCAATTGCGGCGAAAGCGGGCTGGGCATACGCATGTTTACGCCGCTGGCCGCCCTGAGCGACCAGGAGATTACCATCAGCGGAACGGGCAGCCTCGTAACCAGGCCCATGCATTTCTTCGACGAAATCTTTCCGCAACTCGGCATCCGAATCCGCAGTAACCAGGGCAAACTGCCCCTGCACATACAGGGAGCTTTGCGTCCGGCCAATATTACCGTTGACGGCTCGCTCAGTTCCCAGTTCCTCACGGGTTTGCTGATGGCCTATGCGGCTGCCGGCGCTGCTGATGTGACCATCAGCGTGAATAACCTAAAAAGCAAACCCTATATCGACCTCACGCTGCAGGTAATGAAACATTTCGGGTGGGAAGTGGAAAACCGCAATTATGAGCAGTTCTACTTCAGTAAGCCACAGGAAGGCAAAGGCGTCACCTATACTGTTGAAGGCGATTGGAGCGGCGCGGCTTTTCTGCTGGTAACCGGCGCCGTAGCAGGTATGATTACGGTAAAAGGGCTGGACGTGCAATCCACCCAGGCAGATAAAGCTATTCTGCAGGCATTGATGCAAACAGGCGCTGTAATGTCTATAAGGGATGAAGCTATTGCAATCGGTCCACGTCCCGGCGTTGCCTTGCAGCCTTTTGTGTTTGATGCTACCGAGTGCCCCGACCTGTTTCCGCCGCTTGTTGCCCTGGCAGCCTATTGCGATGGCACTACTGCCATCAAAGGCGTGAACCGGCTTACCCACAAGGAAAGCAACCGGGCACTTACGTTGCAGGAAGAATTTGGCAAAATGGGCATTGAAATCCTGTTGCAGGGCGACGACATGATCATCAAAGGCGGTACCGGTGTGCAGGGAGCGCGGGTGCATTCCCACCACGATCACCGCATAGCCATGGCTTGTGCCGTCGCAGCGCTGAAGGCAAAGGGGGAGATGGTGATCGAAGATGCCGAAGCGGTGAACAAATCCTACCCGGACTTTTACGATCACCTGCGCCACTTGCAGGTGTCCGTGTCCGTTTCCAACGAAAAAGCCATGCAGCACCCGACAATATAATTTTCAACCATAAAATCATTCACTCATCATACTATAATCCATGAACTCATTCGGTCGCATATTTCGTATAACCATTTTTGGAGAATCACATGGTGACTGCGTAGGACTTACGGTAGACGGTTGTCCTGCAGGGCTGCCGCTTACCGTAGATGATTTCATGGCCGATATTGAACGGCGCAAAGGAGGCATTCAAAAAGGTACCACACCGCGTAAAGAAGATGATATTCCCTTATTCAAAACCGGTGTTTTTAACAATAAAACCACCGGCGCGCCGTTGACCATACTTTTTGAAAACAAAAATACCCGTTCCGGCGATTATGAAAAGCAACGGGCAGTACCGCGGCCCGGGCACGCCGATTTCGTGGCGCACAAAAAATTCGGCGGGTATGAAGATTTCCGTGGAGGTGGTCATTTCAGTGGTCGTTTAACGGTGTGTTTGGTGGCTGCAGGCGTCATTGCCAAAAAATTGCTGGGTAACATCAAGGTACAGGCGCGGATTGTAGAAATCGCCGGAGAAGCAGATCCTGATAAGGGCCTGCAAAAAGCCATCGAGGCAAAAGATTCGGTAGGCGGAATTGTTGAATGCCGGGCCAATGGTTTGCCGATAGGACTGGGAGAGCCTTTCTTCGATTCGGCAGAATCGCTTATCAGTCATGCAGTTTTTGCCATTCCGGCCGTTCGTGGCATCGAATTCGGGACCGGTTTTGCTGCGGCCAGGATGTTTGGCAGCGAGCATAATGATGCCATCGAAGATTTATCGGGCAAAACACGCACCAACCATGCGGGAGGAATTGTAGGCGGCATCACCAATGGAAATGAACTGGTGTTTCGCATTGCCATCAAACCAACTTCTTCCACGCCCAAAGAACAGCTGACGCTGAATTGGGAAACGGGCAAGCAGGAAAGTTTTTCTGTGAAGGGCAGGCATGATCTGTGCATAGCTTTACGCGTGCCCGTTGTACTGGAGGCCGTTACGGCTATTGTGCTGGCAGATCTTTTATTGCTGGAGCAACACATTAAAAGAACACTATAACCTATGCCTGTTATTTACCACATCACCACTACACGCGAATGGGAACCCGCCCGTGAAAAAGGCTGGTACGAATCTCCTTCACTGAAAGAAGAAGGTTTTATCCACTGCTCGCAGGAAGAGCAGGTAGAAGGCGTATTGCAACGCTATTTTTCCGGTAAGCAACACCTGGTAAAGCTGGCTATTGATACCGGTAAACTGAAAAGCCTGTTGATTTACGAGTGGTCTCCTTCTATAGCGCAAACATTTCCCCATATCTACGGTCCTATTAATACCGATGCTGTGATTCATGTGGAGGCCATTGTGGCGCCGGCCGCAGCGGGCGTGAAATAATAAGGGCAGGTCATATCGCAGTATTCAGACCTACTTTGCGTGATTTGTATTGCCCCTTTGCTATTTTTGCCCCCTTATTTATTGTCATCATGCACAACTATACCATTAATGCCTCTCTGCAGATCGTACCGATTGTGTTGGACAAACATCCATACGAATGGGTAGACGAAGCCATTGAAGTTATTCAGCAATCGGGCGTGAAATATGAAGTAACCCCGTTTGCTACCATACTGGAAGGCACATACGAAGAAGTGATGGGGCTGCTCCACAAAGTGAACGAAGCGCTTTACCGTAAAGGTTGTTCGGAATGGATCAGCAATGTGCAGATCCAGATCCGTTCGGGCGGCCATGTAACAGGGGATGAAAAAACAGCAAAATTCAAGTAAAGGCAGGGCTGGATTGCCAAAGGATTATATAGTTCAATGTCTACCGGGCCGGAAGAGGTCCGGCCAAGCCATCCTTAGCCAGTAAGCAATACAATTAATTTGCTTTTCACCTCAATTCTTCCTCAATTCCTCTGCCTATACCGCCGTTTCGTCTTGAAAATGCTTGCGGTAAGGCCTGATTGTCAGGATATTTGACGGTACCGGGCGTGCATAAAATTATCGCCACAGATATCAAAAAATCCGGCTGAAATGGTATTTTGTATAACATTGCAACGGATTACACGTTGAATACATCTGTTGGATGGTTTTTATGCACCGGCTTATCCCCGGGTTCCCTAATATGTACAAGACTATGAATTCAGGCCTGTGGCGGTGGTTATTGGTATTCACGCCCTTTATAGTAGCCTGCCACTCCACGCAGAAGCCACCGGAATCGGATATTGTGGAGGCACCTGAGCAATTTGATGTGCGGGTGAGCCGGAATATTAAAGCTGCGCTGGATTTTGTGCTTGATAACCGGGGGAGACTGAATGATACCGTAGTGCTTGCAAAAGATACCATTGTCAATAATTTATACAAAAGCAGGAACTGGCAACCGATCTGGTGCGGACAGGAAGCGTGGTCGCCGCTCGGCGACAGCCTGTACAATTTTATCCGCCATGCGGAACGGTATGGGCTTTTTCCTGCTGACTACCACTACCGCGCCTTAAGCGGCATCCGGAACCTGATTGCCACCGACTCCAATGCTTTGCGCGATGCAGCCCTCTGGTCACGGGCCGATCTCATGCTCACCGATGCTTTTTTCCAGATATGCAGGCACCTGAACCAGGGAAGGCTGGATTACGACAGCGTTACGTTACGAAAAGACACGGTGCTGGGCGAGGAGTTTTACCGTAAAGCATTCGACAGCCTGGTGCATTACCGGAATGTAGCTACCGTTTTTCATCAGCTGGAACCCAAACACAGCGGTTATACCGCGCTAAAAGAAGCGCTGGGTAAATTCATTGACTCTGTGGGATCGTTTCGCCGGCATACCTACATTGCCTGGCCCAATAAAGATTCTGCTGCGCTGTATGCAGCCCTGCAACGGCGTTTGTTTGAAGAAGATTATGTGTTGTCGCCCAGCGATTCCATGACGGCAGAAGAATGGAAACAGGCCATCAGCCAATACCAGAAAAGCAAAGGGCTGAAAGAAACCGGCAAACTCAATGCCGCTACCATACAGGCTTTGAATTTTACCGACTGGGAAAAGTTCAAACGGGTGGCCATCACCCTCGACCGGTACCGGCTGCTGCCCGATACGCTGCCCACCACCTACATATGGGTAAATATTCCCTCTTATAACCTGCAAGTGGTGGATTCCGGCAAAGTGGTATTGGAATCGCGGGTGATCGTAGGAAGCCCGAGGACCCGTACGCCCCTGCTTACTTCCAGCGTTTCCAATTTTATTACCTATCCTCAGTGGACGGTGCCTTACAGCATCATTTTCAAAGAAATGCTTCCGCAGATCAAAAAGGATGTGAATTACCTGGCGAAGCAAAACCTGATGGTGGTAGACAAAAACGATAGTATTATTCACCCGGACAGCATCAACTGGCACCGGCTGAACAAAAAGAATTTTCCGTACCTGTTGAAACAACGGCAGGGTGATGATAATTCACTTGGAGTATTAAAATTCAATTTCCCTAACAAGTATAGTGTATACCTGCACGATACCAATGCCCGGTGGTTGTTTAACCAGGCAAACCGCGCCCTGAGTCATGGCTGCGTACGCGTAAAGGAATTTCAGAAACTGGCAGACTTCCTGGTGCGCAACGATACGGTCCGGTATCATCCGGATACCTTGCGCAACTGGATCAAAAGACAGGAAAAGCACGTGGTGTCTGGCTTTGCCCGCGTACCGATCTTCATCCGCTATTTCAGCACCGAAGGCAGGGAAGGCCGGCTGGTGTTTTATGACGATATTTATGGTGAGGACAAGGCACTGCGCGACCGGTATTATGCTGACAAGGCTATACTGTAAAAGCATGTCCCATGAAAAAACTCCTCCTGATTTGCCTGACCTGCAAAGGGTTAACGGCAGCACTTGTGGCGCAGGAAACAGACAGCATCCAGCTAAACAAATCCCGGAAAGTAGCAGCCGTGCAGACAGGTATTGCCAGTTATTACCACGACAAATTTGAAGGACGCACCACCGCCAACGGCGAAGTATTCTCACAAAAAAACATAACGGCTGCCAGCAACACTTATCCCCTCAATTGCTGGGTGCGCGTGACCAACCTGAGCAACAAAAAAACGGTAGTTGTCCGCATCATCGATCGCATGCATCGGTTAAACAAGCGCGTAATTGACCTCAGTCGCTCCGCCGCCTCCCGGCTGGGCTTCATCTCCAAAGGCTTGACCAGGGTCAAGGTGGAATACCTGGGAAAGGAAGCGCCGCAGGAAGCAGCTGCAACAGGCAAGGAAGAAGGATGAAGCGCTGACTGCATTCGGCTTATTTCCGCTATTTTTGCTTCATACCTTCAAAAACTACCGGAGTATGAAGAAAATCAAGCGCCTGGTTGCAGCAATCGCTGTATTGCCGGGCATCGCGCTCTGCCAGGATGAAAAAAAATACGTGCAAGCTCCCACTCTTGGTGTACACTTTCTACTGAATGATTATAAAACGGCCGCGCATATACGAGCAACTTCTCTGGCTGCTACCCTGGAAGACGGCAAATTTGGCAAACTGAAAGAAATGGCGCCGGGACTGGCCGTGAATTACGTTGACGGCCTTTCTCCCTACTTCGATTTTACGGCTATGCTGGCAGGTTCCTTTCTTGACGAAACTACTATCACTGAGTCGCAACCGGGAGGCGATGGGCTTTTCCTGGAAGCCGACGTAAACATTCGCGGCAAACTTTTTTCCAACAAATACTGGGTATCTCCATTTTTTCAGGTAGGCGTTGGCGTTAGCAAGGCGCAGGTATACTGGGGCGCCTATATGCCGTTGGGGGTTGGCATTCAACTCAACCTGTTTGATGAAGCTTTCCTGCAAATAAATAGCCAGTACCGCGTTCCTGTAACCGAAAGCACCAGCAGTTTTCACTTCTTTCATAGCATTGGTTTGGCTGGTGTAATAGGGAAGAAGCGGTGACGAGAAGTTGCAGGACAGTCGCCCGGATTCCGCGCAACCATTTATCCAAAAACCTTTATAACACTCCTTTCGTTGAAGGCAGGTAGTTCGACAACGGGTCCCGTTTTACTGCCATGCGGATAGCCCTGGCAAATGCCTTGAAAATTGCTTCAATCTTGTGGTGTTCGTTGTCGCCGTGGCATTCGATATTGAGATTGCAACGGGCGGCATCGGAAAATGACTTGAAGAAATGGAAAAACATTTCGGTAGGCATTTCGCCAATTTTTTCTCTTTTGAAACTGGCATTCCATACCAGCCAGTTGCGGCCGCCAAAATCGATCAGCACTTTTGCATCGGCTTCGTCCATGGGCAGCGCAAATCCATAACGCTCCATACCGCGTTTATCGGCCAGGGCTTTGGCAAATGCTTCGCCTAAGGCAATGCCGGTATCTTCAATGGTATGATGTTCATCAATATGCAAATCGCCCTTTGTTTCAATATGCAGGTCCATTTTACCATGACGCGCAATCTGGTCAAGCATATGATCGAAGAAGCCGAGACCGGTATGAATGGAAGATTTGCCTGAACCGTCGATGTTGAGGCGGATTTTGATCTGTGTTTCGTTGGTATTACGTTCATGTTCAACCGTGCGCAGCCCCATGCGCAGGAAGGAATAGATATCGCTCCACTCTTTTGTTTCCAGCGCTATCACCGGCTGCAGTGCTTCCAGTTGGTCCTTGATTTCTGCGGCGCCCAGCCCCGGATCATTGTTGAGCCAGATGGCTTTGCAGCCCAGGTTTTTGGCCAGTTGCACGTCAGTAATACGATCGCCGATCACGAAACTGTTGGCAATATCGTAGGCAGGATTGTTGAGGTATTGCGTCAGCATACCGGTGCCCGGTTTGCGGGTAGGCGCATTGTCTTTCGGAAAGGAGCGGTCAATATGCACGGCGCTGAAATGAATGCCTTCCCCTTCAAGCGATTTCAAAACAAAATTATGCAGGGGCCAGAAGGTATCTTCAGGAAAAGAGGCGGTGCCCAGGCCGTCCTGGTTGGTCACCATCACCAGTTCATAATCCAATTCACGGGCAATGCGGCCCATGAATTCGAACATGTGCGGGTAAAAACTGAGTTTGTCAAACGAGTCGAGCTGGTAAGTGGGAGGTGCTTCCAGTATCAATGTCCCATCCCGGTCAATAAACAGTATGCGTTTCAAAACAAAACTTTGGTTGATTAAAGTGAATTAACGTTTGCTTGCTTTATTCAATGCAGCGCGTACAGCCTTTACTTCGGCAGGCGATACGGCGCCGGCCTTGTTGCCAAAACTGTTACGGATAAAAGTGAGCACATCGGCCACTTCCTGGTCGCTGAGGAAATCGTGCGAGGCCATTACATTGTTGTAGTAATTGCCATCGATTTCCACCTGTTCGTCCATGCCTTTCAGTATAATGCCAATCAGTCGCTTTTTATCGCCCAATACAAAATCTGTTTTCACCAGTGGCGGGTTCAGGCGCGGTACGCCCGTGCCATCGGCCTGGTGACAGGTCAGGCAATAGGTGTCGTACACTTTTTTGCCGGCCGCCATTCTTTCTTTGGATACCGGTTTGGTTTGTGCCGACAACAACACTGTAGTGATGACAACAAGTGAGAAAATTATGTGGATTCTTTTCATGCAACCAATGTTTTGCGGTGATGCGTAAAACCGGAATGCCCCTGCTATTGGGTATACATCACCTTCCAGATCCTTCCTTTCTGATCATCGGAAATATACAATGAACCGTCTGGTCCCTGTGCCAGCCCGCAGGGGCGGAAACGTGCTTTGCCGGGGTCCAGGTTACCGCCGGCAAAATTATCGGCAAATATTTCATAATCGCCGGAAGGCATGCCGTTTTTGAATGGCAGGAACACTACAAAGTAACCGGCCTGTGGCCTGGGCGCGCGGTTCCAACTACCATGGAAAGCTATGAAAGCGCCGTTGCGGTATTTTTCCGGGAACTGCGTGCCGGTATAAAACAGCAACCCGTTGGGCCCCCAGTGGCCCGGGAATGCATAGATGGGTTTTTGTTTATCAGCGCAACGTTCTACTTTTTTGCCATCGCCCCCATACTCAGGCATAAGCACTTTTTGTTTTTGCAGGTGATCGTAATAGCAATAGGGCCATCCGAAATCGGAACCTTTTTTTACCCGGAACATTTCTTCTGCCGGTAGTTCAGCGCTTTGTTCCTCGTTGTATAATTCAGGATAAAGGTTATTGAGTTGATCGCGGCCATGTTGCACAGCGTACAAATCGTTGGCGGTATTGTTCCAGGCCAGCGCAACAATATTGCGAATGCCGGTGGCATAGCGCTCGCCATCTTTATAGGTTTGATTCAGTTTATCTGTCCTGAACTGCCAGATGCCGCCTACGCTATCGAGCAGCGGACAAGGGTCTTGTCCCGGTGAACCTTTGGTGCGGTTTCTAATCTGGCAGGCATTGCTGGGCGCACCGATGTTGACGTAAATATTTCCTGCATCGTCGAGGGCAATGGATTTGGAGTTGTGTTCTCTACGGTCAATCAAACCGGTGATGATCTTCTCCGGTTGTTCCGTGTTGATGGGTTCTTCGCGGTCGTTGAGTTTGTAACGAAACACTTCGCTGTTGGAAGAAGCGTAGAGATAACCGTTTTTAATGGCAATACCTGTACCGCTGAATGGACCGAAAGCACTGATCTGGTCTGCCACACCATCGCCATTGGCATCGTGCAGGCGCACAATACCGCGGCCATCGCGTACGCGTTCCATCTTTACATACACATCGCCGGTTTTGGAAACAGCGATATGACGTGCTGCGCCCAGGCTATCGGCCACTACTACAGCCCTGAATCCTTCCGGTAAGGTTATGCCTCCATTGTCTTCAGCAAATGCCGGCGTAGCAACGGGCGCGGGCGAAAGCGAAGCGCTTTTGAAAGCTGCAGCCGCTATGAATACTGCCAGTGCAAAAACAATCAGGTATTTCATACTCATTTTTTTAAAGAAGGTGAGCTTTAAAATTACCGTTATTCAGGGCACAGGGTATAAGGCTACAAAATATCTTTTTAATGAGTGTAACGCCGGTAAGGTGTGCTTTATGCCTGCCGGTAATTTTTCAGTGCATTTACCAGCGCCTCATTTTCCATGGGGGTGCCCACTGTTATGCGTAAACATCCTTCGCACAACTCCACTTTACTTCTGTCGCGCACCACGATGCCCTGTTGCAACAGGTAATGATAGATAGCTTTCGGGTCGGTTACCTTCACCAGCAGGAAATTGGCATCTGAAGGGTATATATGCTGTACCACCGGGAGCGTCTGCATTGTTTCTTCCAAAGCATTGCGCTGCTGCACAATATCGCGGATCATGACATTCACCTGTTCCACCTCATCAAATGCCTGCAATGCCAGTTCCTGCGACGCCTGGTTGATGTTATAGGGTGGTTTTACTTTGTTCATTACCTGGATAATGTCCACTGAAGCAAAGCTCATACCGATGCGCAGCGCGGCCAGTCCCCATGCCTTGCTCAGCGTTTGCATCACTACCAGGTTGGGATAGTCATTCAGTTCCTGTGTAAATGAACGGAAACGCGAAAAATTGATATAGGCTTCGTCAATCACCACCAGCCCGAAATAGTTGTTCAGGATCACTTCAATATCTTCCCGCAGCAAAGAATTGCCGGTAGGATTGTTGGGCGAACACAAGAAGATCATCTTGGTATGATCATCAATCGCTTCTTCAATAGCGGGCAGGTCGAGTTGAAAGGCAGGGGTAAGCGGTACTTTTTTTACAGCAACATTGTTGATGTGCGCGCTTACCTCGTACATGCCATAGGTGGGCGGACAGATCAGAATATTATCGACGCCCGGTTCACAAAAGGCCCTTTGCAGTACATCGATGCATTCATCACTGCCATTGCCCAAAAAAATATTTTCCGGCGGCACGCCCTTAATGCCCGAGAGTTTTTCTTTCAGTTTCCACTGCAGCGGATCAGGATAGCGGTTGTACCATTTGGTGAGGGGCGAACCATAACTGTTTTCATTGGCATCGAGGAATATGCTGGCTTCGCCCTTGAATTCATCGCGGGCAGAAGAATAGGGAACAAGGTTTTTGATATTATCACGTAACAGATTATTCAGATCAAATTGCATTTGCCGGAATTGTAAATAGTGGTCAATAGATGGTTGTCATAGGGATGGTTGCTACAAGGCTCAATTGTCGCTCATCCGGATACGAACGGCGTGGGCATGTCCGGACAATCCTTCAGCTTCTGCCATGGCAATTACGGTATTACTGATATTGCGCAAACCTGTTTTGCTCAATTGCTGGAAGGTGATCTTTTTTACAAAACTGTCTGTACTAACGCCACTGTACATACGCGCAAAGCCATTGGTGGGCAATGTATGGTTGGTACCGCTGGCATAGTCGCCGGCGCTTTCAGGTGAATAATGGCCCAGGAAAACAGAACCGGCATTCACCACCTGCGCTGCCAATGTTGGGGCATGATCGCAACTCAGGATGAGGTGTTCAGGCGCATACTCATTCAACAGCGCCATCGCTTCTTCTTCATTGTGTACAAGTACCATCTTGCTGTTTTGCAAGGATTGCTGAATGATGGCTTGGCGTGGCAATAAAGCGGCCTGCCTGTTCACTTCCTCCGCTACCTGTTGCAGTTTGGATTCGCTGGTGCTTACGAGCAGCACCTGGCTGTCGGCGCCGTGTTCGGCCTGGCTCAGCAGGTCGGCGGCCACATAGGCTGCGTTGGCGGAGTCATCGGCAAAAATGGCCACTTCACTGGGACCGGCGGGCATATCGATAGCCACTCCTTCGCGCTGCACCAGTTGTTTGGCGCAGGTAACATACTGGTTGCCCGGTCCGAATATCTTTGACACGCGGGGAATCGATTGTGTACCATAAGCCATGGCGGCAATGGCCTGCACTCCGCCCACGCGGAACACTTTGGTGATGCCTACGGCTTTGGCGGCAAAAAGAATCACATCCGGCACTTTGCCGGACGCATCGGGAGGTGTGCACACAATAATTTCTTTGCAACCGGCCAACTTTGCCGGTACACCCAGCATCAACAAGGTTGAGAAGAGCGGAGCGGAACCTCCCGGTATATACAGCCCTACTTTTTCAATGGCCACATTTTTCCGCCAGCATTGCACGCCCGGCATGGTTTCTACGGGAGCAGTATCGGTGAGCTGTGTTTTGTGGAATGTTTCAATATTTACGCGGGCAGAGAGGATAGCCGCTTTCAATTTAGGGTCCAGTGCAGCCTGCGCTTCCATGAATGCTTCAGCAGGTACGGCGGGATCCTGTATATCAGCTTTATCAAATTGTTTGGTAAACCGGCAAATGGCTGCATCGCCTTCCTGTTTTACGGCTTCCAGGATGGTTTTTACAGAAGATTCCAGCGAAGCAGTGTCCAGTGAAGGCCTTTTGATCAGTTCCTGCCAGTCTGCTTGTTGCGGGTATTTGTAAAGCTTCATAATGGATCGTTTTGGCGGGTAAATTACAACAGGATGAATTTTTTTAGATAATCATTTTCTCGATCGGCACTACCAGGATGCCCTGGGCGCCTGCTGCTTTTAATTGTTCAATGATGTCCCAGAAGGTGTCTTCACTCACCACGCTGTGCACGCTGCTCCATCCGGCCTGCGCCAGCGGCAGCACGGTAGGACTTTTCATACCGGGCAGCAGGGCAATGATTTCCTGCAGCCGTTCATTGGGCGCATTGAGCAGGATGTATTTGTTGTGTTTGGCTTTTTTTACGCTGCGGATGCGGAACAGGAGTTTTTCCAGCACTTGTACCGTGGCGGCCGGTAATTGATGGTTTCGTATCAATACGGCCTGCGATTGCATGATCACTTCCACTTCTTTCAAGCCATTCATCAGCAGGGTCGAGCCACTGCTTACGAGGTCGGCCACCACATCGGCAAGCCCGATGCCGGGAGCAATTTCAACGGAACCACTGATTTCGTGTATTTCTGCGCTTACCTGGTGCTTCTTCAGAAATTCATTTACCAGAAAAGGATAACTGGTGGCGATTCTTTTCCCATTGAGGGAAGCAACGCCTTCGTATTGCTCATTGCGGGGAACGGCTACGGATAACCGACATTTTCCAAATCCCAGCTTTTCCACAATTTCTGCCTGCTTGTTCTTTTCATACAATACGTTTTCACCTACAATGCCCACATCGGCCACGCCATCTTCCACGTATTGCGGAATATCATCGTCGCGGAGAAAAAATACTTCCAGCGGAAAATTATCAGACTCCGTTTTTAACCGGTCTTTTACATTTCGCAGATCAATGCCACATTCCCTGAGCAACTGTATGGAGTCTTCATACAACCTGCCGGATTTCTGGATTGCAATTCGAAGTTTCATCGTTTCCTGTTTAAAAAGCTAAGGGCCTACCAAACCGGTAAGCCCTCTACAAATTTATATGGCACACAACAGCACCACCGGCTTACCAGAGGTAAGGGGTATGATGATGGCTGATATGTGTAGCAATAATCATAACGAGCCGCAAAAATAAGGGAAAGAAGGGGGATGAGAAAAAATAATTTCAACCTTAGCGCTTGTTACTGATAATGGACACGTGCTGCAGGTCAATGAAGTACAGCGGTGTCGGGCTTCCCACCGCGCCATTTACTCAATAGCAGTCCCGTACGGAAGATTGTTTGCCTGATTGACGTCATATTTATTGAACTTGTATTCCGTATTAAAACTGCACTAACATGAGAAAATGGCTACTTGTAGCGATCGTATGCTTGTTCCAGATCGCTGCTGCACAGGACCAGGGATATCAATTGCCTCCGAAGGAAATTGCCGACCTGGTGCTTTCAAAACCAACCCCCGGTATTACCGTCAACAGCAATGGCGAATGGATGCTGTTGAAAGAAAGCGACGGGTATCCGCCGGTGGAAGAACTGGCACGCCCGGAACTGCGCATTGCAGGATTCCGCATCAACCCCAACAATTTTGCACCGAGTCGCCAGTCGTTTGTGAACAACCTGGTATTGAAACATCTTCCTTCAGGAAAAACATACAATATAACCGGACTGCCGGCATCGTTGAAGGCAGATAATATTACCTGGAGCCCCGGTGAAAAAAAGATTGCTTTTACACATACTGCCGCTTCGCAGGTAGATTTGTATGTGGTGGATATTGCTACACAGCAAGCAGTTAAAATAAACAAGCAACCGCTCAATATAATCCTCGGGGCAGAATATGTTTGGGTGGATGACAACACGCTGCTATACAAAACCATTTTGCAACCTGCTTCTGCTGCACCGTCCAAACCACTAACTCCAAAGGGCCCGGCTGTGCAGGAGAATCTTGGCAAGGCCGCACCCAGCCGCACGTACCAGGACCTGATCCGCTCCCCTTATGATGAGCAGTTGTTTGAATTTTATGCTACCACACAACTGGTGAAAAATGTGAATGGCGTGGAAACCAAAATCGGTAAACCGGCCATTTACAGTTCAATCAGTTTAAGTCCCGATAAACAATACCTGTTGGTCCGTACCCTTCACCAACCATTTTCTTACCTCGTGCGGGCAACAGGATTTCCTTCTGTGGTAAGCATTTGGGATATGAAAGGAAATACGGTGAAAGTGCTGGCTGAACTGCCTTCTGCGGAAACCAGCCCTTCCGGTTTTGACAATGTACAAAACGTGCCGCGCAGTTTTCACTGGCGCGATGATGAACCTGCTACCATTACCTGGTGCGAACCGTTGGACAGCGGATTAATCAAAAAGAAAACAGAATATCACGATGCTGTATATGCGCTTTCTGCGCCATTTACCGGAACGCCAACATTGTTGTTTAAAACAACCATGCGTTTCCGCAATGTGCAATGGGGCAATGCATCGCTGGCGCTGGTGAATGAAGGGCTTGCCGGCAAGCAACTGAGCCGCACGCATCGCTTCGATCCTTCTACGGGTAATATGGAATTGCTGTGGGAGCGCAATACTACCGATGCCTATAACCACCCCGGCAATCCCGTAACTATCAAAAACAAGTATGGACGGCAGGTAGTTTTCACGTCGCATAACAACACCAGATTGTTGATGAATAACACCACCGGCAGTTCGCCCAAAGGCGATCTTCCTTTTCTTGCCAGCTTTGATCTGGCCAGCAAGAAGACGGACATCATCTGGCGTTGTTCCGAAGGCGTGTTTGAAATGGTGGCTGATGTGCTGGACCCGGAGCAACTGGTATTGCTCACGCGCCGCGAATCGCAAACGGAAGTACCGAATTATTATATCAAAAACCTGAAACGGCGTGTGGCCGACCGGCAGATCACCAGTTTTACCAATCCTTATCCGCAACTGGAAGGCATCACCAAAGAAAAAATATTCTATAAGCGCGCAGATGGCGTGGACCTTACCGGTAATTTGTACCTGCCCAAAGGTTATCAGCCTGGAAAAGACCAACCGCTTCCGGTATTGATCTGGGCTTACCCGCGTGAGTTCAATTCTGCGTCCGATGCTGCGCAGGTGCGTGGTTCGGAACACCGTTTTACTACCATCAACTATGGCTCGCCCGTGTTTTGGGTAACGCAGGGGTATGCGGTGCTGGACAATGCGGAAATGCCGATAGTGGCCGCATCGCCTGAACAAAAACCGAATGACAATTTCGTGGACCAGTTACGCATGAATGCGGAAGCGGCCATCAATAAACTGGCTGAAATGAAAGTGGGCGACAGGAATCGCGTGGCTATCGGCGGACACAGTTACGGCGCTTTTATGACGGCTAACCTGCTGGCGCATACGAATTTGTTTAAAGCAGGCATTGCCCGCAGCGGCGCCTATAACCGCACACTTACGCCTTTTGGTTTTCAGAATGAAGCGCGCACGTATTGGGAGGCGCCTGAATTATATTTTGCGATGAGCCCCTTCAGTTATGCGCACCAGATCAAAACGCCGTTGTTGTTGATTCATGGAGAAATGGATGATAATCCCGGCACTTTCCCCGTGCAAAGCGAGCGGATGTTTAATGCCGTAAAAGGCCATGGCGGCACGGTGCGTTTTGTATCGCTGCCGTACGAGGCGCATGGGTATAAGGGCAGGGAGAATATTTTGCATATGCTGTATGAGCAACATGCGTGGCTGGAGAAATATGTGAAAGGGGCTGGCAGTACTGCCGCCGGGAGTGGGGTGGAGCAGAAGGGGTTTTAGGCGGTTGCTTGAAACAGGTTGACGCTGTAAGTTGCTGCTGGCGCCCCGCCGGCGGGGGATGGACATGCGTCCGGATGCGCCAGCGTAATGCTGAGGATGCCGGTAACGTGCTGGCCGGCGTACGGCTCGTTGATGAATATAGCTGGCAGAAAAATGGTAACTTTTGGGAAATGTTTGCTACTAACTGCCCGTAATTCTTTTCACTCAAAATGATGAACATGCGCAGAATAGTCATTTGTATCTATGTTTTGTTGTTACATATAACGACATTTGGCCGGCAGGTAGCAGACACTTCGTACAATGAATCGGACATCCACCTCGAAACGGATTCGGGTACTATAGCCGGTACGCTTACTTTACCGGATAAATCTACAGGTATTCCCGTAGCACTGATCATAGCAGGTTCAGGGCCAACCGACCGGAACGGCAACAGTGCCTTTACCAGAAATGATGCATTGAAATTGCTGGCGCACGCGCTGGCCGACAATGGAATTGCGTCCGTACGGTTCGATAAAAGAGGTATAGGCGGCAGTGCCAAAGCAGGCATGAAAGAAGCCGACCTGCGTTTTGAAACCTATATCAATGATGCGGCAGGCTGGATCAGCTTGCTGAAAAAAGACAAACGATTTTCGAAAGTAGTTGTCATCGGTCACAGCGAAGGCTCACTGATAGGCATGGTGGCGGCTGCCAACGCAGGCGCCGACCAGTTTGTATCCATTGCAGGCACCGGCCGACCTATTGATGAAGTGTTGAAGGAACAATTAAAAGTCGCCTCAGAAGAATTATACCAGTTATCCATACCAGTGCTGGACAGCCTGAAGCAAGGGCATCTGGTAAATAAGGTGGATGGAAGATTGTTTACCCTTTTCCGTCCCTCAGTACAACCTTATATGATCTCCTGGCTCCGGTACAACCCGCAGGAAGCAATCAAAAAACTTTCAATACCTGTACTGATTGTGCAGGGCACCAATGATATCCAGGTGCCGGTGTTGGATGCAGAAAAGCTGGCTGCTGCCAAACCAGCTGCCAAACTGCTAATCATACAGGATATGAACCATGTGCTTAAAATCGTAAGCGGCGATCGACAGGCCAATATGGCTACTTACCAGGACCCTTCGCTGCCGTTGGCGGAGCAACTGGTGACAGGTATTGTTTCGTTTGTGAAAGATTAAAGTAAGTAATCAATAGCAGGTTACAGGTTACAAACGCGTCAACAGAAGTGAGTGACATGGTGGTGTACAAGACTTGTTGAAGTGCTACCATTTGCTGCACCTTACACGACGCCATCGTAACCTGTAACTTTTTATAGGCGTTATTTTACCGGTGCGGCCTTGAATTTCCGCATCAGCTGCTGCATAGACGCCTTGAACTCGTCCAGTGCTTTTTGCTCCTGTTTGATAAAAGTATTTTCACTCAGTTTGCCGAGCACTTTTTCCATGGCCTCGTTGTTTTCGTAGACCATTTTGCGGAAAGGATTTTTATAGTCTTTTGCCCTTGACTGGTAAATGGACTCCACCATCCATTCGCGGGTGAGTATGCTTTGTTCCAGCAATGCTCTCAGTACCGCCGGTGATGCTTTCTTGAGCGATATGCCGCATGCTTCGCGGAGCGCGGCCATGGCATGCATCAGTTTGCCCTGCGCATACTGTTCGCCCTGGGTCACATAAAACTGGTGCACTTCTTCCCAGCTTTTTACTTTGCCGGTATGAATCTGGCGAATGAGTTTGTCCAGTTCGCTGCGCATGATGAGTTGTCCGCCCACATTCAGCCAATCCTGCAGCGTTACCCTGTTGGGCAGGCTTTCGATCAGTTCATCAAATGATTTGATCTTGTTGCTGCGTATATGCTCCTGCAATTGCTGCACGGCGTAGTATACTATTAATTCCCTGAAAATATGGTAAGCAGGCAATACATTCACCAACTTTACTTTGCGCTTGCTGTTTTCAAAACCGGTGGCCAGTATTTCGAGTTGTTCCACCGCCGGGTCTTTCTTGTCGAGCAGGCGTGCGCCAATGGCAATGATTTCTTCTTCAGATAAATTTTTATGATTGCCTTCGCGTTGCAACCAGGCTTTGCCGGTGAACAATTTCAGCAGGGTGAGCGATTGCAAAATCTCCTGGATGGTATCCGGCGCCAGGAAATTGTATTCTATCAGCTGGGTTTTGTTGGTGCGTTTGTCGCGGTCAACATATTTCCATGAGTTACGTGCCAGCGCATACATATTGTACCGGAACCAATAGGCCGGCATAACGATCAACTGGTCGTTGCTTACATCATTGCTGACAAGCGAGAAAGGGATGGGTATATTGAGTTCGCAGGGATAATCGCCTTTAGCCAATATGACAAAAGAGGCAAAACGTGAGTTGTGCTTGAGGCTTACACAAAGTCCCGGCCAGAAACCGCGTCCTGCCACGATCTCGCCATCCGGGCTGCGCGAATTGTGGTTGCTGCCAATGGTAGCACCGGCAGCCATATTGGTTTGTCCCTGCAGCAGGGCAGCACACAGGAATGAATTATTATGGTGTTGTTCGTGTGCCGGGAATATCAGCGAGTTCAGTACTTCGCAGCAGGAGATGGTGCTGTTGTCGCCGAGGTAGGAATTGATCAGTCGCGCGCCGTATTTCAACTGCGAGTTGGACGCAAGTACAAAGCGTACCGCCTTAACGCCATAAAATAACCGGCATCCATAACCGATAATGCCGTTCACCAGTTCGCATCCTTCACCTACCTGCGATTTGGCTTCTGCAGATGAATTGATGGTAACGTTTTTGATTTTGTTGGCCCCTTTGAGGTAAGCATCGCTGCCGATGTTTACATCTTTTATAATGCGACAGTTCTTGATCACGGTGCGGTCGCCGATGGTGCCATAGTACCCGCGATGGGCATCGAACTTGCGGGCGGTAAATTCCTTGAATTTTTCCAGCAACGCTTCGTCATGACGGAAATGCGCCCACATCCAGGCATCGCCGGGCAACATGCCATCGAATGGAATGATGCGGCGGCCGCCATTTTCATTGCACACTTCCAGCCAGATGCGGATGCTTTCGGATTCGCCTTCTTTCAGTATACCATTGCCAAACTTGGAATGGTCTGTAGTGGCAATTTCGTTGATGTTTACGAGGATCACGTCATTGCCAATGATATAGTGGGAGATATAGTTCACATTGTCTACTACCACATTGTTGCCGAGGTCGCAGCTGATGATGGTGCTGTTGTACAAACCCACCGGCCGGCGCAGGTTATGAAACTCGAGGTAGTACGGTTCCAGTTTACCAATGCGCACCAGCCCGAAGAATTTGCAATCCTGCACCAGTTCGGGATTGAAAGCGTCCGATACCAGTATTTTGTTCCAGTCGTCGGAAGTATTGCGGTTTCTTACCAGCATTTCAATTTCCCAGGCAGTGAGGTGGCGGTAATGAATGCCATTCCTGTTCTGGCGGTTGCGGAGGTAGTATTCATCTTTTCCCGCAGGAAGATATTTCGGAGGAATAAAATTATATCCCAGCGTATTGAGCGGACTGCGTTTGATTTGGTTCATGCAATACGTAATTCGACATTAAAATCCGTAATCCGGTTGTGCAGGTAAGCTGCTGCGGTCTTTATTCCACCGTAACACTTTTGGCGAGATTCCGGGGTTTGTCTACATCCAAACCTTTGCCTACGCCAATGTAATAGGCCAGCAATTGCAGCGGAATCACCGACAGGATAGGTGCCACCAGTTCATCGGCTTCGGGTATGGTGATCACATCGTCTGCCATCTGGGTGATTACTTCATCGCCTTCGCTGATCACAGCTATTACTTTGCCTTTGCGGGCCTTGATTTCCTGGATGTTGCTCACGATTTTTTCGTAGTATGAGTCTTTGGTAGCAACAAACACTACGGGAAGGGATTCATCCACCAGGGCAATGGGGCCGTGTTTCATTTCGGCCGCCGGGTAGCCTTCGGCATGGATGTAGGAGATTTCTTTCAGTTTCAAGGCCCCTTCCAGTGCTACAGGGAAGTTGTATCCGCGGCCCAGGTACAGGAAGTCGCGGGCATCCTTGTATTTGTCAGCGAGCTTTTTGATTTCCTCGCTGGTTTTCAGCACCGCAGCTATTTTGTCGGGAATATCATGGAGTTCGTTCAGCAAATGCATGAAGCGTTTGTTGTTGATGGTGCCTTTCTCATGCGCAATTTTCAACGCGATCATGATCAGCACTACCAACTGGGCTGTAAACGCTTTGGTACTGGCCACACCAATTTCGGGACCTGCATGGGTATAGGCGCCGGCATGGGAGGCGCGGGCAATGGAAGAACCCACCACATTCACCACACCAAAAATCGTTGCGCCCTGTTCTTTCGCTTTCTCGATGGCTACCAGCGTATCGGCAGTTTCGCCGCTTTGTGAAACGGCAATGATCACATCGTCTTTATTGATTACCGGGTTGCGGTAACGGAATTCCGATGCGTACTCCACTTCTACCGGTACGCGGCAGAGTTCTTCAAAAACATACTCTGCCACCAGGCCGGCATGCCAGCTGGTGCCGCAGGCCACTATGATAAAGCGTTTGGCGTTTTTGAGTTGATCGATGTTGTTTTCCACGCCGGCCATGGTGATGGTGCCCGCAGTGGCGTCGAGCCGTCCACGCAAACAATCAAACACCGAGTTGGGCTGCTCGAATATTTCCTTCAGCATGAAATGATCGAAGCCCCCTTTTTCGATGGCTGCCAGTTCAATATCGAGCTTCTGTACAAACGGGGTAATCTTTTCATTGCCCAGGTTTTTCAGCACCAGTTCGTTGGGCTTTACAATGGCCAGTTCATAGTCATTTACATACACTACTTTTTTTGTGTATTCAATGATGGGTGAGGCATCGCTGGCCAGGAAGTGTTCATCCTTGCCAATGCCAATTACCAGCGGACTGCCCTTGCGTGCCGCGATGAGCGTATCGGGATTTTCCTGGTCAATAAGAATGATCACATATGCGCCCACTACCCGTTTCAGGGCTACCCGAACGGCTTCTTCGAGGCTGCAATTATTGTTTTGCTGGATATCTTCTATAAACTTTAACAGGACTTCTGTGTCGGTATCGCTGTCAAAAGTGTAGCCTTTTTTCAGCAATTCACTTTTCAGCTGTGCATAGTTTTCGATGATGCCATTGTGGATCATGGCCAGTTTGCCATTGGCCGAGGTATGCGGATGGGCATTGCGGTCATTGGGTTCGCCATGTGTGGCCCAGCGGGTATGGCCAATACCGATATGGGCATGCAGGTCTTTTCCTATGAGCGCATCTTCCAGGTCGGCTACCTTGCCTTTCTTCTTATACACTTTCAACCCTGAATTGAGCAGCGCCACGCCGGCACTGTCGTAGCCACGGTATTCGAGGCGTTTCAAGCCTTTCAAAATAATAGGATATGCTTCTTTCGGACCGGTATATGCAACGATTCCGCACATAGGTTAAATTGAATTTATAATGGTGTAGTGTTTAGTTATTCAGGACAAGGATTCACACGCGTCGCCGCCGGAGTTTGCAGAAAAACCTGTGCCGCCCACAGCACCCGCATGCGGTTTTCTAAAACGCCCGGCATATGCAAACGCTTGCGCAATATTAAAAATAAACCGGCAGCCCGCAAAAACACGCAAAGGCGCGACAAGGGGAATTAACCATGGATTTCAAGGATTTATTGTACAAAAGGTGCGGATTTTCCTGTTATAGTGCGCGCACCATGGCTAAAGACGCCAGGTGGTTTAACCTTTGGGGAACGTACTCAAAACCCATGGTTAACTACCATGCCCCGGGCAACTACCGTTTCAGGTGGGTTTCAAACAATTTAAAAATACGCTTGTACTCGTCTGTCCAACTGGAAGGTTCTACAAATCCATGGTCTTCTACCGGGTATACAGCCAGTTCCCAGTTGTCCTTGCCCAGTTCAATCAGTCGTTGTACCAGGCGCACTACGTCCTGGAAGTGCACGTTCACATCAACCATACCATGACAAATAAGAAGATTGCCTTTCAAACCTTCTGCAAAATGAATGGGAGAACTGCGGCGGTAGGCAATGCTGTCGGTAAACGGTTGGTTGAGAATGTTGGAAGTATAACCATGATTATAATGCGCCCAGTCGGTAACCGGTCGTAAGGCGGCGCCGGCGTTGAACACACCGGGAGTGGTAAACATGGCCATCAAAGTGATAAAACCTCCGTACGATCCGCCGTAGATGCCGATGCGTTCGGGATCGATGCCCAGTTTTTCGGTGAGGTATTTCGCGGCGTCAACATGATCGGTGAGGTCTTTGCCGCCCATATGGCGGTAAATGCCGGTACGCCAGTCGCGGCCATAACCTGCGCTGCCGCGGTAGTCGATGTCGAGTACCGTGTAGCCATTATCGGCCAGCAGGTTATGGAACATGTATTCGCGGAAATAACTGCTCCACCATTTGTGCGCGTTTTGCAGGTATCCGGCCCCATGCACAAAAATCACAGCCGGTTTGGTGGGATGCGGATGGGCCGGTTTGTACAAGCGTCCATAGATGGTGGCGCCATCGCGGGCGGTTATGGTAACAATTTCCGGGTCGCGCCAGGGATAGGCTTTGAATTCTTCGCTTTGCGCCAGCGTAGTGATCTGGGTGATTTTGCCATTGCGTTTGTTTTCCTGCAGGTACAATTCCCAGGGTTTGTTGCTATAGGAATGCAAGATGGCCAGCCATTGCTCATCGGGAGAAATCACTACATCATTGGCGCCGGTCATGGTAGTGAGCTTTTCATTTGTGCCATCGCTTATGCGTAAACGATAGCAATGCTTTTCGCCGGGGTGTACTTCATTGGTGATGATGTAGAAATATTTTTTGTCGTTGGAAAGTTTTGCTTCCTGCACTTCATACTGTCCGCTGGTCAACGCCTTCTTATCTTTTGTAAGCACATTTATCAGGTATAAATGGGAATAGCCGCTTGCTTCGGAGCGGAACCAGAACGTGTTGTTATCAATCCAGCCGGTATTGGTACCGCCGAAGCTCCAGATGCCCGGACCGGCAATCCAGGCTTCATCGCGCTGACGGTCCAGCAGGCTGATGTTGCCGCGTTCTGCGTCCAGCAACAGGAGCCAGCGGTCTTTGTTGTCGTGTGCTTTAATATCCAGCACGGCATAATTGCTGCCCGGCGACCAGTTGGGAACCTGGAAGCTTACCGTGCGTACCGGAGCCTGTTTTAATTTTTCGCGTTGTGCCGGGTAATCTTTTACATAATCCGGCAGGTCGCGGATACCGGGTATGGAATCAGTTTTGATCTGCCACACAGTATCTTTTACACGATCGTATACATACAGTTCCTGCTGGCTTTGCGGAGCTCCCACTTTGGTGCGTGCAGGAATATTTTCGGTGAAACCAGATTCTGTTACATAGTTGGGCACTACTGTACTCTTGCCTCCTGTGGCAGGCTGTGTGAGGCGGTAGGTAATGAAGCGACCATCGTAGCTGATGCTGAGCCCGGAAACTGTTTTGCCGCCGGTTTTGATTTCGCGGGCTATTTTTTCCGGTCCGGTGAGTTTGCGAATGGAATCGCGCAAGGCCCGGTTTGCTTTGCGGGTTTGTAAAACAATGGAATTTTCCAGCGCTTCCTGTTCCAGCCATTTTTCCTGCTGGTTGGAAGAACTTGTTGCTGCGGCGCGGCGCTGGCCGGCAAAACGTCCCTGTCCGGCATCAGCAGCAGGGGTGGTTTCGCCGGAAGTATTGAAGTTGGTCAATTGAAGCAGCAGGCCGGTGTTGCGTTCCCAGGCATACAGGTTATTATTGCGGGTAAATACAATGCGGGTGTCGTTGAAGGAAAACTGCGGGTTGCTTTCTGTTTCCACGGTGTGGGTAATGCGTTGGTGGCGTCCCGATTTTACATCTGTTATATAAATGTCTCCATCAAGTTCGTATACGTACGCGGTACGGGAGGCGTTGTACCGCACATCGTTGGCATCGACGATCTGGCGGCGGAAAGAATATGTTGCTTTTTGTGGTGTTGGCTGGTTGGGGGTGATGTAATATAGCGAGTCGGAAACGTTTTTATCGGGGTTCCAGTTGAACAACAGGTATTTTCCATCTGCGCTCCAGTATACGCCGGAAGGGGAAGTGCCGATCCATTTCGGGTCGCGCATGATTTTTTCAATGGTCAGTTGGCTCTGGCTGAATAAGGGCATGGCTGTTACAAGGAACAGCAGCATGGCAGTAATTCTCTTCATGTGTTATCTGGTTGTGTGTGTTTCGGGTCAAAGCAATATTCCGCCCATAAAGATATAGGCCATGGAAAAATACAGGATAAGGCCGGTTACGTCCACCAGCGTAGCTACAAAGGGAGCAGAGGAGGTGGCCGGGTCGGCGCCAAGTTTTTTCAGCATGATCGGCAGCATGGAACCCGACACGGTGCCCCACAACACTACGCCGATAAGTGAAAAGCCTACGGTCAGTCCAATGAGCATGGTATGGTCGCCATAGGTATGAAAAACTGAATTCCACAGCACTACGCGAAAGAAACCGATCAGTCCCAGTACGCTGCCCAGCAACAATCCTGAAATGATTTCCCTGCGCATTACGCGCCACCAGTCGCTGATGGTAATTTCCCCTACGGCCATGGCCTGGATAATGAGGGTACTTGCCTGCGAGCCGCTGTTGCCGCCACTGGAAATGATCAGCGGTACAAACAGCGCCAGCACAACGGCTTTGGCAATTTCATCTTCAAAATAGCCCATAGCCGTGGCCGTTAGCATTTCGCCCAGGAAGAGCACAATCAGCCACACCACCCGTTTTTTGAACAGTTTGATGATGGGCATTTCAAGATAGGGTTCATCCAAAGCTTCGGTACCACCGATTTTCTGGATGTCTTCACTGAATTCTTCATTGGCCACCCACAGCACGTCGTCGATGGTCACAATGCCCAGGAGTATATTGTTGTCGTCTACCACCGGCAAGGCCACGCGGTTGTTCATTTTGAAAATCTGGTTGGCCACTTCCTGGTCGTCGTGCACGTTCAGGGCTATATAGCGGTGGTCAATGATGTCGCCTACTTTTCTGTCGGGGCTGGTGAGAATTACTTCCCGGATCCGCATGTCGTCTACAAACTCACCGCGATCGTTCACCACGTAAATCACGTCGATGGTTTCACTGTCTTTGCCCACTTCGCGGATATGGTCCAGCACTTCCTGCATGGTCCAGTCAACCTGCACAGCTATATAGTCAGGCGTCATCAGGCGGCCCACGCTGCTTTCTGGATATCCGAGCAGGGCCAGTGTTACCTTGCGTTCTTCGGGGTCGAGTGTACGGACCAGTTCTTTTACTACTTCACTGGGCAATTCTTCCAAAAAGTCGGTACGGTCGTCGGCGGGGAGCTGGTTCAGCAACTCTGCAGTCTTGAACGGGGGCAGTTCCTGGATAATGGTTTTCTGGGTTGACAGGTCGAGGATCTTGAACACACTTGCTGCCCGGTGGATATGCATGTTGCTGATGATCTGGCTTTCATATTCCGGGTATTCATTGATCAGCATGGCCACGTCGCTGATATTCTGATCGTTCAGAAAATCGCGCATGGCCAGCACATCTTCCTGCTGTACCAGCTCAAGGAATCGTTCTTTCAGGTTCGATTGCTCAAGTTCCGTAGTCATGCCCAAATTTAGGTAAATGAGAGAAGCTGATTTAAAATTAGGCCTTATTCTGCCAGGGGTACTGTAGCTACAACGAAACTCTCTAATTTCACCCTATGATTTTACCCTGTATATACATTGCTCCTACAAAGCACATGGGAAGAGGAGTATTTACTGCAGCAGATTTACCGGAAGATACCGTTGTGGAAGTGTCGCCGGTGGTGGTGATGAGCGGGGAAGAACGGGTATATCTGGATAAGACATTGTTGCACGATTATATTTTTGAATGGGGCGAAGGGGGAAAGCAATGTTGTATGGCATTGGGGTATGTGGCTGTGTACAATCATTCTTACCGGGCGAATTGTGAATATGAAATGGATTATGAACTGCAGCAGATTACGGTGCGAACCGTACGGGCTGTGAAGGCAGGGGAAGAGTTGTTTATTAATTATAATGGTGCGTGGAATGATGAAAAGGAGCTATGGTTTGAGGCGAGGTGAGGAGGCCGCATTATCACCTCAACCTATACTTCACCGAAAATAGCATTCCATAACTCCCCAGGTTAATATTGCCCCATCCCACTTTCTTTACCGGCAATTTCAAATAAGGTTCTGCCTGTATGGAAAAATGGTTGCCGATGTTGCGTTCATACCCTGCAGAAAAGTTCAGGCTCGATACCAGGTATTCCGCATTGGCGTCGGAAAGCCAGGGATAGTTGTACACATTGCTGCCATATTTATAGGTGCAAATGTAATTTTCGTTATCCATCAGCCAGGCAGACGCGCCCGCACTCACAAAAAAGCGGCGTTTCTCGTTGTAGCTGATATCGTACCGGATATTCAGCGGAATCTCCAGCATGGAGCATTCACCGGAAGTCAATAACATTTCCCAGTTCTGGGGCCAGTAGGTAGGTTTGAAATCTTCACCGGCGGTTTTGTAATATTTTTTCGCATACAGAACACCGGTATTTACCTGCCAGCGGTCCGAGAAACGGAAGCCCACTGTTACGCCGATATTGAAACCGGACCTGTCGAAATATTTGTTCTTTACATGACTGTAATCCGGACCACCGGTTATGCCAAACTCCCACTGCCGTACCGGTTGGGGATGTATTTTATTTGCCTGTTGTGCAGCCGGAGCAGGTGCTGCTGCCACCGGTAACTGGCCGGGGTAGGGGATGCCTGACCGAAGCAGTGAAGAGGCTGTTGCCAATTGTGGCAGCGATGCTGGTAATGATTTTTGTGAGAATACATCAGAGGCATTGCCTTCATTGTTCACTTTGTCCTGCGTTTGTTCAGGTTGCAGCGCGTCTTTGCCTGGTTGCACTGGTGTTATGGGTGCATCCTTAGCGTGTTTCGTTGCTGCAATGGCTTCCTTGCCTTCTTGTTCGCCGGGCGTTTCATTGTGCCGCTTCACCTGTGTGAGGGGGAGAGCCTTATCCTGTTTCACCTTTGCATCAGTTGCATCCTGCTTTTGTTCACGCGCCGAGCGGGAGGGTACACCACTGTCCGCTGCCCTGCTGCCGGGTGAAGCCGGCCGATCAGCTGTATAATCATCATTTCGTTTGTCCACTAACGTTGGATTGGAAGTGCCGCCTGGTTGCAAAGATTTTTCTGCAGGCAATGGCTGCCTGTTGTTTACCGGTTTTTCCGGCAGTTGCATTACCACTTCATCTTCAGTATTCTTTTCGCTTGAAGAAGCAGCAGGCGCATCGGACACACCGGTGCCTGCTGATGGTTTGGCACCAGGAGATACAACCGTTTTACCAGGCTGGCCGGCAATGTTGCGTTGTTCTTCAGGCGACCCGGTCAGCATGTATACCAGACCACCGCCGGCCACAAGCACCGCCAGGAGCAGCAGCAGGAAGCGACGCCTGCGCTTTTCCCGTACAGGTAGTTCCTGGTCGAGCCGGTTTTGCAAATGCTCCCAGCCCGATGTGCTTTGTGGCACATCGTACTGCTCGGCAGCTTCACGGCTCAAACGGTCCAGGTCTTTATCATTGAGGGGATACATATATCTTTATGTCCGATTTGTTCAGCAATAGTTTTCTTAGGTTATCCCTGGCTTTCGACAGGTTTGATTTCGAGGCGCCCACAGAAATACCGAGTTTTTTCGATATCTCTTCATGGCTGAGTCCTTCTATCACAAACAGGTTAAACACCGCCCGATACCCTGGCGACAATAAACGGATTGCTTCAATGATTTCTTTATAAGATAAAACATCTATTCCTGTTTCGCTTTGGTCCGGTATGGCTTCCGATTCCTGGTTCAGTAAATGTCCGTTTACAGAAGCATTTGTTTTCCGGTAATGGTCTATGCACGTGTTCACCAGTATGCGCTTGAACCAACCCTTCAGCGACAGCAGGGTATCTTCCTGCCGGTGCTCATCAAACTGATGAATGTTTTTGAACAATTTCACAAACCCTTCGTTCACGATCTCTTCCGATTCTTCATTGCTGTTGGTATACCGGTAACAGATTTTCATGGCAAAGCCCCGGAGCAGGTAATAGAGCTCCTTCTGGCTGTTGCGGTCGTTCCTTCTGCAGCCATTCAGCAATGAGATGATCTTTGAGTTATCTATAAGCAAAGGGCGTTGGTTTGGTTGGCATGTTCTTACAGGTTACAGGTTACCAGTTGCCGGTTACAGAAAAGTTCCATCGGGATACCGTTTCATGTACGGGTAACCTGTATCCTGTAACCTGAAACGCGTACCCTGTAACCAGCAACGCAATAGCTATTTACGGATAAGAGCTGTTGCTGCCGGGCGGACTGACGCCTGTTGGCCGGGCAACTCAATTGCTATTTACGGATAAAAAGGCGGGCGGGTTGCTCTTGTTAACTCCTTTTTTCAATATGCTAAAGGCTCATATTCAACAGATTAGCCGGAGGGTGTCCAATTAATGCAATATTTGCCCGTATGTATGCCTGTACTTGTATATAATCTTTCTGGGGCAACAAACCCACCAAACGGATTTCCTGCAAAGTACCTGCCGTGCTCATCCAGGGCGTTACCGGCTGGTTCATGCGGGCTTCGATGGCAGTCTTGTTGCGGGTTATAAGAGCAGCAATATCGAGCACGGCCTGGTCTTTCAGTTGTTTCATGATCTTTTTGCGGAACAGTCCTTTGGCGATGTTCATCAGCATGTCTTTGGTGTCCAGCGAAAAGCTTACATCGGGCATGGACAATACCTGGGTGGCGGTGTCGAGCACGGGAGTGCCGCTGATATGCAATACGCCTTTGCGGCTGCCGGCAAAAGCTACATCCACGCGGATTTTTCCTTCATTGGTGCCGCCGATCTGCACATCTTTTATAACGAATGTTCTGCCTTCTACTTCAAATGGTTTATCGCGCAGGCTGTCGTTGAGTAACTGGTTGAAAAATTTGTATTCATACACTGCATCAAGATAGGTGCTGATGCCGCCTTTGGTATCTGCCGTTTGAATGTAAGGTAAAGGTTTGTTGGTGACCAGTTGCAGACTATCTGACGAAAAACGCGGGTAGCCATAATATCCCAGGGAGAAGTACAAGGTATCTTTTACAATATTAAACCGCCCGATGCGCAACAGTGAGGGGTTCAAATTGAGATAACCATAGCTGCTTACCGGCATCACCTGGCTGCCTTTGCTGCGCCAGCGTTGTAACAGTTCATGGTTGTTGAGCGCCTGTACAAACTGGTCGAAGGTGCTGCAATAACTGTTTACCGATGCCCTGATGCTGTCCATCACCAGGGGCGTCATGTCGTTGTTCATCAGCGTTACTTCGCATTTGTCCAGTGCCTGCAACGATTCCAGCCCGGTGGAAGTAATTACCTGGTGATTGGGCATCAGCGACAAGGTGCTGCTGATAGCCACATCTACCCGCCGCAGGGGTTCGCTGCCAAATCCGCAACTGCCGCTGGCCCAGGGCGTTACCTGTTTGTCGAAAGCACATACGCATCTGCTGCCTGCAATCTGGTAATTGCCCCGAAAGCGGATACTTACCTTGTTGTTTACGCAACTGATTTGAAACGGAGAACGCACAAAGCGGTATTTGTAGCGGAAATCACAACTGCTCTGCGTATAGTTGGGCCACTGGTCGTTGGTGAATTCGCGGGAAGTGAGGGAATCCATCAGCGACAGCAAAGGACGCATATACACTTTTACAGGAATTTCGATGCGCGACTCGGGCAGAGGCGGTAGATACCTCGAAGGGGTTTCGGTAGGCGATGCGGTTGCTTGGCGGGAACTACCACAGGATGCCATAAAGGCTATTAACGCGCTACAAAGCAGGTAAACCGGGAATTTGCTCATAGTACAATAACGTGGAGTTTGGAAGTACAAATATCTGGGATTGGAAGTTTTTTGCGCGTTTCATGAATGCAAAAAATCACCCTGAGTTTGCTTCCATTTTCACCCCGCCCCTCGTAATTGCAAAAACTAAAAAAAACGCTCCAAAAACGCATTAAAACGCTGCATAACCACCAAAAGTAAATCAGGGAATTTTTACACTTCCAATTGAGGAAATGGGATGTTTAAGAAATATACGCGCCTGGTATCAATAGCTTCTGTGAAGGTAAATGGAATTATCATTTGCTGCTGGATCAATTTGATTTGCAAAAAAAACATAAAAATAACTGCGCCCTGGTCCATTACTTTGAATTATCGCTTTTACAGGTGACTATGCCTGTTATATAGCACAAATAGCACAAAGCAAGATGTATTGTTGTCAGCTAATATTATGTGCGGCACAACGGGCAGGAAAAAGACAAAGTGAAAAGACGCTTAAAATACCTGCGATACGCACGAGTTAATGAGGCTAATTACAGAGAATTTGGGGCGTATATGCAGATTACTACGATGCCTGTATGCGGTCAAAATATCTTTTTTCGGAACAAATAACATTGCCATGAGAGAAAAAAAATTCAACTGAATTAAATGGCCCATTGTGAGTAAACTTTACTCCACGATTCGACTTAATTTGGTGGTGACGATTCTGGTTAAGCTCTGGTGAAGAGCAGCCGCCCCAACTGGGGCGGTTTGTTTTTTACAAACCTGGTATAGCTTCTTCTTCCAAGTAAATAAACACCCACTTAAAATAATTACACTACGTCTCACCGTTACCATTACTTCATTTATGGCCCCATTTGGGTATTTTCATGATTTTGATTAACCTTGCACAACTAAGGCTCCAAACCATATCCATTCTAACCTTTTCTGCTGTTGATAAGTCCCCAGGGAATGAATATTTCAATTTTCTAATATTTATACACGATTTTTGTATCACTCAACTGTTAATGACTGGTAAGTAATGGAAGCAAACCCAAATGATGAACAAGAATTAATAGCGCGCTTTAACAACTTCTAGACATATACAATAATCAAGGAAAAGGGAAACTTGCTTTTGATTTTGCACTGTCAGACACCAGCGGTAAAACAGTATATCTTCACGACTTTAAAGGAAAAGTTGTTTCTATTGATTTCTGGTACTCAGGTTGCGGGGCTTGCGCTATTTGTGACCGTTATAATTATTCGTATAGATTTCTTTGGCAATTCTGCCGCATTTGGGTATTCCGGTGATTTTTTTTATTCTTGCAACTCAAATCAGTGTCACCACAATACATTTTAGACCTTTATTCTTCTTTATTCACTTTTTATTATGAACTTGTATTTTTTTTAATATCTGTCTTTCAAACGGTTTAATAATTCCCCCAGGAAATGGAAGCGATCCCACATGAACATGAATTGATGTCAAAATTTAAGGAAGGGGATGCGCATGCATTTCAAGAAATACACCAGCTCTTTTTTCCGTTGATGTGCTTTTTTGCCGAAAAATTTGTCCGTAATGCAGAAGACGCCAAAGACATTGCCAGTGAAGTTTTCGTAAAGTTGTGGGGCAGACACCACAAATTTGATACACTGATCAATGTTAAAGCCTTTCTCTACATTACTACCCGCAATACCTGTCTGAATTATCTAAGAAAAAATCAGGTTAGGAAACAAGCGGGTCAGGAGTTACCTAAGATGGAGAGTGAAGATCCCAGGCCGACGATAGCACTTGCAGAAACCTACCAGGATGCTTATCAATTAATTAAAAGCCTGAAGAAAAAACAACGTCAGGTTATTGAGATGCTGCTTGAAGGTTACTCCACCGCTGAAATAGCCCTTAAATTGCAACAACAAGAATCAAATATCAGAAAGATAAAATTTCGCGCTCTCAACGAAATTCGTGAAAAACTAAAAAAAATCAGTTGATATATCTCGTTTATCTCAAACGATTGTTTATTTCCTTTTTTCGCTTTATTTCCTCTTTTTCACGGATTCGGGTATTTTTTTAAAAAACTTTGGAACGGAATGCACCACTTGAGTGTTTTTATATAATAAAAGCACTAGTCAAACACACCTTGTCACCAAAACTCTAGCGCGACATGATGAATTCGGACACAGATAGATTTATGGAGCTGTTAAAGAAATCTGAACAACGAGAATTATTACCCGATGAGCAGTCCGAACTGGAAGGCTTATTATTGAACTATTTTGATACAATAGAAAAGCATAAGATTTTTGACGACGGGATCACCAATGAACGGACTCTTGAGCAACTACAGAATTTCTATAAGTTTGGAGCAAGAATTGCCGGAAGGTCCAATGAAAAGACCTATAAAATAAGGCCACTATGGGCAAGAAATTTGATGAAATATGCTGCTTCTGTGATTGTGATGGTCTCAATAGGATGGTTATTTTATTATATTACCAATAAAAATGAAAAAGAAAAAGGCGCAATAGCTACAATTCACGATATCCCGGCCGGCACTATGGGTGCACGATTAATATTGGCTGATGGAAGAACTATACAACTGGATTCTTTGTCGGGGCAAACCATAAGCCAGGGTAACGCAGTAGTAAAAAATGCAAACGGACAGCTCATATACTTGTCTGGAGGAAATAGCCAACAAAACGAAATAATTTATAACACGCTGGCAACAGGTCGCGCTGAAACCTACTCAATGACCTTTTCGGACGGCTCCAAAATTTGGATCAATGCAGAATCTTCCGTACACTTTCCGGTCAGTTTTACCGGAAAGACGAGGGAAATTGAAATTACCGGTGAAGTATATCTGGAGATTGCCCATAATCCTCAGAAACCATTTATTGTAAAAGCAAACCAGAATACTATACAAGTACTCGGAACGCATTTTGCAGTCAGTGCATACGACGACGAGGTGATAAAAACAACCTTATTGGAAGGGAAAGTAAAAGTCATTTCAAAGAATAACAAGGCTGAAGTATTAAAACCTGGACAGCAGGCGCAGATTAATAAATCCGGAGAGATGAAAGTAATTGCTGATGTTGATACGCAAACAGCCGTTTCGTGGAAAGACGGGTATTTTAAATTCTCAGGCGCCGACCTGCCGGAAGTTATGCGAAAATTGCAACGCTGGTATGATGTTGACGTTGTGTATAACGGAAATGAAAAGGTGAAATTTTACGGGGGGATCAATAGAAATCTACCTTTGAGTTATGTTTTATCGAACATGGAAAAAATGTCAGACTTGAAATTTACTGTAGAAGGTAGGAAGATCATTGTTGACAACCGAAACTAATGTAACCAAGACCAATTTACTTGTAAGCCGTTCTTTCTGTTCTACTTCACACCTTCATATCTTCAATGCAAGGAGTTGTGAATATCCACCACCAAAACAAGAGCGGGAGACGGCTTACAAGTACACAATATTAAACACCAACTATCAAAAAATACTGGGAAACCTAGCCTCATTAATCATTTTACCACGTAACCGTTAACCACTCCTGTGATCTTTTTGAGGTTAAAAGAACTATTCCCCCCTTGGTGAAGCCTGCTCCCCGCGGGCGACCCTGGTTAAGGTAAAGTGGTAGCTATTCCTGAACGGAACGGTAGCCCTATTGTTTCTGTTAATCTCAAAAAGCTTAACTCTCGACTGCAAAAAAGCCACTCCGGGGTGCTGCCCAGAGTGGCCGATTGGCAGTTGATGAATTTGGCGTTACCATATTCACAACCGTTCAAAGCAAATTTATGCTACTAAAAGCTATTCACCAAAGGCTTAAGGAAGGGCTATTATGCCTTCCATCAAACCAAACTACTAAACTGTTTAGGACCATGAAGCTAACCACCTTATTAATTCTTGTTGCCTGTTTGCAGGTTAGCGCCTCCACCAATGCGCAGGTAACGATTTCTTACACCAATGTGCCCATAGAAAAAATATTCGACGCTATTGCAGATCAAACGGATTACCTTCTGTTTTACACCGACAAGGTGATAAAAGATGCCAAACCGGTAACCATTAACGTCAAAAATCAGCCGGTTGAGACCATTCTGCAGTTAGCACTAAAGGACCAACCGCTTATTTACCAGATAAGAGACAAAAATATATTCATTATACGAAAGCCACAAAGCGAAAATAATTCCAAGTCATCTTTCAACATCGATGTGTCACCCTATCCTGTTGAAGATACAACTATTGATGTACGAGGGCGAGTGATTAACGACAAGAATGAACCGGTTGCTAGTGCAACGGTAATTGTAAAAGGAACAGGAATAGGAGATCGAAAGAGCGTC
>CALCIN010000053.1 GCA_937961055.1 uncultured Chitinophagaceae bacterium | reverse complement strand
ATCATTGTTGCCGGTGTATGTACGGTGATTGGTGCGGTGTATATCAGCAATCGTATTGATCCGGATGTGAATGATTAGTGAATTAAAAACAAGCAACAAACAAGTGGTGCAATAACAGCAATATTACTCTTACTCCTCCGTATAAAATTATTGATATGAATGCATTGAAAAAATGGCTTGGTCTTGTATGGATATTGCTCGGTCCCCTGGCAATTTATTTCCTTATCAAGACAGCCGCATCAGAAATAGCAAGGAACCCGGTGATCGATACAAAAATTCAATGGGGCGTATTTGTGGTGATTTTTATTCCCATCGCATTCGGCATTACCATTTTCGGCTACTATGCATGGAAAGGTGAATACGATCACTTGCCGGAAAGTTCGGCAGAAATAACAGACAGCAAAAATTGATCTATAGCAGGTTCAGAAGACGCGAAGGCGTGCTCAGCTATTCCGTCTTCTGAACTTTTTTACTTCCTGACTGTTCTTCCGTCATATTGCCAATCACAATTTTTTAATGTGCCACTGGCATATGCTTTGTTCCTTATTTCCCGTTTAATCACTTAATTATTAGTATTTTTAAAGTCTGTTAAAACATTGTGAACGCTTTGATTGCTTGTTTCAGACGGTTATATTTGTAACTCATTTTCAATGATGCGAAAACCCGTGATAAAAATATCAACGCTACGGCGCTTATGGGAAAAGGCTACCTCTGTGGCCATGACGCTGCTGTTGTTGTTGCTCACGGGCATCAATTATCTTATTTACGCGCCGGCAGAGCCCGACGATCTGATAGGTGAAGTTGAATCAACGGCCTCCTTCCCCGGATCGCCCGCTGGCCCCGATGAAAAATCTCCCAACGGACCTGTAAGCATCAACGAAGAATATGTACATGATCATGAAAACCCGGTGAATCCTTTCTGGGCAAATGCGCTCTTCGAGCACATGATTCATGAAGCAGATAAACTTTGCTTTGTTCACTTCGAGCTTATTTCTCCCCCTCCCGAAGCATAATTCCTCTACCTGTTTGTTTTAGTCTTTCTTATTGTTTTGCATCCCTGTGAAGCAAAAGGAATGGTCGTATTGCTGCCATAGAGAAATTGTATTGGTCCACAACATTTTGGGTAAACTGTCATGTGCTTCGCATGACGTAAAATAATAAGTATGCTGAAGAGAAAAAACTCATGGCTGAGTTCTTTAGGCTCGGATATTCCTTCGTCTATAGTTGTATTCCTGGTGGCGCTGCCCTTGTGCTTGGGTATTGCGGTAGGTTCAAACGCGCCCCCATTGTCTGGTATCATAGCAGGTATAGTAGGTGGTATTGTAATTGGAGCCTTGAGCGGATCACAATTGAGTGTAAGTGGTCCGGCTGCAGGTCTTACCGCAATAGTAGTGGTGGCCATTGAACGGCTACAGGCTTTTGACGCCTTTTTACTGGCTGTGGTGATTGGTGGAATGCTCCAGGTGGTACTAGGCTTTATCAGGGCGGGCGTATTGGGAGATTATATTCCCGGAAGCGTTATCAAAGGCATGCTCGCCGCCATAGGCCTGATATTGATTTTGAAACAAATTCCGCACCTGGTAGGTGATGAAGCAGAATTCGTGAGTGGCGGTTCTTTTAAGAGCCAGGAAGGGGAAAGCACGGTGGCTGAGCTTTATCATGCATTTACCAACATGCTGCCCGTAGCGCTGGGTATTGGTTTACTGGCGTTGCTTATTCAATGGTCATGGGAAAAATTCCTGGCTAAGCAGTCCAAAGTATTCAAGTTAATTCCTGCGCCACTGGTAGTGGTGCTGGTGTGCACGGCGCTGAATGAAATCTTAAAGATCAATCGCCCTGACCTGGCGCTTACGGGCGCCCACCTGGTGCAGATACCGGTGGCGGAATCGGCCGGTCAGTTCTTTTCATTTTTCACGTATCCTGACCTTTCCCAACTGGCCAATGTAACGGTATGGACTACAGCCATTACCATTGCACTGGTAGCCAGCCTGGAAACATTGCTGAACATTGAAGCTGCAGATGAACTGGACCCCTATCAGCGTGTTACGCCCACCAACCGCGAGTTGAAGGCGCAGGGCGTGGGTAATATTGTATCGGGTATGATAGGTGGTTTGCCAATTACCTCGGTAATTGTGCGCACCAGCGCCAATGTGTATGCAGGGGCCAAAACAAAAATGTCGGCTATATTGCACGGCGTGTTGTTGCTACTGGCTGTTGCGCTGGCGCCGCAACTGTTAAACCTGGTCCCACTGTCGGCACTGGCAGCAGTGTTGATCTATACCGGTTTCAAACTGGCCAAACCTGCTATTTTTATACAGTATTACAGGAAAGGACTTGACCAGTTTATTCCTTTTGTAGTAACGGTGCTGGCTATTTTGTTTACCGACCTGCTGATAGGAATATTGATCGGTTGTATAGTAGGCTTGTTCTTTGTAATGCGCAGTAATTTTAAATCGGCTGTGTTTGTGGTAAACGATCACAACAAGTACCTGTTTCGGCTGCGCAAGGACGTTTCTTTTCTGAACAAGCCCATTATCAAAAACAAGTTGGAGGAGGTACCCGACAACAGCTATGTAATCATCGATACGGCACGGGCAGATTACATAGACAAAGACGTGGTAGAGGTAATAGACGACTTTTTGAAGCATGCGCCCTTGAAGAACATCCGGGTTGAACTGAAAACAAGTGCCCATAAATTGCATGGATTTTCGCACAGCGGAAACAGTAAAGGCATCAAGCATGCCAATGAGGCCCGGGCCGTAGAATCGAATTAACACTAAACTATCATCATCTCAAACTTATTATAATGACTTCATACGAAAAGCTGCTGCTGGAAAATAAAGCATGGGCACAGGAAAAAATAGCGGAAGATCCGGACTACTTCAATCGCCTGGCCGCCCTGCAAAAGCCTGAATTTTTATGGATAGGCTGTAGCGACAGCCGTGTGCCTGCCAATGAAATTACAGGCACGCATCCGGGAGAAATATTTGTACATCGCAATATTGCCAACCTGGTAGTGAATACCGATGTTAACCTGCTCGCAGTGCTCGATTATGCCGTAAATCACCTGAAGGTGAAACACGTTATTGTATGCGGGCATTATGGCTGCGGCGGCGTAAAAGCTGCCAGCACTACCGAAGATTATAACCTGGTGCTGAACATGTGGCTGCGCAATATAAAGGATGTATATCGCCTGCACCGGCATGAACTGGATAAGATAAAAGACGAAGAAGCACGCAACGAGCGTTTGGTGGAACTGAATGTGCGGGAACAGGTGATGAACCTTGCCAAAACATCCATCATCCAGCACGCCTGGAAAACCGATAAACGCCCGCACCTGCATGGCTGGGTGTATGGACTGAAAAACGGTCTTATTAATCCGGTGTTTGAAATGGAAGCCGGGACGAAGATTGATACGTTGTATGAGTTCAACGAACACTAAAGCAAGGCCGATGTGCTGATGTGAAAATGCCTCTGGCCGCGCCGTTACGCCGGGACCCGGCAACGCCGGCAGGTGAATCCGGGCTGTGACCTTTCATTTATAATGCATTTTCTCATCAGCACATTCATCACATGATCATGTGTTGCAGTAAGAAAGCCGCAGCACCGCCGAGATACCCCAGTAATGCCAGCCAGCTTACATGGCGCAGGTACCAGAAAAACTCAATACGCTCCATACCCATGGCAGCAACACCTGCAGCAGAACCAATGATCAACGCACTGCCTCCCGTACCGGCGCAATACGCCAGGAATTCCCAGAAATAATGATCTGTAGGAAATTGGTCCATGCTGTACATCCCTTGCGCAGCAGCCACCAGCGGCACATTGTCCACCACCGCAGACAACAACCCGATGGCGACGGTAATTACTTCTATGTTACCAATTGTCCGGTCCATCCAACCCGCCACATTTCCCAGTATGCCTGTTGCCTGCAGGGCAGCAATGCTCAACAGAATGCCCAGGAAGAAGAGCACACTGGGCGTATCTATTTTGCGCAAGGCATGGTTCACAGACAATAGACCTTTTTCTTCTTCATCCTTTCCATGATGGATCAATTCCGTTACGCACCACATCAATCCCAGTCCGAATAATATACCCATGTAAGGTGGCAGGTGCGTAATGGTTTTAAATACCGGCACAAACAACAGACTCCCTACGCCCAGACAGAATACGGTATTGCGTTGCCGCTTGTTATAGGTGAAATTTCTGTTGTGCACTTCGGCAGCAACACGTTGAAAACTTCCCTTTACACGCAAACTGATAATTATAGTAGGTATTAAAAGGCATATAATACTCGGAATAATGGTTTGCATAATGATCGCGCCTGTAGTGATCTGTCCCCCTATCCACAACATAGTTGTAGTTACGTCACCAATGGGCGACCAGGCGCCGCCTGCATTGGCCGCAATGATGATCAGCCCTGCAAATAACAACCGTTCCTTTCTTTCAGACAATAATTTCCTGAGGAGCGAAACCATTACAATGGTAGTAGTAAGGTTGTCAAGCACTGCGGAAAGAAAAAAAGTAATAAACGCAGTAATCCATATCAATTTCCGCTTGCTGGTAGTTTGAATTCTGCTGGTTATGATTTCAAAGCCATCGTGCGCATCGATCAGTTCTACAATGGTCATGGCGCCCAGCAAAAAAAACAGTATGCCCGCCACTTCGCCCAGGTGCTCGCCCAGGATATGGACCGGTATTTCTTTATCTGCCGAATGCAAGGCAAACAACGACCAGCAAAGTACTCCTGTAATCAGCGCAGTGGCTGCCTTATTGATCTTAATGGTGTGTTCAAGGGTAATAGCTGCATATCCCGCTACAAAGATTAAAGCTATAAGTGCAATCATGATTTGGTAATTATTCAGGTACTGGTTCCCTGGCGAGCCAGGCAATACAAGCGCTAAAATTACCAAACAAGTGATGTTCTGCAATGAGATTGGGAATTAGTTTTATTCTTCGCAACATATGTTCAGGTTGTTCCTGCAAGCCGGTGAACAATACCTGTATACCTCGCTGGTTGGCTGCCAGCACCGATTCTTCCAGCGCATATAAACCTGTTTGATCAATGAACGGTACCTTTTCCATACGAATCACTACATACTTCACCTCCTGCACGCCATTCATTTTTTGCTGAAAAGCCGAGGCAAATCCAAAGAATAAAGGCCCATCCATATGTTTGATCAGAATTTCTCTCCGCAGTTTGCCGGGTATTCCGTTCATTTCATTTTCATACCGGCTCACGTCGGTAATCTGGTTCTTTTGTTCAGTTATCTCGCTCATTTTTTTCATAAACAGCAATGAGGCCATCACCATGCCCACGCCCACTGCAATAATCAGATCGAGAAATACAGTAGCCAGCAATACAATAATCATAATGGCCGCATCTGCACGAGGTATCCTTCTGATATCGCGAAGCCCTTTGTAATCGAGAATGCCAATGCCCACGGTAATCAATATCCCTGCCAGTACAGAAAGCGGGATCATGGCAGCATAGGTGCCGGCTCCCACCAGAATAATCAGCAATGTGAGGGAATGTATGATGCCCGACATACGATGTTTGCCACCCGACCTGATGTTTACCAGTGTACGCATGGTGGCGCCGGCGCCGGGCAATCCGCCAAACATGCCTGCTACCGTATTGCCTATACCCTGCCCGATGAGTTCCTGGTTACTTTGGTGTTTGGTTTTTGTAATATTATCCGCAATTACCGATGTAAGCAATGAGTCTATACTACCCAATGCCGCCAATGTGGCGGCAGCGGCCAGTATGTTTATAAACAGGCTGGTATCTATAGAAAAAATAGCGGATATGCGTAACGCAGGAAAACCGGCTGGTATGCTCCCTATCAACGGCACCTCACCAGGCAGTAATACTGATAGTAGGGTCACCACCAGCAAAGCCACCAGCGTACTGGGCACAGCTTTGGTTATACGCGGGAATAGGTAAATGATGGCAATGGTGAGTGAAGCATACAACAACGCCCAATAATTGATATTGGCAATGGCGCCGCCTATGGCATTAAACACACCGATAGTGGTTGCAGGTGAATTGTTACCAATCGCCGGAAATATTTGCAGCAGTATAATGATCACACCGATGCCGCTCATAAATCCTGATATAACCGGGTAAGGTATGTATTTGATCAGGCTGCCGATCTTCAGTACGCCCATAACAATCTGCAGCACGCCCGCCAGCATGAAACAGAGTATGATGGCGCCCATGGCCAGCTCCATACTGCCGGTTGTGGCCGTAAATGTGACAATGGTGGCCGCACTTACCACCGTCATAGGACCTGTAGGTCCGCTGATCTGTGCCGTAGTACCACCCAGCGCTGCTGCAAAAAAGCCGAGAAATATGGCGCCGTATAATCCGGCTTCAGCCCCCAGCCCCGACTGCACGCCAAAGGCCAGCGCCAGCGGCAATGCCACCACTCCGGCCGTAAGTCCACCAAACAGGTCGCCTTTACTGAATTTGAATAGTGAATTGTGTTCTTTAACTTTTTTATGGATAAGGATATTCCGCTGCGACTCCCAGGATGACGCTTTCATAATAACTACGTTTAAAATGGAAATAATAACAATAGAGGCTCTATCAGAGCATGAACAGTAAAACGTAGCTATGCTTCGGGAGGAGGAGAAAGCAGTTCACTTACCGGGATCCTGTATCCATCGGCATCCGCAGCCATAGCGTGCTGCAAATACAAATTTGTTTCGTATATATGTTGACGTGATTCGTGTATATATTCTTCCGATAAAGTGGGAGACGTCTCAGTTCTTTCTTCAGTGGCGGGACTGCAGTTGCCGGCAAAGTTTTCTTCCTCGCCATTGCCGGACTCCTGCGCTGCCAGTTCAGAAACATCCAGTTGCTGCTGACGGGCATTTACCAATGGCGCACTTATAGTCAGCCACAACAGCAGGAACATCAGCAGCATTCCTGTTGCAAACCTGAACACCTCATATTTCTTGCATTCTTTCATCGCACTTACTAAAGTTACCTTTTACCCCAGAGCTACCCAAACCATTCATCTGAAAAAATTATGCCTTTTTCCAAACGTGCAAGTAACTTTAAGTATATAATCCACTGAAATGGCGCAGGTAAGGTTTTACGCCGTCATTACGCTGTTGTGTATACACCTGGCAGGCTGTGTGAGTAATAATCAGCCTGAAAAACCAGGTGTGCAGCCTGGCATTGAATGGGCGCTCCTGCCATTTGAAAAGGTGGACAGCGTAAATCCCGTGCTGCAGCCCGGTGCAGGCGCCTTTTTCTGCCCGGTGCGGAAGGCAACCATTCAATGGGAACAAAAGGATGTGTTCAACCCGGCAGTGGTGGTAAAAGACAATAAGGTATGGTTGTTGTACAGGGCTGAAGATACGGTTGGCCGCTATGCCGGCACTTCACGTATTGGTATAGCCGAAAGCAATGATGGCTATCATTTCACACGGCATCCCCGACCGGTTTTATATCCTGACAACGATGATCAATCCCCCTATGAATGGGAAGGTGGTTGTGAAGACCCGCGGGTGGTGGAAGATGAAAATGGCGTGTACTACATGACCTATACGGCCTACGATGGCAAAACCGCCCGGCTGATGGTGGCCTCTTCACGCGACCTGTTTCATTGGACAAAACACGGTCCCGCTTTTGCCCGCGCGTACAATGGCAAATACGTGAATACCTGGTCAAAATCAGGTTCCATTGTTTGCAGGTATGAAAACGGCAGGACCATCGCCACGCGCATCAACGGCCAATACTGGATGTATTGGGGCGATGTAAACATATGGGCCGCCGTTTCTGATGATCTTGTTCACTGGACACCGGTATTGTACCAGCCCGGCGAAAAATCTCCGCTGGAACTGCGCCATACAGCTAAGGCAACTCCAGAAATGAAAGTGGTATTCGGCCCGCGTCCCGGAAAATTCGACAGCGACCTGGTTGAACCGGGCCCGCCGGCAATGCTTACTGATAAAGGGATTTTGCTGATCTATAACTGCCGCAATGTTCGTGCTGCCGGCGACAGCTCCCTGGCAGAAGGCACCTATGCGCCATCGCAGGTGTTGCTCGACAAAAACGATCCCACACGCGTGCTGCAACGGATGGATACCTGGTTCATGAAACCCGATAAAGAATACGAAATAACAGGCCAGGTGAACCAGGTGTGTTTTGCCGAAGGGCTTGCTTTTTTCCGGAATACGTGGTTGCTGTACTACGGCACTGCCGATTCGCGCATAGCGGTAGCGAAGAAAAATTAACCTGTGTGCTGCTGAAGGGTTAGCTTTCCCTCACCACCATATTTACCAATTTTCACATCCGCTAATTTGCTAATTTGCATCCCATGTCTATCGAAGTCAAAAACCTGACAAAAATTTACGGAGAGCAGAAAGCCGTTAACAACATTTCATTCACGGTAAA
>CALCIN010000052.1 GCA_937961055.1 uncultured Chitinophagaceae bacterium | reverse complement strand
GGGAACCGGTTCGGATTAGTGTATGTGGATTTTAAAACGCAGAAAAGGATGCCCAAGGCAAGTGCGAGGTTGTTCAGAGAGATGGCGGGATATAATAAAGTAATGTAGGGAAATGCAGGACAAAGATCCCCTGCAATTGAAGTTCGCATATTTATTACTGTTTGAACCAGTTGCCTTTGTTCCCCAATGAAATGAACATTGAAGCAAGTTGCCTGTCGTTACATGAACGCTATGCCCGCAAACAAAGCCGGATAATCTGTTTCAATTATATCCGGGAAGATGGTTTTAACCTTTTTCCACTCCAGCGCTGCTGCAACTCCGAAAAGTTGTTCACCCAAATGGTATCCTGCCCCGAGGAACATAGATTTACCAACTGCGTGGATGTATACCGGTTGTTGGAATGCCTTTTCAGGCTTCCTTAACCGATAAGTGACCGGGCCGGGCAGTATTGAACTTTAATGAATGGTCATCAAAGGTTAAGTTTTGCAAACAGCAAATTTTCCGAATGGGGTAGGTGCAAACAATTGATCTCTTTCGGGCATCGCTTAAACTGGGCCATACTCTTTGGATAACCTCCATGGTCAATTGACAAATGTGAACAGGAAAAACCTATTGCTACTTCAAAAACAAAAAATTCCTTATCTTTAACTTCTATTGGGGTTGCTGCAGCACCCCGGAGGTGAGGATGTTTCACTCGCCAATAAGCTTACTAATTCATACCTTCAACACCAACCCCGGAGATTTCCGGGGTTTTGTTTTTATTAGTTTTGCTAACAGTTTCATGTAAATGATATCTGGCAATTTTATAACTTAACATTTCAATTGACCAGGATAATGACCCCTATTACTTATAGAATTCCTATAACTGCATATGTTATAAATAACGAAGAAGCACCCGAACGTAACGCATTACAGACTCTTGAAGGCATAAGAAAACACCTTTACCTTGCTGCTAATATTGCCTACCAGCACTATTATCAACTCCTGGCAAAAGAGGATCCTGTTCAGAAAAATCTGTTTGAGAAGTACAACAAATTCCAGAAGGCAGATGAAGAAGCCTGGAAAAATCTAAACGACGCCAAGTTACGCTACCATCACCTCCAGACTTCCAAAGAAAAGGAAGAGGTAAAGTCCATCATAGAAAAGCTTCCAGATAAAATTAGAGAAATTCGAAACGACGCCAAGAAAAGTATATATGATTTTGTAAAGCAGGATGAGTTTATTGCAAAGCTGACAGATAAATTCAGGAATGTAATTCCCCGCGAGGTAATGCAATACTCCATGACAAAAGTATTACAGGAATTATATACCGATTATCCAAACATACAAGACGAAAATATCCGCCAACCATTAAGGGTTTATTCTAACAATTTCCCGATCTGTTTTGGCTGGAACAACGACCTGAAAAATAGCTTTAAGTTCCTTGATAAAAAAGGATCTGGAGAAAAGACTGTGCAGTTTTACTCATTTCGCTGTCTCGATAAAGAAAATGAACTGATTTTCAGATGTCGAATAGGAAAAAGATTGTCTGAATTAGCAGACTTGCTCGCCCAAATTAGTATTGGAGCGATCAGCTATACCAATATTGGCGACCCTTCCATACAATATAACGGAAAGAATAAATGGGTGCTTCAATTTACATATAAGCCGGGCTCTGCCGCAATTACTACTGCCGGAAATGATAAATTGGCCATGGGCATTGACCTCGGTTATAAGGTCCCCATATCGTGGGCCATTACTGATGATAACAACACGTCAGGTGAGATAGGTGGTATTGATGAAATTAAAGAGGAGAGGAAGAAAATACAGGCATTGTTCAAAAAGAAAATTGCGGCTATAAAAAATACGCGGTCGGGTCGGGGAAGAAGTAGAAAAAATGCTATTCTGAAAGACAGGAATGTGCAGGAAGGAAACTATTTTGGAAACTTGAATGCTTGCTGGGCACATAAACTGGTAAAAATTGCCGTGGACCACAACGTGGCTATCATAAAAATTGAAGACCTTGATTTCAGGGAAACAAAGAAAAGAATCAAACAAATTGCCAAACAAATTAATCTGCAATTAGCCCAGCGAGGAACTAAAAAGGAACATAAAAGCCAACCCGATAATTTGTTGACCATGTTCCGGAACTGGTCGTACGCCGATTTAATCAATCGCATTGAGAAAGAAGCAGAACAACACAAAATAATGGTTGCAAGAGTGCATCCTTATAAAACCAGTAAAATTTGCTGGAAATGTGAAAAAGAAGGCAAACGCAACACGCAGGCTCATTTGAGATTTACAAGGGAACAAGCTAATCAATGCAGTTATAAACAATCTGGTGAGTGTGTATTAATCCCTTATGACGAGAAGGTTATTGCCCGCCAGAGAAAAAAGGCGGTGAAGAACGGTAACAGTAAGGGTGGACAGGCGCAGCAAGTTTTCACTCATTACCTCATGGCAGATCAAAACGCCGCCATGCGCATTGCATGGGCGCAACAATACCACTTAACCCCAAAACAGTCATGAAAACGGTAGTTTATCAGGTACCAGTAGAGCCTGTGGAGGAAAAAGTAGGCAAAAATTCTTCTACGAAAATGGCTGCTGCATTGCAGCAAATAAATAACCAGGCATATCACCTGGCCAACCGGGCTATTACCCTTTTCTTAAACTATCTCTATCCTGAACCGGATAAGGAGTTACTGGCGTTAAAAGAAGGGAGGCAGCCAATAAACCAGCTGGAGGAACAAATCAGCGCTATTTACAAAAATCAACTATCAGGCCATGACCACGACCAGATTAAGGTGCTTTTGAAAGAAAAGAAACTTGCCCGGAAGCGCTGGGAAAACCAGGTAGCTGATTGCCAATTTTATTTAAATGTAAAAGAAAAAATCCGGTCGGAGTTCCCTGATTTTCCTGAACTATTGCGACAACACCTGCTTCGGAAAGTGGTGTTGGATTGGTTGTACTCCTGGATGAATCAACATGCCGGCAATGGGTTTGCCGCTAATTTTCCATTTTATCGGCATGGTACGCATCTGCCCCTGTGCTATGATGGCGAGATGGTAAAATGGGAAAAGAATGAATCCCAACGGGGGGAGGTGCAACAATTCACCCTATACTGGCTAAACGGTATCGTGCTCAGAACAACTTTTAATGAACAAGATAAGCGGCTTCCACAGGTGCTCAATTTCTTATACTTTCCATCCGCCCAAACTGACGTGAGAAACCGAAAACTGCATGACACTTTAAAACCCACACTGAAACTTGCCGGTACCAAGTGGACTATACACATTCCTGTACTGGAAAATGTAGCGCCCATTCTGGCAGAACAACAGGCCCCACTGCACATCATTTTTGGATTTCATCATCCGATATGTTATGCATTTGGCGCAAACCATGCCAAGCCATTGGGAATAGATAATGGGAAATACATTTTGCAGCAAATGAAGGAATTTGAACGGCGAATACAAAAAATGGAGGCCGATAAAAAAATAGGCGAATCCGCCAGGAAAGAAAAAATTGGAAGGATAGAGGCTGCGCGATCGGCATATATTGACGCTTTGCATGCGAAGGTCGTGAAAGCCATCATTGAGTTAGTAAAAAAGGGACAGAAGAATATAATTGCTATTGAAAAATGGCCGATAGCGGAGCAGGAGCAGATACCCTGTCCGGTAGCGTATACCCATTTGCCCTCTTTGTACGACCGTTTACTTTGCAGTGTACCGCAATGGAAATTTGACTTTTTTTATAACCAGTTGGAAAAAGAAGCAAAGAGATATGGTATATACCTTAAACTTTTCGAACCGAAATGGGATTTCTTGCAGCTATATACTGATGAACTTACTTACACCATTAAGGACCAGAAGACGAACAAAAAAGTGCGAAGGACCTGTAATTTGAAAGCTGAGCAAAGAATTTCTTCATTATATTACAATTCAGAAAATCTACCGAAACAACAAGAAGCGTTGGAAGGTTATATGATTTTCAAATTCGACAGGGAGTATAATGATACCAATGGGCAATTGAAATTATATTCATCTCCTGTGCACAGCAAAAGGAAAACGGAGGAATTTATATACCGGATTCATATTGATTTCAATTTGGCAATGAATGCTGCAATGAATAAATACTCATAAATCTGTGCAAACACCTCTGTTCAAACGCACTTTTTATTGGCATTGTGAACTATAATACATGGAATTTGAATACTTTAGTAAATTTATGGTGTTGAAGGTGTGAATTTGTAAGCTGGCTACAGCCACCTATACTGTATGTTGGAGTTAGGATATGGTGTTGAAGGTGTGAATTTGTAAGCTGGCTACAGCATGTGGAAGCAAGCTCTTCACTTACTTCCGGGGTGTTGAAGGTGTGAATTTGTAAGCTGGCTACAGCAGGAAATTCATAGCTTCCGGGTGGTAACCAGGTGTTGAAGGTGTGAATTTGTAAGCTGGCTACAGCTACGATAAGACTATTCACCGGGATCAATACGGTGTTGAAGGTGTGAATTTGTAAGCTGGCTACAGCCGCCTCAGTAACATCGCTCGGCGCTTCAGCGGTGTTGAAGGTGTGAATTTGTAAGCTGGCTACAGCCAAAGTTATGAGTTGGTCACGGGAGATATTGGTGTTGAAGGTGTGAATTTGTAAGCTGGCTACAGCAACTTCCGAATAAAGGCCCGATTGTCGGATGGTGTTGAAGGTGTGAATTTGTAAGCTGGCTACAGCCGACTGGTGGGATCAGATGACCCATAAAGAGGTGTTGAAGGTGTGAATTTGTAAGCTGGCTACAGCCAACATTAAAAAGGGAGAATTAACGGTTAAGGTGTTGAAGGTGTGAATTTGTAAGCTGGCTACAGCGGAGTCGAGTGATACATCAAAATCGTTACCGGTGTTGAAGGTGTGAATTTGTAAGCTGGCTACAGCAAGGCAGGCTCTATTTCCTCCAATAACTTTGGTGTTGAAGGTGTGAATTTGTAAGCTGGCTACAGCTAGCACCGGCACGGTAAGGAGTATGCGGCGGGTGTTGAAGGTGTGAATTTGTAAGCTGGCTACAGCGATGTATCCACTTTTTCAATGTTCACTTCGGGTGTTGAAGGTGTGAATTTGTAAGCTGGCTACAGCCCTGCGAACGCTCTATCTACAATACTTTCGGGTGTTGAAGGTGTGAATTTGTAAGCTGGCTACAGCGCCCGGGGCGGTCGTCATCATCAAAGAAAGGGTGTTGAAGGTGTGAATTTGTAAGCTGGCTACAGCAAAGGTTGTTACAACTCCAAGAGGTTATTGTGGTGTTGAAGCTGTGAATTTGCTTGATGACTATTGCCTCAGCATCTCTTACTTATTTCCGGAAATTGAGCTGCAGTAACACCTAAAGGAAGCAATCGTTGAAAGAAAGCCTAAGGGTACGCTCATGATGTTGTTACAGAAAATTGCCCCCCTTCAAAGAAAGTAACGCAAAAACAAAAAAGGACCACACTTCTGTGATCCTTTCTCCTGCGGACCGGACGGGGATAAGCCTGGGCGTTATATCTAATTGTTTTACAACAACTGAGTTCTTGGTCGATTGTTTAGTCGAAGAAAGAGCTGATAGCTCGCCTATCCTTTCTGGATTTAATGCAGGTTAATGATGGCCGTACAAAGGTATACCTCGTTTTATTACAATAAACTCATTCAACTTGAATCAGTTTGCCATTACCTTCTCAATATTGAATCCCGCCATTTGAATAATTTGCCAGGATAATGTGCCTTTTGCTACAATTATTTTGCTATGCTATTTTTTACTGGTCCCGGAGGAAAAACAGATCAGAAAATTCCCTAACGCAACAGCGTTCAATTTTGAGAACCTTGATGGCTTTTTAAAAGGATAAGACCAAAGATTGAGGGAAACCACCTGGTCTTAAGTTTCCTTTCTATGATCTGAATAGCATTAAATATTTATCAAATGAAAACTGACGATTTCGTTTAAAACCGGTTTTTTCAACTAAAATCTTTAATCGTACAAAATCATCCACCAATCGGGTTGCCGTAGAAAAATTAATTTCCAAAGCCTCTGCAACATCGCCAATATCTACAATCGGACGCATATATAAATGTTGTATCAATCGGTTAGCGGATAACTGCTTTTTACCCAGCGTAATGATTTTTTGCTCTACTTCATGCCTTAGGGCAATTATTTTCTTGAATGTTTCTATTGAACTTTCAGCGGTGCTGCGTACACCTTCCAAAAAGAACCGGAGCCATTGGGTAAGATCGTTATGGGTGCGTACCCGGGTCAGGTTGTCGTAATACAACGATTTGTTTTTTTCAAAGAAATCAGACAGGTACAGGGTAGGTCTATACAATAGCTTGTTGCTCAACAAATACAAGGTGATCAGCAATCGACCAATACGGCCGTTACCATCCAAAAACGGGTGAATGGTTTCGAACTGGTAGTGGGCAATCCCTATTTTGATCAGGTGCGGCACGGGGGTTTGTTCATTGTGCAGGAACCGCTCCAAATCTGCCATCAAATCCGGAACACTTTCATGATGGGGTGGGATGAAGACGGCATCTGCCAGGCTGCTGCCACCAATCCAGTTTTGACTTTGCCTGAATTCGCCCGGTAATTTATGTTTGCCGCGAACACCTTCCAGCAGGGTTTTATGAGTTTGCCGGAGCAGGCGGTTGCTGAGTGGCAAATACTTCAGGTTTTCGATGGCTTCGTTCATGGCCCGGACATAGTTTTGCACTTCCTGCCAGTCGTCCTTTTTTTCCGGGTCTATGTCCGTTTCTTTCTGAACAGCTTCGTCAATATTGGTTTGGGTACCTTCGATGCGGCTGCTTTTGGTACCCTCCTTAAGGACGTGCATTTTGATGAAAAAATCTACGTCGGGGATGAGCTGGGAAAAAGCATTCAGTTCCCCCAGCTTGATATTAGCAATGCTCAGCAGGGAAACCAAGCTCGGGCTGTCCACCACCCAGGGGATGTCTACCACATTGGGCTCAAAACTTTGATAATGATAGCGTTGTACATATTTCCCCGATATGAAGCTGCTGATATTCATGAAATGAAAATGGGTATCTGCAAATATAGATATTCTTATTTGCAGTTAACGAGTTTTCTGCAAGTATAAATTTTCTTATTTGCAGAAAAGCGGAAGCAATTCCGGGAATTCAATTCTTTACCAGCCGGATTTTTCCTGTCAGCAGGTTTGCATCATACCCTGTATGAGCCTTTTTGTATTTTCCAGTTGCTGCATATACTCATCCATATAGGAGCTCATTTAGGCGATGCGGGTTTGTTCAGTTTCACTTACCAGAAAATTTCCTCGACAAACAATTTGTTTAGTGATATAAAGGCTGCAGCGAACAGACACGAATTGTTATAATAAATGGAATATCAATAACCTGGGCGAAGAGTTGCTTAAGAAAAGATAAGCTTTTGCTGGAGAAGGCCATTTATCTTAATGATTGTGGCGTGTAAGCATGTCCGTTTCAGCAGGTTATGCGCTGCTTAAACCCGTGCCCATGCCTGGCTCGGGGTTGCGAGTAATCCAATAAAGGCAGGAAAACAAAAAACCCGCTAAAAAAGCGGGTTTACACTAAACATTTCTGCGGACCGGACGGGACTCGAACCCGCGACCTCCGCCGTGACAGGGCGGCATTCTAACCAACTGAACTACCGATCCTCGCTAATACGTTACGAATTAGCAACCTCAAAATTTATAGTTATGAAACTATAGTAAGAACTCATGAAAACGACGACACTTTTCCTATTCAATCCCTTGATTCCCAACCCCTAATAGCCAATTGGCCAGGCTCCGTCGTTTTGGGATGGCAAAGATAGCAGAATTTTAATTTTCGCAAACAAATCTTTCTAAAAAATTCTTGTTCCTATCCAACAAATTTTATCCGACTTTCCCACCCGGCACAGCAACCACTTTCACCCTGCAGCAAAAAATCCGCCGCCCCCTCTTGATAATTACACACCCCTCTCCCTACCCAATTACCCTCGCCGCCCAAATCTCAAAATCTCCATCCCTCCCTCCTCTACACAAATCATGAGAACTTTCTTATTATTATTGCTTTGCTTTTTCCCCATATTTGTAACACCAACAAGAACAAGGCCTGATTTGCACAGCATTCCACCATACCGTGAGAAGGATGATCTGTTGCTCATAGCAGAGGGCGACGAACAGGCGTTCTACCGGTTCTATACGCACTACGCTGGTTTGCTGCGCCCCTTTCTTGCACAGTTTACCCGCTCACAAACCGATGTGGAAGACATCCTCCAGGAAACCTTCATTCGCGTATGGCTCAACCGCGACCGGCTCAGCACCATCGAAAATATGCGCGCCTGGATCAACCGCATCGCTTCCAACGTATATCTCGATCACGTTGAACGCGAAATCAAACGACGCGAGCGCAAAGCCTCCTTCGGAGAAGCTTTGTACCAGTCAGGCCTCAGTCACTCCGCAGAACGCACGCACCTGCTGGATTTGCATCACCAGATACGCAAGGCCATGGAAAACCTGACGGAACAAAAGAAAAGAGTCTTCCGCATGAACCGCGAGCTGGATATGAAACCGGCCCAGATCGCCGCCAAACTCAACATGCCGGTAGGGACCGTCAAAAATCAATTGTCGGCAGCACTGGCAGAAATCCGCAAGCACCTGTTGGCCAATGGGTATGGTCCGCTCATCCTGCTTTTCATCCCCTCCGTCTGGTGTTGAAAAATTGTAGCGGTCACCATCTTCTTTCCCCGAAAAATGCTGCACAGCCGCTTCACGCCGCCCTACCCCCAAACTCCACCGCCACTCCCCCCTGCCCTGCCTCAAAATCCTCCACTTAAAAAACGCCCCCATCTCCGTGACGTTTTCACCCGAACCCGGTCTATTCTTATAGCATCACGTACGCTTAGGTATTATTACGCACAAATCCCATACAATGAAAGAAAACCAATTAAGCCATTTATTGAGAAAATTTGCCGCCGGCGAACTAACCGGCGAAGAGCAGCAGCAATTGGAAAAACTATTGTCAGACCCTAACCGCGACGAACTGGCGGAACAGGTGGCCACCCTCATGGAAAACACCCACCCTGCGCCCGTTACTGCCGAGCCGTCCACTGCAGATACCTTCAGCTATATTATAGCAGCTGATAAAACTGTACCCGCAGAACCCAACCGTGCCCGCAGAATCAGCCTTCGCTGGTTAGTAGCAGCAGCCGTATTGTTAGTGTCGTTTTCTGCCGTGCTCTATTTCATGACCGGTGAAAAAGAACCATCGCTCGCCAACGTAGCAAAACCAATTCCGGTAAAGCCGGAAAAGGACCCGGGCCGCAATACCGCTATTCTTACCCTGGCCGATAATTCCGAAGTAGCACTGGACAGTGTAGGCAACGGCCTCGTGGCAACACAGGCAGGCACAAAGGTGTTGCTGAAAGACGGGCAGCTTTCCTACAAGCATTCCGCTGATGCGCCCCAAACGGTTGCCTATAATAAAATCACAACCCCCAGGGGCGGTGAGTATCAAATCACCTTGTCAGACGGCACCAAAGTATGGCTCAATGCAGCTTCTTCCCTCACCTTCCCTACCGTGTTTACCGGCCCCAACCGGGAAGTAGTGCTCACCGGGGAAGCCTTCCTCGAAGTAGCCAAAGACGTACAACATCCCTTCGTCATCAAGGTAAAGGATATGAACGTATCCGTACTGGGTACAGAACTGAATATCATGAGTTATGATGATGAACCGGAAACCGTCACCACGCTGGTGTCAGGTTCCGTACGCGTGTCGTCGCCAGGCAATGCAGACCAGGTACTGACCCCGGGCCAGCATGCCGTAATCAATAATCAAACAGGAAACGTAGTGGTGAAAAATGCAGATATAGAAGAAGAAACTGCGTGGAAAAATGGCCGCATCCATTTCACTGCCGCCAACATCCGGAAAATTATGCGGCAGGTTTCGCGGTGGTACGATGTGGACATTCGGTTCGAAGGCAATGTACAGAATCTGGATTTTACGTGTACTGTTTCCCGTAAGGACAAGCTAAGCAAATTGTTGCAGCTACTCGAGCTCACCAGGGCCGTTCATTTTACAATGGAAGATAATACAGTTATTGTTCAACCCTAAAAAACATCAATCAAGGCTTATGCAGAAAAAAACTCAATGAAAACGTAACCAAAACAAGTGAAATCACAAGATCCTTAAAAAAGCCGGTAATGCGCCAACATTACCGGCAAGGCGTGGGATCGACATGCGAACTAACATTAGGTAAACGTCAAAACCCAACATTCTAAAAGTATGAAATTTCCTGCTTATGAGAGCGTCCCGCCGTTGCGTGGGCGGCTCCCGGCCAAAACATGTCTGATTATGAGATTGATTGTTTTGCTAACCACTGTAGCTACCCTGCAGGCCAGTGCAGCTGGCTGGGCCCAGCGGGTTACGATCAATGTAAAAAACGCACCGGTAGAAAAAGTGTTCCTCGAAATGAGGCGACAGACTGGCTACCAGTTTGTGTTTAACATGCAGATGCTGCGCCATGCGCACCGGGTAACCCTTTCCGTAAGAGACGTGCCCCTTGAAGACGCACTGAAACTTTCCCTGGTTGGACAGCCCCTCACCTACACAATCATTGAAGACGCCGTAGTAATCAAACCGGTTGAAGCCCCTGACCCCAAACCGGCTGCCCCCGAGGTGCGCGCCAACATCGATGTAACCGGTGTGGTACGGACCAGTTCGGGAAGCCCCATTGTAGGCGCCTCTGTAATGATCAAAGGCACGCAGATCGGTACTACTACCGACGCCAACGGACGCTTTGAACTGAAGAATGTGAGTGAAAACGCCACGCTCGTTTTCAGTAGTGTTGGTTTTGCTCCCCGTGAAGTGAAATTGAGCGCCACCACCACCACACTCAACATCGTGCTACAACCGGCCGAAGAAAAAATGGAAGAAGTGGTGGTAACAGGTTATCAGACCATCGACAGAAAATTGTTTACCGGTGCTTCTTCCAAGGTAAATGCCAAGGAAGCAGAACGCAACGGGGTGCCTGATATCTCCCGTATGCTCGAAGGACAGGTAGCCGGTGTATCGGTACAAAACGTGTCCGGTACCTTCGGTGCCGCTCCCAAAATCCGCGTACGCGGCGCTACTTCTCTTTCCGGTGAAAACAAACCCCTCTGGGTGGTAGACGGTATCATCCTGGAAGATGTGGTGAACATTTCCAACGAAGCATTGTCTACCGGCGACGCCAACACGCTGATCGGCTCTTCCGTAGCCGGACTTAACCCCGACGATATAGAATCTTTCACCATCCTGAAAGACGCTGCCGCTACCGCTATGTACGGCGCCCGCGCCATGAACGGCGTAATTGTGGTGAATACCAAAAAAGGCCGTAATACCAACGGTAAACCCCAGATCAATTATACCGGCACGTTCACCACTTACCTGAAGCCCTCCTACAACCAGTTCGACATCATGAACTCTGCTGACCAGCTTAATGTATTGATCGAACTGGAACGTAAAGGCTATTACCTGCATAGCAACGCATCGCGCAGCAAAGACGGTGGTATCTACTATAAAATGTACAACCAGATGTACGAGTATGACCCCGTTACAGACACGTACACGCTGAAGAATTCGGATGAAGATCGTTTGAAATTCCTCGAGCGCTATGCAAAAGCCAACACCGACTGGTTCGACATCCTCTTCCGCAATTCGCTGTTGCAGGAACATTCACTGAGCGTGACTTCCGGTTCGGCCAACTCGCAAACCTATTTCTCAACCTCTATGATGAAGGACAACGGTATGACGTTGGGCGACAATGTAAGCCGCTACACCGCCAAGTTCCGCAACAACCTCCGTCTCAGCGACCGGTTAAGAGCTGAATTCCTGGTGAACGGTTCAATCAGGGACCAGCGTACACCGGGCACGCTTACACGAAATTCTGATCCCGTATACGGCGTATACTCCCGCGACTTCGATATTAACCCCTATTCCTACGCCCTTAACACCAGCCGCCTCATGACGGCCTACGATGAGAACGGCGACCTGGAATATTTTGTGCGGAACTATGCGCCATTCAATATCATCAACGAGCTGAACACTAACTATCTCACCCTGAAAGGTATTGACCTCCAGGTACAGCTCGGTCTCAAATACAAAGTGCTGCGCGATCTGGAATACTCTGTTGACTTCGCTTACCGCTATGCCAACACTACCCGCGAGCACCGCGTAATGGAAGGCTCCAACATGGCCGAAGCGTTCCGCGCCGACTATGATGCTACCATCGCAGCAAACAATATCAACCTCTATACCGACCCTGATGACCCCAATAGTTTGCCCGTGGTAGTACTGCCAGAAGGTGGATTCTTCAACACTACCATAGATAACCTGAAGAACCTGTACTTCCGTCAGAACCTGGAATACAACACCACGTTCAACGACGTTCACCGGTTCAACTTCTTCGGTTCTATGGAAGTGCGCAGCACCGACCGTCAGAACTCCAGCTATGAAGGTATCGGCTACCAATATGAGAACGGCGGACTGGTAAACCCCAATTACCGCTTCTTCAAAAAAATGATCGAAGGTGGCGACCCCTACTTCGGCATGTCGTACGGTAAAGAGCGCTTCGTAGCTTTCATGGGAAGAGCAGCGTATTCTTTCAACGATAAATACAGCGTTAACGCTACCGCCCGTTACGATGGTTCCAACAAAATGGGTAAATCAAAAGTGGCAAGATGGCTGCCCACCTGGAACGTTTCCGGTGCATGGCATATTGACCACGAAGATTTCTATGGTGGTAAAGTGGCTGATATCATTACCGGCGCTACCCTGCGTGCTACCTATGGTATGACCGCCAGCATCGGTAACGCCCGCAACTCTTCAGCCGTATTCTACAACCAGGTGACCTATCGCCCCTACGATAATGAAAAAGAATCGGGCATTTTCCTGAGCGGTCTGGAAAACTCTGAACTGACCTGGGAAAAAATGTACGAACTCAACATCGGTACCGACCTGGCATTGTGGAATAAAATCAATGTGACCATCGACTGGTACAAGCGTAAATCATTCGACCTGATCGGCTCTCTGAACACTTCCGGTATTGGCGGCCAGTTTGTAAAAGTGGCCAACTATGCCGACATGAAAGCCAAAGGCTTTGAATTCACCATCGCCGGCAATCCCATCAATCAGCCCAAAGGATTCCGCTGGAGAACACAATTCAATTTTGCGATCAATAAAAACGAGATCACCAATCTTGAAATCAATCCCAACATCTGGCAGAACGTGCGTGCAGAAGGTGGTATGAGAAAAGGATATCCCCAGCGCGGTTTGTATTCGATTCCGTTTGCCGGTCTCGATCCCGTGTATGGCTATCCCACCTATCACACCCCGGATGGCAAATCCACCACTTCCTATATCCGTCTGCAGGATGCTGACGACAATTACACTATCTACCATGGTCCCACCGATCCTACACTCACCGGTGGCTTCTATAACCATTTCTCGTTCAAAGGCATCTCTGTATCGGCATTGTTCACCTTTGCGTCCGGTAACTACATAAGGTTGCAGCCTGCTTTTGCTGCTTCTTACTCTGATATGTACACGATGAGTAACCGTATGTACAACCGCTGGTTGAACCCCGGTGATGAAAAACGCACTAATATTCCGTCACTGGCCGGTGTGTACCATGTGAATTATGCAATCCGCAACAACGACAACAACCAGGTGGTTAGCGGCGTGTACCCCTATAATGCATACAACTATTCTACTGAATCAGTGGCCAAGGGCGATTTCATCCGCCTGAAACGTGTGTCGATTGATTATGACCTGCCGGCCAGGTGGATTTCAGTTTTCAAACTGCGGTCTGCACAGATTTCACTGGTAGGCAACAACATTGCCCTGCTGTATTCAGACAAGCACCTGTATGGCGCCGATCCCGAGTTCTTTAACAACGGTGGTGTTGCCATGCCGATCCCCCGCCAGTATACAGTAGCCATCAAACTGGGTATCTAAGCGGGAAAGGACTAAACCAAAACAAGAATTGAAAATGCATTTTGAACAAATGAGAAAGAAAACCAACATAGCGACAGTGGGCCTGGTATTGTTGCTGGCATTCACTTCCTGCAACAAGTACCTGGAAGAGAACCCCGACAACCGCGCGGAAATCAACACGGTGGAAAAGGTAGCAGGCTTGCTCGTGTCTGCCTATCCGCAAAGACATTACCTGTTTACCGAAACCGCCTCAGACAATGTGGAAGACAAAACGGCCGCACTTGCATTGAACCAGTCGCAGCCCTACGTTGACCTGTATTTCTGGAGAGATCCTTCCGGCTCCGGCAACAGCACACCGGCTGAATACTGGAACGCCTGTTATGCGGCCATAGCGGCTGCCAACCATGCGCTGAAGGCCATTGAAGATCATAAAATGGGCGAAAAAGCAGATCCCTATAAAGCGGAAGCTTTGATTGCCCGCGCCTATGCACACCATATGCTGGTTACGCTCTTTGCGCCCGCATATGAAATCGGAAAACCCAACGACGGCATGGGCATTCCCTATGTAACAGAACCGGAAACTGTAGTGTTCAAGGAATATGACCGTGGCACCGTAGCAGGCGTGTATGAAAAGATCGAAGCAGACCTGAAAGAAGGTTTGAGATTGTTGAAAGGTGGCGTGTGGAAAGTGCCCAAATACCACTTCAATCCGCAGGCTGCCAACGCCTTTGCAGCACGCTTCTATCTGTTCAAAGGTGAATGGGACAAAGTAATAGAACATGTGAATGCCATATTGCCCGAAAACAATTTCTACGACAACCTCCGGCAGTATGCAGGTTACATGTACAACTATACTTCCGACGAACACAGGCAGAATTATACAAAAGCGGAAATGCCCTTCAACCTGTTGCTGGCAAATACCTATTCGGTGTACCACCGCAGCTCCGGTTCCGGCGGTAACCGCTATGGATTTGGCGAACAGGTTAAGAACCACTACGCCGGCACTACGGTGTTTGGCGCATCCTTCCGTACACGCCTGTTCAGCTGGGGCGCTCCCAACTATAACCCGGGTAAATTCAATGAGTACTTCCACTATACCAACGTAGCCCAGGGTATTGGTTATCCCTACATCATGATGCCGCTGTTTACCGTGGATGAAGCATTGCTCAACCGCGCAGAAGCCTACATCCGCAAACACAATTATACGCTGGCGATTGAAGACCTCAACACTTTTGCACGGTCTCGTATCGTGAATTATTCGCAGAACACACATGGTCTCACCATCGCAAAAGCAAAATCTTTCACCGGCAAGGACGACGACGAAGAAGCGCTGCTGGCCGCCCTGCTCGACAGCAAGAAGCGGGCATTCATCTGGGAAGGCCTTCGCTGGATGGATATTTTACGTCACAAAATAACTGTAAGGCACAACCATATTGATGCCACCGGCACCGAAACATTTACCGAATTGCCCCATGGCGATCCGCGCAGAGTGTTCCAGTTGCCGCAAGAAGTATCTCTTTCTGGTTTACCCTTAAATCCACGTTAATCATGAAACTAAAGACTCTATTTATAGCCGGTTTGTCCGGCCTCATGCTCGCACAGGCAACTTCTTGCAGGAAGTCTGAAAGCCTGGACGTAGACATGTCAAAATACCTTGCAGATTTACCTGAGAAAACGGAGTTGGATAACTGGATCACGCAGAACCTTACCAACCCGTACAATATTGAACTGGTATACCGTTTCGACAGAAACCTGACCGATCAGGGCAAAGACATCGCTCCTATCAAATTGGAGAAAGTGAAGCCCACAGCGGAGGCCATTCTCAACATATTCCTCAAGGCATATGAAAAGGTGGCCGGAGCTGCGTTTATCAAAACGTATACTCCAAAACAGTTTGTACTGTATGGTTCTCCTTCTTACAACTCCAACGGCTCCATCACGCTGGGTACAGCCGATGGCGGACGCCGCGTGGTACTGTATGAACTGAATGATCTCGATTTCAGCAATGCTGCGCAGGTAAGTCGCAAGATGCGTACCATTCACCACGAGTTTACGCATATCCTGAACCAGATGATCGCCATTCCGCCGGAATTCCGCCAGGTATCCAAAGGCGATTATGATGAAGACTGGACCAATGCCAACAACACCGAAGCGCTGGCCCGCAGCATGGGCTTCGTTTCGAGATATGCAAGAAGCCAGTATACCGAGGATTTTGCAGAAGTAACCGCTCACCTGCTCATTGAGGGCCAGCATTGGTATGATGCCTGGGCCAAAGCAGCGGGAGCTGATGGAGGCGCCAAATTGAAAAGAAAAGAGGCGCTGGTAGTAGATTACTTCAAGCAGTATTTCAATATTGATTTTCGCAGTTTGCAACATGAGGTGGCCCGGGTGCTGGAAACGGTTTATAACGCCGACAAATCTTTCATTGAATACCTGAAGAAAGGGCAGATACTCCAACCGCTGATAGTGGATTTCGCAAATGGTCTTCACTATGACGAATATGGCAAGTCTGCCAAATTTGATGAAGTATGGAATGATGTGATGACCAGCTTTGGAGCCAGCGGTCGCGTTCCCCTGTACTTCAGGATAGAGTTTAAAAGTAGCAACGTAATGACGCTGCAGTTCGTTTACAATAGTACAACCTCTTCAGGCCTGGAAGCCTGGTACGACTTCAATATGAACATCAATAGTGACGGCGACGTCACCCTTACCTACTTCGACGACGGTAATACCGCAACAGCATACTCTAACGGAAGGAACTCCGCGGTAAAGACCGGTGCTACCCCACTGATCAATTATTTTAATGAGAATGTATTCAATCTCTCATGGATGAATTATCAGGGTACCACCAACACCTACAACAAATTTGCCGGGTTTTCGGTAAAAGATGAACCAGACAATTATTTCTATGGCAAATACTAAAATGAAGCTCATGAAACAATTAATATATCTCATTGCCACTGCTTTCCTGTTTGCCGGTTGTAAAAAGGAAGTTCCCCATTTCTTTGAAGAGTCGCCGGACGACAGAATGGCGGCCCGCATCAGCGAACTCAAAACCGGTTTGCTGAGCGCTCCTAACGGCTGGAAGGCACATCTCACTACGTCTGCCAAAGGCGGCTATGGCTTCTACATGCAGTTTAGTCCCACAGAAGTAACCATGGTAGGCGATTTAAATGAAACTACAGCCACACAACCCCAATCCTCTACCTGGCGCATAAAATGGGTAATGTATCCTACGCTGATATTCGACACTTACAACTACATCGCCATGTTGCAGGACCCCACGCCCGCTACTTATGGCGGCAATGCCGGTTCTGGCCTGCAAAGCGATGTGGAGTTTGAATACCAGTACAGCAATGGCGATACCATAGTGCTCCGCGGTTTCAAATACAGGAATTACTTCATCCTGGTGAAAGCAACAGCTGAAGAGAAAAACCGCTATCTGAGCAACGCCTATAAGGATAATATCGAAGCCATCAACGATTTCTTCACCAATAATTCGAACAACTACATCGAGCTCCCCGGCCTTAACAACAAAGTGGAACTTGTATTCGACAAGTCCACCAAAACCGTGAAGTTCCAGTATGTAGACAACGAAGACAATGTGAAACAGGTGAGTGGCAAATACAATTTTGAAGATGTAGGTGTCAATTTCGCCGCTGGCTTTACTTTGGGTGGCGTTACGTTTGTAAAAGGTAAACTGGAAGATGGAAAATTTGTGCTGTACGCTGCAGATGGCACCAAGTATATCGTCAACCAGAGTCCCAACCCCATTCTGCCCATGTCCATGCTCTTTGCCTATAACGGCACCTACAAAGAGCTGTATATCGGCAGCAGCCTGGCGCCCGGTGTTACCTCCGGATGGAATGCAGTGTACAATGCTTCGGTTACCAAGTTTGCAGCTATGAACCCCACCCGTACACTGGTTGACATCCGGTTTATACTCACCAACTCTACCAAGGCAACGGTGACTATCAGGAACAGCAACGGTACTACTACCTATACCGCCAATGCCACCTACGATTACACATATGATAATGGTGTGATCACGTTGAGCAACCCGAGCTATGATGGTAACTGGACGGCGCGTGTTGCGCAACTCATAGATATACAGAACTACTTCGAATCAGGAGGTCCGTTCAGAGTGGATTATGTAACAAGCACCGACCCGAGCGTTACCGGCCTCGGTGGTCTGTACAGGGTGGCAGATGCAACCTCATTTTTCTATGGAACCCTTCGGAAATAAACGCTGTTAATACATCGTATTACGGCATTCAGGTCGTCTCCTTCGGAGACGACCTTTTTTATTTCTTTGGCAAAAAAGTTTTTATTCCCTTACCGGTCGAACCATTTTTTAAATGCAGGTTTTTAAATGCAGGCACCTTTTCGCAACTTACCTCCTGTACCATACCGTTGAGGTGTAACGTAAGGGTGAGCTTTAATTTTCGTGTAGCTCACCTCGCAGGCGCGGATGCATATTCATCGTACGCAGCAGTAAAAATAGCCGGGCAATGCTGCATAAACCGGGTTACAAGCAGCAGCAAGAGGAGCGCAGATCGGAACATGATTGTTCAAAATAAAAACTATTGGCTCAGGAGCGGGCATTTTTTTAAATGAAGCGTGGGAAAAATCAAATGAAGTGTACGCATCAGGACTGTTCGCCTGCAGCCGCGATCATTGTTTTTGACAAGGTGGTATAACATTCCCTCCAGGCAGCTTCCACTTCCGGCGTCCAGTCTTTTCCCAGGCCATGTTTCAATGTCCAGAGCAAGGCATCCCCTACCAGTTTATAATGCGATGGCTTTACGCCATAAGCCACATGCCTGCGGCCCATGTCGGCAATTTCCCGCGAAATTTCTTCCAGCCGGTCAAGGCGCGACACAATGGTGGTCAACATGCTCATGAGCTTGGTATATTGTTCCTTCATGTCTTTTGGAAACATTTTCCGCAATGCAGGGTGACCTGTAAATAACCTGGTATAAAAAACATCGCCAATCAATACAGGATCAATGTCGCAAAACACCTTCCATGTTTTCCTTACCAGTGCTATGCTTTGTTCTGTCATCTAATACCAGCTTTCGGATTGCCGGCAATAAAAATGAGAAATGTTTTGGTAATCCGAAAAAAATCTATCGTGAACCGGATGATATAGGTAGTGAATTGTACCTGCAAAGGTTTGGGAACCCGGGAAATATTCCCGCCCCGGAACCACTTTCCAGAAAACTTTTACAGAAAAACATCCATCCCTTAATTTTACACCCTATTGACAACCGCCTATGCCGCAAGATAAAAACCGCCAGTTCCTTGAGTTTGAGAAGCCTATCAAAGAATTGTTTGATGATATCGAACAACTCAAACAGAAGGCTGAAAAAAGCAAGATAGACCTGAGCGATCCGATCCGCAAGCTGGAAGAGCGAGTACTGGAAACCCGCAAGGCTATTACCCAGCACCTCACTCCCTGGCAAAAGGTGCAGTTAAGCCGTCACCCTGACCGGCCCTATACCATGAAGTACATTTCAAAAATGACTACCGACTTCGTGGAATTATTCGGCGACCGGAATGTTCGGGACGATAAGGCCATGGTGGGCGGATTTGCTTCCCTGGACGGCCAGACCGTTATGATCATCGGTCAGCAAAAGGGTATCAACACCAAGGCCCGCCAGCTGCGCAATTTTGGTATGGCCAATCCTGAAGGCTACCGCAAGGCATTGCGCCTCATGAAGCTGGCTGAAAAATTCAATAAACCCATCATCACCCTCATTGATACGCCGGGGGCATACCCGGGCCTCGAAGCCGAAGAGCGCGGCCAGGGCGAAGCCATTGCACGCAATATTTATGAAATGATCCGCCTCAAAGTACCGGTGGTGTGCGTCATCATCGGCGAAGGCGCTTCCGGTGGCGCGCTCGGTATCGGTGTGGGCGACCGCGTGTACATGCTGGAAAATACCTGGTATACGGTTATTTCACCCGAAAGCTGCAGCTCCATCTTGTGGAGAAGCTGGGACCAGAAAGAAAAAGCCGCCGAGCAACTGAAACTCACCGCCGACCATATGTATAATTTCGGATTGATCGATGGCATCATTCCCGAACCTGTTGGCGGCGCACACTGGGATTATACCGAAGCGGCCAACCTGCTGAAACCCTGGCTTATCAAAGCCATCAATGAACTGAAACAAATAGACCCTGAAGAACGCATAAGAATGCGAATCGAAAAATTCTGCAAGATGGGATTCTGGGAAGAAGTGGAAGAGAAATAAAATAGTTCTCTCCGCATTTTCCCGCAGCAAAAATTTGGTTGCACCATAAATCTCCCTATTTTTGGCCCCTCAAATGAAATGGATAAAGAAACATACAAAGCGCATAAAGAAACATTCCATATTCCGGGAAGGTTGATTGACGTTTTGTATGCATGATATCACCAGGCCTTCCCATCAGAGGAAGGTTTTTTTATTTAATCACAGCAGCAAGAGCACTAAACTATCAAGAACACATGTCGCTTCGTCAAACACTTTCCGGCACAGGGGTAGCCCTCATCACTCCTTTTAAACCCAATGCAGAAGTAGACCTCGACGCATTGGGCAAGGTGATAGATCATGTAATTGCAGGAGGCGTGGAATATGTAGTAACGCTGGGAACAACTGGTGAAACGCCCACCCTCAGCAGGGAAGAAAAGGTGGCCATCATCCAGTATACATACGAAAAGGTAAATGGCCGCGTGCCGGTAGTAGTAGGCGCCGGCGGCAACAATACACAGGAACTGATCAAAGAACTGGAATTACTCCCGCTCGATAAAGCAGTAGCCATCCTCAGCGCCAGCCCATACTATAATAAACCTTCACAGGAAGGATTGTTCCGGCACTACCAGGCAATAGCGGCCGTAGCGCCTAAACCCATATTATTGTATAACGTTCCCGGGCGTACGGGAAGAAATATGACGGCAGCTACTACCCTTCGCCTGGCTAAAGAAGTACCCAATATTGCGGGCATCAAGGAAGCCAGTGGCGATATGGCGCAATGCATGCAAATACTCCGCGACCGCCCCGATCATTTCCTCGTAGTGAGTGGCGACGATGCGCTCACCCTGCCGCAAATTGCCTGCGGTATGGACGGCGTGATCAGCGTAGCCGCCAATGCTTTTCCCAAAAACTTTTCAGAAATGGTACGCTGCTGCCTGAAGGGAAATTTTGCCGAAGCAAAAAAATACAACGACCCGCTCATCGATGCATATGATTACATGTTTGCCGAAAACAATCCCGCCGGCGTAAAAGCCTTCTTAACGGAAATGAACCTGATCGGCAACTACCTGCGCTTACCTATGGTGCCGCTGAGCGAAGGATGGACGGAAAAAGTGAAACAATATATGGTGCGGCATGCCAATGCAGCGAAAAAATAATATAATCATCAGGTTGCCGGGATCGTTCCGCCTGGAAAGAATAAACAGCAGCACAGCTATGCTGTATAGGTTACCCCTTCCAATGCCAAACTTGTATTGGGAAACACTTCGCATGCTTCCTGCTCAAACAGGTCCAGTTTATCGTATTTGGAACTGAAATGGCCAATAAGCAACCGGCCTACATTGGCGCGTTTGGCTATACAGGCAGCCTGCGTTGTAGTGGAGTGAAAACGGAGCGCTGCCCTTTTCTCCAGGTCTTTCAGGTAAGTAGCTTCGTGGTATAACAGGTCAACGTTTCTGCATTTTTCAATCAGCGATTCATCGTACAGCGTATCGGCACTGTATACATAACTTTTGGGTTTGGGCGCTGCAGTGGTTACCCACTCATTCCTGATCAGTTCGCCCGATTTGGTAGTATAATCTTCTCCCCATTTCAACCGGTCGAAAAATGCAGCGGGCACGCCGTGTTCAATAGCTTTTTCAGGGTTCACCCGGCGCGGCGCACGTACCTGTTCAAAACGGAAACCCCAGCAGGGAATGCGGTGACGGGTAGTAAAACAACTTATTTTGAATTTGTCGTGCTGCACCAGCAGTTTTTCTCCTTCCAATGGGTGAAAATGCAATTCATAAGGCAACTGGTTGTCGGCCGCTTTCAATTGCAGGTCCAGTATTTCTTTCAGCGGGGCCGGCGCAAACAAATGCAGTTCATGTTCGCGGTGCAGCAGGCCCATGCTGTGTAACAGTCCCGATAAACCGAAATAATGATCGCCGTGCAGGTGAGAAATAAAAATGTAATTGATGCGCGACCAGCGGATGCGGTACCGGGCCAGTTGCTGCTGCGTGCCTTCACCGCAGTCAACCAGGAACAGATGGTCGTCCAACGTCACCACCTGGGCCGTCGGATGACGATCGAAGGCCGGCAGGGCAGAGTTGTTCCCCAGTATGGTGACCGCTAACATTTTCAAGTATTTAATTTACGACCATAAATGCTACAGCAATAATTCTTTATGCCGGCAAAATAATACAAATCATTGGCTTTTGCACACCTGCAGGGCCGGGCATATAAAGAAAGAATTTTCCCCATAAAGGAAAGCCCTTTAAAACCTGCGTAGGGTATGCACAATATCTGCCAGGTAACCGGCGCCGAATAAATTGAGATGAATCAGCAGTGGATATAAATTGGCTATTTCCCACTGCTCCCGGTAATTGGCAGGCAATGGCCGGTAATACCGGTACGCCTCGTAAAACGGCTCGTCAAAACCGCCAAACAAGGTGGTCATGGCCATATCCACACTACTATGTCCATAATACACAGCCGGGTCAATCAGTACCGGTCGCCCCTGCGCGTCGCACAGGTAATTGCCGCTCCACAAATCACCATGCAACAGGGCCGGCGGCTCCACTGGGAATATAACGGGAAGTTTGCTGTATAAATTATCAAAACGGGGAATATATGTGGTAGGTAACAGGCCGCTGTCTACCGCCATACGCACCTGCGGTTCCAGCCGCCGGGTGGCAAAAAAATTACACCAGTTATCGGAAGGATGGTTATGCTGGGGCAGTGCGCCCATGTAATTGTTGCTGTTTAACCCAAACTGGTCACTGGTTACCTGGTGCAGGGCCGCCAGCTCTTTACCAAAAAGCCGCCAGAAAGCTTCGGTTTTTATGCCCTGCTCAATCCATTCCAGCAGCAACACCTGGTGTTCGCCGGTTTCCATGCAGGCAATCACTGCCGGCACGCGCATCACCTGCTGTTTACCGAGCAGTTCCAGCCCCTGCTGTTCACAACGAAACAGCCCGGGAAATTTTTTGGCTGAATTCAGCTTACAGAAATACTGTGCCTGGGTATTGGTATGCACCCGAAAGGTTTGATTGATCGATCCGCCGCCTACGGGAGAAAATTGTACAGCAGTAACAGCCGTGCCCGTTGCCTGGCAAAGCGCCCCGATCACCATTTGCTGAACAGCAGAAGAAATCATGTCAATTGGCTACTCCTTATGCCCTGCCCTGGTGCAGGACAGCGTTGAAAAATGCTGTTACTTCTTCAGCAACAATTTACATTCCTGCAACAACCGTTCTTTCTTTACGGCCACCGTACCTACCTCCTCACATACAAGCCCACCCGCAATATTGGCAATTTCCGCCATCAGGTCAATATCCCCGGTAGATGCATACACCAGTGAGGCCACGGCTATCACCGTATCGCCTGCGCCCGACACATCGGCAATATTGCGGAGGTGAGAGGGAATAATGCGGCCGGCAGTTGCATTCTGGTAGTATACGCCTTTTTCAGAGAGTGTAATAAAAGAGATATTGTGTTTCAACTGCGCATGCAGCCGCTGATGAATATCTTTCAGCACGGGCTCGGAAATTTCTTCCGTTAGCAGGTTGAGCCCGTCTTTCACTTCCTTGAGATTGGGTTTAAAAATATCAACGCCGGTATAACTGAAGAAATTCTTGCGCTTGGGGTCTACGGCGGTAACTACCTTATTTTTCCGGCACAACTCAATCACCGATTTAATCAGTCTTTCGGTGAGTACGCCTTTGTTATAATCTTCAAAAATGATGGCCTGGGGCTTTTCCTGGCCGATGTAGTTTGTTACCGCATTGAGCAGCGCCTGCTCTTCATCAGCACTAAGGTCGCGGGTGATTTCCGAATCGAGTCGCAGCATTTGCTGATTACGACTGATAATGCGGGTTTTGGTAGTCGTGATCCTCGAAGGCAGCTGCAGCAGTTTATCCCCATGGATGTGGTTATCGGTAAGCAGTTTCTTCAGCACTTCGCTGTTTTCATCGGCCCCGGCCACGGACAGCAGCGAAACGTTGGCGCCCAGGCTGGCCAGGTTCAGCGCCACATTACCGGCGCCGCCTATACGATATTCTTTTTTATCAAGCGCTACCACCGGCACCGGCGCTTCCGGCGAAATTCTGTCTACATGTCCCCACCAGTAGGTATCCAGCATCACATCGCCAATCACGCCAATTTTTATTCCTGCAAATGATGAAAACAGGCTATCGAAATCAGTTCTGTTCATAAGCTGCTTTCCCTCCGTTTTTACTGCCCTGGGTGGTCATCGAGAGGGAAATAATTTTTGGCTGAAGATAATATTTTTCCCTGCTACTGTTTCTTAGTTTTATTCTTCCTGTAGCGCTCGTTGAGCCCGTTCACCACATCGGTGGTAATGTTGTAGGCAGAATCCCTGTAATAGAGCATAAAGCCAGGTTCGTAGGAGAAGATATAGGCGTATTCTTTTTCTTTATTGTACTCTTCCAGGTACGATTCTATCTCCTGCTTCAGCGCCTTCATGATTTTCATCTGTTTTTCCTGCAGATCGTCCTGGAGTTGCGCTTCGCGCTTACGGTAAGTATTTTCCATCATCATCATTTCCCGCTGCGCTTCTTCCCCTTCTTGCTGCGTCATGGTGGGGCCTTTCTGTTGCAATTCACCTATGCGGCGCTGGAACCGTTCTTTCAGGTTCTGCAGTTCGGCATTCATGGACTTTTCTGTTTTCTTCATTTCCTCCAGCGCATCCTTGTAATGCTCATAATTGGCCTGCAGGGAATCTATATCAAAATAGGCAATCCGGAAATCAGTAGCGGGCGTTTTCTGGGTTGCAACGGACACTTTTTCAATTTTATGCTGGCTGGAAAAATGCAGGTAATACAGCGCACCTGTCAGCACCAGCGATAAAATACTAAGAGCAATAGCAAGATTTTTCATCAACACCTTTTTTGCAATATAAAGAAGATAAGAGGTTGGTATAAAAGAAAATTGTTAAAACTTTTAACAATGCGCATGTAGTGCAAATAAAGAACGTGAAGTGCAGCAATAAAAAAAGTAGGAAGGGTTACTTCCTACTTTCATCCTATGAATGAATTGCACGTTTATTGGCTGCGTTATTCTTCTTCGTCAAAACTCATCGCTTCGCGTGTGGTTTGCAGCAATTCATATTCTTCCTTGCTGCCCACAATCATGTTCTCGAAGTCGCGCAAACCGGTACCAGCCGGTATCGGATGACCCGTGATTACGTTTTCCTTCAGGCCGAGCATTTCATCGGTTTTACCCTGGATGGCAGCTGAAGAAAGCACCTTGGTCGTTTCCTGGAACGAAGCGGCCGATATCCAGCTCTGCGTACCCAGTGAAGCCTTGGTAATACCCAGCAATACCGGGTGAGAGGTGGCAGGGTTGGCGTCGCGGTACTCAACCAGCTTCTTGTCGTTGCGGCGGAGCAGCGAGTTTTCTTCCCTGATTTCTCTCAGGCTAACGATCTGTCCTGCACGCAGCTTGGTGCTGTCGCCGGGATCAGTTACCACTTTCTTATCGAATATCCAGTCGTTTTCTTCATTGAACTCGAAACGGTCTACCAGGTCTTCTTCGAGGAAGCGGGTATCACCCGGGTCCACAATTTCCACCTTCTTCATCATCTGGCGCACGATCACTTCAATATGCTTGTCGTTGATCTTCACACCCTGCAAACGATACACTTCCTGGATTTCATTCACCACATATTCCTGTACTGCGAAAGGCCCTTTGATGGCGAGGATATCGCCCGGAGAAACCTGTCCGTCAGACAGCGGCGCACCGGCCTTGATGAAGTCGCCGTCCTGTACCAGGATCTGGCGGGTCAGCGGCACCAGGTATTTCTTCACTACGCCATCCTTGGCTTCCACTACAATTTCGCGGTTACCACGTTTGATGGCGCCGAAGGATACCACACCGTCAATTTCGCACACAATAGCGGGGTTGCCCGGGTTACGTGCTTCGAACAATTCCGTTACACGGGGCAGACCACCGGTGATGTCGCGCTGCATACGAAGCGTACGCGGTATTTTCACCAGTACCTGGCCGGCATTCACGTCTTCACCTTCATCCACTACAATATGCGAACCTACCGGCAGGTTGTATTGCTTCACCTCCTTGCCTTCCACAATCAGCGTAGGTATCTTGGTTTTGTCTTTCGTTTCAATAACCACTTTTTCGCGGTGACCGGTCTGTTCGTCTGCTTCTTCGCGATACGTCACGCCTTCAATCACATTTTCAAAACGTATCTGACCGGAAATTTCCGCTACTATTACGTTATTGAACGGGTCCCAGGTACAGATCAAATCACCTTTCTTCACCTGTTGACCGTCTTTCACGTACAGGGTAGAACCGTAAGGAATGTTCACCACGTTGAGCAGGCGGTCATTCTTCACGTCCATATTGCGGATTTCACCCGTACGGCCGATTACTACCTGCACTTCATTGCCTTCGTTATTGCGGGTGGTTACCGTACGCAAACCATCGAACTGCATGGTGCCGTCGAACTTGGCAGTAATGGAGCTTTCTACAGATGCCGATCCGGCAACACCACCCACGTGGAAGGTACGCAGGGTCAGCTGTGTACCAGGCTCACCGATCGACTGGGCAGCGATGATACCAACCGCATCACCTTTTTGCGCCATGTTACCGGTTGCCAGGTTCTTGCCATAACACTTCACGCACACACCGCGTTTGCTTTCGCAGGTGAGCACGGAGCGGATTTCAACCGTTTCAATACCCGCTTCTTCGATGGCCTTGGCAATGCTTTCGGTAATTTCATCGCCGGCATTGCAAATCAGCTCATCGGTTTGCGGATGATATATATTGTGCAGCGACGTGCGGCCCACAATGCGGTCCAGCAGCGGCTCTACAATTTCTTCGTTGTCTTTCAGCGCACTGATCGCAATACCACGCAGCGTACCACAGTCTTCTTCAGTGATCACCACATCCTGCGCTACGTCTACCAGACGGCGGGTGAGGTAACCGGCGTCAGCCGTTTTAAGGGCCGTATCCGCCAGACCCTTACGGGCACCGTGCGTAGAGATAAAGTAATCCAATACGTTCAGTCCGCCTTTGAAGTTCGACAGGATCGGGTTCTCAATGATCTCACTACCGGTGGAACCTGATTTCCTCGGCTTCGCCATCAGACCCCTGATACCACAAAGCTGCTTGATCTGTTGTTTGGAACCACGGGCCCCGGAGTCAAGCATCATGTATACAGAGTTGAAGCCTTGTTTGTCGTTACTCAGTTCACGTATGAGCGTTTCCGTGATACGGGTGTCTACGCGCGACCAGATGTCTACAATCTGGTTATAACGCTCGTTGTTGGTAATAAGACCCATATCGTAGTTGTCCCATACTTCCGCTACCTCGGCTTTGGCTTGTTCCAGCACATCTTCCTTGATGGAAGGAATAATGAGGTCATTGATGTTGAACGACAAGCCACCGCGGAATGCCATGCGGAAACCGAGTTGCTTGATATCGTCCAGGAACTTCGCAGCTTTCGGTACGTTGGTGATATTGATGATATCGCCAATGATCTCGCGCAGGTTCTTTTTGGTCAGCAAGGCATTGATAAAACCAACCTCTTTCGGCACGTATTCATTAAAGATGACGCGGCCTACTGTAGTTTCTATCAGTTGCTTCTTCAGCTCGCCATTTTCCTGCCTTACATCCACTTTCACCTTGATGTAGGCATGCAGCTCCACCTGGTTCTCATTGTAAGCAATGATCACCTCTTCAGGGCTGTAGAAGGCTTTGCCTTCACCTTTTACCTTTTCCGTTTCAGTGGACTTCCTGCCTTTGGTAATGTAGTACAGACCGAGTACCATGTCTTGCGAAGGCAGTGTAATGGGCGCACCGTTCTGCGGGTTGAGAATGTTGTGCGAAGACAACATCAGCAGCTGTGCTTCCAGTATCGCTGCATTGCTCAGCGGTACGTGTACGGCCATCTGGTCACCGTCGAAGTCGGCGTTGAACGCAGAACATACGAGCGGGTGCAGCTGAATGGCCTTACCCTCGATCAGTTTGGGCTGGAAGGCCTGGATCGACAACCGGTGCAGTGTCGGGGCACGGTTGAGCAATACCGGGTGACCTTTCAGAATATTTTCAAGGATATCCCAAACAACGGCTTCCTTGCGGTCTACCAGCTTACGGGCAGACTTAACCGTTTTTACGATACCTCTTTCAATCAGTTTGCGAATGATGAACGGCTTGAACAACTCGGCAGCCATATCCTTGGGCAGACCGCACTCATGCAGTTTCAGCTCAGGGCCTACCACAATTACAGAACGGCCACTGTAGTCAACACGTTTACCCAGCAGGTTCTGACGGAAACGGCCTTGCTTACCTTTCAGCACGTCCGACAGCGATTTCAGCGCACGTCCGCCTTCTGCCTTCACCGCATTCGATTTACGGGAGTTGTCGAATAGCGAGTCCACGGCTTCCTGCAACATACGTTTTTCGTTGCGCAGGATCACTTCAGGCGCCTTGATCTCCAGCAGGCGTTTCAAGCGGTTGTTACGGATGATCACACGACGGTACAGGTCGTTCAGGTCCGAAGAGGCAAACCGGCCACCGTCCAGCGGCACCAGCGGGCGCAACTCGGGCGGAATCACCGGTATGTATTGCATCACCATCCATTCAGGACGGTTGGTAATACGATTGTTGGCATCACGGAACGCTTCCACCACGCTCAGCCTTTTCAACGCATCGGCTTTACGCTGCTGCGATGTTTCCGTAGCGGCGGCATTGCGCAGTTCAAAAGAGAGCGAGTCGAGATCAATGCGCTGCAACAGGTCATGCACCGCTTCAGCGCCCATTTTGGCAATGAACTTCTGCGGATCATCATCAGGCAGGTATTGATTCTCTTTCGGGAGTTGTTCCAGTATATCGAGGTATTCTTCCTCGGTCAGCAGGTCGCCGGTTTTTAAACCATGCTCCTCGCGGATACCGGGTTGAATCACCACAAAGCGTTCGTAGTATATGATGGTTTCCAGTTTCTTGGAGCTTACGCCCAACAGGTAACCAATTTTATTCGGAAGGCTTTTGAAGTACCAGATATGTACCACCGGTACTACCAGTTTGATATGGCCCATGCGTTCGCGACGCACCTTCTTCTCAGTTACTTCCACACCGCAACGGTCGCACACGATGCCTTTATACCGGATACGCTTGTACTTTCCACAAGCGCACTCATAGTCCTTAACGGGACCGAATATGCGCTCACAGAATAAACCATCGCGTTCCGGTTTGTAGGTCCGGTAGTTGATCGTTTCCGGCTTCAATACCTCTCCATAGCTGCGTTCCAGTATGGAGTCGGGCGAAGCCAGACCGATGGTGATTTTTGAAAATGTGGCTCTAGGACGATTATCTTTTTTAATAGCCATATTTTGATTGACGTTTGTATGTGATATTTTTTTGTGTGTCCTGGCCTCCGGCGGTTGTGCGGCAGGCCTCCCCTCCCGGGAGGGGTCGGGGGTGGGTCTACTCAAACTTCAAATCCAATCCCAACCCTCTCAACTCATGCACCAACACATTGAACGATTCAGGTATACCAGCTCTCGGAATATTATCACCCTTCACAATCGCTTCGTACGTCTTCGCACGACCGATGATATCATCAGACTTGATGGTAAGCAGTTCCTGCAGAATGTTGGAAGCGCCATAAGCTTCAAGCGCCCACACCTCCATTTCACCGAAACGCTGACCACCGAACTGTGCCTTACCACCGAGCGGCTGCTGCGTAATAAGACTGTAGGGGCCGATGCTACGGGCGTGCATCTTGTCGTCCACCATGTGGTGCAGTTTGATCATGTAGATCACACCCACCGTTGCTTTCTGGTGGAAGCGCTCACCTGTTTCACCGTCATACAGGTATGTATGACCGAAGCTCGGCAACCCGGCCTTGTCGATATATTCTGCTATTTCTTCTGTAGTAGCACCGTCGAAGATGGGGGTAGCGAAACGAACGCCCAGCTTTTCACCGGCCCAGCCCAGTACGGTTTCGTAAATCTGGCCCAGGTTCATACGGCTCGGTACGCCCAGCGGGTTCAGTACAATGTCAACCGGCGTTCCGTCTTCCAGGAAAGGCATGTCTTCAGCACGCACAATCTTTGCCACAATACCCTTGTTACCGTGGCGGCCGGCCATTTTATCACCCACTTTCAGCTTGCGCTTCACAGCCAGGTATACCTTGGCGAGCTTCAATACACCGGCAGGCAATTCGTCACCGATAGAGATGTTGAACTTCTCTCTCTTGTAACGGCCCAGTTCTTCGTTATACTTGATGTTGTAGTTGTGCAGCAGAATGTTGATCTGGTCGTCAACGGTGGGATCACCGGTCCAGTTCAACGGGTTCACATTCTGGTAATCGATAGCGGCCAGGTTCTTGGCATTGAACTTGGCGCCTTTACCAATCTGCACTTCGCCGAAGTTGTTGTTAACGCCTGCAGAAGTTTTGTCTTTCAACAGTGTCTGCAGTTTGTCAAGCAACAATGCTTTCAGCTCTTCTACATTTTTCTCGTGTATTTTTTCCAGTTTTTCCAGGGCGGCCTTTTCGCGAATCTTTGCGTTCTTGTCTTTCTTGGCGCGCTGGAAAAGTTTTTTACCAATCACTACACCTTCCACGCCATTGGGTGCTTTCAGCGAAGCGTCCTTGGCATCACCGGCCTTGTCGCCGAAAATGGCGCGCAACAGTTTTTCTTCCGGTGTAGGATCGCTTTCACCTTTCGGCGTTATTTTACCAATCAGGATATCGCCTTCCTTGATGGCAGCTCCCAGGCGAATGATACCGTTTTCATCCAGGTCTTTGGTAGCTTCTTCGGATACATTCGGAATATCCGGCGTCAGCTCCTCTTCACCCAGCTTGGTATCACGCACTTCCAGTTCATATTCGGAAATATGAATGGAAGTGAACAGGTCTTCGCGCACCACGCGTTCGTTGATCACAATGGCGTCTTCAAAGTTGTATCCTTTCCAGGGCATGAAGGCCACTTTCAGGTTGCGGCCCAGCGCCAGTTCACCGGCCTGTACGGCATATCCTTCGGTGAGGAAATCGCCTTTCTTCACGCGTTGTCCTTTCTTCACTGCCGGTTTATGGTTAATACAGGTTTCCTGGTTGGTCTTGATAAACTTGGTGAGTTTGTATATGCGCAGGTCGTCTTCAAAGCTTACCAGCCTTTCCGCTTCCGTGCGGTCGTAACGAACGTGAATTTCACTGCCGTCTACATATTCTACCACACCATCGCCTTCGGCCAGGATCTGCACACGCGCATCGCGCGCAGCTTTACCTTCCAGACCAGTACCCACGATGGGGTTTTCGGGCCTGATGAGCGGTACAGCCTGGCGTTGCATGTTCGATCCCATCAGCGCACGGTTGGCGTCGTCGTGTTCGAGGAACGGAATCAGTGAAGCGCTCAAACCAACAATCTGGTTGGGCGCCACGTCCATATATTCTACTTCGTTCTTCTCCAGTACGGGGAAGTCGCCGGTCTGGCGCGAAGTGATTTTATCTTCAAGGAAGTTTCCTTTATCGTCAATCGGCGCGCTTGCCTGCGCAATCTTGGCCACATCTTCTTCTTCAGCACTGAGGAAGGTGAGTTTTTTCAGGTCTACCCTTCCGTTCTCCACTTTATGATAGGGCGTTTCAATAAAGCCCATTTCATTGATCTTGGCATGTACGCACAGTGTAGAGATCAGACCGATGTTGGGACCTTCCGGCGTTTCGATGGTACACAGGCGGCCATAGTGGCTGTAGTGTACGTCGCGCACCTCGAAACCTGCCCTTTCGCGGCTCAGACCACCGGGACCCAGCGCAGAGATACGGCGCTTGTGCGTGATCTCGCTCAGGGGGTTAGTCTGGTCCAGGAACTGCGACAACTGGGAAGTACCAAAGAAAGAGTTGATTACTGAAGAAAGCGTTCTGGCATTGATCAGGTCTACCGGGGTAAATACCTCATTGTCGCGCACGTTCATTCTTTCGCGAATGGTACGCGCCATACGTGCCAGACCTACGCCAAACTGAGCATACAGCTGCTCGCCTACGGTACGTACACGGCGGTTGCTCAGGTGGTCGATATCGTCAATTTCAGCTTTACCGTTGGTAAGACGCACGAGGTATTTGATGATCTCGATAATGTCTTCCTTGGTGAGCGTTTTCTGGTCGAGCGGCTGGTTGAGGCCCAGTTTGCGGTTGATCTTGTAACGACCAACTTCGCCCAGATCGTAACGCTTGTCGCTGAAGAACAACTTGTCGATGATACCACGGGCGGTTTCATCGTCCGGGGCATCAGCGCCACGCAATTGACGGTAAATATGTTGAACAGCTTCCAGCTCACTGTTGGAAGTGTCTTTGTTCAAAGTATTATAGATAATGGCAAAATCGCCGCCCACATCTTCTTTCTGGATGAACACGCTCTTCACGTCCATATCGGCAATCATGTCGATGGCTTCCTCGTCCAGCACGGTATCGCGCTCCAGCACCACTTCGTTTCTTTCAATGGAAACCACCTCGCCGGTATCTTCGTCCACAAAGTCTTCCACCCAGGTGCGCAGCACGCGGGCAGCCAGGCGTTTGCCTATATATTTCTGGAGCGATTTTTTATCGCCTTTCACTTCATCGGCCATACCGAACAGTTCCAGGATGTCCTTGTCGGTTTCATAACCGATGGAACGCAACAACGTAGTAACCGGGAATTTCTTCTTACGGTCGATGTATGCGTACATCACGTTGTTGATGTCGGTAGCAAACTCCATCCACGCACCTTTGAAGGGGATTACACGGGCAGAATAGATTTTGGTACCGTTGGGGTGAATGGACTGACCGAAGAACACACCGGGCGAACGATGCAGTTGCGATACCACCACACGTTCAGCACCGTTAATAACAAACGTACCGCGCGGGGTCATGTACGGGATGTTGCCCAGGAACACGTCCTGCACGATCGTTTGGAAGTCTACGTGCTCTTCATCATTACAGCTCAAACGAAGTTTGGCTTTCAAAGGCACGGCATATGTAAGCCCCCTTTCCATACATTCTTCAATGGTATAGCGCGGGGGATCGATGAAATAATCAAGAAATTCCAGCACAAAGATGTTCCTGGTATCCGTGATCGGAAAGTTCTCCTTGAACACCTTGAACAAACCTTCGATATTGCGCTTATCGGGCGTAGTTTCAAGCTGGAAAAACTCTTTGAAAGATTGGATCTGGACTTCCAGAAGGTCAGGAGCTTCAGCCAAATTTTTGATTTTACCGAAGTTGATCCTGTTTTGCAGTTTTGTTGAAGACATATTGATTAAAACCGGTTTTTAGTTGTTCTTCCTTCAATTGCTTGTCTGCACAATTGAATCCACAACCTACAGACAATAATAATCCGTGGAAATTCTATCCCCCTGGCAATATGGATATTACCTGAGAATAAATTCCCAACAGACTAAGTGTGAGGCAGTTATGTGATAATGGCCATGCAGCAACGTACCTCTTTCGAATTAGATTGTGAAAAATGGACGGCAAAGGTAACGAATAATGCTTAAAAACCAAACATTTATTCCTGCAAAAGGCAGGCCGGAAATTCAAGGCGTGTCCGGTACGCAAAAAACATGATGTCTAACAAATGTAATGCCCGGATGGTTTGATGGCAAGTGGTGGCCCCCTCACGTGGTCCCCCGGGTAATCAAACGGGCCGGGAACTGCACCTGGTGGCCATCCTTCAGCGCAGCAGCATTTTTACTCAATTGTTCCAGCAACAACCGGAAAGCCTTGCGGGCAATATTTTCTACAGGCTGTTCAATGCAGGTCACCCCCGGGTTCAGCAACCGGAACACTTCATGATCGTCGAAACAAATCATGGCCATATCCTGCGGTATGCGCCAGCCGGCTTTGGTAATACATTCGAGCCCTGTAATGCCGAGGTAGTTGGTGGCAAAAAATACGGCATCGGGTTTTTGCTCCTGTAAAAACAGGCTGATGCGCTCCAATTCTTCTTCGCGCTTGTGCCGGTAATTAAGCGTAAGTATAATGGGATCGGAATGCTCGGTATTGAACTGCTGCAGGCAGTAAATATAGGCGTCCTTGCGCTGTTGCATCTGGATAAGATCAAGGTTCACCGTTACAAAGGCAATGCGCTTGTATCCCCTCTCTCTCAAATGCTCCATACCCTGGCAAACGCCGCCAAAATTATCTACCAGCACATACGGTACATCGATGTCGGGAAAATAGCTGTCCATCAGCACCACCGGCTTTTGCGCCTCGGCCAGTTCGCGGATGTCATCTTCCATGCCGGGAGTGGGCGTAATGATATACCCATCTACCTGCTGGTGGCCCAGCATACGGATCAACTCATGCGCTTTCTGTTTTTCGTTTTCAGTACTGCAATACACCACCTTGTATCCGTGGATGGCCGCTTCTTCTTCAATGACGCGGGCAAAGGCAGCGAAAAAATTACCCGACATGCTTTCCACCACCAGTCCCAGCATGTGCGATTTTCCTGTGCGTAAACTTACCGCTACCTGGTTGGGGTGATATCCTTCTTTACGCGCCACTTCAATGATCTTTTCGGCCAAAGTATTGCTGATTCGCATTTGCTTTGCTTTGCCATTCAGTACAAAAGAGACCGTGGAAGGCGATACCCCTACGAGCCTGGCAATATCTTTCAGTGAAACTTTTTTCATATCAGAGAGCGCATTAAATAAGGCCGCTTCTGCTAAACTAAGAAAATTAAGGGCGTTTTTATTAAACAGGTCATAAAAATGGCGCGTTAAGCCAGGATGGCAGCATTGTTTACTGGCTAACTGCCTAACAGCTTGAAAGGTCAGATAGCCATGCCATCTGACCTTTCAGCTGTTATATCATGTACCCCTATCCTGCGTGCATCTTCACCGCTTTTTTGCTACAAAGCTGATAAGGGATGCCCGGGTTAAGACCGGGAGTACGGTTAGTCATACCCCTTGTTCTGCTTCAATGCAGGATTGATAGCAAGCTGTTTCTGCGGAATGGGGAAAAGCGCTTTATCCGGGTTGCTGGGCTGATGGTCCCACCAGGATGCCGTGGTAAAGGTACCAAACCGGATCATGTCCGAGCGACGCTTTCCTTCAAAAATGAATTCGCGGCCACGTTCTGCCAGCAATTCTTCCATGGTAAGCGTGCTGGTAGTATAAGCTTCGGTTGGCCAGTCGGCATCGGTAAATGCGCGTTTGCGGCAGGCATTGATCAGGTCCACGGCCTCCTGTGTAGCCACGCCGTTGTTTTTGCGCATCAGCGCTTCCGCTTTATTGAAATAGATTTCAGTTAAACGGTATACCACGAAATCGTTACCCAGGTAATCGGGATCGGTAACCTGGCCCGGACGATATTTGTTGAAGCGGGCGCCGCTGTTCTCTTCACCGCGCGTCATACCGCCTTCGCCGTTTTCACCTTCACTGTTGCGGCGGATATTGTTTACGAAAACGAGCGGCTGGTTGGCATATTCTTCCGTACCCAGCACAATGCTGTCTGCCGGATTATTGGGATCGCGCAGGGCAGGATGTTTTTTCTGTAAACCAATAAGGAACCACTCCTGTTTGCGCAGGTCATTGTCTTTGTACGAGTCGAAAGCATTGGGCGTAACTACCCATTCATTGTTGCCATCGCGATCGGCATTATAGATCTGGCGTTGCCGGTAGTGCCAGAATACGGCAGGATAACCCGGCGCATCGCCGCTGGCGCGGTAATCGTAGGCGATCTGGAACAGGTTTTCGGTTGACTTGTGGTTGGTTACACTGAACGGCGCCAGGATGGAAGTATCCAGTGCGGGCGGTCCGTTCAAGCCACCACATTCACCGTTGATGATCTTGTCGCAGGCAGCTATGCAATCGTCCCAGCGGGGCGTACCGGTCCATACTTCGGCATTGAGGTACAATTCGGCCAGCATGGCATACCCGGCGGCTTTCGACACGCGTCCAACCAGCGAAGGCTCCAGGTTCGGCAACAGGTCTACATTGTCTTTCAGTTCCTGTTCTATGAACGCAAAAACCTCTGCCCGCGGCCTTGTGGGCGGATTTGCCGGTTCACCTACCGTAGTAACGATGGGAATATTGCCATACAGGTCCATCAGCTTGAGATAATGCCATGCCCTGATCACTTTGGTTTCTGCAATGATGGATGCCTTTTCTTCTTCGGTCATCCCTATCCGTGTAAAGTCAAGATCAGTCAGGTCACGAATGGTATTGTTACAGAAACCAATGCCCCAGTAGATCAGTTCCCAGGGCTCTTCAATGGCCCGGTCGGTAACCGTCCATTCATGATAATGTTGCCTGATCCATTGAGCGCCGTCATATCCGTGACGTCCTTTCTGCGGCCAGGCCTGCTGGTCGGCAGTCAATTCCTGCAGGCGCCAGTAACCGTGACGGTCCTGCATGGTTGCCCAGGCGCGCGCATGCGTAAACGGACGCAATACGGCAGCCATTACTTCCTGGCGGTTATTATAGAAATTGGTCTGACTTACCGCGCTGTAAATTTTTTCGTCCAGTTTGGTACAGGTACTGAATGCAAACAGGGCAGTCAGTAACCCGATTATGCGAATTGGTTGTAGCTTTTTCATACTTCAATAATTTAGAATCCTACTTGAAGACCGAATGTGAGTGATAAGGTGCGGGGATAGAATCCGCGACTGTCAATGCCGGTGTTGAAACCTGTATCCTGCAATTCAGGGTCCAGCCCTGAATAACGGGTAAAGGTGGCCACGTTTCTACCGGTAGCGTATACGCGCAAATTGCGGATATATACGGTTTTTACCGGAATGGCATAGCCGAGAGTTATATTGTCAAGCTTCACAAATCCGCCGGGCTCCAGGTAGTAGTCGCTGTACTGCGGCGCATCGTTCAGTTGAGCATGGCGCGTCAATACTGTGCGCAGCATATTGTTCGGCGACCAGCCCTTGTTACCGAAATACAATTCCTGCGTATTCAGGATATCGTAATCGAACTTGCCGCGGAAGAACAGGGTGAGGTCAAAGTTTTTGTATTTAAAATTGCTGGTGAGCGATGCCATATAACGGGGCACACCATTACCGATCACCGTCAAATCTTCATTGTTCATCTGGCCGGCTGTTGCTTTGGTACCGTCTTTTTTGTAAAACAGCCATTTGCCATCATCGGTAAATCCGGCAAAACGTTTTCCATAGAAGTCGCCGATGCGGCCGCCTTCCACCACCCTGATAGAGTTGCCAAGGTTACCCGGCGAAGGCAAACCACCAAATTCCAGCCTGTCTATTTTATACAGGTCGTTTGAAATGGAAGTAAGTTCATTGTACTGCGAGTTCCAGGTAAGGTCTATGTTCCAGGAGAAATCCTTGGTGCGTACCGGCACAGCAGTCAGCAATACTTCCACCCCCCTGCTGGTAATGGTACCTACGTTGGTGAACAGTGTGGTGAGCACAAACGGCGGTTGTTGTGCGTTGTAGTTCGACAACAGGTCTTCCGTTCTGCGCGTGTACACATCAATGGCGCCACCGAGCCGGTTGCCCAGCACTGAAAAGTCTACACCAATGTTCCATTCCTTTTTCTTTTCCCAGCGCAGGTCGGGGTTGGGGTTGCGCGAGGGGCCATAGGTCTGGAACCATACCCCATCCTGCAGGTAAAATCCACCGGTGCTCAGGGTTACCAGCGACTGGTAATTGGGGATGCCCTGGTTACCGGTTACACCATAACCTGCACGCAGCTTCAGGCTGTTGATCCATTGATATTGCTGCATAAAAGGCTCCTCGCTGATCATCCAGCCCACCGATACGGCAGGGAAATTACCCCATTTGTTATTGGCGCCGAAACGTGAAGAACCTTCGTGGCGCAATACAAACTGGGCCATATATTTTTGTTTGAAGGCATAATTGATTCTGCCGAAGAAAGCAATCAGCGTATTGTCTTCTTTGAAACTGCTGATGCCGGGGGCCGGGAGCAGCGTATTGCGAATGGCATTGCCTGCACCCATGTTCCAGTCCAGGAAGGCATCAGTCAGGAAACCATTGTTGCTCACGCCGAAAGTTTCCACGGTGCCGTACTGATAGCTGTAGCCTGCAATGGCATTCAGGCTGTGTTCACCTATCCGGCGTTCATAGTCAACGGTAGTTTCAAAGATTCTGTCCAGCGACAAATAATTGCTCTTCGATGCATACCCGCCTCCCTGGTAAGATTGCTGTGATGATCTTGATGCTTTCAACCTGTACGTACGATCGTTATACGTATTACGCACCAATGCGCCGAAAGCAGAAACACGCAGCCCGTCGATCAGGGTGAGCGTAGCCCTTGCATCGCCCGAGAGCGTTTGCTGGTCGCGTTCATTCAATTCCTGGTTAAGACGGGCAATGGGATTATAGTTGTTAAACGCATCGGTTTCCAGGTAAGTGCCGTCGGGATTGAATATCGGCGCTGTGGGGTTGCGCTGGATGGCCTGTTCAAAGTCGCCGCCGTTGCCACCCAGCAAATCAGCTTTGTTGAAGTTGGTAGCAAGATTCACCTGCAGTTGCAGGCGGTCCTGCAATCCGCGCTGGTTAATGTTCAACCTGCCACCGTATTGCGTACGGCCGTTGCGGATCGCAATCGGGTTGGCCTGGTTGTAGTATACGGATGCGCGGTAGTTTGCCTTTGCGTTGCCACCTGATGCGGCAAAATTGTGGTAATGGCTGAGATTGCTTTTATCTATCAGCATATCGTACACATTGGTACGGCTGCCATAGTCTTTGGCAAGGGGCATTTGCAGGTATTCTTCGGGACTGAGCACATCGGGTTTTTTGGCTACCACTTCCCGCTGCACATACAGGTTGTAGTCATAGCGGGGTTCGCCGCTACGTCCTTTTTTGGTAGTGATGATGATCACACCACCATTGGCGCGGGTACCATAGATAGCGGCGGCCGAACCGTCTTTCAAAACGTCGAACGATTCTATATCGTCTTGTTGCAGCAGGTCCAGGTTACCGCCGGGAATACCGTCAATAACAATCAATGGCGCTCTGCTGCCAGACAGCGACGTTACCCCACGGAGCTGAATATCCGCTCCCGAGTTGGGGTTGTTGCCCTGTGTACGTGTGATGGTCAAACCGGCAACCTTTCCCTGGATCAGGTCCAGCGGAGAACGCACGCCACCCTGGTTGAACTCTTCCGCTTTCACCGTGGCAACCGCAGCGGTTACTTCCTTACGTTTTTGCGTACCGTAACCTACTACCACCACATCTTCCAGCGAACTGGCGCTGGTGGTAAGCGTTACCTGCAAATCCGTATTGCTGCCGATGGCAACTTCCTGCATTTGATAGCCAACAGAGGTAAAGACAAGCGTAGTAACGTTCGAAGGAACGGTGATGCTGAATTTTCCGCTCGCATCAGTTTGAACAGCTGTAGTGGTTCCTTTAGCCGTAACCGTTACCCCCGCTAACGGCGTACCATCCGGCGAGCCGGTAACGGTCCCCGTAATCGTTTTGGTTTGTGCATAGCTTGTGGTGTAAGTAAGCAGTAGCAGTAATACTGGCAAGCCTCCCCTTGCCAGGAATGTACATAGCTTTTTCATAAGTAAACCTTTTATAGTTGGGTAATTGGTAAACCAAGCATGGCATGCCCCTCCCGGCATGCAGGCTTTCCTACGGAGAGCAGACTAAAACGTTTTAGCTATCAAGGCTAAAAAAAAATCCGATTGAAACCGGAAAATCGCTGCTGTTCCAGGGCTATAGTCAAAACGGTTTAGTTGCACCTCTCCTTCAGCACCATTCGCTGTGCATCTTTTGTCCGCATTGGCTACGCATCCCGGCCTTATCTGATTTTTGTCAACAAAGTACGAATTTATCAAAACCTAAAGACATCAGGATCATACTTTTCGCTGCAAAAGTTCAAGGAATTCTCCAAAAATGGGATAAACGGGGTTATCAGGAAAAGGAGGGGATGATTTTGGGGTTGGTAACTGTTGCCATAACAAAAAACCCCCGCAAAGCGGGGGTAACTGTATGCTACAGTAATGCAATGCATTATTGAACTTCCACTTCTGCACCTGCTTCTTTCAGTTTAGCAACCAGCGCATCAGCGTCGGCTTTGCTAATACCTTCCTTAACAGGTTTGGGAGCACCGTCTACCAGATCTTTTGCTTCTTTCAGTCCCAGGCCGGTGAGTTCTTTAACGATTTTCACTACGTTCAGTTTGTTGGCGCCACCATTCTTCAGGATAACATTGAAGGAAGTTTTTTCTTCAGCAGCGGGTGCAGCGGCACCAGCAGGTCCAGCAGCAACAGCTACAGCAGCAGCTGCGGGTTCAATGCCATATTCTTCTTTCAGAATTTTGGCCAGTTCATTAACTTCTTTCACAGTCAGGTTTACCAACTGTTCTGCAAATGCTTTTAAGTCTGCCATAATGTTTAAATTTTTCCCGCCTTCATAGCATCTCTCCTGTTTGCTGCAGGATTTCCGATACTCCGGCGGAGGTTTAAAAAAATTTGCCTTTTTGTTTTACCCTCAGGCCCGGGTTGTTTTAATATGAAAATGAGCAAATGTGATAATCAGCAAATGAAGAGGCAGAGCCGGTTCATTTTCACACTTGCTGATTTGCCGGATTAGCTTGCACGTTCTTCCAGTGCTTTTACCAGGCTGGCCAGTTTGCTGCCTGCATTCAGGCCGCTGATAACGTTCTTCGCCGGAGATTGCAACAGGCCGATGATTTCACCAATGAGGTCCTGTTTGCTCTTCAGCGTAGTGAGCGTTGCCAGTTGGTTATCGCCGGCAAATACATCGCCGTCGATAAATGCGGCTTTCAGCACCGGTTTTTCCAGGTTGCTTTCCTTGCGGAAGCCGCTGATGATCAGCGCCGGTTCTTTGGGGTTTTCGCTGAACATAAGAGCAGTTACGCCATGCAATGCATCGAACATGGGGGCATAACGATCTTTGTCCAGGCTTTCCAGAGCTTTACGGATCAGGGTGTTTTTAGCCACCTTCATTTCAACTTTCTTATCGAAGCATACCCTGCGCAATTTGCCCACCTGCTCAACCGTCAGCGCTTCTGTATTGGTAACATAGAAGTTGCTGTATTGAGAGAATTTTTCCTTCAATACTTCAATCACTTCATTCTTTTCCTGTTTGGTCATAACGCAAATTTTTGGATGGTTTCGCCTGGTTCCGCCGGAACGTTGGCTACATCATCGCGTTATAAAAAATTAGTTCATTAATAATTTGGTGTCGATGGCAATACCGGGGCTCATGGAACTTGCCATGAACACACTGCGCAGGTAGGTACCTTTTGCAGTAGCGGGTTTTGCTTTGATAATGGCGTTGATCAGCTCGTGGCCGTTCTCCGCAATTTTCTCGGGCGGGAAACTTACCCTTCCGATAGATGCATGGATGATACCAGCCTTGTCAACTTTAAAGGCGATTTTGCCACCTTTTACTTCTGTTACAGCCGCTGCCACGTCGTTGGTTACGGTACCGGTTTTGGGGTTGGGCATCAGGTTGCGGGGACCAAGTATTTTACCCAGCTTACCGATGCGCGGCATCACGGCGGGCGTAGCCACAATTACATCTACATCTACCCAGCCGCCTTCTATTTTTTGTACAAATTCATCCAGTCCTACATAGTCGGCGCCGGCAGCTTTTGCTTCAGCTTCCTTATCGGGCGTACACAATACCAGTACACGTTTGGTTTTACCGGTACCATGCGGAAGGGTTACCGTGCCGCGGATAGCCTGGTCGGCTTTTTTGGGGTCAACGCCCAAACGGATGTGGAGGTCTACGGAAGCATCGAATTTGGTGGTATTTACAGTTTTCACCAGCGCAGAGGCTTCCTTCAGCGAGTACACCTTGTTTTTATCTACTTTAGCTTCTACAGCTTTTCTTTTTTTGGAAATTCTTCCCATTGTCATTCAGTTTAAAGGTTCCCTGCCCAGGCAGGAAAGCAATGAACAATTAATTTTCCCAGGGGGCCTGACCTTCTACAGTAATACCCATGCTGCGAGCTGTACCGGCCACCATTTTCATGGCGCTTTCCAGGGTAAAACAATTCAGGTCGGGCATTTTGTCTTTGGCGATAGCCTCTACCTGGGCCCAGCTCACCTTGCCTACCTTACTGCGGTTGGGCTCCTTGGAACCACTTTGCAGCTTGGCAGCTTCCATTAACTGAACAGCAGCGGGAGGAGTTTTGATGACGAAATCGAAAGACTTGTCGGAGTAAACAGTGATTAAGACGGGAAGTACTTTTCCCATTTTATCCTGCGTGCGCGCATTGAACTGCTTGCAAAATTCCATGATGTTGATACCCTTGGAACCCAGCGCAGGACCTACGGGGGGAGCCGGATTTGCCTGGCCTCCCTTTACCTGTAGCTTTACGTAGCCGGTAATCTCTTTTGCCATAATTATACTTTTTTGGTTCTAACGTCGCACGTTGCGTGCGACTCCCAAATTCCATCAACCGCTGAAGGTTCTGTTCAGCGGGACCGCCTGTGACGGAGCACCAGCGATCAAAGAAAGAACTTAAAATGGGGACGCAAAGATAGAAAATCTATTGAAAAAACAAAGTGTTTGGGCATCCAATTATCTTCCGCTGCTACGCCATTCCCTTTAAAGAAGCGGTTAGTATACCGCCTATCCCCGCAATTTCCCTGGTTCTATCTGGACGTGCCAGCAGCGTATTTGTGTCCGCATGGTAGCATGGCCGGCAGGTGGAAAGCGTTAGCAACTGGCGCAACCACGCTACCACTGCCTTACATCCCTGTATTAAGTGTCGGGTAAATCTGTCTGTACCTGCAACCACTAAACAACCGTCCTGCCTACCCCATGCCTGCAGGCAGAAAGCGTTAACAAACGCAGGCAACTGCTCTCTCCTACCCGGGTTTTGTGTGCGGTTTTCCCTGCCTGTTTACAGTTTTTACGATGTAGTATACCGGTAGTGATTGCTCCTGCCATATCCCTTTGCAGCAACAGCTGCGCCTGCATTTGTACAAACAAGTGAGGTTACTTATTTTAGTGAAGTCAAATTGTACCGAGTTTTTTATTTTTTGAATTTTTCTCCGTAGCTTTTGCAATTAATTACAACACTTTTCCTAACGAATTTTACCAACATCTAAAAACACATCAAACACTATGGCCAAAGCAAAGAAAAAGGCAGCAAAAAAGAAAGCTGCGCCCCAAAAAAAGGCCGCTAAAAAACCGGCCAAAAAGAAAGCTGCCAAGAAAGCCGCCAAGAAAAAAGCTGCAGGTAAAAAGGCCTCGAAGAAAAAATCCGCACCGAAGAAGAAAGCTGCTCCAAAGAAAAAAGGTGCTTCCAAAAAGGCTGCCTCTAAGAAAAAAGCAGCGAAGAAAAAATCAGCACCCAAAAAAGCATCCAAAAAGAGGGCCTCTAGGAAAAAAGCTGCTGCCCCGGTTATCGCTCCTGCTCCCGAGCCCACACCCGCACCGGTGGAAGAACCCATTACTCCCGTTGTGGAGGAAACCAGTTCTCCGGAAGAAGACAACGGTGGTGGCGGCGGATTTATGTAAGCAAGTTTCAGAAAGTATTGCGCGTCCCGCCAGCGGCGGGATTTTTTTTTGCCTATAAGTGAAGGTTTATAAAGGGCAACAGGCAGGAAGATGGAAGCAGGAAGCCGGAAGCTGGAAGATGGAAGCCGGAAGCTGGAAGATGGAAGCCGGAAGATGGAAGCAGGAAGCTCCTGCCAACAAAGAAGCTCTCGTCAACAAAAAAGCCACAGTAAATAACTGTGGCCTGTAAAGAATATGATGAGATAATCTGATGGATCAGCTTAATTTCTCCACCTGCATATAGTTCAACTCCACCGGTGTGGAGCGACCAAAGATCTTTACGGTAACTTTCAGTTTCTTCTTTTCATCATTCACTTCTTCAATAATACCGTTGAAATCGTTGAACGGTCCTTCGATGATTTTGATGGTTTCACCCACAATAAACGGTTCGCTCATGCTTACACCACCCGCTTCTGCCATTTCATCCATCTTGCCCAGCATTTTGTTCACCTCAGCCTTACGTAAGGCAATCGGATTGTCTTTTCCGAGGAAATGAATGACGTTGGTGGTATTCTTGATAGCGTCGCGCAGATCGTCGGACAATTTATTTTCCAGCACTTCAATCATGACGTAACCGGGATAGTAGTTTCTTTCCCGCATTACTTTCTTGCCGTTCTGAACTTTATATACTTTTTCCACAGGCAGGAACACCTGCTTCACCACATTACCCCATCCGCCACGGGCAATTTCCTTGTCAAGGTATTCTTTTACCTTGCGTTCCTTACCACTTACTACCCGCAGCACATACCATTTGGTTTCCTGTTGTTGTGTTACTTGATTTTCCATTTACAAGTTATTTGAAAGCAAAGCACAACGCGCAAATCAAACCCTACGCAATAAATTCATAAATGAATGTCAGACCGGCCTGGGCAATCAGGTCCATAGCCCAAACCACCAGGGTAATGATTATCGTTGCCACCAGCACGATTACAGTAGACTGCTGCAACTGCGCCCAGTTGGGCCAGGTAACTTTTTCCAGCAGTTCTTTGTAAGATTCCCTGAAATAGGTTGCTACTTTGTTCATTGCTAAAATTTCAAGATTTCTGGATTGCTGATTTCAGGATTTGAACACAAGGCCTGTTCACGTGCTGTACTTCCTGTTGCTAATTCCCGAAATTCTTCGCACGGGCACCAGGATTCGAACCCGGATCAAAGGTTTTGGAGACCTCTATTCTACCATTGAACTATGCCCGTATACCGTTTGGCTGGCTGCTTTTTTAGGGCGTTTCCATACCAAATTGCGGCTTTAAGAATCAAAAGTCACCGGCCAATCGGGAAATCACCTTATGACCAATGACTTTTGAGAATATTGCAAAGATAGGCTTTATTTAATAATCTCGGTTACCTGTCCTGCACCTACGGTACGGCCACCTTCGCGGATAGCGAATTTCAGACCTTTTTCCATAGCGATGGGGGCGATCAGCTTTACAGTAAGGCTGGTGTTGTCGCCGGGCATCACCATTTCAGTACCTGCCGGTAATTCTACTTCACCGGTCACGTCGGTAGTACGGAAGTAGAATTGAGGACGATATTTGTTGAAGAACGGCGTGTGACGGCCACCTTCTTCTTTGCTTAGTACGTAAACCTCGCCTTTGAATTCGGTGTGCGGAGTGATGCTGCCGGGTTTTACGATAACCATACCGCGACGGATATCTTTCTTTTCAATACCGCGGAGCAGCAGACCTGCGTTGTCACCAGCTTCACCTTCTTCCAGCAGTTTGCGGAACATTTCCACACCGGTTACGGTAGAAGTGAGCGGTTTTTCCATCAGACCTACGATTTCAACCGGGTCACCTACCTTAACGCGACCACGCTCGATACGGCCGGTAGCAACGGTACCACGACCAGTGATGGAGAACACGTCTTCAACAGACATGAGGAACGGCTGGTCAACCGGACGGGGAGGCAACGGAATGTAGCTGTCAACGGCAGCCATCAGTTCTTCAACTGCTTTCACCCATTTTTCTTCACCGGCCAGTGCACCGGTAGCAGAACCTTTGATGATGGGGGTATTGTCGCCGTCGAAACCATAGAACGAAAGCAACTCGCGGATTTCCATTTCCACCAGTTCCAACAGTTCGGGGTCATCAACCAGGTCAACTTTATTCATGAAAACCACCATGCGGGGAACGCCTACCTGGCGAGCCAGCAGGATGTGTTCTTTTGTTTGCGGCATAGGTCCGTCGGTAGCAGCCACAACTAAAATAGCTCCATCCATCTGGGCAGCACCTGTGATCATGTTCTTTACATAGTCAGCGTGACCGGGGCAATCCACGTGCGCATAGTGCCTGTTCGCTGTCTGATATTCCACGTGCGCTGTATTGATAGTGATACCACGCTCTTTTTCTTCGGGTGCAGCGTCAATTTCATCATATTTCTTGGCCTGAGCAAGACCCTGTTTAGACAGGATGGTTGTTATAGCGGCTGTCAGAGTGGTTTTGCCATGGTCGATGTGACCAATGGTACCAACGTTAACGTGAGGTTTATCCCTCTTGAAAGTCTCTTTTGACATCGTTATCTTTTTTTAGTTGTGGATATACTTTGTTTTATGGTTCCGATCTGAAAAACGAATTCCCAGATCCATTATACCCTTCAGTTTGCCGGTTTTTGACCGGACTACATACACCTGATCATTTGTTTGCCCACCGGAATACCATTGAGCCGTTGATGTGAACTGAACTCATGACCTTCCCGACCAGGGTCGGGATGCGCTGCCACTGAGCTGCCATATTCCATCAAACTGTTTCCAAATAACTACTGAGCCGTTGATGAGAATTGAACTCACGACCTCTTCCTTACCAAGGAAGTGCTCTACCACTGAGCTACAACGGCTTGATTCTGTCATTGAAGTCAGTGGCCATAAAGCCAAACGAGCAAGTGACGGTTGACCCTGGTTGACTTTTCAGACTTACTCAGAATTCGGGCGAAGGACCATCTGCGGCAGGCCTTGTTGAAACCAATACCGGGAAGGCTGTCGCTCCTCTGGAGCGGAAGACGAGGCTCGAACCCGCGACCTACAGCTTGGAAGGCTGTCGCTCTACCAACTGAGCTACTTCCGCTTGTAATCACCGAAGCCCTGGCGAAGGCGGTGTAACCGCCAACTCCGTAAGCATGGCGGTTGGTGACCTTTAAAAGAACTTGGGTAAAACATTGCTGTTTTACCTGACCGCACTGTGGCGGGCGTTGTGGGCAGGAGTGGATTCGAACCACTGAAGTCGAAAGACAGCGGATTTACAGTCCGCCCCATTTGGCCGCTCTGGAACCTGCCCTCCAAATAATTATCAGTAATGCGCGTAAAACGAAGCGCGAAGTTAATAGTATTCCCGGTTCGTTACTTCAATATTCGCATTTCCTGTTGAGCCAGAGAAGGGACTCGAACCCCCGACCAGCTGATTACAAATCAGCTGCTCTACCAGCTGAGCTACTCTGGCTTTTCCATTCCGGTAACAATAATTTTTCTGTATTTATGGAAGAAAAATCAATTGAAACTCAGGATTGTAAAGAGCTTCCCGCAAATGCACACGTATCTACGCTTTTTTTGGGGAAGGCAAAGGTAATTGAATTTGTTAAATTCTAAAATTTTGGTCTGGAAATTTTTCTTTGTTTTCAATGGCTTGTATGCGTGTGGTGAAATGGGTGGGGAAGGCTTGAGTATTGCCAATGCAAGATCGTGCTGGCGCCCCCGCCAGCGGGGGATGGGATAGTTTCTGCATGTGCCAAAGCACCAGCTGCGTATTGTGGGCAAGCGATAGCGCCAGCGGGGATGAAATGGTATGAGGATGTGCCAAAGAAGGAAGCAGCTTATTGGTGCTGTTATTGCTTCGATATATGCCCGGCGCAAATCGAAATCCCCAACAGCAGTCCTCAGGTAAGCAGCTTACCGGTGATGTAAGCATCCCGACAAACAAAAAAACAGCAGCCTTCAGGAAAGACTGCTGTTTCAGTATCGTGATGCTGGTGTTAGATCAGGCTGCTTGTTTTTCTTTTTTCTTTTTGATCTGATTCACCAGAGAGTCCAGTGCATTGTCGAAAGATTCCTCGAAGGATTTGGAAGAAGCTTTTACAAAAAACTGGTGACGCGGCACCTGAACCCTGATTTCTGCGATTTTATCCTTTATGGTGTGTACTACATTGTCCAGTTTTAAATACACATCTATCTTGATGATGCGGTCGTGGAAGGTGTTAAGTTTCTCAAGTTTCCGTTTAACGAAGTCTATAAGCTTTCCATCTGCAGTAAACCGCACGGTCTGGATGTTAACGTTCATAACAATCGCATTTTTAACTGTGAACAATAAAGAAAGAACTTGGTTCACGGCCCGTTCCTGAAGGGCCTGTTCGGGGGGAAAATTTATTGCTACATAGGCGTGATTTTGATATCCTGAAGATAAGCCAGGAAGGGGGGATTTCCAAATAAAACAATTGGAAAATTACCAAGCATATCGCGAAGATTTTCACGCTTTTGGATGCGCATTTTTGTATACATCCTTTAGCTTCTCAATGGTGGTGTGCGTATAGATCTGGGTGGCCGCCAGACTGGAATGCCCCAGCAATTCTTTCACGGCATACAGGTCGGCGCCATTGTTGGTAAGATGCGTTGCAAAGGTATGCCGCAACACGTGCGGACTTCTTTTCTCTATCGTTGTTACCGCGGTGAGATATTTCTGAACAACACGATACACATACCGCGCATATAACTTTTTTCCTTTGGCGTTCACCAGCAAAAATGTAGTGTCGGGCTGTTCAAATGTTGTTCGCTTTTCCTCTTTATAGGATGCGATCATCGCCGACAGTTCCGCACCAACAGGAATCACTCGTTCCTTATTCCCTTTACCAATTACCTTGATCTGGTTCCTCCCCTGCTGCGCGCCCACCGACACATGATTTTCCCTCAAACCAACCAGTTCAGATAACCGAATACCGGTTTGATAAAAAATTTCCAGCAGCAACCGCTCTGTTTTACCCGTCCAGTCGTCAGGAAATTCTACATGGCGAAACAATGTGTCGGTATCTTTTTTTTCCACGTAAGAAGGAAGCCGTTTGGGAATGGATAGAGCGGAAATGAAGGCCACCGGCGACTTCTCCAGTGCTCCCGTACGAAGGCAAAATTTGAAAAACGATTTAAGGGAAGAGATTTTCCGGTTGATGGATTTTGCTGAATATTTTTCCTCCTTCAGCGATGCCAGCCAGGTCCGGACCAACCCGGCAGATATGGCAGCCGGCGCTACAGTGTCCACACCCAATTGCTCCTGCAGGAAGCCAAAAAACTGGCACAGATCAGTTTCATAACTTATTATCGTGTGCTTCGAAAAACGTTTTTCGAACCTGAGATATTCAATAAACGCACGAATGCCTGCATGGTCTTGTAGCGACATAGGAAATGAATATAACCCAATTTACGAATAATCAGCCGGTTATTGCACCACACAACTATCCTTCAGCAATGGCAGTTGCAAATCGAACAGGGAATTGAATACAAGCCTGAACTGATTTACAGTACTGATGGTATCGCGAAAACCTGCGTAGTTCCTGACCGGAAGGTATACCGCATTAAATGTATTGAGCCAGGGCCTCCTGTCGCCCGGGACATTCAGCTCGCGCAATCCATGATCGCTCATCACTATAACAACAGCTTTCCCCTGCGTTTTTTCCATGATGCTCCGGACAAATGAAGTCACCACTTTACTTGTATAAACGAGGTACTGCAGGTATGCGTCCTTATATTCCTGCTCAGTGTAGGAAGGTTTGGCCAGGTAATAGTTCACAGGAAAATTCTTGCCGGTACTGTCGCAGATGAAAGGGTCGTGCGGCATCATCAGGTGTGTATACACAAATTTGGGTTGGGGTTCGTCTTGTTCCAACACCTCCCGGGTAAGGGCAAGCATGTGCTGGTTGCCCTTCCTGAATGCCTCCTGCCTGTTATCCGCAAACCAGGTAATTTTTTTTCCTAGTCGTAAAGCAACCTGCCACTGGAGGTCTCTTTTCATTCGCCTGAAGAGGGTTTTGGAAGTAATCATTTTGATTTTAAACGGCATCAACCCGGTTTCAAAACGTGAAGGAAGGCCATTTACATCAAACACGGAATGATTATAAATCTTGTAACCGTTGGCCTGGAGAAAGGCGGCTACTTCACTGTTGGCAATATACTCAGCGGCCCTGGAACGGTCCTGCACGGTTACATCGCCATTGCCTATGTACCATTCCATATAACGCATGTTCAGCACAGACGCCATCACCAGCGCGGTGCTGGAATAGTTGGTAAATGAATAGGATGGAAGCCAGAAACCCTGCTCACGAAAAAATGACTCGAACCAGCCGTTGTTGTAGTTAAAATACTTTTGCAAAGCGCCGGAGCCGCTGTATTCATCCATTACTACCAGGTAAATATCCGGTTTACAAATACTATCCCGGATATGGAAATCCCTCATTACTTCGGCCTGTTCCTCATATGCTGTGCGTTGGGTCAGCATCCCCCTGCCAATCACTGCCAGGTCAAAAGCTATGAACAGTATGAAGAGCAGATTGAGATACAGGTTAAGTGTATGAAATTTGCCGGACGACCGCCGCATATACCTGTACAGCAGTACCAGTGCAATCACCATTCCGGGCACCAAATAGCGGTACCTGGACAGCCACGACAAATATGGTGTTGCCTGCAGCGTGTCTTGTACAGCCCCGTAAAAGAGATAGCAGGCAATGATCAGCGTAGTGAGAACACCTGCCTTGATGATGGATTTGAGTTTTTTATAAAAAAACCACAGGAACAATGAAAAGATGGCCAGGTTTACAACAAAGTACACCAGCATGTCGCCCAACGGGATCAGGCCGATGTATTCTGTATAACCATGGGATATGAAGAAAAGGATAACGCCCGCAACATGAAAGGGAAATGCCTTAAGCCTTTGAACCAATTGCATGGTGTAATATAGTTTCTTATCCGTTGCGGCCCAAAGCCGTCGTACAAACGGGCGGATCAGGGTAATAGGCAAATAAAAAAAGGCTAATGTGATTAGCCTTTTTCGAAAAATTAATTATGAGATGAATCATCAAGGCTCAATCTGGCCGCTGGCGACTTTCTGCTTGTACACAGCGCGCAAAATTTCATTTCTGCGCTTCACAGATGGTTTGGTGTACGCCTGGCGCTCTCTTAATTGCAACAATATCTTGGCCTTCTCAAATTTTTTCTTGTATTTCTTGAGGGCCTTGTCAATATTCTCGCAATCTTTTGAGTCTATAATCAGCATGCTTTGATACCTCCTTTGGTATTTTTTTTAGGACTGCAAATATAACATGAAAATCTGAAAAATGAAAACATGGCCCAAAAAGTCGAATTTTGCCCCATGTTTACAGGAATTGTAGAAACAACAGGAACGGTCACGGCCGTATCAACGCTGAATGGCAATACCAGTTTCTGGGTCAGTAGCCCTATTTCGGCGGAATTAAAGATAGACCAGAGCGTATCGCATAACGGCGTGTGCCTCACCGTAGAAGATGTATTACCCGATCGCCACCGCGTGACCGCCATTCCTGAAACACTGGCCAAAACCACCCTGGGCCAGTGGAAACAAGGGCAGGTCGTTAACCTGGAACGATGCATGGCGCTCAATGGCCGGCTCGATGGTCATATCGTACAGGGCCATGTTGACGCAACCGGTACCTGTATAGCCATAAACAGGGAAAACGGCGGTTTTGTATGCCGCTTCCGCTTTCCCGCCCAATTTGCTTCGCTCGTTGTTGAAAAAGGTTCCATTTGCCTGGACGGGATCAGTCTTACCGTTTTTGACGTGGGCCGCGACGAGTTCTCGGTTGCCATCATACCTTACACCCTTGAACATACGAATCTCAAACATATCACTGCCGGTACGGCGGTAAACCTTGAATTTGACCTGGTGGGAAAGTATATTTTGCGTTTTATGCAAACACGGGCTTATACTTCCTGAGGAGGAATTACCGGGCATCGTTTTAATCGCATCCTGATAAACCATGCATTTCTCCTCAGAGAAAAATACATTTTGCGCTTCATACTAAACCGGCTTATTCATCCTGATGGCAGATTCTCCGGGTCCGATTGATCGCTTCCGGCAATAGCATGAGCATCCTGCTCCATATAGATGAAGTAAATGATAGCGCTGTAAACAATCCTATGCACAACGTCGCGCTCACTAAAATCTGCCGGGCACAGTTATAACAAATTCCGGGCTATTCAACCCCAAAGTAGTTAGTTATTTCTATGTCCTGCATGCCGGGTTTTATATGCCATTAAGTATATTGGGCCCAAATAATGCTCTCCCATGAATCGGATCGACAAATGGTTTCCGGCGCATCGTCACCACCTGTACATCCTGTGTTGTTGGGCTGCAGCAAATGGTTGCTATTTATGGCAAACCGGGATCGTGCTGGATGGAGAGAGCGAAAAATACATTTACCAGTCACAACAACTCCTGGCCACCGGTTCGGTAACCACTCCCAATTTCTGGCTCTATGCTACACAAATACTGCTGATCAGCGCTTCCACCAGTATGGGCGCCGGTTATTACGGCGTTATTGCCGTGCAACTGCTTTTCAACCTGCTGGCCGTACGTGCCTTTTACCGCCTGACAGGCAACTGGTTTCATAAAAATGCCGCGCTGGCCGCCACCCTACTGCTGATACTGAATTACCCGATGCAGCGCTTTAATACCCATTTGTATACAGAATCGCTGTATTATAGTTTTACCATATTGTTTTCAGCTTTTCTGTTGCAAATAAGCAGGCTAACATTCAGAAACATTGTAATTATCATTGCAGCGCTCGCCATTATTTCCGTAACGAGACCTACCGGAATATTGTTTGTTCCCCCTGCCCTGCTGTATTTGTTTTTCCGTTTTTTCAACATGCTGAAACAGCGCACCAAACTGGTCATTACTACAGCAGCAGCGGTAGTATTCCTGTTTTTCCTGAACCTGGCACTGGGCAGTGGCGGAGAATTCGATTTCATGCTGCCCTACCGGTATGAACAGATCATCTGCGGGGTGCCCACCGTTGCCACCCCCGTGACCATCCACACCGCGGAAAATCCAAATTCGGTATATGGACTGCTCTATTACCTTACACACAATTTTTCCCAGTTTGCCCGGCTGGCCTGGGAGAGAAGCCTTGCATTCTTTGGACTAATACGATCGTATTATAGCGGCGCCCACAATGCATTGCTGGTGCTGATGTTTTACCCGGTATATGTACTGGTATTGGCAGGAATGAAGCACTGGGTAAGAAGATTGCCGTTGCAACTGCTGTATATAGCGGGTGTGGTGCTGATCACCTGGGCATCGGTTATGCTTACCTGCGATGACTGGCACAACCGTTTTTTTATGGCTATTGCCCCCTGGCTGTTCTTATTGTCATTGCCGCTTGTGAGCCGGCTGTTCCAGCACCAGGGACAATCTTCCGCAGCCGAAGGTACTAATTGAGGTGTTTCAATATTGCAGCTGCAATTTTCTGATGACCGGAAGCCCGCAAATGGCCGTCAACAATATAGTAGTCCTCTTCCTGCAACAGGCCTGCCAGGCTGATCGTTTGCACATTGCCTGCAAAATGGTTTTTGTACTCCGGCTGCTCCAGCAATTTGTTCACTTCATTGATAAAAGTGTCGTTGATGGCTGCGAGGTCCATGGTTTCAAAAACAATCACTTTTGTTTTGGAAAAATCAACCGGCGCAGTTTTCAGAATGTCGAGGAAGTTTTTGGCATCACGGGGATATTCCGGTTGCAGGCCGATAACGGCTGGCGGCTTGCCAAGCATGGCCTTGATTTTTTCCTTCAACAGGTAGGTGGTGGAAATGGTAAAGTATTTGCCTGGAAAATATTTTTTGTTCCATTCATTCTTGTCCCTGAGCGAATCATACGATGACCGTGACGAAATAGGGAGTATCCCATGGTTATCGGCCCAGGCCTTGTTTTCTTCATTGTCGTTGCCGCAATACTGTATCACCAGGTATTGAAGCCCCGATGTATCAAGCGTATGAAGGCGTTTGATTTCGCGGGCTGTACCGAAAGACGACATACCTGCATTCAGTACTTTTTTTCCGCTCATTTTTTCCAGCTGTGACGGAATGGATTCATGCTGGTCTACGCCCCATCCCATCATATATGAATCGCCCAGGCAAATAATATCCGGCGCTACCAGCGAAGAGTCGTCATCACGCATACCTGCCTTGTTGGTGGTAAATACGTTGGAAAACTCTACGTTGGAAAAAGTGCAGGAGTTGTCCGGCTTCAGGTTATAAAAAAAGGCGGAGTCATATTCACTGCATTCGGGAATGATCTGGATAAAGTTGGTATAATGATGCGCGTATAACTGGCGATATCCGGTCAAAAACCATGCGGGAATGCGCTGCGGGTTGTTTATCCACGATGCCGCAAACAGTTCTCCAATGGTAATGATCGCTGCCATAATGCCCACTGCCAGCAAACCAGTGCGCTTTACGTTGGTACGCTTCCTGAAAATAATGTCGAGCACCAGCGCCAGCAAGAACCAGATGATCACCAGGTTACGCACCATTCCCAGCAGGCTTTGATGCCAGAGTATGGTTACCGGCGAAGATTTGTCGAGAATCACTCTTATAATCTGGATAACCAGCACCAGTATAATCGTTAGAAACAGGCGTTGTACAATTCTTTTGGCCATAACGCAAAGGTTGGGAGTGGGAGCTATACCGGCTTACCACACGTTTTCGAGACTCTCCCTGGTATAGGTATAGTTTCGTTCCTTGAAATAGCTGCTGCTTTCCCTGCTCATCTGTACTGTTTTTTTACGAAACAGGCGCGCAAGCAATGATACGGGTACCAGGAACACTACAAATACAATGGTGAGAATTACCTTGCTCATCACGTACCCCAGCCCTTCTGCCAGTTTCATCCAGGCCCAATGGACCTTGTCGGCCAGAGCCGGAATAAACAGGCCAATCATGCCAATAATGCCGGCTGCCAGCAACAACCAGGGGGTTCTTGCAAACCACCAATACACTACCCCCAGGGCCAATACCAATACCAGTATGGTCTCCAGAACTTTTACTCTGTTCATAATATTTTAGAATAACGTGTAAATAAAAGGAGCGAGCGAGGTTCCGCCGAGAATAATCAATACACCGATCAGCAACAGGATGATGATCAGCGGCATCAGCCACCATTTCTTACGGGCACGCACAAACGAAAACAAATCTCTTAAGAATTCCATAAAACGCTTTTTTGGTTGGATAGAAAATGTAATTGCTGTGCCGGAAGATTAATCCAGCGTAAACTCACTTCGCCAATCGTCTTTTTCCTTCCATTCGGGTTGACTCTTCTTATCAAAAATGAAATTGCCTATAACGAGATAATCCATATCAGTACGCATAAAGCAGCGATACGAATCTTCGGGCGTATTTACGATAGGTTCACCGCGTACATTGAAGCTGGTATTAACCATTACCGAGTACCCGGTGCGTTTTTTGAAGGCATTCAACAATTTCCAGAACCTCGGGTTGGTTTCTTTATGTACTGTTTGCAAACGTGCAGAATAGTCGATGTGTGTAATGGCAGGTATATCGCTGCGCAGGAAATACAGTTTATCCAGCAGGTTCTTACCTTGAAAGTTGGCGGGATAAGGTATCTGGCGGCTCTTCTTCACGGGTTTTACAATCAGCATATACGGTGAAATGCCTTCGTGCTCGAAATATTCCGACACATCTTCTGCTGGCACCACCGGCGCAAATGGCCTGAAACCTTCGCGGTATTTGATTTTCAGGTTCAGCTTTTTCTGCATTTCAGGATTCCGCGCATCGGCAATAATGCTGCGTGCGCCCAATGCTCTCGGCCCAAATTCCATTCTTCCCTGGTGCCAGCCGATTACATTGCCATCGGCGATTAGTGCCGCCACTTTATCCAGCAATGCATCTTCGTCCTGGAAGTATTCAAAGGGAGCACGGTATTTGCGCGCCACCTGCTGAACGTCTGCATCGCTGTGTTCTGTACCGAGGTACGAACCTTTCAGCTGGTCCATTTTAGAAGGGTCGGGTTTTCTCTCGGCACCGAAGTAGATGTGCCAGGCCGCATAGGCAGCGCCCAACGCACCGCCGGCGTCGCCGGCAGCTGGCTGAATGAACAGCTGTTTGAAAATCTTTGCATCGTCCAGCTTACCATTGGCCACACAGTTCAGCGCCACACCGCCGGCCATACAGAGATAGTCGGCATTGGTAAGCTTTTTTGCTTCACGGGCCAGGTTCAGCACTGCCTGTTCTGTTACTTCCTGGATAGCCAGCGCCAGGTCGCAATGATGTTGCTCCAGCAATGATTCGGATTTTCTCCGCGGGAAACCAAACAACGCTTCCCATTTATGATCGTATACCATGCGGAGCCCGGTGGCATAATTGAAATATTCCTGGTTCAGGAATACAGAACCATCATCCTTCAGGTCAATCAGTTTGTCGAGAATGATCTGCTTGTACTTTTTCACTTGCTCGGAACCGTGATTGCCGTAAGGCGCCAGGCCCATCAGCTTATACTCGCCGGAGTTGACTTTGAAACCACAATAGTATGTAAAGGCAGAATATAAAAGCCCGAGTGAATGGGGGAAATCAAGTTCTTTGAGAATAGTAATCTTGTTGCCTTCTCCCAGGCATATGGAAGCGGTTGCCCATTCCCCTACCCCGTCGATGGTAAGGATGGCGGCACGCTCATAGGGAGAAGGATAAAACGCACTGGCCGCATGGGAAAGATGGTGTTCGGGGAAAAGCAGTTTTACTTTTTTCCTGTCTACTTTCTCCACTGTGTCCAATGCATCCCAGATCAGTTTTTTCAGAAACAGCTTTTCCTTTACCCACACCGGCATCGACATCATGAACGATGTCAATCCTTTGGGCGCAAAGGCATAATAAGTTTCCAGCAACCGCTCGAATTTCAACAGCGGTTTATCGTAAAACACCACCGCATCAACATCGTTAATGGAGCGGCCTGCATATTCGAGGCAAAACCTGGTTGCGTTTACCGGGAAGGAGGGATCATGTTTTTTTCGGGTAAACCTTTCTTCCTGCGCTGCAGCAATCACTTCCCCATCCTGGATAATAGCAGCTGCAGAATCGTGGTAGAATGCCGAAATACCTAAAATTGTCATTTACTTTTTTCAATTTGGGTTTGGAGGCTACGCCAATAGTGTTACGTGGTTTTTCCGGCAAAAAAATTGCAAAAAGGATTGAAAGATAAAAACTTAGGTCGTTTCAGGCGGCTAAATTATATCTTTTTTTTCTACGTTGCAATACCCGCATACGGGTAAATTTTATAATGCCGGAAATTTGTTCTTGCGCAGTTTGTTCCGGTTTAGCAAATTTGCGTTTGATTCAATGTTGCCTTTTCCTTTGTTTAATTAATATAAAGGCTGCCTGTTGTGAGGCAGCCTTACTTATTTATATCGTGCCGGTCTTATCGCATCAGGTACATTTTTCCATAGCCGTTGGTGAAGTACTGGTCAGTATTGTCGCCCTCGGCCCGGTATTTCTCCATGGGCTTTCCGTTCATGGTGGTTACCACCCGGTAGAGATACACACCGTTGGCCAGTCTTTGCCCGTACTGGTCCGTACCATCCCATTTGAACTCCGTAATATTTCTGCCGATATGCAGCGGGCCCAGCTCCTCTTTCGTGATTTCACGAACAATCTTGCCGGTAACTGTCAATATCTGGATCTTGATGTTCTGCGGTATTTCACTACCGGTAATGGTAAATACAAATGCCGTTGACGTAGTGAACGGGTTCGGATAGTTGAGCAGGTTAGAGATCATAGGTTTCGCAATTACGCGGAAGGACACACGATATTCCACATCTCCTGACCTGTTATTGCTTCTGTCTTTACCCAACACGATGAGTTCATACTCGTCCCCTTCCGGGTACTCCTGGTTAAGGAATGCCGGGTTGAAATCTATCGTGGCAGTATTGTCATCGCCGCTTGTGGCGGGGGTGAACCGCAGCGTATCTCCGTCAAAATTGTACGTGCGTATATTACCACGCGGGTCTTTGATCTGCACTTTTACCAGGGAAGTATCGTTCAGCAACAGGTACCTGGCTTCATCTTTCAGTTTTATCTGGATATGTGGCCTTGCCGATACAATATCCCTGTTCAATATGCGACGCCCGTCGAATGTGACATCGAGGAGCGGGCTCACCTTGTCTTCCCGCGCATAAAAATCACGATAGAGGAAATTATTGAACCGGTATTGCTCGGGTTGTTGATTGTCTGGGTTCACGTCCACGAAGAGCACATTGTTGCCCGGGAAGTCTGTCGTATTGATGGTAAAACTTACCACCACCGTATCGCCGCTTACCAATGGCTTTTGTTTGGGCACGGGAATGTCGTGCAACACATTGTTCCTGTCCAGTACGGTCACTTTTACGGCAATACTGTCAAACGGAATGTTGCTGATATTTTTGAACGCAATGGCGCCATGCAGGTCTTCGCCCACATCGAGCGTATCTTTCAATGAAAAGTAGAGATTGGGCGCCAATGCGCCTTCCGGTCTTGGGTCATAGTACACACGCCAGTATTTCAACTGGTAGGGCGTTAGCGTTACCGAGTCGGCATTCCGCATCTGCAGCATGATGTAAGGATATACCGACGGGTCTACTGATGAAATGTCCAGCGAACGGGTGTACTTGTCGAGGGTATACAACACCGTATGCTGATTGGCCGTATCTACGCCTATTACATTTACTTCGTAAGAATCGTTTTCGGGGTTTTCCAGTGGTTCACCGTCCCACAACACATGCTTCCATGCTTGCGCGGGCCCGAACAGCGGTGAATTGATATGTGCTACGGTATCAACCAGGTCAACCTTGACCGATAACGAAATACGGTCATAGATATCGTTACTTACAACCCATTGCGGGGTGAATTTTTCCGGTCTGTCTTTCTGGAAAATGAAAATAAACGAACGGTTGCGATACATTGAATCTACACCGGTAAAGCCATGCTGCAACAACCGGTGATAAATGGAATTATTGGTACCAAAGAACTGGGTATCCCGCTGCCATTCCGGCCCGTACATATTCTGACCGTTATGATGCCAGATATTTCTTACAATCACAAAATGTCCGGATGGTATCAGATCGAGGAACTCTATCAGTTTACGTCTTTTTGCCGTATCGGCATCGGACTTTGTAAAATTATACTGGAAAGTCCAGCGCCTGTTGGGGCCGCACACCACATCACTGCCATACCGCCCCGGCTCGTTGGAGTTGTTGTTGTACCAGAGCGTAAGTGATGAGGAGTCGAGCACGTTCACAAAAATTCCGGAAGTACCGCACACGCTTTCCGACTTATCTGCCCCGTTTACGGCAATCAGGAAGTCCTTCGACTGGCTGGCGGCTGTAGAGAATACGCCGTTGCGCACATACACTTCATTCGGAGATGTAGTGAATTGCCAGGTCCTTGTGGCGGAATCCATGAATATCTTGTCATGTTTTACCTCAGGGAACTGGTAAAAGTCGGATTTGTTGAAGCCGGTAGTGGGCCCGTTTGCGTACAGGAAAGAAGCATAATTCCACAAATATTCTCCACCATCCGTAGGCACCGGCGAAACGCGCCAGTAATATACCGTACTGTCGATATACGTGATGTTATCCGGGTCGAACTCGATAACACCACCTGCGGACGTAGTAGTGGCTGACCGCTTCAGTGAGGAATTGAACATTTTTGTGGTGTCAATTTCCATCACATATTTCCTCGTTGTACTCAGCGGATTGGCGGTAGAAGCATAAAATTTCTGCGGGCCTGTTCCTTCAATGGAATAGTTATAGGGGAAAGCCGGCCGTGCTTCATCTTCGTAGATAACAAAATCCCGGTACGCGTAATTGTTGCTTTCCGATATTTCATCTATTTCCATGTCGGCATCCACCATAACGGAAATCCGGTTCTGGCCTTTGTCGCGCAGGCTTAGTACAGGCACATTCAGTACTACTGAATCTTCAAAGCGCACACCTGGCATTCGCTCATGATAAATTGTTTCGGAACTGCCATCGGGATATTGCCGCTTGATTTCCACTGTAATGCTATCGTTGATTGCCTTGCCAAGATTGGTCAGCCTTACGCGCAACCTGAAGTGTTCTTCGGCAACTGAAATAAAGGTTGGTTCTATCCTGATGGAAGATTCTTCTACCACATAATCCGGTTGCGGCTGTACATTCAGTTTAATAGCAGGATCGCCGTGCAGTGTGATCTGTTCGGCATGCAGGCGTGAATAATAATCGAATACGCCGGTAGTCTGGATCATTTTTCCCAAAGCTGTCCGCTGCAATTCTCCCAGCGTTTTGCCAAAAGCATCGCCAGCCATACTCTGGTACAGCTTCATCAGGTAAATGTTGAGGTAATTCACTATACCGAAGTGCGTACTCGCAACAAATGCAATGGTACCGCGCTGTTTGGCCAGGTTGAATTTTTCGGAAAGAGTTTCGTTTGCCACAAGCCGGTTCACATTATACGTAAAGAAGTTACCTGCATTACAACCGTTCACAAAAAACAAGGGGTATTTTCCCTGGTTATCGTAGCCGCTGGGGTTATCAATATTAAATTCAAGCGTAGTGGAGGAAGAGTGACCAAAATACGTTAATACGCTGATGCCTTCTGCAAACAGCTCTTCCAGGTGTCCGGAGCTTAATTGCTCTACCGGGTTCGTACTCGTTTTACAGAATGTGGATACGATACCGCCGAACAGCGTGTCCTGGATCACCTTTTTGTATTCGCTCATGTAATGACAAAGCACATTGCCCAGGTATGGATCGGTGGAACCCGTTACGTGCACTATATTCTTCATCCATTTTCTGTCTGACAGCGTGTTGGAAGCGTTCCTTTGCGCAGCTTCATATTCAATTACCTTTTCAAGATAATAGGCTACTTCCTGGGCGCTTACTACCGATAACCTGCCTATGTTCACCGCAGCCACCGGATTGGCAAGGTTGTCTGCAGCAAGCAAATTATCCGATCCCGGGTTTCCGAAAGTGGGCACCAGGTTCAGTTGATCTGCCGCTGGGTTGTTCTGGTTGCGGTAATATTCATTATAGGCAACACCTCGGCCAATGATGAGTACATTTTGGGGCGCAGGTGAAAACACGTCTCGTGCGTAGCGTATGAAATTGCGTACCGACAGTGGGTGCTTTTTGATACCAAATGCAAACTGGTCAACCAACTGATCGATTTCCACAACCAGCACCCTATGCCCGCCGCCCGCAGCAGACTCGCGGTAATTTTTGTACTCCAGCACCGGGTTGGTGCCGTTTGGTCCATTGTATAAAAGTGGGTTGGAAATGATGATATAGTCTCCCTGGTTCGCGGCCTGGTCGAAACGGATAAAATTGCATACGCTCATCGACGTAATAGAACGTATTGCTGCGGCCTGCGTGCTCAGCAACACCAGCTTTCTGCTGCTGGCAGAGCCAGGCAATGCAAAACGCACCATACCGGAAACACTTTTATCTCCCACATACCGTTCGCCATGAGTAAGATCGTATAATACCGGCGCTACACCGCCATCGTTGAAGTTGGTGATCTGCAAATAATATCCTGCTGCCCTGGCAGGCAATTCAAATTCAAAAACCCGCTGATTGCCAAAATTAAATTCCCGGGGATATGTCAACTCAAAGTACGATACCACCATGCGGTCGGAAGTAATGGGCGAAGTGTTGGTAAATTTTACCGCTGCAGTACCGGAAGTGATCAACGAAGTAGGGACCGGGGCTGTCGTATGCAGATCATTAAAGAACTCCATCAGAGTGTCTTTCACATCTGTACCGTTGACGGACACCCGAATTGTACGCGGATTCAGCGCATTGCCCGAAGCGCCAAAACGCAGGGTGGAATTAGGCCCTGCTGCATATACATAAAGATTGGCAAGACTGGTGGTCAAAGGGTTGGCGGGTGTAATATCCTGGGAAGAATGATATTCCCCCTTATCGTATGAACTGCTATACACATATTCGCCTACTACTGCCGCAAATCCCGGGTTTAATTTGTTTTTATAATAGTTTCCCGCTGTATACATAAAATACGGCTCGGGCTGCAGCGTGGTATTCTGCACATCATTCACAACCTCCGTAAACCGCGCACCTGACTGATCAGTATTAACACTTAAAAAATAAACGGCCGTATCTGTTTGAAGGCTGAGCTTATCGGAATGCTGGTAGGCAGGGTCACGGTACATCGCCTTGTCAGGCTTGCCATCATTCGGGATGCCATAAAATTCTATGTACCCGTTGGCCGGCAAGGGACCGGAAGACACTGGCGTATAAAACCACACCTTTTCACCATTGCGCCACAATTCAAAATTCTGTACATCGGTATTGCCAATGCCGGCTGCGTCCAATACCAATTTCGGTATCCGGTACAAACCAGCGGCAGCTACCTTGAATTTATAGTAGGTCTGACTGTGTTTAATCCATTCATTGTTGTACTGCTGGCCCGCAACAGTATAACCTGTAACCAGCAGCAACAGCGTAAAAATCTTCCTCATAAATATTACAGTTTCAGATTTTCAATGGGTAACAGGTTATTGATTATTCTCTTTCTTTTTCAGGTTTACTTTCAAAGAAAATACATGCGTGTATAATGGGTTGGATTGATTGGCCAGGTTGGTAAAAGCATAATCGATCTGCACATTCGACACTTTAAACCCGGCTCCTATGCCCGGCTGATAAATCCATATCTTTTTCCGGTTGGTGATATCATCATCATCCAGCGCCTTCTGCAAATTGTTGATGCCTGCGCGCACGAAGAATACATCGCGCCACGCAAGCTCCAGGCCCAGTTTGGGATCTACACTTACCACATCGGTACTCAGTACAGTGTTGCGTCGTCCGTCGAAAGTGAGATCAAAATTGGCCTCGGCAAGCAGGTTCATATTGCGGCCCAGCCGGAAATTGTACGCACCGCCCACAATCAATTTGGGGGCGGTGAGTTCGGTAGACTTTACGGGAATTTCATTGTCCGTTACATAAAACACCTCTCTCATTTTATCATTCAGACTGAACGACCAGGCGTTGAAAGTAGTGGTCACATCACGCGCTACTATGCCCAGGCGCCAGCGGTTGTGCATGATCTGTACGCCTGCATCAAAACCAAATCCCCATGCTGAAGCAAAATCGCCGGCCTTACGGTGAATGATCTTCGCATTCAGCCCTGCATTGATACGGCCGCCTTTCTTCAGTTTCATTTCCTGCGCCATGCTTACGAGGAAGGCATAGTCGGCCGATGAAAAGGTCTGGATATTGCTGAAATTGATGGTGCCATCACTTTCTACGAGGAAGATGGTATTGGGAATATCATCTACTGCAAACCGTAAAAGTGATAAACCCAGTACCCGCTTGTTGTCTTTCAGCGGAAATACCAGGCTGCCATAATCATATTTTCCGATGCCGGCAAAATATTCGGCATGCATCAGGTTCAGTTGCGGATGGTCTTTTACCCCTACCAGTCCGGCAGGGTTCCAGTAGCCTGCAGTACCGTCATGTACAGAGGCAACCTGCGCCCCGCCCATGGCAAGTCCGCGGGCGCCTGCCCCGATATTCAGAAATTCATTGGAGTATTTGCGAAACTGCGCCCATGCAGCTTCCTGCGATAGCACGATCACAAACAGGGTTAGGAAGAAATGGGGTCGTTTCATTGATCCAATTTTCGGAATAAGCAATTGCATTACATGACGGGTTCAAGAGACATTGGACGTATGTAATCGAAAAAAACCGTTTCATTTATTGCAAAAATGAACGGTTTGCAAGCCAAAACAATGATTAACAAAACGAAATTATTAATTATAATATTGCATGCTCTGCTAAACTTACAGTTATCCTTATTTTTGCATAATTCATTGATTTACTATCATAAACTATTCGTCCGGCACACTGCAAATACGAAGAAATGCCTGTAAGGGTTTGCATGTAGCAATCCGGACTACAAACTAAACTAAAGATTCACTTAAAGTCAAGCTTTTGCATATGAATCAATCGCAGGAATTCAGGAATGTACTGGATGAATTACAGTGGCGGGGTATGGTGCAGGATATCATGCCCGGAACAGGCGAGCAACTGAGCCGTGAAATGACCACCGGGTATATCGGCTTCGACCCCACGGCCGACAGCCTGCACATCGGAAGCCTGGTGCCCATTCTCCTGCTGGTACACCTGCAAAAGGCTGGTCATAAACCCATTGCCCTGGTAGGCGGCGCCACCGGCATGATTGGCGACCCCTCCATGAAAAGTGAGGAAAGAAACCTGCTCAGTGAAGAACAATTGAAACATAACCTCGAAGGCATAAAAAAACAATTGGCGCAATTCCTGGATTTCGACCCTGCAAAGCCCAATAAAGCCGAAATGGTGAACAACTACGACTGGTTCAAAGACATGAGCTTTATTACCTTTTTGCGCGATGTAGGAAAACATATTACAGTTAATTACATGATGGCAAAAGACAGTGTGAAAAAGCGCATAGAAGGAGAAACAGGCATCAGTTACACCGAATTTGCGTACCAGTTGATGCAGGGATATGATTTCTACTGGTTGTATACGAACAAAAATTGCAAACTGCAAATGGGCGGCAGCGACCAGTGGGGCAATATTGTAACCGGTACGGAACTTATCCGCCGCAAGGCCGGTGGAGAAGCCTTTGCCTTTACCTGTCCGCTGATTACTAAAGCCGACGGTGGCAAATTTGGTAAAACCGAACAGGGAAATGTATGGCTTGATCCTGCCCGCACTTCTCCCTACAATTTTTACCAGTTCTGGCTCAATGCTTCCGATGCAGATGCAGAGAAGTGGATCAAAATATTCACCTTTCTTCCCAAAAATGAAATTGAAACGCTGCTGGAGCAACACCGGAAAAGCCCGGAAACCAGGACATTGCAAAAAGTACTGGCCAGGGAAGTAACCATTTTTGTGCATGGAGAAGAAGCGTATAAAAGCGCCATAGAGACTACGGAAAAACTTTTTGCCCGGCAAAATGCACCGGCCGAATCGTTGAGTGTGGAAGACCTTGAAAGCATGGAAGGCGTTGTTAAATTCAATTATGATTTGCAAAAATTACAATCAGGTGTGGATGTGGTGACCTTTCTTGCCGAATCGGGCATATTTCCCAGTAAAGGCGAAGCCAGGAAAATGGTGCAGAACGGCGGCGTAAGCATCAACCGCAACAAGGTGAACGAACTTTCCCTGACGGTAAGCGATCAACTGTTGCTGCACAACAAATACCTGCTGGTGCAAAAAGGCAAGAAACACTATTACCTGGTACAGGCCGTATAACGCCTCCCTGCCGGCAGAGAAAGACAGCGATCTCCCTTGCAACTTATCTCAATAGAACACCATACAACCGCTCAACAATTACGTCCTTATCAGAAAACATTAAAAGAAAAATTGGGCGGCTGCCGTTTGGCGGCAATCAGTTAACTTGAAGGAGATAACCTGTCTACCATGAAATGCCTTGTTGCCACTATACTGCTTTGCGGTATTGCACTCCTGTCGTTTGCCCGGCAAAGCGATACGGTGTACATCCGCTTTGCGTTCAATCAATCTGACATCACGACTGAATATTCGGTTATACTTGACAGTTTATTGGACAGCGGGAATCATTCCCGCATACAAACAATACATTTATCCGGACATTGCGATTTCATTGGTTCTCACTCCTATAACGATGTGCTTTCACAAGCAAGAGTAGATGCCGTTCGCCAGTATTTGATAACAGGTGGCATAGCAGCATCGCAGGTGGTGGTGGAAGGAGCATTTGGTAAACGGCGGCCATTACGGGCAGACAGCACTGATGAGGCGCGCGCCATGAACCGGCGGGTAGAACTGGTGGTGCATTATACCGCTGAACCGCCTCCTGCGCCCTCGGTTATTGCAGAGAAAATAAGAGACACGGCTGTTGTGAAAACCGGCAGCACGCTTGTGCTGGAGCATCTCAATTTTGAAGGTGGCAGGCATTTTCTGCTGCCCGAGTCGCGGCCCATACTGGAAGATCTCCTGCGGGCGCTGAAGGAAAATCCTGAAGTGGCGATCGAAATACAGGGGCATGTATGCTGCACAGGCCCCAATGAAGACGGGCTTGATCTTGACCTCGGCACATACGATCTGTCTGTGCAGCGCGCCCGGGCCATTTACAATTACCTGGTGCAAAATGGCATCGACAGCCAGCGACTGCAATACAAAGGGCTTGGCGGGCGGTACAAGATTTTCCCTTATGAATTAACGGAAGAAGAACGCTCAAAAAACAGGCGGGTGGAAATCAAAATCCTGAAAAGATAATATGAACGCCGTGCAGCATGCTCCTCATACTTTTGACGCAAATTTCTTTAGCCCGTCGATTAAAATATCCAGCTGTTTCGTGGTGGTATATACGTTAGGCGTGATACGAATGCCGCGTATACCTTCCCAGTTAATGCTGGCGCGCCATCCACCACTACTTCTATTCCTTTGGCATGGGCCGCATCGGCAATACGGCGCACCGGCATTATTTGTCCGTTCCAGTTAATCACATGCGTTACATGCACCACTTTGGTTTTGGCCGTAAACGCATTGATATAAGCATTGGCCAGATCCTGTTCATCTTCTGCAGGCAATTGCAGGTTTACCCACACCAGTTTAATACCATCGCGTTGTTCACGCTGCTTCCAGGCATTGATCATGTTGGGATAATCCTGTTTTGATAACACCACTTCATCGCCACGCCGGAGCGGCAATCCGAAAATGATGGTTTCAAGCGCTTCGGAAGCGTTTCGCTGAATGGCAATTTCTTCTGCATCGCAACCGGCGAGCCGGGCCAGGTTGCTGCGCAATGGTTCCCTGCCCTGGTCGAGGATGCGCCACATGAAGTAGCTGGGAGCTTCGTTGCTAAAATCGTGGTACCTTTTCATCGCTTCCTGCACCACTTTGGGCGAAGGGGCTACGCCACCGTTGTTGAGATTGATAAGCCAGGGCGAAGTGGTATAGCATTGCTGCACATAATACCAGAAATCTTCATCGGAAGCGAGTTTGTCCGGGGGAAGGGTTTCAGCTTCCTGCAAAGCATGTTCAAGATTATGCTGCCAGGAAGGTTTGTCAAAGGCGCTCAGCAAACCGGCCATAGACAGCGCACTGATCTTATGCACGAAAGACCGGCGGTTGAATAATGGCATGGAGTTTAGAATTGTAGCCTAAAAGTAGGGAAAGTCATCCAGCTACCCGTCCATCCCCCGCCGGCGGGGACGCCAGCACAATCTTACGCCTGAACTATATTGCATGGATGCAGGAGTTGTGTCCACACGATAGCGCCGGCGGCGCCCACACGATTTTACCCCTGCAACAATGCTGCATGGACGGGGTGGTCCACCTGATCGCTAAGTATTTAACTAAAATTCTTGCCGGAAATTCGTCGTGAACATTTGGGGGAATTCCCTGTAAATCTTACTTTTGCAGTCCCATTGAGAAATGCAGGTTTACCTGCTGCTCAAAGGGCGGATTGCCCGATAGTATAATGGTAGTACGACAGATTTTGGTTCTGTTTGTCTTGGTTCGAATCCAGGTCGGGCAACACGACAAGATTCAGCGGCTGGTTAATGCAACCAGCCGCTTTTTTTGCATCTTCCCGGTAATTGCGCCGCCATGGATGGCTTCAGCACTAACCATACTATATCATCCCGGTATCCGGCACCGCCATCGTCAAGGCTTCAGCGTTCCCTGTACCCCATGCGACACCTGCTGACCGGTAGCCGCTGAGGTGAGAATCTTCAGAAACTGCACCATCTTGCCGCTTTCATTGTCCCAGTAATGGCCTAATTGCGGTTCAATTTTTAACAGGCAGAGATTCGGATCCTCCACACCATTTGGAAACCAGGCTTTTACGATCGGGTTCCATAATTCGTGCATTTTATCCTTATCGGTAATAATTTCTGCATATCCCCATACATCCATGTAGCTGCTTTTGCCCGGATGCGCATACAGCAGGCGCACCGTGTGGTCCATTTCCACTTCGTGCACTTTGCCGGAATTATTGGAGGTAAAAAACCAGGTGGAGCCATCGTCATCCACGCGGATGGTCATCATAGGGCGGGCCGACTGGGTTTCTTCCGTGGAAGAGATAAACATGCAAACCTTGATATCTTCCACCAGGTCTTTATATTTTTTAATCGCTTCTTCTTTATTCAGGTTTCTTTCCATGATTATATTTTCCAGAAGCGTATGGGAAAATTATGCCATGGGGAACGCCGCCGGTTCCTGCTGCCCGGTAAAAAATCAACTTTGAAAAAATCCTTCACAATCCGTAATTTTGCCAGCCCGAAAACAAAATGAAACTAATTTTGCGTTTTCGGACGAAGTTCTTGCCCGATAGTATAATGGTAGTACGTCAGATTCTGGCTCTGAAGGTCAGGGTTCGAAACCTTGTCGGGCAACACTTAATTCTTTCATTATCACATTTTACGTCTTTACTATTTTTTTAATAAAATTCTGGTAGTTACCCTAAGTGGTATTCACCGCCTGCCGTGTCAACGACTATATTTTCCCCAACAGCTTCGCTATCCAGCATTGCATTAATTAGATTACCGCTTTAACCTTCAGTTTTAGCCTGAAAACCAGGAGAATACCTCGAAGACCTTACGCAATAAGTAATAAACCCCGAACCCTTACGTATACCCGTAAACGTCATGCCCATTTTTTTGACACAATTAGGGTATTTATAACCGTTAAAAACAACGTACTTTTGTGCATGACCCTGAAGAAAGCCCTGCTGTTTTCGTTGTTGTTTAACATATCCCTTATTCTTTTCCTTGCGGGCAAAAGAATTTATTATAGTTATCTGACGCCCAAACCTGTTATATTATCCGTCAGTTACGAACCATACATAGCTGCACACCTGCACGTACAAAACTTGTTGCCCATCGATAGCAACGATGTGGTGTTCGTAGGCACTTCCCTCACAACAGACTTTCCTGTAAGCGAAATGTTTGGAAGTTTGCATTTTAAAAATCGCGGCATAGGCTTCAGCACACTCACTCACATATACAACCGAATACATACAATTGCGGCAGCAAAACCCAAAAAGATATTCCTGGAAGGCGGGATCAATGACATCAACAATAACATCTCAGCAGACAGCGTGTTTGCATGGTACAAAAAAACAATCAAAAAGATCCAGGATATCTCACCGGCCACAGAAATTATTGTACAATCCACGCCGCCTGTAGGCATGCAAAAGACGCCATTGATGCCCGAGGTAATTAAGCTGAACAGACTGCTGGAAGTATATTGCCGTGCACAACAGATCAGGTTTGCAGACATTTCAACAGCGCTGGAAACCAATGGCGCTCTGGACAGCACCTACACCTATGATGGCATACATCTTACTGCCCCCGCCTATCAGCACTGGAAAGCTGCCATAGAAATGTATGCCCGCGAATAGAAAAGCGTCCGCTCCTTTCGCACTCATCACCCTTTATCCACCGCTCATTTTTTTCTTAGAATTTCATTTACTCAGTATTTCGTAAGTTGTAGCCCAAAATCCCAAACGGCCGTAATTCTTGAACGAACTGGAACTGATACAACAACTCCGGGCTGGAGATGAATTGGCATTCAAGAAATTGGTAGAAACCTACCAGGATATGGTGTTTAATACTGCCCTGGGTATTGTGCAAAACCCGGAAGATGCAGAAGACGTGGCCCAGGAAGTTTTCATACAGGTGTACCGTTCCATTGATCAGTTTAAAGGAGATGCCCGGCTTTCTACCTGGATTTACCGCATTACCACTACCAAGGCGCTGGACCATATACGCAGCCGCAAACGCAAAAAGCGTTTTGCCTTCATCACCAGCCTGTTTGGCCCCAATGATGAACTGGTGCATGATCCGGTTGATTTTCATCACCCCGGCGTAAGCCTCGACAAGAAAGAAGAAGCGGCGCTGCTGTTCAAGATGATCAATCAATTGCCTGAAAACCAAAAGGTTGCTTTTAACCTGCACCGAACGGAAGGCCTTAGCTACCAGGAAATAGCCGATATTATGGGATTGTCTGTATCTGCTGTGGAATCACTGCTTTTCCGCGCCAGGCAAAACCTGCGTAAGTTGCTGGAAAAGCATTTTTATCCGCCCGGGAATGCACAGAAAAGATAATATTCGCATGTTTTCTATAGCATTACCGTCAAAATTATTAGTTTAGATAAATAAATCATTATCATGTCCACCGAGCTGAATAACCCGAAAAAGATTGAAGAGGTGCTGAACAGCCTGGACGGTATCCGCCGGGCCAAGGCGCCGGATTTCTTTTTCACCCGGCTGAAAGCCAGGCTGGATAGTGAGCTTGATTTTGCAGGCGGTCCGCTTGGCCGCTTACTCACAAAACCGGCATTGGCGCTCTCACTGGCCGCTGTGGTGGTGGCTATGAACATCGCAGTTATTATGCAATTCCGGCAGCAGGTACCATCGCGCATGACAGATAATGCTGCCGTGGCTGCTGTAGACTATAGTATCGGCACGTACCCGGTATACGAAGAAAACCCCATGGAACCATGACGCGACCCTCCCGACAAAAATGGCTATTGGTATTGGTGGGTATTTTGCTGGTAACAAACATTATTACGCTCACCGTATTTTTCTGGACTTCCCGCAGCCAGGAGGAGGCAGCAACACCCCCGCCCAAACCCCGGATGGGCAAATTCATTGTTGATGAAATGCAGTTCGACAGCACACAGGAAGCCGCCTACTGGGAAATGCGCGACTCCCTTATGGAAGCACAAAAACCCGTTTGGGATTCCATCCGTGCTGCCAAAAAAAGATTTTTCGACCTCGTTAATTATACCGATGTAAACGACACGCTCTTACAGGCACGTATAAACGAAGTATTGGCACATCAGAAAAAACTCGACATCATCACCTTTCATCACTTCCAGCAGGTGCGCACTTTGTGCCGCCCCGACCAGATGCAGAAATTTGACACGGTCATCAAAGAGATCGTCAATCGTATGACGAGCTTCCGCCGCCCCGGTAGAAATGCGGCGGGCGATTCTACCTTGAAGAAATAACTACAGGATTTCTCTTGCCAATGGATGCCAGGACTTCCCTGGTCCCGGTTAAGTTTCCTTTCCCTCATTCTACCGCACTGCCAGGCATTTCCTCGTTCCTATTAAATCAGCGGTTTATCAGGAGGGCGCATTTTATCAGGGGTATTTAGCATTTCCTGTCGGACCATGTCAGCGTTCCCGCTTTGGTTCAGTGGAAATAATATCCCAGAACTGCCGCACCCTTGCTTCCCAGGTGTTTTGGGCAGCCACACGCATGCGCGCATTTTTTTTCTCTTCCGAGTTCTCGGCAATGGCCTTGTCGATGGCCTGGATGAATTCCTCGTGCGTGTCGGTTACGTAAGCAACGTCGCGGAAAGTATAGATATCTTCCGAAAAATGCGTAGCAATCACCGGTTTGCCTGCCGCCAGGTATTCATTGATCTTTAAGGGATAGATGCTGCGCGTAAGCGTGTTTTTGCGGAAGGGAATGAGCACGCAATCAAAATACTGCAGGTAATACGGCAGCTCCGTTATTTTTCTGGCACCGGCAAATATTACATTGGGCATGGTGTCCAGTCCCACTTCCCGATGTTCATTGCCCTGCACCGGCCCTACAAAGAACAATATCTTATCCTTATGATATTCCGCCACTTTTTTCAACAGTTCAAAGTCTGATCGGTATTCTATACTTCCCGTATAACCGATAATTTTTTGCGTGATGCCTTGCAATGCTGCCGGCCTGGGCAACACCTGCGTAGCTGCTTTCTGAAAAATATCTATGTCGGCAGCATTGGGATGAAAGTGTACGTTGGGCGAAAAGGCCGATTTCAATCTTGTCAGTTCCTTGGAAGTGCAAAGGGTATAGTCGAAGTTGCGAATGATTTTTTCTTCCAGCCTGGCGCCGTGACGGTTGCTGTAGGCCACCTGCGTAATATCGTCCATCGACTGGTACACCGTGCGCAACGGTTTTATATCAGGAGGCAGTTGTTGTACAAAGTATGGATCAAAGAAGTTGATGTACACAAATTCCCTGATGGAATGGTCCCGTATTGTTTGCCTGATCACTTTAATGATCTTGCTGTCGTTGATGGTCGACAAACGGTTATACAGCCATCCCGGCGGCAGAAAATTCACCGGTATGGTAAGTGGTGGTGTAACGATAGTGAGGTTGGCAGGCAGTCCTTCAGGGTTTGCATAAATGTTTTTCCCCGATAGCATCGCCTCCCGGCGTATTTGCACCTGCTGCGTTTTTCGGTAGGTGAAATAATCTTTCCACGAAAACGGGTGTTCTATAAAAAATACCCTGTTGGTTTTTGCAAATTCCCTTGCCAGCGAAAAAGCCGGTGATGAAATGGCTGCATCCCACCGTGAAAGGCTGAAACAGATAATATCGCATTGCCGGTTAATCATCAGCTTTCTCTTTTAATTGTTTCAAAACCTGTTTGAGACTGTCTTTCCAGTCAGGAATAGTGCAACCAAACGTAGCTTCCATCTTACTGGTATCCAGCAACGAAAACGACGGACGCTTTGCAGGTGTGGGATATTGAGTGGTGGGTATGGGATTTACCTGGCAGTTGCTGCCACTCAGTTCCTTTATGGCCACTGCAAAATCGTACCAGGTAATGCGTCCCTTGTTGCTGTAATGATATATTCCGGGATGCCAGTTACTCAAGGAAGTGTGCGCATTGGCAATAATGGTCATGATGCATTGCGCCAGGTCGGCGGCTGAAGTAGGCGCTCCTGTCTGATCGTTTACCACGTTGATCATCGGACGTTCCTTCATCAGTCGCAGCATCGTTTTTACAAAATTGTGCCCGAAAGATGAATACACCCATGCCGTGCGAATGATGATGGCCTGCGGGTTTTCCTCCATGCACAATTGCTCGCCCTTCAGCTTAGTTTTTCCGTACACATTTACCGGATTGGTCCTGTCGTCTTCTTTATAAGGAACGGGAGAAGTTCCGTCAAAAACATAGTCGGTGGAAATATGAATGAACCTGGCATTGTATTCGCGGCAGGCAGCTGCCAGTATGCCGGGCGCCGCAGCATTCACGGCAAACGCCGTATCCGGATCGCTTTCCGCTTTGTCTACTGCGGTATAGGCAGCGCAGTTGACACAAAAACCAGGCAGGTTTTCTACAAAAAATTTCCGCACACGCGCCTTATCCTGCACCGGCAATTCCTCACGCGAGGCAAATACAAAGGAAAATTGGGGCCAGGCTGCTGACAATGCCTGCAGCTCCTTTCCCAACTGACCATTGGCGCCGGTTACCAGAATAACGGGTTTCAACATAGTATACGCTTATCCTTCAAATTCAAAATTATTCCTGCAATCCTTAAAAAGCGGATTGGCAAGGTCCTTTGGCGAAACAATCACTTTATCGGCCGGTATTTTCCAGTCGATGTTCAGCGCGGGGTCATTGTACAAAATACCGCCTTCACTTTCTTTATGGTAATAACCATCACATTTGTACATCACCTCAGCGGTTTCGCTCAACACAGAAAATCCATGCGCAAAACCATGCGGAATATAGAGTTGCTTTTTATTGGCCGCTGAAAGTTCTATAGCAAAATGCTGTCCGTAGGTGGGAGAGCCTTTACGAATGTCTACGGCCACATCGAGGATGGCGCCGGACAACACACGCACCAGTTTGCTTTGTGCATGGGGAGCCAGTTGGTAGTGCAATCCGCGAATCACACCATAAACTGAAAACGACTGGTTGTCCTGCACAAACGGCGCCTTGATGCCCTGGCTTTCGAACACTTTGCCGTTGAATGATTCAAAAAAATAACCGCGGCTGTCTTCAAAAACCAGCGGTTCAAAAATAAGCAGTCCTTTAAGTGGCGTTTCCGTAAAAGGCATGATGCTTGCGTTTCGGGTTACGGGTTTCTATCTTTTCGCGTATTGTTGCTCGTAATAATGCATGTAGTCCCCACTTGTTACGTGCTTCACCCATTCTTCATTGGCCAGGTACCAGTCAACGGTTTTTTCCAATCCTTCTTCAAACTGGAGAGAAGGTTTCCAGCCAAGCTCCTTGTTGAGTTTGGTGGCATCAATGGCGTAACGAAGATCGTGCCCGGGGCGGTCTTTTACAAAGGTGATCAGTTTGGCGGAAGTGCCTTCAGGCCGGCCCAGCTTTTTATCCATGATCTTGCACAGAAGATGTACCAGGTCGATGTTCTTCCATTCATTAAAACCGCCAATGTTGTACTTCTCTCCTATTTTACCTTTATGAAAAATCACATCGATGGCGCGTGCATGATCTTCTACATATAACCAGTCGCGCACATTTTCTCCCTTGCCATACACCGGCAGCGGTTTATTGTTCCTGATATTATTGATCATTAACGGGATCAGCTTCTCCGGGAAATGGTGCGAGCCATAATTGTTGGAGCAGTTGCTCACCACCACAGGCAGGTGATAGGTATGATAATACGCCATCACAAAATGGTCCGAAGCAGCCTTGGAAGCAGAATACGGAGAGCGCGGATCATAAGGTGTTTCTTCCGTGAAAAAACCTTCTGCCCCCAGCGATCCATATACCTCGTCGGTTGACACATGGTAGAACAGGTTTTTGGAAGCCTGTTCCTGTTGCGCTCCCTGGAGCCAGTATTTGCGACAGGTGTTCAGCAATACCGCTGTGCCCAGCACATTGGTTTTTACAAAGGCCAGCGGGTCGATGATCGACCGGTCAACATGACTTTCGGCAGCGAGGTGAATCACGGCATCAAACCGGTAGCGGTCAAACAGGGCATCGATCTGCTGCTCATTGGTAATATCAGCTTTTTCAAACCGGTAATTGGCTGCATGCTCCACATCTTTCAGGTTCTCCATATTGCCGGCATAGGTCAATGCATCCACGTTTACAATGAGATAAGCCGGATATTTATTTACAAATAACCGGGCAACATGGGAGCCGATAAAACCGGCGCCGCCTGTGATCATGATTTTTCTTTCAAACGCGCTCATAATTATAAACTCCAGTATTTGCGGCTGGTAATTTTGTTTTTGTAAATCCCTTTCAGATCGGCTACCAATGCATTTTCCGTGGTAATGGACGCAAAGTAGCGATCATCCAGTTCGAGGTAAGGTTTGTGCGGTACCGTTACAATCACGGCGTCGTAGCCGTTCTGTGCCTCACGAACCAGTTTCAGCCCATATTCTTCCAGCACTTCCTCTGCTTCTGCAAAAGGATCTTCTACGTCTACATGTATATTAAAGGCCAGCATCTCCTTTACCGTATCGATGATCTTGCTGTTTCGGATATCGCTCACATTTTCCTTGAACGTAACACCTTTTACCAGCACTTTGGGATTGTTGCTATTGCGCAGCACATGGGTAATAATTTTCCGCGCCACGTATTTCGCCATATCATCGTTGATGAAACGGCTTGCGGCAATCACTTTGGAATCATAACCCAGTGAAGCGGCTTTATAGGTCAGGTAGTACGGGTCAACGCCAATGCAGTGACCTCCTACCAGCCCGGGATAGAATTTAAGGAAATTCCATTTGGTGCCGGCGGCTTCTATCACTTCATACGTGTTTACGCCCATGCGATCGAATATGAGCGATAGTTCATTCATCAATGCAATGTTGAGATCGCGCTGTGTGTTCTCAACAATTTTAGAAGCTTCTGCCACCTTAATGGAAGAGGCGCGGTGAACGCCTGCGTCCACTACTATTTCATATGTTTTGGCAATTTCTTCCAACGCTTCGGCATCGCATCCCGATACTACTTTCACCACAGAACGCAGGGTATGCTTTTTATCGCCCGGGTTGATACGCTCGGGCGAGTAACCGAGTTTGAAGTCCCTGCCGGCTTTCAAACCAGAAACGCGTTCAATGATCGGCAAACAGTCTTCTTCCGTGCAACCCGGATAGGTGGTGGATTCAAATACAACATAATCACCTTTTTTGATCACCTTACCGATCGTTTCCGAGGCGCTCAGCAGTGGTTTCAGGTCCGGTACATTGTATTTGTCAACGGGTGTGGGAACGGCCACCACATAGAAGCTGGCCTGTTTCAACACTTCCAGGTCGGAGGTGAAAACAATATCCCGGCCTTTGAACGCTTCGCTGTCTATTTCCTTGCTCGGGTCAATGCCATGGCACATCATTTCAATGCGCCTGGGATTGATATCGTAACCAATAACAGATATTTTCCTGGCAAATTCCAGTGCAATGGGCAGTCCCACATAACCCAAACCAACAACTCCCAGCTTTGCTTTTTTTCCTATTAGTTCCTTGTACATTATTGTTGTAAATGGTTATTTATGAATCTGGCATAGGGTCGGGTTCACCTAACGGGCATCGGCCCATAAATTATTTCATGCTTACAAATTCTTTTGGTTGCTTATACCAGTCTTCCGGAGGTAACGACTTGAAATATTCGTAAGTAAGTTTCAGTCCTTCCTTACGGCTTACTTTCGGCTCCCAGTTCAATATTTGTTTAGCCCGGGTGATGTCGGGCTGCCGTTGTTTGGGATCGTCTACGGGCAGCGGCTTGTAAACGATTTTTTGTTTGGTGCCCGTGAGCGCAATGATCTCTTCGGCAAATTCCTTCAGTGAAATTTCATCGGGGTTGCCAATATTCATCGGCAGATGGTAGTCGCTCATGAGCAGGCGGTAAATGCCTTCTATGAGGTCGTCCACATAGCAGAAGCTGCGCGTTTGACTGCCATCGCCAAATACTGTAAGGTCTTCTCCCCGCAATGCCTGGCCGATAAAGGCAGGCAATGCACGGCCGTCGTTCAAACGCATGCGCGGTCCGTAGGTATTGAATATACGTACGATGCGTGTTTCCAGTCCGTGAAAATTATGGTACGCCATGGTGATGGCCTCCTGGAAACGCTTGGCTTCATCATACACACCGCGCGGGCCCACCGGGTTTACATTGCCCCAGTAGTCTTCGTTTTGGGGGTGCACCAGCGGATCGCCATAGATTTCACTGGTAGAAGCAACGAGGATCCGCGCTTTTTTTGCCTTGGCAAGACCAAGACAGTTATGCGTACCCAGTGAACCTACCTTCAGCGTTTGTATGGGAATCTTGAGATAATCGATCGGGCTGGCCGGTGAAGCGAAGTGCAATATATAATGCAATTCGCCCGGCACATGAATAAATTTCGATACGTCGTGATGATAAAACTCAAACTGTTCCAGTTTGAAGAGATGCTCAATATTGCGCAGGTCGCCGGTAATGAGATTGTCCATCCCGATTACATGGAACCCTTCTTTGATAAAACGATCGCATAAATGAGAACCCAGAAAACCGGCAGCCCCGGTTATGAGAATGCGCTGTCGTGCCATATGTTCTATTTGTGGAGTGTGCCATTGACAGGAATTGCAGTTGCCCTGCCAATACTTTCATAATAAAATCCCAGTTCTTTGATGGCTTTGGTATCAAAAAGATTACGTCCGTCAAAAATCACTTTGTTCTTCAGCCCGGTTACCATTCTGAGGAAGTTGGGCGTGCGGAACTCATTCCATTCTGTGCATATGATCAGTGCATCGGCGCCTTCGAGGCAGTCGTACTGATTTTCAGCATAACTGATTTTATCGCCCAGCAGGTTGCGCACGTTATTGATGGCTTCGGGGTCATATGCACATACCTTGGCGCCGGCTTTCAGCAATTCATCTATTACATACAGGGCAGGCGCTTCGCGGATGTCATCTGTATTGGGTTTGAAAGCAAGCCCCCATACGGCAAACAATTTTCCCTTGAGATCATTGTTGAAATACTTCCTGATCTTGGGCAACAGGTGCAGCTTCTGGCGTTCGTTCACATCCATTACTGCGTTGAGTATTTTGAAGTCGTAGCCTACTTCATTTGATGATTTCACCAGCGCCTGCACGTCTTTCGGGAAGCAGCTGCCACCATAGCCAATGCCCGGGAAGAGGAAGCGCTTGCCGATGCGTTCGTCGCTGCCAATACCACGGCGCACCATATCCACGTCGGCGCCCAGCCGCTCACACAATTGCGCAATTTCGTTCATGAAAGATATCTTGGTGGCCAGGAATGAATTGGCGGCATATTTCGTAAGCTCGGCGCTGCGCACATCCATATTGATTACTGGATTGCCCGAGCGTACAAACGGCGCATAGAGATCGTTCATAATCTTCTGGGCACGCTCGGAAGAAGTGCCAATCACCACGCGGTCGGGCTTCATGAAGTCTTCCACTGCCACACCTTCGCGCAGGAATTCGGGGTTGCTCACCACATCGAATTCGCCCTTGTAGTTTTTCGCAATCGCCGCATGCACTTTTTCTGCAGTGCCTACCGGCACGGTGCTTTTATCAACAATTACTTTATAGTCTTCGAGAATTTTACCCAATTGATCGGCCACACCCAGTACATACTTGAGGTCGGCGGAACCGTCTTCCCCGGGAGGAGTAGGTAAGGCAAGAAATACGATCAGGGCATCTTTTACGCCTTCTTCCAGACTGGTGGTAAACCGTAACCTTTCTTCTTTCAGGTTGCGCAGGAACAATTTTTCAAGGCCGGGTTCGTATATGGTGATCTGTCCGTTCGACAATTTTTCCACCTTGGCCTTATCTATGTCAACACAGGTGACATCATTTCCTGTTTCTGCAAAGCAAGTACCGGTAACAAGTCCAACATAGCCGGTTCCTACGACAGCGATTTTCATTTTTGTAGAGTTTTATAAGGGTTTAGGCTCTGGTTTTTATAAATAAGGTGACTTGTTTTAGCAATTAGCAAAAGCAAATCATCCATAAACCTGCCAATCTTGTTGTCATCTGATGTTTATCAACGGCAATTTTTCCACTTGTTGCGCACAGCGCTTACTGCACATACTCCAGCACTTTGCCGGTAATAAAACGTAATTGTTCATCATCCAGTTCAGTGTGCATCGGCAGGGAAATGACGCGCTCTGTGAGCCAATCGGTAGTTTTCAGGTTGAAATTTCCTCCGCCAAATGCTTCAAACATTTTCTGGCGGTGGGCGGGCACAGGATAATAGATCATAGAAGGAATGGAATGCTCAGCCAGGAACCGGTTCAAACCGTCACGGTCCACTCCTTCCAGTATGAGGGTATACTGGTGAAACACATGGTTGGTGTATGGTGCACGATAAGGCGTGGTGATCTTTGGATGATTGGCAAAAGCCTTATCATAAAAATCGGCAGCACGCCGGCGCGCAGCTATATACGCATCCAGGTGTTGAAGTTTTACATTGAGAACGGCCGCCTGGATAGAATCGAGACGGCTGTTGCAACCTACCAGGTCGTGGTAATATCTTTTACTCTGACCATGGTTGGCAATCATTTTTAATAGGTTGGCTAACGCATCGTCATTGGTGAATATTGCACCACCATCGCCATAGCAACCCAGATTTTTTGAAGGGAAAAAGGAAGTGGCCCCGATGGTGCCAATGGTCCCGGTTTTTTTGCGGGTGCCATCGCTGAAGGCAAAATCGCTGCCGATGGCCTGGGCATTGTCTTCCACCACATACAGGTTGTGCTCCCGGGCAATGTTCATGATGGCCTCCATATTGGCAGCCTGGCCATACAAATGCACAGGCACAATGGCTTTGGTCCTCGGGGTGATTGCTTTCCGGATGGCGTCGGGATCAATACAAAATGTTTTGGGGTCTACATCCACAAAAACCGGTTTAAGCCGCAGCAGGGCTATTACTTCAGTAGTGGCGATATAGGTAAAGGAAGGGGTAATTACTTCATCGCCGGGTTCCAGTTTCAGCGCCATCATGGCTATCTGCAGGGCATCCGTTCCATTGGCGCAGGGTATTACATGTTTTACGCCGAGGTAATTGGCCAGCTTCGCTGCAAATTCAGACACCGCCTTACCGTTGATAAAAGCAGCACTGTCTATCACTTCGCGGATGGCCTGGTCTACCTCCTCTTTAATGCGCGCATACTGCTGCTTTAAATCAACCATTTGTACAGGCTTCATAATCAATGCGGTTTAACAAAACGCGCACAAACCTACAGCAAAAAACTGGTTTTAGCAATGGTATGAAGTGGTACTTTTGCCGCGATCAGGCGCAAATGAGGCAACGGCTGTAATGAATGTGTTGAATGAGCTGCGAAAGGAAGCGCATGAAAAATGTATTTTGTACAGGCAAAAAACAAAGGTTTGGATCGGAGGTAAAAGCATCTCAATTTGGGAAAAAGATGAAGGCAATTGTGTAAGTGGTGTAGTGTTGTTTTTGTTATTTGAGTTTTTTTGTATCCTGCTATTTGTTTTTTGTGTTTTGTAATTTGTTTTTCTTATTAACATTTATTGACCTTGCACCTCATATTTTATAACGTATTCCTCTTACTGTATACCCTTGCCATCCGGATAGCTGCCGGATGGAATGTGAAGGCGCAACGCTGGGTGAATGGCAGAAAAGAGTTGTGGAGCCAACTGGAAGTGCTGCAACAACGTGGTCCCGGAAAACTGGTGTGGATGCACTGTGCCTCGCTGGGAGAGTTTGAACAAGGCCGCCCGCTTATTGAAGCTATCCGCAGGCACTACCCCAATACCCGCATACTGATCACCTTCTTCTCCCCTTCGGGATATGAAATCAGAAAAAATTATGAAGGGGCCGACTGGGTTTTCTATCTCCCCATGGATTCGCCCAAAGCTGCCCCCCGGTTTATCGACATGGTAAAACCCGACCTGGTATTGTGGGTGAAATATGAATACTGGTACTATTTCCTGGTAACGCTGAAAAAACGGCAAATACCTACCTTATTGGTCTCCGGCATCTTCCGGCACAACCAGCCGTTCTTTAAATGGTATGGAAGATTGCATCGGTATATGCTGGAAAGCTTTCACCATATGTTCGTTCAATCGGAACGGTCCAAAGAGCTGCTGGCGTCTATCGGTTTTACAGCCAATATTACCGTTAGTGGCGACACCCGCTTTGATCGTGTGGCTACCATAGCCGCCAATGCGGCGCCTATACCGATAGCGGAAGCGTTTTGCGGTCAGCATCCGGTGATCGTAGCCGGCAGCACCTGGCTGGAAGATGAAGAGGAACTGGACCATTACGCCAATACACACCCGGAGATACGGTTTATCATTGCTCCGCATGAAATCAGCGAAGAACGATTGCGCGAAGTGGAAAGCTTGTTCAGGCGCAGTGTGCGGTATTCAACATTGCGGGATGGAAGTTACCAGCAAAGCCGGGGCAACGACGTATCTGATGATGCGCCCCCCAATGTGCTGATCATTGACAATATCGGCATGCTATCGACACTGTACCGGTATGCTACGATAACCTATGTAGGCGGCGGGTTCGGGGAAGATGGCGTGCATAATGTGCTGGAAGCGGCCGTTTATGGCAAACCGGTAGTATTCGGTCCGGAATATAGCAAGTATGCCGAAGCTGTTGACCTGGTAAAATTGGGCGCGGCTTTCAGCGTGCCGTACGCATTGGAATTGGAGCAGGTGTTTAACCGGCTGTTGCAGGATGCTGCCCACTACCAGCAATGCTGCGAGGCGGCCGCAAACTATGTGCGTGAAAACTGCGGCGCTACGGCAACGATTATGCAGTATATACGGGAGAAAAATCTTTTGACCAGTTGATCGATGTAAGGTGGCATATGGCCAGGTGAGGTATACGCTGCGTCCTGCAGCGCAATCATTCCGCATAATAATCCGGAGGAAATCTATAAATCCAATAATAACTGCCAATGCGGTTGTCAGCCACACCTATTACCTCCGCGTAGCCATTACATCTTTTGCCTGTTATTGTCAGGAAAAACGTCTCTTCACCAACTGGTAGAAATGGCGGGTAGATTCTTTTGTTTCATCCCAGCCCAGTTTCACTTTCAATTCCCTTTCAATCCAATATTCCGCTTCGGGGAAAATGCGGAAGCTGTTGATGGTTTTGATGCTGCGTTCGTACATTACTTCATCGCCCCGGAAAAGTTCATTGATAAACACAAAGCGGTCGTTGATACCAATGGCCCGGCGCAGGTCGCGAACGGGCGCATCGGTGAGCAGATGGGCTACTTCCTTTACTTCTGCTTTTAACTTATCGTTTAATGAATACTCTTTGGTGGCAATGGCATCGTTGATTTCTTTCACCGCCTGCTGGTGCGCCAGGGTGGGAATTTCGCGCAGCGGATCGAAAGGCCAGGTGCGGCTGCCGCTGCCAAATGTGGCTACGGGTTCTTCTTCTTTTACGGTTACTTCTTCCTGCTGCTGCACGGCAGGCGCCGGTTTTACAGTTACCTCTTCTGTGTTTGCAACTCCATTATTTACAGCATTGTAGGGACGTGGGCCGCCGGGCATCACCACGGCTACCTTGGAAGAATTATATACCTGCGAGGTTTTGGCTGAGAGGCGCAACAATTCGGTCTCAATCAATTGAGTAGTTATTAATAGTTGGGCGGGATCGGCTTTTTGTTCAAATTGTTCATTTAACTTGCCGATGAGTTGTTGCAAACGTTCCATAATAAGCGGGTACTTTTTATGGGTTAGAGTATGACCCTAAAGTTAACAATTATTATACCTATTTCCGTTAACATGTTCATAGAACCAAATATTTCGGGTGAGCGACGCGGGTTTATTGAAGTGATCTGCGGATCGATGTTTTCAGGCAAAACCGAAGAACTGATCCGCCGATTGAAAAGGGCCCGCATCGCCAACCTGCGCGTTGAAATATTCAAACCCAAAATAGATGTGCGGTATGACCCGCTCAACATCGTATCGCACGACGATAACATCATTCACTCTACACCTGTAGAGAACTCACAAACCATACTGCTGCTCGCTTCCGGTATGGATGTGGTGGGCATTGATGAAGCCCAGTTTTTCGACGACCAGCTACCGGAAGTATGCGATCAGCTTGCTTTCAATGGCACGCGCGTGATTGTGGCCGGACTGGATATGGATTATTCGGGTAAACCATTCGGGCAAATGCCGCACCTGCTGGCCAAGGCAGATTTTATCACCAAGCTTCATGCCATTTGTGTACGGTGTGGACATATTGCGAATTACTCCTACCGCAAAACCGTGCATGATTCCCAGGTATTGCTCGGCGAAAAGGATTTATATGAACCGCGGTGCAGGAAATGCTACCATGCAGGCAACTGAATGCACTATAAAAATGCACAAAGCTTAATTTCGCAGCATTAATCAGGCATCATCAAACAACTGCACCAAATACTGACCCTTGTAAAAAAAGACCTGCTGCTGGAGATACGGCAGCAATATACCTTTTACGGGATATTGCTGTACGTGATGTCCACCATCTTTGTATTGTACCTGGCCATGGGGCAGCCGGAAGAAAAGGTATGGAACGGACTTTTCTGGATGATCCAGCTGTTCATTTGTGTAAATGCAGTGGCCAAAAGTTTTTTGCAGGAAAGCCGCGGACGCATGTTGTATTTCTATTCCATTGCGGGCGCCCGGGATTTTATTATCAGCAAACTCCTGTTCAATGCCGTACTGATGATATTAATGAGCCTGGTAAGCCTGGTATTGTTCCGGCTGCTGCTGGGCGACCCGTTGCAAAATGCCGGGAAATTTGTGGGTATTGTGAGCTTGGGAGGTTGCAGCCTGAGCCTTGTGTTTACCTTTCTCGCCGCCATTGCCGCCAGAGCGCAACAAAATGCCGCCATGATGGCCATCATGGGTTTTCCGTTGATCATCCCGATGCTGCTGGTGTTAATGAAACTGAGCAATACTGCCTTTGCGGATGTATTGCAGGCCGGGCTCTGGCAACTGGTGCTGTTGATGGCCGGCCTTGATATACTGGTAATTGCCCTTGCTATTATTTTGTTTCCCTTTCTTTGGAAAGACTGACCGCCCGGTAACGACTTGCCACCCGCTCGTCCGGCAACCGTGTTTCCCTGCGCCCCGGGAAGAGGGAACGCCGGAAGAAAATCTCCTATCTTTCCTGCTTGTTCTTCCTTCTTCATGCATTATTCCCCCGTTTCCCCTAATTTTGCCCCGTTTTATATAAGGTAACCGGCTGAAAATGATATAGCTTAAACATTTGCCAGGTTGCCAATCATTAACTACATGAGCCTATGCGCCGGTATTGGTGGAAAATATTGAGCATCGTTCTGCTGCTATATAATTGTATTGCCGGCCTTCTTGTGAAACTCCCCCAACAGGTAGCGTATGAAGAAAGCAACATGTATGAATCCATGCGCAATTTCTTCTTTCACGTGCCGATGTGGTTCAGCCAGTTTATTCTGATTACCGTATCACTGATCTATTCTATCCGGTACCTGCGCAGGAGCGATCTGCGGCAGGACTGGTACGCAGTGGAATTTGCCCGAACGGCTACCGTGCTGGGATGTCTCGGCCTGGTGACCGGTTCCATCTGGAGCCGTTATACCTGGGGCGCCTTCTGGAGCAACGACCCCAAGCAAACCGGGGCGGCAATTGCACTATTGATTTATTTCGCCTATTTCATTTTGCGCAATTCCATGACGGATATGGACAAGAGGGGCCGGGTAGCGGCAGTGTACAATATATTCGCTTATTTTCTCTATATCCCGCTCATTTTTATTCTGCCACGTATGGTGGAATCGCTGCACCCCGGGGGTTTGGGTACAGAAGGAAACCCGGGATTGAGCGGCAGCAGCCTCGATCCGAAAATGCGCATGATATTCTGGCCGGGGGTACTGGGCTGGACCCTCCTGGGCGTATGGGTAACCACCCTCTTTTACCGGGTCCGTTTGCTGGAAGAAAAATACGCAACCGCATAATTTTTATTATGAAACAATTATTCATAACCCTTTTCGTTTTGCTGTGCACCACCAGTGTGTTTGCACAGGATACTGCGGAAGGGATCAATGAAGGGCTGCGCGCCGGCGGAAAAATTTATGTAGTGCTGGCCGTGGCGGTAACCATCCTCGTTGGCCTCATCCTGTATGTGGTCCGGCTCGACAGAAAAGTAAGCAGGCTGGAAAAACAACTAAAGAAATAACAAAGCACAAATACAAAAAGCAAAGAAGCATCGATACAGTAGTTGCAGACTTTCTATAAACCTCCTTTAAAAATTATAATGGGTATTTTTTGAACCTTGTCTTTGGTTATTTGTCTTTTGTGATTTGTTATTTGTGATTTATTGATTTTACTACCGTCAAAAATCGCTTGTCATGTCTGAATACAGTTTTTTTGGAGCAGTCGAAAGAAGTTTTGATAAGGCTGCAAAATTTACCAAATGGGATCCGGGTATTCTGGAACAAATCAAACAATGCAACGCGGTATACCGCATGCATTTCCCTGTGAAAATCGGGAACAAAATTGAAGTGATCAAAGCATACCGGGTTCAACACTCGCATCACAAACTGCCCTGTAAAGGAGGTATCCGTTTTGCCTTGTCGGTAAACCTGGATGAAGTGATGGCCCTTGCCGCATTGATGACCTACAAATGCGCCATCGTAAACGTGCCTTTTGCCGGCGCCAAAGGCGGTATTACCATTGATCCCAGAAAATACAGTCCCTACGACCTCGAAAAAATTACGCGCCGTTATACTTCGGAACTGATAAAGAAAAATTTCATCGGCCCCGGTATTGACGTACCTGCTCCCGACTACGGGACCGGCGAACGTGAAATGGCCTGGATAGCCGATACCTATGTGAGCATGCGCCCCGGCGAAATAGACGCACTCGGTTGTGTTACCGGGAAACCCGTTACCCAGGGCGGCGTTCGCGGACGCAGGGAAGCCACCGGCCTGGGCGTGTTCTATGGATTGCGTGAAGTGTGCAATATGAAAGATGTGATGGAAAAACTCGGGCTTACCCCCGGTGTACAGGGAAAACGCATTGTGGTGCAGGGCCTGGGTAATGTTGGCTATCATGCTGCCAAATTCTTTGAAGAAGCCGGCGCACTTATCATAGCCATAGCAGAATACGAAGGCGCTATCACCAATCCGAAAGGATTGAATGTAGATGAAGTATTTCAACACCGCAAACAAACCGGGTCTATTCTGAATTTCCCCGGCGCAACCAATATTCCCAAATCGGCCGACGCACTGGAACTGGATTGCGATATCCTGATCCCCGCTGCATTGGAAAATGTAATCAATGGAGAGAATGCTCCCCGCATCAAAGCGAAAATCATTGGCGAAGCCGCCAACGGTCCGCTGACGCCGGAAGCAGATGATGTATTTATCAAAAAAGGTGTGCTGGTGGTGCCCGACATGTACCTCAATGCCGGCGGCGTAACGGTTTCTTATTTTGAATGGCTCAAAAATCTCAGCCATGTACGTTACGGCCGTATGGAAAAACGCTTTACCGAAAACCTGAATACGCACATCCTGGAGCAGATGGAAAACCTTACAGGCAAACGCGTGAAAGACCGCGATCGTGAATTGATCATGCACGGTCCCGAAGAAGTTGACCTCGTGCGCAGTGGCCTGGAAGAAACCATGATCACCGCCACCAGGGAAATCATGGAAATCTTCAAGAGCCATCCCGATATTCCGGATATGCGTACCGCTGCCTATGTGGTGGCCATTAACAAGGTAGCAACCAGTTATGAAGAACTGGGTATTTTCCCGTAGTTCATAGTTATCATATCAATATGATCAAATCCCGCCTGTATAAAAACAGGCGGGATTTTTTTGGGCAGGAAATTCAGCGTACATTTCAAATCAGTTACTCCCAACCCAACACATATGCGAAAATCTATCAGCCCTGCTCTTATTGAATTGTGCTGGATAGTTCTGGCCGCAATACTCGCCTGGTTCCTGCGAAGTATTTTCTACGGTTATGCTACCGTTGATATTAACCTGTATGACACGTACTATGTCGTATCGCCTGATGCAATAATGTTCATTCCGCTGTTCCTGTTTATCACGTACGTTATTTATGTAGTGAAGGAAGCTTTCTATCGGTACCGGAGAACGGCAAGGAACGTTGTTATGCTGGTGACGGGCCTTTCCGTACTCGTGCTTATGAACTTGTTGCAGGTAACTATTTTCTATACTTCCGGAATGGCGTTTGTTGATATCAAACCGTTGCCGCGCATAGAGGCTTTTATAAATAAAGCGGACCTCCCGTTATTCATCATTGTAATTGGCCCGCTGCTCTCCGTGATGTACCGTTGGGGCCTGGCGGCGGCAGCAAGCGGGGTAATTTCACGCTAAGTGCCTCTTGCTCAGCAGGAAAAATGCGCTTTGGCAACCTGCAAAAAAGCCCTCTTCTTTCGCCGGGAAACAGTGAAACGCTCGCCATTCACCAATTCAATTTCTATGGTATTGGCGCAGTGATAACCGGATAAATAACTGCAGTTCACCAGGTGCGTACGGTGAATGCGTACAAAACGGTGCGGGGTAAGCCGCTCTTCAAACCAACGCAGCACTTTTGCCACCACCAGTGTTTTCCCGTTCTGGAAAAATAATTTACTGTAGTTGCTCAGAGATTGCACACGAATAATAGAATGCATGCGGATCACCTGCATGCCTTTGTCGGTAGGCACCAGAATGCAATCTGTGTCATTTACCTGGTCAAGGGTGCTACCGGCAGGATAAATTACTTTCATACAAAACTTTTTTACAGGCACTTTCACTATTAAAAATACCTGCCTGTCACATACTTATGGGGCAATTGTATGTGAAATGCGATTCTTTGTATGTCAGAGAACGAATTTTGTATGTGAGGGAAGGGACGGGAGCCTAAAATTTGCTGTGCAAATTGTCAAAACTCAGCACCGCCAGGGTACCGGATCGGCCCGGTTGGAGGTCGCTGCAGTCGGTAATCTGAAGCCGACAGTTGGTCTTGTATTTTTCGTTGAGAATTTTGATACGGTTACGCAGGTTTTCCAGGCCTACACTTTTGTGTGCGCCGTTATGCTGCTGTTTGGTTTGTTCCGATTTCTTTATACCAATCCCATTGTCTTCAATGGTACAGGTAATGGTGCTATGCTCTTTTGAAAAACCTATATGGAGTTTCTTTTCCCCCTCCTTATGCATCAGCCCATGCCAGATGGCATTTTCTACCAATGGCTGGATCATCAGCGTGGGTATCATCACCTCTTCTTCATCCAGGGCCTCATCCACTGCCACCGACCAGGTAAAGGAGTCGCCAAAACGCAATTTTTCCATATCAAGATAACTCTCCAGGTATTCCAGGTTTTCCTGCAAACTGGCAAATACCACTTTTGATTGATTGAGGGTCAACCGGATCATATGCGCGAACTTGCTCAGGTAACGCGACGCCTCCTGTTGCTGGTTATCCAGTATCATGCGTTTGATACTATTGAGCGCATTGAAAATAAAGTGAGGGTTCATTTGTGCCTGCAGGGCCGTTATCTGTGCTTCGGCCAGTTGCTGGTTTATGATGGCCAGTTCCACCTGCTTTTTTTCCAGCGATTGCTCCGATTCAATTTGTTTGATCTTGTTGCCCAGCAACGTGGCAATGGTAGTTAATATCTTCAGGTCTCGGGCTTTGTAGTAATTCAGTTCGGGATGTTCACTGTCAATGATACCGATCAGTTCATCATTATGAATGATTGGCACGCAAATTTCACTCAGTCGCACCATTTCGTCTACCCTATACCGTGAATCTTTTCGTGTATCGGGTATCAGCAGTGGCTCTCTGGTTTGCATTACATATCCCACTACTCCTTGCCCCGGCAATACGTCAAATACCTGGCGGGTAATGGCTTCGGGACTTCCTTTGGGACCAAATGCTGCTTTTTGCACCATCTTGGTTTTGTCTTCGTTCCAGAGATAGATCATGCAATCCTTATAGTTCAACCGGCTGATCAGGTTGTGCGCCACATCCCACAACACTTCCTGAACATCCTTTTTACCTGCAAGCGAAGAAGAAAAATAGTTGTTGATCTGCTCCAGTTCAAACTGGTTTTTGTAGTCTTCGGCAATCAGTTTCTGCACTCTTGTTTTCTCCTGTTCCTTTGCCCTTGCTACCCGGATGCGCCAACGAAGGAACAGGTATCCCGCCACCAAAAGCAGCGCAGCCCATATTGCAATAAACCATGACCGTTTCCAGAACTGCCGCCTGATGCGAATGTCGATGGTTTCCACCTGGTCAGGCCAGCGGTTATCAGACGAAAACATTTTTACCTGTATGATATAGTGCCCCGGCGGCAGATTGGACAGGCTGAACTGGCTGGCTGTTCCCAGCGCATGCCATTCACTGGTATCTTCATGAATGATGCGGTAAGCAAAACGTTGACTGCTGCTGTTGCTATAATTGATGCTCCCCAGCGTGATGGTCAGCTCATTATTCCGCCAATTGGTAATCAGCGGCGCTCGTGGCAGGAAATACCTGCCCTGTTTACCCACCACGAGATTTTCAATGAAAAAATCGGGTTCGGGACTTGTTTTTAATAAACTGTCCGGGTTAAAACTTACTATTTCATTGGAGAAGCCGATGTATAACCGGTGGAGTGATGAATCATAATAAAAGGCTGTACCCTGCACCACCGGCAAATCAGGAAATCCATCTTCCTTACCGTAACGTATAATCGATAAAGTTTTCAGGTCGAGGCAGGCAATGCCTGAATAGGAGGCCATCCATAATTTATCGCCCACAATTTTCAAAGCCATGATATTGTTATCCGGCAGGCCGTTATCGCGGGTAAAATGGAGATAGCTTTGGGTGCCGGGATGGTATCGCACCAATCCGTTGTTATAACTGCTGATCCAGATATGGTCTGCCATATCTGCCGCCAACGCCAGCACCTGCCTGTCGGGCATCCTGATGGCAGGCAGCGAATCCGGCAGCGCATCAAACCGGTTGGTGCGCGGGTTGTAGCGGCCAATGCCGTTTCCGGCTATCCACAGGTTGCCGGACGCATCTTCGCAGAAAAGGCTCGGCGTATGATTGCGTTCATAAAATTGCTGTGCCTGGGGCGAAACATAACAGGAGCCTGTTGCATAATCGTACTGGTACATTTTGGAGGCAGCCAGCCATATAGTGCCCTTGCTGTCTTTATACGATCCGGACGCCCAGTCTTTGCCAACCTGCCAGTTTTCAACCGGCACAAAACGCAGTTTGCCTGAACGCAGGTCCAGCGATAGCATGGGACCATTTGTTCCCATTATTAATGTATCCTTTCCTGCCTGTATAAGATTGTAAATACTGGCGGCCGTATCGGCATACCTGCCCATAGGCAGGTGTTTCAGAAAACGCAAATCGTTTTTATCGAACACCAGCACGCCCGCATTGCCTCTTGTTCCAACATACAGTTCATTGCCAACCGTGAGCATCCCGGTTATGGAGAGATAGGGAAAGGCTTCTTTGATATCGGAAGGCGCGGCCCCGCTCACTACATATGTTCGGCGAATATCCTGGCGAAACAATCCTTTGGAAGTGGCCACCCAAAGATTACCGGACTTATCCAGCAGGATGTCGGTACAGTAATGCGACGGAAAATACCGCATCGGGTCAAACCGCACATCACCGGTTTCATGGTTGAGGTACAGCCTGAAAAATCCGCTCCCCTGGCTGGTGATGTACAAGAGCGAATCGCCGGCCAGGCACTGGCGTGAATGATAGCCAAAGTCCATATCGGTGAGCCGGAAAGGAAGCTTTGATACCTTTTTCAGGTTTTTGTGCAGGTTTACATAAATGACAGAATCCGTTCCGGTGCGGAAACCAATGATCACGCCCGGCCGGGGTTGAAACAGCTGATAAGGAATCTGTGGATAGGCAAGGAACTGCGCCAGCAATGGAAATTGAGATGCCTGCAGGGAAGTGAATTTCCGTTCAATAATATCGTATTGGAGCAATCCCCGGAACGCTATGATGGCAAGATGCCTGTTGCTGAGCCGGAACACGCTGCGCGCAAAAGAACCCTGGAACACGTGCAGTTTGTCTGCCTTATAGTAATCATGACGAAATACCAGTTGATGCCGGTTATCGAAATGATAGAACCCCGAACGGGTAAGCACATACAATGCGCCGGATGAATCGCTCAGTACCTGCGTAACGGAGTTGAATTTATACTGGAATTGCCTGTTCTCATAAGGAACGAACACATTGGTCCTTTCCCCCGTACAGGTATTCACGATATGTACGCCTCTTGCAAAAAAAGCCATACGCTGCCGGTCGAGCCGCGTTAAACCGATTACTGCATCGGCCGGTAACGCAGTGCTGTCTTTTCCGCCATAATAATGGGTGAACTGGTTGCCATCATACCGGTTCAGTCCCGAAGAAGTAGCGATCCACAAGTATCCAATGGAATCCTGGCCGATGCCGGTGATCATGTTATGCGATAGGCCCTGCTGTGTGGTGTAGCGGGTAAAATGCGCTTCATTGATTTCCTGCCCTCTTGCCGGAACAGCAAGTACAACGGAAAACAACCAATAAATAAAAGGCCATATTCCTGGAAGCCGCGCCACGGTTGTAGTTGGAACAGTAAAGATAGGCAGATGCCCGATACGGGAATACCCTTTGCCGGTTACTGCAGCCTGCGGGCGCCGTTGGGAAAACCATTCCGGCCGTTGGCCGGGAACAGACTGCTGTTCAGCAGATAGCAAGCATAAAAAATATTGGACCTGAAAGGGGAAATAGCAAATAACCACGACCGGCACTGTCGAAGCAGCAGCACAGCTCAAAAAAAGAACAGCGCTGGTGTGACAGCGCTGTTCTTCAATTATTTTTTCCAGGTTGCTTGATGTCGATGATTGACTACATAGCGGCAAGTTGCACTTTCTGTTGCAGTTCCATCACACTCTCACGGAAGGTACTGTCTGTGTCCATCAGGTCTTTCACTGTCTGACAGGAGTGAATAACCGTAGTATGATCGCGACCGCCGAAATGTTCTCCGATTGTCTTGAGGGAATTTTTTGTAAAAGCTTTGGCAAGATACATAGTGATCTGGCGGGCCTGTACAATTTCCCGTTTACGGGTTTTTTGCAGCAGCTTGTCATAAGGAACGTCAAAATAATCGCACACCATTTTCTGGATGGTTTCGATGGTAATTTCCTTGCTGCTAGTTTTCACAAAATTACGGAGCACCCTTTTTGCCAAATCAAGGTCAATTTCCCGCTTATTCAGCGAAGATTGTGCCAATAATGATATCAATGCCCCTTCCAGCTCACGAACATTGCTGTTGATATTATAGGCCAGATATTTTACAACTTCGCGGGGCATTTCCAGACCGTCGTTTTTCATTTTGCGGTCCAGTATCTCGATGCGGGTTTCATAATCTGGCAGCTGCAGGTCAGCGCTTAGTCCCCACCGGAACCGGCTCAGCAGGCGTTCCTGTACCCCTTCGAGATCTTTGGGCGATTTGTCTGATGTGAGGATCAGTTGTTTACCGCTCTGATGCAGGTGATTGAAGATGGCAAAAAAAGCGTCCTGCGATTTTTCAGCGCGGTTAAAGAACTGAACATCATCTATTATCAGTACATCTATTAATTGGTAGAAATGTATAAAATCGTTGATAGCATTATTCCGGCTATGGTCCTGGAACTGGTTGATGAACTTTTCCGAGCTAACATACAAGACTACCTTATTCGGGTGCAGTCTTTTTGTTTCATTACCAATGGCCTGAGCCAGATGGGTTTTTCCCAATCCCACGCCACCATATATTACCAGCGGATTGAAAGAACTGGCGCCGGGTTTTTCCGCCACTGTTTTGCCAGCACGCCGTGCCACGCGGTTGCAATCGCCTTCTATAAAATTATCAAATGTATAGCTGGCGTTCAACTGCGGATCAATCTGCATCTTCTTCAATCCCGGAATAACGAAAGGGTTCTTTACCGGGTTATGTATCATCAGGGGAAAATCCATTTCATTGCTGGAAAAGGTTTTGTAGCCATGAGTAGGAATATCCATCGTCAACGGTTTGTTTGAGTGATTGCCACTGTCTACCATAATCCGGTACTCAAGCCTTGCCTCTTTACCAAGAACTCTCCGCAAAGTCTTTGCCAATAAATTCACATAATGTTCTTCGAGATACTCATAGAAGAACTGACTGGGTACCTGAATTACAAGTATGTTGCTTTTTAGCTCAACCGGCTTAATCGGCTCAAACCAGGTTTTGAAATGCTGCCACTCAACGATGTCTTTAATTATTTCCAAACAATTACTCCAAACTTTATCGGAAGTCTTAGCCATTATAGAACAAGCAGTTTTGATGTTGAGTTAAGAGTTTGCTATCACGTTCAGGTGGTCTCAAGGTATACTGGATTTCTTTCACCAAAATTTTAGAGAAGGGGGACGAATATCAAAACTTTTTACTGAAAAAAAAATTTTTTATTCACGTTTTTTAGCCTTTGATGTGCATAAACTAAATAGCAGTGAATTTTCATTTCAGCAATAAATTTTTTCATTCATTTTTTTGAATAATACTGATTTGTTTTTTAGTATTTCTCCCCAAATTCTGGAAATAGATATAAGGTATTAATGGTAACAAATGCATTATTCGTTTGCAGGAAAAATTTATTAAACGAATAATGATGATGAATGCAAATCGAACTAATGAATAAACAACTTCCTTTTCTTGTAGTTGCTGAACTGATGAACAAAACCCGGCTAAATATTTTTTTTAGAATGCCGACCGGACTACAATCAAAACTATATGACCGTGCAGAAAAAAAGTAATAGTTGGTTTCGAAGGAAATCGGTTTGAAGAAAGAAAGTGAAAACAGTTTTTGAAAAAATTCTTTCTTCATAAAGCATGATTATGATGTTGCTGAAGATACAAATATTTTGATACGGAAAATTTGTTGTCGATATATTTTTTCTCGTATTTCTAAATTAAAATTTTGGCCAGCCCCAGCCCCTTAGCACAAAAAATGTTATAAATTACTTTTTTGCCGCATGGCCAAAATCCTGCTTCTCAAATTAACGATTGTAAGTTTACCTTTGCACCGTTTAAACACCGGATGGTACACTAAACCATTTTTGCAAATTATAGCAACTGATTAGCACGTATTATCCGCTGTCAATTTGATTTTAAACAAAGGTGATGTTGAAGCAAACATTTTGCTTTCACACCATTTATGAGCACATTGGCCTTGCAGCTAATCAGCTAATTAGCAACCAGGTTTTTGGGTTAACTGCCTGACACCATGCAACAACAAATTTCTTTAAAGCTGCGGCCGGCCGAGGCCGCCTCTGCTGCCATCACCCTGCAATATGCCGCACAGGCGCTGGGGGTACCGGTACAATCTGTTACCGGTTACCATATTTTACGACGGTCACTGGATGCCCGTGGCAAACAGCCCTGGATACTGCAAACACTGCAGGTTTTTGTAAATGAGCCGTTCCGGCAACGGCAGCTGCGCCAGTTGCACTGGCAGGACGTAACACATGCGCGGCACAAAGTAATTATAGCAGGAGCCGGCCCCGCCGGCCTGTTCGCCGCCTGCAAACTGATTGAGCATGGTATTCAACCCATAATACTCGAAAGAGGAAAAGACGTACGGGCACGCCGCCGCGACCTTGCCGCCTTGAATAAAGAAGGCATCATCAACCCGGAAAGCAATTACTGCTTTGGCGAAGGCGGTGCCGGTACTTATAGTGATGGCAAACTGTACACACGCAGTAACAAGCGCGGCGATATCGATCGCATTCTCAATATTCTTGTATCCTGCGGCGCCGAAGAAAATATTTTGTACGAAGCGCATCCGCACATCGGCACCAACAAATTGCCGCATATCATTACAGCTATCCGGGACAAGATCATATCCTGCGGCGGACAATATTGGTTTGAAACCAAAGTGAATGATTTCATTCTTAATAATAGCCAGCTTGCCGGCGTAAAAACTGCCGATGGGAAAACCTTTCATGCCGACGCAGTCATCCTCGCAACGGGCCACTCGGCGCGCGATATCTTTCAACTACTATATAATAAGCATATTCAAATTGAATGCAAACCCTTTGCGCTCGGCATTCGCATTGAACATCCGCAAAGCCTGATAGATTCCATTCAATATCATTGCCCATCGCGCGGCGAGTATTTACCGCCTGCTGCTTACAACCTGGTACAGCAGGTAAACAACAAGGGCGTATTTTCTTTCTGCATGTGTCCGGGTGGTATCATTGCACCGGCATCCACCAGCGAGGGTGAACTGGTGGTGAACGGGTGGTCGCCTTCGAAAAGAAATAATCCTTATGCCAATTCCGGTATCGTAGTATCGGTGGAAAAAGAAGATTTGGAGCGTTGGACAAGCACCCTGGGAAAAGATGCCCCCCCGCCTCCACTGGCCGGTATGTTTTTTCAACAGGCTGTAGAGAGAAAAGCTTTTCAATATGGAGGCGGCAAATTTGTAGCGCCGGCACAACGCATGGGCGATTTTGTTCATAAAAAAATATCTGCTTCGCTCCCTTCGTGTTCATACCTGCCTGGCGTACATCCGGCGCCATTGCATGAAGTGTTGCCGGCATTTATTTATAACGGGTTGCAGGAAGCGTTTGTGCAGTTCGGAAAAAAAATGCGTGGCTATTTTACCAATGAAGCTATTGTTGTGGCCACTGAATCGCGCACTTCCTCACCAGTACGTATACCCCGTGATCCGCAAACGTTGCAGCATCCGCAGATCCGCGGATTATATCCTTGTGGTGAAGGAGCGGGATACGCGGGGGGTATTGTGAGTGCGGCGATGGATGGAGAAAGGGTGGCGGCGGCGGTAGTTGAGCAGTTGGCAGGTGGGCGGTAACTGCTTCCATCCGTGAAACGGTTGAAGCGGTAAGTTGATGCGCACTTGGTGTGATCGTGTGGACATATTTCCAGACCGGCAGCAACCGCCTGGTTCCTCTCCCACTAATCAACTTCCAAACTTCGCAATAATTTCCGCGAGACAAGCCTGTTCTTCCGAAACGCTTTTAATTCCTTTTTCAACGCAACTTTGTCTGACTTTCCCCATGCAGGCGCCACCCACTTGCTTACATCCGGCCTCCCCGCATCTACCCAACAGGTATACCAAAAATCAGCAATGAGATCCGCAGAGCGAATCAACTGATCATTAACAGTACTTCCCAGCAAACGACTATAAGCTTTCGCAAATTCTTTGGTATAGATTTTAGACTCCCGGCCATTGCGTACCTGCACCCTGAATTTGGTAGCATCGGTAAAACCAGTTGAAGCCTGTCTTTCTTTTTCCAGCAAGTCCGGCACCAGGCTGTGCGCGTGCCGCACCGCGTCCCAGATGGCTTTTTGCGGCTCCTGCAGGTAACGCGCCCGGTGCCTGCTGCTAAGCGTGTAACCGGCAAGTTCCATTTCAGGGATCAACGATTCCCACACACTGTGCAATCCCCGCTGACCGGTGAGCTGGCCATCATAGTTTGAAGTAGTATGCAGCGGCACATGCGCATCTGCAATGTAGTGCGCCATGTCGGTTGCATAAAACAACACACTGTCTGCCAGGCCCTGCCGAAAAGCCTGGGTCAGTTTGTCTTTCATCATCATAATATAATATGGTACGTGCCCATATTTCAACAACGAATCCCTGGAATACACTGCCGTGGCTTCTTCCCATAGCAGCGGCATACGGTGGACCGCATCGGGACCGAAGAGCTCCAGGTTGATATAATGTTTGGGCCCTTCCGTTCGGTCTTCACTTCGGCGCAGGTCCGGGCGCACCGCGTTTCGGACTATGGAATCCAAATGGCGGTAAAAAAGCTGTTGCAGCGGTTGGGGCAGTTCATATACTGCCAGTTGATGAATGGTTCGGTGTGCCAGGAAACCCCAGTTGGTGCAGGTAAGGAAAACGGCAATACAAAGGCCGGTTTGTAACAGGATGCGCATTCGGGAAGTTTGAAGCTATGCAGAAAAGTACTGCTTTTTTTATTGTGGGAAACGGGTAAAAAAGACAACCGTCACTCTTTGGTACCTGCCAACCGGCAAAAAGTACCGGAAATATTGTAACAAATCACAAATTCTTGCTACTAACCGGCGGTTTATTTACCTTTTACATACTAAACTTTCTAACCAGGACTAACACTTAAAACCCGCTTGCATGAATATTCTGGAAGTGAATCACCTGAAGAAATATTATGCTACGCAGAAAGCTGTAGACGATATCAGCTTTACCGTAGCGCCCGGCAGCATATTTGGTTTGCTGGGGCCCAACGGCGCCGGTAAAACCACCCTTATCCGGATGATCACCGGTATATTCTATCCCGATTCAGGTGAAATCCTTTTCAACGGAAAAAAGTTTCATCCCCAAAATGACGCCGTTCATATCGGGTATATGCCGGAAGAACGGGGCCTCTATAAAAAAATGAAGATCGGTGAGCAGGCCGTGTACCTGGCGCAATTGAAAGGACTGAGCCGGGCCGATGCGGTACGGAAAGTGAAGGAATGGTTTATAAAATTCAATATGGAAAGCTGGTGGGGCAAGAAAGTAGAAGACCTGAGTAAAGGAATGGGACAGAAACTACAGTTTGTGACCACTGTATTGCACGAACCCAAACTCATTATCCTGGACGAACCCTTCAGCGGCCTCGACCCTGTAAACTCCAATCTTATTAAAGATGAAATATACCAGCTGGCCAAACGAGGCAGCAGCATCATATTCAGTACGCATCGTATGGAACAGGTAGAAGAGATATGCGACCATATCATTCTTGTAAATAAAGGACAAAAAATACTGGATGGAACGGTGCATAATGTAAAGCAACAGTTTAAAGAAAACCTGTTTTCTGTAAAACTGGACAAGCAACCGCAATCCGTGCAATCACCCGTTTTTGAATTGATCGGTAAAAACGAAGGAGAACTGATCGTGAAAATCAATGAAGGCCACCGGCCGAATGATGTGCTGCAATATTTTATGCAGCAGCAATGCAACATCATGGCCTTTCATGAAATTCTGCCTTCGCTGAGCGATATATTCATCAAACTGGTAGAAGGCACCCCTCTCTCAAGACAATTTGAACCCATCACTGCCTAAAACTGCTTTACATGACAAAGATCTGGCTCATCATAAAACGCGAATATTTATCCCGGGTAAAAAAGAAGACTTTTATCCTATCCACTTTTCTTACTCCCTTATTATTTGCCGGCATCCTTTTCACGGTAATTATGATTACCGTAAAAAGTGTAAGTACCGATAAATTCGCTGTACGCGACAGCAGCGGTTTCTTCAAAGACAAACTGAAAAGCAGCAAAGTCATAGAGTTCGATTTCAATGATTCTGTAAACAACCAGAACTTTGCTGCATTGGGATACACCGGTGTACTATATACGCCGCAAACAGACATTAACCAAAGCGATAGTTTCAAGATTTTCTCCAAAAAGAACCTCGGTGTTGTAGCCAGCGAACGAATTCGTGATCAGATCACCAACGCTATTGAAAATCACCTGCTCGATAGTTTATACCAGATCAACCTGGCTACCCTCGACTCTGTACGTCAGCAAGCCAGATCAGCACAGATCAGCAATATCATAATGGAGGGCGACAACAAAACCAAACAGGGCAATTCACAAATTGCTTACTGGATTGGGTATGCTGCGGCTTTCCTGATCTATATCACCCTGTTCATTTACGGCACCATGGTAATGCGTGGTGTGATGGAAGAAAAAATGAACCGCATCGCTGAAGTAATGGTGAGTTCTGTAAAACCCTTCCAGCTGATGATCGGGAAAATAGTGGGCATCGGGGCAGTTGGCCTAACGCAATTCCTGATGTGGATTGTACTTGTATTCGTGTTTAGTACCATTATCAATTCCTTCATACCACCCGAAATATTGCAGCAGGTGCAGGAAGGCGGTAACCAACTGCCGGGCAACAACTCACAGGCCAATGAAGCCATCGTGGGACTGGCCAAGGCAGGCGTTAAACTGTCGGGAGTCAACCTGCCCCTGATCATTGGTTGCTTCCTGTTTTATTTCCTGTTTGGCTACCTGTTCTATGCATCCCTTTTTGCCGCTGTGGGCAGTGCGGTGAATGAAGACCCGCAGGACGCACAAAGTCTCATGCTGCCCGTAACCATGCCCATCGTTTTTGGCATTATCATCATGATGAACGCCATTATCAATCCTACCAGCCCTATGGCAGTATGGACCAGCATTATTCCTTTCTTCTCGCCTATTGTAATGATGGCACGATTGCCCTTCGGCGTACCGGGTACCGTTGCCTGGTGGGAACTGATAGTAAGCATGCTGTCGCTGATCGGCGGATTCCTGTTTACCACCTGGCTGAGCGCCCGCATTTACCGCACAGGCATATTGTTGTATGGCAAGAAAGTAACATGGAAAGAGCTGATAAAATGGGCGTTCAGAAGTAGCTGATTTTTCGGGAAGCCCGCAAAACGGGAAGTCCGGAAGCAGGAAGCCATACTTTCCTCTTCCGGACTTTTGCTTTTGCCCTCTGCCCATTTCCGTATCTTAGTTAAACAATCAACTGCACATGAAGAAAATTATCTCCGTCTGCATGGCCGGCTTTTTTTTCATTAACAGTACGGCGCAAACGATTATTAAAAAAGACCCGCTGATTGAAAAAATGGTAGCGGAAGTGAATGCAGACAGTTTACGTTCCTATGTCACCAAACTGGTAAGCTTCGGCACAAGAAATACCCTGAGCACACAAACAGATCCCCGGAGAGGCATTGGTGCTGCAAGAACCTGGGTGTTGCAACAATTCAACCGGTTTGCGCGGCAGTCAGGTGGACGGTTGACTGCTTTTATAGACACTACCACCCTGCAACCCGACGGACGCCGTGTGGATGTGCCCGTTTTGTTAGGCAATGTGGTAGCCACCCTGAAAGGCACCGATCCCCATGACGACCGTATTTTTATCATCAGTGGTCACCTCGACAATATGCGCTCCAACGTGATGGACCGTACGGGCGATGCGCCGGGCGCCAACGACGATGCCAGTGGCGTTGCGGCCGTAATAGAATGCGCACGTATCATGAGCCGTCATCTATTTCCGGCAACCGTAATATTTGTGGCAGTCAGTGGTGAAGAGCAGGGATTGCTGGGCGCTCATTTTATGGCAGAAAAAGCAAGAAAGGAAAACAGGAATATTGAAGCTGTTTTTAACAATGATATCGTTGGCAGCAACAATACCAGCGAAACCAATATCTTCAATAATACCAGGGTGCGCGTTTTCAGCGAGGGATTGCCTGCTTTTGAAACCGCAAAACAGGCAGAACGTATTCGCAGCCTTGGACTGGAAAATGATGGCGACGCCCGGCAACTGGCACGTTATGTAAAAGAAACAGCCGAACGATATGTAGACAACCTGGAAGTGGTACTGATTTACCGCAGCGACCGGTTTCTGCGCGGCGGCGACCATATTCCCTACCTGCAACGCGGTTATACGGCAGTACGCATTACCGAAATGAACGAAAACTTTTATCACCAGCACCAGGATGTGCGCATGGAAAACGGTATCCAATATGGAGACCTAATAGAGTTTATGGATTTTGAATACCTGCGCAAGAATACGGCCATGAATCTTTCCTGCCTGGCCAATCTGGCCAAGGCGCCGGGCAAGCCGCAGGAAGTGCGCGTTGAAGTGCGGCGGCTCACCAATTATACCACGCTGCAGTGGAAAGCACCGGCCTATGGCAAACCTGCCGGGTATTATGTGCTGATGCGCGAAACGCATATGCCCTTCTGGCAAAAGAAAATATTTACTACCGATACAACTATACAACTGCCCTATTCGAAAGACAATTATTTCTTTGCGGTGCAGGCGGTAAGCAGTGATGGTAATGAAAGTTTGCCGGTAGTGCCCGTGCCGCAACGATAGTATAGCAAGTGTCCAAGGCTTGCCCAAACTTATCAGTGAGAGGGATTCGGAGTGTGGCAGGATGATTGATATACTGATACCTATGCAATACTATATCGCCATAGTAGCGCCGCCCGTTGTCAACGAAAAAGTATTGGAGTGGAAAAAGTACATGCAGCAACAATTCGGTTGCAAGGTGGCCTTGAAATCCCCCGCGCATATTACTTTGGTGGCCCCATTCCATATGCTGCCCGAAAAAGAAGCAGCACTCACCGCGCACCTGCAACAATTCAGCAGCGGTGAAACAAGCTTCACTATTCAATTACGGCACTTCAATGCCTTCCGCCCCCGGATAATTTTTGTGGCAGTAACACAAAACCCCTTGCTGTTGGCGCTCAAAGAGCGACTGGACAATTTTCTCCTGCAACTGACTGACTATGCTTTCAAAAAAGAAGAGCGCCCTTTTCATCCGCACGTCACCATTGCCAACCGCGATTTGGACAAAAAAGATTTCCCGCGCGCCTGGGAACACTTCCGTTCCATGCAATATAAAACTTCTTTTCAGGCTGATGCGATTTCACTATTACGCCACAACAAAGTGCATTGGGAAATAGCAGCGAAGTTCCCGTTTGCAGAAAATGCATAGAGATAACAGTTGTTAATTTTTTCCAAACGCTCCCTTCCATGCAACATTTTACGAAATCTATCGTACTTTTGTACGAAACAAATCGTATTTTGAACCAAAACAGTTAACCATGAAAAAAGCAACCTATCGTACATGGGGTCTTGCCGGCCTGGCGGTGCTGGCGGGGGCCTTCGCCCTTATAGCCTGGACGGGCAATCCACAACAGCAGCAACCCGCTCCACAGCAAACGGAAGACACCGTGCCGACCGATAAAAGAAACAAGACTACCCGTGATCAGCAGGAAAGGGATTTTGACAAGGAATTGCAAGCCATAGAAAAAGCGCAACAGCAATTGCGCGAGCAGGACTGGGACAGGATCGAAAGACAGGTGGAAGAAGCGTTGAACAATATTCAGACGGGCGTGATAGAACAGCAGATAGCCAATGCACTGAAACAGGTAGAACAGGCAAAAATTCAGCAACAGGTACAGGAGGCGCTGGCAAAAGTAAACTTCGAAAAGATCAGTAAGGAAATTGAAAACGCCGTACAAAGCCTGACAAAAGTTGACCAGGAAAAATTACAGGCTGAGCTGAAAAGAGCAGAACAGGAAATGCAACGTGCACTCAGCAACCAGGATTGGGAAAAAGAGATCAGGGTAAATATTGAAAAAGAAATGGAAAAGGCAAAGGCATCAATGCAACGTGCGAAGGAACAATTAAAAAAGGAAAAGATTGATTTCAAAAAAGAAATGGAAAAAGCAAACAGTGAAATTAAAAAGGCGCAGGCTGAAATGAAAGGTTACCAGGAAATGGTTTATGCGATGGAAAAAGAAGGATTATTGTCTACCGATGAGGACTATACCATCACCTATTCAAAGGGAGAACTTGCCATCAACGGGAAAAAACAACCTGCATCAGTAGCCAATAAATACAGGAAATATTTCAGCCGCGATCATACTACTATCACTAAGAAAGAAGGCAATATTAATATTTCCAACAAATAACTGTGGCGCACAAACGCGCGCAAGCCGTGAAAAACAACCTGCGGGGACTGTATCAATAACTGTGTAAGTTTCAAAAATCGGAGTTCCTAACAGAACCTATACCTTGATTCTGTTTTCAAAAATAGTTAAAAACTGATCCAGGACAATGCCCCAGTTTCTAATTGGCATTGTCCATTTTTTTGTCGCCTCTCTTAAAGCCAGGTAGACGGATTTGAGCACTGCATCGTCCGTAGGGAAAGAGAGCTTGTTCCTGGTATACTTCCTGATCTTGCCGTTAAGGTTTTCAATCAGGTTGGTCGTGTAGATGATTTGGCGGATCTCGACGGGGAAGTCAAAGAAGATGGTCAGTTCCTCCCAGTTATCCTTCCAGCTTTTGATCGCATAGCCGTATTTACTGCCCCATTTAGCCTCAAAACTATCCAGCGCAGCCTGGGCAGCCTGTCGGGTGGGCGCTGCGTAAATATCCTTCATATCCTGGGTAAACGCTTTTTTGTCTTTCCAGACCACATACCGGCAGCTATTACGGATTTGATGAACAACACAGACCTGTGTGGAAGACTCAGGGAATACCGCACGGATCGTCTGGGTGAAGCCATTGAGATTGTCGGTAACAGTGATCAAAATATCTTCGACTCCACGAGCCTTCAAATCGGTCAATACACTCATCCAATAAGCAGCCGATTCATTCTTACCCAACCACATTCCCAATACCTCTTTAAAACCGTCTTTACGAAGCCCGACAGCTATGTAAATCGTTTTGTTGACCACCTTGCTGTTCTCGCGTACTTTGAACACGATGCCATCCATCCACACAATCAGGTAAACCGGCTCCAGCGGGCGGTTTTGCCAGGCTACAATATCCTCTGCTATGCGGGAGGTAATCCGGCTGATAGTGGCAGCAGATACCTCAAATTTGTATACATCCTTGATCTGTTCTTCAATGTCACTTACAGACATCCCTTTGGCATACAACGATACGATCACCTCCTCAATCCCTTCTACCATACTTTCCCGCTTGGGAACGAGAATAGGGTTGAAACTGGCGTCCCGGTCCCGGGGAACCTTAATCTCTGACTCCCCGAGATTGGTCCTGATTTTCTTCTTACCGTACCCATTGCGGGCGTTTTTGCTTTCACTTTGTTCATTCTTCCCGTAGCCCAAATGCCCGTCCAGCTCCCCTTCCAGCATTTTTTCAATAGCTCTTTTCTGAATCTGGCCCAGAAAGTCATTGAGTTGTTTACCCGTCTTGAATTGCTTTAAAAAATCGTCTGATAAAAAATCTTCTGCTTTCATTGTGTGTGTAAAGTTTAAAAGTAAAAAAATCGGAGATCATATGAACTCCGATTTTCTATGTTTACACACTTTTTGATATAGTGTCAACCTGCGCTGCAGGAATGAACTACAAACTAGCATTTTTCTCATGTGATTGAAACGGCGGGACTGTTCTCAGTCCTGCTTTTTTTTTGCGGGGGGGAAACCTATGTTACGTTTTTTCCATCATGCGCATCAGCGGATGAAAAACGTCGCTGTCGTCTTCAATAGAAGTGATGTCAAAATTGAGTTTCAGGGAAACGCCTTCCTTAATAACGATCCCTTCTTTGCGGTAGGTTTTGTAGCCTTTCTTTTCCAGCACAATAATCACTTCACCCGCAGGCATCTGGGGAACTCTGAAATTGCCCGAGGCGTCGGTAGTAAATTCTCTTTTTTCTTGTCCTTTTACAGTACTGATAGAAACGGTAACACCCTGAACAGGTTTTTTGGTAGCGGCATCGGAAACAGACCCCGTTAAAGCAGGCTCGGTTTTTCCTTCGCCTTTGGCGCCATTAGCCCTGGTTAAAACAGAAAGAGGTAATAGTACTGCTAATACCAGGAGAACTTTTAGACCTCTCATAAAAAATTAGTGTTTAAATGGTTGGCAAACTATAGCATCAGCCGCCTTTACCACTTTCCTATCCGTTGTAACTCATAAGGACAGACAATAGCAGGGAATTGTTGCATGAAACGACAGGAAAGTTACTGATATTCTTTAGAATACCGTATTACCCGCAGAGAAATAATCAGGGTCAACTTATCATGATTCACCCAGATCAATTTCTGTATTGTCGCCAATGTTCAGGCTCCTGCTTTCACCCTTTACTTCAGTATCGCTCCCTATAAGGGAATTGGTGAGGACTATATCATAGAGGTCTGCAAATGAACCGATAATGGAGTTCTTGATAATGGAGTAATTGATCGTGGTCTTTTCCCCGATAGTAACGTTGGGGCCTATGATAGAATTTTTTATGTCGCAACCTTCAGCCACGCTTACGGGCGGGATAATGATGGTATTTTCAAAATGATGTTCCGGGGAAATTACCCCACCAAACTTTTTCAGCAAGGTTGCATTCGATTCCAGCAGGGTTTCTTTCTTGCCACAGTCGAACCAGTTCTGCACTTTAAATGAGCGGAATTTTGCCCCGTGTTCTATCATGCACTCGATGGCGTCTGTTATACTATACTCACCGCGGCTCATCACCTGGTTGCGGATATTGTTTTCCAAACAGGTAAAGAGGAAGGAAGTTTCCCGGATGAGGTAAATACCCACCAGCGCCAGGTTCGATTTGGGTATTTGCGGTTTCTCCACCACACGGGTAATGAACCCGTCTTCTCCCTGTTCCACTACACCAAAATCCCGCGGATCGTCCACCCTTTTTACGCCCAATGCTGAATAAGGGCTGTTGAGCATTTCCCTGATATCGTACTCACAAATTGTATCGCCCAGCACGATAAAAATTTCATCATCGCCCACAATGTTTTTGGTGAGCAATATCGCATGTCCTATACCGTGACGTTCGCTCTGGTGAACAAAACTGGCATTCAGTTCAGGGTATTTTTCTTTAACGTAATCCTGGATTTTATCGCCCAGGTAACCGATGATAAAAACAAATTCATCGATACCGGCTTCCCGGAGCTGATCTACAATAATGCTGAGAATGGTTTTCCCGGCCAGAGGTATCAGGGCTTTGGGTTGCGTATATGTATGCGGTCGTAGCTTGGTGCCTGCACCCGCTACGGGGATAATCGCTTTCATTGAAAAAATTGTTTTCCGTTAGTTACGCCCTTGCACCCCTCACTTTTTGCGGTTTACTGCAAAATGGTGCAAAGACAGGTTAACCAGGTTGGGGTACGATGGGAGCATTGCAGTTGCGCGCCCGGAAAGCCATGCATGGCTTTCCCGATGCACAAGCTTCCTTTTTTGAAGGCGTGAAATTAGGAAAATAATCCTATCCGGTTTTAGCACCCCGCCGGGAATTATCAACAGGCTATCCGGCAACAGTCTGACGCATAACAGCTGCAACTCCTGTTGCTTGTTGAAAATAAAATGCCAGTCCGCTTTTCTGCTGATACCGATAGTTAACCTATTTTTGCGCCATGCAAAAAGACACGCTTGTATTTGATCTCATCCGTAAGGAACTGGAACGCCAGCGGAATGGAATAGAACTCATTGCTTCTGAAAATTTTACTTCCCTGCAGGTGATGCAGGCGATGGGCTCCGTACCCACCAACAAATATGCAGAAGGCTACCCCGGCCGCAGGTATTATGGCGGCTGCGAAGTAGTAGACGAAATTGAAACACTTGCCATTGAACGGCTTAAGCAAATATTCAATGCCAGTTGGGCCAATGTGCAGCCACATAGTGGCGCTCAGGCCAATACGGCTGTTTTTTTGGCCTGCCTCAAACCCGGTGACAAAATCCTCGGTCTCGACCTCAGTATGGGCGGGCACCTCACACACGGCAGTCCGGCCAACTTCAGCGGTAAAAATTACCAGGCCCTGTTTTATGGCGTGAATAAAGAAACCGGCCTGGTGGATTATGACCAACTGGAAGCGACTGCCAGGAAAGAAAAACCCAAAATGATCATTTGCGGCGCTTCTGCCTACAGCCGCGATTGGGATTACAAACGCATCCGTGCGGTAGCCGATGAGATCGGCGCCCTGGTAATGGCAGATATCGCCCACCCCGCCGGACTGATTGCCAAAGGATTATTGAACGATCCGTTTGAACACTGCCATATTGTTACTTCTACTACCCATAAAACTTTGCGTGGACCCCGGGGCGGCATCATCATGATGCGGCACGATTTTGATAACCCCTTCGGTATTAAAGATCCCAAGGGCAATATCCGCTCCATGAGTTCCCTCCTCGACCTGGCTGTATTCCCGGGTATGCAGGGTGGCCCGCTGGAGCATGTGATCGCTGCCAAAGCAGTGGCGTTTGGAGAAATACTGTCTGACTCTTTTACCAGCTACGCAAAGCAGGTAATTCAGAATGCGCAGGCAATGGCCAAAGCCTTTGTAAAACGTGGTTACAATCTTATCAGCGGCGGAACAGACAATCACCTGATGTTGATAGACCTGCGCAACAAAAATATTACCGGTAAGAAGGCACAGGAAACACTCGACAAGGCGCATATTACCCTTAATAAAAATGCCGTACCGTTTGACGACAAATCACCTTTTGTAACATCGGGCATACGCGTAGGCGTGCCGGCCATCACCACCCGCGGCATGAAGGAAGAACATATGGAAACAGTGGTGGAGCTGGTAGACAAAGTACTTTCCAACCTCGATAATGAAACCGTGATCAGTGAGGTAAGAAATACCGTGAAGGATTTCATGCAACAATTCCCGTTGTACCCGGAGTTGGGATAGTTAAAGCGTAAAAAAACAAAGTCAAATAACAGGGACCAAATAGCAGTCATCAGCTATTTGGTTTTTTCCGAATAACCTTTAAGCAATGATCCAACGCATTCAAACTGTCTGGTTGCTGGTAGCTGCTGCCTGCGCTATTCTTACATTGCAGTTGCCGGTGTATAGCGGGACGGCCATACCCGATCAGCAAAGTGCTCCCATTTTTACGCGGCTCACTGCACAAAATAACCTGTTACTGCTGATCCTCACCTGCGGTGTGGGCATTGCCTCCATAATTACAGTTTTCCTGTACAAAGACAGGAAAACGCAATTCCGTATCTGCCTGGTTACGCTGCTTGTTTCGCTGGTGAACCTGGTGCTTTTTTACCGGGAAACCACAAAATTTGTGGAAGGCAATGTTGCCCTCTCAGCCGCCCTGGCCATTGCTGTTCCTGTTTTCCTGTTGCTGGCCGCACGGGGTATCCGGAGAGATGAAAAACTGGTAAAAAGTTTGAACCGGTTGAGATAATTACAGGTTGCAAATCATTTACCCAACTCCAGTTCATAGGAACTAACCAGCTTTCCATTTTTGAGTTTTGTATGGGTAATTTTCATGCGTATGGTACGATTGCCATCGGTGTACAGCGTGTGCTTTGATTCGCCAAAATCAAATTTTTCCTTTGTGCGCCACCCGTTTTCCAACAACCAGGAAGCAATTTTTACAAACTCTTCTTCACTATAGGTGCGATAAGTGATCAGTCTGCTGGTCACTTCGCCGGCCGTTACGTCCATATATACCAGCGAACGAATGGTAACGGGTTGTGCCGCACGCCGGTCGAGATGCGAATACTGGTAAATAGCAGAGGATGAATCCACCTCTTTCTGCATCAGCATATACCCTTTCTTTTTGAGGGTGGTGTCCATGCGCATATGCGGCCAGCCAAGCATATCGAACAGATCGGGCACTGCAAGTTGCTGGGCCGGCAATTGTTCAGTAAGGAACGGTAGCGTCAGGAAAAGTAACCATACTTTCATGGTGGCGGAGTTGCTTGTTACAAATTAAAGACAGCAAAAACTTTAGTTTCTGTTAAAATATGATTCGGGTAATACAACCGGTTTATTGCTGCAAAATGTCCGAATCCTGCAACAGTTGTAATTTTGCAGTGAATTACCGGGTTGGAATGGTGTTTCAATGCACATTTTTCTATACCTTCGGTCAATCTACTCCGAACCCCCACTGAAAACGCCTGTTTTCATTGTTCCTGTTCAAAAACCTCTGAATCATTTTCCTGTTAAAAACCTCCCGTTACCAATCCATTGTTTTGTATTGCCCCTGTTGAGCAGGGTCGGCTGAATTTGTCTATTTACGAACCAAAATTATTTCTTGTTATGATGAAACTTTACCTCTATGCCCTTACGGTATCGGCGCTTATGTTCGCTTCCCCTGTGAAAAGCCAGTGCCCTGCAGGCCTTGCTTTTCCTTTTATTTATGGCAACAACAACTGCTATGTTTTTGTAACCAATGGTCTGCCCAACGCCAACATCAACGTGTATGATGGTTTGGATAAAATCAATACCACCGAAGGATCGACGGATGCAGACGGAATGGGTTCCGTTTTCTATGATTGTAGCCGGAATATTACCCGCATTTTGCTGACATTGTCAGACGGCACTGTTTGCGAAATTGGTCCCGGCAGCATTGCAGCTCCTGCCAATCTTCCCATTAAACTGGGCAAATTCTCGGTATCTGTAAAAGGAAGCGCCGCTGTAATTGAATGGACTTCTCTTCTTGAACTGAGCAGCTCCAAATACGTAATAGAGCGCAGCTTCGACGGCAACAACTATACAGCCATTGGCGAAGTTGCCGCCGCCGGCGACTCTTACACTACCCTCCGTTATAGTTATACCGATGCGGAATTGGGCAACCAGGCTGCTTTCTACCGCTTGCAAATGGTAGATATCGACGGCAAATTTGAATACAGCAAAGTTGTTCCTGTAGACAACACCAAGAGCGGCACCGGTAGCTTGAGGGTAGGCCCCAATCCGTTCTCCAGCGACGTACAATTGCTGGGTATTCCTGCTACTGATGTTAACCGCAACAATATCCGCTTATATAACATAACCGGACAACCGGTAAACTTTACCATTAGCAGCGCCAATACCATCACTATCGATGCAGGCGTACCGGCCGGGATTTACATCCTGCGCGTAAAAGATAAAACGTTCAGGTTGATGAAAGAGAAATAATCATTTTCTTTTGCTGATAAAAAGTTAAAGGGTTATATGGACTGGAGACTTACCCAAACCATATAACCCTTTATTATTTTTATTGCTTACCGATTCACTTGTTGCAGGAATTTTCCCGTCCAGCTTTTCTTCACTGCTGCCAAACCTTTTGGCACACCACTATACACTATTTCGCCACCACCGTCGCCGGCTTCGGGACCAAGGTCAATGACCCAATCGGCGCTTTTGATCACGTCAATATTGTGTTCAATAACAATAATGGAATGCCCCTGTTCTATCAGGGCATTGAACGATGCCAGCAATTTTTTGATATCGTGAAAATGCAACCCCGTAGTGGGTTCATCGAATATGAAGAGAATATGCCCCTGCCCTCTTCCTTTGCCAAGGAAAGAAGCCAGTTTTACACGTTGCGCTTCACCACCTGACAGCGTATCGCTGGATTGACCCAGTTTTACATAACCAAGGCCTACACTGCTCAAAGGTGTAATCTTGTTGACGATATCTTTTTCATCCCTGAAAAATTCCAGCGCTTCATCCACGCTCATTTCCAGCACATCGTAAATGTTCTTTTCCTTATAGGTAACTTCCAGTACTTCTTCTTTGAACCGTTTGCCGCCGCACACTTCGCAGGTGAGGTGCACATCGGCCAGGAACTGCATTTCCACGATCTGTTCGCCTTCACCTTTACAGGTATCGCAACGGCCACCATCAACGTTGAACGAAAAATGTTTAGCCTGGAAACCACGGATCTTGCTCAATGGCTGGCGCGCATACAGGTCGCGTATTTCATCGTAGGCTTTGATATAGGTAACCGGGTTACTCCGGGAACTTTTACCAATGGGATTCTGGTCTACCAGTTCAATCTGCGAAATAAAATCAACATCGCCTGTAATGGCTCTGTGCAGCCCCACTTTGTCGGCCGGTTCGCCTTTCATTTTTTTAATAGCGGGATAAAGAATCTGCTTCACCAGGGTTGTTTTGCCGCTGCCGCTCACGCCGCTGACCACACACAATACATTGAGTGGAAATTCCACGTTGATATTTTTCAGGTTGTTCTGCCTGGCCCCTTCTACAATAATCGAGCGGTTCCACTTGCGCACGCTTTTGGGAGCATCAATGGTCAGCACGCCTTTCAGGTATTTACCGGTGAGACTTTTTTCATTGCTGATGATGGCGTTGTAATCGCCGGAGGCAACTACCTCACCGCCGAGGTGAGAGGCAAGCGGTCCCATATCAATGATATGGTCGGCTTCGCGCATCATCATTTCATCGTGTTCCACTACTACCACGGTATTGCCGAGATCGCGCAATTCTTTCAGCACGCGGATCAACCGTTCGGTGTCACGTGAATGCAACCCGATGGAGGGTTCGTCGAGTATATACAATGAATTGGTAAGATTACTTCCCAGCGAACGCGTTAACTGAATGCGCTGGCTTTCGCCACCACTGAGTGAATTGGCCAGGCGGTTCAGCGTGAGATAACCCAAACCTACGTCCAGCAGTGTTTTGAGGCGATGGTTGATTTCTATTAAAATTCTTTTGGCCACCTGCTGATCAAACTCGCTCAGTTTCAGGTTGGCAAACCATTGCGCCAATTCGTTTACAGGCATTTCGCACAGTTCACCAATGTGCTTGCCGCCTACTTTTACATACAATGCTTCCTTGCGCAGGCGATAGCCTTTGCATTCATGGCACAATGTTCTGCCGCGGTAGCGCGACAGCAGTACGCGGTATTGAACTTTATACAGGTTGGCTTCTACTTCCTTGAAAAAGTCGTTGATGCCGTACACATGTTCATTGCCTTCCCACAGTGTTTCATATTGTTCTTTGGTAAGATCGGCAATGGGCTTGTGTATGGGGAAATCGAATTTGCGTGCGCCTTTGATAAACTGTTCTTTCCATTTGCCCAGCTTCTCTCCTTTCCAGGGAGCCACAGCCCCTTCATATACGCTCAACCGGCGGTCAGGGATTACCAGGTCGGGATCAATGCCCAACACCTGGCTGAAGCCTTCGCATACGGGGCAGGCGCCATAGGGATTATTGAAGGAAAAAAGATTGGGTACCGGCTCTTCAAACGTCATGCCATCCAGTTCAAAGCGGTTGCTGAAGGAAAGCTTTTTTGTGCCGTTGATCTCGAGCACCAGTTCCCCTTCTCCTTCATAAAATGCCGTACCAACGGAATCGGCTATGCGATGTTTGTCGTCTTCGTCGAATGCCTTCACCACCAGCCTGTCTACCAATACCCAGGTTTCTTTTGCCGGTTTCCATTTCTTGTCTTCCATCAGCTCTTCAATGCGCAGTATTTCGCCACTGTACAGGCGGGAGAAACCTTTCTGCATGAGAATGCTGAGTTCTTCCCGGGCATTACGGTTGCGGTGTTGTTTAAACGGCACCAATATCAGCACCTTATCGCCTTCTTTTAACTGGCTGATGGCTTCCACCACATCCTGCACATCGTCTTTCTTGACTTCTCTGCCCGACACGGGGGAAATGGTTTTGCCGGTACGGGCAAAGAGGAGCCGCAGGTAATCGTATATTTCCGTCATACTGCCTACGGTAGACCGCGGCGTACGGGTAATTACTTTTTGTTCAATAGCAATGGCAGGGCAAAGTCCTTTGATGTAGTCTACATCGGGCTTGGCCATACGGGCCATAAACTGGCGTGCATAGGCGCTGAGGCTTTCTGCATACCGGCGTTGCCCTTCGGCAAACAATGTATCAATGGTAAGGGAAGATTTTCCTGAGCCGGAAACGCCTGTGACCACTACCAGTTTATTGCGTGGTATAGCCACTGAAATATTCTTCAGGTTATGAACCCGGGCGCCTTTAATGTAGATGCTATCAAAAACTTCCGGCTGACCATTTCCGGCACTCTTCTTATCTCTTTTTGCTGCTTCCGCCATATTGGAAAAGAGCACAAATTTATAGCATTGTGGTGAGGAAATGCTCAAAAATTTAGGGAAGAACAGGCCCCCGGAGCCCGACAGGGACGGTTTCCGGTATGTTGGCCTGCCTGGCATTTGGCATTCCTTTTTTCCCGTTTCATATATAAATAAAAATGTACAATGATGTATTTAGCGGTATTTGGGTATTAATTTTTAAAAAATCTATAAAGTTTGGTTTTTTCGAAAAAGTCTCTATCTTTAGTCGGTAATTTGTACAATAAAATCGAAAACTAAAACACTTACTGCCTATCGATTAAGACACTTCTACACTGAAAAGCCGTCAATAAATAAAATCCATTTATAAATATCCTATCACCTTCAAAAACCGTAGAAGTTTATGAATTCACTACGTAAAAAGACCGATCACGAATTAATCCAGGATTTCCAGGGCGGAGACCTGTATGCTCTTGAGACGCTTATTCTGCGTCACAAGGACAAAATGTACACTTCTATCTTGTTTCTCGTAAAGGACAAATACCTGGCTGAAGATATTTTCCAGGATGTTCTCATCAAGATTATTGACACTATTCGTGGCGGCCGTTACACTGAGGAAGGCAAATTTCTTCCCTGGGCAATGCGTATTGCTCACAACCTTTGCGTAGACCACTTCAGAAAAGTAAAGCGTACCCCTGCCATCAAGACCAGCGATGATCGCGACATTTTTGAGGTAATCAATTTTACCGAGGACGGTGCCGATCAGAAAATGATGAAGCGTCAGAGCTATGACCGTGTTCGTCAGATGCTGGATCTCCTGCCCGATGATCAGCGCGAGGTAATCATTTTGCGTCACTATGCGGATCTGAGCTTTAAGGAAATTGCTTCTTTGACCAATTGCAGCATCAACACTGCTTTGGGAAGAATGCGTTATGGCCTGATCAATCTGCGTAAAATGATGATGCAAAAAAAGATCGCGTTATGAGTTAAAAAAGCTTTACACTTTCACAAAAAATTTTTACTGAATTGAAAAAGGGAACGGAAAACCTGCCTACATTTGTCACGAAAAATGTAGCAGCAAATCCAAATCACTGCTCCAAGATATTGTCATTCTGGTCCTCCATCCGGCGATCCTTTCGAATTGCTTGCTGACCGGAAGGCTGGAACAGAATGACGCCTAATTGAAAACCCTTTCGTAGAGAAAGGGTTTTTTTGTTTTAAGGTATGTTCCCCAATGCATGCAGGAACGCTGATTTAATTAGATGCATTCGCCCAATCGAACAGATCTAATTTTATAAGCTCCCAATATTTGCCCTTCAGACATTCGGGATTCAGGTCGTCTTCAGCGTTTGTAAAATTTATCATATTGCGTCTTAACAGACTTTCATCATGATTATATGGATAACGCTCCTTATGGAAACCAATCATTGTGGGGAAATCATAATGGTCTGACAGTTCGTGTATGTCCCAAAAATCTTTTTTTCTTCCTCCGGTGGTCAGCACTTCCAGTTTCATGGCAGCAATGTCTTCAACGGCTGCCAGCCTGATATTGTCTATTTCAATACATGGTTTGATGAAGGGGTCGGTGTAATAAACATCCACCTTCACAGCATCATGCTTGCTGTTGCCGACGCGAAATGTAGTTCCTGCTTGTATTAACCAACTTTTGCCCTCAAAAAATTGATAATTAGATTTGAAAAAATCCTCTATCGCGGCCATATTTACACTTCCATATGGCATATCAGTAAACAAATCAATATCCACGGATTTTCTATGACCTAATTGAAGGCTCAGCGCTGTACCGCCAACCAGGCGAAAGCCTTCAAATTCGCGTTGCTGCATTGCATCTTCAAGCACAGCCCTTAATAAATTATTTACTGTATACCAATTTAACCGCTGCATTTATTTGCGTTTTACCTTCTGGCCGGGCAGTTTGTTTAGCACTTCTTCCACTTTCTCCCTGCCATAAAATCTGATAATTTCCTCCTGCTCTTCTTTATTGCCTCTTTCAAATACCCGTTCAATCACAGCACGAGCCTGAGTTTTCCATTTTATTTTCTCCATATTGGTATCCCAAAAAGTTACTGGCAGCAGCTTGGACAAATCAGGCGTTTCTGTGTCCTGCTTCAGTCTCTCCTGCTTAATATCATAAAACACCTGGAGCGTCATAAAATAACCTTCTTCCAATCCCAGGGCCTCCTCTATCTTAATGGCAAGCGCTGTGTTCATCTTCCTCTTCCCCTTTGTAATAGCCGTTATCGTTTGTGGGTATTCGTTTATATATAAAGCGAACTTGCCCTTGGGCAGATGTTTTTCTTTCAACTTTCTGTCCAACACGATACCCGGATGAATACCTTTTAATATTTCTAATTCCTTAAGCATACAACAAAAATAAACAAAATATTGTAAACAATTTTGCTTATTAATATTACTGATTATCAATTGTTTAACTTGAAATACCTTGCAGCAGGAACCATTCGGTGAAAATAACTGCTTGCCGGGCAGGTATTCCCAATAACTGCTCCATTCAACCTGCACGAATTACAGGAAAAACAAATTCAATTATTGATAACGGTTACAATTAACCGACAAATATCGATATCAAAATTCAAAAAGTCAAAAAAAATTTCACTGCTTATCTATACAGCAAATAAATAAGCGAAAGGCCCGGCAGCCTTATGCTACCGGGCCTATAAACCTTTTTGCAAAATATTTCTTGCTAATTCACCACCTGCTTCGTCTTGTTAAACGCATCCAACCCACATTTCAACCAGTTTTCATATTCCGTTTCATTCGGTGTATACCCTACCGGGAGGTTCATCAGTCTTCCTGTTCCATCCAGTATTACGTAGAGCGGTTGTGATGCGTTCTTGAAGTTCTCTGACTGCATGGTGGCATATTTTTCACCAATAGTGGTGATAGCTTTTTTTGAGCTGTCCAATGCGGTGTACACAAATTGCTTGCTGGCAGGCAGCTTTTTACGGTCGTCTACAAACAGCGACACCAGGACAAAGTTTTTCTCAATCAATTCCTTGATTTGCGGCTGCGTCCACACATTCTCTTCCATCTTGCGGCAGTTTACACAAGCCCAGCCGGTAAAGTCAATCAACAGCGGTTTATTTTGCTCACGTGCCATTTGAATGGCTTTGGCATAGTCGTTTGACACATTGGCTTCTACTCCTTTCTGCACGCCATGGCCATAAATACTGTACGTTAACGGTGGCGGGAAACCGCTCACCAAACTGAGGTTAGCATACTTTGTATTGGTCACGCCGGGGGCGAGATAAATGGCAAAGCCCAGAAACAGCAGCGCAAAGAATATTCTCACAGGACTTAATTTCTTCGGCCGAGCGTCATGACCAATTTTGAGGATACCGAACAGGTAAAGGCTTGTGGCTAACGCCAGCAGAATCCAAATGCCAAAGAACACCTCCCGTTTCAATATACCCCAATGCATCACCAAATCGGCGTTGGAAAAGAACTTGATAAACAATGCCAGTTCCACAAATGCAAATACAATCTTTACCGTATTCATCCAACTGCCGGATTTTGGCAGCGACGCGAGCCAACTGGGGAAGAGCGCAAACAAACCAAACGGCAATCCAAGCGCAAGCCCAAAGCCTGCCATGGCCACTGTTAACTGCATAGCGCCTCCTTCTTCATTCAATGCACCTACGAGCAGCGTACCGAGAATGGGTCCGGTACAGGAGAAGGACACAATAGCCAGCGTGAGCGCCATGAAAAAGATGCCGCCCAAACTTCCTATGCCCGATTTGGCGCCTACTTTATTGGTTACACTGCTGGGCAGTGTAATTTCAAACAAACCAAAAAATGACAACGCAAACACAAAGAACACGGCTGCAAAAAACAGGTTCAACCAGGCGTTGGTAGAAATATCATTCAGTATGCTCGAGTTGCTGGCATCAAGAAAGTAGAACGGAACGCTGAGCAACACATAGATCAGGAAAATGAAGAAGCCATACATAAAAGCATTGAACACGCCTTTTTTCCTGTTCTCCGCCTGTTTGGTGAAGAAAGATACCGTGAGCGGGATCATGGGAAACGTACAGGGCATGATCAAACCCAGTAATCCTCCCAATATTCCCAGCACAAAAATTCCCCAGATGCTGTTCTCTCCTTCTGCGCCCGTACCGCCGCAGGGAATTACCGGGTTCTTCAGGTCTGCATTTTTAATGAGAATAGTATTGTCTTCATCGGCCACACCTCCTTCCAGCGTTATCGCAAATTTCCACTCGTTGCCGGGATAGAATTCATCTCCCTTACCGTAACTGAATAGCAGCGTACCGAGCAGTTGTTCCGGCACCCTGCCATTAATTTGAAGGGTGGTGGTAAATGAAAGCGGGCCTTCATATACTTTGAAGGATGCATTGTCAAACAGCGGACTGGTGATTGTTGTACTGGTCCCTTCTTCTTTAAATGGTTTTGCAATCACCATGGTAGAGTCACCCACCAGCAGTTCAACGGCCGGCACATCCACAATTACTTCATTGGGACCAAACAACTGCCACTGTGCATTACCGGGAGTAGAGAAGGTAAGTTCATATACGCCCTCGCCAATCTTTTTTGACGCGGCCTGCCATTGGTAGGCGCTGGCATCCTGCGCCCGGGCCACAGTGGGGATTATAAAGCAACAAGCAACCAATATGCGTAGCAGATACTTCATTACAAAGCAGTATTCAAGTTGAAAAATAAAACGAGTTCCGAGGAAGAACCCGTTTTAAGGAATATTATCGATCAGGAACGATGAAACATGAAACGTGAAAGGATTTCACAACGTTCGTCTCACGTATTAGCTTCCTAAATTAATAGTAAAAGGAACTTCTGAGGGAGGCAGACATTTCTCGTCGTTACAAACCATAAATTCAACTTTGCCGGTAAGGCTGGTTTTAGCCTTTCCTTTTACTTTTACAACCTGAACAAAATCCACTGTTTTCTCATAGTAATTCACTACGCCACCCCATACTTCTTCACTCTTTTTGATCATGTTGCCAACTTCTTTAACCCCTCCGTCCAGCGACAAAAGCGGGTTTTTGGTAAACGTGAAAGTGGTAGGAATCGGTCCCTCTACGCCCGCGTTCTGCGCATACAAATGCCAGTCGCCATTGATATGAGCGGTCATACGCACTTCATATGTCTTATCGGCTATTTTCTTGGCAGTAAAGGTCCATTTTACCTCTTTATCCGATTGAGCCATAACAGCCCATCCGGCCATAACCAGGAGCAGGGAAAGCATGATTTTCTTCATAGACGAATAATTTCAACTAATAAGACACGTAAAAAGGGCAAACGGACTACTTGCTTATCCTAAATATTTTCTAAAAGTTCACCAAAGCGTCCGAAGTTTGCGGCACACCCGACTTTGCGTTGATTATTAATGCGTTAAGAATTATGCGTCCATCTGTATTACCGAGGTATTCAGCAGTTGCCCGCTCGGGGTGTGGCATCATGCCAAATACATTGCGGCTGGCATTGCAGATGCCGGCAATATTGCGGGCAGCGCCATTGGGATTGGCTTCCGGCACCACATTGCCTTTTTCATCGCAATAACGATATATTACCTGGTCGTTTTCTTCCAGTTTGTCCAGTGTAGCCTGGTCAGCATAGTAGCGCCCTTCGCCATGAGCGATCGGGATCCTCAACGGCCTGTCGGAACCAACGCCCTTGAGGTAAACATTTTTGCAGGCAAACTGCTGGTGCGCATTGCGCAGCAGTACGCCGGGCAATAACTGCGATTCGCAGAGAATCTGGAACCCGTTGCAAATACCCAACACTTTTCCTCCCCTGGCCGCAAATTCCGACACGCTTTGCATAATGGGACTGAACCGAGCAATGGCGCCACTGCGCAGGTAATCGCCATAGGAAAAACCACCGGGCAATACGATGCAGTCGTCGGTGGTGAACATGCTGAGGTCCTTGTCTTTATGCCAGAGCATGATCACTTCCTGGTTCAGGTCATTTTGCAAAGAATCCTGCACATCACGATCGCAATTGGAGCCGGGGAAAACTACAACACCAAATTTCATAGATGAGTTCCTTTGATTTGAAGAAGGACAAAGGTAAGAAAAAAACGGCGGGGCGGGCCTGTTGATATCAGGCTCTTTGGCCCATCCGGCTGGCTGTCCATACCCTGCTGGCGGCTATCGTGTGGACACCCATGGGCTGCTCTTACTTTGGCGCATCCAGTTGGCTGCCCATCCTCCGCTGGCAGGGGCTTTAGCAGGATGTTACAGTAGTAACAATGCTGAATGGATGGGGGTGGTTAACAGGATGGCCACCCATCCATGCAACATTGTAGGTGTGGTAAGTTGGTGCTGGCGCCACCGTAGACCTTCAATTGCTTGAATATAGAATAGTACGTAGGTGTGGTAAGTTGGTGCTGGCGCCACCGCCAGCCGGGGATGGGCTGGTTGCCGGATGTGCTAAAGAGCCGGTTGCCAATAGGTGTACATACCATAGCTCCGGAGGGGGTACGCAGGATGATGGATGTGCCAAAGAAGACAGGTCTGTGAGGACGTGCGACCTTTTTAGCAGGCAAGGAGCATTAATGTCCCGGCATATAATTGATATAAATAGCAAAGAAAAACAGCAACCAATGCATAATGGGCGGGAATAGGCCGCGCGATGGAAAATAGTAAGCTGCCGCATGAAAACCCGTAAGCGGCACCACACACAAAAACCAACTGGTGTAACCCGCATGGCCCGTTGCCAGAATGATGAATACCGAAATAATAAGGAACAACAAAAGCAAACTCCACGCCTTTCTTACATGAATAAACATCTTGCTCAGGTTGGCATTTACCATAAAACCGCCTACAATAAACGGCAGAATCAGTAAAGACAAACTGATGGTCACTAAAATATCGGTAGGCATGGCCGGGAACGTCAAAGTAATATCCGGTTGCAGCTTCTTCCAGTCCCATTGGTTGGTGAGATACAATAATATCCCCAGGAAATAGTACGGCATGGTAACGCCGAGCAAACTGATCAACCATTCCCTTAACCGGATAGGCCGCATGATAAACAAGGCAAACAATACCAACAACACAAACAGCACAGCCGGTTCGTACAGCAACGTTACAATGCCCATCAGCAAGCCCACATTAAATATAGCAGCACCTGCCCGCGCAGCATTGTGTATGTTGACCAGGCGGTAAAAAATGACGATCAGGAATGAATTCACCAGCAAAGGCGCCGAGAACTGGTTCCATTCCGGGAACAGCGAAGTAATGAGCATATACGCCATGGCCGGCAGGTAATTGGGATTGCCCAGCATGCGCTGCACCACAAATATGCGGTTCACCAGCATGGCCTGGCTATACAACAACAAAAAAGTAATGATCGAATACACTACCGGTGGAATATGCCACGGCGTGATGACATCAGCTAGCCAGTTATACAGGAAATGGTCTTCCGCCTGGCGCAAGGGTCCGCCGGGAGGCCGCAAAAACAAAGGAAATTTCAAAACGAGCCCATAAAAGAGCACGAACAGGCTGTTGACTGAGCTTTTTTGCTTGAAAAGTCCAACCACGTGGGAAAGGGTTTAAAAATCAATTTTGGCGAAAGTAAGATAGTTTCTGTAAAGGCATGGCAGCACTGTAGAAGTAGCGCTGATCTGTTTGCCATACCTCGGCATGAATTCAACACCTCTTTCCAGGTTCTTCAACGTTGGATGACGCGTTACTTTGCCATCAGGCCCTATACTGTGATCGTTCAGCAACAGTGTGCGACGTTCATACACGTTGAAGAGGAAATGCAATTCGCCACCGGTGTTCATCAGTTCATAACTCACCAGCGCATCGCTTTCATCGTCAAACTGGCTTTTGGTGATCACATTGCTCCATTCCAGGTTTTCATTGCTGTCGAATGAAAGGATCATGATGTTTTCCGCATGATAACGCGATGCCGAACTGCCCCAGCGATTCCAGGGATAACGCCAGGGACTGTAATAAGAAGAATAAGGTGACCAGTAGTAGTAGTCGAGCGGCGAACTCCAGGGATTATTCCAGCTCATATAATCCCAGCGGTTAAAACTGCCTCCCCTGGAGGTGGTATACATCGATTCGCTGATCAGCAGGTAACCGCCATCTCTTCGTATAATGATATCGTTTATGAAATAATCATTGAAGGCAAGCCGCAGGTTGGCATCGCGGCCTTTGGCCTGTTTCCGCAGTTCATCGGAAAAAGCCAGTGCGCCTTCCCGCTGAATTTTGTTGGATACCTTGTCCCATACCACCGTGTACAGTCCTTCTATATTACCGCGTTTTTGTTTGTAATAAAAAGCGGTAAAAAGATAACGTTTGTTGGTATTATCTACCTTGATCTTGATTTCATCCAGTACGCGGTCGTTTGTTTTGAGGTCGTATATAGCAAAAGTATCGGCAGCTGCTTTTTTCAGGATCATTTGCAGACCGGTGATATAATCACTGCTGTTCTTGCGGATGAATTTCCCAAACACCAGGTCGCCATCGTTATCGAGCAGGAAATCGGTAAAGTAATCGTTGCGCTCTTCCATATTTATGTTCAGCCGGTGCTTGTACTGCAGTTGCAGATCGGCATTGAACAGCAGCGTGGTGAACTGAAAGTTTTTGGGATTGCGGTTGTTCACCTTGAAGACCATGATCTTCTGCTTATCGTCGCTGAAGATGGTGGTATAGATTTTATTATTGGCTGCCCAGCCAATACGCGTGGTATCGAGTTCTATGGGGTCGGTCAACCGTTTGGCATTGCCGTCCAGCTTCACGCCCATGCAATACACCACGCCTTTGCGCTGGAACTGGTAGATCATCCAGGTATGGGTGGAATAAGGCACAAAATCCACATTGATCCAGCGGTCGCCCATGTAGTCGAGCTTCACCCGGTCTACCAGCTTCATATCATTATTATACACGCTGATCGCGTTATCACCGCGGTTGCCCTTGAAAACAAGAATATTGTTGCCTACTTTTCCGATGATTTCAAAATTGGTGCGCCGGTTGTCTTCACGCTCAGGCTCCGAATAAGTGATCTTTTGTGCCTGTGCGGCAACGAAAAGGAATACACACAACAGGCAGGCAAGGAGGTTTTTATAACGATATGGAGTGAATTTTTTCATCATGGTGCTGCCAATACATGTTATGTGCCAATTTAAGCATTGTAGAACGCCCGCCCAAACTTTACCTTGAATTTTAAACATTTAACTGACCTCGGGTGACTTTTAAGGGTTAAGCGGACGGCTATGGTACAGACGTTTTTCCGGAGACGCCCGTTGCACCCCAAAGCACCTTGCCTGGAATTTCCAAACATCTGTGCCCGTTATTGATGTAGAAAGCCCCTGCCTTACATAAGCACATAATAAAACGGGCAATATTTAGTTTTTTTACGTATACCTTTGTGCCGTGTGCCGGACAAGTTCCGGCACCTTGTTGTTTATTGAAGACCCTTTGATAACGGGGCCAAGGAATTAAGCATCTCTACCGTGGGTAAAAACATTAACAAGGTTAGCGCCGCTACGCTGCTGATTGCACTTGGAATTATTTTCGGAGATATTGGCACATCGCCCCTGTATGTGTTTAATGCCATTATCAAAGGCCATACTATCAGCGAAGACCTGATCATCGGGAGTTTGTCCTGTATTATCTGGACCATCACGCTGCAGACTACCATCAAATATGTAATTCTCGTACTGCAGGCAGACAACCGGGGTGAGGGCGGCACTTTTTCGTTGTATGCCCTGGTAAGGCGACAACGCAAATGGCTTGTTTTCCCGGCCATGTTGGGTGGCGCTGCGCTGCTGGCCGATGGCATCATTACCCCTCCCATCTCCATTACTTCGGCGGTAGAAGGTTTGCAAAAGATCCCGGTACTGGGCAATATCAATGAGTATATCGTTTACATAGTACTGGTTATTCTCTCGTGTTTCTTTTTCATGCAGCAGTTCGGCACTGCTTCCATCGGCAGGTTCTTTGGCCCTGTGATGCTGGTTTGGTTTTCCATGCTGGCCATACTGGGCGCCTGGCACCTGTTTGATGATCTATCCATCCTGCGCGCTTTCAGCCCGTATTATGCGGTGGAATTCGTGGCCCGCTATCCTGACGCCATCTGGTTGCTGGGCGCCGTATTTCTCTGTACCACCGGCGCCGAGGCCCTGTACAGCGACCTGGGCCACTGCGGTAAAAAGAACATCCGCATATCCTGGATATTTGTGAAGATCTGCCTGCTGCTCAACTATGTTGGCCAGGGTGCTTCATTGCTTAAACACCATAATGGCGTAACTGTTACCGAACAGGCACAAAAATTACTGGGCATACACGCATTTTATGAGTTGATGCCACAATGGTTTGTAGGTATCGGTGTGATCATTGCCACCACGGCGGCCGTGATTGCCAGCCAGGCCATGATCTCCGGCTCATTTACCCTTATCAGCGAAGCCATGCGCCTGAACCTCTGGCCCAAACTGAAGATCAGGTATCCCAGCGAAGAAAAAGGACAACTGTTCATCCCCAGTATTAACCTGCTGATGTATGCCGGATGCGTTGGCATCGTGTTGTATTTCCAGACTTCTTCGCGCATGGAGGCAGCCTACGGACTGGCCATCATCGTCACCATGATTGCCACCACCATCCTCTTTGCCAATTTTTTGATAGCGCGCAGAACCAAATCGCTGTGGATTTACGTGTACCTGATCGGGTATCTCACCATCGAAATCACTTACCTGTTTGCGCTGATGCAAAAATTCACCCGCGGCGGTTATATTACTTTGCTGCTGGGCGGCTTCATGTTCCTGGTGATGTATATCTGGTGGCGCAGCCGGAAGATCAAAAACCGGTATGTGGAGTTTGTGCGGCTGGACCATTACATTCCGCAGATACAGGAACTGAGTAACGACCGGTCGGTGCCAAAATATGCCACGCACCTGGTGTATCTCACAAGCGCCAACAATCCCAGGGAAATCGAACATAAGATCATCTATTCCATTCTCAACAAAAAACCCAAGCGTGCAGATATTTACTGGTTTGTGCATGTAGATACGCTCGACGATCCCTATACCTGCGAGTATAAAGTGGACCATATCATTCCCAACGATATCATTCGCGTGGAGTTCAGGCTGGGATTTCGTATGGAACCGCGCGTGAACCTGATGTTCCGCAAAGTGGTGGCAGACCTGGTGGAAAACAAGGAAGTAAATATCACCAGCCGTTACGAAAGCCTGGAGCGAAACAATGTGGTGGGCGATTTCCAGTTTATTGTAATGGAAAAATACCTCAGCCAGGACAATGAGCTGCCCTTTATAGAACAGGTGATCATGAAACTGTATTTCTGGCTGAAGGAATGGAGTCTTTCAGAAGAAAAGGGATTCGGTCTCGATACTGCCAATGTTACCATCGAAAAATTTCCGCTCATTGTGGCCCCGGTTACCAATGTGAACCTGAAAAGAGTATATGGGCCGGATTAGTGTTGGTGGTTGAAGCTTCAGCGATGATTCATAATTTATGGCCAGGTTGATGTATGAAAAGAAAAATATACAGATGGATTCAGTACATCGTACTTGTTTACTGCATTATCGGCATTGCATTGTATTACCTGCAGGACAAATACCTGTTTCATCCTGAACCGCTGCCTCCAGATCATTCCTTTCAATTTGATATTCCATTCAGGGAAGTGAATATCCCCTATTCGAACGCGTCGAACATGAGCATTGTGCAGTTTCTGCCTGCTGATACGCCGTCGAAAGGCGTGGTACTGTACTTTCATGGCAACGCAGGCAATATAACGGATTATGCGCCATATGCGGCCGCGTTTACCAAACATCACTATGAAGTCTGGATGCTTGATTATCCCGGTTACGGGAAAAGCACCGGGGAGTTCACGGAGCAAATGCTATACGACTGGGCGCTGACATTTTATAAACTGGCGCGGGCACGGTATTCGCGCGACAGCATCATTGTATACGGACGGTCGCTGGGCGCCGGCATAGCATCGCAACTGGCTTCTGTTCGGGATTGCAAGGCGCTGATACTGGAAGCTCCTTTTTACAGTTTGCCTTCGGTGGTAGGCTCATGGGCGCCCATTTACCCGGTTCATACCATGATAAAACTACAGTTGCCTACCTGGAAGCACCTGCAAAATGTTACGGCGCCCGTTACGGTTTTTCATGGCACCAGCGACCGCACTATTCCATACCGGAATGCGAAGCGTTTGATACCATTTCTGAAAGAATCGGATGTGTTTGTAACCATCGAAGGCGGGAGACATAATAACCTGAGCAGCTTTCCCGCATTTCATGAAAAGCTCAATGCTTTATTAAGCAACTGAAAATTGCATAACGCTTACGCTGCTTGTACGCATTTTTCAGGAAATGCATACCCCAATTGTTTCCTGATATGGAGTAAGTCGTTGAGCGGCCCTGGGTTTGTTTCCATTGGGAAAAGTTGTAAGATATTGCGATTTATCCGGCAACCACTCCTCTGTATGCGTATTTGGGGGCTGCACAAGATTTGCCTACAACGGAACAACATGCGCGTTTTTGTTTTTCCTGATCTTTTCCGGTACGGCCGCAACAATTTCCTGGTGTAATATTTCAATGAGGCGCTGTTTGAGGAAATCCCGGTGATAAACGAGGCTCACTTCCCGCATAGGGGCCGGTTTTTTGAAATGACGGATACGTTCCAATTGTTTGCTGCTCATATCCAGCGTAGCCAGTTCAGGCAATATGGTGATGCCATCGTTTAACTCAACCATTCGTCGCAACGCTTCAATGCTGCCTGCTTCATATTCAAACTGGGTAAGCAAACCGGTGGCGCGCCGCAATTCACACAGGTTGAGTATCTGCGACCGGAAACAATGTCCTTCTTCCATCAGCCACAATTTTTCCGGATCAATATCCTGCGCCAGTACGTAGTTTTTTTTGAAAGCGGCATTGTTGCGCGACACATACGCCAGCAGTTCTTCATAAAACATCACCTGTTCACGAATGCCTTTTTCCTGTAAAGGCGTTACCAGTACGCCCACATCAATCCTTCCTTCGCGCAGCCGGGTAACGATATGCCCGGTAAGCAGTTCCTGCACCACCAGTTTGATGCCCGGGTATTTCTTGGTGAACTTCGGTACAAACAAGGGCAGCAGGTAGGGCGCCAGTGTGGGAATGATACCGATGCGCAGTTCGCCCGTAAGTACGCCTTTGTGGGCCTGAATCAGTTCGGGAATGGCATCTCTTTCAGCAAGCACGCGTCTTGCCTGCGCAATGATTTCCTTACCGATTTCAGTGGGCACCACCGGCTGTTTGCTCCTGTCGAATATTTTAACTCCCAGCGATTCTTCCAGTTTCTGTATTTGCATGCTCAGCGTGGGCTGGGTTACATAACAATGTTCGGCCGCCAGGGCAAAATGCCGGTAAGTATCTACGGCAACAATGTATTGGAGTTGAACGAATGTCACATAATAGATTTAATCTATGAATTTATAACAATATTCAATTTGACTGATAAGCTAAACTACTAAATCTTTGTAGTGTTTTCGAGAGGCAGCCTGCCGGGTATGGACAGTGCGTGTGTAGTAGTTGCATTCATCACCTCTCACCTAAGTAATTTCCTGCATCACCTGCCCTACAGGGCGTCACGGCCATAAGAAAATATTGATTCATAAGTTGGTTTAAGTACCAGGCGCAAATTCGCCTGAGGGGTTTGAAGGATACCGGTTGGTGCGTCCAGCCGGTATTTTTTATTGGGTTAATCGCGGCAGCCGCCGCAACGATTGCACCTACTGCTATTGTCGGGGGAAGGAAGCGCGCACATTATCGGGCTCGTGTTAAGGAACAAAAAAGAGTAAAAACAATAGCCAACATCGCTACTTCCCGCAAAGCCGTCAACGCATTGTTACCACTTACCTACTATTCCTCTTCCATTACCGTTACCTTCCTGTTATCAATTTTCAGCCTTATTGTTGCACCAATTTTTAAAGCAACATTTTCTTTTTCATGACTTACCGGGAAACCGAAACAAACGGGATAGTCATATTCTTTTACCAGGTTATGGATAATTTCGTAGGCGGATTGTCCGAAAGGCCTTTCCGTATCCTTGTTCTCCGTAAAGCCTCCTATTATCAATCCTGCCAGCTTCGCCAGCTTGCCGCTGCGCTTCATCTGGTATAACATGCGGTCGATGTTATAGAGGTATTCGCCTACGTCTTCGAGAAAGAGAATTTTGTTTTTGTATTTATATTCAGACCGTGTGCCAATGAGATGCGCCAGCAAGGATAAATTACCGCCAATCAATTCACCTGCAGTTTCACCCGGATTGTTAAATACATGCGGCTCGCATTCATAGTTCATCGGCTGTCCTGCCAGTGCATTTTTTAAGGATAAAACAAATTCATTGTTATATCCTTCGTCATTGAACGCTGCCGCCATCGGCGCATGCAGGGTGGCAATTTTATAGTTGACAAAAATATGGCTGTGCAGCACCGTTATATCACTGAAGCCGATGACCCATTTGGGATGTTTGCGGAATTTTTTGAAGCGGATGCGGTCAATAATCCTCCCTACTCCATAGCCGCCACGGGCGCAGAGAACGGCTTTGATGTTGTCATCGTCCAGCATCTGCTGCAAGTCGGCCAGGCGTTCTTCATCGGTGCCGGAAAAGTAATTATCAGAATTGCTTTGCAGCGTGTTGCCCAACTGCACTTTGTAACCCCATTGCTGTAGTACATCAACACAGGTTTGCCATTTGGCAGCGGGCATATAGCCGGCCGGACATACCATTCCAATCGTATCACCAGGTTGCAGGTAAGGAGGAAATATAGTCATGGGAAAATGCTCCTTTGATCAAAGATGAGGCGCTAAGTTCAGTAAAACGACTGAACCGCCCAACCGTCATATTTCTTTCAATAGCGCCTGATCGCCGGCTACGGTAAGGCGGTGACGGATGCCGCATTTTAACGCATAATTGTTGCGCTGGTGCCCTACCGGGAAATCGAAGCATACGGGATATTGATATTCCTTCACTTTATCGAGCACAATTTCCTGCAGCGTACGACCGAACTCTTCGCCCGGATCATCCGGTTTGATGCGAAACCCGCCTACAACCAGTCCGGCGAGTTTTTCCAGTTTACCGGTCCGTTTCAGATGCCAGAACATGCGGTCGATGCTATAGAGGTATTCGCCGGTATCTTCCACAAACAATATTTTTCCGGTCGTGCGCAAGTCAGATTGCGTGCCGGCCAGCGTTTCAATGATTTTGAGATTTCCGCCTACCAATACGCCTTCTGCAACGCCATGGCGGTTGTATGGACTGGGTGGGGCGGTATATTTCATTTTATCGCCGGATAACGCCTGTTTGATAGAGAGAATGGTTTCGATCTGTACAGGCTCTGCTTTGCTCCAGTCGTCGGGAAAACTGTTGCACATTTTGGAATGAATGGAAGCAATGCCATAATTGCGATTGAGATGACAGTGCAACACGGTAATGTCGCTGAAACCGATGATCCATTTAGGACGTTGTACGAGCCTGGAAAAATCGAGCCGGTCAATGATGCGTACGGCGCCATACCCGCCACGGGCGCACATGATGGCTTTGATATCGGGATCGTCCAGCATTTGCTGGAAATCGCGGGCACGTTCCTTATCGGTGCCGCCAAAAGTAAAATCCTTTCGACCTACCGTGTCGCCGGCCTTCACGGTAAATCCCCATTCTTTCATCAGTTGCACAGCCGGCGCGATCTCCTTTTCGGTAATATAGCCTGCCGGACAGGTAATACCGATGGTATCGCCGGGTTTGAGGTATTTCGGAACGATGGGGGCATGCGCTGCTTCATCGTTTGGAGGTAACCTGAACCCTGTTAAAGGCGCGGTCAATACAGCAAGGCCAGAAGAAAGAAATTGTTTGCGGTTCATAATATTTACTAATGGCGAAACGAAAATAAACGAACTTCACTATTGGCCCACAGGCGGGTGACGAGTTTTAGTTATTTTTGCAACCTTGTGTTGTTGGCAGTTGCTGCAGCAAATTAACACTACTGAACATGACAAACTATAAAAGGATATTAGTTACGGCCGCTTTACCTTATGCCAACGGACCTATCCATATCGGCCACCTGGCAGGTTGTTATTTGCCGGCTGACATCTATGTGCGTTATCAGCGGGCACAGAAACGTGATATCGTTTTTATTGGCGGCAGTGATGAACATGGTGTACCCATTACCATTCGCGCCATGAAAGAAGGCGTAAGCCCGCAACAGATTGTTGACAAGTATCACGCCCAGATCAAAGCCACCTTTGAGCAAATGGGCATTTCATTCGATATCTATTCTCGCACTTCCAACAAGGTGCATCATGAAACATCGGCAGCTTTCTTCAAAAAACTGTATGACGATGGTTTGTTTGAAGAAAAAGAAACCGAGCAGTTTTATGATGAAAAAACCAACACTTTTCTTGCTGACCGCTATATCACCGGCACCTGCCCCATATGCGGCAATCCCAATGCTTATGGCGATCAGTGTGAAAAATGCGGCTCCTCGCTCAGTCCTGAACAACTCATCAACCCGCGCAGTACACTGAGTGATGCCACCCCGGTGAAGAGGAAGACGAAGCACTGGTATTTTCCGTTGCAGAATTATGAAAGCTGGCTAAAGGAATGGATACTGGAAGGCCACAAAGAATGGAAAAACAATGTATACGGGCAATGCAAGAGCTGGCTCGATAATGGCCTGCATCCACGCGCCATGACCCGCGACAGCAACTGGGGCGTAAAAGTTCCGCTGCCCGATGCAGCAGGAAAAGTGTTGTATGTGTGGTTCGATGCGCCCATCGGCTATATTTCCGCTACCAAGGAATTAACGGATAAATGGGCCGATTACTGGTGCAAGGAAGACACCAAACTGGTGCATTTCATTGGTAAAGACAACATCGTTTTCCACTGCATCATTTTCCCTGCCATGCTGAAAGCTCATGGCGGTTTTGTGCTGCCCGACAATGTGCCTGCCAATGAGTTTTTGAACATTGAAGGCGATAAAGTATCTACCAGTCGCAACTGGGCAGTGTGGGTGCATGAATATGTGCAGGACTTCCCGGGATGCGAAGATGTGTTGCGCTATGTGCTCTGCGCCAATGCACCGGAAACCAAAGACAATGATTTTACCTGGAAAGATTTCCAGGACCGCAATAACAGTGAACTGGTAGCCAATTTCGGCAATTTCGTGAACCGCACTTTTGTGCTGATGCACAAGCTGTGCGGCGGAAAAGTACCGCCATTGCATGCAGACGTGGCAGACGATGCAGACAAGGCCATGCTGGCAGAATTTGAAACAGCAAAAATTAAAATAGAGACCGCCATTGAACAATACAAATTCCGCGAAGCGCTTTTTGAAGTAATGCAACTGGCCGACAAAGGCAACAAGTACATGCAGAAAAAAGAGCCGTGGATACTGGATAAAGAGAACAAAGAAATTGATAAGCAAGGTGAAAATACATCCAAAGAACAAGCGGCAAAGAAAGCAGACAACCTGAAGAAAATTGACAACTGTATTCACGTGTGCCTGCAACTCTGCGCCAACCTGGCTATTCTGATCAACCCTTTCCTGCCCAACACGGCCAGGAAAATGCTGCACATGATGAAGGTGGTGGAAAAAATGCTGGACTGGGAAAACGCCGGCAAAACCAAACTGCTGAGCGTTGGGTATAGCCTTCGCGCACCTGAACTGCTGTTCCGCAAAATAGAAGACGCCGAAATCGAAGCGCAAATTGCCAAACTGAGAAGCGGTGCAGCCAAACCTGCAGCAGACAACAACAGTGCACAGTCGGCTATACCTGCTGAAACTACAGCGCCTACCATAAAAGATCAGATCGTATACGACGATTTTGCCAAACTCGACCTTCGGGTAGGCACCATCGTTGCTGCAGAAAAAGTGGAAAAGGCCGACAAGTTGCTGAAACTGCAGGTAGACCTGGGTTTTGAAAAACGCACCATTGTCAGCGGCATAGCCCTCCACTTTGCCCCCCATGATATTATTGGCAAACAGGTAGTAGTAGTGGCCAACCTGGCGCCCCGCAAAATGAGAGGCATTGAAAGCAATGGCATGATCCTGATGGCCGAAGACAAATCCGGCAAACTGCACTTTGTAAGTCCTGAATCAAAAGTGGATGAAGGGTCAGGTGTGAGTTGATGTGCATAATTAATACTGAACCGAATGATGCTGCGGGCTGTTAAGTGGAATAAAACCACTTAAACTTTTCAGTATGAAAATCGGATTTATAGGTTTGGGTAATCTCGGTATGCCCATTGCCGAAAACCTGCTGACCAGCGGGCATGAACTGGTAGTGTACAATCGCACGGCCGCCAAAGCAAAATCCTTGGGTGATAAGGGCGCCACCATTGCTCCTTCTATTGAAGCACTTGCCAAAGATTGCACAATTGTGTGTACCATGGTAGCCGATGACGCAGCGCTCACCAGCATCAGTGCCGGCAACCAGGGTTTGCTGATGAATCTCGCGCCCGGCAGTATTCATATTTCCATGAGCACTATATTACCTGCCAGTGCTGCAGAACTGGCCCGCGAACATGCCGCAAGCGGTCAGCACTATGTGGCAGCGCCGGTTTTTGGCAGACCGGAGGCAGCCCGTGCACGCAAACTCAATTTTGTAATCTCGGGCGCTGATTCGGCTATCCGCAACCGTGTAACTCCTGTTTTGAAAGATGCCGGCGGCGCCGGTGTGTGGGACTTTGGAGATACTGTAACGGCAGCCAATATTATAAAGCTCTGCGGCAATTTCACGATAGCTGCTGCACTTGAAGCGATCGGGGAAAGCATTCAACTGGCGCAACGCAGCGGTATAGATGCCAAAAAGATGTGGGAGTTGTTTACGCAAACCATGCACAACAGTCCGCTGTATCAATCCTATAGCAAAATCATTGCAGAAGAAAAATTTGAACCGGCGGCGTTTACTGCAAAGCTGGGACTGAAAGATATGAACCTGGTATTGCAACAGGCATCGGAAGCCGGAGCGCAAATGCCACTCGCTGCCTTACTGCAAGGGAAATTGCAAAACCTGGTCAATAGCGGTAAAGAAAACATCGACTGGAGCGCGATTGGGATGAATCAAGAAGGAAGAGCGGGCCATTGACGGCGACCTCCGCATTCATTTCCCCAATTATTTTACTACTTTTAATGATCGTCACCATCTCCAGCCTATGCTCACCGGACTATCATTAATCGTAGTTATTGCCCTTGCACTTGTCTTTATTATTCTCGCTTGTTCAGTCTTACGCTGGCATCCATTCCTGGTTTTGCTGGGAACCGCATTGCTATTGGGCCTTGTGGTGGGCATGCCGGCTGAACGGACCATTGCCACGGTGTTGCAGGGAGGCAGCAGTGTATTCGGCAGCATCGGCATCATCATAGCATTGGGCACCATACTGGGTGAAATACTGGAAAGAACGGGCGCCGCTACCGCCATTGCCAAAGGCATTGTACGCCTCACCGGTCCGAAAAGAACGGTAACAGGCATGACGGCGCTGGGAGCCGTAACGGGCATTCCTGTTTTTTGTGATTCAGGGTTTGTGATATTGAGCAACCTGGGAAAATCGTTATCGAGACAAACAGCCACTTCGTATGGTGCCATCAGCATTGCACTGGCTACCGGTTTGTATACCACGCATGTGCTGGTGCCCCCTACCCCCGGGCCTTTGGCTGCCGCCGGCAATCTTGGGATGGCAAATGAACTGGGATGGGTGATCCTCATCGGATTGGTCACCTGCATTCCGGCGCTTGTAGTGGGCTATTTTTTTGCAAAGCGATTTGCCCGGCATGCATTGCCATCAGATGTAGTGGAACCACCAACCACCGGATACGACGCCATACCTCGTGTATTGGTTTCCGTTATACCACTACTTTTGCCGGTAGTGCTGATAGCGGCCGGTTCTGTGCTTAATTTTATCACGGTGCCTGCTGGTGTAAAAGACAAACTGCTTTTTCTTTTCAATCCTAACATAGCCTTACTGATTAGTGTGATACTGGCCTTTGTGTTATTGGCCAGGCCTTACCGCAAAGCATGGAATGAATGGATACAAAAATCGCTGGCGCAGGCAGGGCCCATTATATTGATCACTACAGCGGGAGGCGCATTGGGAGCGGTGTTAAAAGCCACGCCGCTTTCGGACCAGTTCAATGAATTGTTGCAGGGAAAGGAGCTATCCGCATTTGTGTTGTTCCCGGTTGCTTTTTTGCTGGCAGCAGGGTTGAAAACTTCACAGGGTTCATCTACGGCAGCATTGGTAATAGCATCTTCCATTCTTGCACCGCTGATGGGCAGTTGGGGATTGGAGCACCCGGCAGAAAAAGCCTTATTGGTGACCAGCATTGGAGCGGGCGCCATGACGGTGAGCCACGCCAATGATAGTTTTTTCTGGGTCATCAATCAATACAGTGGACTTACGGTACCGCAGATGTACAGGCATTTTACGCTGACTACGTTCTGGATGGGACTGGCTGTGCTGGTTACGTGCATGGGGTTGTCGCTGTTGTTTTGAAAAAATGGAACCACTCCATTAGGTTGTTTTACAGTACCACAGGTTTACCCGCATTTTACATTCACTTTATGGTAAAAGCCCCACAATAATATCCATCACATTGGTTTGCGTGGGACCGGTTATCACGTGTCCATTTGTTTGCTGCAGGAAGTGATAGGCATCATTATTCACTAAGAATTCGTGCATATTAAGTTGCTCCGCAATAGCAGCCTGGTATACATCGTAATCAATTATACCACCTGCTGCATCCGTGGGCCCATCTGTACCATCAGTACCTGCAGACAATAAAACCGGGAACGCCTCCCGGGAAAGATTTTTTCCGGCCAGGTATTGCAACGCCGCCAGCGCCAGTTCCTGGTTACGTCCTCCTTTGCCCTTACCTTTTAAGGTAACAGTCGTTTCGCCACCCCATAAAAGACAGGCAGGTCTGGGTCCCTTATAAGACAAGAGTTGTTCTGCTATCTGCACGGCCTGCTCCCGGGCTTCTCCGGCCAAACCGGATGACACAATGGTAGTATGATAATGAAGTTTTTCAGCCGCCTCTTTTGCTGCCTGCAGCGCAATGCGGTTGGTGCCTATAAGAAAATTGATCGTATGTTCAAATATGGCATCGCCGGGTTTGGGCGTGTCCGCGATCTGCTGCAGCAAACCTTGCTGCAACCATTGCAAAACCGGCGCGGCAAGTTTCGTATGCAACCCGTAACGCTGCACAATGTTCCAGGCATCTGCAAAGGTGGAAGGATCAGCCACGGTTGGTCCGCTGGCGATACTTTCCAACGCATCACCAGGCACATCACTGAGTATAAAACTAACCAACGTTGCAGGATATGCGATTTTTGCCAACTGCCCGCCTTTTATTCCCGGCGACAAATGTTTTCGCACAATATTCATTTCCTCAATATTTGCACCGCACGCAAGTAACTCTTTAAATAGGTTGCGGATATCCTGCAGGGTGGCACCCGGCGGACAGTCCACCATCAACGCAGAGGCGCCCCCGCTGATCAATGCAATCACCAGGTCTTGCTCTCCTGCTTTTTTTAGCATGGCAACCATTTCCTCCCCTGCCTGCAGGCCCGCTTCATCCGGTACAGGATGCCCCGCTTCACGGCAACGAATGTGCTGCAACGGTAATGCATGATCGTATTTTGTTACAACAACGCCGTCAGTAATCCGGGCCCCCAGCAGCCGTTCCAGTTCAACGGCCATGGCCGCGCTGGCCTTGCCGGCGCCCACCACAAACAAGTTGCGGAACGCATCGTGCCGGAAAACGGCATCGCCCAGTTGTAAACCTGCTGTCGTACGGGTAACGTATTTGGGCATCAGGTAGTGCGGCTGTACCGATTGTACGGCTTCGCTGAATATGGTTAAAGCATCGGAACGCATGGAAAATGAGGAAATTAACGAATTAGTAAATGTAAGCAAGGCGCCCTTATGATAAAACAGCAGGGACGAAACTATGGGTTATTTCAAATTATCGCCCTATCACAATTTTTACTACCTTCGGTTCATAAAATAGTTGTTTAACTAACTAATTTCAGCATGGCCAATCGAATTATCAGGAAGGTAGCAGTACTGGGAAGTGGCGTCATGGGATCGAGAATTGCCTGCCATTTTGCCGGAGCCGGGGTGAAAGTGTTACTGCTGGATATGGTGCCGAAGGATGCAGTAGACAGTGATAATAAGGCCGCCCGCAATAAACTGGTGAACGATGCGCTGCAGGCTGCAGTGAAAAGCAATCCGTCTCCCGTTTATACGAAAGATGTTGTGAAGAGAATTACCACCGGCAATTTCACAGACAACATGAAAGATATTGCCGGCTGCGATTGGGTGATTGAAGTGGTGGTTGAACGACTGGATATCAAACAACAGATCTTTACCGAAGTAGAAAAATACCGCACGCCGGGCACATTGGTCACATCCAACACATCGGGCATTCCCATTCACCTGATGGCCGAAGGGCGTAGCGAAGATTTTAAAAAACATTTCTGCGGCACGCATTTTTTCAACCCGCCGCGTTACCTCCGGTTACTGGAAATCATTCCCACACCTTATACCGATCCGGAAGTTGTAAGGTTCCTGATGCACTATGGTGATTTGCACCTCGGTAAAACTACCGTGTTGTGTAAAGACACACCTGCTTTCATTGCCAACCGGATTGGCGTGTACGGCATCATGGCCATTTTCAAACTGATGGATAAAATGGGGCTGACCATTGATGAAATCGATGCATTGACGGGTCCCATCATCGGCCGTCCCAAATCGGCTACCTTCCGTACTGCCGACGTAGTGGGCATCGATACGCTGGTAAAGGTGGCGAAAGGCGTATATGAAAACTGCCCCGGCGATGAACACCGCGAGGTGTTTACCATTCCTGCCTGGCTGGAAAAAATGGTTACCGACAACAGGCTGGGCGATAAAACCGGCCAGGGCTTTTTTGCCAAAAAGAAAAGCGACAAAGGCGAAAAAGAAATTTTCACCCTCGATCTCAAAACATTTGAATATCAACCGCGCACCAAACCAAAATTTGGTTCTGTTGAAGCGGCCAAACCGATTGAAGATCTCAAAACAAGACTGAAAGCCTTGTGCACCGGCATGGATAAAGCCGGTGATTTTTACCGTCATTTTCATTACGGGCTCTTCTCCTATATCTCCCACCGGATACCGGAAATATCTGATGAAATCTATCGTGTAGACGATGCCATGATGGCCGGCTTTGGCTGGGAGATCGGGGCTTTTGAAAGCTGGGATGTGCTGGGTGTGGAAAGCACGGTGAAGCGTATGCGCGAAGCGGGTTACGCCGTAGCGCCCTGGGTGGATGAAATGCTGGCGTCCGGCGCCAATACTTTTTACAAGGTTGAAAACGGCAGGCGGTTGTGCTACGACATTGCGGGGAAAACGTACAAACCCTTACCTGGTGGTGAAGCATTTATCGTGATGCGCAATTTCGAGAACCAGACAGTATGGAAGAACAGCGCCTGCAGAACTTATCACCTGGGCGATGATGTGCTGGGACTGGAATGGTATACCAAAATGGGCAGCATCGGTGGAGAAGTGCTGGAAGGCATCCAAAAATCCATTGCGCTGGCAGAAGAAAAATATAGAGGGCTCGTCATTGCCAACGAAGGACCCAATTTCAGTGCGGGCGCCAACGTGGCCATGATGTTCATGCTGGCCATTGAACAGGAGTACGATGAAATTGATATGGCCATCCGCATGTTCCAGCAAACGATGATGCGTGCGCGGTATTCGGCTGTGCCGGTAGTGGTGGCTCCCCATGCGCTTTCATTGGGTGGCGCCTGTGAACTGAGCCTGCATGCTGACAAAGTTTGCCCCGCTGCGGAAACCTATATCGGCCTCGTAGAAGTGGGACTGGGCGTGATACCGGGTGGCGGCGGCACCAAAGAATTTGTGTTGCGTGCTGCCGATGAAATGCATGAAGATGAACCGGAGACCATCACGCTGAAAAACCGTTTCCTCACCATTGCTACAGCCAAGGTAGCTACTTCTGCCCATGAAGGATTTGAGCTGGGCATTTTCCGCAAAGGGACCGACGAAGTGGTGCTCAATCCCGGCCGCAGGATTGCAGAAGCAAAGAAAAGCGTACTGGAACTGTACGACAGCGGCTACACGATGCCGGTAGTGCGCAATGATATAAAAGTATTGGGTCGTTCCGCACTGGGCGCCTTGTACGCAGGCATCCACGCCATGTGGCGCGCCGGTTATGCCACCGATCATGATGTGGTGGTTGCCAAAAAGCTGGCTTATGTGATGTGCGGCGGCGATTTAAGTGAACCTACGCTCGTATCTGAACAATATTTGCTTGACCTGGAAAGAGAAGCGTTTCTTTCGCTCTGTGGCGAAAAGAAAACGCTGGAACGTATGCAAAGTGTACTAAAAGGCGGCAAGCCTGTCCGCAATTAAATCATACAGGCTGTCACATGAGGGAATAAAGGCGTAGCTGAAGGCTGCGCCTTTTGTTTATGAGCACGAAGGCGTAGGAAGAAGTAACCGATTTTTTGCGCTGCGCCCTGTGGTTTAACCTACTTCCGGGCATCATGTTTTTTATGGGAGAAGCTACACTAGATAAAAGCAAAAAAGAACTCACTATCCATTCTGTTTTCTTCTTTTATGGAGATGCAGCTACGGAGGAACTGGCCGCACGCATTGCTGCCGATATAGCCATGCACTGGAATGAACCGGCCGCATCGGTTTCCATTAAAAAAGAAATGTACCGGGTAAAGTTTCTTATTGAAGGATATTATGAACCGCAGCTTTCCCCTGAAACCGTTTGGTACAACGACAACCCGCGGCACAATTATTTCCGCATCGAACAACAGGTGTTGGGCGATATTTCATTTGTAGATGCACTGGGCTGCAATACCGGTTATTTCAAACTGGGCAACCTGTTGCAGACCTCCACCACAGCCGCTCACGAATATGGACATACGCTCGGACTGGGCCATCCCATGGAACTTGATATCCGTGGCCAGGGCAGGCCGGGCATTATGTACCCCCGCGGCACCTTGTGCGATGCCCAATTTCAATACGATCCCCATGCAAAACCGGGCGCGCCCGGCGGCACGTTGAATCCGCATTTTCGCAAAGTTTTGCAAAGTGATATTGAGGCGCTGCAGTTACACCGCTTGTCTTTTAACAACCAGGGGAATGCCGTGGTGGGCGCATTTACCAGCCTGTACCATGCAAGGCATGTGTGAGTTTGGCACAAAGGGAAATGGTTGAATGGCAATATAGTTACACCAATGGCCCTTGCCAAAACTATTGAAGAATAGAACTGATCTGCAATTCCGGTTTTCAATAATTGTATTATATTACACCAATCAACCCATCACTTCGCATGGCAATACTTACAGTTGAAAACCTGCACAAAAATTACGGTTACATCCAGGCGTTGAAAGGCGTCAGCTTTACGGTACCGAAAGGTTCAGTGTTTGGCATACTGGGTCCCAACGGCAGCGGTAAAACAACTTTGCTTGGCATTATCATGGACATCCTGAAAGCCACTTCCGGTACTTATAAACTGTTTGATGAAATGCCTACGGCAGAACACCGGAAGCGCATCGGCACATTGCTGGAGACGCCCAACTTTTATCACTACCTCAATGCAGAGCAAAACCTGCGCATTGCAGCAGCCATCAAGGGACGCGGAGCAGGAGATATTCAAAGAGTATTGCAGGTAGTAGACCTGGATAAACGCAAACGCAGCAAGTTCAGTACGTATTCACTGGGTATGAAACAGCGATTGGCCCTGGCCAGTTGTATGCTGGGCGATCCTGAAGTATTGGTATTTGATGAACCTACCAACGGTCTTGACCCGGTTGGCATTGCCGAAACCAGGGACCTGATCAAAAAACTGAACCAGCAAGGGAAGACAATCATCATGGCCAGCCACCTGCTGGATGAGGTAGAAAAGGTATGTACGCATGTAGCCATCCTGCAGAAAGGCACATTAATCACGTATGGACATGTAGATGAAATACTGGTGCAGGAAGATATTGTAGAAGCCGGCGCTTCCGACCTCTCGCTGCTTCAGTCTGTGTTGCAACAGATGCCTGATGCCGTTCGCGTGCACCGCGATGGCAGTTTTGTAGAGGCCCACTTCCTTCCGGGAATGGCCAACCTTGAACAGATGAACAGGTATTGCTTCGAAAAAGGCATTGTATTGAACCATCTTCGCCTGCGCAAAAGGAGTCTTGAAAGCAAATTCTTTGAACTTACCCAAAACAATAAATAAGTTATGTTGCAACGGCTGCACGTTGAATGGCTGAAGCTGAAAAATTACCGGACATTCTGGATTTTATCATTGCTGTACCTGGTGAGCATTTTTGGCGCCAACTATATTGGTTATTCAATACAACAGGAAGCATACAATGCCGAAAGAGCAAAAGGAATGGCAGAAATGTTGCTGGGCACACCGCCCTATGCCTTTCCAAGAGTGTGGCAAATGACCAGTTGGGTAAGTAGCTGGCTGCTGGTTATGCCCGGCCTGCTCATGATCATTTCTGTTACCAATGAATTCAATTTTAAAACGCACCGGCAAAATATTATCGACGGCTGGACACGCCGGCAGTTTATTACGGTGAAGCTGGCCAATGTAGTAATACTGGCAATTGCTTCTACGCTCACGATGGTCCTTACCGCACTTTACTTCGGGTTCATTAACAGAGAACCGTTCAGTCTTGAAAACAGCAAGTATATTTTTTACTTTTTTGTACAGTCGCTGAATTATATCGTAGTGGGATTGCTGTTTGCCTTGCTTTTCAAACGGGGCGGTCTCGCCATCGGGTTGTATTTTCTGTATGCGCTGGTACTGGAAAATGTTGCGTCCAGTTTACTGAGTTACTATTTCGAGCATATCGGTCGCTTTTTGCCGCTTGATGCTACCGACAAGCTGATTCCTTTTCCCATGCTGGAAGAAGCGCAGAAACAAACCATCAGGCCCTACAATGCAGACAACCTGGTGTACGTGGCTCTTGCGTACGTGGCAGCATTTTTCGTTTTGTCGTACCGGAAGTTTGAAACAGATGATTTGTAAGGATGCGAAATGGTCCACGGCCTGAAACGCCGGAAATTGCACAGCAGCGGCCGCTACTGTGATGTGTCGCACCAGCTATCCGCCGTTTCTTTCAATATCAAACAATGCCGCTTCGATCGTAGGAAACGAAAACTGAAAACCAGTGCTGCTGATCTTTTCACTACTTGCCGTGGTGCTTTTCAATACAGCCGCTCCCATTTCTCCCAATACCAGCCGCAATAAAAATGCGGGTATGCGCACAGGAAGATATACGCTTCCGCAAACCAGCTGCGCCAGTTCCAGCATGAGCGTTCTGTTGGAAACAGGCGTCGGCGCCACCGCATTGTATACGCCCCGCACCTGCTCTGTTTCAATGGCATGGATGTATATCCTGCAAATATCTTTGATGTGGACCCAGCTGATCATTTGCCGGCCATTGCCCAATATGGCGGGCATATTGAACCGTACTGATTTTTCAAACTGGTCCAGCGCGCCACCATGCTTGCTGAGCACGATACCGGTACGCAGTATCACCAGCCGTTTACCTAATTGCATTACAGGCGATATGCTTTGTTCCCATTGCTGACAGGTCTCGCCTAAAAAACCAGTTGCTGCCGGTGCCTCTTCCGTAAACGGATGGGGATTGGGAATAGCCGGATCGGCCGGGTACCAGTCCACACCCGATGCCTGTACAACAGCCTTTACCTGGTTGGGGATTTCCTGCAATGCTTTTACAAGGGTAGCGCAACTGTTGATGCGACTTGCTACCAGTGCCTGCTTGCGTTTTTGCGTCCACCGTTTGGCGCCGATGTTTTCACCCGCAAGATTGATAATATAATCAGCCTGCCTGATGGCCTCCGGATCAATGGTTTGCTGTTGCACATCCCATGGAGTATAACGTATACCTACAATTGCTTTTCGTTGTGCTGCTTCCACGTTCCGGGTAAGCACGGTTACGGCATGGCCTTTCGCCAGTAGCATAGTGCTGAGTTCTCTGCCGATCATGCCTGTTCCGCCGGCAATTAAAACGGTAGCCATAGTAAAGCTGCTTTAGGTAAATAGTCTGCTGCTACTATGCAACATTGTAACCATATCGCCACTTACCCAAAATTCAACAAAAAACCCCTCCCGGACAAAACGGAAGGGGTACAACTAAAAACAACAATCGCTGTGTGATTATCGGCTTTTTCTATATAATGAAGGCTAATCCAAGGGCTGGTCCACCGGCAAGGGTTGCATTGACTGCAACCTTACCGGTGAACGCGCTTACTTAATCAGGTTTGTTACCGTCGAGAAATGTGTTCAAGGTGGAGATTCGGGTATTGTCGTTTTCGTCTTTCTTCACTTCGTACTTGCTGTAGAAGCTCTCCACGTTATTGATGGTGTTATACAATTCTAAATTGCGGCGGATATAAGCCGGCACAGTTTCAAACTCATTGTTAGGATCGGCAGCATTGATATTGAACGACAAGTTGCGCAACTTCTGGATTCGTTCTGCTGCCCGGCGCTTTTGTTCTTCTGCTTCGTTCCCGGATTGACGGGACTCCTCAGCAAAATGATCGCTACTAACAGGTTGTAGAGGTTGATGGGCCCCAGGCTCTTCCGCCGCTGGAATGTCGTCTCTGAATACCAGCTGCATTTGCAAAGAAGGGTCTTCTTCCTTTGCGGAATGCGAAGTAGTATCCAGGACTTGTTCCTTTACAGGTGAGTGTTCAGGTATGGATTCATCCGACCCAGGTTCTGCATAAATATTGGATGGCTTGGCCAAGTACCCTCCGGACGCTGCAGACGCCGGAGAATTATTTTGTTTCTTTTCTACTGTTTTTTTCGATTCCTGTGCGTTAACTTGTTCAGCACTAACGGCTGGTTGCGAAAGTACCCATTCGATCTTTTCAGGCGCATTCTTTTTTTCCACGGGATTGTCCACAGTATTTTTCCCATCGCTGTCCATCGTAAAAATCACAGGCCCTGCTGTAGGCGCAGGTTCATCTGCTTCAATCAGCCGGGGGGCCAGTTCATCCACAATAGGCTCTTCTGCCTGCACAGGTTTTTGTGGAGGCGCAACCGGTTCACCCAATGTATAAACGATCTTTTCATCCTTCTTTTCAACCGGTTTTTCCTCTTCTTTCCTGAACGGGTCTTTGTGTTCAAATCCGGTAGCTATGATCGTAATACCAATCTGGTCGGTGAGCGAATTGTCGTAGCCCATACCGAGAATAACGTCTGTACCTTCCCCGGCCTGGCTGATGAGATAGTTCTGGATCACTTCCACTTCGTCCATCGTATACTCATGCTCACCTTCGGCAGAGTTGATGTTGATGAGAATCCATTTGGCGCCGCGGATATCGTTATCGTTCAGCAGCGGTGATGCCAGCGCCTGTTCAATAGCGCGCAGCGCACGGTTTTCACCACCAACGGCAGCGCTGCCTAGAATGGCCACACCACCATTGCGCATGACGGTGCACACATCGGCAAAGTCCACGTTGATCTGACCGGTGCTGTTGATCACATCCGTAATACATTTGGCTGCTGTTGCCAGCACATTATCTGCCTTGGCAAACGCTTCTTTCATTTTCAGGTTACCGAACTGGTGCCGCAGTTTGTCGTTGCTGATCACCAGCAGCGTGTCCACATACTGCTTCATGTTGCGGATACCTTCTTCGGCCTGCTGCTGCCTTTTCTTTCCTTCATAAGAAAAAGGAGTAGTAACAATACCTACCGTGAGAATACCCAGTTCTTTACAAATTCGTGCAATGATCGGCGCGCCACCGGTACCGGTACCACCGCCCATGCCGGCAGTAATGAACGCCATTTTGGTATTCACTTCGAGGATGCGCTTGATCTCTTCGAGGCTTTCTTCACATGCCTGGCGGCCAATGTCGGGATTGGCGCCTGCGCCGAGCCCTTGTGTGAGATGGGGCCCGAGTTGTATTTTATTCGGCACACGGCTTTGTGCAATGGCCTGTGCATCGGTATTACAAATGATAAAATTAACGCCTTCAATGTGCTGGCTGTACATGTGGTTCACCGCATTGCTGCCACCACCGCCTACACCAATCACCTTGATGATAGATGATTTCTCCTTCGGTAAATCAAAATGAATCATAGCTTTCAATTTGTCGCCCCATCAGCCCTTTATCCTCACCAGCTGCTGAGACATTATTTAGAATTAAACAGGTTAGTAAATTGTAAGTGCTTTATTCATCACAATGCGTGATCTTCTTCTTCCTTGAACAGATCGATGATACCATCTTTGAACTTGCCCCAGAAATCACGCAATCCTTTGCGGTTCTTTACTTTTTCTGTTTGCATGCCTTCTTCATTTGCCAGTACTTCCGCTGCAGTAACCGGCTGTTTCAACGTTTCCGGTATGGCCACTTTTGCAAACTGGTTCTCAAATTGCTTGCGGTTATGCTCATAATCGGAATAACCTTTCAGGATCAGACCGATACAGGTTGAATAGGTTGGCTTGGCCAGTTCTTCAATATGTCCAGCGGCCAGGTGTTCCGTGGGGAAACCGATCCTTGCGTTCAGCCCGGTTACATATTCTGTTAACTGAATGAGATGGCGCAATTGCGAACCACCACCGGTAAGTACCACGCCTCCGTTGAGCATCCGGTTGTCGAGCCCAACCTGTTTCAGGTGATAGGTAACAAAGTCCATGATTTCGCTCATGCGTGCCTGTATGATGTTCGCCAGGTTCTTCACGCTGATTTCCTTGGCAGGCATACCGCGCAAGCCGGGAATGGTGATATAGGCGTTCATCTTGGTTTCATTGGCCAGCGCACTGCCAAACTGTACCTTCATTTGTTCGGCCTGTGTTTTCAATACGCCGAGGCCGGTTTTGATATCGTTGGTGATATTTTCTCCACCAAAGGGAATCACAGCAGTGTGTTTGAGAATGCCTTCATAAAACACAGCGAGGTCGGTGGTACCGCCACCAATATCAACAATGGCCACACCCGCTTCAAGGTCTTCCTGTCCCATTACAGCAGCAGCGGATGCCAGCGGTTGCAGCACGAGGTCTTTGGTGCGCAGACCACTTTTTTCCACGGCACGGTTGATATTGCGGATGGCGTTTTTATCGCCGGTGATGATGTGAAAATTGGCGCCCACCTTTACGCCGCCATACCCGATGGGATTGGGAATGTTTTGAAAATTGTCTACGGTAAATTCCTGCGGAATTACATCAATGATCTGGTCGCCGGCGGGAATATAAGTTTTGTATTGATCGGCAATCAACTGATCAATTTCCCGCTGCGTGATTTCATCATCGGTTTGCTGGCGCACGATATCCCCACGTGTTTGCAAACTTTTGATATGATGTCCCGCAATGCCAACGTACACTTCATTTATTTCGAGGTCAGGATTGGATGTATAGCAGTTGTCCAAAGCCGTACGGATGGCTTTGATGGTTTCATCTATGTTCAGCACCTGGCCATGTTTTACACCGTTGGAGTTTGCCCGGCCAAAACCGAGGATCTCCAGCTTGCCGAACTCATTCTTGCGGCCGGCAATCGCAGCGATCTTCGTGGTGCCTATGTCGAGCCCTACGATAATGGGTTGTTGATCATTGTGCATGTTTATCCTGTTTTTAGTTGTTGTTGTTCCATAATTTTCTATGTTCTACCCACCTTTCCGCACTCCCACTACCTGGCCTTTGAACTGAAGGCGGATGCGTTCATATACATCCAGCCCTCTTTTAGCCAATACCTGCTGATAGAAAAGCCGCAGGCGCCTGAATTTATCTTCACAATCCGTTCCGTCGCCGAATTCTATGATATGGTTGCCGAGCATGGGCACCATTTCAAAGTGCCGGTCGCGGGTAATATGCACCTGCGCTATCTGCGCCATCCACAGCGGCTCGTTCGACAGGTAGTCGCTGATGTGTTCGATGTCCAGCATCAGCAGGCTGTCGGCCCGCGACATTTTCGAGCGCACTACCGGGAAACCGGTAAACACCGGCAAGCGGCCTGAAAAGCGATCAGACAATGGCAGGTATTCCCCGTTGCGGCTGATATAATAACTATCACCAGTAACTGTAAAAATTCTCGCTACCGGTTCTTTTTCTTCAATAGATACCTTCAACACCTGGTTATTGTCAAAGTACAGTTCCGCATTGCGTACCCACGGCGTTTTTTCAAGCTGGGTTTCAATGCTGCGCAGGTCAAAGCTTTTAATGCTTTTTCCTTTTACCGTTCCGGCGGCCGTCAGCAGCTTTATGATATATTGCTCGTCAATAAATTTTTTTTCGCCCGACCCGGTAATTACGATTTCATATCCCTTACACACTTTGTCTTTCTGTACCCGGATGGCGGCTACCAGCAATACCATGATGCCCACACCTGCTGCCAACCAGCAGGCAAGGAAAAAGATGCGTCGTATGTGGCGCTTTGCTTTCATGGTTGTTGCCTGGCGTCGTGTGCAAGCGCACTACGACTGCGTTAATTGTTTTTTCAACGGTTCAACTATCGTATCAATATCGCCGGCGCCGGCAGTGATGATGAGTTGACCCGGTTGCTTCGCTGCGAGTTCCTTCAACACGTCCTGTTTGTTCAACAGTTTTTTATGGTGGTTTTTCATTTTGCGAAGGATCAGTTCACTCGTCACCCCTTCGATGGGCAGTTCTCTTGCCGGGTAGATGGGCAACAGGATTGCCTCATCTGCCAGATCGAGAACGGCTGCAAACCCGTCTGCAAAATCGCGGGTACGGGTAAACAGGTGCGGCTGAAACACGATGGTGCAGGGCCATTCCGGGAACAATCCTTTTGCACCTGTGATCAATGCGCGCAATTCTTCGGGGTGATGGGCATAATCATCTATATACACCCACCGTTCATCTTTCACCACGTATTCAAACCTTCTCTTCACGCCTTTGAAAGCAGCTACCGCCTGACGGATGGCTTCGTCGTCAATCCCCAACTGATGCGCAACACCGATGGCAGCCACCATGTTTTCAATGTTGTGCATGCCGCCCATGTGCAGCGTTACATCGTTAAGTTGCCAGTTGTTCATCACTACACGAAAGCTGTAGCTGCCATGATGCATCCGGATATCTGTAGCATACACATTGGCGCGCGTATCGTTCAAATGATAGGTAAGATGCGCATCGCCCCCCAATGCATTGCCACGCGGCAGCCCGGCCTTGCTCAGCAACACGCCGCCCGGTTTTATTTTTTGAGAAAATCCGATAAAAGCCTCTTCCACTGCTTCATGCGTGCCATAGATATCGAGGTGGTCGGCATCCATGGCGGTGATCACTGCTATATCAGGACTTAAGCGCAAAAAACTACGGTCGTATTCGTCGGCTTCCACCACGCACACATTTCTTTCATGGCTCCAGTAATTGCTGTTGTAGTTCACAGCAATGCCACCGAGGAATGCATTGCACCCATAGCCACTATGCCGCAGGATATGCGCCACCATGGTGGTGACGGTTGTTTTCCCGTGCGTGCCTGCCACACAAATATTAAAAGAGCTTTGGGTAATAGCCCCCAGCACTTCACTGCGCTTCATCAGGGGATAACCCTGCTGGCGGTAATACGCCAGTTCTTTATGTTCAGCCGGTACAGCCGGCGTATATACAACCAGTTCTGCATCTTTGGGCGCCAGCGACAGATTTTCTTCATAATGCACAGGGATGTCTTCTGCTACCAACTGCCTCGTTAAGGTGGTTTCCGTTCTGTCGTAGCCGCTCACTTCCTTGCCGTGAAATTTGAAATAGCGCGCCAGCGCACTCATACCTATTCCGCCGATCCCGATAAAGTATACCTTCTTTATATTGCGTATATCCATTGCTGTCAGTAGCAAATATTGCTGTTCACTATTTATTATTTACGATTGCCTTCAACACCTCTTCTGCTATCACGGCATCGGCATTGGTAACGGCCAGCCTGCCAATATTTTCACTCAAATCCCGTTGTTTTGCCTCATCCTTTGCCAGGGCTATTACAGTGCTTACCAGTTGCTCTTTCGCTTCGCTGTCTCTGATCATCAGCCCAGCATTTTTATTAACCAGGTTTTGCGCATTCACTGTCTGATGATCTTCGGCCGCGTGCGGATAAGGCACAAATACCACCGGCTTTTTAACCACGCAGAGTTCTGCAATGGCCATGGCGCCTGCTCTCGAGATCACTACGTCTGCTGCGGCATAGGCATATTCCATCTGGCCGATAAAACTGTTTACCCAGATATTTTTATATTCTACAGCCAGTTCACTGGCCTTTGGTGCAAAAGGTTTTCCCGTTTGCCATATCAGTTGCACATCATTCTTTTTGAATTCTTCGATGTGCGCGTGAATCGCTTTATTGATTCCTTTTGCGCCCAGGCTGCCCCCCGTAGCAAGCACGGTTTTCTTTGCGGGGTCCAGTTCAAAGAACCGGATGCCTTCTTCACGACTGATACGGTGCTGCACAATGTTTTGCCGCACCGGGTTCCCCGTGACCTGGATTTTAGCAGCCGGAAAGAATTTTTCCATACCGTCCGTAGCTACAAACACACGCACAGCTTTCTTTGCCAGCAGCATGTTGGATTTACCCGCAAACGAATTTGCTTCGTGAATAAAAGTGGGAATGTTGCGCGCCTGAGCATATCGCAACACCGGAAAACTGGAATAGCCGCCCACGCCAATAGCCGCATGCGGCCTGAACGCGTCAACGATCCGTTTTACCTGGAAAAAACTTTTGATCAGCTTGAACGGTAAACCAATATTCTTAATCAAAGAGCTGCGGTTGAATCCCGCAATGTCAATTCCTTTTATGTCATAACCTGCCTGCGGTACTTTTTCCATTTCCATCTTTCCTTTCGCACCAACAAAAAGAATTTGCGTGGCAGGGTTAGCTTTCTTCAACGCATTGGCTATGGCAATGGCGGGAAAAATATGTCCGCCTGTACCTCCGCCTGCTATGATGATACGAACAGGCTGCTGACTCCCCTCCACTGGCTCCCTGCCTTTTGCTGTTAAGGAGCCAGTCACCTCCTGCACCCTTTGCTGCTCGCTCATATTTGGTAACTTTTGTTTTTACTTTATTACAGTACTACGATTCGTGTTTCTGCCATTTATGCCGGCGCTTTTTCCAACGCCTTTCCTTCCAGTTGTTCCACATTTCTTGCCACGCTCAGAATGATACCAATGGCAAGACAGGTAAACAAAAATGAACTGCCCCCCATGCTCACCAGCGGCAATGTAACGCCGGTAACGGGAAACAGGTTTACTGTTACAGCCATATTCACCAGTGCCTGGATCACCAGGGTAAAACTCAACCCCAATGCCAGGAATGCCCCAAATGCGTATGGGCATCTCCGAAAGATGCGTATACAGCGAAACAGGAATACGAGATATACAAACAGGATAAACGCCCCGCCAGCCAGTCCATATTCCTCAATGATGATGGCGAATATGAAATCCGAATACGGGTGCGGCAGGAAATTTCTTGTTTCGCTGTTCCCCGGGCCTAATCCCAGCAGGCCGCCTTTGGCAATGGCAATCTTTGCCTGGTTTACCTGGTAATTGTCTTCTTTATTACCTCCCTTGCTGTCGTATACAAAATCCTGGATACGGCTGATCCAGGTGGCAATACGACCGGTTTCCAGTATAACAGGCAGGTCTTTACTCTTTCCTGTTGCTTTATCGTAATAGCTTAATGCCAGCATCACCAGCAATATCACCGGTACCAGCGCAGCAGCTATGGTGATCAACAAGTGTTTCATACGGGCCCTTCCTATGAAGAGCAGTAACAAGCTGGTAGCTCCAGCCAGCAGCGCTGTAGACAAATTGGCCGGTGCAATCAGCACGCAAATGATCACTACCGGGATTAACACAGGCAGGAAACCTTTTTTGAAATCCTTGATCACCGCCTGTTTTTTGCTCAGCAGTCTGCTTACATACATAAACAGCGCAAGCTTGGCCAGGTCGGAAGTCTGGAAGGTAAGATTGATAATGGGCAACCTGATCCAGCGGCTTCCTTCATTCAGGCGAACACCAAAAAAGAGCGTATATACCAGCAGGGGTATCGAAATAATAAACAGAATGCGCGCCAGCCGTGAATACAAGGTGTAGTTCACGCGGTGCGAAAAATAAATGACCACCAACCCTGCCAATATGAACATTACCTGCCTGAACAGGTACACTTCTGTATTACCCCGATTATAGCGGTACGCGAGCAACCCGGTGGAACTGTACACCACCAGCATCGACACCAATGCCAGCACCACCACTACGGCCCATATCACCTTGTCGCCACGTGTTCTGCTAAGCAGGCCGGTGGATGTTGGCGCTATTTCATCAAATCGTATATCGTTAACGTTGCTCATTTACTTTTTATAACTCTCTCACGGCTTTCTTGAACTGATCTCCGCGATCTTCATAGTTTTTAAACAGGTCGAAGCTGGCGCAGGCAGGACTGAGCAGCACTACGTCGCCGCTGTTGGCAAAATGAAAAGCTGCTTTTACTGCTTCCGCTGCACTGCTTGTATTGACCATCAATGAAACATCGTTCTGGAATGCTTCATGAATTTTGCGGTTGTCAACACCCATGCACACAATGGCTTTTACTTTTTCCCGCACCAGGTCGGTCAGTATGGAGTAATCATTTCCTTTGTCTACGCCACCGAGTATGAGAATGACCGGCTTGGTCATGCTTTCCAACGCAAACCAGGTGCTGTTAACATTGGTCGACTTGCTGTCGTTGATAAATTCCACACCGCGTACCACCGATACCTTTTCCATGCGGTGCGGAAGCGCATCGAAACTCTGTACCGCTGTACGAATCTTGTCTTTTCGCAGTTCAATCACTGAACCTGCTAAACCGGCCGCCATAGTATTATATTGATTGTGCTTGCCCCTGAGCGTAAAATCGAACACGCTCATCTGCAATTTTTCATCCCTGGCTACGATCGTCATAACTTCATTCTGAATGAATGCTCCGCGGTCTAGTGTTTGTTGCATACTGAATGGTAGTGGGTTAGATTTAAAGGAATACTTCCCTATATATTGCATCGTTACCGGATCGTCTGCACAATAGATGAAATAATCATCTGCTGTCTGGTTCATCACAATCCGGAACTTGCTATTGATATAGTTTTCGAATTTGTAATCGTACCGGTCCAAGTGGTCTTCTGTGATATTGGTAAGCACTGCAACATCAGGACGAAAAGTTTTGATATCGTCCAGTTGAAAACTGCTGATCTCTGCCACATACCAGGGTTTGGGATCTTCGGCCACTTTTCGTGCAAATGAGTAACCGATATTGCCCACCAGCGCACAGTCGAGTCCGGCAGTTTTGCAGATGTGGTACGTAAGCGCCGTGGTAGTGGTTTTGCCATTGCTGCCGGTGATAGCGATGATTTTGCTGTTGCCTTTATGGCGGTACGCCAGCTCAATTTCACTGATCACCGGGATGCCTATGGCCCGGATTTGTTTTACCAGTTCATTCTTTTCCGGTATACCCGGGCTTTTTACCACTTCATCTGCCTGCAGTATTCTTTCGGTTGTGTGCTTACCTGCTTCCCAGGCAATGCCGTATTGCTCAAGGTCAGCGAGGTATTGCTCCTTAATCGTTCCGGCGTCGGACACAAACACATCATATCCCTGGCGCATGCCCAGTATGGCTGCACCAATTCCGCTTTCGGCGGCGCCGAGTATGACGAGTTTTTTTTTCATTACCGATAATCGCACCGTTATTTTGCGCAAACGCAAAACGGATTAAGGGGGTTTTTCTATAGCTTGAACTTGTTACTGCACCACAATCTCTTACTGCTAGGATGGTTTTCCGGGATTGGAATTTTCAGAGCGTGGTTTTTCAGTAATAATTTTCATAGCAACAGAGGAAGCAGGTTTTCCAGGAAAAGGATTATCTTATTTTAAGGGTTACTATGCTGAACACCACGCAAAGAATGGTCACTATCCAGAAGCGCGTCACAATTTTCGATTCATGATATCCCAGTTTCTGGTAGTGATGGTGAAGCGGGCTCATCAGGAAAATGCGCCTGCCCTCACCGTATTTCTTTTTGGTATACTTGAAATAGCTTACCTGCAGACTCACGCTCAGCACTTCTACCAGGAACACCCCGCAAAAAATGGGGATCAGCAATTCTTTCCGCACAATGATGGCCAGTGCTGCTATGATGCCCCCCAGTGTAAGGCTCCCCGTGTCGCCCATAAACACCTGCGCCGGATAAGCGTTGTACCACAAAAACCCGATACAGGCCCCGATCATGGCGCCAATGAAAATGGACAGCTCACCGAGGTTGGGTATGTACATGATGTTGAGGTATTCTGCAAAACGGAGATTACCGCTTGCATAGGCAAATATGCCGAGACATACACCAATAAGGGCGCTCGTGCCGGTGGCCAGCCCGTCCAGTCCATCTGTGATATTCGCCCCGTTCGACACTGCCGTTACAATGAATATCACAATCAGCATGTACAAGAGCCACGTAAATCCTCTTACCGCCTTCGGCAGCAATTTGGAATAGTTGAATTCATGCGTTTTTACAAAGGGTATAGTAGTGATCGGCTCATCTGCCTTTACAAATATTTTTTCCTTACCGTCAAACGGGATGCGGATCATGCCCGATGTATCGGCAGGCAGATGAACGCCGGCATATTCACGATACACTTTGGTGTTTTCGTTGAACAACAATACCGCAGCCACTACAATCCCCAGCACCACCTGCCCCAGTACTTTGAACCATCCTGCCAACCCATCTTTATCACCTTTTTTATAAGGTATACCTTGTTGCTGCGCCAGTCGTTTTGCGCGCAGTTTGAGGTAATCGTCAATAAATCCGATAAGGCCCAACCACACGGTGGCAAAAATCATCAGCCGGATATATGCTTTGTTCAGATCGGCCAGCAACAATGTAGGCACCAGTATGGCGAGGATTATGATAAACCCACCCATGGTAGGCGTGCCTTTTTTCTGTTGCTCACCGGCCAGTCCCAGATCGCGAACGGTTTCTCCTACCTGCATACGGCGCAGATAGTTGATCATCTGCTTGCCAAACAGCGCCGATATAACCAGCGACAGAATCACGGCCAGCAATACCCGCGAAGTGATAAACTGGAACAGCGCACTGCCCGGGAACTTTATCCCTTCGCTTTGCAACCAATCCATTAAATGGTATAGCATGTTGGTAATTCTTTTTTTGCCAGGAGGATAAGAGCAAAAGGTTCTCCTTTGCACATCCCGTTAAATTCCTTTCTCTTTTTGTAGTTTCTGATTGCCGTTTTTTGTTCTGCTCCGCAATCTTTGTTTCGTAACCCCTCCTCCCTTTTACTCTTTTTTCCTCTGCTGGCTATGTTAACCGTCCGTGTTCTGTTTTATTCCGGTGGTTTTACTATTTGCCCAGGTTCTCAAATACTTCCTTTACCACCTGTTTATCATCAAATGGATATTTCACACCTTTGATTTCCTGGTATTTTTCATGACCCTTGCCGGCAATCAGCACAATGTCTTCCGGCTTTGCCAGGCTGATGGCCGTTTTGATCGCTTCTTTCCTGTCGGCTATGGCAATGAATTTGCGGCGTGCGGCCGTGTTCAAACCCTGTTCCATATCTTTCAGGATCTCCTGCGGGTCTTCACTGCGCGGATTGTCTGAAGTGAAGATTACCCGGTCACTGTGTTCGCATGCTACTTCGCCCATCACCGGCCTTTTGGTTTTATCCCTGTCGCCTCCACAACCCACTACGGTGATGATCTGCTCATGCCCCTTGCGTAATTTTTTGATAGTGGCCAGCACATTCAGCAAGGCGTCGGGCGTGTGGGCATAGTCTACAATACCAATCACATTTTCTTTGGGTGACACGATATAGTCGAACCTGCCTTCAGCACCGGTCAGCCCGCTGAGATGCTGCAACACTTCCTGTTTGTCTTCGCCCAGGCAAAGCGCAGCGGCATATACTGCCAGCAGGTTGTAGGCATTGAATTCGCCGATCAGCCGGAAATGCACTTCCTGTTCGTCAATGTTCATCACCAGTCCGCTCAGGCTGTTTTCCAGTATTTTCCCTTTAAAGCCTGCCATGCTGCGCAAACTGTACAGGTATTTCGCTGCCTGCGTGTTCTGCAGCATCACCGCGCCCCGTTTGTCGTCTGCATTGGATATGGCAAATGCATCGGATGGCAGGTTATCGAAGAATGATTTTTTTACACGGATGTATTCCTCGAATGTTTTGTGATAGTCCAGGTGATCATGCGTAATGTTGCTGAAGATCGCTCCTGTATATTTCAGGCCTGCCACGCGGTGCTGGTGCAAGGCATGCGAGCTGGTTTCCATGAACACATGCGTACAACCGGCATCTACCATTTGCTTCAACAGTGCGTTCAGGCTAATGGCATCCGGTGTGGTATGCGTAGCCGGCAGTACGGTTTTTCCAATATGATTTTCCACTGTGCTCAGCAACCCACACTGATACCCCAGCGAAGAAAACAATTTGAACAGCAGCGTAGCGATGGTAGTTTTTCCGTTGGTACCGGTTACACCTACCAGCTTGAGTTTTTCCGAAGGCTGACCGTAAAAATTGTGCGCCATAACGCCGGCTGCGGCTGCACTGTTCTCTACCTGTATCCAGGTTACTGCTTCGCTGGTGGTAGCGGGAAGCTCCTCTGCCACTACTGCCACAGCGCCCTGCTCAACCGCTTTGTCAATGAACTGATGACCATCGGCATGTACGCCACGCACAGCAATAAACACAGCACCCTGCTGCACTTTGCGCGAATCCGATTGCAGGCCATTCACCTCAATGCCGGTATTGCCGCGCACCTGCCTGATCTTTACTTTGTATAGTATATCCTGTAATAACACGATTGTCAGTTCAGTTCGATGGTTACCAATTGATTTTTTGCAATAGCCGTTCCAGCCGGAATGCTTTGCGATTGTACTTTACCCCTGCCTGTTGCACGTACGCGCAGTTGCATATTCTCCAACAGGTACAGCGCATCTTTCAAACCCATGCCTGATACATCGGGCATGGTATTGGGCGCCACGCGCTGCGCACGCAGCACCGGCTCGCGCTGCACGGGGTATAATCTGCCCCATTCTTCCTGCTTCACAGAATCGCGGTACGACCAGTTGATCATCTTCAATACTTCCTTCATATCTGCTGCAACGCCTGCATAGGTATAGTTACTGGTGTCCTTGGTCCAGGTATAGCTGCGAATGGCATCTTTTCCACTGCTGCGTTGTGCAAATAATTTGTCCGCAATTTCCCTGAACACCGGCCCGGCGATTTTTGCACCGTAATATGTTTTTGCAAAGGGTTTGTTTTTGATCACCACAATACAACTGTATTGCGGATTGTTGGCCGGAAAGTATCCGGCAAAGGATGACTGGTAAATATGATCGGCATAACCACGATTACCATTTGCCACCAGCGCTGTTCCTGTTTTACCAGCCACACTGTACCATGCATCTTTAAACAGACTGTAACCGGTACCTCCTGAATCCATGCAAACAGCCGTGAGACATTCCTGCAGTTGCTTCAATGTTTTTTCACTGCATATCTTTTCCTTCACCACTTCCGGTTTTATTTCATGCACGGTTACGCCATCCTGCTGCACCTCGCTTACCAGGTATGGCTTCATCATTTTTCCGTTGTTGGCAATGGCGTTGTACAACATCAATGTCTGCAGCGGACTGATCATCACTTCATAGCCGAAACTCATCCAGGGCAAAGTGGTGGCGCTCCATGTGCGCGACTTCGGCGTTTTGATCACGGGAGCAGACTCGCCTACCAGGTCAACACCGGTAGGTTCGTGCAGCCGCAGTTTTTTCAGGTGCTCAATGAATTTGCCCGGCGCGTTCACATAATGGTTCATCACCAGTTTGGCCATGCCTACATTGGAACTGTGCATGAAAGCCTGCTTGATGGTTACATCGCGGCGGCCATGATGTTCCGAATCGAATACCACGCGGCCGTTTACTTTCCAGCGTCCTTCTTCGAGATCAACATGGTCCGAAAGCCGGATGCGTTCATCTTCCAGCAAAGCCAGCATGGTAGCCAGTTTGAAGGTGCTGCCCGGTTCGGAAGCCAGTATGGCATAGTTGAGATTTTCCCAGTAAGAACCATCGGGCCTTCTGCCCAGGTTGGCAATGGCTTTTATTTTACCCGTGGCTACTTCCATCACGATGCAGGTGCCATGGGTACATTCATTTTCTGTCATTACCCGCAGCAAAGCATTCTCCGCAATGTCCTGTATGTTCACATCTATAGTAGTGATGATACTTTTTCCGTTTTCCGGTTCAATTTCCGATCCGTCTACCGGCATATATACGCCAGCTGCGATGCGCTGCATCAAGCGCCTGCCCGTTTGTCCGCGCAGCAATGAGTCGTACGTTTTTTCCAGTCCCACGTTCGTATTCTTTTTCTTTCCGTCGCTATCCACATATTCGCGAGACAGGCCGATGGTACGATTGGCCAGCAGGCCGAACGGGTTGAGCCGTTTGTTTTTTACCTCTGCAATGAAACCGCTTTTGTTGCTGCCCTGTCTGATCAGCGGCAGTGTGCGCAGTTTCTGGTATTGGCGGAAGGTGATGTTTCTCTTGAAGAGATAATACCGTTGTTTTTTGCGGTAGCCTTCCTTCAGTTCCTGCCGGTAAGCGTTGCTGCTTTTGTCTTTGAACAAAGCAGCAAGACCAAGCGCCAGCGAATCAAGATTGTCTTTGAAACGCCGTCCGTCTTTTTCCCGCAAACCTTCGGCCATAAAATCTATATAAATATCAAAATATGGTATGGAGGTGCTCAGCATGCGGCCGTCTTCGCTGAAGATGGTGCCGCGTTGCGCCTCTACTTCTTCAATGCGCTGTTGTTGTTCGTTGGCCTGTGCAATCCAGTAACTGCCCTGTACCTGTTGTATATATACCGCGCGACCTATGATGGCAATGGCAAAGGCAACAATGCCCAGGAAACAGAGATATACCCGCCATAATATGTCGCGCTTTACTTCCAAAGGGTGTTGTTATTTCGATTGTTGTTGTTATTGCCGCAGCGACGCGGAGGCGCGGAGCGAATGCCAACTATCCTGTCAAGCCGGTTTCAATGAGCAATTCCTGTCTGTTGTTATAATCCAGGCTTTCTCTGCCACCTCGCGTTGCTGCGGTTAGCTGATTTATTTCACCTGCCTGTACTGTCTTTCAGTACATAGGGTGGAGCTGTCAATTCTTTCAGTCCGAGCGGCGCTACTGATTTCGCCAGTTCACTTTGTTTGCTGCGAAACATCACTTCGCTTTTCACGGTTTTGTATTCATACTGCAACTCTTTCAGTTGCCGGCTCACTTTATTGATGTTACGAATGGTCTTGTCGGCATAATGGCCGTTGTAGATGTAAATCACCGCCAGTACCGACAAGAACAGGAAATAGGGAATGTTGTTTACGATCCAGCGGTAACCGAAAATTCTTCTCCACTCCCTGGAGCTTTCCTTCCTGTTTTTTTCTTCGCTCATAGATTTTTTTAAGAACAGCGGTTGCACAGTTGTTCACCGTACAACCGCTAAAGAGCTTGCTTCTCAAGCAGCTTTCATAAAACATTGAATTTTATACCCTGTATTATGACTGAAGAACTAACTACTTATTATCCCACTGTCCATTATCCACTATTCTCTGTTTTTTCCGCTGCGCGCAGTTTTGCGCTGCGTGAGCGGGGATTGCGTCTGATCTCATCGTCGGTTGGTATCACCGGTTTCTTGGTTACAACTTTCAGCGGAGGCGAAGGGGTATGTCCGAAAAGATCTGCAGGGTCTGCTTCTTCAAAACTTCCTTTTCGGAAAAAATTTTTTACGATTCTGTCTTCCAGCGAGTGAAACGTGATGATCACGATGCGGCCACCTGGTTTTAACAGGGATGGCACCTGTTGCAGCATTTCCTGCAGTGCACCCAGTTCATCATTCACCGCAATGCGTAAAGCCTGGAATACCTGGGCGAAGTATTTATTGGGATTCCCTTTCACCACGGAGCTGATGGCCTGTTTGAAATTGGCAATGGTGCGGAGCGAAGCGGATTGACGCTGCTGAACGATGGTGCGTGCCAGGGTGCGTGCATTCGTCACTTCGCCATATTGCTCAAACAGTTTGTGCAACTGTTGTTCCGTATACGTGTTAACCACGTCAAAGGCAGTGAGGTCCTGGCGCTTGTCCATGCGCATGTCGAGGCTGCCTTCGAACCGCGTGGAGAAACCACGTTCCGCTTCATCGAACTGGTGACTGCTTACGCCGAGGTCGGCGAGTATACCGTCTACGCCGGCAATTTTGTGCAGGCGGAGGAAGCGGCCGATGTGACGGAAATTGTGCTGCACAAAAATGATCCGCGGATCATCGGGCAGGTTGGCGCGTGCATCTTCATCCTGGTCAAATGCCACCAGCCGCCCATGTGGTCCCAACTGCTTCAATATTGCTCTGGCATGTCCGCCGCCACCAAAGGTGCAGTCCACATAGGTGCCGTCTGCATGAATATTCAAAGCGTCCAACGCTTCCTGCAGCAAAACCGGTTCATGATAATCACGCTGGCTCATGCTTTATAGTTGCGTAAAATTCCGGCCACCCATTACCCGTTCTGCCAGGTCGCTGTACTTTTCCGGTGAAAAAGACTCAAAGAACTGCTGATACTTACCTTTATCCCAGATTTCAATTTTGTTGATGACAGAAACAAGCACCACATCTTTTTCCAGTCCTGCATGTGCTTTCAGATTCGGTGGTACCAGCAGGCGACCTGCCGAATCCAGTTCCATCAGGGTGGCACCCATTGTAAAATACCGGAGGAATTCCCTGTTCTCGGCTTTGTATTCACTAACTTTACTCAACTCGGCTAATATGGGATCCCAGTTTTGCTTCGGATACAAGGTCAGGCACTTCTCAAAGCCGCGGGCGATCACAAACTGGTCGCCGGCGCCTTCCGGGAGCTGTTTTCGTATGCCCGCCGGTAGGAGAAAGCGTCCCTTTGCGTCCAAAGTGACCTCGTATTCTCCGAGAAAAACGATCATTTACAATGAGTTGTACCAATTTTTCAAAAACTTACACAAAATAACACTTTTTCCCACTTTCCAAACAAAATTTGGAATATTTAATTTTTCCACAGGGATTGGTGTGCCTTGAATGCAGGTGGGGTGTGGGTTTGAGGGGATTTAGGATGCTTATTTTGCACAAGTTATTGTGCACAACCTGTGGGTAGGGTGTGGAAAGGGTGTGAATAGGTGAGAAAAAGGGTGTATAACGCTGTAACCTCCCAACATCAGGATCTCATGTCAACAACCGCTGGCTATTCCGGTACGCCCCTGCTCAAGAAGCTGGGTATTAAAGAAAGCATGAAGGTGCAACTGGTCCAGGCGCCTGATGATTACCTGCAATTAGTGCAAAAAGACATCGGCCCGCAACTCACCACCGGCCAACCCACGCCCGACCTGGTGCATCTCTTCGCCAGATCATTTCGTGAATTTGAGTCGGCAATGAAAAAACTCAAGCCGGCCATCAAAGCCAATCCCAACATCGCGATATGGGTAAGCTGGTATAAAAAAAGCGCCCGCATCCCCACCGATCTTACAGAAGATGTGATCCGCAACTGGGCGCTGCAAAACGACCTGGTAGATATCAAGGTTTGCGCCGTTACCGACATATGGAGCGGGCTGAAACTGGTAGTGCCGGTCAGCAAACGCAAATAAAGCTATCGTGTCGGGAAGGGATTTCTTTAATAGTAAAGCCCTCCTTCCCACCGCAACTCTCCAGACCGATTGGCCGATGAACATTCCATCCTGATCATTTCCGCCCTACCTTCGCGGCGATGGACATCAAAAACATTTCCATTTACGACTACACGTATCACCTGCCTGCCGAACGGATTGCTGCCTATCCGCTGGCCGAGCGTGACGCGTCCAAACTGCTCGTCTACAACCAGGGAACCATAACCGAAACCGCTTACCGGCAGATCGACGAACAATTGCCTGCGGATTCCCTGCTGATACTGAACAACACCAAAGTGGTGGAAGCCCGCCTGCACTTTCAGAAACCCACCGGAGGCGTTATCGAAATTTTCTGCCTGGAACCGCATCCGCAGTATGGGGATATCACTTCGGCTATGCAGCAGCGTCGCAAAGTGCTATGGATATGCCTGATCGGTGGCGCCAGCAAATGGAAAGCGGGCCAGCTACTGGAAAAACACCTGCAACACCACGATCAGCCACTGGTGGTCCGGGCCCGTTATGTAGGTAAGGAACAGGATGCCTTTGCCATTGAACTGCAATGGGAACCGGCAGACCTCTCCTTTGCCGAGATACTGCATTATGCCGGTATGGTGCCGCTTCCGCCCTATATCAAAAGAGAAGCAGATGCATCAGATGCTGAGCGGTATCAAACCATCTATGCACAGGCCGAAGGCTCAGTGGCCGCTCCTACTGCCGGACTGCATTTCACCCCTGCTATCTTTTCGAGGCTGGCTGCAAAAAACGTTCTTAAAGAAGAAGTAACGCTTCATGTGGGGGCCGGCACTTTTAAACCGGTTAAAAGCGAGACGCTGCAGCACCACGAAATGCATGCGGAGTTCATCGAAGTAAGCGCTACAGCCATTGAGCGCATCCTGCAATACCTGCCGAAACATATTACCGTGGTGGGCACCACTTCTATGCGCACCGTGGAATCCCTGTACTGGCTGGGCGTGAAGGCCATTGTGCAACCCGGCCTGCCGCCGCAAGCATGGGAACTACACCAATGGGACGCCTATGAGCTGGATGCGCATCAAATTCCCGTAGATGCTGCTTTGCAGGCGGTATTACACAAAATGCAAACCTTGCAATGGAAACGGTTGATCACGCGCACCCGTTTGCTGATCGGTCCGGGCTACCGGTTCCGCATAGCGAAGGCGCTGGTGACCAATTTTCATCAGCCCCAGTCTACCCTGCTCCTGCTGGTGGCAGCCTTTGTTGGTGAAGACTGGAGAAAAATATACGACTACGCCCTGCAAAACAATTTTCGCTTTCTCAGTTATGGCGATGGATGTTTGCTGTTTGGCAGGCAGGAGCAATAAGTATTATGATTCCAGCTGTACATTCAGGGTGGCCGGCACCTCTTTTCCTTTGATCAGGGGAAATTCAAGGGTGAACCATGATCCTTTGCCCAGCGTACTGTCAACCTTGATCTTGCCCTGGTGGGCATCAACAATGGTTTTTACATAACTCAGTCCCAGGCCAAATCCTTTTACGTTGTGAATATTGCCGGTATGCGCGCGGTAGAATTTTTCAAAAATGCGCCGTACCGTTTCCTTGCTCATACCAATGCCATTGTCTTCCACACGAATCACCAGGGCTTTGTTGGTATTGTAGGTGAATATTTTGAGCAGCAGGTTCTCTTTCGAATATTTCACTGCATTGTCTACCAGATTGGATATCAGGTTGCGGAAATGTACCGGGTCAGCCTCAATATAGTCATATTTGGCATCGAGGTGCAGTTCGGCGCTGCCTTTCTTTTCCTCCAATTGCAGTGAATAGTTGTCAATGATTTCCTCAATAAGGTTATGAACGTGCAATGGCACTTTATTCAACTGCAGTTCCTGGCGGTCCATCACCGCAGCCTGGAGAATTGTTTCCACATGTTTGTTCATGCGTTTGTTCTCTTCCTTGATGATACCGGTGAAGTATTCCATTTTTTCCCGGTCCTGCAGCACCTTATGATTACGCAACGCATCCACGGCCAGGCTGATGGTAGCCAGCGGCGTCTTGAACTCGTGCGTCATGTTGTTGATAAAGTCGTTCTTGATTTCACTGACTTTTTTCTGGCGCAGCAGTGCGTTCACAGTCACGTAAAAAGTGGCTATGATCATCAGGGTAAAGAATACGGCGCCTACAATAAACCAGCGCATTTCGGCCGACATTTTTTTCCAGTCGGGCACCACCACGGTCATTACTTCTTCCGGCACCAGGTTTTCCAGATCGCTGCCGCTGGGAGGCATGAATATGTAATAGAGAATGAGATTGTTGTCCTGGTCTTCTATTTCGTTGGTGAAATTCTTTGACTTGAGTTCGTAACTCAGCACATTTACGCTGGAAGTAATGGCAAACTCGAAGTTTACGTCTTTCAGCCCGCGTCCTTCAAAGGCCTTCTGCAGCTTTTCGGCCACTTCCAGCTCGGTATATTTCTGTGCAATGGTAGGGGGCTTCATCAGTTCCATCTGCAACTGTTCGGAGGGCCAGTTGAAACCGGGTTGATTCCGGAATTTTTTCAGTGAGGGTAACGTGCCTTTTTGCTCCATCAGCAATCTTCCCGCATCGTTGATGCCGTCGATCAACTTGCTTCTGAACTCTTCCTGCTTGTCCAGCAGCATGGTGCGCAACCAACTGTACTGGATATAGATGGCGCCTATCAGCGAAAAGCTGATCAAAATGATAATAACAGGGAAAATTTTCCGTAGCTGCAACTGATATGATTTTGATGACACGCCCATTACCTGCCGGCAGTTCAAACTTCACACAATTTTGCCAATCGTTTCTGATAGTTAATTCTAACTCAGCAGATAAGTGAATCGGACAAAATTAATAAAACTGCTTTCCAAACGCCAATGTTACGAATTTAGAGGGTTTTGTTTTAACTAACTTTTACAAAGTGCAGGAAACGGGGTTGGCCCATAATTTTTAAACAATGATTTTGTCAGGACCATATAAGTCTTAATTTAGAAACATGATTGCACCCGGACCAGGTACGTTATTGATAGCGGAACCTTTCTTAAAGGACCCGAACTTCATGCGCACGGTGGTATTTCTCTGCGACCACCAGGAAGAGGGAAGTTTCGGGTTTGTAATCAACAAACTGTTCGACCACACGCTGGATGAATTGATGAACGACCTGGATGAACTGAAATTACCTGTGTTTTACGGTGGTCCCATGCAAATGGACACCATTCACTTCCTGCACCAATACCCCGATCTGATCCCCGGTTCATATGAAGTGCTGGACGGCATATACTGGGGCGGCGATTTCGAAACGGCCATCAATATGATCAGAAGCGGTGCCATCAACACTGACAAAATCCGCTTCTACATTGGGTATTCCGGCTGGGGCAGCGGCCAGTTGGATGGGGAACTCCAGGAAAAATCCTGGCTCACGGTCGAGGGTAACCGTAAACTGGTATTTCACAAGCATGCCGACCAAATCTGGAAAGATGCCCTGAAAAAACTGGGCGGCGAATATGAAATGCTTGCCAATTTCCCCATTGATCCGCAGTTGAATTAATGCAGCAGTCCCCCCTACACCAGTTCCTGAAATACGAACGACAACTGTTGGTAATAACAAAAGTCCCGCATGCTCTCGCCGCGGGACTCAACCAAACATAGCCAATCTACAACTGCACTATCTTAAAGAAAACCTGATTCCGGCGCCTACCGCCCAGTTGTGGAGACCATCCATATTATTGCGGGTGTACGGCATATAATTATACATACCGTTCACATTGGCACTAAAACCTCTTTTGCCTATTGGGACCTGCAAACCGACCTCCGGGCGCAGGGCAAAACCTATAGTACTTTCTGAATTGGAAAACTCACCCAGGTACTGATCAAATACGATAATGTTACCGCCCACCCCTACACCAACATACGGCTGCACCACGGCACGCGGTAAAAAATTGTACTGCGCCACGGCCAGCAAGGGAATGGTTTGAATGCTGTTGGTAACCACTGCTGAAATTTCACCTCCTTCGCGCAGCTTGTATACAGCGCGTGGAAATTTTTCATAGTAATCCTGGAAGCCCGTACCAAGCCCTACCGACAGGCGGTCATTGATGCCATACAGTAAATTACCGGTCCAGCCACGCCAGGAAGTTTCTTCGATGAAATCCCGGAAATTGCCTGCCGGAACAGATACATTGTAATTGAGGTTCAGCCGGAACCGCGACTGTGCCTGCACAGTTAATCCGGCAAACAACAGCAGCACCAGTAAACCAATACTATTGATCGTTTTCATAACTCCTATTTTTTCTACTTAATTGGTTTGAAGGTATTTGCTCTGGTCGAACAATATTTGCACATTCGACGCCGCTTTGTCTTCACGGAACACACCCGAGCCGCGTATAAGACCATTCCATACTGCCCGGATGTTGTTGGAATTGTGGGCGTTCACCAGGTCGAATATGTCAATGGACAAAGCCCCTTCGGTGATTTCGTAAAAGCCATAATAGAAGGGCGGAAAGAAATAGCTGTACCCCGGGAATCCCCAGTAATAGGGGTCCCAGTAGCCATAATAATAATTCCAGTAATCACCGTAACTGAACACGCCGGTGTAGGTATTATAAATGCGGTTCACGCTTACGGCCAGGTCGGGGTCCGCATCGCGGGCCACTTCCGCATAACCACGCTCCTGCAGTTGGTTGCGGATGGCATCAATATAGGCAGCGTCCACTGCAGCACGCGCCCTGCCCACAAACTGGTTGTTTTCTATGACTGCTACAGAATCGACAATGCTGAAGGTGCTGTAATTGCCGAACTTCAGCGAGTCATCGTGCTTGGTAATGTAAATACGGCTTTCGTCCTGTGAAAGATGATCAAGCGGTTCCTTTGTACAACTGCAGGCAAACAGCATGATCGCTATGCCAATGACAGGGAAATATATCTGTTTCATATGGTAAAACTTTTTCCTGCTCAACTGTACCTTGCCGTGGCAAAAGATGCAAAGGCAATGCCCGGAACCGGGTCAGGGTACCGGAGCCGAAAAAGCGTCCATAACTGCCATGCTGTTCCAAATGCCCGCCGGGTTTTCCCCGGCAAAATGCTGTGCATCCTGCTCCACAATCCAGAGAAGATTTATCCACACTTTGCATCTTTGCACCAAGGCACTGAAGATCAGTATTATCGAATAAGTGACGATGACGCGGGCAGCGAAGTGGCATTGGCAATCCGGTTTTAACAAAAACGAAAAACCACGTTTTTCCCGGTGCAGGTTTTACGATGCAGGCCATTGATAAAATGGGCATTAGTACGCTATGATGAAATACCCGGCTGGCGTAATTTCATCCCGGCTCTTAAAAACGTAATCACCCTATGAAGACACTATTAATTACTTACCTGCTTTGCGGTAGTAACTACCGCCCTCCCGATCCTCAACAGGATAATAGCTTACTGAACTAAGGCCCTTTTCCCCCGTACACCGTAGACAGACCTGAAAATGGGGCGCTGAACGCAGCAGCAGGCCCGGATAATGCCCTGTTCATTATTCGCGTTGCCTGTATACTGCCCATCGCACCCAATCCCGTAACACCCAAATCTGTACCTCTATGAAAAACCTTTTACCTGGTTTAGTCATGCTTTTGTGCATGGGCGCCAGCGGTCAGCAGGTGGCCCGCGGACTCACCGCTTCCAACGGCGAGTACATTGGTTTTTATGAATACAAACCTGCTGATTATAACGTTGATCCTACCACGAAATACCCATTAATTGTCTTTTTACACGGCATTGGCGAACGTGGAAATGGCACCTCCGAGCTGAGCAGGGTACGCGCCAATGGCATTCCCAAATACATCAACGCAGGGCATCCCATGCGTTTTTACTGGAATGGCCGCTGGCAGAGCTTCATTGTTTTGTCGCCACAGCTGAGCAGTTCCTACGGCTGGTGGCAGGATTTCTATATCGATGAAATGATCAAATATGCAAAGCAGAATTTACGCATCGATACCAACCGCATCATCCTCACCGGCCTAAGCCTGGGAGGCGGCGGTGTGTGGGAATATGCTGCCCGTTCGGTGACCAATGCCAGTCAGTTCAGCGCCATTGGCATATGCTGCCCTACCTGCCAGTTTCCCAACTGGTGCAATATTGCAGACGCCCAACTGCCTACCTGGGCCTTTCACGCTACGAACGATGGCACTACCCCATCCAGTTGTACCAATGGGGCCATCAACGGCATTATGAACTGCGGCGCCGCGGTAAAGCCCTATCTCACTTTGTGGGATAATGGCGGCCATGGTATATGGGACAGGGCCTACGATACCGGCTATACCTGGCAAAACCCGAACATCTTTGAATGGTTTCTCGGCCAGGATAAAAGCCTGCCGGTAAACAAACGGCCCAAAGCCAATGCCGGCCCTGATCTTACCATATCCACCAATACGGCAATGGCCACACTAAGCGCATCAGGTTCGCAGGATGAAGATGGCAGGCTGGTGCGGTATGTATGGAGAAAAATTGATGGCCCTTCCACCGGCACTATTGTTACGCCGGTGTCGGCCAACGGCAAAACCACCATCAACAACCTTACTATTGCCGGCACCTACAGGTTTGAGGTAAAAGTTATTGACGACCGGGCAGACTATTCCCTGGATACCGTTACCGTAAGGGTGGTGTCCGGCACTGTCCCCAATATTGCGCCGGTGGCCGAAGCGGGTCCTGACCATAGGGTTCAGTTGGGCATTACCAACCTGGACGCTTCTGAATCCTACGACCCTGACGGAATAGTGACCAGTTATACCTGGACCAAAATAGCCGGGCCCAACAGTTATACCCTCAGCAGCAATACAGACGTTTCGCCCGTGCTGAGCAACTTACAAATAGGCACATACGCATTCCAGTTGCGTACAACGGATAACATGGGCGCTGTAAGTTTCGATACGGTGATTATATATTCTGTAGGCGCAGAATTGCCCGTGACCTTGCAATACTTCAAAGGCCACGCAGGCAGCAAAGGCAACCGTCTCGAGTGGGCCACGGCCACCGAATACCAGAACGACCGGTTTGAAATCGAACGCAGTATTGACGGTAACCAGTTTGTTACCATTGGCGCCGTAAAAGGCAGCGAACAATCCACCGCATTGCGTACCTATCATTTTATTGATGAATTACCGCCACCGGGCGTAGTGTACTACCGCCTGCGCCAGGTAGGCATGGATGGCAAAGCCACCTACCTGGAAACCATTACGGTTTCAACACATACCATTGGCACAGGCAACCTCAGCTACTACCCGAACCCTGTTCATGACTATCTCACTGTGCAATTAACAGGTAAAGAGCATGGTACGGCCAGAATTGTCCTGTACAGTCACGACGGTCGCATTGTGCAACAAAAGCAGGTAGTGAAACAACAACACACGCTTACCACCGGTTTGGACATGCGCACTATCACCAAAGGCATTTATTTGCTGGAGGTGATTATCGACGACAGGCTGAAAGCAGTACGCAAGGTGGTGAAACAATAAAGATAGTATTAGGAAAAGGGATAAATGTCAGATCGTTAAATGGCTGCCCTATTGAGCAGCCATTTAACTTTTTATCTTATCGGAATGGTTTGTAAAACCGGGTGGTGCCAAGGGCAAGCATGGGTTGATCGCCGCTGCTATCGCCGTAGCATATAATGGAACGGTATTGGTCAAGCTGGTACTGCGCACGAATGCGGCGTACTTTTTCTTCGCCATGGCAATTCAAACCGGCAATTCTCCCGGTAATACGGTCGTCTTTCACTTCCAGTTTTGTTGCGATCAGTTGCAGGTTCATACGGCGGCACCAATCCGCTATCCAGTCTTCCGCAGAAGCCGTTACCACTACTACTTCATAGCCAGCTTCCTGCAATTTGTTGATTTCCTGCTGGGCGCGTGGCCGCACCAGGGTGGGCACTACAGTAGCAGCAAAGGTGGAAGCCATTTGTTTGAAGGAAGCTGCCGGCATGTTGCCAAAGAAATAACGCAGTACTTTTTCCTTGGCCAGTTGGTTGGAGATGATGCCGAGTTTGAAAGCCACCAGCCAGGGACTGTTCAGCAAAAAGCCGAGCAAAAACTTCCAGCGGCCATGGCGATACTTAATGATCTCCAGCAGCGTGTCTTTGGTGGTGATGGTGCCATCAAAATCGAAAAAAGCAATACCCGCGCTCACAGTTTCATTTTTTTGAAAATAAATTCCGGGATGCATTTGATGATGAACATGATCCAGCGCCAGAACCATTTTACATAAATCACATTTTTCTTTTTCACCACAGCCTTATACACAGCCTTGGCTACAGCTTCGGGTTTGGCAGTAAGCAACGCCGGTAATTGAAGATGTTCCGTCATTTTGGTATATACAAAACCGGGTTGCACGGTCACCACATGCACGCCTTTATGGTACATGCTGTTGCGCAGGCCCGACAGGTAGGCTGTAAAACCGGCTTTGGCGCTGCCATAAATATAGTTGCTTTGTCTGCCACGTTCTCCCGCCACAGAACTGATGCCTACAATGGTGCCGCTTTTTCTGGCTGCATATTTATTGCTGATCACGTTAAGTATAGACACAGCGCCGGTGTAATTGGTTTCAATGATCTGCGCGCACTCCTTCCAGTCGGCACTGGCGGTTGCCTGATCGCCCAGGTAGCCGAATACGCAGATGGTTACATCGGGCAGGGCGGGCAGTGTATCGAAAAATTGCGGATGGGAGGCAAATTGCCTTGCGTCAAATTCATGCACGGTGGCCGCCACATTGTAACGGATAGCAATATCCGATAACAATGGTTGCAGCCGGTGCGCATTGCGGGCAGCCAGTTGCACGGCATACCCCTGCGAAGCGAATTTTTTTGCAATGGCCACAGCCATATCTGAAGCAGCGCCTAAAATGAGAGCGGTTGGCATTGATGTTTCGGGTTTCAGGTTTGTTGGTTTGAGGTTGCAGGATGCAAGTTACAAGATTCCCAATAGGATAGCAGGCAAGCTACCAGGTAACTTACTTCGTCAGCAGCAACCTGTCCGATTGCACGGAACGGATTTTATAGTCAGGATTGTATTTTTTCACTATTGATTTGAACACTTCCAGTCGCGGGTAACCTGCTTGCAACACTTCCGGTTTCATGCGCGCATCCTTGCTCATGTACAGGCGTCCGCCATATTGTAATACCACCTGGTCCAGTTCGTCGAGAAATTCAAACAGCCCTTTTCGCACCGGGAAATCCAGGGCCAGCGTATAACCTTCTGATGGAAACGATATGAGACTGTCTTGTTTACCGAATATTTTCAGTACGGCCAGAAAAGAACCCAGCCCGCGATCGCTGATGCGGTTCAGGATTTCGATCAATCCTTGCTTGGCTTCCAGCGGCAGCACAAACTGGTATTGTACAAAACCTTTTTTCCCGTATCCCCTGTTCCAGTGCAGGATGGCATCGAGCGGATAGAAAAATGGTTCGTAAGAAACGATATTGTTGATTTCCCGCTTCAGGTTCTTGCCATAATACAAAAAGTTGAACAGCTTTACCGTAAAACTGTTCAGCACCCACGAAGGCAGGTTGAACGGGAAGGTGATTTGTTTCCTGGACGGCAGTTTCAGCGGGTCTTTTTTCTTCTTTTCAGGCAATTCGTCCACTTTGGCATGCTCGCCCAATATGAGAATGCTGCGCCCGAAGTTTTTTCCTTTCTTGAGGCAATCGATCCAGGCAACTGAGTAAGTGTAGTGTTTGTATTCATCGAACAGGCGGATGATTTCTTCGAGGTTGGCCGCCTTGATCTGTTTTTGTTTGATGTAGGAAGTTTCGATTTTTTTCAGCCGGAATTTTACCCTGGTTACCAGGCCGGTCAAACCCATTCCGCCGCAGGTGGCTTCAAAAAGATCGGTATAACGTTCTGGCGAACACGTAATCACTTCGCCGGAGGCGAGCATCACATCCATATCAATAATATGGTTGGAAAAAGTGCCGTCAACGTGGTGATTTTTTCCGTGTACATCACTGCCCACTGCGCCGCCCACGGTAATGAATTTTGTACCCGGCGTTACAGGCAGAAACCAGCCTTTGGGTACAATTACTTCCAGCACCTGGTCGAGCATCAGCCCGCTCTGGCATTCAAAAATGCCGTTTACGGCATCGAAGGAAAGTATCTTGTCGTATTTCAGGGTATTGATCGTTTGTTCAGCCAGAGAAGCATCGCCATAACACCGTCCGTTTCCTCTTGGAATAAAATGATGGCTTTGTTTTACAATAGCCGAAAGCTGGTCATCGAAGCTGAACAATTTTTCTTCGCTTTCCATCACCGGGTAGTTTCCCCAGTTTGCAATTGCCTTTTTCATGTTGCGCACAAATTGGTTGGTTCAGAGGCCGGTCAGCAATTTCCTGTACTGATAGAAGGGTAATTTCTGCCGGATAAATTAAGTAAACAACGTTATATCCTTAATGTAAAGGATAAAATAGAAACTGGCAATCCATAGCAAAAGGGTGACTTGGATAAACCGGTCTTTGTACAGGATTTCGGTAGGCGAACCGGCTTTGTTGTGCACCATCGTGATCTGCAGGTAGCGCATAACACCGGCAATAACGAATAAGGATGTATAATACAACCGGTGACCGAACTGATGGTACAGCGCACCGGATACTGTATAACTGATATAAGCTACAATCAAAATGGCACAAAACAGGCCCAACAGCGTATTTAAAAATTCAATCGAATAGCCTTTTACCGCCCTGCGCATTTCTGTACCAGTATTGATCTTCAGCACTACATCGTCGCGGCGCTTGGCAATGGCCATGAACAGCGCCAGCAGGAAGGTCATGATGATCAGCCATTCGGTAGTATGAATATCACCCAGCACGGCCCCTGCTTTTACCCGCAACACAAAACCCGATGCCAGCACCAGGATGTCTACAATGGATATGTTTTTTATACCGAATGAATAGGCCAGGTTCAACAGGAAATAAATAAAGGCAATGAACAGGAATTTATACGAAGCGTCCAGCCAATAGCTGATCACAAAACCTGCCAGTACCAGCACCAGGCTCATCACGAGCCCGGCCGTTTTGCTCACCTTTCCTGAAGCCAGCGGCCTGAACTTTTTTACAGGGTGCTTCCGGTCGTCGGCTATATCGCGGTAATCATTGACAATATAAATGCTGCTGGCCAGGAACGAGAATGCAAAAAAACCACCGAACAGCAACGCAAATTGTTCCTTAAAGCTCACCGGATCAAACAATTTGCCGGCAAAAAAGGACGGGATGAACAGAAAAAGGTTCTTCGCCCAATCTTTCGGCCTCATTAGTTTGATGTGGTCAAGCATGTAGATTATAGTATAATTACCAGGGCACAAGATACAGCACAAAAATTTGTGATGCAATACTACTAAGTGGGTGCAGCGTTTATAGACAGCAGTTTCGTACTGCAATCCTGGTGGCGAATGGGGAGTTTTGTGATGCAACGCTACTCCGTGCGTGAGCGTTTATGGACAAAATTTTCGTGGCGAGCCCGGTAGTGGTTGGCAGTTGTGCGTTACAACACTATCAGTTGCACAAAGCGCTCAGTGCGGCGAATGGGGAGTTTTGCATAGCGCACATGATATACTACGTAATGGATGCTGAAACCTGTAACTTGCAACCCGAAACCCAAAATCTTAAACCAATGAAGCGTCTGCTGGCAGCTGCTGAAATACTACTCATTGTAGTGATTGCCCTGGCCCCTGTATTTGCCACTTTTCCTTATCGCATCAATATTTTCCTATCGTGGGAAGGCGCCTACCGTCTCTACCTGGGACAAACACCTTACAAGGATTTTGGTATGCCCGTGGGTTATATGTACTGGGCCATTCCGGCATTGTTCTTCAAAATATTCGGGCCGCAGATGATCACGCTTATCAAAGCGCAGGCTTTCATCAATATATTATCCGGGCTTGCTTTTCGCAGCATCTTCAAAAGTTTGCAGGTGCATTTTGCAGTGCGCTTCCTGGCCGTACTGGTGTTCTGCCTCTCCTACTCATTTTTTAATTACTGGCCCTGGTATAATCATACCGTCATTGTATACGAGTTCATTGCCCTGGCCTTTTTGATGAAATTCCTTTTTGGCGAACAATCCAGGTGGAAATTCTACAACCTGGGACTTGCGGCCATCTTTATTTTCTTTTCCTTCTTCACCAAGCAGGACGGCGGCGGGCTGGCATTGCTGATTTGCCTGGCCATTCTGTTGTATCATGCACTGCTGGAAAAGAAATGGGTGCCAATGGCTGTTTTCATCGGCACGCTGGTAGTGACCGCGCTTGTATTTATACTGCCGCTTACGAAATATGGATTTGGTTACTGGTTCAATTACGGGCAGGCGCCGCATAGTTCGCGCATATCCATTGCTGATATACTGAGGGAATTTCTGAGCAGTTCGCAGTGGCTCAAATTTTACCTGATGGTGATTGCGCTGTTGCTCATGGTAACCATCAAAAGCTGGAAGGCTTTCTGGCAGGATAAGCAGAAAATGGTGTTTACCCTGCTCACGCTCGGCATACTGGCCCAGGCCGCTATTTTCCAGGTAACCAGTTATGTGCCGGTAGACAACAATATTTTCTTTCACAGCTTTGCTTTCGTTTTTATACTCTCCCTGCTGTCGACGCTGTTGCCCATTTCGTTCAACTCCTGGAAACCCGTGCTGATCTGCTCGGCAGGCGTATTGCTGTGGTGGAGCCAGGTATACTGGCGCTATATCGAGCGCTTTTTGCTAAAGCCCGGCGGTGAGCAGTACAGTACCACCACACATAACGGCTATACCTATGCCAATGTAGTAAACCGCAATACCTACATGATTGAGCTGGACACCACCGATATTCCCCTGCATCAATGGCGGGTGCCCAACCTGAAATCATTTGAGCGCATTATGATGCCCAACGCCACTGCGGATGGCATCGAGCGGCTGGTGAATATGGACCTGGTGAAAAACAACAAAGATTTGAAGGTGCTCAATATGTCGGAACTGACGCCGCTTGCAGCAGAAATCCCTTTCCGGTTGGAAACCGGCAGCCATTATCCCCTATGGTATCACAAAGGCGTGGGCATGTTCGATAAGGAAACCGACATGTTTGTACAGCGCATTCAAAACAATCACTACGACCTGGTGCTGTTTGAATACATTCCTTACCTCAATAATTTCTACCCATTTAAAGTACGGGAAGCGCTGCAGCAGCATTACCGGCAGGTGGACAATTTTCCGGCGCCGCGAAAACCGGCCAACCATGCGTGGGTGGAAGTGTATGTAAGGAAGGAATAACCCGCAAATTGTACATTTGTTTCAAACATTACCCTTATCAGAAACGGTGCCGACATATTATCCAGTCCCATCGAATACCTGAAAGGTATAGGCCCGCAGCGGGGCGACCTGCTGAAGAAGGAACTCGGCATATTCACTTTCAAAGACCTGCTGGAACATTTTCCCTACCGGCACATCGACAAAACCAAGGTAAACCTGGTACGCGACATTACGCCGCAAACGGAATACATCCAGGTGGCCGCCAGGCTCATCAGTGTGCAGACCATCGGCGAAAAACGTGGCCGCCGGATGGTGGCGGAAGTGCGCGATGCCTCAGGCTCCCTCGAACTGGTTTGGTTCCAGGGCATTCAATGGATACAGAAAATGCTTACGCCGGGGCAGGTGTACCTCATTTACGGCCGGGTAAGTTTTTTTCAGGGCAAACCGCAGATCACCCACCCGGAAATGGAGCCCTATTCGCCGGAAAAAGCAGATGGCAAAAACTTCCTGGAACCGGTATATCCCAGCACCGAAAAACTGAAAGCCCGTGGCCTCGGCGGCAGGCAAATAGCCAAACTCACCCAAACCCTGTTCGGACTGCTGCAGGAAAAAGATATTCCCGAAAACCTGCCCGAACCATTACTGAAATCATTGCAGTTGGCGCCCCGGTACAGGGCATTTACCGGCATCCATTTTCCGGATAATCTTACCGCATACGAACAGGCTTTGCAACGGTTGAAATTTGAAGAATTGTTCATTGCCCAGTTGCGCATGGGCCTTGTAAAGCTGCAACGGCGACGCTATAGCAAGGGCGTGGTATTTGGACAGGTGGGCGAATTGTTCAACCGTTTTTACAAACACCACCTGCCGTTTGAACTCACCGGCGCGCAGAAAAGGGTGATCAGGGAGATCCGGAAAGATATGGCCACCGGTCACCAGATGAACCGGCTCTTGCAGGGGGATGTGGGCAGCGGTAAAACCATTGTGGCGCTGCTGGTTTTGTTGCTGGGTGTTGACAACGGGTACCAGGGATGCCTCATGGCCCCTACGGAAATACTGGCGCAGCAACATTACAACAGCATTTCTTCCCTATTGAAAGACCTGCCGGTATCGGTAAAACTGCTCACCGGCAGCACCAAAGGCCGGGAACGGAAAGAAATACTGCAGGAACTGGAAGAGGGCTCGCTGCATATCCTGATCGGAACGCACGCCATTATTGAAGACACGGTGCAGTTCCGCAACCTGGGAGTGGCCATTGTAGATGAACAACACCGCTTTGGCGTGGCGCAGCGGGCGCGGCTCTGGAAAAAAGCCGTGATCCCGCCCCATATCCTCGTCATGACCGCCACCCCCATTCCAAGAACATTGGCCATGACGGCCTATGGCGACCTGGATTACAGCATAATAGACGAACTGCCGCCCAACCGGAAACCCGTTTTAACCGTACATCGATATGAGACCGCGCGGGCGCAGGTAATGGACTTTATCCGGAAAGAAATAGAGAAAGGAAGACAAGCCTATATCATTTTTCCACTCATTGAAGAATCGGAAAAACTGGATTATGAGAACCTGATGCGCGGGTATGAAAACGTGAAAGCATTTTTCCCTGAACCGAAGTTCTGGATCAGCATGGTGCATGGACGGCAAACGGCGGAGGTGAAGGAAACCAATATGCAGCGGTTCAAGAAAGGCGACACACAGATTATGGTTTCCACTACGGTTATTGAAGTAGGGGTGGATGTGCCGAATGCCAGCGTGATGGTGATTGAAAGCGCCGAGAAATTCGGCCTGTCGCAATTGCACCAGTTAAGGGGCCGGGTGGGCCGTGGCAGCGAAAATAGTTTTTGCATTTTATTAACAGGAACGAAGTTGAACAATGAAGCGCGTGAAAGGTTAAAGATCATGTGTGCGACGAACGATGGTTTTAAGATAGCAGAAAAGGACCTCGAGCTGCGGGGGCCGGGAGATATAGAAGGAACGAGACAGAGCGGTATGTTGAACTTCAAGCTGGCCAGTATTGTGCAGGACAAGGGATTGCTGGAAAAAGCGCGTGCAGCAGCGGAAAGGCTCCTGGAAGCCGACCCGGACCTGAATTCGGCAACAAATTTGCAACTGAAACAGTACCTGCAATCCCTTCAGGGCAAAACGGCATGGAGCAAAATTTCCTGAACAACGACCAGTTGAATGTGTTAACCCCTTTTTACGTTCTACCTCTTGTACCACAATAGTTTGCATTTGTTTAAAAAGGCTTAAAACCATTCAATACGGGTAAGATTTGAAGGAAATTGGCGTTTAATACGTAAAATCTATAAATCCAGAAACTTGAGCAGGAAAAGTGTAATAGCGGTTACCCTTGTGTTGATTGCAGCCATTAAACTGTCCGCGCAAAGCGGTCCTTCTACATTTGAGTTTGTTGAAAACAAAGGACAGTGGGATAGCAGGGTCAGATTCAGGGGGCAGTTGCCTTCCGGTGATTTTTATCTGCACCAGAACGGATTTACGGTAGTGCAATATCATACGGAAGATCTCTCTCGTTTTTTGCAGAGTCATCACGGGCATGCAGCAGCTTTCTCTTCCAAAAACAATACGAGAAAAATCAACCGCAAAACGGATATCGACTTCCATCATCCCCAACATCCCGGTAATCCGTCTTCAAAACAGCCCGTTCGCGCACATGCCTATTATGTTTATTTCGTAAATGCAAACCCCAATGCGGAAATAGTCCCGGATAAACCCAGTACTTCCGAAAGCAACTATTTCATTGGCAATGACCCTTCGCGTTGGGCACGGAAAGTAAAATCCTTTCAGGCCGTTACTTACCGCAATATATACCCGAACATTGATGTTCGTTACTATTCAGAAAATGGCACTATTAAATACGACCTGATCATCCATCCCGGAGGACAGGTAAATAATATCCTGATGCGATATGAAGGCGCAGACAAACTGGTGTTGAAAAACGGGGAACTGATCATCAAGACTTCCGTAGGCGATCTGAAAGAATTGTATCCCTACTCTTATCAGTTTGATCCTGCATCGGGCCGGAAGGAAGTGACTGCTTCCTACGAGCTGGTAGATAAAAACACGGTGCGGTTCAGGGTGAACAATTATTCCAGGACCAACACCCTCATTATTGATCCCACCCTTATTTTCTGTTCATTCACCGGCAGCCGTGCGCCGCAATGGGGCTTTACAGCTACGCCGGGACCAGACGGTTCTCTTTTTTCCGGCGGTATTGTATTCGGTATTGGTTTTCCTACCAGCACCGGGGCTTTCCAGGAAAATTTCCAGGACGGCGCGAAAGATATTGGTATTTTCAAATTCAGCAGCAATGGCCGTCAGCGCGTGTACGCCACTTACCTGGGCGGAGGCGCCAATGAATATCCGCACAGTCTCATCTGCGACCCGCAGGGCAACCTGGTGGTGATGGGCCGCACGTATTCTGGCAATTACCCGGGCACCAGAGTGGGTCCCGGTGGTGCGGGCGATATAGTAGTTACCAAATTGAATGCAGACGGCTCTGATTTTATCGGTTCCCTGATCATTGGCGGCTCGGCGCAGGATGGCGTGAATGTAGACGACCAGCAGGAAGGCGCTTCGCTGCGCACCAATTCCACCCTGCGTTTTTATGGTGATGATTCGCGCAGCGAAGTGAACCTGGACGCTGCCGGCAATATTTATGTGGCAACTCAAACACGTTCGGGAAATTTCCCGGTTACGGCAGGCGTATTCCAGCCAACCCTGCGTGGCGGACAGGATGGCGTTGTGATTAAAATAAACCCCAACTGCACTTCGGTTATATGGGCCAGTTATCTTGGGGGTTCTACTGACGACGGCGCCTTTGTAATCGAAATCAATCCCACCAATAACGACATTTATGTGGGCGGTGCTACTACCAGCACCGACTTCCCGGGTAATATGTCTGGTTCCTACCAGAGCGTTTACCAGGGCGGCAATACGGATGGCTTCCTGGCGCGCATTGCCAACAATGGCTCGGCCATCATTAAAAGCACCTATCTGGGCACGCCCCGTTATGATGCGGTTTATGGCGTAAAATTCGATCGTTCGGGCATTCCTTACATAATGGGTACCACCGAAGGCAACTGGAAGGTGGTGAATGCGGCCTTCAGCAATCCGGGGTCGAGCCAGTTTATCTGTAAAGTAGAACCTGATCTGAGTGGTTTTATTTATTCTACGGTATTCGGAAGTGGAACGGCCAGACCCAATATTTCGCCGGTGGCTTTCCTGGTAGACCGTTGCGAAAACGTATACATCTCCGGCTGGGGCGGATGGATTGCGCCGGGCCAGAACGACTCCTATGGGATGGCCGGAACGGCCGGTATGCCCATAACGCCGGACGCTATCAAGAATACCACTGATAACCGCGACCTGTATTTTATTGTAATAAGAAAAGATGCCACCGAGCTTTTATACGGGACCTACTTTGGGCAAAGCGGCGGTGAAGGAGAACACGTAGACGGCGGCACCAGCCGCTACGACCAGGAGGGCGTGATTTACCAGGCGATGTGCGCCAACTGCTATGGCAGCCGCCCCGCTCCCATTACAATGCCCTTCCCCACCACGCCGGGCGTTTGGGGACCGGTAAACGGTACAGGCGACCAGGATTGTAACCTGGCAGTGGTAAAACTGGCCTTCAATTTTGCCGGTGTAGGTTCAGGCCCCAAAGTGTTTATTGACGGTGCGGCAGACTCCATAGGTTGTGTACCTTTTACGGTTACCTTCCGCGACACCGTGCGCAATGCCAAATTGTATATCTGGGATTTTGGTGATGGCAGTCCCGAAGAAACCACTACCACTTTTGAAGTGACCCATACCTACACCCAGATAGGTACCTATCGTATTCGTTTGATCGGCATCGACAGCGCCAGTTGCAATATCAGCGACACGGCCTATGTAACCGTTCATGCCCGCGACGATAAAGCTGAACTGAATTTCACTGCTACCAAACAACCACCCTGCGAATCGCTGACGTATCTTTTTGAAAACCTTTCCGTGGCGCCACCCGGCAAACCCTTTGATGACAACAGCTTTATCTGGGATTTTGGTGATGGTACGCGCGTCCCGGGCGGTATGGGTTCGGTTACCCACTCCTATGCCAATCCCGGTTCTTACAAGGTGCGACTGGTGATGGTGGATACCAGCTATTGCAACTCTCCTGATTCCATGGAAATAGACATGAACGTGGCGGCATTGGTAGAGGCAAGGATTGAAACGCCTGCCACTGGCTGTGCGCCCTACAACGCAGTGTTCAACAACGCTTCCATGGGTGGACAGCAGTTCTTTTGGGATTTTGGCGATGGCTCCACTTCCACCGAAATGAGCCCCGTGCACCTCTACCCCAATACCGGCGTGTATACGGTTAAACTGGTGGTGATAGACAGCAATACCTGTAACATTATTGATTCTACCAGCACCACCATTACCATCAACCCGTTGCCAACGGCCGATTTCAATACCGCGCCGGTGCCTGCAATGGAGAATACGCCTACAACGTTCTTCAATTTGTCCACAGGCGGGGTACAATATAAATGGCTGTTTGGAGACGGCGATTCTACCATAAAAAACACTTTGGATACCGTAATGCACCAGTACAATGCAACGGGAACCTATGATGCATGTCTCATAACATATAATGAGTTCGGGTGTACAGATACAATATGTAAACCGGTGCAGGCGGTCATCTCTCCCCTGCTTGACGTACCCAATGCCTTTACGCCCGGCCGCGGAGGTCAGAATGCCACGATCCGTGTAGAGGGATTCGGAATCGGGCGCATGACCTGGAGAATTTATAATCGCTGGGGACAGGTGGTATTTGAAAGTACCAACCGGAAGATAGGATGGGATGGCACCTGGAAGGGTCAACCCCAGCCCATGGATGTATACGCATATACGCTGGACGTGGAATTTACCGATGGAACCAAAATCAGGAAGACCGGAGATATTACCTTGATAAGGTAAATTATGAAACTGTAATTTAGAGGGGGTTTACATGAAAAGAGAAAAATCACAAGCCGGGCTGTCCGGCAAGGGCGAAGCCATTTCAGCAACCATTATCCGGAAGGGATGGCTGTTGCCTGCATGCTGTAAATGGAGTGCGTTATTGCTGTTGTTGATGCTGGCCGGAGCAGCGGCCAAAAGCCAGGACTTCCATTTCTCGCAATGGTTCAACTCGCCCCTGACCACCAACCCCGCCAATACGGGTTTCATTCCCGATGCCGATTACCGCATAGGCGCCAACTACCGCAATCAATGGTCCACGATCATGAGCATTCCCTACAAAACCATGAGTGTGTGGGGCGATGCACAGGTTTTCCGCGACCGGATCGAAAGTGGCTGGCTGGGACTGGGCGGCTTGATACTGCGTGATGTGGCAGGGTCTGGCAAACTCACTTCCACCAAAGTGTACGTTTCTGCGGCCTATCACCAGATGCTGGGCCTGGCCCACCTCCTGTCTGCAGGTTTTAATGTAGGATGGGCAAACAAGCGCATCAATACCCTGGACCTGAAATTTCCCGACCAGTTTGACGGGGAATTTTTTGATTCCAATTTGCCTACCAGCGCCATTCTTGACCAGCCCAACATAAATTATTTTGATTTCCAGGTAGGGTTGAACTACGCTTATTTTCCAACGGAAAACATCTATATCAATGCCGGTTTGTCGGCCTGGCACCTCAACAAACCCAGGGAATCGTTCTTTTCTACCGATGCGGTAGGCCACGATGCCCGGATTGCACCGCGATACAACGCTTTTGTAAATGCAAGTGTCAAGATGAGTGACGTGGTGATATTGAACCCGATGGCCTATTTTACCACGCAGAGCAAATCGAATGAACTGGTGGGCGGGGCCAGCCTGCAATACAATTTGTCAGGCGACGGGGAAGCGCAGCTGATCGGCGGGTTGTTTTACCGGCCGGGCGACGCCTTCATCCCCATGGTGGGATTTGAATGGAAAATGTTCAAACTGATGTTTACGTACGATGCCACCACATCGTCGCTGAAACAATATAACAATGGCAGAGGCGCCTTTGAATTTGCGTTGCTCCGGCACGGGTTCTATAATGAATACAATGGCGACCGGAGACAGTCGATGTGCCCGACGTTCTAAAAAAATATGTTGGCCGAACACAAAGACGCTTGTTAGAAAACGTACACGCGACAACATAGGAATTGCTGAGAAATACCATAGAATTATATACGAAAAACGATATGCCGGCCAGTCCTGCATATCGTTTACATTATGTAATTAAAAAAACTAGCCTTGGTCAAAAATTGCCTGATATTTACGCTACTGCTGCTATCGGTTTCCTGTTCGCTTTTTGCGCAGCAAAGTGCGCCTGCTTTTGAATTTGTAGAGAACAAAGGGCAGTGGGACCCGCGCATCACCTATAAAGGCGAATTGACTTCGGGCGCGTTTTTTCTCCATCGCGACGGCTTCACCGTAACGCTGCACCATCCCGAAGATTTGGATAAATGGTTCCGTCATACACACCATAGCGGCGCCGTAAACAGTGCTACCCGCAATAACAAGCGCAGCCACCCTGCACCGGACAACCCGGCCAACGACAAGCTATTGCGCTCGCATGCGTACCGTGTACGGTTCTTGAACGCAGGCAACAGCGAAATCGTTCCGGACAAAGCCGTTCCCGGTTACAACAATTATTTTATCGGCAGTGATCCTTCCAAATGGGCCAGCAATGTAAAAACTTTCCAGGCTGTAACTTACCGCAATCTATACCCGAACATAGATGTTCGCTTTTACAGCGAGAACGGGGCTTTGAAATACGACATCATTGTACATCCCGGCGGCAACATCAACCAGGTAGCCCTCCATTATGAAGGCGCCGATAAATTACTCATCAAAAACAAACAACTGATTATAAAAACCTCGGTTGGCGATGTAAAGGAATTATATCCTTACTCCTACCAGTTTGACCCGGCAAAAGGAAAAAGGGAAGTTCCGTGCCAATATGAATTGTACAACGGCAATACGATTCGTTTTAAAGTAGAAAATTATGATCCGCAGGCTACCCTGGTGATAGACCCTTCGCTGGACTTCAGTTCATTCAGTCGCAGTTCCGCAGACAATTTCGGGTTTACCGCTACTTACGGACCGGATGGTTCACTGTTTGGCGGCGGCATTGCCTTCAGCACCGGCTTTCCTGTTACCACGGGCGCTTACCAGACCAATTTTGTGGGACGGAACCTGCCCTCCGGCGACAGCAAAGTTGATGTGGCGATTATGAAATTCAGTCCCAACGGCCAACGCGTTTACGCCACCTACCTCGGAGATAATGACGATGAATACCCGCACAGTCTCATAGCAGATGGCGCAGGCAACCTGGTGATCCTGGGCCGTACCTATTCCGGCAGCAATTTCCCCAGGACCGTACCGGTACAGGGGCCGATCGGGGAGTGCGATATTTTTGTCACCAAACTGAATGCAGATGGCACCAACCTCATTGGCTCCATGGTCATTGGAGGCTCCGCGAATGACGGTGTAAACATAAAAGACCAGGTAAGATCGGGCTTGCACGATAGTGTGTCGCTACTGAGAAATTACGGCGACGACAGTCACAGTGAGGTGATCCTCGATAACCAGGGGAATATTTATGTGGCCGCTCAAACGCAATCAAACGATTTTCCGATTGTAGGGAATGTTTTCCAGACCTCGTTGGGAGGCATGCAGGATGGAGTGATCATAAAAATTAACCCCAATTGCAATACCATTTTGTGGAGCAGTTACCTGGGCGGCAGCGACGAAGATGCGGCCTTTGTACTGGCGCTGCATCCCTTCACCAACGATTTGTACGTGGCAGGGGGAACGAAGAGCACCGATTTTTTCCCGGCAAACATATCCGGTGTTTACCAGGATGAGCACCAGGGATACATAGACGGTTATGTGGCAGTGCTCAGCAACCAGGCCAATGGGGCTGCCTTTGTTACCGGCACTTTCCTGGGCACACCCAGCGCTGATCTTATTTATGGCATCCAGTTCGACCGGAACGCATTTCCTTATGTGATGGGCGTTACCCGTGGCGACTGGCCGGTGATCAATGCGCCTGCCTATGTTGCCAACTCCAAACAATTTGTGTCCAAACTGGAGCAGGACCTCTCCGGATTTGTGTATAGCACTGTTTTTGGCAGCGGCTCGCCCAAACCCAACATTTCGCCCGTGGCTTTCCTGGTAGACAGGTGCGAAAATGTATACATATCAGGATGGGGTGGCTGGATGCTACCAGGCCCGGACCCTTACGGACTTGCTTCTACAGTAGGCATGCCCGTTACCCCCGATGCCATAAAGGGCACCACAGACGGAATGGATTTTTATTTTATTGTGTTGGAACGAAACGCAGAAAGGTTGTTGTACGGCAGTTTCTTTGGCCAGGACCATGGCATGGGCGAACACGTGGACGGCGGCACCAGCCGCTTTGATAAGGAAGGCGCCATCTACATGGCCATATGCGCCAATTGCCGCGGCGGCAATACCACACCCTTCCCCACTACACCGGGCGTTTGGGGACCGGTAAACGGCACCGGCAACTCGGGCTGTAATATGGCGGTGGTAAAAATGTCTTTCAATTTTGCAGGCGTTGGTTCTGGTCCCAAGGCATATGTAGGCGCCAGCGAAGATTCGGTAGGCTGCGTGCCCTTTACCGTCAAGCTCCGCGATACCGTTCGCAATGCGAAAAAATATTTCTGGGATTTTGGCGATGGCACACAGGAAGAAACTACCACGATGGAAGTAGAACACACCTTTAATGCCGTAGGCACCTACCGCGTACGTCTGATAGCAGAAGACTCCTCTACCTGTAACATTCGTGATACAGCCTATGTTACCATTCGTGTACGCGATGATGATGCTACGCTTGACTTCACAGCGACCAAACAATTACCATGTGAATCGCTTTCCTATTTGTTCGATAACACTTCCATACCCGGAGGAGGAAAGCCTTTCACCGACACCAGTTTCATCTGGGACTTTGGCGATGGCACACGCATCAAGGCCGGCCCGGGCGCCTATACACATTCCTACAAGGACCCCGGTTCGTACAAGGTGCGATTGATTTTGGTTGATACCAACTATTGCAATGCGCCCGATTCGCTGGAAATAAATTTAAGCGTGGCCGCATCCGTTAAGGCACAATTTGAAACACCTCCTAACGGGTGTGTTCCTTATACTGCCGTATTTGACAACACATCGCTGGGTGGTCAGCAATATCGCTGGGATTTTGGCGATGGCGCCACCTCTACAGCAATGAGCCCCGAGCATTTGTATACTGCCGTAGGCAGGTATGAAGTAAAACTGGTGGTGATCGACAGCAACACCTGCAACATTGCTGATTCCATTACCATGTCCATTAATGTGAATCCGGTGCCCACAGCCAATTTCAATACTTCGCCCGTACCGGCGTTGGAAAATACGCCTACCACATTTTTCAATTTGTCAACCGGCGGCGTACAATATATATGGTTGTTTGGTGATGGTGATTCTACCATCAAGAACACCATGGATACGGTAATGCATCAATACAATGCTACCAACACCTATGAAGCCTGCCTGATTACTTATAATGAATTCAATTGTACCGACACTATTTGCAAACCCGTGCAGGCGCTGATTGTTCCATTGCTGGATGTGCCCAATGCATTTACGCCCGGCCGTGGCGGTCAAAACAGTGTGGTAAGGGTAGAAGGTTTTGGTATCAGCCGTATGACCTGGAAAATTTACAACCGCTGGGGGCAGGTAGTGTTTGAAACCAATAACCGCAAAGCCGGCTGGGACGGAACCTATAAGGGACAGCCACAGCCCATGGATGTGTATGCTTACACACTGGATGTGGAGTTCACGGATGGTACTAAAATCAGGAAAACGGGGGATATAACGTTGATAAGGTAAGTAAAAAACTTATAACACATCCCAACAACCGAATTTCCACCACCTTACCACTCCCTGGCACATCCAGACGCCCGCTCATCCGCTGCCGGTGCTATGGTACCGTAATTTGCCACATCCAAATACCAGTTCATCCCCTGCTCACGGTAATTTGCTTCATCCAGATACCACTCCATCCCCCGCCGGCAGGGGGCAAGCAGCAACTTACTGCGTAAACCTGTTTCATGGATGGGGATGGTCCTAACCACCCCCATCCATGCAGTATCGCTGCCATGGTAATATCGTGCTGCGTCCCCGCCAGCGGAACAACTTTGTTCACCTAATGTGCTCACCGGTGCTCCGTATACCGGTTGGGTACAATAGCGTTAACAAGTTCGGCATATTCAGATGCTGCAAGAGGTGGCGCCGATGCCGCCTGTATCACATCTTCCAATTGTTTTTCTGTACGAATGCCCACTACTGCCGATGTAACAGCAGGATGATGCAACGCAAAACGAATGGCGGTCTGTGCTGGCGTCCGTCGGTTGCCCGATACCTGTTGCAACGCAGCAACTGCAGCCTGCACCTGTTCCGTGGTATAGCCGAGATAGGGTTCGGCCGGTTTATCAACCAGCAGTCCTTTTGCAAGTGACCCTCTTGCCAGCACGCCAATGGAATGTTCCTGCAGCAGCGGCAGACAGGTTTCTTCAGGCCGCCGGTCGAGCAGGCTGTACTGCATCATAACGCTGACGATATTGCTGCGTGATACATATTCGCGGATAACATTTGGACGGATGGAAGAAATACCATAATACCGGATCTTTCCCTGCTGCTGCAATAACTCAAACGTTTCAATCACTTCATCTATCGGATCATCAATGGTACCGCCGTGCAGCTGGTACAAATCAATATAATCGGTGCGCAGCCGTTGCAGGCTTTGTTCCACTGCCTGCAATATGTATTCCTTGCGCGGGTTCCAGTCCCATCCGCTGCCATCGGCACGCCATTGGTTGCCCACTTTGGTGGCCAGCACCACAGATGTTCTTTTCCCCGCCAGCGCTTTGCCTACACTTTCTTCATTCCATCCCTTGTCATAAAGGTCTGCTGTATCAAAATAATTGATGCCGGCTTCCATTGCGCTGTGCAGCAGCCTATCATTGGTGGCCTGGTCTTTGCCAAGCGACATACATCCGAAACTGATTTCGCTGATGCGCAGGGACGACTTGCCCAGTTGTTTATAATTCATACTGCAAAGGTAGGATTGCCTGCGGCAATGTTATGTTAACCAAAGAACGCGCAGATTAGTTTTAACCGGCGTACGGAGCGCGCAGCTGTTATTAAAGAATGTTACGAACCGGGCGCCGGTTCCTGTATTCAGAAACCCGATTCAGCCAAAGACACGCACGCTGAACTTGCCAACTATTTCAGGTACTGGCTGGAGACGGCAGCACTGATATCGTGATGGAGAAAAAATTGCATACTCATTAATTGAATATTCCACACTACCGGCCGGGAAATATCCTTTCCTTTATTTTTGCTTCACATTTTTTCATCTTAAACAGGCAAGCTTATGATACCGGTAAAAGGATACGCCGCACACGATCCTCGCTCACCTCTTGTACCGTTTTCTTTTGAACGTCGCGACCTGCGTCCCAATGACGTGCATATTGATATATTGTATTGTGGAGTTTGTCATTCAGACATTCACCAGGTGCGCGATGAATGGGGCGGCTCAATTTACCCGATGGTGCCCGGGCATGAAATTGTTGGCCGGGTTATCGCTACCGGTGCTGCAGTAACACGATTCAAACCCGGCGACCTGGCAGCGGTGGGCGTGATGATCGATACCTGTCGCAACTGCAAGCCCTGCAAGGAAGGATTGGAACAATATTGTGTGGAAGGATTTACCGATACCTACAACGCCATTGAACGCGATGGTAAAACAGTGGCCATGGGCGGCTATTCCACCCAGATTGTAACGGATGAGCTGTTTACCTATAATGTTCCGGACAAACTTGATCTCCCCGGTGTAGCGCCGCTCCTTTGCGCCGGCATTACTACGTATTCGCCCCTCCGTTATGCCCGTGTTGGCAAGGGCACACGCACCGGTGTGATAGGATTGGGCGGGCTTGGACATATGGCTGTAAAATTTGCAGCTTCATTTGGCGCAGAAGTGACGGTACTGAGCACATCGCCCTCCAAAGAAGCGGACGCGCGCAGGCTCGGCGCGCATCATTTTGCGCTTACCACCGACCGCGATACCATGAAATCGCTCGACAGTTATTTTGATGTAATCATCGATACGCTTTCTGCTAACCACGATTTCAACCCTTATCTCGACCTGCTGGGATTGGATGGCAGGCTGATGGTAGTGGGATTGCCAACAGAACATCCCCGCGCCCGCGCGCATAAGCTCACCAAAAACCGCAGGAGCATTACCGGTTCTACTATTGGCAGCATCCGCGAAACCCAGGAAATGCTGCATTACTGTGCAGAACATAATATTGTTGCCGATGTGGAAATCATTCCCATGCAAAAGATTAACGAGGCTTATGACCGCATGCTCCGCAACGATGTAAAATACCGGTTTGTAATCGATATGAGTTCGCTGAAATAGGTTGCCGGTTTACTTTAAATGGTTAGATAGTATTTTTACTGTCTAACCATTTAACAATTAGCTTATAAGCTTGCCTTCCCTGCTTCTTTTTTTCTGCTTAATAATTCTCTTCCTCCTGCTGACATAGGGCTGTCACTGCCCGGTTTTTTCTTTGTAATGTCATTGATTGCTAATCTCAAAAACAATTGATATGGAAAAAACTGTCAGCCTGAGCGAAACTCCCGTTATTACACCTGCTATCTTAAAAGAACATTGGCAAGGTCACCGTCGACTGACCCGTCGCGTGATTGAGGCTTTTCCCGAAGACAAATTGTTTACTTTTTCCATTGGCGGCATGCGGACATTTGGCGCAATTGCCATTGAAATGCTGACGATGGCCAAACCGGGCGTACATGGTATTGCCACCGGTGAATGGCTGCAATTTGAAGAAATGGAAAAAGGGGTAAAAGAGAATATCAAAACAAAGGCAGACGTGTTGCGCCTTTGGGATGAAGCCACTGAATACATTGAAACGATGTGGCCGAAAATTAAACCGGAAAGATGGCTGGAAGAAGACAAGGCATTTGACACCTATGGCGGGCCCGTATACTGGTTTTTGCAATACTTTGTTGACAACGAAATTCATCACCGCGGACAGGGCTACGTATATCTCCGTGCATTGGGCATAGAGCCGCCTTATTTCTGGGAGCGATAATTGGATTACCTGTTTCAATAGTTGCGTGTTAATTATCCTTTCAGGAAAGATGATGTTGAAAGATGATCGTGCTGTGGGAGCGCAGCACGGTCTTTTTTTGGGACCATAGCACCTGACTTTAACACCTTATCCCCTTACTCATTGCCCAGAATTGCTTCCAATGCGTTCACCACATACACCAGCGGCGCATTCCAGTTGATGGCAATTTCATTGCTCGCATAAGAGCAGTCGTGGTCAAGGAATGATTCAGCGGGCATCCGGGAAGGATAGCCCTCACAACGGTCTTGCTGGCCGGGGTTGGGGCCACCTACGAGCATACCCGGCACCGGTTCTGGTATACCATCGGCCACAGAAGGGCGGTGATGCGGATGCATGGGCGTTTTGGAACCAACGCCGGTGATGAAACTATAGCCGGTGGCATTGCGCCCCAGTACATAATCGAGATTAGAAAGCGCGGCATACGCATATTTGGGTTGCCGCGTAAGCAGCCAGGCATTGATCAGGACGATGCTTTGGTTCATAGCTACAGAAGAGCTGCCCCATACAAAATCATTCCGGCTTTGTCCCATGATGGTAGCATAAGCGCGATCGCCGCCATTGGCAATCAGTCCGTCTGCAAACTGCAACAACCGCGTCCGGACCGCTGCAAAATCAATGCGGCTCTTTTTTTGTAATGCCGATTGATGCCTTAACAAGGTGTAATATCCCAGCAGGTGCACGCTATTCCAGGTAGGAACGCCTATTCTATCCTGCCACCTGCTCACAATGGTATCAACGTATTGATCGGCGCCAGTAGTGGCTGTTAATTCGCTTGCTGCCCAGAACCATTCATCAGTAAAAGTCCAATCACCATAGGCGCCTGTTGTAATCTTTGGTTCGAACTGCTGGTTGATGGCATTTTGATTGTATGGTGTGGCGGGATTTTTTTGCGCCCATTGCCAGGCCGCTATTGCGGCATGAATACAACTGTCAGCCAACCCGGGCAACTGTTTTTCAAATTGGCGGAACACTCGGCCCGCCTGCGCCATCACTGCGGCAAAATCGAGCGCCGCAGGCGTGCTTTTCTGTACCATATAGCGCGGCAGGGTTGTAACGCCTGGCATTACCATACCGTCAAAATCGGCATTGGTGCATTTATGGTACACGCCGCCGTCGTGCGGGTCCTGCATGGTAAGCATCCAGCGCAGGTTGACCAGTATTTCATTGAGCAGATCCGGCAATCGATCTTCACTTTCGGGTATACCAATCCGCAATTTATCATAATAAGCAGCGAAATCTTCATACGCCGATAACAGGGTACCCATAGTAATGCCGCTGTTGACGATGTATTTGTTGTAGTCACCAGCGTCATACCAGCCCCCGGGACTGGCCACCACTGTGCCTGCCGGACGTTGCGGCGTGGCTGCAGAAGGATGGATCAGCACCGCGGTATCCGGATGGCCTGCAGGACGCGCCCATTTGCCTGCATATTTTGCTTCCAGGGCCATGGACACACGCATGTAATAAAACATTTTCAGTGCATCGATACCGGTTTGATGGTGTACGCCCGGTGCAATGCGGAAGGCATACGACTGTCCCACACCTGGCACAAACAACGCATACCGGCCATGCTTTTTAACCGGCGAAAAATCTGCGAGACGTGTGAAAGCCGATGAATAGGCAGACTGCATGGTATCGCTCAATTGCCCGCGGTAAACAGTATCCCCGGTGCCGGCCTCCAGCACATAGAACGGCGCTTTTTCCGGCATACCCGTCACCACAGCAATTTTGGGCACAGCCGGATAAAACCCTACCTGGTTGAAGTGAACAGCAGGCGTTTTTACCTGAGTATATCCATTACCGTTATACAATAATATAAAAACAAGTATAAAAAAATTATGGCGCATGATTATTGTTTGCACGCGTGATCAGTTGCCTGAGCATCCACACCTTACTTCATGGTTTCAGACAATTTCAACACCCGGAATGAATGTGGTTTTACTGAAAAAGTAAATACATTTTTTTCTTTCTTTCCTGTTTTCATCCAACTAAAGCCGGGTTTTCTTAATTCTCCTGAAAGTACAACATTGCTTTGCAGATCAGTAAGTGATTGATAGCGCGTATCAGTTACAATGCTGACTAGTGTTTGCTCAGGTAAAAATGATTCTACAATCAGTGTATTGTTATCGTACAAATACAGGCTCACATTGGGCGGCCCTTCAAGGTATACAGGCAAATGGGCAGACAGTTCTTCGCGAATTTTGTTCAATACCCTGGCGGGCAACTGGTACAGGTCTGCATAGTTGTCGGGAATGGTGAGTACATACAGTTTGCCTTTGGAATAACCCGCCTCGTGCAGCAGGGGCCAGCCATTGGGTCCGTCGAGGGCGCTGACCAGTTCCCAGGAATCGTTGGTGAGATAAAAGATTTGCGGAATCACAACAGGCTTATCGCCATTCACCATTTCCCAGCCCACTTTGAAGTTGCTGGTATAGGCTTTCTGATTGGTAACACGCAATTCGGCAATCTCTTCAATGCCCTTGCCCTGCAGCACTTTCAACAGACCGGAAGTGATCACCACCGATTTGCCTGCCAGCAGTTGTGCTTGTATTTTACTAACAATGTTTTTATCGAAGGCTGCCTCAGCAGTCAGTAATATCAGGCTGTCGGCCGCAGGAAATTCAGGCACCATTTCCACCGGCAAACCCACCATACCAAGGTAATTCTGCAGAAAATCTTCACCGGTAGCATGCCAGGGCCTGTACGAACGGATGCCCACCGGCTTGCCCAATTTACCGAGAAACTGGTCTACCATTTCAAAGGTATATCCCGCTGCACGTGCAATGGTGGTGGGGCGCACGGGGGTAGAGCCGGTCAATTGTACCGGTTGCATCATGGCATCGTAGTCGAAACTGGTTTGCTGTCCCTGCCACGGCGCGCGATCTGCCGGATAAATAGGGCGGCGCAATTGTCGAATATCAAATAACGTTATTTCCGGCGCTTTGGCAAAAAGGGTGATCCACAATTGCTCCGCGTAGCGGTCGAAATAGCGGCTGCCCGGCGGGTCTACCCAGCCGCCACCATTACCACCGGGTTTGATGTTTTCGAAGTACCTGAAAATATTATAGCCGAGGTATTCCTGCAGGTGCTGATCGCTCATCACGGCATCGCGGGTTTCCGTACCGGTGTAGATGCCATCAAACAGCCTGGGACCGCGCTCGAGATCAAAACCCAATCCCTGGAAGTGTTCGTACCAGTTCGGGTATTTGATCACCACTTTTACTTTCGGGTTCACTTTTTTGGCCGGACCAATCACCAATGATTGCGCAGCTTCAGTCATCTGGTCGAGGCGAAACTGCGTCCAGCTTTTACTGCCTTTGGCCTTAATGCACAATTCGCATTTGCAATTGGTAAAAAAGAAATCATCGAGAATGAATTCATCGAAATTGCGTGCGGTGTGTTCAGCTATTTCACGCACTTTTTTACGATGCTCCGGGTTGCTGTAACAAAAGGTCTCAAACCGGTTGGGTTCGCTCACCGTATAGGTAATGCCCCCTGCCACTTCTACCCCACGGCTTTTGAAGAATTGTTTTGCCGCATCAAGTGTTTGCTGGTCTACAATGATGAGGTCACGATGGGTTTCGAGGTAAATTTTGTCCACTTTCAACTGAGCGGACAGTTCATTCCATATCGGCTCGATATAATCGCGGTTGCCCATTTCGCGCGTTTCATAAGCGCGGGCATACACGGCTACCCTGAAATTCCTGTATTGCTGCGCTTTTCCCTGCCACCAGCACATCATCATCAGCAACGCAACAACGTATTTTTTCCATACATGCATACGGCAAAGCTTTTACTATAAGTTCCCCTGATCCACGTAATCTACTTGCATGGAACCGTATAAATTACTTTGCTGTGAAGTCTTGTCAAAGCAGCTTCGGGGCCTATTGGCTATACCATCGCAGTACGTGCTTCACTTTGCCGCTACCTTATCGCTATTTTCCTTCTTCACCCCGTACATTTTCCACAGCACCCACTCCCCTGCTTTACGGCCCTGCAACTGTCCTTCTTCAATAGCGTCCATAAAGTGAATGCCACCATAGAACCGGGAGATGGCCGCTTCATCTGCAGCATGGTAAAAAGAGGTGAAACTGCGCGGCGGCAGTCCATAGCTCACTTCCACACTGTCTGTATAGGAAAATGGTTCGCCAAAGAAATGCGTAAGAATGGTGGCAGAAGCGGTGGATATCACGGAATGTCCGCTGGTATATTCCGGGAACGGCGGTGTTTGCAACAAGGGTTGCCAATTGGCGTCGATGTATTTACGGATGGCGGTCTCAGGCCTGATGCGGTTGCTGAAATATTTTTCATCCCAGCAGCTCATAAAAGCGTCCATCAGTCCAACGGCCACCGTGGTAAAAATCTGCATGGACTCATCAAAGGATTTCTTTGCCTGTTTGCAGGCGATGCCGGTAATGCCCAGCCAGTGTGCGCCCGGTGATATTTTTTTCAGGGCCAGCATCAGGTGCCCCTTGTCCTGCACGGCAAAAGGATTGCAATCCCAGAAACCGGCAATGGCTTTCTTTTCTTCATCCAACTGTTCCTGGTAATTCTGCAACATCAATTTGAAGAAAGCCGAGTTCTTTGCAGAAGAAAAAGGTATGGGCGGCGCCGGCCTGAATTGTGAAGCCGTGTCCAGTGTAAACGGTCTTACTGTATTAAAATAAGGTTCTACTGCTGCCATATAGGCCGGTGGTGTGGGATACCAGGAACCTTCCGTTTCCAGGGAGGTGTAACGCGGATAATTGCTGATCTTGCTATAACCATCCGTTTTGGCATAAGCCAGTATCTGCGCACTTACTGCGAGGGCATATTGCTGCGAGGCTTCAATCACTTTTTCGCTCACGCCGGCCTTCCGGCAGGAGTCGAGCAACCGGTCGCGATAAGCAATCAGCATCGAGCCGGAAGGTTGCAGTTTGCGGGCCGTTTCCATGATGGCCAGCAGGGCACTTAACTGATATGCATAACCGCCAATAGTATCCGGGCGTTTTAAATCAGGATACGCATTTAATCTTCCACACATATGCGGTAGGGTGTCGTTGTGCTGCGCCACCACTTCATACCCTGCCAGGCAGGCATAGGAAAAGAAACGTGCTGCCAGCGGCGGGTTGGTAATATCGTGCACCATTATTTCGGTCATTTTGGTAATCACGCCGCTAATGTGGTCGGCAGCAAATGCCAATTCCTGCTGCTGCTTTGGCCGGCATGCGGCCATCAAGTATATAGCCAGGACCAGCGCGCAAAAGCCTTTATTATTGTTCATATGCTTTGAGTGGCTGTTGATTGATACCAAAGAGAATTTTGTTGTTGGCGGTGATCACGCTGCGTACATCCCCTTTCACACTAAAACCTGAACGCTGCTGGGGCACATACCTGAAGTTTCCTTTACCGTCATTCTCCAGCAACACGCCGTAATTGGCGTCGTATTTACCAAAACGCAATCGGGCTTTGGCAATATTACCGCACAGCAACAGGTCTTCGTGGCCGTCTTTGTTATAGTCAACGGAGGCAATGGCAAACACCGGGGAAAACTGCGCCTGCACCGGCAAAGGTTGTTCATGAAATTTTCCATCGCTTCCGGCGATGAACAAAGTTGTCGCCAGGTGGTTAGCCCCGAGGCGCTGCACATCATGCAGCTCTTCTTCCAGAAATATTTCGTTCAATGTAGCGCCTGCATAACTTTTGTAGTCGGTAAAACGCCCGCGCATCATACTTACCTGGTCAAGCAGTTCATCACGGGTTACGTAAGGATAACTCTTGCCTTGTATGTAAAAACAAAAGATGGGGTCTATGGCACCATTGTTGTCAAAATCTTTGTATACCAACGTTGCAGGTTCTTTGTCTGATGCACGGCATTGGGTATTCAATCCCATATTGCCTACTACGAGGTCGGTTTTGCCATCTTTATTAAAGTCGCCTGTGTAAATGCGGTTCCACCAGCCGTGGTAAGATTTGGAAAAATAGTCATTGGTACGGTTCACCAGTTTTCCTTCCTGGTTGATATACACGGATATTGGCATCCACTCTCCTGCTATTACCAGGTCTTTTCGCTGGTCGTTGTTCAGATCAATCCAAACCGCATCGGTTATCATTCCAGCCTTTTTGAGATAAGGGGCAATGGTTTGCGTTTGATCGGTGAAATGTCCTGTGCCATCATTGATCAGCACAAAACTTTCCGGCGTTTCAGGATAGCGGCCGGGGATTACCCTGCCTCCCACAAACAGGTCGGTAGCGCCGTCGCCGTTGATATCCGCCGCCCTTACACAACCGGTGCTTACATGCATGCGTGGCAATGCATCCACGCTGCGCGTAAAGATGCCTTTGCCGTTGTTAAGGTAGAGCCTGTCCTGCAATAAAGAATCTCCGGGCAGGAAGTTGTGATAGCCACCGCTGCACACATACAAGTCCATATATCCGTCACCGTTAGCATCGAGGAATTCAGCCGCCACATCATCCGGCAAGCGGTCGGCTTCCCAGGCAGGTTGGGGCAAGGGAATAAATTGGCCGTTTTGTTGTTGTATGAACAAGGCTGCCGCCTGTCCGGCGCCTCCGCCCACAAAAATGTCTTCGAGCCCGTCATTATTTACATCTCCTTTTACCAGGCAGGGGCCGCTGTACGAAAGCGGGTTCACCAGCAAGGGCTGGCGTTTAAAATCGTTGACGTAAGAGGTTGCATGCGCAAATCCGAACGGAGGTTTCACTTCACGAAAAACCGGCGCAGGGGGCGATGCAGCACGCCAGTTACCTGTTGCATTCTTTTCTTCCAGTGTAATTAGCTGGTCAGCTTTTACATGCCTGATCACTTCTTCCTTGCCGGAAAGCCATACCACGCGCAGGGAATCTATAGTGGTTTCTTTTCCCAAACCAAAATGCAGTATGGGCGAAACGGTAGACTGGTACCCCTGTGCCGGCATTTGTTCCTGGTATTGCAAGCTGCCTTTGTTGTACAAGGTTATTTTGGCGCCGATGCCATCAGTATTTTTCCCTTCGCCGGCCAACCTGATCTGCAGGTAGTGATGCGCCACCAGCTTATTGGCATCATTGCGATAAATAAAGGCGGGCCGGTTGATGTTGTTCACCACAATGTCCAGGTCGCCGTCATTGTCGAGGTCGGCCCAGGCAGCGCCATTGCTGTTGGAAGGCACGTCAATTCCCCATTCACTGCCCATGCTGGTAAAAGTGAGATCGCCATTATTGCGATAGATATAGTTCACCACATCCGATGCAGGCATGTGTTGCAGAATTTCCAATACCTGCTGCCGGTTCAACCGGCCCTTGCTCTGCACTTCTGTGTTCATGTATTTCAGAAAGTCGAGATTGGTAAAGTCGCGGGTATAACCATTGGTAACGAAAAGATCTTTCCATCCGTCGTTATCGTAATCTGCCAGCAGCGGCGCCCAGCTCCAGTCGGTATTGCTGATGCCTGCCAGTTGCCCGATTTCGCTGAAGGTGCCATCGCCGTTGTTCAGTTGCAGGGTGTTCCGCATATACTGGTAGTGAAACCCGGAACGCACCATGATCTCAAACTTTTCATAATTGTCGGGAGCAAACAGAATTTTCTGGCGGTAATTGTCTTCGGGCAACATGTCCAGCACACAGATATCCGGCAGTCCATCGTTATTCACATCACAGATGGCATTTCCCATGGACGATTGCGAAATATGTCCCAGCGCCGTATGTTTCTGATCAGTGAAGGTGCCGTTGCCATTGTTGATATACAGGTAATCGGGAACGTTATAGTCATTGGCAATATAAATATCCGGCCAGCCATCGGCATTGATATCTGCAATGGCAGCGCCCAGTCCATAGCTAAGCACCGACTGGTTGATGCCGCTTTTGTCGGTGACGTCGGTAAAATGATCATTTTCATTTTTCAGCAGTCGCACACCAATATGTTTATTGGTGCGTGACAGCAGTTCCGCTGTGCTGGCTTCATCCAGTATGGGCAGGTTATCGGGATTGTGGTTCAACGCCAGCATGTCGAGGTCGCCGTCGCGGTCGTAATCGAAGAAATAAGCCTGGGTGCTGTAGCAGGAGTCTGCCAATCCATACTGTTCCGCTTCGTCTGCAAAGCGGGGGATGCCGGCAGCATCATTGCCTTTGTTGATGAACAATTGTGCAATGCGGTTTTCGCCACGCACTTTTCCGGAATAACTAACGTAGATGTCTGGACGCTTGTCGCCATTTACGTCAGCAATAGTCACTCCGGTCCTCCACATGGCGGTGCGGTTGCGGATTTGCGCTGCTTCGGTAACATCTTCAAATTGCAGGTCCCCTTTGTTCAGGTACAATTTGTCGGGCACCATGTTGCCGGTAAAATAAATATCCTGCAGACCGTCGCCGTTGAAATCGGCAATACCTACCCCCGCGCCGTTGTAGAAATACTCGTACATCAACACGTTGGTATTCGGTCCTTCCGTAAGCGTATTGCTGAAATATACCTGGGTGCTGTCTGGCGGCAGCAGGGTAAATAAAGTGTTTGTTTGCCTGTTTGTTGTGTTGTTGCAGGCTGCCAGCAGGAAGTAAAGACCGAGTGTACTTATGCAAATGTTGTTTGCATTCATTACCGTTTGGTCCTTCCGACTAAATAAACAAAACTTCATCGCTACAATTGAGGCGTTTATAAAAAAACCTAAGCCAGTATTTTTCAATACTGGCATAGGAAATTACGATTTATACAAAAGGTAATTAAAGGTTCAATGGAAATTTCCTGACAGGATGGTATTTTTCATATGGCCGCTTAATCATATCCGGGATTTTGCTCCAGCTTGTCATTCTTGTTCATTTCATCGCGGTGAATGGGGCGGAAGTACATTTTGTCCACCCAGGTCCTGTTTTCGTGTGCTATATCCTCATAAGGCGTATAGGTATAGTTGTACACGGTTTCATCATGACGATAGGGCGCTTCCATTTGCTGGCCTGATTTAAAAGTGCCTACAACGTTGATGAAGGTGCATTTGCGTCCCAATGTTTCGGGTGCGATCATCCACCGGCGCGCATCGTGATAGCGTTGTTCTTCGTAGGCCATTTCTATACGCCGCTCATTCCGGTAGAGGTCGCGTAGTTCATTGCCTGTAACACTGCCTGGAATTTCCGGCATGCCGGCACGGAACCGAATTTTGTTCAGCCAGCTCCTGGCTTCATCGTATTCATTCAATTCTATACAGGCTTCCACATAATTGAACACAGCTTCTGTGTACCGGAAGAAGGGCCAGGGCACATATTGCCGGGTGTTGTTGTCAACAATGGCGGGATCGGGATCAATGAATTTGCGCATATAATAACCGCTGCGCGTTCCGTTCCAGTCTTCAATAGTGCTGCTGCGTGTATCAAGACCATTGAAAATAATTTTGGTCCCACCCTGCATCAGCTCATACTGGCCGGTTTGTATCTGGTTGGCCGGGTCAACGTTGCCGGAGATTTTGTCGCGCGGCTTCCAGTCGGCGCCGTCATACAGAATACTGGCATAAAAGCGGGGGTCTCTGTTTTTGTAGGGATTGGCTTTATGCGTGGCATTGTTCCAGTCGAATTTGTTTCCGTCCATCATTTCATAGTCATCCACCAATAAACCCAGCGGTGTATTACCTGCCCAGTTGTGATAGCCATTGGGGCCATTGTACAATCCCAGGTAAGTAGAACCGGAACCTTCGGCTTGCTGGGGTGAATTGTACCGGCCCAGGATGATTTCCACTTCTGCAGCGGGATCAACGCCGGGGGCAGCGCTGCCACCACCCATAGCTATCGAGATATAATTCATCTTGCCTTCTTCGGGCGAAACGGGCGCGTTGAGGTCCAGCTTGTAACCCTGGCCATTGTCCATCACTTCTTTAGCCGCAGCTTTGGCTGCCTGCCAGCGTGCTGTTCTATCGCCGCTCACATAGCCGAGGATTTCAGGAAACTGGTAGCTGTTGATCACCGCCGATTTCGATTTTGCCGTAGGCATATCGTGCAGATCACTGGCCGCATACAGCAGCACGCGGCTTTTCAAAGCCCTGGCAGCCTGCGGCGTGGCGCGACCAACACCCAGTGCTTTGCCGCTGAGTTGCATAATGGCCGAATCGCATTCCTTTACGATGAACGCTACACATTCTTCCCAGGTATTTCGTGGAGCGCTGTAGTCTTCATTCAACCCATATACTTTGGTGATGATAGGCACACCCCCATAATACCTGATGAGCTGGTGATAGAAGTAGGCACGCAGAAAATGTGCTTCGCCCTTCAGTCTTTCTTTCAGTACATCGTTGTCGAAGGTGGCGCTCTCCAGGTTTTGCAGGGCCACATTGCATCCCCTGATCCAGCGATACATGCTGCTCCACTCATAGGTGCCGCTCATCCAGCCGGGGTTGCTGGCGCTCATGCTACCGTCGTTTACAGTAGTTATGTTTCTGCCGGTATGGGTAAACACGGCTTCATCGCTGAGCGAAGCCAGCATTTGTTCTTCAAAACCGCCCGTGCCAAAACCATTGTAGAGATTGGTTACAAAAGCTTCCGACAATGGGCCGTCCTGCCAGGTAGCATCCGAACCGATCTGTCCCAACGGAGACAGTTCCAGAAAATCTCTCTTACATCCCATCATCAGCAGCACCGGCAGACAAACCAATAAACCCAGAATATTTTTTATAGTATGTTTCATGTTGTACATTTTAAAAACTGAGGCTTACACCTAAATTGATTACTCTTGCCTGCGGGTAATATTGTCCATTTCCTGTGATGGCTTCCGGATCGAAAATGCCCAGCTTGTCCCAGGTAATCAGGTTAATACCGTTTGCGTATACACGAAGATTGCTCATGCCGGCTTTGGAGAGCAACTTGCCCGGCACATTATAACCGATCTCGAAATTTTTGAAACGTATATAGTTGGTGCTTTTCAACCGGTAATCGTTATTGCCACCGGCGCCACCGGTATAGTAGGTGTTGTCGCGGCTGGCAATACGGGGATAAACGCTGCTGGGATTGTCCAGTGTCCAGCGATGATCATAATCCCATTTCAGGTAGTTGCCAATATCGCCCGATTCGGTACGTACAAAGAGTAATCCGCCTGTAGCTCCCTGGAAGAGCAGGGTGAGGTCAAAGTTTCTGTATTGTAACTGGATGTTCAGGCCGCCGGTAAAGCGCGGGTCGCGTGTTTTGTCAAGGCGCACCTGGTCATCGCCGTCGATTTTTCCGTCGTTGTTGATATCCTTGAACTTCATATCGCCGGGACGCAGTGCTGCTGCCCCCACGCCGCTGTAGTCAATGGTATTTTCATCGATGTCTTTCTGCGTGGCAAATACGCCATCATACAAATACACCAGGTAGCTGGCGCCGTTGCTGCCGAAAGGTTTGCCGGTGGAGCGCTGCCATTCAGGCACACCTGCCGGCTCGTTCCACAATACGATCTTGTTTTTGGCATAGCCGCCATTTACACTCACGCTATAACGCAGGTCGCCATAGTTGCCGGTATAGCCTACCGTAAATTCCCAACCCTTGTTGTTCAGTTTGGCATAGTTTACAGGAGGCAGGATGTTTGATATACCGGCGCTACCGGGAATCAAGCCTTCCTGGCGGAAAAGTGCCTTGTCGCGTTTGTTGAAGAAATAATCAAATTCCACGGTGAGGCGGTTGCGCAGAAAAGCCAATTCAATACCGAAGTTGGTACTGGTTTGTACTTCCCAGGTAAAACTCGGGTTGGGCAAAACGGTTTCATTCAAACCTCTTACTGGTCTGCCATCAATAATATACGTGGTGAAACCATAGGTGCTCAGGTATTGAAACTCCGCCAGGCTGGAACCGATATAAGGTTCAGCACCTACCTGTCCCCATGAGGCACGCAATTTCAGGTTATCTACCCAGGTAACATTTTTCGTAAACCATTCTTCTTCCGATATACGATAGCCTACCATCACACCGGGGAAGAAACCGAAGCGCGAGTCGGCAGGGAAAATATAAGAACCATCATAGCGCCACAAAAACTCTGCAATGTATTTCTCCTTGTAGTTATACCCCACGCGTCCGAAATAGCCCAGCCGCGCACGGTTGTATTCGCCACCGCCATTGTTCTTTTCATCATCACCGCCGGCAAACAGCTGGTCAACGGCAGTAGAAATAAAATACCTCCGGTAGGCATTAAAGAATTGCGAATTCAGTGTTTCCTTTTGCACACCGGCCATCACGCTGATGGTATGGTCACCAATTTCCTTATCGTAATTCAACATGCCGGTCAGCGTGGTGTTGAGACTGTTCTCTGAATTTTGCTGCAGGCGGGGATCCGTGAAAGTAGAACGCATTTCGCGGGTCAGTTTAGGCGTTACGCCATCGGGTTCGTAGCTTACCCTGTCCCACGAATACAAATACCAGGGCGTTTGCCATCTTTTACTGTTCAGGAAATACTTGTCGAACGATACCATACCGGCCAGTTTCAGTCCATCCACCCAGGGCACCAGTATTTCTACTTTACCATTGGTTTGAAGATAATCGCGTTTGTCTTTATCATACCCTGTGGCATTGGTTGTAATCACTACAGGGTTCTGACCGTTTTCAATATCACGTCCGGGCAATCCGTTGGGCCAGATGGCCTGCTCATTGGGTCGGCCGCGCATCAGCATACGGAAAATAGCGGCCGCGCTTTCCGTGGGGAAGAAACGGCTTTCTTCACGGCCTACAATACCAATGCTGGTGCTGATGTATTTATTGATTTTTGCATCGAGATTTACGCGCAGGTCATACTGACGGTATCCTGTGGCCGAATTATTATAATAACCGTCCTGGTCCTGGAAGCCCATGGAAACAAGGTACCGCAGGTTGTCGGTGCCGCCGTTGATTTGCAGGTTGTGTCTTTGCTGCGGCGACCAGTTTTTCAATACGGTGCCAAACCAATCTACATTCGGATGGCCCCAGGGGTCTGAGCCGTCGCGGTATTGGACCATGTCTTCGGGGAAGAAGCCATTGGGCGATTTGATTTCTTTGTTGTTGGTAGGGTCGGTATAAGAGCCTGTTGTTTGCAAGGCTGCCAGCGCTTCGGCCCAGTGAGCGGGATCAGATACGCCGTCGTATACCGCTATTTCATTTCTAACCTCACCATACTCCAGCACATTCATCATTTTGGGTACCACAGATGGTTGCGCCCAGCCCTGGTTAAAGTCGTACGTAATACGGGGCTTACCGGTCTTGCCACGACGCGTGGTAATCAGTATAACACCGTTAGCCGCACGTTGACCGTAAATGGCTGCACTGGCGTCTTTCAATACAGATACATTTTCAATATCAGCGGGATTCAACCGGTCGAGACCGCCACTGCGTTCGGGCACACCGTCAATAACGATCAGTGGCGCGGTATTACCAAATGCATTGGTGCCGCGGATACGCAGCGAAGAACCATCATAACCCGGTTCACCGCTGCCATTCACAGCCGTAATACCTGGCAATCTACCCACCAATGTATTAGACATGTTGAATGCCGGTACTTTATCCAATTCGGCCCCGCGTACCTGTGCTACTGCACCGGTAACGGTTACCTTACGCTGGGTACCGTATCCCACTACCACAACTTCGTTCATTTGCTGGTTAATAGCCTGCAACTGCACGTCAATGACCGTGCGATTGTTTACCGGTACTTCATAGGTGGCAAAACCAACGGAAGAAAATACCAGCGTACCATTGGCCGGCACCTTGATGGTATATTTTCCGTCCGCATCTGTCTGGGTGGCAAATACAGTACCTTTCACCTGTACCGTAACACCCGCCAGCGCCGCATCTCCTCCTGTAACAGTGCCACTCACGGTAATATCCTGCGCCAGCAGCACATGCCCAGGCAGTGCCGCCACAAGCACCATGAATAGCATTCTAAGTGGTTTCAAAATTTGATCGCGCATACTATTGGTTTTAGTTGGATGATTCTGTTGTAGTAAAGGCATAGCAACACCCGAAAAATCCTTACCTGGATTTTTCAGCTGACAAGAATATGCCGGCGTCTTTATTGCTGCTTATGACAGGGAGAAAACCAATTAATGGTGGTGCAATAGAATAATAATGGTAACAACAATTTGTTGTTTGGCTCATAACAATCGTTTTGGTTGAACAATAGCATAGGCTATTGCAATAAAATCCTGTGTATTGCCTGGCTGGCAATACATAACAATCCTGTTAGTCTATAGAAGGTTCGGAGTGAGAGGTCGTCGTTCGATTTATGCAGTTTGTCAGAAGCCGTTATGCGTCAACCATAACGGTCAGTGCAATTTAGGATATTTTTAACTTAAATTGTATTTTTTACAATTAATCTCCGTAAGCGGATAAAATCGGTAAAGAAGAAATTAATAACGGTTAATCAATAGCATCAACGAATGCACGGCGAAAAAAAACTGTTAGCATAACAAGCGAAATTCGTAAAGAAATTAAAGTATGCGTTAGCGTGAATCCGATTTTGTGGCTTACCATCTTACCTGCCCGTTACCCTGAAGCACCCATTTCTCGGTAACGAGTTTTTCGAGCGCAAAGGGTCCGCGCGCATGCAGTTTCTGTGTAGAGATGCCTATTTCAGCGCCCAGTCCCAGTTCTTCTCCATCGGTAAACCGGGTAGATGCATTCGCATATACCGCGGCGGCATCTACTTCTTCCAGGAAACGCTGACATTGTTTTTTATTTTCAGATACTATGGCTTCAGAATGGCGTGTGGAATGCAGGCGGATATGCTGCAGCGCTTCCTCTATATTGCGAACCACTTTAACGGCACAACGCAAACTGAGGAATTCGCGATCGAAATCTTCCGGCCTGGCTTTCTTCAGCATGGGATATCCTTTCAATAACCGGTATGCGCGCGGTTCTGCCAGTACTTCCACCTGGTGTTTTTCAAATAAAGCTTGCAGGCGTTGCAGGAATGCCGGCGCAATTTTTTCATCGACCAGCACTGTATCCACTGCATTGCATACAGAAGGCCGGGATACTTTGGCATTCACCACAATATCCAATGCTTTATTGATGGCAGCATCTTTTTCAACATACACATGGCAAACACCTGCACCGGTTTCTATAACAGGCACCAGGCTGTTTTTCCGCACATACTGGATAAGACTGTCTGACCCGCGCGGGATCAGTACATCGAGGTAACGCGTGGCAGTGAAGAGTTGCTGCACTACTTCACGTTCGGAAGGCAGCAGCGTTACGCAATCAACCGGAAGATCATTTTCTTTCAATACTTTCTTAATGAGTTGCACTGCCACCCGGTTGGTATGCAGTGCTTCCTGGCTGCCTTTCAGTACACAACCGTTCTGACTGCGTAAACACAAAGCGGCAATATCGAACGTGACATTGGGACGTGATTCATAAATGGCTCCTACTACGCCGAGGGGCACGGTGATCTTTTCTACCTGCAGGCCATTTTTCAACTTGTTCTTCGATATGATTTTTCCCGTGGGATTGGGCAGCTTACTGATCTTGCGAATACTGGCAGCAATATTTTTGATGCGTTGTTCATTCAGCAGCAGCCGGTCGTTGCGGGGATTGTCCGGGTCCTGCGCGGCCAGATCTTTTTTGTTTGCCCGGAGTAGAGCAGGCATGTGTTGTTCCAGCGCATCGGCCAGTTGCAGCAGGGCAGATTTGATAACAGCATCTTTTGTACGCCGCAAAACAACTGCTGCTTTGGCCGTTTTTTCCAGTAAAGGTTCAATGGTTTTAATGGAAGTATTATGGGAAGTGTCTTTGCTCATTGTTCGAGGTTCACTTTTACATCAGAAAATAACGATATCATCTGCATGGGCAGCAACCATATTCCTGCGCGTTACATTTTCGCGTATGGTGGCTGCACTCATTTTTACACGTGCCACACCGATAATCTGCCCTTCTTCGTTCATCAGCTGCACCACTTCTGCCACGCCAAATTTTCCCTGCACATCGCGTATACCAACTGTCAGCAAACTCTTGCGCTGGTGCAGTGCTTTTGCGGCGCCTTTGTCTACCTGTATACTGCCGAGCGTAATGGAACCGCTGGCCAGCCATTTTTGCCGCGCTTTCAGGTTAGAACGTTGTGGCACAAACGTAGTTCCGTTTTTACCGGCCAATGCGTCTGCCAAAGGTGTATTGCCCCGCAATCCTCCTATGATCACCCTGATGCCCAGGGAAGTTGCCAGCCGGGTAAAGGTAAGCTTGGATGTCATTCCGCCCAGTCCTAACTGGCTTTTTCCGGTTTTCACGTACGACAATATCTCAGCGTCTATTTTTGAAACGGTTGGTATGATCTGCTGATTGTTATCCATAAATCCACCCACGGAAGTGCAGATAATCAGCGTTTCTGCGTCGAAGCCTATTGCCATGAGCGTGGCCAGTTCGTCATTATCAGAAAACTTCAGTTCCACATTGCTTACCAGGTCGTTTTCATTCACAATGGGAACAATACCATTTTGCCAGAAGGCAGCGAATGTTTCTTTCAACTGGAGAAATTGCGCGCGGGCAGAAAAATGATGACGTTCACACAATGCCTGGGCCACAGGAATATCATACGCGGAAAAATGTTTCTGGTAGAGCCTTATCAGGATCGGGTTACCAATGGCCGCCGCTGCTTTTCTTTCGGTGAGCGTGCCTTTATAATTTTTGATGAAAGCCTTGCCGCTGCCTACCGCCCCGCTTGAAACCAGCACCACGCGGTAATGTTTGCTCAGCGTCGCCACTTCCCTGGCTATTTTCTTGATCAGTGCCTGCACAATCACGCCCTCGCTGTCTGTGATCACTGCTGTTCCCAACTTGATTACTAATACCGGTTGCTGCATGACGCAAAAATATCGATTCGTGCCGATGTGGAAGATATTCTACAGGGTTTATTGCCGGTGACGGTTATAATCAATGCGTTTCGTGGCAGAACAGGGAGGCACACAATTTTTCATGATAGGACAAGTATTGAAGGCTGCGCCGGTTAGTAACCTGCCTGCATTAAAACCTGGTAAACTGATGAAATCATTCTATACGATCATTTTTCTCCTGATAGCGCTTTTCTACAGCAGCTGTGCCGCCGTTGAGGCCATTTTCAAAGCAGGCGTATGGGTAGGCGTGCTCATTGTGGTGGCTATTATTGCACTGGCCATTTATATAATAATGAGGTTTACGAATAGAAGGTAAGACGTCTTTAAATGTCTTTCCCATCAATTCCTGAATTCCTGCGAAATCATCAGTCCATATACACCGCCGTCAACGATGCCGATGCCGAGCCGACCGAATTGCGGGCGTAAAATATTAGCCCGATGGCCAGGCGAGCGCATCAATCCGCCGTGGGCCAGATCAAGCGTTTGCGCCAGCGCCAGGTTTTCGCCGGCATGTGTAAACACCACACCGGCATCACGCATGCGGTCGAACGGGCCCTTGCCTTCGGGCGCTATGTGGGAAAAATAACCGCGGGCAAACATATCAATAGAATGTCGTCTGGCCACCTCCGTTAGTTCAGGGTCCGCTTTTACCGGGTCCAGTCCTTCCTTGATCCGTTCAGCGTTTACCATACTCAGCATTTTCTTTTCCAGTTCTTCGCGTACGGTCACTTTTTTAACTGTATAGGGAAGTTCCACAAACTCTTCATCCGAATTGGCCGGGCGATGTACAGCACGGCGGTCGGGGTCGTCGAACACCGGCGATAATTTTTCTCCCAGCCAGGTGGCAGGCACCGTAAAGCGATTGACGAGCGCACTGTTCCTGGTTTTCTCTGCAATGTGCTCTCCCAGGGGGAGGGCCAGCAACAAGGCAGCAAGGATGGTAGCATAGATAAGCCCGTTCAGAAAACCCGGAGCTACCCCAAGTGCCCGGTTTACCTGCCGGTTATGCGATTCGGCGGGAATATCAATCAAAATCCTGCCGATGATCAGTCCCAGCACCATGCGAAGGAACACATAGGTAAGAATAAAGGATATGGGCATTATCCACGCACTGCGGCGTGGTACAAAATTCGACAACAGTTCCGCAGTATACGGGTAAAGCAAAAATGTAGCAAGCAGGCTCAGGCCCAGCGCCATCAGGTCGAGAATGCCAAGGATAAACCCTTTTCTCCAACCTCCCCAGGTGGCCAGCACCACCACCAGCACCAGCAAAACATCAATCAGATTCATATCATCCCCACATTTTATTGTATTAACAAGAGCAAAAAACATGCACACTTAACCATGCGCCCTATTTCTTTCCTCTTTCCGTAACATAGCCGCTGAACGAAATAGGTTGCCGGTTGGTGCTCGTCACGCGCAGGGTGGCGTTTCCATTGTCGAATACAGACAACAACATTTCCTGCACATCCTGTGCATCACGGGGCCTGATGGCAATGTCCCAACCGTCTTTCGTGTCGGTAACCTGGTATTCAAAATCGGTTGATACAAACTGGATTCCTCCGCGGGAGGGGTCTACAGGCGGAGCATAGGCCCTTCCAAAATACGGCAACCATGAGGAAACGGAATCCTTGCTTACCGTTACATCATAGGCACTGGTCAATTGTATGGTACGGCCTCTCAAAGGCATCGCACGCATTGCCCGGAACACATATTCCTGGTCTGTAATGATGCGCTTTACGGTTTCTTCAGTAATGCCTGTACCCTGGGCATATGCTTCATTGGTGCATCGTGCGGCAGTAATGACCATTACTGCCATTATCAGGAACAAGGGCGCCCGGGATAACAACGCAGCTGTTTTCATAGCTTATCTGTTTAGGTTAAACAAGAATCAACAGTGAAACAAGTACCAAATTCATTCCATCGGGGGTTAAGCGGTCAGGGCCAGCAGTGCAGGGGTCGGACACCAATTTAATGTACAAACGGCCGTGCCTTTTGTTAAAAAGGGAGAAGGGAAAACTTTTCGCAAGGCGTTAACAGGAGGCCTCGCCAGGGAAGCTGTGGTAACAAACGGTAAGACCGCAATCTGAGCGAGTTCTTGAAGGAGAGCAGCGGTTCCTTGCCGCAGCCATAGTATCAAACCATAAGGCGCACCACGAGCAAGGCCTTTCACGTGAGCAGCGCTTCCTTGCCGTGGAAGCCATGCTAACCAACCCAAAAGGCTGCACCATGGGCAAGTTCATTGGGGAAAGCAATACCTGCAGGCGTAAGGACGTACAGTGATGAACAATGCCAGGAGATTACCTGCGCGCCGTGCCTTCCTGAATACGCCTGTTACAGAAGAAGTACATATATCTTTCTCCTTATAAAAAAACAAGGGCCCGGATAGACATCCCGCCCTGTTTTAAATCCAATATCCTATGAAAAACCGTACTATAAACGGTAAAGGTTTTCATTTAATTGTGGAGAAGTGAAATTATTTACAAAAAGGTCTGAAATGTATAAAAATAAGGCCCGGCGCCATGTGGCCCGGGCCCGGTTTTTTGCGATTTGGGCCATTTACTATGGATACTGCTTTACTGCAACAGCCCCGTATCGATCACCCGCTGCACGTATTGTTTGTCGCGGATAACCCAGGTTACTTCATACTTTCCTTTCGCCTCATCATTCAGCATGTATATATATAAGGTGCGCCCATCAGGGGAGAGGTATACCCTGTTGTGGGTGCGGGTAGTGCCGCCTGCATCGCGGTAGGCAAAATTGGGACTGTAGAGATCGGCATAGGCCTGTGGCGGAATGGCTACAGTGTCTTTACCCACCAGTACCGTAACGGACGCGATGGCCCGCTGCGGCACCTGCGTGTAATGACCATAATAGGGTTTGTTGTCGATTTTAATCAGGTACTTTTCATTGTAATAGGTGAGCTTGTGTTTTTCCGGTTCAAAGGGCGCCGAACGGATGGTCACTTTGATATCATTTCCCTCAAAGGTGATAAAATCACTGCCGTAATCAACAGGGGGTATCGAATGGGTAAGCGGCTCTTTGCCAAAGCGCTCGTCGATACCGGCAATGGCAAAGGTGGCTATATGACCACGGATCTCTTTATCCCTTATTTTGGCAAAACTCTCGTTCTTCTTGCGCGAATCAGGAATGTAGTCGTCCTGGGCAACACTATGCAGGGTCAGGCATGCGCATACTATCAATACGATTGTTCTCATAGATCAATCTTTATTTCAGGTAAATTATGCAATTAAGGCAGAACGTAAAAACCAAAAATAAGTTGCACAAAAGCTATCCTTTCGGTTCGCCGGGTATGTGGCTCTTAATTTTTTTATTCACATCCCTATTGATAGAAACGAAAACCGTGCAATAGCGTTTCTTTCATACAAAAATGCTTCATCCATTGAACAATCCTTTCATCCACCTGTTTCACCGCCTGTACAGCAGGGATTATTGAATCATGACAAAACCAGTTCCTGTGCGGTTTTCAGCGGCTGTGAAAAACCCACCTAATACCTGTGTAACCATGCCTTTATGTGAAAATTAAATACATGCCATACCACAATCTTTAATAATTTTGCCCGCTCCTGATTGCGTGAAGACATTCTGCGGGTCTTCATACCAATGCCTGAAAGCAGGACATGGAATCGATTGCGTGTCATGGTCCGAACGATGTAACCGGAAATTGCATGTATGCATGTATATCCGGGATCTTCCTTATTACAAGCGACTTTATTATATGGAGAAAGAGTGTATCAAGCCAACCCGTTTATTGCGTATGGCTGGCCTTATAGGATTATTCAGCGGAGGGATTTTCACAACTGTTATGGGGCAGCAAAGGGCTACCGACAGTCTCATCCGGGAAGCCACATTGCAAAACGTTATTCAGTATGCACTGAGCCACCAGCCTGCCGTGCATCAAGCGTACATCAATGAACAGATAACGGAAAACAATATCAAGAGCCGGCTGGCCGATTGGTATCCGCAATTGGACTTTGCCTACACGTTTCAGCACAACTTCCAGCTGCAGACCACCATTTTCCAGGGCAATCCTGTTCGTATTGGAGTGGAAAATATTTCAGCGGTGCAGTTCACAGCCCGTCAGAATATTTTCAACCGCGATGTACTGCTGGCCAGCAGAACGGCACGCGATGTACGGCAACTGGCACAGCAAACCACTGCCAGCAGCAAAATTGACATAACCGTGGCCGTTACCAAGGCGTACTACGATGTACTGACCACCATGCTGCAGATCAGGGCCGCGGCGGAAGACACCGTACGGCTGGCACGCAGCCTGCGCGATGCATTCAATCAGTACCAGGCAGGCGTGGCTGACCGCACCGATTACAAACGCGCCACCATTGCGTTGAACAACTCCAAAGCGCAGCTCAAAAGCAACCAGGAATTGCTGGAAGCACGAATGGAATACCTGAAATCCATTATGAACTATCCGGCCGATGCCCCCTTGCCTATTGTGTACGACAGTTTGCAGATGGAACGCGATATTGTACTCGATACCACCACTGGTATCGATTACAACCGGCGCATCGAATTTCAACAATTGCTTACCCAGCGTCGCCTGCAGGAAGCCGATTTGCGGTATAATAAATGGAGTTACCTGCCGAGCATCACAGCCAACGGTGCCTACAATCTCAATTACCAGAACAATGAATTCGGAAAACTGTACAGCACCAATTTCCCCAATTCGTTTGCAGGGCTCACGCTTGCCTGGCCTATTTTCCAGGGAGGGAAGCGAAAATATAATATACGGGCTTCCGAATGGCAGTTACGTTATACAGACTGGAGCCTGCAGCAGCTGAAAAACAATATCAATGCAGAATATGCGCAGGCGCTTGCTGCGTACAAAAGCAACCTGGTAAACTATGAAACTTTGAAAGAAAACCTGTTGCTGGCGCAGGAAGTATACGACGTAATACAGCTGCAATATCGCTCCGGCATCAAAACATACCTGGAAGTGATCACAGCAGAAACCGATCTGCGCACGGCACGCATCAATTACTATAATGCCATTAACCGGGTACTGGCCAGCAAGGTTGATGTACAGCGGGCACTGGGACTGATTGCAAATTGATTTCAACATTCACCATTATTAAAATTATTGCTCACGATAAAAAACAGTATTTATTATATGTCACGTTCATTAATCAGGAAGGTAGCAGGCGTAGGAGCAGTTTTGGCAGTGGCCGCCTGTGGTAGTCAGCAACAGCCGGGTCCCATGCAGGGCCCTCCGCCGGCCGTGGCAGTTACCACCACCGTCGTCAACACTTCCAATGTGCGGTATCATGATGAATATCCCGCCACTGTAACAGCCTTGAATGAAGTGGATCTGCGGGCGCAAGTAAGCGGATACATAACCGGTATATATTTCCGTGATGGCGATCGCGTAAAGAAAGGACAAAAGCTCTACACTATAGATCAGCAGCAATATGAAGCCAATTATCAGCAGGCCATTGCCAACCTGCAGGTGCAGGAAGCCAACCTGGCCAGGGCTAAAAAAGATGCTGACCGCTATCACGAGCTGGACAAACAGGACGCTGTTGCCAAACAACTGGTAGATAATGCAGATGCCGCACTGGAAGCAGCCCAAAAACAGGTAGAAGCAGCAAAGGCTGCCGTGCGGGCAGTACAGACCAGTGTGCGCTATACTACCATCTATGCGCCTTTTGATGGCACCATCGGCATCAGCCAGGTAAAAATGGGTTCGCCGGTAACAGCCGGACAAACGGTGTTGAACACACTGTCTTCCGACAACCCCGTAACAGTTGACTTTGCAGTTGACCAGCGCGAAATCTATCGCTTCAGCCAACTGCAGCAAAAAAACAATGCGGCGGATTCTGTTTTCACCCTGGCATTCGGACAGGACATTTATCCCTATCCGGGAAAAATTCACCTGCTCGACCGGGCAGTAGACCCGCGGACCAGCACCATCAAAGTGCGTTTGATTTTTCCCAATCCGAAGAATGTACTGAAACCGGGCATGAGTGGTAAAGTGCGGGTGTTGAACAATTCATCATCCATACTTATCCCCTATAAGGCAGTTACAGAACAGCTGGGAGAATTTTTTGTGTATGTAGTGACAGACAGCAGCAAAGTAACCCAGCGACAGGTAACGCTCGGTAAACAAATCGGCACCGACGTGGTGGTGAAGGAAGGACTTACCAACGGTGAGGAAATTGTGGTGCAGGGCGTGCAAAACCTGCGTGAAGGAGCTGCTATCAAAAAGAGTGAACAATAAGTGGTGTGTAGAGAAATTAAGAACAATCAAAGCATTGAGTAGAAATGATTGCGAATACATTTATAAAACGACCGGTAACTGCCATTGTAATTTCTATTGTGATTGTGCTGGTGGGATTGATTGCCATGAGCACGCTGCCGGTTGCGCAATACCCGAATATTACACCGCCCACCGTTAGCATCAGCGGCAGCTTTACAGGCGCCGATGCGCAAACAGTGGAGCAAACCACCACCACCGCCATTGAGTCGCAGGTGAATGGTACCCCCGGCATGTCGTATATCAGCAGCAACAGTACCAGCAGCGGACAGGCCAGCATCAACGTAACGTTTGATATTGGCACCGACGTGGATATTGCTGCACTCGATGTACAAAACCGCGTAAGCGTGGCAGAACCTACGCTGCCCGATGTGGTAAGACGACTCGGCCTGGTGGTGCGCAAAAGGAACCCGAGCATCATGATGGTGCTGGCCATTTACTCACCCAATGGCACACACGATGCTACCTTCCTGGGCAACTTCGCCAACCTGTATGTAAAAGATGCGCTCCTGCGCGTGCCCGGTGTGGGTGATATCTTCTCATTGGGCGATGAGTTTGGCATGCGCATCTGGCTCAACCCCGAAAGACTGGCCAGCCTGCAACTGACCACTACAGAAGTGCTGGCCGCGCTCACAGAACAAAACCTGCAGATTGCAGCGGGCACAGTAGGCGGCAATCCGCAACCCGGCACACAAGCTTTTGAATACAGCGTACTCACCAACAGCCGCCTGAACCGTGTAGAAGATTTTGAGAACATCGTGGTGCGCACCGACCCTTCACGCGGCTCCATCGTGTATTTAAAAGATGTGGCCCGCGTGGAACTGGAAAAGTTCAACTATAACAACAATGCCTTTGTAAACGGAAAGCGCGCCGCCTTCATGCTCATCTACCAGGCGCCCGGCGCCAACGCGCTCGAAACCTATAAGGGCATTATGAACACGCTGGAACAATTAAAAGCCAGCTTCCCGAAAGATGTTGATTACATCTCTCCATTCGAGTCGGCCAGCGTGGTTCAGGTGTCTATCAATGAAGTGGTGAAAACGCTGGTGGAAGCCTTGTTACTGGTAACGCTGGTAGTATTCCTGTTCCTGCAAAACTGGCGGGCAACGCTTATACCGATACTCGCCATCCCCGTGTCTATTATCGGTACGTTCATTTTTTTCATACCGCTTGGTTTTACCATCAATACACTTACCCTCTTTGGTTTTGTGCTGGCCATTGGTATAGTGGTGGACGATGCCATTGTGGTGGTAGAGGCTGTACAACATTATATTGACCAGGAACGACTATCGCCCAAGGAAGCAACCATACGCGCCATGCGCGATATCAGCGGACCGGTAGTGGCCATTGCATTGATTTTGGCGGCCGTGTTTGTACCAGTAGGTTTCGTTCCCGGTATTGTGGGAAGACTGTATCAGCAGTTTGCCATCACCATTGCGGTATCGGTACTCATCTCGGCCTTTGTAGCGTTATCGCTCACACCTGCCCTGTGTATGCTGCTGCTGAAACCTGCTGCAGATGAAAACGGAAAGAAGAACTGGTTACAGCGATTCTTTGCAGCCTTCAACCGCGCATTCGGAAGAATGAACAATTCGTATACCCGCGGTGTAAACCGGTGGATCAAAGGCGCACCTTATGTGCTGGTGATGCTGGCTGTATTGTTTGTGGGCTTGTACATGCTCTTCAAAAACAAACCCACTGGTTTCATTCCCACAGAAGACGAAGGCCGCTTCTTTGTGACGTATGAAATGCCCGAAGCCACTTCCACTACACGCAGTGTGGAAATGCTCAACACCATTATGAAACGGGTAGGCGAAATGCCTGCCATCAGGGTAGTTGGCGGTTTGGCAGGATTCAATATTGTTACCTTCAGCCAGAAATCAAACACCGGTACGCTCTTCGTAACCATGAAACACTGGGACGAACGCAAAAGCAAGGACCAGCAGGTAATGGCTGTCATTGCAGATGTGCAAAGACGTATGGCCGACATCAAGGAAGCACGTGTATTGGCCATTGCACCGCCGGCCATTCCCGGACTGGGCGCCACGGCCGGTTTTACGTTTGAACTGCAGCAAACAACCAGCACCGATGATATCAGGCAATTTGAACAGGTAGCACGCAATTTCCTGGCAGAAGTGAACAAACGCCCGGAAATTGGCATGGCCTATACCTTCTTCAGCAGCCGTACACCCGGCTACCAGGTAGACGTTGACCGTGAAAAAGCCAAAAAGCTCGGCGTACTGGTTTCGGATGTGTATACCACGCTGTCAACACTGCTGGGCAGCAGTTATGTAAACGACTTCAATATATATGGAAGAAACTTCCGCGTTGTGGCGCAGGCTGACAGCAGCTATCGCACCAGCATCAACGACCTCAACCAATATTATGTAAGGAATATTGAAGGCAATATGGTGCCGTTAAGCGCGCTGGTAACCACCAAAGTAGTGGAAACGCCTTCGGTAATTTCGCACTACAATATTTATCGCTCAATTGAAATCAACGGTTCTCCCAAACCCGGCTACAGTAGCGGACAGGCCATCCAGGCTTTGCGTGAAGTGGCCGACAAGGTACTGCCAGCGGGTTATGGATATGAATTCAGTGGTTTGAGCCGCGAAGAAATCAAAGCGGGCAGCAGCCAGGGCATCATCTTTGCCGTTTCGGTGGTATTTGTGTTCCTGTTCCTCGCCGCTTTGTACGAAAGCTGGTCAATACCTTTCTCGGTATTGTTTGCAGTACCTATAGGCGCATTCGGATCAATATTGACACTTACCTTCCTGCCCAATTTGTCGAACAATATTTATGCACAGATCGGATTGATCACGCTGATTGGTTTGTCTGCCAAAAACGCCATCCTGATTGTTGAGTTCGCCAAGGAACGCGTAGACCGCGGCATCGATGTGGTGCATGCAACGCTGCAGGCAGTGCAATTGCGTTTGCGCCCCATTGTTATGACATCGCTGGCCTTCATCCTGGGCGTACTGCCACTGGCCTTTTCGAGCGGCGCCGGTGCGGAAGCACGCAAAACAATCGGCTGGACCGTGCTGGGTGGTATGCTTTCTGCCACCACACTGGCCATTTTTGTGGTGCCTGTGTTGTTTGTGCTGATTACAAGAATTGCTTACGGCAAGAGGCTCAAACAACTGCAGGAAGAACACCAGTTGGAAGAATCTATTGATCAGAAAGTGGTGGATGAAAACCTGAGTTAGTCAGCGCTAAGAATACGGCATATACATGAAAGTCCGGAAGTTGCTCTCAGACATCCGGACTTTCGTTTTTTTGCAGCTCCTACTGTTCCTGTGTGGCACAGGGTTTTCATGACATGTTGAAAACAGATTATGCCTGCCACTGCCGGTAAACAAAAGAAGGTTGTGCGGAAAAAGCGCACAACAGCCGTTGCAAAAAGTACGCGTACTGCCGTTCAGCAAAAAGCAAGTCATAAACCGGCACGCAAAGGCAACGCTCCCCTTAAAGCACGCGCTGCAAAAAGACCCGGCATAAAAGCACCCTTGCCAAAAGATATTCAACCGATGCTGGCCACGCTGGTTGACAAACCGCCGGAAGCACCAGGATGGTCCTATGAAATTAAGTGGGACGGGTATCGCGCGCTTGCCTATATTGATAAGCAAAGGGTCGACCTCCGGTCGCGCAACAACAAAATCTTCAATGATAAATACTACCCTGTATATGAAGCGCTGCAGCAATGGAAGGTGCGCGCAGTGGTGGATGGCGAAATCATTGTGGCCAATGAAAAAGGCATCTCCGACTTCAACCATTTACAAAACTGGCGCAGCGAAGCAGATGGAGAACTGTTGTATTACCTATTCGATTTGTTGTGGCTGGATGGATATGATATCATGAACATGCCGTTACAGTACAGAAGAGAACAATTGCGTTCCATTGTTCCTCCGCATCATCCCACGATTGTATTCAGCGAAAATTTTGAGGCAGGCGGCGCCGAGGTTTTTGATGCCGCCCGCAGGATGGGACTCGAAGGCATACTTGCCAAGAAAACGGACAGCCCATACATACCTGGAGCCCGCTCGAAAGCGTGGTTAAAGATCAAAATTGAACAACGGCAGGATGTTGTCATTGGAGGATATACGAAGAATGAAAATACTTCACGCCAGTTCAGTGCCTTGCTGCTGGGTATATATGAGAATGGTGTATTGCAGTATGTGGGACCAGTTGGTACAGGATTTACAGACAACATGCAAACGGAGATTTTACAAAAATTAAAACCGCTGATTACTTCCCGATGTCCTTTTGCAGAGGTCCCCGACTATAATAAACCTTCCAGGTTTCGACCGCATCCTCCCAAAGCCACAGTTACCTGGGTAAAACCCCGGCTTGTAGGTGAAATCAGCTATCATGAAATCACACGCGATGGAGCTATTCGGCATCCATCTTTTGAACGATTGCGCCAAGACAAAGATGCGTCAACCGTAGTGCGTGAAAAACCGGCGTCGCTGGAAAAAATGATCCCGCAGACAAATGCATGGAGGAGTAGTGCATACACTCGTTCAACAGGTAAAAAAGAAAGAAAAACATTGCTCAATCCAACAGAAAAAACACAGGTGAAACAAATCAATGGCCACCAGGTAAAATTTACCAACCTCAACAAAATATACTGGCCCAATGAAAAAGTAACGAAGCGTGATATGCTGAATTACTACTACCAGGTTGCGCCGTTTATGTTGCCATACATGAAAGACCGCCCGCAAACACTCAACCGCTTCCCTAATGGTATCAACGGAAAAAGCTTTTACCAGAAAGACATTACCGGTAAAGTGCCCGAATGGATTGTGCCTTTTCCCTATTACAGTGAGCAGGACAGCAGGCAAAAACATTTCCTCGTATGTACTGATGAAGCCAGTCTGCTGTACATTGCTTCTATGGGTTGTATAGAAATGAATCCCTGGAGCAGCCGCATGCAAAAGCCCGATCATCCCGATTGGTGTATCATTGACCTTGATCCCACAAAAAAGAATCCATTCACACAGGTTATTGAAACAGCGCTGGTAACCAAACAGGTACTGGATACTTTCCACCTGCCTTCCTGTTGCAAAACTTCCGGTTCTACAGGATTGCACATATATATTCCGCTTGGTGCGAAGTACACGTACGAAGAATCAAAAGAATTCGGGAGACTGATCGCAAAGGTGGTGCACAGAGAACTGCCTTCGTTTACAAGCATTGAGCGGTATACGCAAAAAAGAAAAGACAAGCTTTATATCGACTTCCTGCAAAACCGGCCACAGGCTACCGTGGCAGGCCCTTATTCACTGCGTCCCAAGCCAGGTGCGCCTGTGTCGGCGCCGCTCCATTGGGAAGAAGTAAAAAAGGGACTGAATATACTCGACTTCACGATCTTCAATATGACGGCCCGCCTGAAAGAAACCGGCGACCTTTTCCAACCCGCATTGAAGAAAGGCATTGATCTTCCGAAAGCGATGAAGCTGTTGGAAAAGGAAATAACAGGGTAACTTAGCATTTGCCACGTCCTTCAAACAACAGTTTACATATCCCGCAAAATATATCGTTTGCCCCGGTTGCCAACACCTACCACCAACCTTTGTGTTACTACATCATGATGTAGTGTTAGCGTAAAGCCGCGCGGGTATCTTAGCATGCATTGTCATCATTCCTTTAACCAAAAACTTTTTACCTATGTCGTCCGTTGCGGCTATTCGAAACGCTTGTATGTTAATGGTACTTGTATTGTGCAGCATATCCTGTTTTGCCCATACACAACCCGCATTGTCAGATACCACGCCCAGGATCATTCCGGTAACAACTGTAAAAGTGGATAACATGAAAGTGTATACCGGCACCAGGGTTACCAAAAGACAGTGGCTGGGCTCTTTCAACCTGATACTGGCCACCCTCAGGTTAAAGATCAACAACTATACGCCAACAGCGGGTGAGTTCAACCGCGACAATACGTTCAAATTCACCAAACCGAATGACTGCACCTTGCAGATTGGTCTGCCTGCCAATCGCGTTACCCACACTTTCGATCTGGCGCCTGCCCGTAACAATCCGGCAACGATTTACTTCATCGACATTCGCAACAGAACACAGTCTGTGGATGTGGTTGGCTCGGAGATCAAAATCACCATCAACTATGAACAAAACGGGCATGAAGTACTGGCCAATTGCATCGACAATATTATCTGCGGTGGCGGCATGTGGTGGGCCGACCTGGAACAGTTAAAAACAGAAATTTACCTCACCCCGGCCATTGAAGCCGGCAAGATCACTTACAGCAAAGCGCGGGTGGTAGTGTCCGGACAAATCCGCAGCGCAGGTTTTAATGTAGTAGTGGGATACCTGGAGAATTTTGGCAACCAGGGCGTATTCAATATGGCATCGAAAGTATTTACAGATATTTTGAACCGGCCGGATATCAAAAGAACTTTTACCGAAGCGCTCAACTCCAACCTGGGCCGGTTACCGGTAGCATTGCCCAATCCGCTCCGGTCCATTACCATTGACAGTAATGGCGACCTGGTATTCAATAAACCGGGAACATATTAGCATGTACAGTATGGAGGGCGAAAGTAAAAGGCGCACCATCAATCCGCAGGCTACCTTACTTTGGTATAAGTAAATGTTCCCAGGATAGTTGAAGCAAAAGGATACAATTCATTGCCTGAAACTTCAAAACTTTGGCCATCATTCTTCCAGGTAAAACTGGGGAACCGGAAAAAATCGCCTGAACCGACCGCGTTTTTGATTTCCAGTTTCCCCAGCCTGTACCTGAATTCTTCTTCAAAGTAGGCAGGAACAAGCGTTGGGAAAGGAGCTATGGAGTACCGCACCCTGTATTTTTTCCGCTGCTTTGGAAAAAATACAGGGTATCGCCTTTTTGTGAACCTTTGGTCCACACACCCTAAAAAACAGGCTCTTTGGAAGGGGCAGGTCACCGGGATATAAACCTGCTTTTCCATGCTGCCAAAACAACTGCCCCAACTGCTATTGGCAGGCTTTCTGATGGTGGCGGCCGCCTGCAAAAAGATGGCGTCGCATCCCTGCAAAACGTTGCACCAGGGAGCGCGCTGCAGGCAGCCCGTCAACGCGGACGCGTAGCAAAAACGTTATAGAGGATCGTGATCTTTCGCCTTAAACTTGTAGTCATCAAACATAGGGAGATGATCCGGCCAAGCGGGGGTATCCGGTTTTTCTGCTGGACCATTCTCAGCCGGAGAAATATGATCATGCGCTTCCTGAAATCGGGCTTTTTTAAACACAACACGCAAGGATGGTAATGAATAGGCGGTTTCCTGGTTACTTGAATTTTTCATAATAATGTATTAGGTAAACGAAATGCGTTACGGGGCTACATCAATAGAAAAAAGCGCACCACCATTTTCTTACAGTTATTGATTTTCTATCACGCTTTCCTGTTGAGCTTTTTCTACATTAAATTGTGGAGTGAAGAAGAAGAAAAAAACAAAGAAGCCACTAAAATGATTTAGTGGCTTCTAACGCTATATAGTCATTTTACAGGAACTCAAAACCCTGCTGCAGTTCTGTTTTCAAACGCCGGCCGCGGGTACAACTTCCTCGGTTTTGTTTGCACCAGTTTCATACATTCTTCTACAGCCCGCTTCAGTTGCGGGTCATTTCCTTTTACCAGTTCCACCGGATCATCCCATACTTCAATATCGGGTTTTACACCATATCCTTCCGCAAACCATTTTCCATCTGCTCCATACAATCGGGCATCAGGCACAGTAATGTAACCACCATCGATCAATGAATGACTGGTAGCGGGTCCAACCAGTATACCCAATGTTCGCTCACCGATAATGGGCCCCAGCTTCAATTGCTGAAATGCCCAGGGGAAAGCATCACCACCGGAACCTGCCCAGCCATTGATCAGCATCACCTTGGGACCATCATTGGCCTTTACCGGCCATACGGTAACATCGGCATTGCGCCAGGCAATATTGTAAAGTACGGGACGATTGAGCATTTCAATAAACCGGTCTGCCAGTTGGCCGCCCGCGTTGAAGCGTTCATCAATCACAAAACCTTTTTTATGCACCTGCGCATAAAATTGACGCAACAGTTCGGTTTGCCCATCCACGCCTGTATTGGGCATATACATATAGCCCAGTTGCCCGCCAGACAGTTCCTCCACTTTCTTTCTATTCGACTCTATCCATTCAAGATGACGCAAACGTACTTCCTGTGCTTGCGTGAGCGCTTTGATGGTTACCTCGCGGGCATTTTGAGTAGAAGCCTTGTCGTTTACCAGCAGCACAATGGTTTTGCCCGACTTACCTTCCAGCACGGCATAAGGATCGATGGCGGGATCAAGCGGCTGGCCATTCACTGCCAGTATATAATCGCCGGCTTTTACAGCAACACCTGGTTTGTCGAAAGGCGCACGCACTTCATTGTCCCAGGTGGCCGGTCGCACAATGCGTTTGATGCGGTAATGGTTGTTGTGCAGTTCCCAGTCGATGCCAAGAAAACCACATTCGCGGTAATCGCTGGTTTCCATATCGCCGCCGCCGGCATAGGTATGACCGGCGCTGAGTTCAGAAATCAGTTGCAGTTGGATATTGTTGATATCCCAACGCGTAATGGCATCATTCACCAGTTCGCCATATTGTTTGCGCAGGCTGTTCCAGTTCACCTGGTGCATATGGGGATCATAGAAGAAATCGCGGTAGCGCCGCCAGGTGTCGTTAAAGATTTGTGTCCATTCTTCGCGCGGGTTGAGCAACATGTTCATATCAGCAACGGGCAACCGCTTTTTGATTTGCTGATCGGGCGCCACTGATACCATACCATATCCCTGACCATCTTCTGCCAGGATCATTTTACCATCGTGTGTTATCTCAAAGCCGTTGGCATTGCTTAAAATGGTTTTTTCTTCCCTTTTTTCAATATCGTAATAACACAACGAAGCGCTGCCTCCATCCGCACCGGTATTGGGAAAGCGATGATACACCAGTTTTCCTTCCACAGCTGCCAGCCGTCCGTAATTGCCTGGCGGTACCGGCAATACCTCTACGCGGGTTTCGAATCCATTCACATCGATTTTCAGCGTCTTCACATCAGCAGCATTGTTACCGCCGGTCTTGGGCGTGGCAGTCTGTTTTTTGTCCTCTTTTCCCGATGCAGTGACTTTGATTGTTGCCACATCGTTCTTTGGCGGCAGTATAGAGGGGGTGGATGGATCAAGGGCAGCGGCTGCCAGTTGCGTGGAATTGGAATAGATCCAGGAAGCGTCCATGCTGCTGTAGGATGGCGAGAAGTGGCGTTCCGTGAAAAAGAACAAATACTTTCCTGCCGGGTCAAAAACAGGACGGGAATCATCATAATAACCGGAAGTAAGCTGGTGCAATTTCTTTCCTTCCCAGTCGTAAAGGAAAATAGCGCTGTTCAGATTTTCGAGCGCTTTGTTATAGGCAATCCATTTACTGTCTGGCGACCAGCTCAATTCAAATCCCCACATGGAACTGAACGTATTTTTCTTCGTGCGGTCTATTTCCGTGATCTGGCCATTGCTGATGTTGATCACTTTGATGGATTGCTCATGGTCAATGAAAGCAATCTTCTTACTGTCCGGCGACCAGAACAAACGAAAACCAAAACCTTTACCGAAAGAAGTTAGTTTTTTGGGTGCATTGGTGGAATTGATTTCACGCAAATAAATTTCGTTCTCGCCCGATGCATCGCTCCAGTAAGCCACGTACTTGCCGTCCGGCGACCAGGCAGGGTTTCTGTCGAGGGCGCCGCTGGAAGCAGTAAGGTTCACCACATACCCTTCTTCGGCAGGTACATTGAACAGTTCACCACGCGCCGCAAAAATGGCGCGCTTTCCGTCGGGCGATACCGTGTAACCCTGTATGCGCCTGCCCACATTCACATTACGTGGCATCACCGACGCCATGTCTGACATTACGTGGATATTTACTTCTTCATACTTGTGGCTTTCGGCATTGAGCACATATAATTTTCCCCCGGCTTCAAACACGAGGTCTGCAGGACCAGCAGACATATAGTTTACATCTACGTCGGTAAAACGTGTCAGTTGCTGCGCTGCTTTCTTTTCTGTATCATACACCCAGATATTGCGCCGCTGGCTTTTGTCTACATCAGACACATAAAAGATTTTGTTCTTTACCCAGGCCGGTTTGCCGTCGGTAGCAGGGTTGGCGGTTATATTTTCTACTTTGTTTTGTTTGAGATGATATACCAGCACATCGGAGGCAAGACCGCCACGGTATCTTTTGAACGGATAATTTTCAGTGATGCGGGTCACATAGGCAATGCGATCACCATCCGGTGAGAAGCTGCCCAGCTCCGCATAAGGCAGCGGCAATTTTTCCGGTAACCCGCCGTTTTTCGACACCAGGTAGAACTGGTTGAACCGCGGCGTGCCGCTTTCCCGCTGCGATGCAAACAGAATTTTATTGCCATCGGGATGCCAGTCCACTACCCTGTCGGGCATCGAATGATAAGTAAGACGCACCGGCACACCACCTGTTGCCGGAATAGTGTACACATCAGTGTTAGCATTGTAGGTGGCGCTGTAGGCAATGGTTTGTCCATCGGGTGAAAATTTGGGATAGGCTTCTTCACCGGGAGAGGATGTTAACCGGTTGGCTGTTCCGCCCGTTTTGGGCACTACCCATAGGTCGCCTCCATACACAAAGGCAATCTGTGTTTGTGAAATGTCTGCATACCGGAAAAGTCGTGCGTTGATTTGCGCAGGTGCAAACAAACCGCATAGTAGCACAAGCGGCAATAAACTGGCTTTTTTCATACAAAAAATTGTTTAACGGAAAGAAATCAGGCGGGGCTGTCATACTAAATATAAAGCAATCTGCGCGGTTAGGCACCGGGAATTATGTGAAAGGCGGGTGCAAGGGGTGGCGAGCGGTAAGGGAGAAGATAAAATGCAAACGGCCGCTACCTGTACTGGTATGCGGCCGTTTGCAATAAATTGTAATGGCAATCCGTTTATTGATTCATTGGCTGCGTTTGGCCCATGGTTGCAGTAGCGGTTTGTTTAACCCGCAACTGGTTCTGCACATTGGTAACGCCGGATACATCTTCCGCTATGTCTTCAGCACGGCGCTTGTCGATCCGGTTGTCAACAGTACCAGTAAGTATTACTTCACCATTGTTTACCTGCACTTCTATTTCTGATGCATCCAGGAACGGATCATCACTCAGGCGGTCATTCACATCTTCACGGATCCGTTCATCGGAACGGTGATAGCCTTTCGGTCCTTTGCCGCGGAACATGCCCATTCTTTTGTCTTGCCGGCGACGCCTTTCGGCTTCTTCATCACCGAACCATGATTGTACTTCATCGCGGGTGCGGTCCCACCAGCCACGGTCCTGTTCTCTTTGCTCACCGCCATATTCCCTGCCGCGGCCCATCGAATGGCGTTCATAGCTGCGTCCCATGTTGCCCGGGTTTTCATAATCTTCGTCATATTCCCTGCTGCTGCTCCTGTACGGGTTGTATTCGCTGCTGTACCCGTATATACCTCCACGGCCGGTACGATATCGCTCCGGATTGAAGCCTGAAAAATACTGCCCTGCACCATAACCGCTGCCACCGTATTCACGGCTACCCCGGTTGCCATATTCGCGGTTGTAGTCTTCATCATAACGCCGCCAACGTCTGTCTTCTTCGCCTTCGCTACCGTACATGCCTGAGCCTCGCCGTTGACCCGACTGGCCCATATTGCCATAATCACCTTCGGATTGGTCATACTCCCTCCGGCTATAGCGGCCCCGGTCTTCTTCCCGGCTTCCATAAAAGGGGTAGTCCGAAGAACCCCTGTAGCGATTATAGTCTGCCATAATCAAACAATTTTCACGTTAAAAAATATTATAAACCAACCTAATGGCATAAAAATTATGCCCGTGCGGCAGACAGACAGCACTGCCGGAAACATCGTTTGGACATCGTACCCGGAGCAGGTAGCGCATTGCTACATTCATTTCATGGACAATAGTAATTGAAACCCTGACAGCTATTAATTCATTTATTGCAGTCGCTTCACGGGGAGTGTGTGTAAATTTTTTTGTGTTAAGCGCCGCTATCAGGCTTAGGAAGAGATGATTTTGGTTTGCGTAGAAATAAATACTCAGGCTGGAAGGGATCGTCCCCAATCAACGGTTTAACTGCAAAGGGGCAGTGCCGGGAAACAAAGAGCATTGCTACCGCCCCCTCCCACCGCTTCAATTAGAATCCTGCCGCAACCCACTGCCCATTCTACCTGTAGATTCATTGGTGCTGTCTGGTATATCCTCTTTCGTCAACCCTTCTCCCTGTTGTGGTGGCTGCTGCTGTTGTTTTTCGTTAGCTGACAACGGTTGTTTTTTTCCCAGCGATCCCTGTTTCTCTATTGCTTGCTTTTCTTCCGGATCATCAGAAGTAACACCGGAATTATAGGCGCCACCCACGCTTGCTTTTTCGTTTGACCGGGAACGATCTGCGGGCTGGTTGCCCTGCGCCATATTGCCACCGGCCGGCTGCCTTTTTTCAGCATCCTTTTTCATGATTCACTTTTTGTGTGTGAACAATAAGCTTACATAAAAAAGGATAAAATATTTGTGCCGGGGCTTACGCAGCTGTTTTCTTTTTCGCGCCGCGCTTTTTCTTCTTCTTTACCTCCTCGCTGATGATCACAATGCCCAGGGCTTTTTCCAGTTTGGCAATAGTTTCCAACGTGAGGTTCTCTTTGCCCTTCACAATTTTGCTGATCTGCTGCGGCGTAACACCCATGCGTTGGGCCAGATCTTTCTGGGAAAGCTGCTGCTCGTCCAGGGCCTGCAGTACGCGTACTGCAATGACCGCTGACTTGATCAGCCAGTCATGGTTGGCATCCCGCCATTTGGCGCCTTCCAGCCACGCTGCAGAATGGTCTTCGCTCAATTCCTGCAGCTTTTTCACGATATCTTTCATATGCTATAGTTTTTCAAATCTTCAGGATACATAACATTCATTGATTGCAGAAAACGCTTCACCAACTGTAGCTTTCGCAACTCTTCCTGCAAATGAGGACGGTCCATTTGCCTGGTAAGTTTGATAGCGCCCCCGGTAATTACATAGCAATTTTCAGCAATCCGAACGGCGTACAATCGGACCCAGCCGGTATAAAGGCGGGCCTTGCTCAATTGCAAGGGAAGTATCGAATACTCATGATTGTTCAAAGGTTTGAACAAATGCTGCAACGATACGCCCATTTCTGCAAACCCTCCCGAGGCATAACGGATAAGCACACGGTCAATAGTTGTCATTTCCCGAATAGTTTTAATGATAGCCTCTCCCACATCAATTTCACCAAAATAACCGCTTTCCAGATCGCTTCGGTTATTCATAAAGAAATGGTGCAACCATTCGGAATCCAGCGCGTTGTCAATAAAGCGCCGGAACTCATTGCCCGATTCCCCACCTATCCGTACGCTCCATATTCCGCTCTGCCTGTTCTCATCAACAAAGATACTGCAAAGTTTCATAAAATCAACCTATAGGTTTATTTTTTAAGAATTTTTTTTTCCACATCGTTGTCTATGGTGCGTCTATGGAAGGTAAATGCAACGGTTATACGTTGCCGGGCATGTGTGGCTATTTCTTTTTTGGGGAAAAGGTATTACTACCTTTAAAGCGTATGCGAAGATAAGGGTCATACTGCAAATTGCGCCAAAAAAATTGACTCATGCATTGCTGTGCACATCACATAGCTCCAGCACTTATCCCTGGCTGGAGATTTTTGCAAATACTATCACCAATCTTTACCAGAACAGGCTGCATGCACAAATGCTCAAACGGACTATCTTTATATTTCATTTTTCACCCAACCAGTAGTCCGCTATGCTTCCATGGAAAACAATCATCGCAATAGATGACGCCAGCGATACACCTGTATATCTGCAGATAGCCAACGCAGTCATTCGCGAAATGAAAAAAGGGCGCATCGGCCCGGGAATCAAAATGCCGGGTACGCGCATGATGGCCGAAATGCTGGATGTACATCGCAAAACAATCGTGCGCGCCTATGAAGAACTGGACGCGCAGGGATGGATCGAGATGCGTCCCTCACAGGGAACATTTACCAGCAAGGAATTACCTGAAATCAGTCCACGCCGCTTTGCAGAAAATGCTACCATACAGCAACGCTTTCCTGCACAAACCGGTTACCCTGTAAAAGTGAACAAGCACCTCCATGAACCTTCTTTGCCCTGGCGCCACATCACCGGTTTTCACGATGGCCCCGATGTGCGACTGATCCCTTACGATGAACTGGGGAGAGCGTACAAGGCAGTGTTGCAACGCAATACCAACCACCGGTATATGGCTTATGTGGAAGTGCCCGGCGTGCAAACATTCCGGGCTACTCTGTCGGATTACCTGAACGACAGCCGCGGACTGCGCACTTCCTATGAAAACATTATGATCACACGCGGCTGCCAGATGGCATTGTACCTGCTGGCGCGCGTACTGATCGAAAAAGGCGACACGGTAATAGTGGGCGACACCAACTATTTCTATGCCGATCTTACCTTCATTACCGCCGGCGCCAGGCTGCATCGGGTAAAGGTGGACGACCACGGTATTGATGTGGACGAAATTGAAAGAATATGCCGGCGAAAAAAGATCAAGGCGATGTACATCACTTCGCACCATCACTACCCCACTACCGTTACACTCACCGGGGCACGGAGAATCAAACTGCTGTCGCTGGCGGAAAAATATGGGTTCATCATCATAGAGGATGATTACGACTACGACTTCCATTATCTCAGCAGCCCCATTTTGCCCCTGGTTAGCGCCGATACAAATGGTATGGTGGTATATGTAGGAACGCTCAGCAAAACCATTTCCCCGGCTATACGTACAGGTTATATTGTGGCGCCGCAAAACCTTATACTGGAATTATGCCGGCTGCGGCAGGTGGTTGACACGCAGGGCGATCCCATCATGGAACTGGCCCTTACAGAACTGTTCCGTGAAGGCACTATCCGGCGCCATATGAAAAAAGTGTTGCGCACTTATCATGCAAGACGTGACTTCATGTGCAATTACCTGCAGCAGCAACTGGCAGACGTAATAGATTTCAAAAAACCCGACGGCGGCCTCGCCATATGGGCAAAATTTGATAAATCTGTACCGTTGCCAGCCCTGTCGAAGGCCATGAAGGCACAGCAGGTCATATTGCCTTCGGGTGTTATACACAATACCGGCCCGGTTTCACTCAATGCCACCCGCCTTGGATTTGGATTTATGACCGAGCAGGAAGCCACACACGCAATAGACGTGCTCAACACCACCATCCGCAGAAAAAAATATTGACCTGCCGGGCAAGAAAAATTAAACAATGTACGTTGATACGCTTCGGCCGGTCCCATATCCAGCCGATGGCAAACCGGACTACCAGCTATCTATAAACCGGCCACCTGAATAGTCCGTTGGCAAATTATCTTTGCCACCGTAAATCAGTTCAATTAAAAAGTATAGCCATGAAAAAATTCTTTTTTGTAATCGCAGCGCTGGTGTTGAGCATTTCCTCATTTGCCATTAATCCGGTAAACGAAAAACTGATCCGTTCCTTTGAATCCAATTTTCCCAACGCTTCGCAGGTAACCTGGCAGGAGCTGGAATCAGGCTTTATAGTAAATTTTGTGAGAGAAGGCATTCGTTCCCGCGCCACCTTCGACGCAGAAGGCAACCTGCTGCAGGTTGTACGGTACTACCATGAACAGCATCTGCCCTACGATCTCCGGTACCGTGTGAAACGCATATATCCCCAAAAACAGATATTCGGTGTGATCGAGATTACTACAACAAAAGATAGCGCACACATTTACACTGAATACCTTTTAAAACTCGAAGACAACAAGAGCTGGACCACCCTGCGCATAACGGCCTCAGGCAAAGCATTGGTGGTAGACAGGCTATTGAAAGAATAGGTCGTCCGTTGGTCCAGGCAAGCGGTCCGGAACAATTACTGTGGCAACATTTATTGCAGCATTGTTCCGGGCCTTTTCTTTTTTACATCAGCTGTAATACAGGTATACACACCACAAACGCATATTGCGAAAGCTTTATATGTGCAGTATCATCACTTACCTGCGGGCGACATCGACACGTGCGGCCAACAAAGACATCTTAAAGGAAAAACCGTTTCTCCTTATTGACCGCAGCCCCTTCAGTGAATACAATAAGAAAGAAAAGTATACACGCTTTTCTATTGAGGCATTGTAAAAAAATTACAACATACAAAGCGCAGGCCCACTATAGCGTGCTACAGGGGGCCTGCGTTTTTTTGAACCTTGACATTTGTCATTTCATACAGTCGGAAAGGGTATTCTGCAACCTACAGAGGGTTTGTACCTGTAAGAACTACTATTGTATGCGTTTTTAAAAGGCTCTATCTTGTAATGGTATTTGGGTACTGAGGAAAAAATCCAATTGTTCCAGTTGAAAATTATATCCTATGATGGTCACCCACCAACCTTATCCTGTAGAAGAGCACCTGTTGCCACGTACGCAACGTATTACCGTATACCCCAACCTGGTACAACAAAAGCAATTCTGGCTGCAGTTTTATTACGTAGACAAATGTGTGTTTTCCGTACATCTTTATACACTGAGCGGATTTGAGGTATTTCGCAAATTCTACCATCACGCCAGCCTGCATGCCACTCATTCCATTTCCTTACCTGCAAAATTGCAACGGGGCATTTACAAACTGGCCCTGCGCAGTGAAGCAATAGACTATGTGCAACCCATAGTCATTCTCTAAGCATCTAACACGCTTTACTATTTCCGGGTAAATACGTGCGTGATTGTGTAAGAATTTACACACAATTATGTGCGTGAAAGCGCTTACCTTCATGAGTGCATTTTTAATTAAAACGCATTCATATGCAGGCTGCCATTCAAACCCCTACCAACAGGCTGGAAGACAGTATAGACTTCTACGAGAAATTAGGTTTCAAAAAAATTGAGGCTGGAGACCAGCACGTGTATACTGACGGGAAGGTGGTGGTAGAGATCAACCCTGACCGGTATGCCCGTGCAGGCATCAGGCTCTATCAATCTTCGTGGACATCGGAGATTGACTGGTTGAAAGGCATTGCACAGGTGCACCGTTTTGATAATGGCTACCTGTTGTCCGACGCCAGCGGCGTATGGATTTATTTGATGGAAGCAGAACCTGCCTGGCAGTATACGCCGGAAGCGAATTCGTTTAGTGCACTGGGTAATTATGCAGGCATGAGCCTGGAAACTACGGATATGAACCGATCGGCTGCCATCTATGAAGCCATCGGCTTTAAAACCACGCAGGGATCGGCAGAATCGGGTTTTGTTTCTTACGACAACAATGGCTTCGGTCTGGTGCTGATGAAACCATTCATGTGCCCGCACCTGTTTTTCAATCCATCCCTCACCTATTTCAACAGTGGCAAAAATCTCGAAGTGATTGAGAAGATACGAGCGCTGCAAATTCCCATCACGCAGGAGATCACTCATTTCAATAAAGAAGGCATTGCCGATAACATCATCATCCGCGACCCCGGCGGATATGGATTTTTTATCTTTAATGATTAAATGTCGTTACCGGTGAAAATCAGTGACCGTTTTGCATGGGTGGCCTCTGTAATTGCCGTACAGCCCAAAGAAAACACCTCACGCAATAGCCCGTGCCCGCATCAGTCTTGTTTCACCAAACTGCTGCTTCACACTGTCAATAGCCTGGTAAAGCCGGATCATTTCCTGCGTGTCTTCAAACAGGTTGATCTGGTAACGTCCGGGAACCAGTTGTGTAAACCGCACACCGATCAGTCGTACCAGCAGGCGCCGTTCGTATAATTTATGAAACAATTCCCGGGCAGTCTTCAGCAGCACATGGTCTGCCGCGGTATAGGGAATACAACATTGTTTGGTCACCGTATCAAAATCAGAATAACGGATCTTCACCGTAACACAGCCGGTAAGCTTGTTTTGCTGCCGCAACTGAAAAGCGATGGATTCCGTCATCCGCACCAGTTGCGACTGCAAATACTCCACATCAATGGTATCGGTTTGAAACGTATGTTCGGTAGAAATGGATTTCTGTTCGCGATAAGGGATCACCGGCGTTTCATCAATACCATTGGCGCGCCGCCACAGTTCAATACCGTTTTTGCCCAGCAGGTTGTGCAACATTTCCACCGGTATTTCACTGAGTGTTTTCACTTTCTCCACACCCATCCTGATCAATAATGCCGCCGTTTCCTTGCCAATACCGGGAATTTTGGCCACGCTCAGCGGCGAGAGAAATGATTTTTCATTGCCGAACGGAATTTCCATTTGCGCATTGGGTTTGCCTTCATTGGTAGCTACTTTGCTTACCAGCTTATTGCTGGCCAATCCGAGCGAAACAGGCAATCCCGTCTCCCGGAAAATTTTTTGCTTCAGTTCAATGCTGAATTTACTGCACCCGAAAAATTTATCCATGCCGGTTAAATCAACATAAAACTCATCAATAGATGCTTTCTCGAACAAAGGCACTTCACTGGCAATTACTTCAGTAACCAGGCGGGAATGTTTGGCGTAATCTTCATAATCGCCGCCGATAACAATGGCTTCAGGACATAAACGCCGTGCCAGTTTTACCGGCATGGCCGAATGAACGCCAAACCTGCGTGCCTCATAACTGCAGGAAGCTACTACCCCACGATCACCGGAACCACCAATAATCACAGGCTTTCCTTTCAGTTTGCTGTTGCGCAGGCATTCTACAGATACAAAAAACGTATCGAGATCAAAATGGGCAATATGGCGGTTGGATATGGTTGCCATGGCTGGTACTTTTTAAATTCAAAAAACAAATGCTGTTAAGGATTGGGGTATTGAATTTGCTTTTCCTCCGTCTCTTTTCCTCCCGATTTCGGCGGCAGTATCTGAAACGTTGGAAGAATATTTTCCGCATGTACAGACGCCTGCTTTCGCTTAATACCTACTTTTTCAATACCGGTTACTTCAATGCTGCAGAAAGAAAACTCTTCCACTACTTTTCCGGTGATGCGGTAAAAGCCGGAGTACATCGGGTTTTTCCGGTGCACCTCGGGAAAATGAACGGTATCTATCCAGTCAAGATGCACATCGAGGAAAGTGCCGAAACTCATGGTATCGCCATGAATGGTACGCACCGGTTTTTGTGTAACGTGATACCCGAGCACCGTTACCGTTTTCCCGATATGATTTTTCAATTCGGATGCCGGCAGGTATTTCGACGGGTCATCATCCGCCAGTTCAAACGGGTTGCCAAGCGGAAATCCCATCAGTTCAATCTGGTCGTAGAGGTCATCGATAGCGTATACCGGCAGCTCGGGCAACCGGAATTCGCGCACTGCTTCGCGGAAAAGTTTTTTTGAAGGGCCGGCAGTATCATTTCTTTTCTGCAGAAAATTTGCTTCCCACAACAGTTGTTTTTTATTTTTTCCGGTAAAACGAAATGCATCTGCCTGTATGAGGATGTTCAGTTGTTCAGTAGTAAGGCCCGTACGCTCAATAAAATCCTGCATGTGCAGGTAAGGCCCCGAACGCATTCTTTCTTCCACAATGGTAATGGCTACTTTTTCCTGCAACGATTTCAACCTTCTAAAACCGATATACACATCACTGCCGCGTATATTCGTAAAATAATCACTGTTGTTAACACAGGGCGCATGCACTTTGGCGCCGGCTTTCATCAGTTCCAATACATACAATGCCGTATTGTAAAACCCGCCTTCATTATTGATCACCGCCACCATAAACTCCATGGGATAATAGGTTTTCAGGTACAGGCTCTGAAAACTTTCCACGGCAAAGGAGGCAGAGTGCGCCTTGGAAAAACTATAGGCGCCGAAACTCTTCATTTGCCGCCACACTTCCTGCGCCAGTTCATCAGGATAACCCAGCGCTTTGCAATTGGAAAAGTATTTTTCTTCTATCAGCAGAAACTTGTTGCTGCTGCGGTATTTGCCCGACATGGCGCGACGCAGGATATCTGCATCCCCCAGGTCAAGACCGGCAAAATGGTGCGCCACCTTGATCACATCTTCCTGGTATACCATCACTCCGAAAGTTTCTTTCAGCAACTCCTCCATTTTGGGATGCAGGTAATTGATCTTTTCGCGATCATGGAAGCGTTCGATATACTGGCGCATCATTCCGCTTTGCGCTACGCCGGGACGAATGATGGAACTGGCAGCTACCAGCGTGAGGTAATCATCGCACTTCAGTTTTTTAAGCAGTTGCCGCATGGCCGGCGATTCAATGTAAAAACACCCGATGGTATTTACCTCCCTGATCTGCGCACGCACATTCGGATCTTTTTTAAAATTCTCCACATCATCTATATTCACCGAAATACCTCTGTTCAGCCTGATCAGCCGCCGCGCTTCCTTGATATGCCCCAGTCCGCGCTGACTGAGAATATCCAGTTTATACAACCCGATATTTTCAGCAACGAACATATCGAGTTGCGCAACCGGGAATCCTTTCGGCGGCATTTGTATAGCGGTATAGTTATAAATAGGCGCTTCACTGATCAGTATGCCGCCGGGATGAATGCTTAAATGATTGGGAAAATTTTCCAACAGCCGTCCATACTGCAATACCATTTTATGAATATGGTCAGGCGGTTGTTTGCTGTTGAAACTTTCGCTCCTGCTATCGCCGTTATAGTAACCTGTGGTGGCCAGCTGATCTATTTCTGCTTTGGGCAATCCAAACACCTTGCCCAATTCACGCACGGTGGCCTTGTATTGAAAGGTATCGTACATGCCCAGCAACGCCACATGATTGCGGCCGTAGCGCTTGAAAACATAATCGATGATATCATCACGGTCGAGCCAGCTGAAGTCGATATCAAAATCGGGCGGACTGGTGCGCGATGGATTGAGAAAGCGTTCAAAATACAAATCCAGTTCAATGGGGTCCACATCGGTGATCTGCAGGCAATAGGCCACCAATGAATTGGCGCCGCTGCCGCGTCCTACATAATAATAACCGCGACTGCGTGCATAACGAATAATGTCCCAGGCAATGAGGAAGTAGGCATTGAATCCCAACTGATCGATAATAGACAACTCTTTCAGCAATCGCTCTTTCGCCACTTTATTTTTTCTACCGTACCGGAATTCCAGACCGTCGTGCGCCAGTTTCGACAACAGGATACGATCGTCTTCGCGCGAAGCGCTCACTGTTTTCTTGTTCTTGTCTACCCCAAAATCCATATAAATACTGCACTGCTCCGCCATACGGTAGGTATTCATAATAATAAAAGGATAGCGGCTAAAGGCTTTGATGATGCGTTCCTGCGGCACAAAAAATTCATACGGCCCGGCTGTTGCTTCGGGCGGCAGCTTCGACAGCAAACAATTTTCATCGATGGCGCGCAGCAACCGGTGCAGGTTGTAGTACAGTTTGTTTTTAAAAGTCACCGGTTGCCGCACGATGAATTTCTGCTGATGCAACTGCATGTTGATCCCGAACAATTTGTTCACCTCCCAGGGCGCCACGCCAATCAGTTCGTTGGGAAATAATTGTTCAACAGATTTATTTCCTTCCAGCGGATAGATCACAAACCCATCGCTGACCTGATCGAAAAAAGGAGTGTGATCTGCTTTGGGTGGAAACGGAATTTTTTCCAGCAGGTAGCGCGACAGAAATTCATTGATCCAACGCAAGCCATTGTTATTGGCGGCAAGCAGTATGTAGAGCAGTTGGTGATCATTGCGGATCTCTGCTCCCACAATGGGACGAATGTTTTGCTCATTACAAAACTGCACAAAGTCCCAGGCATCGCAGGTATTATTAATGTTGGTCAATGCCAGCGTGGTTGCGCCGGCCGCTGCGCCCTGTGCTACCAGTTCTTCCGTAGAAAAAGTGCCGTAGCGAAAACTGAAATATGTTTTACAGTTGAGATACACAGACATGAATTTTTTACCGCGAAGGCGCGGAAGCACAGAGGGGGTTAAAATTATGTTGAGCGTTTCACCATAGCTGCGCCACGCAGGGGTTAGCGCAGGAAGCAGGATAGATTCCTGCATGCTATCAACCTGGTTCAGACAACCTGTTGCATTTCTCCGGCCATCAACTCCCGGGCTTAATGATGATCATCGTCACCACGCCATAAATGCGCAGCTGCGTGTCTGCAGTAACCGGCATCGGACGATACGAGGGATTATCGGCATGCAATACTAATAATTTGCGGGTGCGGACCAGCCGGCGAACGGTCATTTTGCCATTCACTTCTGCCACTACGATCATTCCACTGCGCGGTGGTACGGAACGATCGGCTATCAGCAGGGCGCCGTGCGGAATATGCGCCTGCACCATGCTGTCTCCTTCCATGCAATAACTGAAAGTTGTTGTATTATTATCCTGGTGTTGTAAAGACAAAGCAATAGCTGTCCGAGAATCTGCTGCTACCGAAACACTCATAAAATATCTGTTTGGTTGTGCACCAAAAATACTAAAATACTTAGTACATTTGCGATAAGTAAATTAGCATACGCCATCCCCCTCTCTGATAAACAAATGCCGGAAAAGATTTAAAAACTGCAGGTAAGACAACGGAAGATATTGAGCGGCATAGATTTCACACATACGATATAACAGTGATACTAAAACGAGTTTTAGATTTTTTGTATCCAAAAAAGATACAAAATGTATCTAAAAAAAATACAAAAGGCCTCTTCGTAACTGCCGCATTAAACTAATTTATTTCTTTGATTATGGAAAAGGATGAAAGATATAAGGCCGTAAAGCGGTTAATCGAAAAGGGAGACATAACCGAATTCAACCAGATGTTCACCTTTATTCCAAAAACAGTTGTATCGAAAGATTTAGGAACAGTTCCTGCCCGCTTTACAGAAAAAATGAACCAGATAGAAAAATTTACGTTGCAGGACTTGTTTACCATTGCCAGGTTGCTGGAAGTAGACAACATGGCTATCCTCAGACTGGCCGACAACCAGTATTCGGCACAGAAGAAGAACAAGAGGAAGTAAAACGCAGCAAGGGTTGCACTACCATTAACACCACAACCCAGCCATACATTGCCATTACCTTACCTGTAAAAAACCGAATCCTTTTTGGCAAAGTTCTAGTTTCGGAGGGGAAACAAAAAAGACCATCCGCGGAGGGGCGGATGGTTCTTTTTTTAATCATTTAATCAATATAGCTGTTCTATCTATTTAATGCAAACTTCTTTACTCCAGTATCTCACACTCAAATCCTTTTCCTTTCACCAGTTCAATGATTTTATCCGGCGAGAAAATTTTGCCTTCCACCCGTAAAATTTTATCGCAATCCATCAGGTCGAAATTGATTCTGCAGCCGGGAAAATGCTTTTTCAGCAGGTTAACAATAGCAGTGGCCTGACGCCCGTTGCTGACATTTGTCTTGAAAACCTCTACCCCTGTCAGATTTACAATTTCCATAAGAAAACAATTAAGCATTTAGGATGATAACCTTCAGCCCCTAACCTGCCTCACAAAATATGCCGGAATACTGCTGCTGCCTGCTGTCATACCTGCCCATCCTTCCCAACCTGTTATTTTCTCCGCCTGCCGGAATTATACCGGCCTGTGTACAACCAATTTTTACATTTTATTAAAAGGCCCGCGCTGGCTAAGCATATATGTCTATCCCATCCGTTAAATATTACACTACACAAAATTAACTGCCGCTTTTTGACAGTTACAGGTGCAATAACGACGAAAAAAGAGGGGGTTTGCGACAGGTTTGCCCACTGATCAACGCAGTAATGGTCCCGGTCCAACAATCGATCAATCAATTACGCCACATTCCCGAACTTCGGGTAGAGAGTCATTTACCACTCAACTTTGCATCCGCCTTACAACATGAAAAGAAAATATATGCTGCTATTGATCACCGCCACTGTTACCGGCCTCATGGCAGGATTATTCTTTGCCTGGTCTGTGTCCGTTACACCCGGCATAGGAAAACTGCCGGACAAAGAATATCTCCGTGCATTTCAACTGATGAACCGCGCCATTCTGAATCCTTTGTTCTTTACCTGTTTCTTTGGTGCGGCCATACTGCTTCCGGTAAGCGCCTATGTATATTATGCACGTCCTGTTCCGTTATCCTGCTGGTTGCTGGCAGCTGCTGCCGTTATTTATCTCATTGGCATTATGGGCGTAACCATTGCCGGTAACATTCCGTTAAACAATGCACTTGATACGTTAGACATTTCTTCAGCCACTCCTGAACAATTAAACACCTTTCGCAAGCGATTCGAACAACGCTGGAACCAGTTGAACCACGTCCGCACAGTGTCAGCTACTTTGTCATCGTTGCTGGTAGTATATGCGGCACTGAAAGTACCGTCCTGACTGGTGCGCAATTCATGCAACCGTTTTCGCAGCGCTTTACCGTTATACCAAACGCCGTTTGTTGCCATTCTAATTTCGTGGTTCATTAATTAAACAAACAGCGTCATCAAAATTCTATTTTATTGCCCGGCTATAGCCGGTGTACTGACAATGGCAGGATGTAAGAAAGATAAGGACGGCGTATCCTGCAATTTACCTTCTACGCCTGTACCTGATGAAATCGCAGGTCAATGGGCAAGCGGTTATAACTCGTTAACACAAATTGTAGATACGTATAGCGGCAAATATTTGGGCAACAACTGGCAAAGCGGAAAGTATTTCAGTTTTCGCCAGATGGAAAGACTGTGAATTTTATTACATGGTCAACTCAGGCCTTACCCTGAGCAGTGCCACCAAAGCCATTGGCACCGTAACATTTGATGAAGATGAAGGCAGCTTCGTCTCTCATGCCTGCAAGGCGCACTATCGCGGATGGCGCAACGGCGAAAAGATCGTTGACCGCGATGCCACCCAGGATGAATTGCAAGACCTGCTCACGCAAAAATTTTATTACTTCTTTGAAACTGTTGGCAACAGTACCTGCTGAGCATTCATTTTGATGGTGAAGGTGCAGCTTCCGGTTTCAGAAGGATTGAATAAAGCTATAACACGACTATAAGCCCCGCGCCTTAGCGCGGGGCAATATCATTACTGATGTTAACGATCGTTCATTAATCCCATCCCAACGTTTCTGCAAACTGGCACATTTTGTCCAGGTGCTCACAAAGTCTCTTTCCGTTTTCAGTAAGTGAATATTCCACACGCGGAGGCACTTCGTAATAGGTGGTTTTGGTAATAAAACCGGAAGATTCCAGCAGGCGCAACCGGTCGGCCAGGATATGGTCGCTGATGTAGATCAACTCTTCGCGAATGCCGGAGAAACGGTTATTACCTTCTTCAATACAAAACAGGATGTCGGTAATCCAGCGCTTGCTTAACAGGAACAGCAATTCATTGAGGACGCATTTTTCTTCGAGGTACGTCTGGTTCAGATAGTTCGTGGAATTTTTTTTACGCTCGGCCATGATGTGCTTTTTAATGCGAGTTCACAAATAATGATTGAATTGCAGCATCCGTTTAAGCACAGCCAAAATACCGATTTTTTTTGAAGAATCGGCACCTTACATACAATAATGCGCAAGCGGAATGGCCTTCCCACGCTTTTTTTGTCATTTATACATTTATTAAACTGTCATTTAATAATTCAGTTTTTGCGCGGCAAGTTTTTTCCCGCGGCCCGTTTCATGCATGCGGCAACACCATGTACAAAAACTTTCCCACTGATAAATAATTGGTCCATAAGGCGTTAAACCCGGGGAGCGGCCGAATGGTGAACCGGCAGACTGCCGGTACGTAAAAAAATTATTGTTTACTTTACGCGCCATGAACAGCGCCCTTCGCTTTACCCGTACACGCATCGCCCCCACGCCCAGTGGCTTCCTGCACCTGGGCAATGCTTTCTCCTTTGCGCTCACGGCGGCGCTGGCCCGGAAAACAGGCGCTTCCATCTTCTTGCGCATCGATGATCTGGATGCAGCACGCGTGCGCAAAGAATATGTGCAGGACATTTTTGATACGCTTCATTTTCTCGCCATACCCTGGGACGAAGGTCCGGCCGATTACGAAGAATACCAGCGCCAATATTCGCAACTGCAGCGGATGGATTTGTACGGAAAATTTTTGCAGCAATTACAAAAAGGCAATCATGTTTTCGCCTGCGCCTGTTCGCGCAGCCAATTGGCCAACGCAGGCAGGTATCCTGGTAACTGTAGGGAGAAAAACATTGCACTTACAGCGCCAAACACAGCCTGGCGCTTGCATACCAATGACAACACTGTTCTAACCATTAAGGACATTTCCTGTAACGCCAACCATTATACCCTGCCTGACTCCATGCAGGATTTTGTGGTAAGAAAAAAGGACGGATACCCCGCCTATCAACTGGCATCCATGGCAGATGATGTACATTTTGGTGTTGACCTTATTGTCCGTGGAGAAGACCTTTTCCCTTCCACACTGGCGCAATTATACCTCGCACAAACGCTGCAGTGCGATCAATTCCTGCATGCTACTTTCTACCATCATCCGCTCTTATTGGAAAGCGGCAACAAAAAAATGTCGAAATCTGCCGGTTCTACCTCCATTCAATACCTGCGCAGCCAGGGAAAAAGCAGCGAAGCAATCTATGAAATGATCGGGGCAATGGCAGGCTGTAAACAACCTGTATACAACTGGGAAAGTCTCGGTGCAGCAATTGGTCTTTAATAACCGGATGCCGTTCATTTTACCCATCCTGCGCAGCCTGAAGTCCACCCACGTGTTGGTAACCCGGGCATTGCCGGTAATACGGTGCTGCGCTGTTTTTTCAGACTCCAGGACCAACGCAAGCGTAGTGTCGCGGTAGAAAGTGGCGGTATACTTGTCGCCCAACATTTCATACACTCCATCGAGCACGTCCAGATTGGTTGTAGTATCATTGATCCAAACGCCTTCCCTTCCCATACCCCCACCGGGTTAAAACCGGGAACAGCTTTCTTACAGGATTGCAAAGCAATTACACTAATACAAGCAAACAGCAATTGTTTTTTCATAAATGGTGAGGTTTTACTCGTTGGTCTTTGTAAACGTCTTCCACTTCACGAAGAGCTTTCGATGAATCACATAGCTGTATATCCCGGAAAACGCGCAGTCCCTATACTTCTACCACTGCTTTTCTACGGTATTTTCTCCGGAATTCAATGGGAGAGTATCCCGTTTTCTGACGGAACAGCCGGCTGAAATGCGCTGTATTTTCAAATCCGCTTTCAAATGCTACATCTGCAACCGGCATTGTATGCTGCATCAGGAGACATTTGGCACGGGCCAGTTTTTTTTCCAACAGCCAGCGTCCGGGAGAAGTCTGGTAGATGGCAAAAAAATCTCTCTTGAACGATGATACACTTCGATTGGTCAGCTTTGCATAATCTTTCAGCGTGAGGTTGCGTGCAAAATTTTCTTCCAGGATGGTGTGCAGCGAAGTACCTGCTGAACGGTGAACAGACAATAGGGTATTGCGCAACGGCCTGTTGTCATTGTTCAAAACCATACTGAGCAATAGCTCTCTGAAGCGCAGGTCCAGCAAAGCTTCGGGGGCCGGTTGTTCTGAAGCAAGCAGGTTTGCAACAGACCTGCACAAGTGCTCTACGCCTTCATCGTATGTTATGGAGATAATGCTTTTTTGCGCACTCCATGCAGGTTGCTCTCCTGCCAGGTATTCGTTTACAAATGCAATAATGTAATGGTCCGGTATCAGAAAGGTCAGCAGCGACACGGGTCCATCATCCTGTGGATATTCAGTTAAACAGGCGCCCTTTTGAATAAAGATGGCAGCGCCTTCGTGCAATTGCAAAGGTCCCTCGATGCCGGCAATATGCTTGCTGCCGCCAAGCACATAACAAAGCGCGTGCGATTGCCGCCAACGGGCAGTATGCCTTACAGCGGCCAATGATTCGTTGTTCAGTATAAGCACATTTTCCGGGGAGAATTGTTCCGCTTTCATGTCTGGTAATTGTGTGTGATAAATTCCGGATGCAAAGTTTGGGAGCGGGAACACAAGTTTCCGGGCGGATTACCCAACGGCAGCAGTCAGCGAATAAAGCGGCGTACCCGGGTTTACCAAAGAAAAAAGCCTTCACCTGCAAAGAGGGAAGACTTCTTTCAATTGATAACCACCACCTATGATAACTGAACATTACTACTTCTCAAACCTGTTAAGGGGTACACTCGCCGGCGGCCCTTCATCATGCATGCCTTTGCTACTTCAAAATCCATAACTGGTCATACTTCTTAACCACACATCGACATCATTTTTGCACCGTACTACTGCTAAAACGCCGGGCACAAATTGAAAATATTTAACGCCACTTTCTTACCCTGCCACAAACCTGCATCAATAGACTGCTGGTAGTGTATACCTGCCGGCAATCTCGAAATACCGGCCTCCTCTCCTATTTTCACAAATGAAGCGTAAGTGCGCGGCGCAAAGCCCATATAATCGTACGTGTGATCCGTGAAGGGACCAATATTGCCGAATATTTTCTGAAACACTTCTCCGGCCGCTGCTGACAACGATGAATGCGCAGAAGGATATTCAGGATGGTTGGGTGTACCAATCAGTGAATTCCAGTTGGTATCTCCCATTACATCATGTACATAATTTACCGGACGCACCAATGTATACTTATACTTGTCTTTGAAGCATGTGATAAGCCCATCATTAATGGCTGCCCCGGTAAGCGCATAAGCAAATGCGGCTTTTGCCAGTGAACTGTTTGTTTTATCCACCACCTGCCGCAATATGCTCAGCCAGTGACCGGGAGAAGTAACACCGGGAACATCGCGCCAGAAAAATGCCATGGCCTGTTGATCAGGTGTAGCATTGTTCTTCGTGTCGTACACATGCTTCACCATTTTATAAAAGGTGCTGTTGGGATGCGTGGAATACGCTGGGGGCGCCGCCACCGCAGTGTTGTTAATGCTGCCCCTGATCACGGGGCGATTGTTGCCCCAATACGGCGTAAGCGGTTTGGTATTGGCAGGACTACCGGGAGCGGGCACCCATTTTCCGGGGCCGGTGGGCGGCGTGTAATCATTGTTCGCATTTTTGTAGCCATCGGTTTCTGCCCATGCAAATACTGCCGCTGCTACTGCTTTACCAAATTGCGCAGAACGGGTGAGCGTGTTTTGGTCCACCTTCGTGCGGAAATAATTGTTCAATGCATTTTCCAGCGAATCAATGGCTGCTTTATCCTCGTTGCTGGCATTTGGAAAAAAAGAACGGTTCATGCTGGCCAGCGCTGCATTCACATTGGCAGGCCAATAATAACTCTTCCGATGATCATATTGCGGCAGCCCCGTTAACCCCGACCATTTGCTTTTCAGTTGCACGTTTTGCGGCATGCCCGGCGCCAGCGATTCCCACGCAGCAATGCCACTGTAGGTATAATGCCGGCTGTATCCGTGATTGGGTACACCTGAGCCTTTTTGCATCAGGCGTATCTGCAGGTCCATCCATTTTTCAATGATTTCGGAAGAAAAAGAAGTAGGTTTACCTGAATGATCGTGCGGATGATCTTTCCAGTCGAATTTGTGGCAGGCGCCCAGGCCGGTTGCGGTAAGCACAGCCGCGAATATCCAGATAATACAATGCCTGCCCTTCATAAGAGTAGTTGCTTTCATGTTGCTAATGTTTAATTTTTCTTTTGAAATGTGCGTATCAAAAACTACGTATATACTATACAGTTGTCATCTTTGTTGATACGCAAAGTTGAAGCAAATGGAGGAAGGGTAATTTTCTGTGGAGTTCAGCTTTATTGCAATCCGGTTCAAAATAATAAGCGTTTATCTTTTTAACACTTCATCATAATCTTTCACCTTCGGCCGTAAGAAAAGCAGTTGAATGATCAGCACTACCATTACTACAACTGACAACAATGCAAAGTCCCTTCCCAGATTTCCGGCATCGGTGGATTTGCCTAACCAGTCAGTAATGAAAGCGCCGGAGAACACACCACCCATATTCAGCAAGCCATAGGCCGTAGCGCGATGTTTTGAAGCAACAAACTGGCACAGTATCGGCATATTGTTCGCATCGAACATGCCGAAACCGAAACCAAAACAAAAAGCAGCAGCAGTTACATGAAATGAACTGCTGCCAAATCCTACCAGCAACAAGGAAGGAATGGTAAGCGACAACCCGATAGCGCTGGTAAAAATTCTTCCACGCACATTTTTTTGCACCCAACGATCGCTTAAAGTACCGCCAATTATAACACCCAAAAATGAAGAAGCCGCAATGGTAATAGTAGACAATGGCCCCGCCAGCGACATCTCCACACCCAACTTGTTAGCAAACAACGTAGGCAACCAGTTTTTCACTCCCCATCCCGGCAGGCTCGGCACAGCGAAATACAAAAAGATAATCCAGAATGAAATATTGGCGGTCACAAATGCCAGGCCACCAAAGAAATTGGGTTTGCTCCTGGTAACTTCCGGCGATAGCACCGGTTGTTCCGCCAACGATTTTTTACTGCGCAGGAAAAATACCAACAGCACCGAATACACCATGCCGATCATACCAAACGTAAAAAAAGTTTGTTGCCAGGAAAACTGCTCGGCAATAGTAGCGCCAAATCCACCCAACGCCTGTCCCATATACAATCCCGTCATATGAATACCCACAGCCAGCGAGCGGGTGCGCGAAGAATGAAAATCGGCAATCAACGACAATCCCGCCGGTATATACAATGCTTCACTCACGCCCATAATGGCGCGCAACCAATACAACTGATCGAAACTGGTGGCGTATCCCATTGCAAACGTTACGCCTGACCATACAAAGAGGCTGGCAACGATCAACCATTTCTTACTCACCCGGTCGGCGATCATACCGGCCAGCGGGCTCATAAAACCATATATCCAGAGAAAGATTGCCATGAGCCGGCCAAAGTTGGCTGCTGATTCCAGTTCGGCAATGTCCACCTCCATCGATGGACGCATGGTAGACAACATTTGCCGGTCCATATAATTCAGCAATGCTACTACCCATAGCAAGGCTACCAGTACCCAGGGATATATGTTGGCAGATCGTTTCATAGTTACCTCAACAGGCGTCGACACTATTCAACTCCTTATTTTTTTTCATTTAAAGTTGCCACCAGCACATTGGGCGTACGTGTACCTGGTCGTACTTCACCACCCGGTAAAACAATCCGATCATACCACCACACCAGCGGCGTAGTGACCGGCGCCCATATACTGTTGTTGGGATTTTCAACAGCATCAGGTTTCCGGTTGGTATAAATATTCCCCGCTATTGACCATGTATTGGCAGACGGATCATAACGAAGAATATGGGTACTGAAGCCCGGATGTTTTTCTTTCAATATACTTGCCTTCGCTGCATCCGCACCGGTATCACCGCCAAACAGGTAAAAACCTTTTTGCAGGTAACACGCCGGTGAAGGCGCTGCCACTACGGCAAACGGGAGATCAGCCAATTGTTTCCAGCCCTCATCAAATGAATACACCCATGCATCGGTCAGGTATAACCGCTTCCCATTTATCAACTGTGTGCCGCTGAAAAGATAAAAGCATTTGCCATCAGTTCCCGCTACTGCCAACATGCGTGCAGGGCCCGGCCAGGATGGTAAAATTTTCCAACCGCTTTTTGGTTCTTTCAAATCAAAACACAAGAACACGTTTTCTGCATTGGCAGCATCCGGCCGGGCGAGCCCACCTGCTATCAATAGCTTGTCGCCTGCCAATGCACCGCATGCATTGGCAAGTGCATAAGGTAAAGAAGGCAGCACTTCTGTTTCCACCTTTCCATTTCGGTAACGCAACCGCCACACATGGGCAGTATGACCGGCTTCATTACTGCCTCCTGCCAGCACCAAACCATCAGGAGTGGAAACGGATACGCCATAGCCGAGATGAAAGGGCAAACGGCCAGCTTCTTTCCACTGGCCGTCGGGTTTTTCAAGCACAAATATTTTATCGTACCAGGTTTTGACACCACCATTCCATGGTGTTCCTCCATGCGGGAAATTACTGCCGCCGGCTACTATCAACACATTATCAGTAACGCCTGCAAAAGAACCGGCATAACCAATCGTATCAGGAATTGGCGGTAAGGTATCCCATGTAAATATTCTGTTGGCTGCAGGACAATCCTGCGCTGTTGTTGCTTGTACAGTGATCAAGAGTATGGAATTTAGTATGCTTAGTATCTTTATTATGGTTGGCAAGACTTCGTTTTGTATTTATAACATTAAATATCCGGATTACAAGTTAAACAACGCTATAATTTCTGCCGGCGTCAATGCCTTGTTGTAAATAATTACATCATCAATTTCTCCATCGAAAAAGCTGGAATTGGAACTGGCGCCTTCCTGCACGCCGATTTTAAAATCCTGGTTGTTGCTCACCACCTTCACATTTCCTGCGGCGCGTGTGGCCACTTCTGTTCCATCAATATATACTGTTGTGTTCACTCCCTGGCGAACGGCCACAATATGATGCCATTGTCCATCGGCCACAAATCCGTCGGAGCCCATATTGATAATGGAAGAACCGGTATTGTCTTCAATGGTAAAACGCAGTCTTCTGTCCGTAGAATTATCGCCCATACGCAACCAGGTCTGGTTGTCGTTGGTCCCGTTCTTGCCCGATTCCTGCCACACCATCATACGCCCGGTGTTGGAAGTTTTGACCCAGCAGGAAATGGAAAAATCATTGGAGCCAAAATTGAGCGCTGCATGATCAGACACAATCACGCCGGTGGCGCCATTGAAAGTGCCCGTATTGGCGGTTTGCATTTTTCTGTCGGCATTGGTAAAGCTCACGCCTGCTCCCAGTGAGTGCGTACTGATGCCATGGGGGCCTGCATCGGCAATATTGCCGTTGAACGGGAAAAATGCAGCGAGCTGATCACCGGGAACAACAAGAATATGGTCTGGCAATTCGGCAGTGGAATTTACAGTGTTGTTCGCCACGGTGAGTTTCACCGTATACCGGCCGGGTTGCGTGAAATTCACTACAGGATGCTGATCAGTAGCAGTTAGTGTAACCGGTCCTTCGAAAGTCCAGTTCCAACTGGTGATCAGTCCCAGCGACTCATCGGTGAATTGAATGCTGCCGCCTGCATAGGTAGCTGTGGTATTACTGCTGAAAGCAGCGCTCACGTCATTGGGGTCCAGCACGCGGATGAATTCAACTTTGGTTTCGGTATCGCTATATATCGGGTTGGAGGCTGTCAGGGATACGGTATAATAACCTTCTGTATTAAAAGTAATAGTTGGATTTTGTTCAGTAGACGTAAGCGTAGTGCCGCCCGCTACCGGAACGAATTCCCATTGCCAGTTGTCAGGGCCCCCTTTGCTGGAATCCTTAAAGGTGATGGACTCACCCATAAATATCACGGTAGCACTGGCAGTGAAATCGGCCTGTACCTGGTTATAATCAACGCGGATGTATTCTTTTTTGGTAAGCGTGGCAGATTTTTTACCATTGCTGAGTTCTACCGTCACCTCATACACGCCCGGTGTTTTATATACCACTGTAGGTTGGGAAAGATTGGATGTAGCAGGTTCACCGCCTTCAAAGGTCCATTTCCAATGGGTTACGTAGCCAACAGAAAGATCTTTAAAGGTCACGCTGTCGCCTGCACTGATCTCCGTCTGGTCAGCTTCAAAGATCACTTCTGTAATGGCATAAGCATCGTGCTTATCTTTCTTGCAGCTAATCGTTATACCCAACAGTAATAGCAAGGGTAAAAGAAGTCTTTGCATAGCAGTAGAAGTTTGGGGTATATGGCTTGTCATAAAGTCCTTTATTTATTTCATTAAATCGTTGCTCCATTGGCAGCCGCCAAAGCGACCGTTTCCTGCAGCGTGCTGAAAAAGTTCACCTGTTCCAGCCGGGTGTTCAGTTCCGCCACTTGTTTATCGGTAAGGGACTGCAGTGGCAACCGGCAGGGACCGAGGTCCATACCCAGTAATTTCAAAATGGCTTTTTGCGTGGGAATCGGTGACCATTTAAACAGGCAACGGATCATTTCTATCGCGGCCATCTGGCGGGCACGCGCCTGCTCTATTCTGCCTGCCTTGAAATGCGCCATCACTTCCCGGTATATGGGCGCGGCAAATGTATACGTGCTGCCGATCGCTCCTTTAGCACCTACCGCCAATGCCGGCAATAACAGTTCATCATACCCGAACAGTATATCGTACTTACCGTTCTTGTAGTTGAGACAGGTTTGATATTCATGCAACGTAGCCGCCGTATACTTGATACCTGCCAGCGTAGGAATTTTTTCTTCACCGAGTTGCAGGAATTCAACCAAATCCATAGCCACCCCGGTGAGTGCCGGAATATGATAATAATAAAATGGTGTATTGGGCGCCGCAGCAGCAATTTCCGCCATACAGTGCACGAGGTTTTGTACCGAATCCGGTTTGAAATAAAATGCCGCTACGGAAGAAATTGCATCCGCACCAACCTCTTCGGCATGTGCAGCCAGTTTACGCGCTTCGCTGATGGAAGCATGTCCTACATGCACGAGCAATAAAATGCGTTTGTTGACAGCCTTTGCATATGCCTCTGCTATTTGCATTCTTTCTTCTATGGTAAGATTGGGCCCTTCACCATTGGTGCCGCAGATAAAAATGCCTTTTACACCATCATTGATCAATTTTTCCACGAGGGGCGGGATCAAATCTGTGTTAAGGGATCCATCTTTCGAAAATGTACTGAACGTTGCTGCAATTAACCCTTCAATTCTCATGTTGTCCTGTTTTTGATAGCTGGTTATTTTTTAGGGAACTGGTTGACGTGAAATTTTTTCAGCAGCAGGCTGTAGTTCCAGCCTTTGCTTACGGTATTGGTTTCATACAGGCAATAGATGGTGCCGTCCGGTGCTGCAGCCAGATCGCTGTAGCCGGATGGGCCTTCATTCAGCACCATCTGCACCGGCCAGGTATGGCCATTATCGTATGAAATTTTTGCGGTAAGGTTTTGCCGCGGATGCTTCTCTATATTTCGGCTGTCTGGATTCACAAACAACACAGCGCCTTTTTCTTTTTTGGATGGCAAGGCAATGATGCTTGCCATACAGGTAGGATCGAAAATTTCTTCTTCAAATCGAACGGGCGTCCAGTTGCTGCTGCCATCGTTGCTATAGCTGAAAGCGCGTTGTTTCACCTTGCTGGTGTTGCGGATGCTCAGCATTACGCGTCCGTCTGCCAGTTGCACCGGCATGCTTTCATTGGGATTGCTGATGGCTGCGGAGCTGTCTGCCACTATTGCGCCGCGTTGCCATGTTTTGCCGCCATCATCGCTGTATATGGTAGCCACACAAGAAGGTGCATGCCGCCGGCGGGGCGTAATCCTTTCCGAGCGCGCCATCCATGCAGCGGCCAGCAGCCGGCCATTTTGCAATTCAGTGCCATGGCCCGGACCGGTGGCCACTACATTCCAGTCGTATTCCGGTTTGAACTGGTCAAAAACTGCAGTGATGTTTTGCGGCGTTAGCCAGGTAAGCCCATCATCAGAGGATGAAGTATAAAATGCTTCAGCATAGTTTCGTTGAAAAAGCAGGTGCACCCTACCGTTACGATCTACAATAGGCGTGGGATTGCCTACCGGTTGGTTGGGATCACTTTTGGCAATGATCTGAATAGCGCTCCAGGTTTTGCCACCGTCTGTGCTGCGCCGCATGGCCAGGTGCATATCTGCCCAGTCGCTGGCAGAACCGATGCGCGCTTCGCAAAATGCCAGTAGCGTGCCTTTGGGTGTAAGCACCAGCGCAGGAATGCGCATGGAAGCATAGGTGCTGTCCGGTTCAAACACTATATAGGTTTCCGGCGCGCTGCCTGTTGCAAGTTTGGCAGATTGGCATGAGAGCGTTGTTGCTACAAAAAACAATATTGGTACAGAAAGTAATTTCATTGACAGGTTCTGGTTATGAATCACAGACTAATGATCTATTTCAAATCGTTTACGGGAATTACTTTAAAAGCAATACCATCTGTATAGGCCCCTACGCCGGCTTCAAATAATAGCGCCAGTGTATTGTTATCAAGCATCAACAAATCGGAATAGCCGGAAGGCCCGCCGAAAATCAGTTTTTGTTTCGTCCAGTTGATGCCATCATCGGTGCTCATCTTAACAGTCATATTGCGGCGTTGCGTGCTGGCCGCATTGGAAAAGAATACCGCGAAACCGTTATCGGTTGCTCCTGAGGTAAGGCTGCCCTGGCATACCGGATCGATCAGTTCCGGCGCCTGCACCAGCGGCGACCAGGTAGTGCCGCCATCACTGCTGATGCTGTAAATACGTTGATTATTGTTGCTGCCCACGCGCATATTGAGCATGAGGCGGCCATCAGATAATTCTGTTACGGTGCTTTCATTGGGATTGAGCGCAGGATCAACCGGCACGATACCACCCAGCGTCCACGTAGCGCCCGCATCATCACTGTAAATCACGTGTGAATTGCCTCTTCTCCCCGGGCCTACTTCAATATAATCGCAGGGTATTACCATGCGGTCTTTGTGCGGGCCTTGTGTGATCTGGATACCATGACAAGGGCCGGTGGCGTACCATCCCCAATTGGGTTGTTTAACATTGGTAGTAATTTCTTTCGGCGTTTCCCAGGTTTTACCGTCATCCGATGAAGAGGTAACAAAAACGCGACGGGTATTTTTACTGGTGCCGCTATTGATTTCACCGATGTGATCATCACCATCGTTCCAGGTCATGAGCAAATGAATCTTGCCGGTATGCTGATCTACCACCGGAGCGGGATTGCCGCAGGTATTTACGCCATCGCTCCATATCACACTGAGCGGGCTCCAGGTTTTGCCGCCATCGGTTGAGCGTTTTACTACCAGGTCTATATCGCCTTCATCTGCACAATTGTTCTTGCGCCCTTCGGCGAAGGCGAGAATGGTGCCTGATTTGGTTTTGATCAGCGCAGGTATGCGATAGCAGTTATAACCTTCGGTGCCTTTTTTGAACACATACGACAATACGGACGAAGGTGGCTCCACGCGTGGATAGATGCGTTCATCGTTTTTACGCTGACAGGCAGCAGTGGCCACCAGCCAGGTGATAAAGCCGGTTACAAGCAGGGATTTTAATATTTTATGCATAGTTGTTAAGCTGTTTTGTTATTCATATCCTTCCGTTTGCTCTATATTGTCATTATTTGCCAATACAGTAGCATTCAACGGCCAGAACAAGGGCGTGTCTTTACCAATCAGGTTCGGTACATAATTGTACACATCAATAGTGCCGCCATAATGAAAGCGCACCAAATCAAACCAGCGTTTGTTTTCGAAAAACAATTCTCGGCCACGCTCATCGAGAATGGCTTTTTCTACAGAGGCTTTGTCTTCAGGACCAGTGTAATTACCAATGCCGGCACGATCGCGCACCACTTCAAGATCAGTGATGGCATTGGGCAGTTGATTCAGTCCTGCATAAGCTTCTGCGCGCATCAGCAATACATCTGCCAGGCGATATACGATAATGTCGTTATCGGGAATGCGGTCATCGCTGTATAGGGTGCCGGGATATTTGGTAATCCATGAAATTTTCGGACCGCTGCTTTGCATTTCCACCACCCAGGTGCCGGGAATTCTTTTATCTGCCGCATTGGTAAAAAGTGATTTGCTCAGCGGGCTGATCTGGTAAGCGCCCTGCCCATTACCGGAAGAAACGGCATACGGAATTTCATCAAGATTCAACGCACCTTGCACGAGCGATAAAAACGGCAGCGCATTTTTGGTGTAATTGCCTCCGGGCGTTTCATCACGATGAAAATAAACAGCCAGCGCCACTTCACTATTGTTAGCCGCACGAATGCCGGTGACGTTTTTGAAATCAGATTGCAGAGAAAGACCAGTCTGCAATACTTCACTCGCCGCGTCCACTGCTGCCTGAAAATCAGTGGCGCCACCGCCCAATACTTTGGCGCTCCACAAACAGGCATCGGCCAGCAACGCCTGCGTAGAACCATAGGCAAAACGGTATTTGCTGGGATAGTTTGTTTTGGAGAAATTACTTACGGATGAAAATTGCGTGATGGCTTCCTGCAAGTCCGCCTTGATCTGGTCCATCACCTCATCAGCCGGTGAACGCGATAACAACGGAACATTTTCATCCACCACCGCTTCCAGCATCAGTGGCGCATCGCCAATCACGCGCAGGAGATGAAAATAAAACCACGCGCGCAGGCTGTGTGCTTCGCCCAAGATTCTTTTTTTCAGATCAGGGTTACTACTGAACGGAAAATCTTTAATCTTCAGCAGCAATAAATTCACATGACCAATTCCCTTGTACCATTCATTGTAATTGATAGCCCCGGAAGCCGGGCTCAGGTTATGCGACCAGGCCACCGTGAAACGTGAGTTGGAAGCGGAAACCAGTTCTTCACTGCGTTCGGTGCCATACGTAATATTGTTGGCAATGCTACGCATGATGGTATAGATACCCGCAAGGTTCGGTTCAAAATCGCCTTCATTCCGGTAAAATACTTCTTCCGTTATATCCGATTGCGGTTTTACTTCCAGTATTTTTTTACAACCCGGAGCGAGTATGCCTGCTATCATTACAACCGGTAGTATGAAAAATAATTTTCGCATGATCGTATCGTTTATGCAGTATTTTTAATGCTGATGTTTCCCTTAGAATCTTACATTGGCTCCTACAGAATATTGACGCGGACGCGGAAACCCACCGGGATCGAAGCCGGTATAGATTTCGGGATTTAAACCGGTGTAGCGGGTGAGATAACCAACATTGTAAACGCTGGCATACACGTTAATGCCTGTTGACCGGATTTTTTGCGCCCATTTCTTCGGGAAGTCGTAAGCCAGCGTGATTTCGCGAAGCGCCAGGAAATCCCCTTTCTCATACATCACCGACACATCGGAACCATAACCATGGTTTACACCCAGCGGCGCGCTGCGCAAATAGTTGCGTTGTCCGAAATCGTAATCCGCAAAGGAAAAGCGTGCGTATTTCTTACCTGCATCGCCCTGGTTTTTCCATACTTCACTGCTCAGCGCCTGTGAAGGAGCGCCTTCATTGAAGGCACGGCCTTGTCCCATGGAACGGGCCAGTGCGCCATTGCTGATGATATGGCCCAGTGCATAATCGGCATTGATGCGCAATGAAAGGCTTTTATACGTAATGGTATTCTGAATACCGCCCATCTTGTCGGGATTGCGGTAGCCCATGAACACAAGATCTTTTGTATCGATTACACCATCGTTGTTCACGTCGTCGAAAATGAAGTCGCCGCCATGTTTGCCAACGATCTGTCCCTGTGGAGAAGCAAGATTGTCTTTGACGCGTGCATTCCATTCTGCCGCTTCTCCATCCGTAGCAAAAACACCCAACACACGGAATGCCCAGATGCCATAGGGACGTTCGCCTTCAGCAAATCCGCCTGCTTCTACTTCTTTCTTGGCAATAGGGTCCCATACAATGCTACCGCCCTGGCGGTTTTTCTCACGACCATTGTCTGGCAATTCCGTAATCACTGTTCTGTTGAAAGCAAACGAGAAATTCATTTGCCAGTTCAGTTCTTTCGAACGAATAATATTGGCGCCCAGTTCTATTTCCACACCACGGTTACGCAGGGCGCCATTATTATAGACTATGCTGGAAAAAGGTGCTTCAGAAGGAAGCGGTTTGGAAGTGATGCGGTCTTTCGTAACCTTGTTGTAATAATCCACTGTAAGGTTAATGCGACTGTTGAACAGCGAAATGTCAAAAGCAATATCACTGGTAACCGTTGTTTCCCAGCGCAGGTTGGGGTTGGATAAACTGGCACGCAGGATACCGGCGTTCAACGCATAGTTGGCAGGATTATAATTGCCATAGGTGTCTGTAATGCTCAGGTCGCTGAGACCAGCGGCGCCCCAACTGGCCCGGAGTTTCAGCGCATTGATTACCCTGCTGCTCCACCAGTTTTCACGATGAATATTCCAGCCGGCAGATAATGAAGGGAATAAGGCGTATTTGTTTTCAGGAGCAAAATTGGAAAAGCCGTCGTACCGCAGCGTACCGCTCAGCAGGTACTTCAACTGGTAATCATAACTGAACTGGCCGAATATACTTGCAGAACGTGTTTCGCCCAAACGCGTAGCGAAGTCCATTACATTGCTGAACACAGAGCCATTGATCACCGTGGTGGTAGGTTCTTCGATGGTATACACGTAATCATTGGAGGCACGCTGGCTACCCATATCTTTCACATGGTTGGTATTGCGGGTGTAGTTGATACCTGCCAGCGTGGTAAAACGATGGTCTGATGCAATGGTGAAATCATACTGCAACACCTGGTCAATCATCAACTGACGAGAATTGTTGGTATAATCATCCTTCCAGCGTTGTTGCGCCGGTTGAATTTCATCGGGCGGTGTTGCCTTGCGCATGAACAATTCTGTATAGTCATTGATCATGTACGATAATGAAGGTTTGAAATGCAACCCTTTTGCAATGGTGAGATCAGCGGCCACACGTGTTACCAATCTTTCGGTCTTCGTGCGCATATCGTCGTACTTCAGCGTATGAAAACGGTTACGCACGGTATACAACTCACCGGGCGTGGGATTGCCATCATCTTTGAAAATACGGATCAGCGGTGTGATGCGAATGCCTCTCACAAGATCATTCTGATAATGGTCTACATAGTTGGGCATTACGTTCTGGTAGTTGATCATAAAATCGAGCCGGAGGTTGTCGGACGCACGATAACCAAAATTGCCCAGTGCATTGTAGCGTTGGTATCTTGTGCCAACAAATATGCCTTTCTGATCAGTATAGCCCAATGAGAAATTGTAATCGGCCTTGTCGGTCCCGCCACTGAAGGTGATGTTGTCGTTGTTGCTCACGCCGGTTTGCCACACCATATCCTGGTAATGATTATCGGCATACAACAATTTGGTGCCGGGATTGATGGGATCATCCATCACACGCCATCCGCGCGCCAGCAGGTTATCAACATACTCCTGCCCTTCCACCTGCAGAATATTATCGTACAAAGCAGTGAGGTAAATATTTTTTCCATATTCACCTTTTTGGGTATACACGCGCGTGCCTGCGGAAAATCCGCCATTGTACAACAGGTTGTTCTTATCAATCGGGTCAGCGGTGTTGGCAACGGTGATACGCGCCAGCTTGAGATATTCTTCTGCGCTCAGGTAATCGTACTCACGCGCCTGTGTTTCCCAGGTGGTGCGGTGGCTGACGGTGGTAGTCATTTTGGTATTCAGCTTCCCTCTTTTTGTTTTGATCACAATCACACCGTTGGCGCCGCGTGCGCCGTAGATGGCAGTGGAGGCCGCATCTTTCATAACCTGGAAAGATTCAATGTCATCGGGATTGATATCATTCAGCGAACGGAATACACCGTCAATAACTACCAACGGGTTGCTGTTATCGGACCCGCTGGTGCTGCTGCCATTGTTGGTGCCTAATCCTGATCCATATACGTTTGGTTTAGTGCCTCCACGGATGATTATGTTGGTGGCGCCAATACCCGGCTGACCTTGAGTAACGGGCACTGACACACCCGCGATCTTTCCCTGCAGGGCCTGCACCGGGTTGGGATTGGGATTGTTGGCCAGTTCTTCGGTATTCAGTTTACCTACCGCCGCAGTAGTGCGGGCCTTTGATTGCTGCGTGTAACCCACCACTATTACATCCGACAATTGCTCCTGCACACGGGTAAGCACTACGTTGATAAAAGTTTGCGAGCCGGCACGCACTTCCTTCGTTTCATAGCCAACGCCGGAAAAAACCAGCACCGCATCACCGCTGCGCACACTGATGGCAAATATGCCATCGGCAGTAGTGGCCGTGCCCGTTGAAGTGCCTTTGATACGCACACTGATCTGCGCCAGTCCGCTGCCTGTGCTGTCTGTTACTTTTCCATTGATGGTATATGCCTGCGCCCATGCAAGGCCCGGCAACCACACCAGGAATAATAGCATTAAAAGCACTTTCATTTTCCGGAGAGAGAAATTCCAGTTCATAAGCAATAGATCGTTTTTGGGACATTCACTTTGCCAATACGCAACGCAGCTATTACTGAATTGCTGTATTACAAAGCACACGTTGTTTTTCTTGCTGAATAATTCATTTTGCAGGAACAGGCTTATTATTGAGGTTCCGATTGACCATTGAGTATCCAGGCCAGGTTGAATTTGTGAAACTCTATGGACCGATGGCTGTTGGCATTGTCGTGTACATTTTCATTGATCTCTATTAATGCGCCAATGGCATAGTCTGCTGTTTTGATCATACTGGAGTAGCCGCCTTTCGCCACGGTAATGGGCGCATAATCGCAGGTGTTCCAATCGTAAATCGGGCGACTGCGTGCCCATGAATTGCCTTCATCGTAACTGATTCGCACGGTCATATTGCATCGCTTGGAAGTACTGTTGGGATTCAGAAAAATGATCCTTGCCGGATGATCGGTATTGTAGCGCATGATGGAACCTTCACATTTGGGATCGGGCAATTCATTTTCAATGGACCACCCCGGAAAACCGCCTTCAATGCTACCTACGGCTATACGTCTCCGTTTGGACGCTTCCCAGAGCGAACTGCCGGGGCGATCATTGCGCAGCAGCTGGCCATCCATGCGCTCAACAATCGTGCCTTCGTCGGTGCCGCCGGCAATCAGCTGATACTGCCAGGTAGCGCCGTGATCATCGCTGTAAATATTTCTTCCCTTTGCTGGAATGATGAGGCGACCCGGATGATCGAATACGGTTTGTATACCAATGCCCGGGCCCATGGCGTCCCATTTATAGTTGGGCGGCAATAAAGTGTTGGTGAGGTCTGCAGGCGATGACCAGGTGGCGCCGTGGTCGTCGCTATAGGAAACTTTCACGCGGCGTTTGCCCCAGGTATCGATATCGCTGATTTCATCATGATCGCCGGCATGCCAGCTCATGAACAGCCATACGCGTCCGTTGGGGCCCTGGTGCCAGTCGTACACGGCGGTGGGATTTCCCCAGGTGCCGTTGCCGGCGCCAATTACTTCACCGAGCGCGGACCAGGTATTGCCGTTATCGAAAGATCGTTTATACACGAGGTTTATATCGCCCCAGTCGGAGTTGTTCCATCGCCGGCCTTCTGCAAAGGCGATGAGGGTGCCGTTTTTGGTGCGAATGATGGAAGGGATGCGGTAAGAATGGTAGCCGTCGGTGCCGCCGTCGAATACAAGTCGTGTGATGTGGATGGGCGGCGCAAGCGCAGCAGCGGTAGCGGTTGATGCTGGTGCAGTCGTTTCAGTGGCTGTTGCTTCGGTGGGTAAAGCAAGGGTGTTGGAAGGTTTTTTCATGCAGCCGGTCAATATCATATAGTTAGCTGCAATGGCAAGTGCTCCTCTGAAGGCGAGGCGCTTACAGAATATTTTGCTGGCAGGCAAGGCAATCATAAGCAGATAATTTGTCTATTCGTACTTATGTACTACATAATAAAGATAGGACTTAATTTGATAGTGCAAAATTTTTTTTGGAGTGGGAGGCAATTTTTGAGGGAGCGTGCGTAGTAATTTGAAGGGTGTAGGTGAGGGGCGCTGGCACAGGATGGCCCTAGAAACAATGCAGCATGAATGGGGGTAATAGCTGTGGAACACCCCATCCATGAAACAGGTTAACGCAGTAAGTGGCTGCTGGCGCCCCCGCCAGCGGGGATGAACTTGCATCCTGATATACCAGGGTACCACAGCGTATTTGTGTCCATACGATAGCTAACGGGGGATGAACTTAACCGGATGTGCCACGGAATTGCAAATGCTTTAGGAGCAATTTTTTTCCTCCCCCCTACTTCCTCAACTTATCAAAATGATGCTTCAAATGATCATGCATACCTTGCCGAAATTCTTCCTTCGTACCGTTCTTAAGAATTTCAACCAAATCGAGATGCGTGACTTTACCAATGATAGGCACTTTTTCCAGCGACACGAGATACCCGAATATCGGCAACAACATACTCTGAAACCGCTTCAGCGTATCATTTCCTGTCATCTGGTATATTTTTCCGTGAAAGGCAATTTCATTTTCTATACGAAAGGCCTGGTTCTTTCCTTTCTTTTTTTCTGCCAATGCAATCTGTTCCAACTCCTGCACGTCCTTCTTTGTTTTACGCAGGTACAACAGGTCGGCCAGCCCCATTTCCAGCGTTAACCGGATTTCGAAAATATCCTGCAGGGTGTCATCATCAATAATCATCGGGTCCAGCACTTTTTCAAATGCGCCAAGGATATCTGGATTAGACACTACCATGCCGCGCTTCTTACGCGTTTCAATAATGCCCAGCATCCGAAAACGGCTCAGCGCTTCGCGAATCACATTGCGACTTACCCCCAACGCCTGCGCCAGTTCCACTTCGGTGGGCAATGCATCACCCGGTTTAAAAGCCTTTTTCTTGAAATATTCACGCAGCTTTCCTTCCACCACTTCGGCCATGGTTTTGGTAAGCACGGGTTCTATATGATCGGCGAGATTGTCTATGGCCATGCTTGCTGAAATTTTAATATGTCCTACAAAAGAATAAAATTAATCAAAACTGCCACACTTTTTATGGATGGACTAAAATTTGTGATATTGCCGTAGCAATCCCTGCAACCTGCGACAGTACACAAAATGAAGATCGCGATATTCACACTGGGTTCTCTCGGCGACGTGTTACCATTTGCCCTCCTGGGTAAAGCATTGCAACGGGCTGGCCATGAGGTGGTGTTTGTTACCGGCAGCAATTTTGAATCGCTGGCACAGGACCACCAGTTGCGCTTTGTACCAGTAGAAGCCGATTTCCGGCAGATGGCGCATTCCGAAGAAGGCAAACGCATGATGAAAACGCCGTTGCAAACGCGAAAAAATTTGCGCACGCATGTATATCCCATGATACGGAATGCGCTGCGCACTTTTTATACTGAAGCTGCTGCTGCGGACAAAGTGATCTTTCACAGCAAAACGCTGGCAGACTGTTTTGCCGACTGCTTTCCCGAAAAAATGGTCCGCGCCAATGTGGTACCGGCGTTTGAACCTACTTCAGCCTTCCCCAACCCGGTAGGCAGCGGTTTTCCGTTACCGGCTTTTGCCAACAAACTGAGTTTTCGTTTTTCCAATTTGATCTACCGCCTGATGGCGGAACCCATGCGCGCCTTGCGCAGGGAAATGGGGCTGCCTGCTTCCTGGCAGTTTCAATCATTGCCTGCTATTTATGGCATCAGCGAACATTATCTTCCCAAACCTGCAGATTATGGGCCGCAGAGTTATTTTACCGGTTTCTGGAGAGAAGAATCGGCTGTGGAACTGTCGCCTGATCTGAATTTTTTTTTGGAGAATGGTCCGCCACCTGTGCTGATTACTTTTGGCAGCATGCCTTTCCAAAGCAAGTTCGATCTCAATGCAACGTTACAAACGCTCGCACAAGAACTTGACATCCGCATTCTTGTAGCCCAGGGTTGGGGATTGGGAGCAATACAACTGGAAAAGACACCGCTCATCAAACAAATGCCATACATTCCTTATGATGCGGTGCTGCCTTATACAAAAGCGGTTATACATCATGGTGGCATTGGAACGATAGCATCATGCCTGTATGCCGGCAAACCGTTTCTTTCCTGCCCGGTTATCTATCCCTGGGGCGATCAGTATTTCTGGGGAATGATTGGGCATAAAAGGCAGGTGGCGTTACGGCCGGTGCCGCTGAAAAGATTGACTACAGAAAAACTGGTACGGTTAACGCGGCAGTTGTTGCACACGCCTTCTTTATATGAACATGCCCGAGACCTGCAATTGAAACTGCGCAATGAAAACGGACTGGAAAATGCAGTGCGTATTATTGAGTCGTTTCATTAGGTAGCATGCACAACGCTTGCCGGCCAATATTCGCATTTGGGAGGTTGCAGTCCGGCCAATGCCTTGCGTACCATACAATTGCTGTATTCGTTTTTATTATGGACCCTTTGCTATCTATAGTACCAATGCATGCTCCCGAACTGTCTATCCTCCGGCGCTCCCTTGCAGGCATATGAATTGCAACACTGCCTTAAAATTCCGCCATGGATACCACGCTGCAGTTAATAGGAGATCGCGTGCGCAAGAACACGTCGCGAAAGATCAATGAAAAAATAGATCATGTCACCAATCACAATATTGCCCGGTATAGTGAAGAAGATGAATCCGCCATCCGCCAAAGGATTCGTGTGCTTGACAATGAATGGGATACCGACCGCTCGCTGCAATTGATTTCGGGCATTAACATACTGGCCGGCATTGTACTGGGACTTGCGGTAAACCGGAGATGGCTTATCCTGAGCGCTGTATCAGCCACCTTCCTGGTGCAACAGGCTGTACAGGGGTGGTGCCCGCCATTACCCATTTTACGCCGGTATGGTGTACGCACGCGCAATGAGATCAATAAAGAAAAACATGCGCTGTTGGATAAGTTGCAAGATGATAATGTGTGAGGAGCTGTTTTGGGGCCCCATTGACTTTTGTGGAAGCATTTTGGGGCCACCCTCAACCATGCAGTATTGACTTTTGTGGAGATATTTCGGCCCCCTAAACTTACTACAACGCAATTTCAAACTTCAACCTAACCCTTAGCGAAGGATCACTTTTTATATCATCCTTAATATGACTAATATCGCCCTGCACCTTTAAATCATGATGCAGGAAATACTTCGACACCCCCAGCGTCATCTCCCTTACCCGCCTCAGCAAACCCACTTTATTGATCTCATCAGTCGGCTCAACAATAGTATACCGCGCCGCTATTTCAACATTATTGCGAAACAAATAACCACTTTGAATATTCCATCCCCAACCGGCCATGAAGAAATCAGAAGTATCATCCAAAACAGGATTGCGGTCGGCTTTTTTATTGATGTATTCACTTGAAAGCGACCAGCCGCGGTACTTAAACATCATATCGGCAAAAAAAGTGCTCAGGTCGCGGGCATCTTTTAAAAATACACCGGTGGTCCCTGCCTTGCGTGCGGCATCATCATTATAATTAAACCCTGCCGCCAAAGATAATTTGGGCGTTTGTTCGCGCTCAAGGTCCGCATCGAAATAATCACCATCGTTGGTGAATGCACCAAGTGGCAAAACTTCCAACCTGGCGGTATAGCTCAATCCGCCGGTATCGCGCGCGGTAACATTTCTGCCCTGTCCCAATGAAACAGCGTACTTATCTCTTACCACTACCTGGCCCAGTTGAAACTGGTGATGCAATTGCACACCAATATCGCGGTCCAGCGTGTACAACGCATTCACCAGGCTGCGGTCGCCAAATTGCAGGTTCTGCGAAGAAATTACCCGTTCCCTGTTGCCGGGCAATTTGGTTTGGCCAAGCCACAGCTGTGTTTGTTTGGAGAAATTATACCGGAGTACAGCATCACGCACAATAAGGGAACCGGACTGGCCGGGCACGGAAGCATTGTCCTGGTTGCTCAGGCCCAGTTGAAACTTATATTCCAGTTTAGGCGTGAAAGCAAAACCTTCCAACCGCACACGAAACCGCCGCACCGCCAGCTGCTTTTCCATGGGGGCACCGCTGGTCAACGGTTGTTCTGCAGTAAACAAAGTTTGCAAACGAATGTTGAAAGTAAGTTTGAGGGATGAGTCCGGCGCTGTAAAACTGATGCCTTCGCCCATGCGGGCGGTAACAGTGGGATGCTGTTGTTTGTGCTCAGCAGCGTCCTGTCCCTGCACTACCAAACCGCATACCATTAATAAAAAGGCAAGTGCCTGCCCTTTACATTTGGCCATGTCTTGTTTCGTTTAAATTCCGGCGCAAAACTGATTGATGTGGATAAAGACTGGTCAATGAGCGGCAAAGTTAACACAACGGTAATTAAAGTGTAATTAAAAATTAATATAGAAATAATAATTGCTTAACATTGGAAAATAGAAAAGTCAAACGTTTGCGTGGCTATTGAGCACCTGGCATTGATTTCGCTGCAAACCACTACGCACCCATGCACACAAGGGCATCAATCGCCTGCGATTTGCTGATTGTTCATTCATCAAAACCACCACCATGAAAAAAAAGATTCTACACGTGCTTGCCGGACGCAGGAAGCAGATCACAGCGGAAGAATCGGTATTGCAACCATTGCCGCATAAAGACTTCCGGTTTGCCAATCCATTCATAGTATTACACCACGCCGGACCGGAAACCATCGCTCCCGGTTCTACCCAACGCATACATCCGCATCCGCACCGCGGGTTCTCGCCGGTCACGATTATGTTACAGGGCGAAGGATATCATATGGACAATGCCGGACATTCCGCCACGGTAAAAGCCGGTGACGTGCAATGGATGTTTGCTGGCAAAGGCGTGTTGCATAGTGAGGGCCCTACAGAGCAGCTACTGCAGCAGGGTGGTGTGATGGAATTTGTGCAACTGTGGATCAACGCGCCGAAAGCTTATAAAATGAGCGATCCTTTTTACCAGTCAGCCACCCGTGAACAAATGCCCCGCGTATTGCAACAGGAAGGCGTAACGCTTTACCTGGCCAGTGGTGAATATGATGGCCAGCAGGGCCCGCTGAAAAGCTTTACACCCATCATCATTGCCTTTGGCGACATCAGGACCGGCACCCATGTAGTGTTCCCCGCCACACCCGGCTACTGGACGCTATTGTATATCATTAAAGGAATAGCCACCGTAAACGAACAAACTGTACCGGAACATCATCTCATAGTATTTGAAAAAGAAAACAACACTATTGCATTGCTGGCAGAAGCAGACACGCAGGTAGTATTTCTCTCTGGCGAACCAATAGATGAACCGGTGGCGGCAAAAGATAATTTTGTGATGAACACACAAGAAGAAACCGAACAGGCCATTATCGATTATCAAAATGGCGTGTTCGGTTCACTTGAATATTAAATCAATAACGTCAAAATACAACCGAAATCAATTGTCGCAAGGCGTTGGACTACCAATCTTTGCTTTGATCTTTCCTTCTTTTACCTGTATTCCTGTACCACCAAGCATGGCGGGTATGTTTCCTGAGAAGGTTGCTTCTACCAGCGTATCGTTAATAGTGGTTACGTTAATGGTTGCCAGACCGGCCTGCGCGGTAATGTACGTATCAGCACCCATCATCACCTGGATTACCCCCTGATCAGCAATAGGATAATTGCCCGGTGCGAAGATACCGGTGGGGGCTATTAAAGCTATAAAAAGCTGGGTATCTACGGAATCGGAGCCCTCTATCAACAGCACATCTGAACCATTCTGTACATCATACTCCGCATGAACGATACAGCCTTTATACAATGAATCCAGTCCATCTTTAAAGGAAAATCCCCAGCCATCGCTTGTACCCGGATCACCTCCGGGATTACCACCAGGATTTCCCCCCGGGTTATCACCCGGATTTACAGGGCCACAGGGATTGGGCATACCGATTTTCGCTCTCAGTTTTCCTTCACTAATCTGGATAGAACCAGCGCCACCCAGCGGATCGGTGAGGGTTGCAGAAAAGGTAGCTACAATCAATGTATCATTAATGGTGGAAACGTTCAGTGTAAGGGAGCTTTGCGGGTCGGGACCAAACATATCGCCGCTGGCGAGTGTGACAACGATGTTTGCGCCGGTAGTAAGTGTATAGTTGCCCGGTTTAAAATCCCCGTCCTGCGGGGTAAGACTGATCATGCATATATTATTATGATCGTCCGTACCCATAATGGTAAGGACTTTAATGCCCATTGAACTTTCTATAAACGCTGTATCAACACAACCTTCGAATGTTTTACCAAGCGCCTTAAAAGACCAGCCCCATACATTATTATCGTTGTTGCCCGGACCATCTTTTGAATTTTCAAAACTTTCTTCTTTACTACATGAAAAGAATAACGCCAATAAACACACTAAAACGAGAGGCTTGCGGGGGCTCATAAACAGAAAAATTGAAACACGAAATTAAGGCATTTTGTATCGCTGCCCCGGTAAGAAGCAGCATAGGGTCGTTAATTTTGCCTAAATTTTGTTACCGGTATGCGTATCCTCAAATAATGTTTTGGAAATCAGCTAAGAAACATATTATACCAAAAAACAATTAACATCACGGATTTGGGGAATTTTGACTGCCAGGCCTTGCAAAAATTGTCAAAATGCTCTTTATTGTGTTGATTTTCAACCTAACCCAAGCAATATCATATGAAAAGCACCGCACCCTTATTGGTTTCGGGTATTCTTTCCCTTTGTATAATTTCCTGTAGTAAAAAAAGCGATGCGCCGGCACAGGCGCCTGAACCACCCAAAGATCCGGTAAAACCGGTAATCACCCATATTACGCCCTCCATGGGATTGCCCGGTGATACCATAATTATTACAGGCAGCAATTTTTCTGCTTCAGCAAATGAGAATTCGGTAAAGTTCAGCGGCAATGTAACAGCCGTAGTAATTGGTGCTACTGCTACTGAACTGAAGGTGAAAGTGCCGCAAGGTGCTGCTACCGGCCCCATTACCGTTACCACCGACAACCAGTCTGGCACCAGTGAAGCAAGTTTTGAAATATTGAAACTGATGCCCAAAGATGGCCTGCTAGCCTGGTACCCGTTAAACGGCAATGCCAAAGATTCCAGCGGCAATAACTATGACCTGGATTTATTCGGTACCTACCAGGTAGTGGAGGACAGGTTTGGTATACCCCAACGCGCCATCTGGTTCAATGGCGGCAACAGCATGGCCTTAGGCGGCAGCAACGCTGAAATTACTCATCCTGTAACAGTGGCCTGCTGGGTGAAATACGATTCGTTGATGAACTCTATGGTATTCAGAAAATTCAATGCTTCGTTCAATGGTTTCAGCATTTCGGTTAACGCCAATACTACCTTGAGCGTAGGCATTGATGGCAATACCCTTCAAACATCCGGCACTGCAGTAATTCCGAAAGAGAAAAAAGGAGAATGGATATTCATCGGTTTTACGTACGACGGCGCCACGCTCACACTATACCGCAACAACAGCATTGCCGGCAACTTTACCCTGGCAGGCAGTATAACTGCCGGTTCAGATGCGCCGTTTCGCATAGGCCCCACCGGTAATGCAGGAACCGGACCGGAAGCATTTAAGGTGGCTGTGGACGATGTGATGGTGTACAACCGGGTATTGAATAGTACAGAGATGAAAGAGTTATATGAGCAAACAGAGACGAAGCGTTTGTAATGGCTGAAGTGATTCTTTAAATTTTTTATCTTATGAAACGCACAATCAACTTGTTTATAATCCCTGCGCTACTTATGAATGTTATTGCGTGTAAGCGCGATTCCGATTCACCGCCAGCACCGCCAACGCCCGCACCGGTAGTGAACAGTATTTCGCCATTGATGGGTTTGCCGGGAGATACCATTACCATAAAGGGCAGCAATTTTTCTGCGAATATTGATAAAAATATGGTGAAAGTGGGCGGTATTGCATCCGCTGTCATTTCAGCCAGTGATACCATGCTCACAGTGACAGTGCCCGATGATGCGGTGACAGGTAAGATCACGGTTGTTATCGCCAATCAATCTGCCAGCAGTACGGAGGAGTTTGAAGTATTAAAAGACATACCCTGGAATGCTCTGGTGGCCTGGTATCCGTTTAGCGGCAATGCCGATGATGGAAGTGTAAACGGGTTTAATTTGAGCCTGTACGGCACTTACCAAAGTGCTGCTGACCGTTTTGGCATTGCCAATCATGCATATCATTTTAATGGAGGCAATAGTTATGGTACCACTTTTTCATCCTTTGCTTTGACGGCGCCGCTTACGGTGGCCTGCTGGGTGAAATACGATTCGTTGATTGCTTCCACCATTGTGACCAAATATGCATCGGCTAAGGGATTCATGTTTTATCTCTATCCCAATGGCAGGATGAGCGTAAGCATGGACGGCGGCGTGGCCACTTCCAGCGCTACGGGTATTATGCCGATGGATACGGAAGGGGAATGGATTTTTGTGGCGTTTACCTATGATGGTTCTACGGTGAAGTTTTATAAAAACAATGCAGTTGTTGATGAAGTGGCTGCTACGAGTACCATTACTGCGGCGGCCAGTATAGGAGTTCGTGTGGGTTTGAGTGGTAGTACGAGTACGGGGCCGGAAGGGTTTAAATGTTATATTGATGATGTGGCGATATATGAAAGGGTGTTGAGCGAGGAGGAGATGGGGAGGTTGTATGAGCAGACGGTGGGGAAGAAGTGAGGGGTAAAGTATTAAAAGCTGCAAACTGGCTAACAGCCCGGGATGGAAAATATCCCGGGCTTTTTTGAAAGAAAAAGAGGGAAAACATTTTGCCCATGTTGGAATTTTAAGAAAAATGGTTGCAAGGTGGAACTAAATTCAGGATCAATTCGCATATACAATTCAGATAGCATAGTACGATTTCGATTTTACGATTTACCTTTTCTTCAAGCACCATTCACGCCTTACTTTCAAAGAAATTGCCATTAGTTCTTATTTAATGAAGTCAAACTTTGGTTTCCGGGCAATGCTTTTGTATTTGACCGGTAAAAATTTTTATTACAATTTTTAGTTGGATGAATGCCGGTAGATAACTGCCCCTGCGCGGCATTTTATTCAATCTGGCGCATACTGCACTTTTTAGTGATGGTATAATTAATACACGAGTATCTCATTGCCGAACCTGACAGTTCAACAGTTAACGAGAGCAAGTGGCGCCCAATTTCTATATTTACAATATAGAGTTGACCTCTCTATTTCACAATATAGGGGTTGGGCCTATTTTGCCTTTTCGTTGACGACCATTTTTACTGTGGCAACATGGAAAAATGGTGGGCTTTGTCAGGGCCAGGCAATGGAGGGCGGTAGGCTTTCAACCCTTTTCTTTTCCACGTTGCATCCCTCCGCCCAGGACTCATTCTATTTCTTCACCCTTTAAAATGAAAAAACATGAATGAGACCATGCTGACAGGGGCGGATACTGTTCTTTCGCCCAAAGGCCAAACCAACAACAACTTCGATGTAAACACTCCCATTAACACATTGGTTGAATTCTTTGATGAATTCCATCCCAAGAGCGCCCGCGCAGAAATTCGCCAGCTTTGTCAACTCGCCCTTACCACAGACAGCACCCTGTACGACACCGGGCACAAACGCAGCAACCTGATGTATTTCTGCGAAAAGATGGACCAACTGCTGACCGCATGCAATTCCATTGTGAACAGACAGGAAGCATATAGAGCGGATGGAGAATATTCGGACAGCGAAGAGGATGAACCTAATGAAGAGGATGAAAGTAATGAAGAAGCACTCCGGAACGGAGATGGCCAAGATGATCCCTCCATGCCGGTTGATCGCCCGGAACTGCTTTCCGAATTTCTTCCACACAACCCCGCGTATGTACTCGCAGAAGTGTTTACCAGCAATCACCTCTACGATTTCCGCGAAGATCATATGCCCAGGTGGTTGCGGGCAGCGCTTACCAATGGCAATAATGCGTATGATGAAGGTGAAGAACGCGCTGCACTGATGCGATTGTACGATGCGTTGTTGCCGCTGATTGAAGCGTTGCATCTTATCAATGAGCAAAACAAGCAGCTACCGGGTTCGCTGCGCGAGCCGATGCATCCTGATGTGGCAAAGTACAATGCACCGAAGTTGCTGGAAGAAGCAGAACAGCGCAATCCCATGATGGTGGTGCGGAAGTTTTGTGAAGCGTTTTCGTTGGTGTATGTGAGGAGGGAGTTGCATTGTTTTGTGCATGCAGCGGTGACGATGCAGGGAGATTATCCTAACCATTTTTCACCGGCGGTTGCATTGCAGGTGTATGATGAGGTGTTGGCGTTGGTGGAAGCGGCATATGTGCTGAATGAAATAAATAGTTGAGGGGTATAATTTATTCACGACTGGGGTGTATTTGTTTTTTTTTGATTGGTGATTCATACCTCAGTCGTGATTTTTTTTGGGGCAGAGGCCACCACCTATTTATTATGCAACGACCTGTACTTCTTCGGGCTCATCCCTATAATCACCCGAAACCGCTTGGAAAAATAATACGGGTCATCAAAACCCATACTAAAAGCAATATCCTTGATAGACCGATTGGTAAAATCCAATTGCTGACATGCCTTCTGCATCTTCATCTGCACAAAATAATCTATCGGCGCATACCCCGTTTTCTGTTTGAAAAGATTACTGAAACGCGAAACAGAATAATTATACCGACTGCTCAATTCATTCAACGAAATATTCTCATTGATATGCTCCTGCATATACAGTATAGCCCGATCTACACAATCCGCCTTATCGCCCTGCGTCACTTCATGATGACGCGAGTTGTAAATAAACAACGTGAGATAATGCGACAAACACATGTTGGCAAACAACAGGTTGTCGATACTATATCCCAACTCGAGCGTTTTGTAAATTTTTGAAAACAATGCAATCGCTTCGCCGTTGTCTTTCATGTAGCCGGGCTTGAAATGCTTTTGCACTTCCTGAATCTCGTTCAACTCGCGCAGTGAATCGCCGCCAAAGTGGATCCAGTAAATCGTCCAGGGATGATCGGCATCGCTGCCGTACGCATGCTCTACATTCTGCGGAAGAATAAAAAATTCATAGGGCCCCACTTCATACCGCTGGTTGCCCACCTGGTACCAGCCATGTCCGTCAACACAGTAAAAAAGAAAATTTTCCGGCAAGCCTTTCTTGCGGTACGTGTAATGGTCCTTGGCCTTGGGATAGTAGCCAATGGAACAAATATGGAGGTGTCGCAGCAGCGGATTACCATGCACACGGCTTTTCAAGATGGTCTTAGGAATTTCAATACGCTGCCGGCCTATACCATACCAAATATTTTTATGAGAGCCTTCTTTGTTCTCTTTAATCTCCATTTATCGAGATAATTGGAAAGTAAATTAGTAATTTTTTCGCACCGCACATCAGCAGGCATCAAAACCATAAAGGGCACGAAGGAAGCTCACAAAGGGGATAAAGCAATGTTTTGTGGCACAATGCATTGTTATTTTAACAGCACTTCAACATCCTGCTCCCGCGCTGCAGGCAGCACCTTCAATTGCACTATTTTCCCATTCTTCAGCTCCGCCTCCACCGTAGTGTTATAGGGCGCATGCAGTTTGAAATGAACGTCTTTGTCTTTCGGCCACGCAGGAAACAACAGGATACGCCGGTCGTGTACCTGGAGCAGCATTTCCTGTAAACCGATCATACCACTGCCGCCCCAGTTGTGGTCAGGCACCCAGTCGTAGCCCGGGCCCCAAAAGGCGGGGAAACGGCGTTCCGCAGATTGCAACTTAAGCGAAGTCAATCGCCAGGCTTCATCCGCCAAACCCAGGCGTGCTGCCCAGATATTGTCCTGCTTCCAGCCGATATGACTGCGAAACTTCACCACATTGGTATCATACAAATAGGTGTTGAGCGCGGTGTCCAGTCCGGGTTTGCCCACACCATACATGCCCCAGGGATATACCGGGTACAGTTGCGGCGATTCCTTATTGTTGATCCGCTCCCACAGTTTCGCCGGCGCAATGGTGGGGTGGCCATCAAATTGTGCAAATGAAATCGGCGGCACACGGTCCAGGAATCCCTGCCAGTGTTTGCGTTGTTCTTCAGACAAATAACCGGCAGGCAATTGCAATAATCTTTCCGTAACGGTTTTTAATGCAGCGATGGTTGACGTTGCATTGTAGGCCATCTTGTAGGTTTCGGCAGCTGAGCCGGGATATAAAACCAGTTTTCCATTGTCATCCAGCGTTCTCCTGCCACGCTGCTTCGCGCGGAATTGATAATGTTCATCAAAGAAGCGAAGACAGCTTTCAATGAAAGGAATATAAATTCGTATATCCTTACCCGTATACTGCTGCTGTTCCAGCATCATCAAACAAAATTCCAGCACCGTATCCCAATGGTATTCCAGCCAGGCATTGTATTCAAGTCCTTTATCAAAACCGGGCGGACGCTTTACCCCGTATTCCGCATAGTTGGGCAAACCAAAGTTCTCCATCTGCTCGGTAAAGCAGGCGCCTTCGTGATGCCAGTATACCTTACTGCGCAATTCTGCATTGTGTAGTATGCGGAGATAAAAGTCAAACTGCGCCTGCAGCAAGTCCCAGTCGCCGCTTTTGATCATGGGGAAATAAACCAGTCGCTGGTTTTGCATGGTATGCAATCCACCACCCCAGTTGCGATAGTCGGGTGTGAGTTGATAGGCAGTATCGATCAGCACGGGATCAACCGTGAACAGTCCGCCATTGAACTTGGTAGGCCAGGCACCATGGGCATTGCAGGCAAGCATGTAGCGGAACAAATTATAATTGCGCGCCACTTCCCATTCCTTGCCCGAACGTTTTTCCTGGTTGATATGAATGAAACTTCTGTCCCAGAATTGTTTCCACCATTGTTGCGATGCTGCTTTTGCTGTTGTAATTGCCGGTGCATGTTGCTGCAGCGAGTCCAATGTTTTTTTCCAGACGGCAATGTCATGCACCTGGTCTGTATGCAAGGTAACCTGCAAGTGATGCTGGCGTGCAGCAGTACGGCTTTTCAGTTTCCATCCTTTGAAATCGGTGCCGGCATATATGCCTTCATAAGTTCCATTGGGAACAAAATTTTCTCCGGAAAATGAACCGCCGAATGCGCGATGGGCCAGCGGATTGTATAGTTGATCTTTTACACTGTCCAATCCCTGCTGCGCTACAATGATATCAAAAATGGTTTGCGCAGGATTGTGATGATAAAACAACACGCGGTTGTTGTCGAAACTGATGATGTCCTTCAGGTAAACATTGTCTTTGGGCGCCACCCATTTGTAGCTGTTTCCAAAATTCTCCCTTTGTTGTACCACGCGGTCCTGATAGCGCCAGCTTTCATAAGCGGCATCGGCGCGTATGGCTTTGTTGCTTTGTAATTCAATATGAACAATGGGCCGGAACACATCAGCCCAAATCTGGATGGTTGCTGCTACGCCTGCGTGTTTACCGGTGATGGCTACAAAGCCTTCCTGTAATTTCAATTCCTGGCGGAACTGCTCACCGGCAAATGGATTGGGAAAGAGTTTGATGCGCAATCTGCCTGCTTTCATCAGGGCATTGTGCTCGTTGAAACTTCCGCTGCGGGCGAGGTAAATCATCACGTCGCCGTTTTCTACCCACACGTTCATACCAATGTCACCGCCGCCGCAGGGCATGGATTCGGAGGCATTGCGGCTTTGGGTAGTCCAGACAATATTATATTGCTCCAATCCGGGCCGCTGCGAAAACGCAGTATTGCCCGGCAGGCAGGCAAGTAATAAGTATAGAAGATGTTTGGTCATGTAAGGTGTAACTTCTAATTATATTTCAATTTCTACTTCTTATTGCCTACAGACACCTCCTCCACCTGGACCGTTCCCATAATGCCCGCCGGCAACAACGGTTTACCAGCCAGCCGGAAAGGCGCCGTAGTCCAGGTAACCCGTTTCGATTCCGGCAATTGCTGATCGCCGATAAGGCGATTTGCCCAGGTATTGGATACCGATATTTCAATCGTATTCTTTCCACGACGGATAGCCTGGCTGATGTCTACCCGGTATGGCTTTGTCCACACAGTTCCGCATTCAATGCCGTTTACTTTTACTGTAGCAATATTGAATACGGAATCCATCGTAAGCCATACCTTACCCTTCTGCTTACGGTCCCACTTAAACGAATGCTTATATTTTGCCGTACCTGAATAATATTGAATACCTGCGTCAGGATGGCTTGTCCAGCTCTGCAATGTATTGAATACTGCCGGCTTTTCCGGACCACCGTATGCGGTATCAAATTGCACGGTCCACGGACCTTTTACAGCACTTTTGAAAACAACTTCTTCCTTTGCAAAAACCGGTAAGGCAGGACCATTGGTTGTGCGAAACACCACAAAAAAAGATTCCCCGGCATGGAAAGGTATATTGATATAGGTTCTTCCTTTATTTTCCCAATAATCGGTTATAGCATACCGTTTCCCTGTCACCGCATCCCACAGTTCGGGTTTCTTACCCGACACACGAAATGAAATGGTTTTCTGTTGAAAATAATCTGCCTGGTTGGAAACAAAATACAAATCCTCATCCCCTATCCTTCTGTGCGTCCACGCAATGGTATGATCATTGCCGGCAATCTCCACATCACGGTCAACACCCCATTTGCTGAATGTACTGTCGGTATAAGGCAACGCCACCACCCGGCCAGTCAGGTGCTGATGAGAAAATAATTCCCGCATAATACTACGCAGACTATCCTCCTGCTCCTGCAAACCATATGTTTTTTCATAAGACTTATCCATCAAAACCGTGGCGCCATCACGCACCAACTGCAATAATTTCTTCGCCACCGGCACAGACATATAACCTCTATCCGGAAGCATTTTATGCGTAGCAGGAATTACCAGCAAAGCATACATAGCGCCACCCGGGAATACCACCTTTCCATCTTTTACCGTTGCCTGCAACAAGACATCAGGATTGAACGAATCGTATTGATAACCATTCAGCGGATCAATCCAGTCTTCCGGATCGGCCATATTGGCTGAGTGTCGAACGCCATCGGGAATGGCGCGCATAGGTTGCCCTACATTGCGCAAGCGTTCTTCTTCTATCCTTACTTTTTGTGCTCCAAATATTCCGGGCAATGTTTTTACCAGCCGGTCTGGCAACAACGAACGGCGTGGCAATTGTTCGCCGGTAAATACTGCAATGTCTGCTATATGTTCCCCTTGCTGTAACAGGTATTGACAACGGGTAAGATAATCTATCCACGCTTTGCTTTGCTCAAACCAGGTTTGATCTCTTTGAAAATACAGGCCTACCCCATCGAGCGTCATACCGGGTTTGCGGTGGAGCCAGGGATTGTGGGTAAAAACGTGTATGGAAAATTTGTTGATGCCGAGGGCAAAATTTCTATCACCAATAATTTTCAGGTTACCGGGATGTTCGCCCCAGTTCATTCGCACAGAAGTAAAAGCTTCCGCTTGCACGATGTTTTTTCCGTAGATGTGCGCGCCGCTGATGGCATCCCGCATGTCGTTGGGTTTATCGTGGGTAGGACTGTTGGTCCAGAATTCGCCCATGGGAATGTCAACGGTTTTGTAATGCAGCAGTCCGTCGCTCATCATGGTTGGCGCTACGGATTCGGCACTGAAGCGGCAACCTTTTTCGCGCGCCAGCTTTTTCAACGTAGTATAAAAGCCATCGTTTACGAGTTCAGCTATTGTTTGCCGTATGTCGTGCAAAAATTTTTCTGAATGTGCTGCACTTTCCACCGGCACGCCGGCCATTGCCAGCAAATACGGCATAGGGTCATATCCGCGACGTTTTCTGAACTCACTGGCAAATACCGGGCTCCAGTTCTGACTGCCGCATTCCCAGCTGTCTACATGCAGCAGGTTCAACACTTCCGCAGCCAGTGCCGGATCTGTTTTTTCAAATGCCTTGGCAAACCAGTTGTTGAATTGCGTGGCGACGGCAACGGGGTTAAACTTATCGCACTCCAATCCTTTACCTGCTCCCGCTGTGGCATTGGTATGACCGGTGGAAGTATGTCCCATGCGCACTATGGTCCAGTTACCGGCAGGTGGCTGCCACCGCAGGTTGCCATTGGCCTCCATCTTTCCGGTAAGGTTGATAATATTTTTTAAAGGCACCGCCAACTGGTCCGGCACCTGTTCCCGGGTAGTATGCCGGCTCACGCGCCACACCGAACCATTCTTGCTTTCATATTGATGAATGACCGGCTCATCAGACAAATACAATCCATGAATGCGGAGCGAAGGTCTCCACTTGGCGCCGTCAAGGTCTTCTGCGCCGGGCTCGGTGCCTTCCTTATCAAATACGAAACGAAAGTACCGGGCAGTTATTTCAGGAATGGCATGCGTAACAGGCGCATCCCCGTTCTGCCAGCCAAAGCGCGGTGATTCAAGACGGGTGACAGTGGTGAAATTTTTGCCGTCGTTGCTGCTTTGTACTATGAAACGTTGCGCCTGGTAATTGGTGGCGGGCGCTACAATTTGTATACTGCGTAAAGTGAAAGGAGCAGCATATTCATATTGAATAAAACAGGCACTATCGCAGCCAAACGTTTTTTGTTCTTTCGCAGGAGCGGCGAGAAAAGAAGCATCAACACCGTTACTGGTGGTAACAATGGGTTGCAGTGCAGGTTGTTGAAAAGCCTGCACACTGTTGGCGGGATAGGCAAACACTGCCACATCGCGATAATAACCTTCGTTGGCCTCAGGTTGTGGCAGTTGTATAGGAGATGCAGCTCCTCCCCGCACATAGGTTTTTGACCACACCAGCTTTTGCATTGAAAATTCAGGCGTAATCCAGGGACCACCAGCCAGTGCAAAACCATCACTCACGTGCATGGATAGCCTAATATTCAATCTTTTGGCTTCCCGCATGGCAAAGCGCACCATTTCCCACCACTCGGGTGAAAGCTGGCGGGCAACCGGATGATACAATGATGGTGAAGTCGTGTCTTTGATGGGCATGAGGTAAGCGCCGCCAATGCCTACTTTTTTCATTGCTTCCAGGTCTGCTGTGATGCCTTCTTTGGATACAGCCGCATGCATCCAGTACCAGAATACCCAGGGTTTGGCCGAATCAGGAGGATGAACAAAGTTTTTTTCGATTTGCGCAAAAGATGGTTGCTGCGCAAAGGCGGATGCGCATAGCAACAGCATTGGTAATACTATCCTGCACCATTTGCTGAAATATCTTCTTAAACTACCCATTACCCAACTTATTTGTAATAGATTCACTTATCTTTTATCTTTTTCCATTTTTACTATTATTCCCCGCTCCTGCTCATTCTTTCACAAACTCCAATTCACTCTTTCCCATATCCACGGAAGTAGCCACAGCAATACCACGCTGGTCTTTGTTATTCACCGCACAATAGAAATGATACACCACTCCCTTGTGTTTCAATACAAAACTTTTATGCGCGAATTTTTCATCGTAAGGTTCAGACGATTCAATCAGGTTATCTCCCGTCCAGTCGGTCCAGTGCAACAGGTCATACGAACAGGCAAAGCGGTTGAAGGCGCCTTTTCTGTCTTCCCAGAAAGCGCCGAAATAAAACATCACCCACACATGGCCAATGCGCTGGACCATGGCATCGCCGGTAATACCAATGCGATGATGCACCACTGGATCATTTCCCAACCGCTGCCAGTGAATCATATCATGCGATACGGCCATGCCGATGCGTTCAAACCATCGCCATTTGGGGGTATTGTTGCTGGTGTCGCCATTGGCATTGTAATACATGATGAAGGGATAGCCTGTTGATTTTTGCTTGTCCCATATCACAGTGCTCTTGAACAGTTTTTTGTTTTCCCACCAGCGAGCGTCTCTGTCGCTGGCAGATAACACCGGCTGCGGCAGACGTTTCCATTCATGCGGCTTTGCGGGATTTCTCCTGGTATGCGCTACACCAATCGCCAGGGGCCCTGCTTCATACCCGGCATCTTTGCCACCGATATATGTCATCCAGTATTTTTTATCAAAGCGTTGCAGTTCATAACTACCGCCCCACTGATGGTCCTGCAGGGCAATGTAACCAGCTTTCTGGTGCACGTCCCAGTCGGTGCTGTCGGAAAAAGACAAGATGCGGCCCAGCGTTTTCCAATGCAACAAATCATCGCTTTGGGCCAGCCAGGTTTCATACCCTCTTCCGTCAAACACGATGTAGGTCATATACCAGTGGTTACCCTTGCGGAATACAGACGGACAATCAAATTTCAGCGAATCATGATCGGGCCTGATCACCAAACCATATTTGTACGGAGTTTTAACTTCTTCATAAATCCGCTCCATTACACTTTGCGGCACTTTGGTTTGCGCCTGTAAAGCAACAAAGCTGGCCAACAACCATAACAAGGCAACTACCTGCTTCATTTCGATCGTATGTTTTTTGCTTCCGCTGCAGCCGGTTTGCGGGCAGCATTGAACGGAACAAGATAATACCCGTATTGGTACAATGCCGGTTTCACCTGGTACTGCTCCAGTGGCGCAGCAACCGGGCTCCAGCTGTCGTTACCACCCACGCCCATTTGCACGAGGTCGATATTCAACGTAATATAACCGGCATTTTTCAATTCGTTGGTGTGCTTTGCCGACTGAATATTGGCTTCTGTGTAGGGCCAGGCGCTCATACTCAGCAAACTGTCGGCCACTATCAGCATACCGTTCTTAGTTTTTTTGTCGAAGGCATAGAACCAGCGTACATCGGTGCGGTTACCGTTTTCCTGCGGCACTACGTAGGGTTCCATAAATTCCTCTACGGGCAATTCATATACACCCGCGTCAAAACCATAACGCCGGTCAATATAATTTTCCAGCGGCCCGCGACCAAACCATTGCAACTGCGTATACGCGGCGGCAATGCCTGTTTGCATGCCCACTTTGGGTAAATTGGGCAATCCGGGTTTGATATCGGTGATGGCAAAGTTTACTTTCAGATAGCCATTGCCTGAAACAATATAACTAACGGACACCCATACACTATCATTAATGAGTGAATATTCGGAAGTCAATTTACCACCTTCGGCAACCATTCGTTTTAATTGCGGCTGGCTTTCATACCATTGTTTCAGCACCCGTTGTGTTTTCCATCCACGACGGTCATTATCGGTTTGAGGACGTGTAAAATGTGGTAATAATGGAGCGAAGATCTGCTCCTTCCCTTTCCATTTATAGGATTCCAGCGCACCCGATGTTTTACTGATAAACACGGAAAAATCCTTGCCTGAAGCAGTAAACCCGGCATCCGTTTCATGAAATCGGATGCCATCTATAGAAGTGTTTGGCTTTTGCACCAGCGGTGTCAATGCAAACTGGTTCGAGGCAATTTCAAAACCTTTTTTTGCCCAGGCCAAATCCTGCTTCAATGTAAAACGAATGGTTACGTGATATTCGCTGCCGGCTTTCATGCGTGGCAGGTAGGTGCTGATGTCCAGCAGCGTTTCTTCTCCGGCAGGCAGGTCAATGGCGGGTAATTGTTTTGTTGCTTTTACTATACCATCTTCCTGTATCACCAGCCAGGCGTCATATTCATTTACATTCTTTACTGCAGCCCTGTTGGTAATCCTGATATGATTATCAATTTCCAAAGAACACTCAAAAGGTTGAAACACGCGCTTGCATTCATACATCGCAGCTTTCGGGCGGCCATCGGCAGCTACTACGCCTTTGATGGTAAAATTATCAAAGTAACGTTCGCCAAAATCGCCGCCGTAGGCATAAAATTCAACCCCGTTCTCATCTTTCTTTAACAGTCCCTGGTCTTTAAATTCCCAGATGCAGCCGCCGATCACGCGGTCGAGGCTGCGCCACTGGTCCCACAATTCTTTGATGTTGCCTGTGCTGTTACCCATGGAGTGGGCATATTCGCAAAAAAATATCGGTCGTTTATCCCCGTTAGGTTGATTCACCAACAGCGGTGCAGTGTAGAGGGCCGGATACATTCTGCTGACAATATCTACATAATATTGGTCCAGCGGATTTTGAATGCGGTGCGAATGATCATTCGGTTTGAGATACCGCGGGTCAGAGGGGTCTATATAACCTTCTTCCCTGGGACTTCCCATAGCGGGTTCATAATGCACGGGACGGGTAATATCAAAATCGTGTATCCAGGCAGCCATGGCGGCGTGATTAGGCCCACGGCCTGCTTCGTTGCCCAGGCTCCAGATGATGACGGAAGGATGATTTTTATCCCGCAACGCCATGCGTGAGATACGTTCCAGGTAAGCGCCGGTCCAGCGAGGGTCATTGCTGAGTTTGCCCCCCAAACCATGCGTTTCGAGATTGGCTTCATCAATCACGAGTATACCATATTCATCGCACAACTCTAACAGGTAAGGATCAGACGGATAATGCGCCAGGCGGATGCAGTTGAAGTTGAACTGTTTGATGGTGCGCACATCCTGCAAAATATCTTCACGGCTCAACGCTTTCCCTTTTACCGGATGATGGTCGGGACGGTTGACACCATATAAATAGGTACGACGACCATTAATCAGCAATTTGCCATCCACGGGAGAAAATTCAATGCTGCGAAAACCAACCCGGCAGGATTTTACTTCCAGTACATGGCCGGTACTGTCTTCCAGCCAGATAGCGAGGGTATAGAGGTTCGGCGTTTCGTCGCTCCATTTTGCGGGATTCGATACGGTTGTTTCCAGCAGACCAAACTTTACATTGTCTAACCGCGGATAAATTTCATTTACGATATCTGTTGCTGATTTTTCCAGTGTGTTGGGCAATACGGGTTGCTGTTGTGCATCGTACAATTGCGCTTTCACGGTGTAGCCATTCACTTCTTTGCCGGTGAAATTGTCCAGTCGCGGACGAATGCTTAACACAGCGTCTTTATATGCTTTATCCAGTTTGGTTTGATAGAAGAAATCCGCAATTCTCAGCCGCGGTTCTGCATGCAGATATACTTCGCGATGAATGCCGCTTAAACGCCAATGGTCCTGGTCTTCGAGGAAAGAACCATCGCTCCAGCGTATCACCCATACTGACAGGACGTTTTCTCCATCCTGCAAATAAGGAGTGATATTGAATTCAGACGGCAGAAAACTGTCTTCTGCATAGCCTACAAATTTTCCGTTGAGCCATACTTTATAGGCGGAACTTACGCCGCCAAAGTGAAGGGTGATGTTCATATCCTTCCATGCAGCAGGCACGGTAAATACGCGCTGGTAGCAGCCTACGCCGTTGTAATCTTTAGGCACATGCGGTGGATTTACCGGGCGGAAAGGGTATACGGCGCTTTTGTAAATCGGTTTGTCATAGCCCTGCAGTTCCCAGTTGGAAGGAACGGGAATTTTTTGCCAGCCTCGTACACGTTGCTTGTAAAAGTCTTTGGGAGCATCGTCGGGTTTTAGGGAGAAATGAAAATCCCATTCGCCGTTGAGTGATAAGTAGCGGGGAGTATTTTCGCGGTTGAGGGTGAGCGCTTGTTCGATGGTTTCGAAAGAATAAGCGGTGCTTCTGGCCATGTCCCGGTTGATGCCGCTGATTAAAGGGTCTTCGTAGGGTTCAGCGTTAAAGATGCCGGGGATAAGGGGAATGGCAGCAGGGGTTTTGTCGACGAGTTGGGCCTGAAGATTAGTTACAAACAAGCCGGCAACAAGTGATGCAGCAACGCGTAGTTTTCTTATGGAAGCGTAATTGATAAACATTTTCACTTGGTATATTCTTTAAACATTTTCTGTGAGAGCAGTTTGGACCCCCCCATGCATGCCGCCAAAGAACAACATCCCACACCTTAGCAATTCCCTCATCAAACCTCTTTGGCTATTGATTTTTCCATTTCAATTTTTTCTTCTTCTTTTCCTTCCTTTATTTTTCTTGTTCTCCAATAATTCGCCAGTATACTTCCGGAAATATTCATCCAGGGACTAAACACAGCAGCAGGCAATCCCACAGTGCCCAGTTTACCCATACTTCCCGCAATACCTGATGCCATACCACCATTTTGCAACCCCACCTCAAAAGCAATCGTGCGGGAAGAATTTTTATCAAGTCCAAACAGTCTAGCCAGCCAGTAACCCAAAAAGTAACCGGCCGCATTGTGCAGTACAGCTGCTATGAATAACAACCCACCTACCTGCATCAAATTCTCACGCCCGGCCGCTGTGGTAACTGTTGTGAAATACACAATACCAAACATGGAGCAATAAGGCATGATGCTATCAAGACGCGCCCATCTTATGGCCAACCAGTGATACAATACTCCCGCAACAACCGCCCCCCACAAAAAGCCAATCACTTCCAGCACCTGCAACAACAACCCTTCTCCTGCCACCTGCTTCATCAGCTGCCATCCGCCCAGTGGTAAAGCGATCAGCCAGATGATCCCTGCAATAAAAAACTGCATCACCGCGTTGTTGCCACGCGGAGTGGCCGTCTTCAGGTAATCATGTAACAATGCAGCACCTATCGGCACAATCACTATTTTGATAATCTCCAGCATCATGTCCGCAAAGCTTACTTCAATCAAAGTACCTGCCAGCAGTTTCATCATCAGCGGTGTAACGAACGGCGAAGCCAGTGTGCACATGGCCGTTACCACCACTGATAAAACAAGATTGGCCCTGGCCAAATAGGTCATCACATTAGACGCGAGCCCGCTGGAACAGGAGCCGATCAATATGATGCCTGCAGCAATTTCCGGTTCGAAGTCAAATACAGTAATCAGCAGCAATCCGGAAAAAGGCATTACCGTAAACTGGCAGATCAATCCCACCAATACACCTTTACCGGTTTGCCTGATTCCGGTAAAATCCCTGATGCTCATTTGAATGCCCATACCAAACATCACCAGTTGCACAATCACGAGTATGAGCCATTTATTGCGCAAATCAAATTCACCCCATTGGGTGAATGCTGCTGGATATACCATGCCTGCCACCACTGCTGCAATGATCCACGCGGTATACTGAAAACCTTTCAGCACCGGTACGGCGCCAATCCCAATGGCCAGCGTGCAGGCCGCTATCAGTGATGCCGCTTTGTACAATGCAGGCTGTTGCATAACGATGCCTGCGAGCAACACACCTATGGCAACACCGCTGCTCCACAGGCAGATTTGACTCAATTTCTTCATAACAGACGTACCCGTTTATAGTATGGTGGCAAGATGTTGAATGGCTATTGACGGACTGGCAAGGATCGGCACTTTCTTAACATGATCGGAAATATTGGCCACCACGCGCGCCATGGATGCCTGCGCCAGCAAAATCACATCTACTTCATCCGACAATTCGCACAATGCCGAAGCTACCATGCCATCGTGAGTTGCCGTTTGTCCCTGCATGAGCGCATCAAAAGCGCCTTCGCACAATCTGCTTACCAGTTCAATTTCTTTTCCTGCAGCAGCGGCCCTTCTGCGTACCAGGTCGCTGGTGGGTTGCAACGTAGTGGGCAGTGTGGCCACTACGCCGATGCGCTGGCCAGCCAGCACCGCTTTATCTGCCATCGGCTGGTCCACCCGCAGCACCGGCACCTTTGCCATGGCGGCCGCTTTTTCTACAGCAGGCCCTATGGACGAACAGGTGACCAGTATATGATCAGCGCCGGCTATTTCAGCAGATTCAACATAGTTGATCACACGCTTCTCCGTAACAGGCAGTAATGCGCCATGCTGGATCACATGTTTAATCAGGCTGTCGTCAACAATGTTAAACACTTTTACACCCGGTAAATAATCCTTGCACAATTGTTCAAATACCGGCACCAGTGTGGCCGATGTGTGAATGAGTCCCAGTGTCTTTGGTTGCATAAAGCGGTTGTTTGGTGAATTCATGAACAGGTCGTGATTAAATTGTTTATCAGAAATGATGAATGGTTGTTTATTCGTTCCTTCTTCCTTCCAGCAAGACACCAAAGTAATTTTCCGCACCTACCTGCCCTCCTTTAAAATTCACTTCCATACCATGTAGCGGGGAGCCGGTGGCCGTAGCTTTGCATAGGGGCGCGCCGGGCACCAGTGCTGCTATCATTTCTACCGACTCAATACCCATGGCTCTTGCGGCATAACTGCTGGTATCGCCGCCTGCCACTACCAGTCGCTGATACAACTGCTCTGCCGCCAGTGCCCTGGCTATTGCCCCCAATGCTGTTCCCAGTTGTTGTGAGGGCAGATTATCATTGCTTCCGCTGAAACCATTGGTGTGAATGATCACGCTTTGCCCGCGTTGCAATGGTCCACGCGCAGCAATGGTTGCGCTTGCAATAGCAGCCTCATCATTATTCCTCACTGCTGCAACATCCAGCACCACTTCTTCAAATCCGTTGGCCATTGCCCATGCCACCTGCCGGGCTGTAACGGGCGAACAACTGCCGCATATAACCAGCAAAGGACTTTTACGATCGGGTGATGGCCAGTCACTAACGGTATTCAATATGTTATTCTTATTCCAATACTGCCCCAGCGCCATTTCGACGCCTGACGATCCCACGCTAAATAGCAAACCTCGCCGCGACCATACTTCCAGTAATGCCCCTATGGGCAACAATTGCTCCTGGTACAGTGCGTCTATTAATAATATTTCCGCATTAGACGCAATCAGTGCCTCTGCTGTTGCACGCAGTTCGGGCAGCGGTTTTGATAACTGCAGAATGTCCAGCAGCGCTATTTGCTTTGTTGTCTGCTTCGCGAGATGCAAACGCAAATCACTTTCATCAGCAGGCGTAACAGGATGCTTGCTCATGGAAGGATGACGGTCGAGACGATAAATGCTTCCTGCGCCGGCCGTTCCCATGCGCGCAAACAAATTGCCAAACACACAATGGCGGCCCAATGCCGGCGCCGCAACCAACAAAGGTGTAAATGGATTGCCCAATACCTGCATGCCGGTATCAATGGCTTTGCCAATACTGCCAATGGAGGGAGAAGAATCAAATGTACTGCATACTTTGTAGTGGATATGTCGCGCGCCGCTTGCTTTCAGTTGTGTAAAGGCAGCCGCTAATGTTTTTTCCATGTCCGCAGGGTTCATCGCCCGCGTATTGCCTGCCACACCATAAGCCTGCAGACCTTCGTACTGCGCTAATTGTTCCGGCAAAGGAGGCGCAATGAACAGCACGGTTTTGGCGCCCGCTTTGCTCAGCCATTCGAGCGCATCGGTAGAACCGGTGAAATCATCGCCATAAAAGGCCAGTAATATGTTGTTGCTGCCGTTCTCCATAGCTATCGCTTCCCGAATTTTTCTACAGATTTTGCAAATTCAGGATAGGCCTGTACTGCCTGCTCCATAGTCCACCCGCTAACTGCAGCTGTCCATGCCTGTTGTAATGCACACACCCCGGCAGCAGGTCCCATGGGATGTGCCAGGATGCCGCCGCCCGCCATATACAGCAAGTCAACGGTGCGGGTACGTTTGTAGGTTTCAAATGCCTGTCCGCCCCATTGCCCGGACGATACCACCGGCATCACTACTGCATGATTGTAAAAAGGCGTGAGGCAGGCATCAATGGAATCTGTTACACTGTCATCGCTTTCCCAGAATTTGTTTTGAATGCCGTTTACATGCAACTGGTCTACGCCCGCCAGTCGCCAGAGTTGCTGATAAGCGCGGAACTGTATGCCCAGCAACGGATGTCGCGTAAACATGCCCCAGCCATTGCGGTGCGCATGAATGGCGAGTTGCCGCTGATCGCAGATCTTTTTTACGCCTGCCATGCCCACGCTGTTGATGCTTACCATGGCGCAGGTACCGCCGCACTGCACAATCTTTTCGTAGCGGTACAACATCTCATCCATTTCGCCACTGATATTAAAGGCGTACATTACTTTCTTACCTGTTTTGTCAGCATGCGCATTGATCACTTTCATCACTGCATCCACGCGGTCGTTAAAGGCAGAGTTGGCAGCCGACCCCATCAGTTCATCATCTTTTATAAAATCAATACCTGCTGCAACCAATTTTTCTACGATGGATGCTGTTTCCTGTGGTGTAAGCCCAATACTGGGTTTGATGATCGTACCAATGAGCGGGCGGTCCTGCACGCCGGTCAAAGTGCGACATCCCTGTACACCAAAGGCAGGGCCCTTGTAGTGTTGCGCGAAAGAAGCAGGGAAACTTATGTCCATCAACTTCAAACCTGTAAACTGTCGCAGTTCGTACAGGTTGCCCTGCAAAGTGGAAATGATGACGGGAAGATTGTAACCAAAATTTTCAATGCTCCAGCTAATTTTGATCATTGCCCGGTGATAGGTGCCGGTACGGCTTTCCATACCCGGCAATGTGGGCGCATGCACTGTTTCCAGCAACGACACCTCCTCTACCCTGGCGGCAAAGCGTTGTTTCAGCTCTTCGGTTTCACCCGGCACAGCCGTAAAGGTGCCCGATGATTGTTCACCAGCCAGCACTTCCGCCGCGGCAGCAGGCGCCATGGGCGTTTCTACATAATATAAGGCACTGATTCTTTCCATAACAATTGCTTCATCGTTGCACGGGCATCCAAACGGTCATTTCAGTTTTGCCGCGATTGGCCCAGGCATAATAGGGTATCAGTTTTACGGTTATGGGTTTCAGTTGGGTATTAAGTTCCTTGTACAAGGTGTTTTTCCAGGAATTGTCCTGCAACAGGTACGCTTTGCCTTCCAGCCGCATCAGGGTTGTGTTGCCAATTTGCATAGGCTTTGGTTGCAGGCGGATATTGGCAGGAATAACTACATCGAACACTCTTTGACCGGGCTCCATATCTGCACTTTCCAGACAGTACACCAGCGGTCCGCGTTTTACGGCCACCTGGTTGCGTGTTTCTTCTACCAGCGGGTTCGATTCAATCAGTACTGCCGGCATGTCGAGTTGCAATTCAATTTTATCGCCGGCTTTCCATTGACGGCGAATACCGGTATATCCTTTTTGCACCGGCCATTGCTGCACTTTGCCATTGAGTTTTACAGCAGCTTTTTTGCACCAGCCGGGAATACGTAACCAGATAGCGGTTTCCTGGGCGGGCGCCGCTGTTATTTCAAAAGTGATATTACCGTTCCAGGGATAATCAGTCCGCTGCGTCAGCTTCAGGGAGGAACCATCGCTCAGTTTTGTATCGAGTTCATTGCCGCCATAGAGGTGTACATACAAGCCATCTTTACCAATGCTGTAGCAATAGCTGCTTACCTCGGCAATAGTGCGGGCGGTATTGGGCGGACAACAATTCGATTTGCTGATATAAGGAATGCGTCCATGCATCCAACGCAGGTGGTACGGGAAATCGTTGCTGGCCGCCAGTGGATTGGTATAAAAGAAATCATCTCCATCCAGGCTTACACCGCTGAGCACGCTGTTGTACAGAGCGAGTTCTACAATATCGGCATAGCGCGATTCTCCCGTGAGCATCAGCATACGCCAGTTCCATAGCACATTGCCGATATTGGCGCAGGTTTCATTGTGCGCAGTGAGGTTAGGCAACTGGTAATCACGGCCATAGGCCTGGTGCACCTTTTGCACGGTGTCGGGTTTGTAGGAAGTACCATCTACCGACACACCATCGTATAATGCGCCACAGCCGCCGGTGATGTACATTTTTTCATTGATAACGTTATGCCATAACCGATCCAGTGCGGCCATCAACGTTTCATCACCGGTTTCTGCATACAAATCCGCTACGCCGGCAAACAAATAATTGGCGCGCACGGCATGGCCCACTACTTTTTTCATTTCGCGGAAAGGCGCACGATCGGAATTGTCGTCGGTGCCTTCTACGGTTCCGCGGATATCAATCAGCTTTTTGATCAGTTGCAGGTAGCGCTGGTCGCCGGTAGTGCGATACATTTCTGTGATGCCCATGTAGTGCGATGGGCAAATGGCATTGCGGGCCTGCTCGGGTGTGGCCTGCTCATAAAAGCCGATGAGGAAATCGGTGGCTTTTTTGGCCACATCCAGGAAACTGGTCTTGCCGGTGGCGCGATAGTGTACACAGGCTGCCGTCATCAGGTGACCAAAATTGTAGGCTTCAAAACTTAGTTTATCATCAAACATCCTGGTACGACCGGTCTGGCGCTGCTCGATAATGCTTTTGGTATAAATGTATCCGTCGTCTTTTTGTGCTTTGGCAATTACGGCAATGGCTTCATCCATCCAGGCATTGAGCTTTTCGTCTTTTGTTACCGCATACAACGCTGCAATGGATTCGAGCGTTTTGTAAAAATCACCGTCATGAAACGAAGGGCCACGGAAACGACCGGTGTCCAATCCTGCCGCAATGCGGAAATTCTGAAAGGAAAAACAACTGTCTTTGCTGGTATATACCTGCCACATATGCGGCACCATGGTAGTGCGACATACATCGAACCGTTCTGCCCAGAAACCTTGCGTCCATTTTACTGCATCCAGCGGCACGCCGGTGAGCTGTGCGTGTGGACTGTTGGCCGTGTGCACCAGTGGTTGCTGCGCATGGGTGAATAGAGCCATCAACACGGTGCAAATGGTGAATAATTTTTTCATATCGTACGCTTCGTTTTTCAATACTACGTTTTGGTGAATCACTTCATCGCTTTATACCGGATATCATAACTCACACCCGGTTGTATAGTGATTTCATATACATGCTGTGCTTTTTGCACCACCTGTATATTTTTTCCGGATGGTTGTTTGCTGCTTTTTATTCGCAGTGTGCCGGTACCGGTAGCGCCGGTAATTTTTATCCTGTCTTTGCTCACATACAATGTTATATCTCCTTCGGGCGTAGGCACTTTCCCTTCCATCCATTGCAATCCGCCGAGATGCGGTTCCACTTCATAAGTGGCGTATCCTGCCGCAGTAGGCCGTACACCCAGGTAGTATTTGCCCAACAGGTAGAGCGGACTCGCGCCCCAGGCATGACAAAGACTTTTGCCAAATTTGCGACCATACATGGCCAGGTGTTCCTCGCCTTTCTTATCAGGATTGTATTCTTCCCAGAAACTGGTTGCGCCGAGTTGCAGCATGCCGCCCCAGTAGTTTTTCATTTCGTTCAACACATAATTATGTTCTCCCAATGCGCACAAAGCTTCCAGTTCGTAAAACCGCATGTAGGGCGTGGTGATTTTGGGTATCTGATCATTCAGCAGGACAGAAGTTTTTACTGCCTGTTTTTGTTCTTCGGTGAAATAGTTGAAGAATATGGAAAACATATTGGCATACCGCGTCACATTTTCCGTTTGCTTTCCATTAACGCGACTATGCACCAGCGCTTTTTTGTTTTCGTTCCAGTAGAGGTCGAACAATTTTTTACGTAACTCGCCGGCCAGTTTTTGATAGCGGGTTTGTCCTTCCTTGTCGCCGGCTATGTCTGCGCACAGCGCCATGGTTTCCAGACTGCGACTGAAGAGTAATTGTTCAAAACTTACTTCGCCTTGTTTGCTCAGTCCCGCTGCCCAGTCAATGAAAACCCAATCGCCGGGCAATCCTTCCAACAACCCGTTGCTGTTGCGACGGTTCAGACAAAACTCCATGAGCGATTGCATCCGGGGATAGAACAACTGAATATAGGTTTTATCGCCGGTGTACAGGTAGTAATCATAAATACCGATGAACCAGTAAAAGGTATAGTCCATTATGGTATTGATGTGGGAAGTAACCGGGTCTTTGCCACGCAGTGCGGTGAGGGTACGGGTAACGGCTGATGAATCAAAATACAAATAGTAATTCATCAGGTAACTTTGGTACGCGTCGCCACTCCATATCCAGCGATCGCGTTTGATGCCATCTATGAAAAATTCACGGGTGTTGAGTTCGAATGTATAGCGTGAGACGTCGTAGATTTTGTTGATCAGTTCGTCGTTGCAACGGAAATGGCCGCGTTCTTCCAAACCTGCATATTCATACAACATGGAAACAGAGTCGAAACTTACTGAAGGGTCATGTTGAACGTTTACGTAACGAAAGGCTTTGGAAAGCGGTAAGGTGGAATCTGATTTTTGTGCTTGGCTGATGGTAAGCCGGTCAAGTGTTTCACAACTGTCTACTGACAACGCTTCTTCCTTCGATTCTCCATAATACACCGATAATTTGCCATTGCCTTTCAATCCGTGCAGGGTGATAAAGCCAAAAGTTTCTTTACCAAAATCTGCCAGCAGCGAATAATTGCCTTTGGTTTGTGAAACGGCTGTTTGTTTTCTTACCGGCAGGCGAAAGGCTGAGGGCCTTTGCTCAGGACTGTTGAAATTCCAGTATCCGGCATTTACCCAGGTGGTAGCGGAGATGTCGGAGGTTTTGCCGGTTTCATCAATCCATTCGCGGTCCTCAAACGTTACCAGCCAGGAACCATCAGAAACAATTGTTTTTCCTTTTACGTAAATGGCGGGCACTGTTTCCTGGTTAAATACCTTGATATTGATCTTGTGCCGCCCGGCCGGAACGGTAATGCGGGAAGGTTTGCCTTCAAAGGCCTTGCCATCGAGTTTTACATTGTATTCGCCTTCTGCATAGATCAACACTTCTTCTTCAGCGGGCACGTCAAATACCTTATGAAAATCTATCAGCACATAATGGTTGTCCATTTTCCAGAAAACAGGAAAGAATGTTCCCCGTTCTGTACGACGGTTTTGCATTTTATTGGCGAGAGTTATTTCAAAATCGCCGGGGTACCATATCCAGGTGGCTTGCTGGGCTTGCGCAGCAAAGGCAAAAAACACAGGCGCCAACAATAATAAAAATCTGTTTCGCATATTCATCTTGGTAATCTTTTCAAAATAAACAAAACCAACTGTCTGATGGCATCAATCACCATGTCCGTTAAAGAACACATACATGCCTACCATTACCACTATTAATGCCATCCATGCCATCAGCACTTTTCGCGATGGCAAGGCCTGAATCTTTATTGGTTCAGCTGAATGATTTGATCGCTTATCTAACAAAGAGATCATGATGGCCGCTACCAGCAGCACCACAAAAATGTAAAACGACAATAGCAGGAAATGTGGCCAGGGGTATGCTGAAGCAGGTAATACCCATAGGTACAATACACCAGTGCCCAGGCTGAACAAGGTGCCTGCTGTTAATATGATATTCACTGCCCGGGCAGTCGTTCTTTTCCACAATACACCCAGCAAAAACACAACCGACATGGGCGGTGCAATAAATCCTAATATGGCCTGAAATACATCGAACAGGTTCAGCCCTTCAATACTGCCGATGGCCAATGCAAACAACACCGCTATGCCGGCACCTGCTATGGCAACAATTCTTCCAATGCGCACAATCTCCCGCTGCGTGGCAGCAGGTTTGAAATGCTTTACGTAAATATCCATGGTGAATACCGTACTCAAGGAATTGAGTGCGCCATCAATAGTACTCACCAGTGCAGCAATCAATACCGCCATCACCAACCCGGTCATGCCGGCAGGAAACAACTGCGTAACGAGCGTCATATATGCCTGGTCGGGATTGCTCAGTTGCGGGAACAACACATAGCAGGCAATACCCGGAATAATGAACAATGCCACATCCAGTATCTTCAGCCAGCCGGTAAAGTTGGCGCCGAGCTGACCGTTGCGCAGGTCTTTCGCACCCAGCACCGATTGCACCATGCTTTGATCGGTACACCAGAACCAGATGCCCATCACCGGGTAACCCAATGCAATGGCCAGCCAGGGATAGTTGGCATCGTCCATAGGACGCAACAGGTTCCAGTAGTGTGCCGGTGTTTCTTCATACAACGCTGTTAGTCCGCCAACCTTCCATACTGCCACCGCTGCGAGTATAAATGAAACCACAATCAGCAGCAACATCTGGAATACGTTGGTATAGGCAACTGCCTTCAATCCGCCGCTCACTGCAAAAAATGCAGCTATTGCCACCAGCAGCAGCACCGATAACCAAAGCGGAAAATTCAGCATCTGGCTTACAAGAATACCGCCACTGTACAACGTGAGCGCCAGCCAGGAAATGAGTATGGTCACCAAACTGTACCATGCGAGCATGCTGCGTGTAGCAGGGCCAAAGCGTTTACCCATGTATTCCGGCAAAGTCAATACATTGGCCTGCAGGTAACGCGGTGCAAACACTACTGCCAGCAGGAAAATAAAGGGGAAGGCATACCAGGCGAAGTTTCCGGCCACTATCCCTGTTGTATAACCGATACTGGCAGATGCAATCAACATGGAAGGCCCAACATTGGTGCCCCACATCGTAAAACCAATGCTCATCCATCCCAACGAACGACCTGCCAGGAAGAGGTTTTCTTCCCGGTTCTTATGTTTTACAAAACTCACCCAATAGCCAATGCCGATCAGTATCAGCAGGTATGCCAATACGATCACAAAGTCAAGGGTGTGGAGGTGTTGATGGATGTCGTTCATTGGGTTGATTCTTCAATTATTTTTTAACTGCCGGTTGACTCGCTTCCAGTGCCAATCCATACCTGTTTAATATCTCCTGCACCTTTACCGGCCTTCCTGTTTTCAAACTTTCTTCCATCGCCTGCAATAAGGCAATGGTGCCAATGCCTTCCTGCAGATCAGGATAGGCAGTAAAACCTTGTTCTATGGAATCGATAAAATATTCAAGGTAGTTCTGGTACTCACCAGCATGATGCGTTTTGCCTTCGAAGCGGAAATAATACGGCAGCTTGTGCTCCCAGGTAATGATCCTTTCTTCACCGGTCTTATCAGTAATGGCATAGCGTAAATCCATATAATCGCCCTGGCTGCAACCTTCGGTACCACGCAGAATGCAACTCATTTCGCTATCGCGGGTAACGGGTTGTACGGGCCCGGTGTAACAACCACTGACGCGTGCTATGCGCCCATCCGTTGCCTTGAAAATGAAATGCATGGTATCCGCATTTTTCAACCCGCCTTTCTTGCCGTTGCTGCTGAGCATCCCATAGCCCATCACCTCTTCTATATCGGGCAGGTACCAGCGGATGAAATCGGTGGGATGACTCAATCCGCCGTACAGCCACTTGAAACTCTTTTCCAACGCCCAGGGCTTTTTCAAAAACCAGCGATGGTCCGCATGATAGTAAGCTTCTATGGTAATGAGTTCGCCAATCAAACCTGCTTCATAATCTTTCCGCTGACGACGCATCGGTTCAAAGAAGCGCGAACTTTGTCCTACAAAAATTTTCTTCCCTGTTTGTTGCTGCAGTTCCAGCAGTTCCTTTGCCTGGTTGAGATCATTGATGAGCGGCTTGGTACAGATCACATGCTTGTTGTGCTGCAACGCCATTTTGATATGCGCTGCGTGCAAAGCGTCGGGCGTATAGATGGCTATTATGGAAATGTCTTTGTCGTTCAGCATGTGCTGGTAATCCGTTGTATAATTATGAAAACGGAACTCTTCGGCCCGCTCCCGACAAAGCGCTTCGTTCCGGTCACAGATCAGTTTCAGTTGCGCCTTTTCGCTTTGCAATGCTGCGGAGATCATACTCCTGCCTTCGCCTAATCCTAATATGCCTATGGTTTGCATGGTTGTGTTTGTTTTGGATTGCAGGTTGCGGGATACAGGTTGCACTTGCTTCATGCACGCTCTGATGTATACTCTGTATCATGAAGCCTGCAACCTGTATCCGGCAACACACGTTATTCCTGCTGTTTCAACAACACCCAGGTTTCGCCTTTTTTTGTTCCTTCTATGCCTTCCTGGTATTTTTTCATCCGCTCATTCCATTCCACTACGCGGGGATTGTTTTCGATAGTTTTCGGATTGAGTTCGTCTAAAGTTTTTCCTTTAGGTATACTGATCACCAGCATCAGTTGCCGGCCGTTCCGGAACAGCAACAATTGCTGAAAGGATGCGTTGCAAAATCCGGTAGCCACTTCAGGCCATTCGGTACGCTGCACCTTGTGATAGTGCAGGTACTCCTGTTGCAGATGCGTGTCTTTTACCAGGTTGGCAGTAAGTATGATATGTGTCCAATTTTTTGCAGTGGTAGTGTCTGCGCAATCTTTGCGATGGAATTCATAAAAAAGATCATCGTACACTTTTACCTGTGCACCATGGAATGCGGACTGTAGTCGTTGCTGCAGCACGAATACATCGGCTACTTTTCCGAAAATCACGTAATGGTTTTTCCATTGATAGAGAGAATGAGCGGGTACTTTGTTTTTGCGCAGGATTTCGTGCAACAGTTGTTTGTTTATTGAACGCTGGTTGGCAGCAACCAGCTCAATCAGTATCGGTTGTTCTTTATTGATTGTCCAGGCCGTATCTGCCGGCAAGCGGTATTGCAGGAGGTGATGATAAGCCGGTTGCAATCCTGCCTGTTGTTTGATGGTTGTCGCCACGCCAGGACCGTTGTTGGTCCAGATGCAACTATCGCCATTGGCATTCTGCAAAAATTTTTCAGACAGGGTCCAGTTATCTTTCACTGTCATATACGCCGAACCTTCATCGGTATACAGGTAAAACCAATGATGCGGCAGGTGTGCATAGGGCGCTTTGTAAATGCTGTCGATATAGTTTTCGCTGATGAGTGTGCCGGGTTGTGCACTGAGCGTATAAATGCCGGCACAGTCGTAGTTGTGTTTGCCAAAATATTGAATCTTGTTGCGCCGAATTGTATTGTTCCGCATGGCATTGGACAGTTTCGTCCAGCCCCATCCCACACTGATACCGGTGTATGATACATTCGATATATCGTTGTGTTCAATAAGCGCATCACGCACAAAACCGGCGGCAATGCCGTTGCATCCCCAATCTTCATTGGCCACATTGGAGATGAGGTTGTTGGAGATATGCAGATCCGTACATAACTCCCGCTCATCTTTCGGACGATAAGGCAAATGTGCCTCCATGGATGCATCTGAAAACACACCTGCTACAATGGCATTGCCGCCGATGTCGGTAAATACATTGCCGGTGGCTTTATTGTGCTGCGTTCCTTTTCCATAATCCAGGCCTGTTGCAGCCAGGTGTGAAAAGCGACAGTCTTCAACCCTTGTGTGGTGTGAAAAAGAGATGGTCACTGCCGCCGGCGGACGGCCCACCCAGGCCTGGTTTTCCAATGTTTTTTTTTGGGGCGTTCCCGGTATTTTCAATTTGTAAGCGTCCAGCAGGTACATGCCGGCCTGCAGGGGTACATGTCCTTTTTGTGAAGGACGCATCCATCCCGTATATTGAAACGAAATATTACGGATATACACATGCGAAACAGGATGTTCTCTTGTTCCTGCTATTTGCACCAATGTTTCCTGGAAGGGTGCAACAACGGTTGCCGTTGTAAGGTCTTCGCCAGCGCGGGGACAGTAATATAGTTTTTGTGCGAGCGGATCCAGGTACCATTCGCCGGGTTCATCAAGAAACTGCAACGCATTGGTGAGATAGAAAGCGGAGTTGCCGGTTTCCTTCGACAGCCATGGGGCAGGCCAGGGATGTTCGCTTTGCAGTTTGCTTTCCGGTTCGTGAAAATGAAGGATGGCGGAGCTGTCTTTTCGGTGGATGTGTTTGATGCGCAGTACAGCAATCTCCCACCACTGGTGGATGAATAGTTCCAGTCCGGGTGTTGCCTGCAATGGTATATTAGCTGAAAGCGGTATTTCGCAGGTGTAGTCCTGTTTGTTCCAACTAATGATGCGCACCATGTTGCGACCATTCACATGTTTGGCGCGCACTGCTTTGTTGTTGTTTACCCACAGCTGGCGAAACTGAAACAGGTTGCCCTGCACCATAGGTACATCGGCTACCCATAATTTTCCTTTTGCAGCGGCAGGAATGGTGGAAGGATAATTGTCGAGTGGTTGCCAGTTGCTGATGCGAATGCCACCGCTGAAGATGACGTGTTCACCCGCAGGTGCTTCAATGCTGGTGGGGCTTTCAGGAGTGCCTGCATCTTCGGGACGGATGAACAGCGGTTCGTAAAAATAATAAGTGCCTTCACGCACAATGATCCGGATGCCGCCTGCTACAGTCGGATCATTAAGCCTGCGCAGTTCCCGGGCCTTGCGCAAGGCTGCTGCTACGGTTGCCAGCGGTTGATCTGCCGTACCTGCGTGCAGGTCCGATCCGCCCGGCGATACGTAAATATCTGCCGCATGCACAGGCAGCATGAACAATAACAAAATAATACCAAAACATTGCGCAGGCAATCGTTTCATTTCGTTCCGGGTATTGTCGGGTAATGAGCCTTAACCATCAGGCAATCAATTACTAAATGTAGCCCTGCCGTCTGCGCTAAAAAATGCAAGTATTTGTTATAATGATGGAGGATTTTACTATTTAGGGGAGAAGAACGAGGTTGATGTTTATTGGTACATCAGGATGCACGCCCATCGCCCGTTGGCCGGGGCGCAGCACGGGATTACCCCTGGAGCAATGCTGCATGGATGGGGGTGGGGTCACAAGCCACACACTATCAAAAGCTACTGTTCCTAAAAAAGTAAACCGGGACAGAAGTCCCGGTCGGTTTCCTCGCTTGATTGTAACTGCATTCTGTAACGAGGCTGTATATGAAAAATGTTCTTCCTTGTTATTTATAGTCATCGTTCTGCACCAGTTGGGGATTGTTGTCCAATTCGCTTTGCAGGAAGGGGAACAGGTAATGCTTCATTTCAAACACCAACGGAATGTTGGCAGGTGTCTTCAGTGTCGGTAATTTGATGTGCGCAATTTTCCAGCGCTTCAGATCATTGTAACGCAATCCTTCCAACGCAAATTCCACGCGACGCTCATGACGAATGAATTCCCGCAATTCTTCCTTCGTATCATACCGGCTGCGGTTAACAGGCGGCATGTTGATGCCATTCCTTCCACGCACCGCATCAATCGCATCGTACACACTGGCATCCGGGCCCGATGCTTCATTCTTCGCTTCGGCATACATCAACAAAATATCTGCGTAACGCAAATGAATATAGTCCTGGTCTGTTTGCGTAGCAGTGCCGGAAGTGAACGGCGCACGGCTCAGGTCAACATACTTCTGCGCAATGTAACCGGTATAGGAAGTATAGCTGCCATTCCAGGGTTCATTGGTTACAGGATTACGCCATTCTTCACCGGGTACTTTAATGGTAAGATCAAGACGGGGATCGCGGTTCACAAAAGGATTGGCAGGATCATAGGTGGCAGATTCGCTGATGAATTCTCCGTCAGCCGTTTCATATTCGTCTACCAAATCCTGGTAAGGCTGCATCAACGAAAACCAACCCAATTCAATGTCCATCCCCCCGGAACCGGGACTGGTGCGTTGCGGATTGGTGGGCGCCAGGTACTGGGTAGAGAACATGATTTCGCGATTCACCGATTCCTGGGCCTGGCCTGCTGTTGTGAAGAGCGCGGCATAGTCATCAGACAAACCAAATTTGCCGCCGCTGTTGGAAATGATTTGTTGCAACAAGTTGGCGGCTTCATTCCAGCGTTCCTGCGTAAGCAATACCCTCGCTTTGATGCCCATGGCGCTGCCCTTCACAGCATGACCGTTGTATTTGGTATCAGGTAAATGTTCAATAGCAAAATCAAGATCTTCATGAATAAAGTCGTACACCTGCTCTGCCGTACTTTTGGGAATTTTTGCTTCTTCAATGGTTTTGGGATAGTTCCGGTACACTACTACACCTCCCCAACCCTGCACCAAATCGAAATAACAAAGGGCACGGATAAAACGGACCTCGGCTTTATAGACGTTTTTTGCCTCTTCACTAATCGGTGCCTTGTCAATATTGTCGAGAAAATAATTACAACTACTGATGGCACGATAAGGTGAACTATACATATTGGGCAGTGCGCCGCCCATGGCAGGGTTAATGCCGCCGGTTGTCATCAGCGACATATTGGGCTGGTTGTTGTTGTTGTCGAGATAGGCATTGTCGCTCAACCCATCGAGGTACACTCTTTCGTACCCGAGGAAATTTTGTTGCAGTCGTGAATAAACGCCCGCCAATGCGCTGCGCACATCCGATTCGGAGTTCCAGAATATCTGGCTGCTCACACTATCGAGCGGATTGCGTTCGAGAAAATCTTTGCGGCAAGCTGTCAGCATCAGGCAACTCGCTATAACCCATGCTGAAATTTTATACGTTCTCATTCGAAAATTTTTATTGTTATACCATTCATACATTCCAACAACAGACATCAGAAGCGAACATTCAGTCCGGCATTCAGGATAATAGCCTGTGGATATTGCACATAGTTACCTGTTGAACTGGTGCGTTCCGGGTCGGAACCTTCATAATCAGTCCAGGTGATCAGGTTATCGGCAGAAATGTATACCATGAGACCGTTAGCGCCGATGCGACGGTATACCTTCTGCGGCAACGTGTATGAAAGCATGATATTTTTCAAACGCAGGTAAGATGCGTCCTGCAAATAGTAGGTAGAAGAACCATAGGCAGCAACGCCCTGGTAGCCGGCCACATAAATAGCAGGTATGGTGTTGCTGCGGTTTTCAGGCGTCCAGGCATTACGCCACTTGGTGGTAGGCGGCGTTCCCTGCATAAAGGGATCCACACCCCAGTTGTTCACGCGGTGTTTTATGCCCTGCACACCCTGGAAGAAGGTACTGAGTGCAAAACCTTTATATTCTACATTGAAACCGAATGAATAAATATAATCGGGATAAACGCCTTTCACCATTACGCGGTCTTCAGCATCCACTACACCATCGCCATTAATGTCTTTCATCTTCAGATCGCCGGGACGCGGATTGGGATTCAATGCATGTTCCGGCACCTTGGGATCGTCAATATCTTCTTCCTGGAAAATGCCATCCCATATATACAGGTAATGTTCATCATAAGGATAACCTACCTGGCGGATGGAACTACCAAAACTCGGTACACTGATTTCCAATACTTTGTTCTTTGCTGTTGATACCTGGCCAAATACGGTATACTGCACATCACCCACACGGTTATTGTGACGAATGTCCAGCTCAATGCCTTTGTTCCTCAGCTTACCAATATTAAGCGTAGGTTGTGACAAACCCAGACTGGCCGGTACCGGTTGCGAAGCCAGGATATCGAAGCTGGTTTTGCTGAACCAGTCGAATGTTACTGTAAATAAACCTTTGAGAATTTCAAGATCAACACCGAAGTCAAGAATACTGGTGCTTTCCCAGCGCAGACTCTGGTCGCGGTAGGCGTTCACTACAGCGCCCTGTTCCAGCGCAGCGTTGCCGAATGGATAATACACATTGCTGATCACGAGGTTGTCCTGGTAGAGATAGGTACCAATATCCTGGTTGCCGAGCGTACCATACGATGCACGCAGTTTGAATACCGAAAGCCAGGGCATTTTTTCGATCATGAAATTCTCTTCACTCATCAGCCAGCCTGCAGAAAACGACGGGAACAATCCCCAGCGATAATCAGGTGATACTTTGGAAGTGCCGTCGTAACGAAGATTACCTTCTACAAAATATTTTCCCTTGTAATTGTAATTCACACGACCGAACACCGATTGCATGGCCCACTCGGAAGGACCCGCCAAGGACGGCAGACGCGGATGTGTAAAGTACAACGCTTCACCGGCGGAGGTATAGCCGCGCAAATCAGTAAGCACTGGTGAAACTGTGCTGGTGCGCCTGCCACGCAGGTTTTGATGACTGTGATACAGTTGCTCATACCCCACCAACGCCTTCACATCATGATCACCAAATTTTTGTGCATAGTTCACCGTGCTGTAAATAGTGGGCGTAATGGTTTTTGCATACTGATCGGTAACACCGATGATATCGGGCCCGAATGTTGACATGCGATTATAACCCGTGGCCGGATCAATTTCATTCAGCAAATATGCTTCATAGGGATGCTGGTACATTTTATAATATTCATCCGTGTAGTTCACGGCCACTTTGGACGACCACACAAAATTCTTCAGGAATTTCACATCCATATAGGCCTGGCCATTGAAGTTGTATTCCTTGAAATTTTGCCAGCCCATGGCGAATGCTTCTTCAGGGTTACGGTTGCGTCCTTCATTCTGATAGCCTCTCGACACAATGCGTCCGCTGCCATCGGGCAAAAAGGGACCATAGAGCGGACCGGAAGCATATACCAGCAACGCCATGTTTTCGCTGGTGAACGGAGGTTCTTTCCTGTCTTTATAAGTAAGATTGAGAATAGTTCCTACAGTTACCGTTTTGCTCAGCTGGTTGGAATAATTCAACAAAGCATTGTAACGCTTGAAATCATATCCCGGCAACATTGCTTCCTGGTCGAGATAGCCCAGCGATAAATTATAGGTGCTTTTCTCAGTACCACCGGAAACAGACAAATTGTGATTCATCACCAACGCGGGATTGAAATAATAATCTACCGGGTCAAAATTCGGGTATCTGTTCCTGTCAGTAGCGTTTTTATAAGCGTCGATGTCTTCCTGCGGATAGCGGAAAGCCACGCCTGATCTTTCTGCTGCCTTGTTGTACATTTCCATGTACTCTGCAGAGTTGGTAACGAAATCGGGCAGTGCAGTGGGACGGTGACTGGCGATATTCACCCGGTAATTCACCCGCGTCTGTCCTTTCTTACCTTTTTTGGTAGTAACCAGCACTACACCATTTGCGGCACGTGCGCCATAGATAGAAGCAGAAGCAGCATCTTTCAGAATAGTAACGCTTTCAATATCATCGGGGGAGAGATTGTTGAAATTACCGGTTACGCCATCAATCAGCACCAGCGGCACCGTGCTGCCACCGAAAGAACCACGGCCTCTGATGAGGAAGGTAGGGTTATCGCGTCCCGGTTCAGCAGAAGGTTGTGTTACCTGCAAACCAGCCAGGCGTCCCTGCAACAAGGTAGCGGCATTGGGCGCTGGCCGCTGCGTAAGCAAATCGCCACTCACGCTGGAAACGGCGCCGGTAAGATTCACTTTCTTTTGCGAACCATAACCAATGACCACCACATCCTGCATGGTACCTGCTGCCGGCTTCAACTGCACAGCGATGCTGGACTGACCATTAATGGTCACTTCCTGTTCTTCATAACCCACATATGAAAACACCAGCGTAGTAGCGCCGGCAGGCAATTGCAGGGAAAAACTGCCGGAGGCATCCGTTGCCACGGTAATACGTGTATCCTTGACCGTAACTGTCACACCTGGCAGCGGCAGCCCGTCCTGGTCGGTTACTTTTCCAGAGATGGCCGTTTGAAAAAATTTGTCGAAATGAGTCGGGGAATCAAAGTGAGCCGCGGGAACAGCTGCAACCGGTACAGAAAGGCAAAGGGCTATCCCTACGGCAAACAGTTGTCGTTTCATACAATCGTTAGTTTAGATTTTCGGTGGGTTCTGTTAATACATCGGGGGTACTACAGTTAGTTTATCGAATGTAGTTTGGAGAAAAGCGAAAGTCAATGTTTTTAAAAACTATAAAGATGGAAGATTTTACTATCTGTAGATATTGTTGCAAAAAGTCAAACAATAAGGAAGGGTTTTCCATTGCGGGGATAGTTTTTTTTACCCCAACACCTGCGGGGTACGGTATATTATAAATGGTAGTTTTCATCACAAGACAATTAATATTGGTCAACTCACTTATTTGCCGTTGCTGTACGGCTTTGGTTTTGAAAAATCTTTTTCAGGAACCGGGTATTGGCACCATAGTTCCCCTTCACGTCACGCGGCTTTGCAGCGTCCCTGCTCCGTTCAATGATCAGCCATCCGCTCCATTTCATTTTATCAAGGGTCCGCTTAACCTGCTGCATGTCAATCTGCGGGTCGTTTTCGAGCCACACGCCATCGACATTTGTAGCATGAATCATGCAAATTCTTTCTTTCCCCAGAATTTTTAACTCCTTTATTAAATTTCTTCCTTCTTTAAGCGGGTTGGAAAAATTGAAACATATCTTAATGGCCGGAGAATTGATTTCGCGCAATAATTTCACTTCTTCCTTTGCGTCCAACGCAGTTTCAATACCAATCACCACACCGGCGGCCTCTGCCATTTTGCCTGCTACTTTTAATCGTGCTACCACCGAATCCCGTACTTCGGGATTTTTTTTGAGATCGCATTGTACGCCCAGGGGGAGGAAGGCAAGCTTAACGTTCATCAATTTCATGGTGGTGATGCAGTCTTCAATGGATTGCCTGTACTCCTCCCGGTTGCAGAAAGATTGGGCGTAGTAGCCGCTCATGCCCAGGCAGAAGATTTCAATGTTGTTTTTCCTTGCTTCGTCAAGAAACTGCTGACGGATGGAATCTATCAGCAGTTTGTTATCGAAAGTGGGACGCTGGCCCAGTCCGCCCATATCCACTTCCAGTCCGTCAGCGCCGATTTGCCGGGCCAAAGGAATCGCGCCCGGTTTCTGGCGTTTCAGGAGCATGAGATCAATGAGACCTATTTTATAGCGGTGGTTGAATTGAGCAAAAGTAAGCAGGGGCAACGCCATAAGGCATAAGAACACGAGTGCGGATATTCTTTTCATAAATGCAATTTCAGGATTGAGAAAGATTGGTTATTGATGACACAGTTTCTGTAACACCAGCATATGCAAGTACGCAGCATGGCACAGGGCATTTGACGCTGCGTTTTCTTTGGTTCATATCTTCTTGATGCGCCTTTGATATATCAAATTCTTATCTAACTCAGGTTTTGGGAAAAACAAACTCGCCACATATCCTACGCCCATCACCACCAGGTGACTGTACACTCCCAACATCAGTTTATCATGTGCAAAATTGTATTCACCCAAATCGAGCAATAATTTTTTTTCGTGAATGCCTACCGGTGTAGAAGTAAGCAATGCATAGGCAGTAAACAGTATGCACGCAATGATCCCAATGTTCACGCCCTGCCTGTTGGCGCGTGCACTGAAAAAGCCGAGCAGGAAAATACCTACAATGCCTCCGGAGAAAATAGCATACAAAGTAAACACCACACCCAATACGCCTTCATTGCCTGTTACCAGGTACAAGGCAGCAATGCCCATCGAAATCAGTCCTGATACCACTACCATCCACTTGCCTGCCCGCAGGTAATTTTTATCCGGCCTGCCCGGACGCAGGTTTCTATAATAATCCTCCACACCCACCGCAGCCATCGAATTCAGGTCGGCGCTCAGGCTGCATATCGCTGCCGAGATCAATGCCGCAACGATAAAGCCTACTACACCTGTCGGTAGTTGGGTCATCATGAAATACGGAAAAACAGCTTCGGCAGTTATTCCTTCCGGCAAAGGCTGTTGCTTATAAAATACAAACAACGCCGTTCCGATCAGCATAAAGAGCGTCCACACCGGCACGGTAAGCGAAATGCCCAACAGCGAAGCACGGATTGCAGACTGATGTGTCTTCGCCGTTAGGTAACGCTGCACTACTGTTTGATCGGTGCCATATTTCTGAATGGCGTAAAACGCGCCATTAATGATCATAACGGTAAGGGTCAGTTGTGTAAGATCAGTGGAATAAGGACCAAAGCCCGTGCGGTTATTTTCGGAAGCAATGCGCCAGAACTCTGGCAGTCCCCCATTAATGGAAAACAACAACAGGCCTAAACAAATGATACCACTAGCAAACAACATGAACCCCTGGAATACGTCCAGCCAGATCACCGCCTGTATGCCGCCTTTCAGATTAACAACGATCAACACCAATCCGACTATTACCAACACCAAAAATTCATTCACCCCCGCAATTTTTCCAATGGCCACTGCAATCAGGAACAGCACCGTTCCCATACCGGCAAATTGTCGCAATATGAAAGAAGAAGAACTGTAGTAGCGCGCAAACAATCCGAATCGCTTTTCAAAATATTCATACGTACTCAACCCGATCACTTTCCGGTATAAGGGCACAATAAACCAGATGGTGCCCAGCAACACTACCGGCACCATCAATCCCTGCACGAGCAACAACCAGTTGCTGGCAAACCCTTGTGCCGGATAACCTAAAAAAGTTACACTACTGATCAGGGTCGACAGCAGCGACAATCCCAATGCCCAGGAAGGAAAATTGCCTTTCGACAAGAAGAAATTTTCAGTAGTGCGTTGTTTCTTGCTGAAGCGAAAACCCAGGAAAAGGGTAACGCCCAGCACTACCAGGATGATAAGATAATCAATGATGTGCAGCTGATTCATGGGCAAGCGCGCTTTCCGTTTTTGATCAACCGGAAAGCCATCGTTTTTTTTATTCGGTTAAATAGAATTTTTTGATGGTCCCATGCAAAGCATAACTGCCCGGTTTCACAGTTATATACAAATCGTTATGCTGCAATTTTACCACGCCTCGTTGCCACTCATACACTACTGCCAATGTTGTGCAATGTAATGCCTGCAATATGGAGGCCGCAGTTGAACCACCTTCAATAAATAATTCCTTGATACCGTGCTGCTCTACCAACCGCTTTACAGCGTTTGCCATATTGGTACGAAGCATTGCGGCAGTTATACCTGGAGGAACAGCCATTCCCTGGTACGCTAACAATAACTTTTTTCTTTTCTCAAGTATAGCTCTTGCTTTGCTCAGCCAGGTTGATGACTGCTCACAGTTTACTGGCAGGTATACTACTCCATCATATTTTTCCTGCACTGCTTCTACCCATCCCAGTTCATCGGGATAAGCAGTACCCCGAACAAACAAATGCGGTAGTGCAATGGATGGTGCTGCCTGTTTCCCGCTTTGATGATGTTTTTGAAGCAAAGCCGTAAAAAAATCTCCTGCGCCAACCAGTAACCAGTCATTCGATATTTTGTTCGCCCATTCTTGCAAGTCGGTTGTTGAAGATGCTTCTCCCGCTATTATACCATGGTCCGGCAAAGCATCTGTATGCTTTAATACCTGCACTTCATCACCCAGCATTTTTGTAATCGATGAATGGGTAACAGGAAATTCAGGATCGTGTGCAAAGCCTGTTTCGTGAATGGGTTTTCCATGGATATAATAGTGACCATGCGTAATGGTTCTGCCCAATGATGGATTGGCGCCAATGATGAGCGCTTTGGTATAACCCAGTTGGTGCATGATTGCCTTTACTTCACCAACCACATAACCACGATACACCGAATCAATTTTCTTGTATAAAAAACCGGGCGCCTGTGTTCTTATTTTATCTGCTATGTGTTCAGTAATCTTCATGGCCTCTTCCCTGCTCACCGATCGTGTATCAGTGCAATACACCAGCATGTCAGCCGATGTATCCACCATGGCTGAAGTAGTTAATGCTGTTGAAATGTTATACCTCCATGCAATGCCAGCTATTTCAGCAGCTCCCGTAAGGTCATCGGCAATGACGATTGCGCGCATAGCGGTGATATATTAAAAGCAACCAGGTGCGAATGGAAAGGCATTAACTTTTCGACTTGCTCAACTGTACCGCACTTTCAATAGCCAGCACCATGGCGTCCGGACTGGCAATGCCCTTGCCGGCAATTTCAAAAGCAGTGCCGTGATCAACGGAAGTGCGGATGATGGGCAGTCCCAATGTGATGTTTACGCCTTTCACACTGTCCATTTGTTGCTTTGCTGCATTCCAGCGAAAACCGGCCAGTTTGAAGGGAATATGCCCCTGGTCGTGGTACATGGCCACTACCCCACCATAAGCGCCGGTAGCTGCTTTGGCAAACAAGGTATCGGGCGGCACAGGGCCTTCCACATCAAAGCCACGGCGTCGTGCTTCTTCTACAGCGGGACGGATTTCTTCATCGTCTTCTGTTCCGAATAAACCGCTGTCGCCAGCATGCGGGTTCAGGCCGGCAATACCGATTTTGAGATTGGTTTCGCCCAAACGTTTTAATCCATCGTGCAACAATTGCGTTACTTCCAGAATGCGGTCTTTCTTTACCAGGTCGCAGGCCTGGCGCAGCGACACATGCGTTGATACATGGATCACGCGCATTTTATCTTCCACCAGCAACATGGCGTATTTTTTTGTGCCGGTGAAATGCGCATATATCTCGGTATGACCGGCAAAGTGATGGCCGGCTTCGTTAATGGATTTTTTGTTGATGGGGCCGGTGACCGTAGCATGCACTTCTCCGTTCATCGCCAGGTCAATCGCTTTCTTTACTGCCTCAAAAGAAGCATTGCCGGCCATGGCAGATACTTCACCAAAACGTAATTCATGCAGTTGTACGTTCTGCAGGTCTATTACATCTATCGTACCATAATTAAAAATGGCATCCTCCACCTTGCGGATGGCATGCACGTTCAGCTTTGCTTTTAACTGTACCACCATCTGGTTAAACACTGCTGCATCACCCACCAACAACGGGCGAGAGATGGCATAGATGTCTTCACGCTGCAAGGCCTTTACGGCAATCTCGGGACCAATGCCCGCCGGATCGCCCATGGTAATGGCTACAATTGGTTTGAACGCTTCTTTACTGGTCATTTTTTATTTTTCTTCTGTCGATACTGCTGCAATATTTTTTGTGCTTCTTCCTCACCCAAAGGCTGCACAGGTGGCATTACATGCGCTGCACACAGTCCTTCTTCCTGCATCAATACTTTCAGCGCCCATAGTGATTGTCCCAATGTTCTTCCTCCCTGGTACAGGTTGCCATATTCATCGGATAGCCTTTGCATCGCCAATGCCTCATCACGGTTGCCGTTGGCTATGGCCTGCCACATGGTAGCATAGATATCCGGCAAGAGATTGCCAGTGCTGGGCACCAGTCCATGACATCCTTCCATTAGCGCATTGGCCGACTGTGCCGCCCAACCGAGAAAGTATTTGAAGTCCTTCCTGTTTTTCCACAATTGCAATGCCTGCCGCATCCGCTCTTCACTTCGTTCCGAATCTTTCAGCGCTACAATATGGGGGTGATGGCTCAGCTCGTCCACCACATGCAATGGAATGCTCATATGCGTAGTGGCCGGAATATTATACACAATCAACGGTAGTGAAATGGATGAGGCAAGCTGCAGGAAGTATGCCTGCATTTCTGCCTCTGTCAAAGTATAATAAGAAGGAAGCGTTGCTACTACTGCGTCCACTCCTTCAGCCGCACAGAAATTGGCAAATGCTATTGATTCGCTCACACAGTTTGAAGAAATGCCGGCATACAGATGCATGCCCGTTTTGCGGGCTTTCACTGCTTTGTTAATATATGCGCGTTTCATATCCCACGAAAGCGAAGCTGCTTCGCCCGTAGTTCCCAATACGAATGCATGCGCCTGGTGTTTGTGCAAATGCGCCAATATTTTTTCTACTGCCGCCTCATCCAGTGCATAAGTACTGGTGAGTGGAGTAACCACCGGAACAATGGTGCCGCCAAATGTATTGTCACTACCCATATTTACCAGGCCGCTTTGTATATCGCAATGGCATCCGCTTCCGTTACTGGTCGCGGATTGTTTTTCAGTAATCGTTGCACTTTCATAGCATCGGTTGCCATAGCAGGGATAGCGGATTCGGGAATGTTTAATTCCCGGAGTGTAGCCGGCAATCCGCAGGCTTTGATCAGGGCCTTTACTTTTTCCACGCCTGCACAGGCCGTGGCTTCATCGTTGTTTTCCCTGTTGCAACCAAGCGCCAGCGCCACATCTGCATACCGTTTGGTGGCCGCAGGTATGTTGTACTCCATTACATAAGGCAATAACAATGCATTGGACAAACCATGCGGCAAATGAAACATACTGCCCAATGGATATGACAACGCATGCACCGCCGCCGTGTTTACCGGGCCTAAACAAAATCCACCGAGCATACTGCCCATGGCCACTTGTGTTCTCGCTTCTATATTGCTGCCATCTTTTACAGCAGTTTCCAGGTGCGCTGCAATCAGCCGCATGCCTTCATAGGCATACATATCTATAAAAGGTTGCGCAAATTTGTTGGTATAGGCTTCCATGCAGTGCGTCAATGCATCGATACCGGTAGCAGCTGTAATGGAGGGCGGCACGGTTACAGTGAGCATCGGGTCCACATATACCACATCGGGCACGAGGTATGGACTGATGATTCCTTTTTTCTGGTTATCGTTGTCATCAACCAAAATAGCATTGGGCGATACTTCACTGCCGGTGCCTGAAGTGGCCGGCACACAGACCAGTTTTTTCTTTCTTCCCTTTAACAATCCAATACCGATATAGTCGCGCAAAGATTGCTCATTGTCGAGTTGTGCGGCTACCAGTTTGGCTATGTCGAGCACACTGCCGCCACCAATGCCAATGACCACGTCAGGATCAAAGGCCGCCGCCTGCTGCATCAGCTTTTCAAAATCGCTGATGGCTGGTTCCTGTACAATGGAAGTATCTGTATAGGTTCGTATATCCTTTTCAGTGAGAAATTGAATCAGCCCGCTCAACTTATCCGTAAGCGGCGCGATGGTAGCAATGAATACCCGGGAGGGGTTCCACTGCAGCACTTCCTCCCCCAAAGCAGCAAGGGTGCCGTTGCCGAACAGCAGTTTACCGGGGAAATAGATACTTAATGGTAATTGTGTCATTGGGTTCTCTTTCTTTTCATGCTTCGTTTACACCGGCGGATCAAGTGGTACTTTCGGCAACAACAGGCTTTCCACATCCACCGGTTTGATGTCAAGCCGTTCGCACCAGCGCAAAAAATCGTTGTGAATTTCATCCAGCGTTTTTTTCTGCTGGGGCGTCAGCTCCAGTGCCGTTGCACGACTGATGGTGCGCACCGGCAATCCGCGTTTGCGTAAGAAATATTTCGCGCTCATCGGGTAGGCAATATGAATCAGCGGATCAACGCGACTGATCTCCGACTGCAGCCATTTCACTTCCTCCTGCTTATCGGGATTGGTGGCGTTGTTCACCATCCACACCAATATTTCCGGGTAAAAATTTCCGCTGATGGATGACATGCCTTTGGCGCCCATTTGCAAACTGTACATCGCATTGGGAGAATGCGCATCGTAAAACTCCAGCCGGCTTTCAACATTGTTCAGCACATCCAGTTTCTCCTGCACTTTTTCGAGATCAATAGAAGTGTCCTTGTGATATACCAGCCGGTCCGCATCAAGCAACTGGCGGAATACATCAGCGCCAATGATACGCTTATAGGGAGCAGGACATTCATAGGTGCCCAATGGTATGTTACCGGTCAGCCGGAACATTTTTTCAAAATTGCGCAGCAGCACATCATCATTGTCTTCTACGTTGGCATAATGTCCGGTGATGAGGATCACCGCATCGATTCCGGTATCGTAAATTTTTTTGGTAAACTCAGCCTTGTCTTCAATGGTGAGCCCGAATGAACCTGTAGCCACCACAGGCACGCGACCGTTCACATAACGCACAATGTGCTGCGTCAGTTCCAGCCGTTCATCTTCGGTAATGCTGTACATTTCGCTGCTGAGGCAATTGGCAAAAAAACCTTGCACGCCGGCGGCGAGATAAAAATCAATCAGGTTGCTCACCACGTCCAGGTCAACCTTTGCCTTGAGGTTGAACGGCGTAATCATCACCGGCACAAATTTCTTGTCTGGCATAAATGGTCGAATTCAGCGTTTCTAAAAATGCATCTTCCCCGCAGGGGAAAAAATGGTATTTATTATCATTAAGCTGTAGGATTTTCCTGTCCGGATCGCGATTGTCTGAATGCAGTCAACAACAATCCCACCAGGAAAATCGTCAGCGTTCCTATCACTATTATCATGTTCACGTGAAAGGGGCTTCTCAGGAAGGCATATTCATCGGGAATTTTTCCGGAAAAGCTCATCCACAAAATCACCAGTACTCCGATGAGCGTAGCAGTGAGCGCTGCATGCCCGGAGGTGCGGCGACTGATCATGCTTAACAGGAAAAGTCCCAGCATACCGCCGGCAAAAATGCCCGAGAGTTCCCACCACATATCCAGCAAACTTTTTGCCCCGATCATCGCAAGACCGGTGCCCAGGCCCAGCACGCCAAACAACGTTGTGGAAATGTGTAAGGCGCGCAGTTGCTGGCGCTCGTTCATATCGCGTTTGAAATATCTTTTAAAAATATCTGCCGTGAACACGGTGCCTGATGCATTCATACCCGAACTGATCGTGCTCATGGCGGCGCTGAGAATGGCAGAAACAATCAGTCCCGCCAGCCCGGCCGGTATGCGGCTTACAATAAAATGCGGCATTACTTTATCGCCGTAATCAGCAGCTGATAGTTGTTCTGTTGTAATGATGGTGCCGGCCCTTGCCATTTCCTGCACTACCTGGTCTTTTACAGTGGCAATGGCTTCAGGATGTACTTCGTAGTACGCGAAGAGCGAAGAACCAATTACAAAAAATAACAGCGATATGGGAACGTACAAAGCCACACACAACCATACCGAGCCGGCAGCCTGCTTTTGTGAAGTGGCGGTGTGATACCGCTGCACATAATTCTGATCAATACCAAAATTGTTGAGGTTGATAAAGAAACCGTACAACAGGATCACCCAAAAAGTAGGTGCACTTAGATTTAGTGCAAAGCTGCCGAGACTGAATTTGTCATTCGCTTTGCCGATATCAATGATGGCCCCGGCGCCACCGGGAATGTCTGATATGATAAGCAGGAGAATGAGCAATGCCCCTACAGACAAGATGATTGCCTGCACCACCTCTGTCCATATCACTGCAGCCATGCCTCCCAGCACTGTGTAGATGATGATACAAATGCCCATCACGATCATAATGGAAGACAGCGAAAAACCCAGCAGCGCCTGCAAACTCAATCCGATGCCAAAAAAGATAGAACCCATTCGCGCCAGCTGCGTAAGCAGAAAACACACTACCATATACGTGCGCGCCCAGGGACCAAAACGATTTTCAAAATGTTCATAGGCTGATATGTAACCAGACTTCCTGTAAAAAGGCACGAAGTAGCGTGCCGCAAACCATGCAGCCAACGGCATGGAAATACTGAACACAAACGAATTCCAGTTACTGCCAAACGCTTTTCCCGGGACGCCCAAAAATGTGTTGCTGCTGAGAAACGTAGCAAAAATGGAAAAGCCGATGGCCCAGCCCGGAATGGAACCCGCCGCCGTACTGAATGCCTTCGCATTCTTGTTCTTCCGCGAAAAATAAATCCCGACCCATACCATAGCCAGCAGGTATAGTATAACGACGAGAAGGTCAGTTACGGGCAAGTTGTTCATTTATTCAAATTTGGGCGCAATGGTTACAAAGTGCCGGTTAGCGTTGCACAGATTGCAGGTTACGCAGGTCTATCTCAAAACGCGTTACCATCCGGCCATTGCTCGTTGACAATAGGTTTGCCTTCAAGTTTTGACGGGTCGATGATTACATGTTTTACACGTTCTCTCCTCCATGTATATACGACATGCACCAACCCATCTTTTGTTTGAATTACCGAAGGATAGGAATACTGGCTGATGGGCGAATCTTCCAGCACCAGCACGGCCTGCCAGTTTTTACCGTCTTTTGAAATAGCTACATTCAACGGCGTACGCGGGCCTTTCCCTCTCGGCAATGACGGATCAGGTTTCACATGATTGTACACGAGCAGTTGTGTGCCGTCCTGCAACGTGACGGCATCTGTACCGGAATTGTTATTGGGTAAAGGAGCTGCCTTCATGGTGCTCCAGGTTTTGCCGCCATCCCGGCTCCATGATTCATTGATCGTTCTGTTTTGGCTCCTGCACAACACTTGCAGGCTGCCATCTGCATATTGCAGGATGCTGGGTTGAATGGCGCTCACGATTTTACCATCGTTGATGGGCGCTGTTTTTGTCCACGTGCGGCCCCAGTCGCGGGTAAATTCAAAATGCACTTTCCATCCGTTCTTTTCGGTGCTCGAAGGACAGATAAGGGTGCCGTTGATCAGCACCGGTTTGTTTTTGATAGGACCGAGAAATCCTTCCGGCAATGCTTCGCGTGGTCCCCAGGTTTTGCCGTTATCTTTTGAACGCATCATCCAGCCTGTCCAGCCGGCCACATTGGGACCGATCTTATAAAACAACAACAATTCACCACCGGGCACCTGGTACAACACCGGGTTATAACAGGCATAACGGGTGCTGTCGTTCAATACGCCATCAGCTACCTTAACCGGTTCTGTCCATGTACCATTTTTATAATGGCTCGTCCAGATGCAAACATCTTTATAACCTTCCTTCGTGCCGCCAAACCAGGCTGCTATCAACCCTTCCGGCGTTTCTGCAATAGTAGCGGCATGGCTTTCAGGGAAAGAGGCCCTTTCAAAAATGAACTGGTCTTTTACAATGCCTTTTTTGAAACTATAATGTGAAGTGAAAGCATACGAGCCTGAACCAATTTCAAATACGGCATATCTCCCATCCATTTTCACAAATCGTATATCCTTAACCGATGAAACAGCATTCCCGCTTTCCGTCACGTCTGCCACAGACGTTGCAGGAATATATATTGCTGCTGTAGTATTGGCAGGAATACGCAATTCCCAGCGGAAAGAAGCCCTGTCTTGTGATTGCTGCCAGTGACTGTATATTTCGCCATGCACAGACTGGTAGGAAGCTTTTACAAACCACAGCCCGTCTACCGGTTCCGGCTTCATAATGATCTTTTTAAAACCAACAGCTTCTTCATCCGAACGGATACCAGCAAGATTTTCATACAACCAGATCAACAAATCACCCAACAACATGACATGGTTTTGCGAATTCATCTGCGGGTTGGCCGTATTGCCATTCCACAATTCCCAGATGGTAGTAGCGCCATTGGCAGCCATATATCCCCAGGAAGGATAGGTGGTATTGGAAGCAAGCGTATAGGCAATATCCGCGCGACCGTTGTTGGTAAGACCACGCATCAGCCACTGCGTACCAATTACGCCCGTGCTGATATGCATGTGGTTGTCGATGCGGATCTTTTTGTAAATATTATTGAATACTGCTTCTTTCAAACTATCGGGCGTTATACCAAAATAGAGCGGCAGCAGGTTGGCGGTAACGGTATTGTTATCGTACCAGTTATTTTTTTTGTTGAAGAATTTGTTGTGAAAGGCCTGTTGCATTTTTGCAGCCAATGCGTCATATGCAGCAATGTCCTGTTGCTGGTTGGCAAGCACCGCAAATTTTTTCATGTACTGCAGCAGCCAGTAGTAATAAGCCGTGGCAATCAACTCACCTTTTGTTGTGCGTGTACTGTCATTTGAACGAATAACTTCGGGTGATTCCGGTGGCACGCACCAGTCGCCGTATTTGTCTTTGGTGAGGATATAGCCTTTCATGTATTTGCTGCGCATGTACTCCATCCATTTTTTCATGGAAGGATAATGTTTTACCACCACCTGCTTATCACCAAACTGCCGGTATACCATATCTGCTACCAGCAGGTAAGTGCCGGGCCAGGTCACATTGTCGCTGTAATAGTTCCAGAAAGCCGGCGCTACATCGGGTATGGCGCCTTCCGGGGTTTGCGATTGTTCTATATCGTCCAGCCACTTGGCATACAATGCCGCATTATTAAACAAGAAAGCTTCGCCGCCGGCGCCGGTAGCGCGATCTCCCAGCCAGGGTTGACGTTCATTGCGCTGCGGACAATCTACCGGCATGCCTTTGTAATTGGAAGCTATGCCCCACCAGGCGTTTCTTACAATGGTGTTAATGGTGCTATTGGAAGAAGTAAAAGCGCCGCTTGCAGGAAGATCATCATAGATGAGATGTCCTTCAAAATCGTTTACAGTAGGTGTGCCGGGATAACCGGTAATTTCTACATAACGAAAACCATGGTATACAAATGACGGATGCCAGGTTTCGGGTTCACCACCTTTCAACGTGTAAATATCTGTTACACGCGCATCGCGCAGGTTGGCAGTATAGAGTTCGCCATTGGGTTGCAGGCTTTCGGCAAAACGCAATGTTACCTGTTGCCCTCTTTTGCCCTGCACACGCAACTGCAGCCAGCCGGAAAAATTCTGGCCCATGTCGAGGATGTATTTTCCCGAAGCCATTTGTTTAATGGAAACAGGGCGCAGGGTATCCATGATTTTCATGGGCGGCGTCATTTGCGCGGTGAGTTGTCCCTGCGGGGCGTCTACGATATGCGGTTTGATCCATTGCTTATCACTGAATCCCGGTTGCGTCCAGCCGGGAAATTCTTTGGTGGCGTCGTATTCTTCACCATCGTATTCGTTGTTGGTGCGTATGGGACCGTCTACATTCAGCTTCCAGCTTTCGTCGCTGACAATGGTTTGTTTTTTTCCGTTAGTGTATTCAATTTCCAGTTGCAGCAACAACTTGGGATAACCGAAGGTGTTATGTTTATGCGTTTTATAGTTTTGTCGCATGGTAAAAAAGCGACCATTGCCCAGCACAGTAGCCACTACATTGGAGCCGGAGCGCAGCACTTCCGTTACATCATAGGTATTGTACAATACGGATTTGCGGTAATCAGTGGGTGCCGGGGCCAATACCTGGTCGCCGATACGTTCGCCATTGATGAATAATTCATACAAACCCAAACCGGCTATGTACACAGTGGCCCTCTTAATGCCCCGCTGCGCCTGAAATGTTTTGCGCAGGTATCTTGCTGATAAGCGAGACCATTGTGAAATGCTGTCCCAGGGCGAAGCTTTATCATACCCGATCCATGATGCTTTCCAATCGGATTTGTCCAGGAGCCCCATGCTCCAGTAAGCAGGTCCGCTCCAGTTGGATGCCCCTTTATTGGTGTAGACTTTTACTTTCCAGAAATACTGTGCCGTGCTTTGTAAAGGTTTACCGGCATAAGGCACCAGTACAGAAGTGGATGATTGCACCTTGCCTGAGTTCCAGATATCGCCTTCGTTGTTGTTCAGTTTATCCAATGATGAAGCGACCAGGATATGATAAGCTTCCTGCTGCACATTGCGCAGATCAGATTGCAACTGCCAGCTCAGGCGTGGTTGTTTGCTGTCGATGCCCAGCGGGTTGGTGAGCATTTCACAAGTGAGATGCTGCACCGTAACCTGCGCTTGTAATGACAGTGCGAGGAAGCATATGAGCGTTGATAGGCAAAAGCGTCTTAGGTTCATAACTCACCTTTCAATGTGATATAAATTTTGAAAAAGCAGATTTCTATGGGACAGCCATTACCGAACTTCCCCACTGAAATCGAAATACAATACCATCTTCAGCGCACGCGTCGGGTCTTTTTCATAATCATAAAATCCATTCTTCATTCCCATGGGCCCGGTGGTTTCCTTGCGTTGCGTTTTTGTACCAATGGCAGGAATGCCCTGCATGAATGAAATATCGCCTGAAGGAAAATGCGGTTCATAATTATGCCATGCATCTGTTTTCCAGGCAGGGGTAAACAGGCGAAGAAACAAACCTTCATTCTCTGTAGCTACAGTAAACTGATTGTGCTCCATCTCAAATATGCCTGCATAAAAATTGGCGTGATAGCCTTTGAACTCTGGATAAATCCACGGATGCTCACCTGTTTCCGTATTGTTATACGCTTTGGTAAACCAATCGAACCGGTTGCCTTTTAACCGGTTTTTCCAAACACGATATGGACCAAATCCCGCATAGGTTACACGGCGGATCTGATCTTCAGGAAAAGAAAAGTTCACGCCGGCAAAATCTGTCCAGTAAGCGCCGGGGAAATAGTGCAGTTCCAATTTCAGCACGCCATTGGGAAATACCGTCCAGCGCAGCGTGTTAAAGCTTTCTTTTCTATCAAATTTTGATGCTATAATGAGGTTATTGCCTTCATAGCGATGGGTCAATCCTGTAATATTATTTACGCCTTCCTGGATGATGGGGCCATTGGTAAAAGGAATGATGCCCCTGGTGTTTTGCACCTGCACCAGCAATCCATTGTTACGGTTAATCTGAAGCATCACCTTGCCGGCGGTGATATGCCATAGCGAATCGCGTTCTTCTATTTGCACCTTGCCGCTATCCTGAACACGAATCATGCGTGAAAAAAACTGCACCGGGCGTACAATCGGAAAACTCCAGGTAAACAATTCCCGGTTATATACATCGAAGGCAGTAAGGTACAATACATCATAGGAATCCCAGTTAGCCGGCAATGACAATTGCAATACGCCGCGTTGTCCGGGTTGTATGTCTGGCGCCTGGGCTGTACCATTGACAACGGATGGCGTGTGAAGATCTATCTTCTTCAGTTGCCAGCTAAACCGGCATTGATTGATGTTGGTGAAATGATAACGATTTTCAATGGTGAATCTTCCATCAAAGCCCGGCGCTATTTCTCTTCGTTCAATATGCACGGGACTCCAAATCTCTTTAATGGCATAATAACTCGCTTCCTTTTGCAACCAGGGACCGAGGATACCGTCAGCACCGCGATGTTTGTCGGTATCCAGTGAATCGTTGAGATCTGTGCGCACTACTGCCTGGTCGGCAAAATCCCAGAGAAAACCACCGGCACTGAGGGGATTGCGCCACATTTTTTCCCAATAATCTTCCAGGCCTGCGCCATGACCGCCATCGAATTGCCCGTGTAAAAATTCCGTAGGCATTACAATTTCGCGACCCGCTTCATAGTTGCCGATGCCGTAATTGTATTCCCGGTAATGTTGTGTTTCGATGCCATTGTATAACTGCCATGGATGCACAACAGGACGATTTTGGATATCGAAAGCAGTGAATAACGAATCCAGATCCGTATTGTGCCCGCCTTCATTGCCATTTGCCCAGAACACAATGCAAGGATGATTTACATCCCTGCGGACCATCGCTTGCAGCAATTTAGCACCGGTAGGCGTATCATAATGTCCATGCCAGCCGGCCAGTTCATCCATTACAAACAAACCCAAACTATCACATACATCAAGGAAATGTTCATCAGGCGGGTAATGCGCCATACGGACTGCATTCATGTTCATGTCTTTCATCAGCAACACATCCTCTTCACTGATCTTGCGACTGGTAGTTCTGCCGGTGTTGGGACGAAAGGAATGCCGGTTCACACCCTTGAATTTTATTTTCACGCCATTCACATAAATACCATCGCGCTGTTTCACTTCTACTGTACGAAAACCAATCTTGTGAGAAACCCTATGAACCGCCACACCTTTGTTATATAAGGTAAATACAGCCGTATACCTGTTCGGAAATTCCGGCGACCATTGAAGGGGTGATGGAAATTTCGTAGTAATGAAAGTACTACCTTCTTTAACTGTAAGCACAGTAATGGTTGTACCAAACGGCTTTCCCGATTTGTCAAAAAGTTGCAGTGCAATGGAATCATGTTTGCCCTGCGTTATTATTTTGGCATTAAAGGCGCCATCTGCCTTTGCATCGATCGCTATATGTTCTATGTGGTCCGATGGCAGCACTTCAAGATATACCGGTCTGAAAATGCCACCAAAAATCCAGTAATCTGCCCTGCGTTCGGCAGCATTGACAGATTCATTGGAAGAATGTTTGGATACAGTTACTTCCAGGAGATTGCTTTTGCCTGGCTTCACCAGCTTCGTAATGTTGTACCGGAAAGTATAAAACGCGCCCTGGTGCATGGGGCCCGCAGCGCGGCCATTGATCTTTACTTCCGTATCGGTCATAGACCCTTCAAAAACGATATTGATTTTTTTGTTTTTCCAGTCCGCTGGTATAGTGAATGTATGTTTGTACAAACCTTTTTCCTTACCACGCACACTGTCTTTCGCAAAGCCATAATCATATTTGCCAAATCCCTGCAATTCCCAGCAGGAAGGAACAGGAATAGTTGTCCATTTGCCGGCGTTTCTTCCCGCTGTGCAATAGAACTGCCAGTTTACCGTATCATCACTGCCGGTGCCGGAGAGATAATGGCGTATCGTTTCCTGTCCCTGGACAGCGGTGAGGAATGCTATCAGACTACATAATAACACACTCAGTTTTCTGTACAATGGTAGTATGATGCTATTATTCTTCATTGCAGCTATTCACCCTACTTTAAAAGCGTACCAATATCTTTTCCATCTCCTCCGTTCTCTTCAACAATTTCCCATCAGCCCATACACTGAACCCTCTACCTTTTTTATACTTCTTACCGGTTTTATCCCAGATAATGGTGATGATTTTTCCGTGGTACAATATTTTGTCAAGACAAAACCATTCCCACTGGTCTTTAGGCACCAAAGGATTTACTTCCAGCGTATCATCTTCCCTCGGACGTAACCCTATCAGCCCGGTAATGATCAGATCGTTGAAGGTTGAATGGTTATAATAGCGACTGCGTTCCTGGTCGCCCTTGAGCCAGTAGCCCGTTGATTCATCAAGGTATTCACCAATGTAAGGACGACCGCGGTAGTATTGTGATTCCACGTAGGTTTCGAGCAGATCAAAATAGTCTGCTTTGTTCACGTATGATTGCTGATAGTTGTTCAGCAGGACAGCCATTCCGGTCAATGTCTGTGAAGTGGCGAAGGGCCACACAGCGCCGTCCCATTCGCATTTGCAACAACCATGAGAGCGAAATGCAGGATGACTTCTGTCGGCAGTGGTGAGCCCGAAAGGTGCTTTAAAAGTTTTTTCGTCAGTCACAAATTGCCAAGCTACATTGTAAGCAGTGTCCGGCAATTGAAAATACCAGGGAATAAACCCGATGGCTTCACGCACCGCTGCCAGCGTATCTGCTTCTTTCAGTACTTCAAAAAACTGGTGCTGCGGATGCCATAGTTTTTGTTGTACGAGTTGTTTGATGGTATCGGCTTTTTGCCGGTATAATTTTTCCCAAACATCATTGCCGGCCAGTCGCGCAATGGCCGACAGTGCTTTGGCATTGCCATACATATAACTATTGATGGAAGGCCGTGCATTTTTTTCGCGCCGTCCGCCGCTGATGGTTTCTTCCATCGCATCGCGTACATCGTATTGCCAGTAGAGGCCGTTCGGCAAACGTTTTTCGGCTTCCCATGCCGTATAATCCGCCTGCAGATCGGGCAGCAGGTTGGTGATGAACTGCACGTCTTTGTTTACCAGGTAACGGTTGTACAACGCATCGATGTTCCAACTGCTGTACGCCCGTAATTTTTTCATGGGCTTTCCGTCGTTGCCTCGGTACCATATGCGGATATAGTCGTTGAGGTATTGCGGTTCGTGCAGCCAGCGGGCTTCATAGATATGGTGGCCCAATGCACTGCTGATGAGATTGTATTTATCGGCGTAGCTGCGCTGCACCAAAAATTCGGTGAATACATATCCCTGCTCCGTTTTTTTGATATGCTTGCGCAAAGTCCACCAGCGGTAGTAAAACATTTCTTCAAAATTCTGCTGCGGACATTCAAACAAAGGAATATTGCGTTCCATCCACCACCAGGCGCTGTCGTTGGGAATTGCCTGCCGGATGTTTTCATCTTCCATCTTGTTGAAGTAATCAACATAATGACGGAAAGAAGCCGGTTGCAATACGAATCCGTTGTGTTTCTTTCGCTGCGCCAATACAACCGTCACTTGCAACAGCGCCCATATTGCTATGATAATGCTTTTCTTCATTTACTGCATTGCCTCCGTTTTTACCGAGTGAATGAAATATACAGCTTCCTGGTCCTTTCGGTCCGGCTTTGGCAAATCATAATCCTGGTCGGTAGGCGTGTCTGCATCAGGGAAACGGCGGGTAGCACCGGTCCGGAACACCAGACGTTCTACGCTGTGCACAGGTGCAAAACACAGATTATTGGCAGGTTTGCCATTGTTGATGCGTACGGTATAAAACCGGCTGGTGGTGTTCAGCGCTATAGAAAAAGTAAGTTGCTCACCGGCTTTATAAGTACCCAGCCGCTTGTAGCGGTATCCTTGTTTGGTAAGAATATTGCCCTCGCCGTCCAGGATGAGACGCAGACAAGGTGTTCCTTTTGCATCTGTCAATTCCACTTCCAGCACGCCGTGTTCATCCTGCTGAGGCGTTACAGAAAATGTTACCGAAACTTTTTTTGAAGAAGGAAAAACACGTTCAGCTTTTGCATAATCAAAAGGATCGCTGTCGTGCAGGGCCAGTACTTTGGCGCCTTTGTAGGTTTCAATTTGCGTACGGCACCACAGGGGACTGAATAAGTTCCATACATTCAATTCTTCGCCATCTTTCATTTGAGCAAATACCTCATTCACATGCGCATTCACCGTTTCGCTTACAGGAACAGGAATTTTCGATACCCATATATCTTCCTTGTTCATGCTGTAGGTGACCCACAGGTTGCCGTCTGCCGGTTGACCATTGCCCGGTAATATGCCGCGCACATATTGCGGCCCATAACTTTTGTAAGCGCCGCCATAGCGCATGGACGTAATTTCCCCATTCACCAACAGCAGGTTTTTATAATCCAATCCATCATCACTTACACTTATGGCAAGCGGCCAGCGAAATTCAGAAGGATTATATACAGTAGCGTATTTACCATCGCTCGTACGCTGTCCCCAGATTTTTGCATTGGCATTTACAAAACCGGGCGCACGGGTGGGATGGTACTTCCAGGTTTTACCATTATCATTGCTGATACTGGTGAGCGCATATTTCCACAAACCCACCACCCTGCCGTCCGGCAGATGATAATAGCTGAACGCTTTGAATTGTTCCTTTAACGGTACCAACGGATCATTACGATCAGCTTCTTCTACCATTTGCTGCATTAACAAAGGCGAATGCAGCATCTCTTCACAGGCTGCAACAAATCCTTTGTCCTTCGATTTTTTGTAAAAAGGATAACTGGTGTTTTTTTCGTTAAAAGCATGATTGTAACGCAAGAAATATATAGGCCCGAAGGAACCATCTTTGTTGATTTCGCGAATCACCCGGCCGATGCCTTCACCATCATTCGGGTCATCCCCTTTGGCCAGTACAATGCCATAATAGGCCAGCGCAAACAAGCGATTGTCTTTTGAAACATAAAACCCGATGCGCTGATGCATAACGGCATCAACATTGCGCGCTGTATCGGTTTTACCGGGTTTTACAAATCCATCCGGAATCCGATAAGTGGGAAATAACACTTCTGGCTCCGACCAGTGGTAGCCGTCCGTACTCTTTTGTAAAAAAGTTTGTCCCGGCGGTATATGCTCTCCGATGGGATTGGCAAGATACTGCAGGTAAAAAGTATTGTTCCAGTAAGCCAGCATGGGCGCATGATTATACGTCCAGCTGTTGGTAAAATTGCTGCGGTTGGCGCGCATGGTCTGGATGTTGTGCACGCCTACTGCAGGACGCAGTTGCCCATGGTGATAGTCTACATTCACCAGTGTAGTTCCCGTATACCGCACAGTATCCTGTGCCTGCAGGGCGCCCGCTATCATCACTGCTATCGACAATGCTATGTTTCGGATCGTATTCATTCTGCTTTTCCCCTGTATTTCAACAATGACCTTAATAGTTTTTTATTGCCGGTAAATATCGTCCCGTGCTTGTGTCCTTCCGGAATGGTTACTTGTTGGGTGATGTTGGTAAATGTCCGGAAGTCTTTCGTAGCCACTACTTCATAAATTTGCTTCCGGTAAGAGTCGAAAAAAATCAGCCAGTCGTCTTTTACTTTCAACACCGTGGGGCCTTCAGTGAAATTGTCTGAAAACGGTTGCGATATATTTTCCCACGGTCCCAGCGGATGACGGCCAAAGGCTACTTTGAGGTTGCGTTCGGGACGCGTATTATCTTTCAACACCAACACATAATCATTCGCTTTTCTTTTTACAATTACCGCATCAATCACGCTGAAACCGGGATCGAGAAAAAGTTGCGTGGGAGAAAATGTCTGAAAGTCTTTGGTAGTGGTCACATACATGCGGTGATTGTTGCTGTCTTCTTCTATGCCACGCGGAAAACGTCCGGGTATGGTGGAAGCCCAGATGATGATGAATTGTTTTTCTTCGTCATCATAAAACAATTCCGGCGCCCACACATTTACCGTAGTGGGCTCGTGTTGCATCACGGGTATGAACCGTTGTTCACTCCAGTTAATTAAGTCTTTCGAGGAAGCGTAGCCAAATCCTTTATCGCCGCGCCAGCTGCTGGTCCATACCAAATGAAAAGTGCCGTCAGGTCCCTGCACAATGGAAGGATCACGCATTACCCGCTGGTTGCCGATTGCCGGTTGCAGCAGTACGGTGTCCAAATCGGTCCATTGATAGCCGTTGGTACTGTACAGCAGCCGCAGTCCTTTGTCCGCCGGTTCATGAAAGGAAGTGAAGAAGTATACTTTTTGCGAACAGGAAGCACACAACAACACGATAAGAGCGGCGCATAGCCAGGTGCTTAATATTCTTTGTTTGTAACTGATATGTTTTGCTGCTTTCATCAACATGCGGCATCCATTATTTTTTCAGGATCAACACCCAATCATTCCCTTCGGTAGTTCTTGCAGGCGGCTGATATTGCTCCACGCCTTTTTTTGCAGGTTTGCCTGCCTCCTGTATAGTTCCGTTCACCGGGTTAAACCAATATGCTTTGCCGGGTTTGAAACCCAGTTTTGCTATGTTGATGGAAATGGGTTTTCCTGTGTATGTATAAGCCAGCGCATAACCATTTCCTTTAGAAGCAATAATGTAGTCGTATTGTTTACCGTCGTTCGCTGCAAGGATTTCCTGTGCCGGCCTGCGGCTCCCATCAGTATGTGTAAGTATCAGTTCCTTGAGATGACGCATCTGCATAGCGCCGGGTTCATACAAGGAGGCTTGCCAGCTTTTATACGGACCGAAATTAGCGTCCTGATCACCGGGACGATGGAATTGCATGATGTGGTTCTCTCCATACGTAAATCCTGCTCCACCGGCTAACACACTCCAGTAAGCATACCGGCGCAAATCAGCCGCCTTCCAGCGCGGCAACGTGGTATCGTGCAATCCATAGGGAATGTTTTCATAAGAAGGTTCTCCGTCCAAAGTGGGCTTTGCCGGTTTTTTAGCATAATCTTCCTGCACATATTTCCAGTTGTCTTCACCATAGTGACGATGTTCCTTGCTGCTGGTGTCCTGGGCATAGGTTTTGTGCCCGCTTTGAAACATATTGAAGTCAAGCCAGTCTGCATTGTGAAACCATTGCGAAGAAGTATAACGGCCTCTGGGATGATAGGTCACCAGCTGATGCGGTGCATGTTGTTTCAGTGCCGTACCGATGGCCTGCCATACGGCCATTGAATCGGTAGCTACAATATCGCCACCATTGAGCCAGATAATATTGTTCCTGGTATGAAACCGTTTGGCAAGCCAGGTGGCATATGTTGCTGCCTGCTCAGCTGTAACCGGACCATCTTTCACGGCGCTGCCCCATACCGGCACCAGCGCCATATAGATGCCGCGTTGCGCCGCCTGATCAATGATATATTCCACGTGGTCCCAGTAATCGTATTCGCCGGGTTTGTTCACATCATTGCCCGGAGTAGTATAAGGCTGCGATACATCACGACCTTGAAACGAGGGCTGTCCATATACATTCGCCGCATTGTCCCAGCCATGCACAAGCATTGCCTGAATTACATTGAAGCCCTGCTCTTTCCTGGTATTGAGGTATTGAACAGCTTCTTCGCGCGTGGTTTTGATGAACAATAACCAGCCGGTATCGCCTAACCAGAAAAAAGGCTTCTTATCGGCCGTTTGAAAAAAACGTTTGTTGGCAGTTATTTCCAGCGGCTGCGTTTGCGCCTGTAGCGGCGCCCATAGCATCAATGCAAATACAAAGATTATAGATTGTTTCATGATTGCTACTTCATTTGCTACGCTTCTATTTCCTCAACCACAACACCCATTGCTTTCCTTCCGGCTTTTGCAGCCGCACAATTTTCCCCCCACTGATAGCTGACTTTTCATACCACATTTTTCCAGACGCCGTATGAATCCATACCGGTTGAAATTTTCCGCTTGCCTGTTGCAAGTCCACCTCCACCTGATCAGCTTCCATATCATAGATCACATACCCATGCTGCTCATCCATCAGTATCCACTGCTTGTCATTATTATTTATTACCGGACGCATGGCAGTAACAGCAGCAAAAAAATCCGCATCTTTCACCGGCACATCAGGCAATGACCCACCGGCCATGAGTATGGCCCAGCCGTGTTTGTCATAGCCTGTTGCAGAATATATAACTGCTTTTTCCGGAAAACGTTGTTTATACTCCCGCACCGCGCGGTATACCTGTTCAGCCGAAGTTGCTTTGGGTTTTAGCAAACGTGCATGCTGGCGCGGCGCCAGGTGTTGCCCGCCGGCCGGTGCATATACCGACCCATCCGCCTGGTAATACCAGTAGCGGATATCAATTGCATCTATGAGCGCAGCATACTGTGGGTCCTGCAGTATAGCATCCTGCACATCTTTGGTGGTACTCAGCCCAATGATTGCCGGCTGAGCCGATTCATTTTTCCACGCACGAATGGTATTCAACCAGAACTGCACAAAATGCAACGGTCCGGTATATTCTTCGCTGATGAAATGCAGCACGCCGGTATTGCCTGTAAAGTTTTGCAGGCTTTGACGAATAAACTGTCTATGCAACTCACGTCTAACCTCATGCGCAGTATCGTAAAACTGGTCAGCAAGGAAAATGCGTTTGTCACCGGCATAGGGAACCGGTTCAGGAAAACCGGTGTTGTTGATATTGTTGGCAGGCCGCCAGGGAAAATCGGTATAGTGCGCGCCTGCTTCGAGAATATTGTGTTGAAAATAGTGATGCTGTATCAGCAGCAAGCCTTTCTCATCGGCAATGTTGGCAAATTGCCGCAACCTGTTCCAGTACCAGTGATTGTATTTGGTCAGATCGTACTTGCTGAGACCATCATATGCAATGCCTTTGCCACTGCGCGCAAAGGGTAATTCATAAAACGGCGGCCATACTTCACCATCTATCCTGCGTACGCGCTCATGATCATCGCGCCGGCGTTCGTACCACAAACCATAGTTATGTTCAATGGCCACCTGGCCATGCGCCAGCATGCTGTCTGCCACCGACTGCAAATCATCGGTGAGCCCGTTTCCTGTTCTTCCCGGAACAAATCGTGTGATGGCCGGTTTTGCTTTGGCCAATGCATAGGGTTTTGCACTGCCATTCCACCAGGGCACCTGCAAGCGCGCACCGGTCAGCAATTGGTTACCGCGCACCAGCCAGCCATTTTTCACCTTAAAGGCCGGTGCTTTGTTAACCGGGGCAGCTGTTGCCTTGACTGCTTTTATCACTGTTGCCCCATCAGCAGCAGTAGATATGGGACGATAGCGCGCAGCAGCTTCAATAAACTGTACCAGTGATGTTGCCGGTGTATATGCTATGCGCGTAAGTTCAGCAGCCTGTGCTACCGTAGGACTGCTGGTAGCATTCGTAGTTACTTCCAGTATGTGCGTACTGTCTGCCCGAAAACCGGTCCGTTCCTTCAATTGTGCGAAATACAAACTGGCCGGCTGAATACTACTGTTGGATTCATACCAATATCCATCCCCTGCAAAATGCGCCCAACTGCCGAATGAATAGTTTTGTGCACCGGGCGGTTGATAACAATCTATGCGCGAAGCAGAACAATTCCACAATACGCCATTCGCCACATTCCATCCGGCGCCCTGCATATCCGGACCAAGATTTTTAAAACTGATCGCGTGCCCATCTACCACTACCCTGTCGAACAGCACACCGGATGCCCAGCTGTCCAGGCCGCCGCTGAAGCTGTAAGGCATATAGGATTCACACTGGACAAACGCGTTGGGACCAGCCGCACAAAATCCTGTTCCAAAATCGTGCATACCGTATTCGGCATAGCAGCGGAGAAACAAGGTTTGCTGTCCGGCAGTGAAAAAAGTGTTGCGCCGCTGCCCGCCGATTTCGGAAACAGGCTGGCGACTGATACAATCTTTCACCGTCACTCGCGAAGCATTTTCATAAACCGCCACGGCACTGCCCGCAAAGTGATAAAAGCTCACCTGCCTTACCCACACATCCGCAGCATTGTCTATTGTAATAGCCATCCAGCGATGGTCTTCATCTTTCTCATTCGTAGTATCATAAGTAGAAACGAGGCGCAAATTTTCTATGCCACACTGACTGATTCTTCCTGGCCAGCGGAATGCGGCCACTGTGCCGCCGCCATATTTTTTATCCAGCGCGGTAGTGAGCGGCGCGTCAAAGAAAATTTTATTTCCCTGAATCGATTTGATAACCCGCCGCCATTGCACCACCTGCTGACCGGGCTTCCATCCCAGCGCAGTGATACCTCCTCCGAAGTGTTGCGTACCCAATAACTCAATCCATTCCTTTGTTGCAGCACGTGTTATGATAATTTCATCACCGGCTTTTAGCGAACGCGCATTTGCTACCTGCACCTCTTGTGCATTTACCGGCACATAATTATCTGCGATGGAAACAGCATTGCCTTCTACCCTGTTGTTGATGCCGGCAATGCGGACCAGTGTTTCCCGCGTTGTTCCGGTTCCTGTGATGATAGTTTCCTGTCCGCTGCCACGCAATACCACCCCTGACGTATGCAGGTGCAAACTGCCACTTACCTTGTAATTACCCGGCTGCAACAGTACTGCCCCGCGAAAACCATTTTTATCCGCAGGCATACGGCTTACCTTGTCAATAGCGGCCTGAATGGTTGCAGTGGCATCCTCATCTGTCAACGGCACCACAATTTTAGCAGGAACAAAAGGAATAGCCTGTTCACCGGCTTTATAACCACAGAAGGAGAAATCAATAATGCGATTGCCGTTTGAATCGGGCGTATAGTATAACTTACCCTTATCAACAACCGAAACGGGAGGTTTGGATGATGCCTGTTGCGCAGGAGCGTTGCCCGGGATTACTGCGATACCCAGGCACGCCACCAACGCTTTCAACCTAAAAACAACAGTTGTACAAAGTCGCAACACTTTTCCAATGCACTTCAATATGCTTACTTTTTATTTCAACGCCTTTTTTGCCGAAGCTGACCGTGCATCTTTTGCTGCCGGCGCTACCTGCTGCACGGGCACCAGGCTGTTAAGGTATACTTCAATATTGGTATAGCCGGATTTGTCGGCCGCATATTGCGATGCGTCGGCCGCATTGTTCGGATCAAGCCCGTTCTTTTTTTCGTATGCATCAGGCATACCGTCGTTGTCGGAATCCTGGTAGGGTGTGCCCTTGTATTCAGGATAACCACCTACCTGGCTGATATCGGTAATGATACCAATCTTGTAAGAATCTTTCGGCAGGCGGCGATGCTCAAATTGTGTTTCGGGCAGTTTTACATTGTCTGCATATTTTATTTTTCCGGTACGCACCTGTTCAACGATGCGTTTGTCTACCGGGTCTCTTACTGGCAATGTAGCCCCTACGTTGTCCAACACATATTGGTAGGCGGCTTTTGCGTCCAATATACTGAGTTCGGGCATGGGCAGCGGCTTGTTTACGCGCATGTAAGGCATGTAAGGTCCTGCATCAGGCAGGTTTTCTACCTGCACGCCGCCATTCCAGTTGTCTTTGCTTACGGCGTCGTAGCCTTCTACAATATTGCCGTTCACATAGGCTCTGCCATATACTTTATAGGGCAATTTACTTCTGCCGCTTTCAGGTTTCAGGATGCGGTGTCCTACCGGCGAGTTGCGTGGCGTTGCCGGTCCGGGTTTGTAATAATTGTTGATGATGTTGTACCCGGCGCGGTAGTCGCCACCATCCACTGAACGGTGCACCCAGTTGAAGATCACATTGTTTACAAAGTTGAATATACCATTCCACCCGATACTCGGATTGCGGCCGGTATTGTTGGCCCAGAGATTGCGCATGAAGGAACAATTCTCACCGCCCAATGTGCTGCCAAAAGCATGGTTCCAGGTATCGAGACATTCAGAGAAAATAGAATTCTGAATGGTGATGTTAACGGTCCCCAGCTTTTGTTCCTGGCTGCCGGTGCTGTCGTTGTACATGTGTCGGTATATGCTCATGTTTTCATCTCCGCCCCAGCTGGCCGACACATGATCGATCATGATGTTGCCTACGGGGTTGCCGCCAATAGCATCGTCTCTTCTGCCCACATTGGTAATGCCACGGCGAAAACGCATATAGCGGATCACCACATCGTGCGTGTTGATCCATACCGATTCACCGGCAATACACACGCCATCGCCCGGCGCACTTTGCCCGGCTATGGTGATGTAAGGAGCACGGATAATAACAGGAGACTTCAAATGAATAATGCCTGCCACATTGAAGACTACAATACGCGCGCCGCCCTGTTCGCAGGCCCAGCGGAAACTGCCGGGACCATCATCGTTCAGGTTGGTCACTACCAGCACTTTTCCCCCTCGACCACCAAAGCTGTATTTGCCACCACCTTCCGCACCGGGAAAAGCGGGTATATCTGCCTGTGGGAGATCGGTAGGGCGCGAAGCCCAGGGAATATAGGGTTTGCCATTTCTTGCTTCCGCATCTATCACCGGCCACGCTTTGGCCCAGGCTTCATCGGAGTGTTTGCGCGCCGCTTCCATCATTTCGTTGGTTTCGCGCTGCACCTGTTCCGGTACTTTTGGGTACTGCGCCATTGCTGTTAATCCAATCAATGCTACAGGGATCAACATTACTCTTTTCATAAGCTCCTGATTTAAGTGCGAAGTACGAAACCCGGAGTAAATACTACCCCGGAATTTCGTACTTCTTTATTCGAATTTTTATTGCAACGGATCAAAGGTGCCGGCTGAACCATCGAGGTGCGGCCATCCCTGGGTTTGCTGGAGGTACGGCGAAGTGCTCAATATGCTCTCGTGCAAACCAAAGAAATAATATTCGTTGTACCAGGTAAATTTCCAGTCGGCAGGACTGGTGTTTTCCAGGTTATCGCGTTCTACCACTACAAAATGGTTGTCGTACAGGTAATCGAGGTACTCGTCCATATCGTTGATACCGGGAGGGAATGCCAGCGGCTCACGCTCGATTACGGGCACGGTGCCATCGGGGCGTTTTATCATCGGGTCTATGTTATTGCTGTAGTATTTATCACCATTGTCGTAGGTAACATAAACCCACATACCTGTTCTGCGTGTTCCGTTCAAAGGTTGTACGCCCAGGCGTGAACAGGTGCCGAAATCATCGTTAAAGAGCATCCAGCGGCGGAGGTCCCAGAAGCGTTTGTTTTCGTAGGCAAATTCTATTTTCCTTTCATTCAGCACTGCAGCAAATAATTTGTCGCGGTTGCCTGCTGCATCAGCCAATCCATAATGACCGTCGCCGTTTTCCAGGCCTGCTCTTTCTCTTATTTTTTCAATCAACGTCAATCCTTCATCCAGTTTGTCGCTGCCGATGGCAGATTCAGCCAGGTTCAGCAGCACTTCTGCAAAGCGCAACTCCATATAGTCGGTACCGCTGAAGGCAAAACCTCCCTGCACGTGGCTGGCGCCGAGATTGGACCCTTTTCTGACATACACGCCATACTTGTTATCGCCGGCAGTTTCAGTGCTTCTGTCGGGATTGGCAGAGCTGGCATTGTTGTGCCAGAAATAAGTCCATACCCTGTAATTCGGATTACCGCCATAAGGCCAGAGGGCGCCATTGTAGGCAAAGGTTTTATAGAAACGGGGATCCCTGTTTTTATAAAATTTCTGCGGATCATAGGTGTAAGCAGAAGAAGGATCGCCGGGCATCTTGCCATCTTTCATGGGGAAAGCATCTACCATTTGTTTGGTAGCGCCTACAGAACCAGCACCCAGGATTTCTTTGGGACGGATGGCATTTTCCCAGCCATTGTTACGTTGTACCTGGTCGCCGGTAACGCTGTTGAATACCCAAACCAGCACACCTTCAGGATTGTCGGTTTGTTTTTTGTACCACATATCTTCCCACGCTTTGCCATTGGCAAATCCGCCTTCGCTGTACAATCCAAAACCATTTGCTTCCAGCAAATTCTTCGCCGCCAGGTTGGCATCGTAAGCCTGCTGCCAGCGCGCGCGGTCATCGTTGCGATTGAACAGCGGGCTTGCCCAGGTGAGCAACACACGGCCTTTAAACGCAGCAGCAGCGCCACTGGTAATCCTGCCCCATGCCTGCGCAGGCCATTTGCCGGGCAACATTTCAATGGCTTTGTCAAGGTCGCTGATAATCTGCGCCAAAGTCTGCGAAGAGGTAGAGCGCTGTACCTGTGTGGAGTGGTCACCTTCTTCAGTAATCGGATTCTGGGGCTCCAGCACAATGGGAACGCCTCCATACAATTTCAACAACTCAAAGTACTGCCAGGCACGCCAGAAGTACATTTGACCTTTCAGGGGTTTTGTTTCGCCAGGCGTGAGCCCATGCTTGTCTATTTCCTGCAGAAACAGGTTGATCTGCCGCATGCGTGTCCACACGTTGTTGGAAATACTGCTGCTCATGCGCTGACCAAAATACTGGTTTGCATGATTCTGGTTGATGGCAATGGTAGGCCACTCGCGGTTCCAGTCTGTCTGACCGGCCAGCTCTTCGGTCGTTTTCGTATAAGCATCATTGTAACCACCGTTATTGGCCGTCTGCCACTGGATCATGGCTATGGCATTGTCAGCGGGCTGAAATAAACCGTATACATAGTTTACGTAGGCTTCGGCCATCTGTACGTCCTTGAACACCTGCTCATTCACACCGGTCATATCTCTCTTTTCCACCAGGAAGTCTTTCTTACACCCTGTTGTTGCTACAGCAGTGATAGCCAAAGACCATATTATAATTGTTTTTTTCATAATTATCTTTTTTACGCTTCTACGCTCATTTTTATTCGGGTTAACACCAACCTGTTTTTTAGAAAGTGATATTAAGACCAGTTGAGATGGTCCTCAATACCGGGTAATTTTCCCAGCTGTTATACGGGTCTTTATATCCGAACGGATTGTACAGGTTCAGCGGGTTCAGCATGGTTACCACTACACGGGCATTGCTGATACGCAGGAACTCTGTCACCTTTTTGGGAACAGCATAGCTCAGGTTAACATTGATGAGTCGCATTCTGAAGCTGCTCACCTTCCAGAAATTGGATGTCGGCTGAAGGCTGATAGCCCTGTGGAAAGGATTGGGATATTTTCCGGTAGGATTGAGCACCGGATCATATATATCTGCCCAATAGGCCGGCCCATTGAGGTAGAGGTTGGAAATATTGCGTTCCAGCGTAGCGTCACGGGCATCCAGTTCACTCCATCCGCCGAAGGAACCGCCGATCACCGCATCAAATGCGAAGCCTTTGTAAGACGCCTTCAACGTAAATCCGAAGCTGTAATGGTTATTCTTCTTCTTGCTGAGTTGCACCTGGTCGTTTTCGTCAATGATGCCGTCAGGTCCGGCAAAGGTACCATCGGGTTGCAGTTGTCCACGCACATCACGATAGTATAACATACCGGGACGCAAATTGGCCACAGGCTGTCCGAATACAGAGGTAATACCGTATTTGCTCACGTATTCGTTGATCTGCTCCTGCGAAGTAAACATGCCCATTACATCATAACCCCATACACCATTGTCGTCTGACTCACCGGGACGTTTGTTCCAGGGCTTCAGCATGTCAAATTCATTGAAGTTGCCTTTGCGTACTTTGTTGTCGTACCAGGAGAAGCGGCCGTCAATGCCATACGTAAAATCCCTTCCTACTTTACCGCGCCATCCTAACCCTAATTCATAACCGAAGAAGTCAGCTGCTCCATAGTTTTGCGAAGCAATGGTGCCGCCAACAGTTACCGGTACAATAGCAGTTCTTTCCAGCAACATGCCGGTGGCTTTATTATAGAACAGTTCTATGGTAGCAGACAGGCGGTTATTGAGGAAGCGTGCATCGATACCGAGGTTTTGTTTGAAGTCGTCGCTCCAGGTGGCATCGGGGTTGGGTGAAGCTTCCATTTTCATACCAATGCCGGCATTGGTATTATCGCCGCCAAACACAGCGCCTTTACCATTCTGGAAGGTAAACCGTTGTCTCCACATCCAGGCTCCCATATCGTCCTTACCCAGCAGCCCTACGGAGTAACGTAATTTCAGGAAGTCAATCCATTTTACATCGAAGAAGTTCTCATCAGACATTACCCAGCCGGCGCTCAGTGAATAGAACTTACCCCAGTAATTTTCCGGAGCAAATTTGGTAGAAGCGTCCGAACGGAACAGAAATTCGGCCAGGTACTTACCGGCATAATTGTAATTCAACCGGCCAACATAGCCCAGGCTGCCCGCCTCATAGGCAAAGGTCCTGGCATCAATAGCGCCAAAAGCCGTGTTGAACTGGCCATTGGTAAAGGCCGAAGGATTTTCCTTGGTCTGGTCTTCCTGCGAAGAGTGCGTTTCGGAACGTTCTACGCCAAAATAGGCGGATATCTCGTGTTCACCAAAACTGCGGTTATACATAACCGAGAAGTTGCTTTGTACCAGCACGTTGTGGTGATTGAAGAAACGCACTGCGTTGTCGTTGTTGTATTGTGCAGAATCGCGTACAGGCGCATTGTCGTAGATATGACCGTTATGTCCGGTACCATTGAACCGCCACAACCAGTAGCGCGAGCCGATACGGCTTTCATGTGATGAACCAGAATTGCGGGCAAACGATCCTCTCAACCTGAGCCCTTTTATAAACGGCACCTCATATTCCAGTGCTGCGTTCAGCGACAGGGTGTGCCCTTCCTTGTCTTTATAGTTATTCAGCCTGTTCAGTTCAAAGAAGTGATAATTGGCAATGTTATTGCCGGTGGGGCCATTCAGTTTTACGGGCCTGCCGTCAATATACATGGGCATATAGCGCGGCGTTTTGAGCAAGTTGCGGTAATCGTTTTCAATCTGCTCACCACCGATCTTGTTGTTAAATGCAAACTCGGTATTGTAAATGCCCGATACCTGCAGGCTGGCTTTCAGTCCTGCTGCCACCGTTGCGTCAAGCCCTGCGCGGTATGTCCATTTTTTATAATCCAGTCTGCCGATGTTTCCATCCTGTGTATAATATGATACGTTGGCAAAATAGCTGTTCTTATCATTTCCGCCGCTCAGGTTAAAAGTATGACGCATGTTGTAAGCGGATTTCCAGGCGGCTTCGAGCCAGTTGTGATCGATTGTTTTGTAGTGTTCCAGTTCGTCGTCGCTGAAGAAATAGTTTACATCCGATGCGTTGGCATTGGCGCCGTTGGGTCCGTTTACAATATTTATATAGCGGGCCAGTTCATACGCGCTCATCATCTCCGTATGCTTTACGGCATCGTTTACTGCGTAAGAGCCGCTATAGCTGATGCGCGTTTTTCCTGAACTACCTCTTTTGGTAGTAACAATGATGGCCCCGTTGGCAGCACGTGAGCCATAAATGGCGGCCGCACCGTCTTTCAACACGGTGATGCTTTCTATTTCGGAAGCATCCAGGCTGTTGAATAAAGTAGGATCAACATTACCGCGTGAATCCACCTGCACTACGCCATCAATTACATATAAGGGATAGTTATTGCCGCCATCTTTTGCCAGCGACATGGGGTTTCTTACAGTCAATTCAGCCTGCACACCAGGGCGCGCTACGCCACCGCTCACATTCAAACCCAGTACACGGCCGGTCAGTGCTGCGCCCAGGTTGCCCACGGGCAGATCTTCTACCTCTTTGGCTTTGATGGTTTCCACCGCGCCGGTCAGGTGCGCTTTTTTCTGCGTACCATAACCTACTACCACCACTTCATTGAGATCGTTGTCGAGGCTGACCATTTCAACATTCAGTATACCATTACCCACTTTGGTTTCGAATACCTGGTAACCAACATAAGTAATGGTAATAACAGATTCAGAAGAAGGTGCTACAATGGTAAATCTGCCTTCTGCATCAGAAACAGTAGATGCCTTGTCGTTTTTGACACGTACAGTGGCGCCTACCAGAGGCAAATTTGTCTTGCTGTCTGTTATTCGTCCTGATACCGTAACCTGCTGTTGAGCCAGCAGCTCACCCGGCAGCAGTCCAATGACAAACAACCATGCAAGCAGTCGCATTAATTTCATAAACTGTTAATTTTATTTTGGTAGAAAAATTGCCATAAGCCACCGGTTGATCGCAACCGGTTTCCCGTTTTATAGAAATAAGGTTTGAGTATTCCTGTGCGCGCAGTGATCAGGCTTTTTCTTTCTGCCTGCGCTGCCGCAGTCTTTCCTGCCAGGCTTTTTCTTCTTTCTTCAGGTCATAGCCCTGCTCAGAGAGATAATTGTTGATCCTGCCTTTGTACTTTCCAAATACACGGTGTTTGTCTTCCGAAGAACCTTCATCCATAGCCAGCTCACGCGCTTCGCGCAACCATACATAGATTTTACTTTTCTGTTCTTCTGTAAGGCCGGGAATCTTGTCGAGGTAGGCCGCATAGGTTATCGGAAACACACGGTACGTCATGCCGTCCTTCACCAGGTCTACCTGCTCTTCGGAAATATCCTTGCGTAAGCCCGCAATGAATTGCCTATGCAGTTTTGCCAGCCTGGACTGTTTCTTTTTTTCCTGCTTCTGGACGGCTTTATCAATGGCAGTTTTCGATAAAGATGAATTATTCTTTATGGCAGTAACAGCGGTTGTATACTGCGCATGTATTACATTGAGGTTATAATATTGGTTGCTGATCCTGTCCATCAGCCGGTAGTACGCTGCGGAGTCGGTAACAGCCAGCGTGTTCACAATTTTGGCTACCCTTCCCTGGATACTTTGCTTGTACGCTGCTTTATCATCCTGCGCGTGGCACAGCGTTTTTGCAGCCACCAGAATAATTAATGTCAAAACAACATTTATAACAAGCTGACGTAAAATGGGAAAATTGCGTCCACGGACTGGGGAAACCCGGGGGAATGTTGCAGCGGGAGCAACAGTATTGTTATGGACAAGCAATAGCCTTTTCATCGTTACAGGTGATAGTGGCATGCAGTTAGCAAGCTAAAATTACTGGCCGCTATAGGGCCTGACAATGCAAGGTTTCGCTATAAAGATGGAAGATTTTACTATTTGCTGCGCGCTTTATTTCCGGGAACGATTGCGTAACCGATAACTTCCGATTACCGGGTTTTCAATGTGATGGAAGCGGCCGGCAATCCTTCGGCCACAGCTTTTAATGTAATATTTCCCTTTTTTTCGCCTGCCTGCACAATTACCAGCGCCATCCCCTTCCAGCAGTTTCTTTCGGGGCGCTTAAGCGACGTGGTATCAGCCTGGTAACCATTGTCTGTACCAACGATCGTTCCGGCGCCTGTTGCTGAAAATTTCACCAGATTACCCGCATCCGGCACGAGATTGCCATCTTTGTCCACTATCCGCACCGTTATGAACGACAGGTCTTTTCCATCTGCACGAATTTCTTTCCTGTCGGCCACCAGTTCAATACGCGCAGGGGCGCCTGCTGTTTTAATTTCTTTTGTCAGCACCACTTTTCCGTTCTTCCGGGATACGGCTTTCAGCGTTCCTGGTTCCCACGGTATCCGCCACATCACATGAAGTTCATCGTTAGTTTTGCTTTTGGTGCCCAATGAACGGTCGTTGAGAAACAATTCCACTTCATCTGCCTGGTTGTAATAGGCCCATATGTCTACCAGTTTGCCGGGTTGCCAGTTCCAGTGCGGGAAGATATGCAGCACCGGTCCTGTAGTCCATTCGCTCTGGTACATGTAGTATGCATCCTTGGGAAAACCTGCCAGATCAATGATGCCGTAATAAGAACTGCGCGAAGGCCATCCGTAAGGAATGGGTTCGCCCAGGTAATCGAACCCTGTCCATACAAACAATCCGCTGAGGAAGTCATGCTTTTTAATGATCTTCCAGGTTTGCTCATGCGTGCTGCCCCAGTAGGCCGATACCTGGTCATAGGCAGACACGGTATGATCAGGATTACCATTTTCCACTACGCGTTGCGGAGATTTTGCCGGCCAGAAGTAGGTGCTGTCTGAAGGAAAATCGTAGTGACCTCTTGTAGCCAGAGCCGACATTTGCTCGGTCCCAAGAAATATTTTACCCGGGTAGTGTTTGTGAAAATCTTCGTACACCTCGTGGTGATAGTTCAGTCCTACAAGGTCCAATGCCCCCGATTGGTACATGAAATTCTTATCCGGGTTCCATTCACTCAGCGCTGCAATCACCGGTCGGGTGCTGTCTATGGCTTTTACAATTTTCACCAGTTCGCGGGTGATGCGAATGCCGGAAGTATCGAACTGCTCGCGGATTTCATTACCGATGCTCCACATGAAGACCGAAGGATGGTTTCTGTCGCGCAGCACCATGCTTTCGAGGTCTCGCTTGTGCCATTTGTCGAAGTCTGCATGATAGTCGAATTTGTTTTTTCTTTTCCGCCACATGTCAAAGGCTTCTACCATTACGAGGAAACCCATGCGGTCGCACAATTCCAGCAGTTCAGGCGCTGGAGGATTGTGAGCTGTGCGAATGGCATTGGCGCCCATGGCTTTCAGTATTTCCAGTTGCCGTTCGATGGCTCTCACGTTTACGGCTGCGCCGAGCGCTCCGAGGTCGTGGTGGTTGCAAACGCCCAAAATCTTTAAAGGTTTGCCGTTAAGAAAAAATCCTTTGTCTTTATCAAACCGGAAATAACGCACGCCGAAATCGGTAGTGATTTCGTCGGTCATGGTATCGTTGTGAAACACTCGTGTTACCGCTTTGTACAGGTAAGGCCGGTCTGTTGACCACAGGTGCGGATTCGTAAGGGAAAGCATTGAAGTGGCCACAGCAGTATCCATTTTTCGTTTACACTTTACCGGTATTTTACTGCCTGGCACTACCATTCTGCCGTCCGCATCATAGATATTGGTAAGCACAAATGTGCTGTCGGTAGCCAGCGATGTCCCTTCCAATGCAACGGTGATTTGAATTTTTGCTTCATGGCTGTCAACCCGCGGCGTGTGAATAAAAACGCCCCAGGGAATGACAGCTGCTTTTTTGCTGGTGGCCACCAGTCGAACGTTGCGGTAAATACCCGAGCCGGTATACCAGCGGGAATCGGGCTGGCGACTATTGTTTACCCGAACGGCGATAACATTGGTGCCTGATGGGCGGATGTAAGGCGTACAATCGTACTGAAAAGAGATATAGCCATTGGGCCTTTCGCCCAGGAGATGCCCGTTTATATAGACCTGGCTGTTGCGGTACACGCCGTCAAATTCGATCACCAGTTTTTTGTTGGCTGCCAGCAGCGGCAGGGTAAATTCTTTTCTATACCATCCGATGCCTCCGGGCAGGGCCCCTCCATGTTCAGTGGCGGGATGTGATTCGCTGAAATTGCCTTCAATGCTCCAGTCGTGCGGCAGGTTGAGACGCCGCCAGCGCGAATCATCATATTGCGGTTGCATGGCGAGGCTGTCGTCGCCCAGGAAAAATTTCCATTCTTTATTAAAATCCATCACCACGCGCTCCTGCGCAAAAATACCTGCATGAACTGAAAATGTAATAACCAGTAATGCTATGATGCTACGCTTCATCTTGCTACCTTATTTTAATATGAATAACCTGCTACCGTTACAGTGAATTGATATTTTCCGGATCCAATCCGAACACCAGGCCGGCCATTTTTGAAATAATCTGCCTGCACCGTACGACCGCTTTCCATAATATTGGCCGTAACATGGGGAGGGAGGTATACCACTGCGCCTGTATTCGGTGGAATTTCTACATATAATTCAAATTGATTGCCTGCTTTTTTCCATTTGCTCACGATGCGTCCATATGGACCATCATAATGCGCTTCCGCTTCATTGATATTGCCAACCGGTTCCGGCATAATTTCCACGCGGTTAAACCCTACTGATTCCGGTGCGGGACGAATGCCGGCCAGGCCGGAATACATCCATTCCATCAGGTGTCCCAGCATCAGGTGGTTGTTGGAAACCGAAGGCAAGGCCTGCCAGCTTTCCGTAAGGGCTGTAGCGCCTTGTGCTAACTGATACCCATAACCGGGAATATCTGTCCGGTTGTTCATGGCATAAATCACATCAGAACGGCCTTCCTGTTCCAGCACACGCAGCAGATAGCGAAACCCGATGTCACCTGCTGTAAGCGCATAATTATTTTCTTTCAAACTGTTAATTAAATTGTTGAGCACTTGTTGCCGGTGCCTCGCTTCCACCAGGTCCATGTACAACGCCATTGCGTTGGCGGTTTGACTGCCCGTGCCGTACTGACGTGTTTCGGGATTGAAAAACTTTTTGTTAAACGCTTCTTTTACCTGGATACCTAAGGCATCATATGCTTCGGACTCTTTCAATTTGCCCAGCAGTTTGGCCACTTTGCTCATGATGGTAATATCATAATAATAAATGGCCGTGGCTGTAATGCCCATGGGTGTCAATTGGGCGAGGCCGGGTTTGGCCGGACCGAGGTCATACCAATCGCCCAGGCCAAAAGCGAGTATGTGATCAGGTGCGCGGGATTGTAAATAGGCAAGGTACCGTCGCATCATTTCATAGTTTTCCTGCAGCACTGTTTTATCGCCATACCATTGGTACAGGTACCAGGGCAAAATGATGGCGGCACTCCCCCACTCCGGCGATTCGCGGAAGATGCCATCCATAAAATCCATAATTACATACTCCGGCACATACTCTGGCAATGCTCCATTGGGCGCCTGGGCTGTTCTCAGGTCATTCAATATTTTTTTGAATAAATGCTGTATGTCGTAGTTGTAGCGAATGGAATTGCCCATGAGATGGGTTTGTTCCAGCCAGCCCAATTTTTCGCGGTGCGGGCAATCGGTCAGCACGCTGGACATATTGCTGCGAATGGCCCAGTTGATGAGGTGGAATATCCTGTTGAACAGCGTATCGGAACAAGTGAAGGAACCTACTGTAGCAGCAGCGTTGCGGGTATGAAGCGCCTGCAGCTCAAGAATTTCCGGCAAACCATTTTTTCCGGCATTGTCGCCATGCGTAGCGCCTTGCACCTCTATATAACGGAACCCATAGTACGAAAATGCAGGCTGCCAGGTTTCAACACCACCACCTTTCAAAACATATTCAAAATACACCGGACTGCCGGTGGAGCGCTGGTTTACAGTGCCATCGTCATTCAATAATTCAGCAGGCACCATGCGTACGGTATCGCCTTTGTTGCCACGCACGGTAATGCGCGGTATGCCGGATGCATTTTGTCCGAAATCAACAACAAAGCTACTGTGGGTGACGCGCGTAATTTTTTGGGCCGGCAGTTGCTGCATTACTTTCAGGGGCTCGGCCTGTTGCGCTTTCAATACGGGAGGGCCATCGGTAATGACTGCGTTTTGCCATGGGGTGTCATCAAAGGCAGGTTGGTCCCACCCGGGCTGTTCGAGGTTGGCATTGTAATCTTCGCCGCCATAAATGCTGCTGAAGGTGATGGGACTGGCAGCAGCTTTCCAGGATTCATCACTGATCACTTCTGCGGTGCTGCCATCCTGGTAGCGGATATGCAGGCGGGCAATCAATTTAGGAAAGCCAAATGCGCCGGTAAGTTTGCGATAACGCTCGCGGGGAATGAAATAAAAACCGTTGCCGAGCAGTACACCGATGGCATTATTGCCTTGCTGCAGATAATGGGTAACATCAAAAGGAACATACAAAGCTTCCTTATCGTATTTTGTCCAGCCGGGATCGAGGAAATGGTCCCCAACTTTTTTGCCGTTGAGGTGGAGTTCAAAATGTCCCAGTCCGCAAATGAACAGCGTGGCCTGCGCTATGCTTTTTTTTACTGCAAACGATTTGCGCAGCAGGGGCAAGGTATTTTTGATATGCCAGTACTTTTTATCCCCGCGACTATGTTCTGCTGGCACCATCTTTAATGAATCCGGTAATGTTTCGAGGGCAATCCATTTAGCGCCTTTCCAGTCTGCAGTTGTAAACAAGCCGGTTTGAAAACGTGCAATACGGCTCCAGGTGCTCTGGCGCTTTTTATTATCCCATACCATCACCTTCCAGTAATAGGTGCGTGCCGGTTGCAGTTTTTTTCCTTTATAGGGCACGTGCAACGAAGCAGATGCTTCTATTTTTTTACTGTCCCATAGATTGCCGCGGTCTTTGTGCAATAAAGCGGAATCATCTGCTACCAGGATGCGATATGCTGTTTGCCATACATCCCGTGTGTCTGATTGCAACTGCCAGCTGAGGCCAGGCGCAGCACGCTCAATACCGGCCGGATCGATGCGGCCATCGCAGGTGAGATGCGTTACCTGCAACTCCTGCGCTGCTGAGGCGGTGTATAAAAAAATCAGTAAAAAGTAAATACCTGCACGCGTCATTTCGCCTGACTGGTTTTTGATGATTTTTATTGAACGTTTTGGTTGCCCTGGTTTATAAGGTTTACTTTACTGCGTAAGTTGTGCTGCTCACACGCGTTAAGTCCTGCACATTTGCAGGCCTGCTTCTGCTGTGGCTTATGCCACAATGCATCGTTATGGATCACGCTACTGCACATCAATGCCGGATACGGCAAGTCCCTTTGCTTTTTTTATGGTAACCCTTACCCGGTAATGACCGGCATTGACCATACTTCTGGTGTTCACCGTATACTGGTTCCACTTGCCGGGCCGGGTATAGCTTACCGGAATTGATTCTTCGTGCAATATCGTTTCATTGGCATCAATCCATTGCAGGTTTGCCTGTAATGTGTCTGTTCTTTCATAATAATATTTTAACGTTACTGAATAGCGATCAGCCAACCCGGTATGCACAGGCCACTCTACAAATACTTCATCATCAGTTATGGCTACTGCACATTCCCTGCCGCCAATATTTTTTTTGGCCATACCATCGCTTATTGTCGCCACATTGGTCCGGTAAGGTGTAACAGGCTTCAGGTCATAAGCCGGTTGCATATGGCTTACCGGTTGCAGCATCACGAGGTATTTGTGGTCAATGGGCAAAGAGATAATTGCTCCGGCATCATAACGCTTGCGGTATACTGCATACCGGGTACCATGGTTTTCATCGGTGATCACTTCTGTACCGGTATTTTCAAAGTTTTTCAGCCAGGCAGGAATTGTTTGTTCCTTTACACCTACAAACAAATCAGCTGCGGCAGTAATCGCAAAAGAAATACCACCGGATGTTTTACGGGATAATTGCAAATAGTCGGCCCCGAATAATTGCGGCGGCAAGGCATAAAATGAAACAGTGGTATCATTGTATTGCTTGCTACCGATATCAAGCCAGGAAGAGGGCACAACGTTGTTGCCGGGGGCTGACGAGCCGGCAGTATTGCTGTTGTGCTGCGTTACAGCAGTACTGTAGGAAGGCATTCCGCTGCCTGCGGAAGATGAAGCCTGAACGTTTTTTACCAGCAATGGTACAGATGCCGCAGCAGTCATTTTTTGCCGCGCAGCAATAGCAATGGCGGAAATAATAGCTTGTCCCGCACGGCTTTCCGGGAAAGAAATCACCAGGTTACCACCTTCGAAACCAAGCGGCACTACTTTTTTCAACGCTGTGTTGGTACCTGCTTCTTTCCAGATATCGAGATCATCAATTACCGTTTTGCCATTGATGGCAACATCGAACAAGCGCATGCCTTTGCCGTCCATGCCGCCGGCAATGCCAATCCAGGGTTCGGTAAAATACAGCTCAATGCGGTAATCTCCTTTGGGCAGCGGGAATACAAACTGCAATTTGTCTTTTCCATACCGGAACGACTGAAACAATGGCCAGTCGCGGGTGCCTTTGATGGGGGCAAAAGTTCTGCGCTGGCTGGCAAAATAAGGCGGCATTTCTTCAAAATCGTTTGTCCATGATCGTGAATATACATATTCTCCTTCGCCTTTTTGGCCAGGCAATAACGCACGGTCCGCCGACCATAGGTTACCATATTCATCTTTATACTCCGGCCCACCACAGTTCAGCCGGTATACATAGTGGTATCCTTGTGCGGGTTTCGCAATGGAAGTATTCTTTGTATAGAGTTGGTTGAAATTTGGCGACTGCGGCAGATGATGTAACACAATCGTGTCGCGTGCAACAGGTTTGCCGTTTACATATCCTACCGCATACAACACATTGTATTGAACAAGCACATCATTCCACATAAAATGCGTGCCTATTCCGTTGCGCTGTTTCTTTCCCAACGACTGCCCATTGATGTCATTAAACAGTTCCACTTCATCACAATTGCTGTACACCATAATACTGTCTTTCTTTCCCGGCGCTAACCACCGCGATGGCCAGGTATGCGATGCGATGTATACCATCGGCTCGGTTTCCTTCGGCGCATAGTGGGAGCGGAACATATAAAAAACATCCAGCGGTTCTTCCCAGGGCGTTAACAGCCCTTTATAGTTTACCGGCCCGATGCGGTCCATCTCCCGTTGCCCTTCGCCACCCTGCACCCTGCCGGGGTTATCGTGCGAGGTAAGTAACCAGAAAAAATGTCCCGCTACGCTGTCTTTCACCGACTCAGCCAGACGAAGTTTCAATTCCATCAGTTGCGTCATGCGGTCTTCACTGTATAAACCGTCTTGCTGAAAGCCGCCTTCGGTATGCAGGTCGAGTGTGCGCCAGGCGCCATATTCCCCTACCAATATTTGCTTTATAAGATCACGGTCATAGGTATGCGGATTACCACCATAGGTACCGGTCCAGTTTTGTGGTACGTCCCAGTCGGTACCGGCTCCGCCGTTGCAGGTGGTGACAAGCCTTTCTGAAGAAGCAGTGGGGTCCAGTTGGCGGACCAATTCGGTACATTGCCTGGCAAAATCTTCGGGCAGCTTGCTTTCATTCTGCAATCCCCACAGCACTACCGATGGATCATTACGCCGCTCGATGACCCATTGCTTCAACAGTCGCAAAAAGTTTTGCCGGAACGCGGGCGTATCGAACCAGATATGCGCAGTGAGTTGCGTCCACCAGAGAATGCCCATTTCATTGCACAACTTGCCATACAGCAGGTTGTGCGGCTGATGGGCATCACGCAAGGCATTAAAACCGGCAGCCTTCAGCCATTTCATCCTCGCCACGATCTGTTCCTGGTGAAAAGCATGGCTTTGCCCGAGTTGGTGTTCATATTCTGCTACCCCATTGATGAATACCGGTTTGCCATTAATATAAAAACGATTGGATGGATGTTTCCAGCTAATGGTGCGGAAACCAATAGCCGTTTCGGTTTTATCCAGCACCTTGTTGTTTTCCTTAATAATGGTAACGATCTTATACAGATATGGCTGTTCCGGTGACCAAAGTTTTGGATTGTTTACGCGAATGTTGTGTTGGGCTATCTCCAAAGAATCGTTCGGCTTTATCATTTGCCGGGCAACTGTTGTAGCAACTACCTGTCCTTCCTTATTCACCAGTTGATTGATCACATCCACCGTACTGCTGCGTGATGAATAGTTTTTAACAGTAGTGTTGATGTTCAGCAATGCATGGTCTGCTTTCACCACACTCCACGCATGTACGCCAAAAGGTTCAATGCGCGTGTCTGCCGTTACTACCAAATGCACCGGTCGAAAAATGCCCAATGGTTGAGAGCCTTCTGAAAATCCGCGTTCATCACTGCAGCCACCGCATACCCAGGGGAGGTCGCGTATATTGGCCGGATGACTGGCATACACACGCAGATCATTCCGGCTGCCATCTGTTTTGATATGGTCCGTAACATCCAGTGTAAAAGTTGTTCGCCCGCCTGCATGTTCCCCCGCTTTTTTACCATTGAGGTAAACAGTAGCATAGCTACCTACACCTTCAAAAAAGAGAAAAAAGCGTTTCCTGTTTTTTGATTGCTGAACGGTAAATGTTTTCTGGTACCATGCGGCGCCGTGGAGGTTGCCATGCCGCAGGCGGCGATAGCCGTGGTAGGCATCCCAGTTATGGGGTACGTGTACTTTGCTCCACTTATGATCAGGTGCTGTTTGCAAGGATACCCTTTGCAGGGAATCTTCCAATATGGTACGCCAGTCCTTATTGAGCGATATAACCTTCCTTGCAGATTGCGCAATGACAGGCAGCGGGACCATGAACAACAACAGGAAAACTCCTGCAAAACTTTTATACCAGGATACGTGATAATATGTTGATCGCAATTTCAATTTCTCTTCCATTATTCAAAAACCTTAGGCTTCGGTGCGTTCCAGGTTTCCATTCAGTTTGTACCGTTCTCCTTTTTGGGTTGGCAGTTGGACGGTCTTTCCCTCATATCTCAACCTGCATTCTTTTCCGGCTTTCGACAAAACTTCCACTTCTTCCAGTCTGCCATTTTTCCATTTCAGGTTCAATACAAATCCCCCTCGCGCACAAATGCCTTTCACTTCGCCTGTAGCAAATGCAGCAGGCAAAGCAGGTAACAAATCGATATACTGCGTATGGCTTTGCACAAGCATTTCACCAATCCCGGCCGCACCACCAAAGTTGCCATCGATCTGGAAGGGAGGATGCGCATCAAACAGATTCGGATAACTGCCGGCGCCACTGCCTGCGGGGCTCAGCAAGGTCTTTACCATTTTATAGGTATGCTCACCGTCTTTAAACCTTGCCCATAAATTTATTTTCCAGCCGAGGCTCCAGCCCGTGCCGCCATCGCCCCGGTAGATCAATGATTGCCTTGCGGCCTTCATCAGATCAGGCGTTTCATCCCAGTTGATTTCATTGCCGGGATAAGCGGCCCATAAATGCGATACGTGCCGGTGACGGTTGCTGGTATCGTCCACATCTTCCAGCCATTCCTGCAATTGTCCAAACCGGCCTATTTTATTGGGCGCAATTCGGTTAATCTTTACCGTTAAACTATCCCGCAATGAATGATCAACGCCCAGCAATTCACCCGCTTCCACCGCAATGCGAAACAAGCTCCTGATCAGCTGATGGTCCATCGTAGGCCCGGCCACCAGTCCGCCCTGTTCCGGTGAGTTGGAAGGTGTGCTGATGAGCCATCCTGTACGCGGATCGGGAATAAGAAAATGATTGAAAAAGCGCGCTGCTTCTTTAATTACCGGGTAAGCGCGGTCGCGCAAAAATTGTTTGTCCTGTGTAAACAGGTAATGCTCCCACAAATGGTAACAAAGCCAGGCGCCACCTGTTACCCATATGCCGTGGTCCGCTGCATTGATGGGCGCGGTGCCCCGCCAGAGATCGGTGTTGTGGTGCAATACCCAGCCGGGTGCATGGTAATGTGCTTGTGCCGTTTTCCTCCCGGCTTCAGCCAGTTCCTTCACCATTTGGAACAGCGGCTCATGCATGGGCGAGAGGTTCAGCAATTCTGCCGGCCAGTAATTCATTTCCACATTGATGTTGGTGGTATACTTGCTGCCCCAGGGAGGTGTGAGCAGATCGTTCCAGATGCCCTGCAGGTTAGCCGGTCGCGTGCCGGGACGTGAACTGGCAATCAACAAATATCTTCCGTACTGCACATACAGTGCTGCAAAAGATGCATCACGGGAGGCAGCAAATTTTGCCAGTCGTTCATCCGTAGGCAGGTGCGCATTTTCCGCGCCATCAAGCTGAATGGAGAATGTGTTGAAATACTGCTGGTATTCCCTGATATGTGCTTCCTTTACCTGTTGAAAGGTTTTACCGGCCACTGAACGAAGCGCCTTTGTACAAGGTAGGGCCGGGTTGGCCGATACATCTTTATAATTGTTGTAATTGGTGCCGGCAGTGAGCCAGATGGTAGCAGCATCGGCATCTTTCACTTCAATCTTGTCGTTTTCCACCTTCAGGCTGCCGCCCGTGAGCGTTACTTGTAAATAACTTTCTCCTCGCAATGCGCCATTGCGTACCTGCAGCGAAAGCGCCAGCGTATTGTTATCCAGCTTTTTTACCGAGGATAATTTATGCGGACTATTGAGCACTGCTTCAAAAGCAATGCTTCCTTTCTTATCTGCGGCCACATGCACGGCAATCAGGTCATTGGGAGCGCTTGCTATATATTCACGTATATAACGTACGCCATTAACCGTATATTTTGTTGTTGCAATAGCCTGACTGATGTCGAGCGCTCTTTCATAACCGGAAACATTGGTATGTTCAGGAAAGCGCAACCACAGATCGCCGAAGGGTTGGTAATCTGCCTGGTAATGGCCAACCGGGGGTGGCTCGTCATTTTGTATGAAATATTTCCATTGGCCCTGCAGTGAGATCTTTTCTGCTTCACTACCCTTTTCAGGATAAATACCAATATGCCGCGTAGTGTCTTTATAGCCTGTAAGACCACCTTTATTGCCGTAGTTCAATACCTGTATGGCGATCACGTTGACCCCTGCATGCAACACTTCTTTCGGAATGATGTACCGGCGCGCCTCCTGGCTTTCCATACTGCCCACCAGTTTGCCGTTTACGTAAGTAAAATCATGATCGCGGATGCGGTTCAGGTCCAGCACCAGGTTTTTGCCACGCCAGTGATCGGGCAGGGAAAAAGTTTTGCGCAACCATACTGCGCCATCCAATCCTTCAAAGCCTACCGATTCCCATCCGTCCCACGCTGGCACGCGCATGGTTTTCCAGTGACTGTCATCGTATTTTTCTGCTGCAGGATTACCTTTCATGCCTTTTAAGGAGGTAACCTCCCTTACCCATCCGCTCTTCTCCCCTTCAAATGATTTCCTGCCCATGAATTTTTGTTCTGCAAGCAGTTCCGCTTCTTTTTGTTTACCGGCAAACAGCAATTGACGAATGGTATCGAGATATTGCGCAGCACCGGTACGATGATAATCACGTGGCCCGCCCGTCCACAGTGTTTCCTCATTAAACTGAATGCGGTCTTCTTCCACGCCGCCAAAGATCATAGCGCCCAGGCGACCATTGCCAATGGGCAATGCTTCGGTCCATTTTTTAGCCGGTGCAGTATACCATAAACGCAACGAATTGTCCTGTGCATGAGAATACGCGGTACACAGCAGCAATGCCATTGCCATGGCAGCGCGTGCATACCTGTTCCGTAGGATGGAGGTTAGCTTCATGTAATTATCCTTTTGCTGATTATAGATTCGAATAGATGGTTGCTATTCAAATAACCAGTCTATTTCCCTGCTGCTTCCATTCTCTGTAAGACCGGCATCGTATAGCGGCAGTTGTTCCCTGCCGTCCACAAAGCCCAGCACGAGACAAAGCCCTTTGCCCAATTTCAGGGTGTGGCTCCCTGCCTCAAACCGGTAACTATGCACATTTACCGGGGGAAATCCTTTTACCACCAGGGCATTGGCAATTTTCGTTTCTGCCTGACCGTAATCATTGGCGGTGGCATTGGTTTCCAGTTCCGGCGCTTTCAGCCAGGTAGTGTCGCGCGTAAATGCGGCGCGACGCGGATTGAAGTATCCTACCAAAAGGTACACAGGTTTGTTCGTAGTAAATTGGATAGTGGTACCGCTCACCAGTTGTTGCCGGTACGACAAGCGTAATCCTTTCACACCTTTCAACTCGGGCGCAACAGCAAGCAGGGTAGCAGCAGTGTCTGCAAACACCTGCGCGGTGCTGTCAACGGTATACCAACCCGATGTTGAATTTATGGAAACAGTAGCATTGGTCAATGGCTTTATTTTGACAGCCGGCGCGTTGGATTGCTGCTTCAGCGAATCTACCGCCTGCCGGAAATGAGCCAATTCCTGCTCAAAAGGCGTTAATACCTCTACCCATGTTTTATAGGAAGCATTGGCACCGCGTAAGGGAATCTTGCGTTGCTGGGTTTGCATGCTATTGGCATATCGGTAGGCGCCTTTGGTGAGTTCAGCCAGTTTGCGATAGCTTTCCACACTTTGCTGCAGCAAAGGCAATGCTTTTTCCAGGTCTTGAATATCGTTGGAATATTTGTAGCGCAACACATGCAAGGCAGCTTCGGCCTTTTGAGCAAAATGATAGGCCAGTGCATGGTAACAATGCATATCGTTGCGCAGTCGCTCAAATTCTTCGCGGTTACGTTGTACATGTTTTGCGGCCGCTTCGATAGCGGCTACGGCTTTGTCTGCATGTTCCTTTACTTCCCGGATAATCTGCACTGGCGTTTCACCAATATGTTGTTTACCGAACCATTCTTTTTCGGCGTATTCAATCAGCATTTCTCCTTCTGGACTTTCACTTTCATACAACAAAGTGAATAGTCCATAGCGGTATGGATTGATGAGTTGCGTCATCAGCATACCCAGCGTGAGCGTTTGCCGGTTGCCGTCTGTAATACCAAAGCGGCGTAAAAGTTTGGGAGCAATTTCTCCGGATTGTTCGTATGCTTCGAGAATGTTTCTTCCCTGTTCTGCGGAGCAACCGTATTTGCCAGCCAGTTCTTTGCTCCAATAAGTAATTTCATCTTTCCGGTTGCGATCGGCTTTCCATGCATAGCGGCTCCAGGCTTTGTACCAGATCCAGTCTCTTTCTATCTGCAACAATCCTTTTCCACCCTGTACGCTGTCGGCCGCATAGGGCCAGTCCCAGTAAGCAGCCTGCGGATACAAATGCAATCCTCTGCCGCCCATACTGTCGCGCATGCCCTGTACGGATTGCTGTATGAAATCCGGTGAACCATAACGGAATGGTTCGAGGTTGGCCAGTATGTGCACGTTTTCAATATGAATGTTGCCAGCTTTGCTCAGCGTGCGATGCAACTCCGCCCATTTGGTGCGGGGCCGCGGTGTGGTGAGCGCTTCTCCATTGAACTTGGCAATGGTGTACAGGTTTTTGTACAAGGGCAAGGCAGCCTGCATCACGGCAGGTGCGTCCGTATCATGCGCACGCAATACTACGGGCGGTTCTTCCGTTTGGTCCAGCGCCTGCAATCCATCTTTGATGCCCGGTATAATGGTTTTGGTAAACCATTCAATATCGTCGTTGCCTACGCCTTCCATGGCTTCGCCCAGACAAACCATCAGGCCAACATTGGGGTATTTTTTTACAAAGGCCGCGATGGATTTCCTGGTGTAGTCTGCAATGATGGGTATGATAGGCCTGTCACGGTCCTGCGTTTTCAATCCGTGTTTTTCGGCAAAAGGTTTTGATACGATGATGTTGTAAAACATTTGTATCACCCATATACCGCGTTTGTCGGCTTCTGTAGTGAGAAAGCGGAATATTTCTTCATTCTTCTTAAACGTTGCCTCATCTACCTCCACTGCATAAGGATATTCTTTCACCCGCACCAGCGAAGCAAAGGGGTGGCCATTCCATAAATACAGGGAGTTCATCCGGTTGGCGAGCAAAGAATCAAGGTATTGAATCCACAATTCCTTATCATAAAACCAGGGAAAAGTTTCCGGCGTGTACGGATATTCATATACATTTCTGCCGGGGAGATAATAGGGTTTCTGCAATCCCACGCAGGCGCCGCGCAATACCATTTCCGGTTGATCGATAATGGAAACATTTTCAGGCAATTTGCCATGAAGCGCAACCTGTGACACCAGCTCCATGCAACCATACAACACACCGGTTGGATCAGCACCGCCTACGAATATACAACTCCTATGTATAGCCGAAATAACAAATCCTTCCTTTCCAGGCAAATTTTCCGGCAATGCTTTCAGCCGGGCAGCCAGTTGCTTCACTCCTTCGTGCGTCAACTCGCCAACAATGATTGCTTTTCCTTTCTTGGGGAGTACCTGTTTATCAGTAGTAGTTACGGCATATCCCTTTTCCCGGAGCGCCTGCGCCAGCTTTTGCACGCCAAATTCAATGCGTGCCTGTGCACCCGGTTGTTGAATGAGCAGTACTTTTTCTTTTTGCTGACCTAAGCCTGTCAGCCCCATGAATAATAGCGCTACCCCAAAGACAAAAATTTTCCACCCATTATTCTTCATGAGCCAGTTGGGTTTGTGGTTAAAAAAAGCAGGGGACGGAGAACCGCCCCCCGTTCGTGCTATAAGCACGGCCATATGAAAAAAAACAGACTTGATTTATTCGCCGCGCCCCCTTACGATGTTTCCCTATTGAAACATCATAGAGCTGCGCAACGATTTCGGGTTATTACATTTCGATTCTTGTTCCCCCTGCATCGCTTGATACGTACGCCGCTTCCACACATGCCATGGTATGGATGACATCTTCTACCGAATTATCAGGCCTTGCAATGACTCCCTGTGCTGCCAGCATCACCTGCGCCATACTGCCGATGAAAGCATGTGGAAACCAGGAACCTTCAATGTGTTTGCTTTTCCACAGGCCATATTGTCCCGCCTCCTCGTACGTATATTCAAACGTGTCCTGCTCCCCATGCGGATAATTCTTCAATACGCCCAATGTGGCTTTGATGGCGCCTTTAGTCCCTTCCCATTTCACATACGATTGCTGGTGCTGCGGTCCGTACACATGGGTATGGTTGGTGAAAATATTCGCCCGCACCATATCCCCATAATCCATAATGATGGTGCTGCGTACTGAAGCCAGTTCTTTCATGGCAGGGTGTTTCAGCGTTTTCGCATATACGCTACCGGGATTCCCCAGAAAAGAACGCACCAGGTCTATATAGTGAATACTATGGTACAGTATTTCTACACGCGGGGCTGTATATAAAAATTTCCATAGCTGCCAGGGCGTATGCACCGTAACATGCACTTCTATATCAGTAAGCGTGCCAATAACGCCCGCATCGATCATCTTTCTGGCTTCCACCACAAAAGGCGCATAGCGTAGCTGGAAATTGACGCCTGCTGTAAATTTTTTCTCCCTGCACACCTGCAGAATTTTTCTGGCAGCCGCCAGGTCTTCACCCATCGGCTTTTGCATGAGTACGGCGGCACCAGTTGGCAATTGCTGCAACACCTCAGGCAGCGCAGCGCCCGGCACCGCTACATCCCATACAGCCTGCCGGGGAACCTGCTGTAACATATCTTCCAATCGGGCATACACACTATCAATACCAAATTTTGCAGCTACTGCATTTGCCTTTGCCGTATCAATGTCAAAGATACCCTTCACCGGAAAACCGGCCAGCTGATAGGCCGGCAGATGCGCATCGTGCACAATACCCCCTGCGCCAATAATGTAGATTGGCCAGGGATGATCGGGTATTTGTACAGACAACGACATCTTATTTTTTTATACTGCTTTTGTACATTCAAACACTGCTTATGTAATTGCCGTACGTGAGCAACAGCACGGCGGCCACCAGTACGGCCAATGCGCCTGCCAGTACATTTTTTGTTTTCCGCCGGCAGTTCTTCCATTCCTTCATCATCACACCCGCCAAAGTGCTGAACAGCACCAGCATAATCATATGAATGGCCCAGCTGGTAAAATCATATTTGCCCATGCGCACGGTCCCTAATCCATAAAAGAAAAATTGTCCATACCAAAGCAGGCCCGTTAACAACGCCATGACATAATTCACCGAAATTGCGCCACCATTGCCTGCTGTTGATCCGAACTCACGGAATGTTTTTTGTTTGCTGTGCAAATACAGGCAATAGATAAGCGTGGTAACAAAAGCGCCGGTATTGGAAAAAATATACACTACGTTTGTGCGCAAACTGCCGGCTCCCATTTGTTGCGCCACATCGGCAATGGGTTTGCCCTGGTCAATGGAAAAACCATAGAGGGCAGACAAAATGCCGGCCAACAGGCAAAGCGGTAGCCCTTTTGCCAGCGAAAAACCTGCACGCTGCCGGTGTTGCTGATCAAGGTCTTTTTCTTTACTGCGCCCGGCCACACCACATAAGGCAATGCCTGCCAAACCAAGCGCCACACCACTCATCAGGTAAGCCACTCCTTCTGTACGCAACACGTCACCCAACGTCCCATTCACCAATGGAGGGAGCAGCGTGCCGAGCACACAACTAATGCCAACAGAAATGGCGTATGTCAATGAAAATCCTACATAGCGAATAGCAATGCCAAAAGCTGTACCTCCCACGCCATAAGCCATGCCCAGCAAAAACGAACGCTGCATGGCCGATGCGGGCGCCTGTTCCAGCACGGCTGCCAGGTTGGGAATGGTTAGCCACGCAATCACTACCGGCAATAGCAGCCAGCACACAAATGCCTGGGCCAGCCAGTAGGTTTGCCACGACCATCCATGCACCTTCTTCTGCGGCGTATAACAAAGCGCCGCACCCGAAGCACCAATAGCATGAAAGAATACGCCGTTAAGGATTTCCATTCGCTTTTATGTTTATAGTTTTTTAAGGTCCGGACCAGGCCTGGTCGTACTTATACCAGCATTGAATCATGTTGCTTATGACATATATTATAGGTGTCTGAACACCTCCTTGGTCACTTTTCTTCAAAACACAACAGGCGCCCGTACCTCCATCTACAATGCATAAAACTGCACGGCATTCTGGTAATAAATCTTTTCCTGCTCGCTTTCGTTCGTCAACTGGTTCAACACTTCCTTATACATATTCCAGGTCCTTGTATAACTTCCTGCCAGCAGTGATACCGGCCAGTCACCGCCGCAAAAACAACGATCCGTACCGAAATGGCGCAAGGCAAATTCCACGTAAGGCAGTATATCTGCAGCCTGCCATTGATCGCCATTGCCACAAGTGGTGCCGAGCCCGGATATTTTCATGTAAAAATTCGGGTGCTGCGCCGCCTGCCTCATCAATTCACCCCAGCGACCAAATTTTTCTTTCGTACTGATCGGCGGTTGATTGAGGTGATCGAACACCATCCGCAGCGTTGGTATTTTTTCCGCCACCTTTAAAGCCGTTTCAATATGTGCCGGCAATATGCCCACTACATCGTACGGTATGTTGTGTTGAGCCAGCAGTTCCAGGCTTTGCAAGACTGTTGGTTGCAATAACCAGGTTGCATCAGGTTCATCATGAATGAGGTGGCGAACGCCTTTGAAATATTTTTCTTTCAAAAATTTTTCTTCCAGTAGCCGCTGTGTTGCAGCCGGATCGGTAAGCGGCAACCAGGCCACCACGCCTGCAATCCAATTTGTCTTGCGGGCTGTGTGCAACATCCATTCCGTATCTTCCAGATTCCAGGCAGCCTGCACCAGTACACCACTTGTTATGCCCGCCGCTTTGCGTTCGGCTTCCAACTCCTCAATGTTGTACGTACGGTTCAGCAACGTAGTATTTCCCTGTAACCAGGAATATTCTGCCTGATCAAAATCCCAAACATGAACGTGCGTATCAACAATTTTTACTGCCATAGCTGATTTTATCGCAAATAGCAAATAACAAAATCCGGAACAACTTTCCGCTTGTTATTCGATGTTATTTTTGATGCATTTCTTTCACCAATCCGAATTGCCGGTCAATAACACTGTTGTGTTCTCCTAACAAGGGAGCGCCTTTGTCACTCACCAGCAACTGGCCATCTACCCGGATCGGGCATCGTGTAGTGGACACCGTGAGCCCATTGGCTGTTTTAACGGTGATTTCCATATTCAATACCCGGTATCCTTCCTGCTGCATCAATTCGTCGTAATTCATTACCGGCGCGCACCAGATATCGGCTTTTTCCAGGATCGACAGCCAGTGCTCGGCCGTGTTGGTGGCCAGGTGATCGGCTAATATTTGTTTGATCTGGTCGCGTTTGCTGAACCAGTCGTTACTGTCGGTAAATGCTGCCAGCGGCGCGCATTGCAACAATTCACCCAGCAACACAATATTGCTCATGGCCAGCGCCATGTACCCGCTTTGGGTCTTGTAGATGCCATAAGGCGCTGCAATGTACGCATGCGCGCTGTTTACCGCGCTGCGAACAGGCAATTGATTGCCGTCGTTGTAGTAACAGGTGAGCACCTCAAACTGGAAGTCGAGAATGCTTTCAAACATGCTTACCTGGACCAGCGCGCCTTCACCCGTGATGCCCCGGCGATACAACGCAGAGAGTATGCCCTGCACGGCGTGCGTGCCGGTAAGAATGTCCACCACTGCCACTCCCATAGGCGTAGGGCTTTCATCATGGTCGTTGCTCAACCAGGTAAGTCCTGATACCGCCTGCAGCAACAAATCCTGCCCCGGCAGATTTTTCCACGGCCCTTCGGCGCCATACCCACTGATCTCCGCATATATAATAGACGGATTGATTTCCTTCACGGTTTGATAATCCAGTCCCAGCCGCTCCATCACGCCCGGGCGAAAATTATGCAGCATCACATCGGCACGTGCCAGTATCCGCTTCACTTTTTCCAGGTCTTCGGGATTTTTCAGGTCTGCTACATAGCTCTGCTTGTTGCGGTTAATGGCATGAAAGATGGTAGATTCTCCTTCCACCATTACGTCCGACACATACATTTGCCGGCAAATATCACCGGTGCCCGGTTTTTCAATCTTCACTACCTGCGCGCCCATATCGGCCAGTCGCAGGCTGGCTGAAGGGCCCGACAAAAACTGGCTGAAATCCACAACAAATATATCCTGCAGTAAATTCATGCTCTGGTAACTATTTTATAAACTCCCGGTATATCGCTTCATTGTGTTCTCCCAATTGTGGAGCCGGTTTGTGGTGGTAAATTTTGTTCCCGTTGATCCTTATCGGGCACCTCGTTGTGATGATCTTTTTATCCTTTACTTCCAGTTGCTGTTCCATTTGCAATACCTGGTAAGCTTTGTGATTCATCATTTGCTCCCAATCCAGCACTTCCATGGCCCAGAGGTTCCTGTTGTGCAGTCGCGGCAGCCAGTACGCAGCAGGCTGTTGCAGCAAATGATCGGCAATGATTTTTTTGATTTCATCGCGCCGGGCAAATGCTTCGTTTTTTCCATACTGCTTCAGCGCTGCACAATCCAACGCTTCTGCCAGTTCATGCACATCCATCATGGCCAGCGCCAGGTATCCTTTGGCAGTGGCATATATACCATAGGGCGCACTCAGCAACGGATGACCATTGTTGATATAGCTGCGACGCGGCTGCTGGCGACTGGCATAATAGGTAGTGAGCAGTTCAAACTGAAAATCGAGCAATGATTCCATTAAACTGATCTCGATCAGTGCGCCCTTACCTGTTTTTTGCCGGCGGACCAATCCGCCCAATATACCCTGCACCAGTTGCGCCCCGCATAAAATATCCGCAATGGCAATACCAAAAGGCACGGGACCATTGCTGTCGTTACCGGTGGTGGATGCCAGCCCGGTAATGCTTTGCAATAAGAGGTCCTGTCCCGGCTTTGATTTCCACGGTCCTTTTTTTCCATATCCTGAAATCTCCGCGTAAATGATGCGGGGGTTAATTTCATTTACTTTCGCATAATCAAGACCGTTTTTCTCCATAATGCCGGGCCGGAAATTATGGATCAGCACATCGGCTTTGGCAATCAGTTTATGCAGCGCTGCTTTATCTTCTTCATTTTTCAGGTCTGCCGTAAAACTTTCTTTATTACGATTGATGGTATGAAACAGCAATGAGTTGTCATCCACCCAAAGATTTTTAATGGCCAGTTTTCTTCCTGCATCGCCACCGTTGGGCCGCTCGATCTTGATCACGCGTGCGCCCAGGTCGGCCAGTCGCAAACCTGCCGAGGGTCCCGACAAATACTGACTGAATTCCAAAACCACCAAGCCTTGTAATGGCAGTTGCATAGGTTTCAATTATATCGTCGCAGGCAGTGGAAACGAAAGCACTATTGCTGGCCGTTCCCTGTTGCTGCGGTCAACATTTCCTGTTTACTAATAAGTTTCCTGCTTTCCCTGTACAGCCGGTTCATTTCTTCCCAGGCGTTTTCTGCACTTTTTTTGTCCTGCAGATATTCCCACAGCGGAATGCCTGCACGCTCCTGGAAGTCAAGATAACCGTCATATCTCGGTCGTACGTACCCGTTATCCATCACCGGCAATAGCTCTTTAAAAAAATTATTGGTGAGCCGGTTGGCCGCTTCATCGAGCCAGGCCAGTTTATGACCCGGCTGACCGCCGTGCTGCACATACATAGTACGCTGGCATTCGGGCGAAGCCACCAGCGCTGCAAAGTCAAGCGCCGCGCGCGGATGCCGGCAATGCGCCGATACCGCCAATCCTGTTCCGCCGATGGTAGTGCGCAACAACTGGCCATTGTATTGCACCACATTGGTATAATGCAGCAGCTTGCGCGCATACCCTTCACGCGAATAATTGGAGTAACAGTAGGCAAACGGACAATACCAGTAATCGTCCGTAGCGGTCATCAATTCCGCTACTGCAATCGGGTTGCAGCTGAACATTTTTTTATCTACCAGCGCATACAACTCTTTCATCGTTGCCATAGCGCGCAGGCCGGTATCACAATCGGTAATGGCTGTATCGTTCGCAAATGGTTCCTTACCGTGCGCTATGCAGAAGGTATATAAATTCATCAGCAGGTCGATCGGAATGGCCGGAACTGCCACTTTACCACGTTGCGCCAGCGCCAGCACTTCTTCCCAGGTAGTGGGTACCGGTATGCCGTTCGTTTCCAGCATGTCTTTCCGGTAACTGGCGGCCGGCGTAGCGGCATCTACTGCCAGCGCCCACTGATGATTTTCATAATTGTAACTGAGATGAGAATATCCCACTGAGTGGGTCAACTGATCTTTCAGGTATGGTTCGGGGAGGTGCTCATCCAGCGCCAGTAAACAACCCGTTGCTGCCATGCGGCCTACGCTGGGATGATCAATGATGAGCAGGTCGTAATGCTTTGCGAGTTCTTCCACCGGGTAGTCTGCAAATTCCTGCAATGTTCGCTTCTGCCATTGTATTTCCACTTCGCTATGCAATTCGTTATAGCGTTGTGCCAACGCCAGCAATGGCGTGATGCCCCTGCTGTGCCCCCATGTGATACCTTTTAAAATTATTTTACCCATGCTTCTTACACACTCCGTTTATTAACCAGCAACAAATGTTCACAACGCATCACCAGTTCTTTATGCTGGTTGAAAGTTTCAACCAGTTCGGTGACGAGACCGTATTCCGGCCGCTTATGATCTTTCTTTTCGGTTATGGTGACGGTGACGCTGATGGTATCACCAATAAATACCGGTTTGATAAAGCGCAGGCGTTCGTAACCATAGGTCATGGATACTTCATTGATAAATTCTGCTGTAAGACCGATGGCTATGGTAAAGATCAATGTGCCATGCGCAATGCGTTTTTTGAATGGTTGCGTTTTGCACCATTCTTCATCCATGTGATGCGGGAAGAAATCGCCTGATTGTCCCGCATGCAATACAATATCAGCTTCAGTAACGGTACGTCCGCGGGTAGTTCGTTTTTCGTTGATTTCGAACTCTTCAAAATATTTTCTTATAAACATAATATCCGATGGTTGCAAGCCCGTAGTGCTGCGGTAGAAGCAAGATGTGTTTGCATTTACATGGCAGCAATGCGTTCGTTACGGGCCTTTTTTTGCAGTATACCGGCCGCTATAAAGCCGCCGAAATACCCTGCAAATCAAACCATTAAATTAGACTGGGAGGGAACGCTTTCCAATGTCAGGTTTTACTATTATGATGGAAGATTTTACTGTACCTGCAGCTATGCTCAAAAGCGATATCCTATCCTGATATTGCACGGTATACTGCAGGTCCGGAAAGCGCCCGCCTGGTGTTGATAGTAGTGCACATTGGGATGCCTGGGACTGGTCAATATGTCTTCCGGATTAAGCCGGTCGTATTGTACTACTTTCCTGTACCGGGGGCCGAGCCCGATATAAAAGTCAATTGAAAAACGGCCGACAGTTTCTTGCTGATTGTCTTGCGCCACAGCCGGCAGGTCAACACAGGTAAGCAAACAACAACCAAGTACAAGGGCCGCCCTGGAAAGAATGCTTCGTTGCATGGTGGAGGTTTGGGAATGAGGCTGCTACAAAACTATCCGATGAACAGGAAATATCAAATAGTGCAGTTGCTGAAACAGCCATTGGCCCACCATGAACCCTTTGATCATTTTTGTAAACCAAGCGCTTTACAATGGCGGGCTCGCCTTGTTGCACCTGTTCCCTGTCATTGCCAACGCCTGGCCGGCACCACCGCAGGAATTGAATAACAATGAAGTATTATAAAAGCAGGTTGCAATAGGTAAACGCTCCATTTGATGCGCATGCGTTGCTGGTTTCTGACGATGATGGGCGTTCAGCCTATGAAGCATTTGTTTTTTACAACCAGCTACAGTGATTGCAGCATTCCTCAATGCCCTTTCCAATATCCCTCCATCTCTTCCAATGTTTTTCCTTTCGTTTCAGGCAGCAGTTTATATACTACGATAAACGCAATCACACAAAACGATCCAAACAACCAGAAGGTGCCCGCCGCTCCTAAGCTGTTCAACAACACCGGCGTTAATTGCGCCACCAATGCATCGGCCACCCACATGACCATTATGCTGAGCCCCATGGCTGCTGCCCGCACCTGTGTAGGAAAAATTTCTGCCGCCACCACAAATTTCAACGGACCAATGGAGCAGGCAAAACAGGCAAGAAAAATAATTACGCTCGCTGTCAGCAGTATGCCGGTTGTTTGCTCGGTATAAAAAAAGTAACCGGTAATAAATAAACTTAGTGCAGCGCCAAAAGTACCTGCAAGATACAATGGCCTTCTGCCCCAGTTGTCTACCTGCCAGATGGCAATAAAAGTGAACACCAGGTTGGCCAGTCCAAAACTGATTTGCCCGAGAAAAGAATTTTCCATCGCTATGCCGGCATCATTTAAAATAGAAGGACCATAATATAAAATAGCGTTGATGCCGCTCAGTTGACTGAACAATGGTAATAAAATGCCCAGTAACAAAGCCCTGCGCAGCAATGGCGAAAACAATTCCCGGTAACTGCCTTTTGTCTGCCCGCCGGACGTTTGATCGGCTATTATGGCAGCGGCCGCATCGCCCTCAATCTTTTGCAGTATGTGCATGCCTTCGGCGGCGCGGCCTTTCCGGATTAACCACCGCGGACTCTCTGGAACAAAAAACAATCCAATCAAAAACAGCAGCGAAGGCAGAAACCCGATGCTGAACATACCGCGCCATGCTTCGCGCCGGAACAATAAATCTGCCAGTTCAAAAGCGGCAGGCACGCCGGCTTGTTGCGCCTTCTTTAACACCATGGCATTGGTAATATAAGCCATCAATATACCAACGGTGATGGCCAACTGATAACAGGTGACCAACCTGCCGCGCACGGCTGCAGGAGAAATTTCTGATATGTACAAAGGCACCAGTACGGATGCCACTCCAATGCCTATGCCGCCGGTCAGGCGGGCAGCCACTACACTGGCAAATGAAGGGAACAATGCACAACCAATGGCGGAAAGCAAAAACAACAGGGCCGCCACAAACAACAATTTCTTCCGCCCGAACCGATCGCTCAGGTAACCGGAACAGGCCACGCCCGCTATACAGCCGATCAATGCCGATGATACAAACCAGCCTTTTTCTACTGCTGTCAACTGGAATTGCTGTTCAATAAACGGCAGCACGCCGGAGATTACGGCAATATCAAAGCCAAACAATAAGCCTCCGAGAGAAGCTACAATGACAATTAATGCGAGATAGATTTTGTTGCCGGCAAGCATACCTGTAAGATTAATGATCAATCAGGAAAATGTACCAATGGTAAAAAGCAAATCACATGTAATTTTCTATTCGAAAATTAAATAGAAGCGCGGCAGTTCCCTGCCGAACCTTAACCAAAGTTTTCGTTGGGACCTGCCCCTCGCTTCCTGTGATTTGCTTATTGCCATTGCTTTTCCCAAGCTATTTTAAAAATGCTTTTACCACTTTTGCTCTTCCTGCACCTTTATTGATAATAGTATATTGTTTTGCTGCTGCAGGAATCACAAATGTTTCAGCATAGTTGTAATGACCCATTGTTTTGCCGTTCATCGCTATTTCAATGCGTGTACCTTCCACCAGCATGCATACATGGCACCGGTCTTCGGTTTGCACGGTGATTGCCGAATCAAACTCTACACGGTGCACATCATAAAAATGGTCCGGGTGGGTAGGTAAATGGACCAGTTCCCAGTCTTCACCACGATCAATCACTGCAGGTTTTGAAATGAGTTCCTCCGGAACGCGCTTGCCTTTTCTTTCAAACCGCAGGTTGTTGAAGGCATGTTCTATATTGATCGGGCGGGGCTGGCCATTGAGGTCCAGCGAGAGCCAGTCGTACATTTTGAAAGTGAAAATGTAGGGCGTTGCGCTGATCTCCAGCACCAGGTTGTTCTTGCCGGAACTGTGCACGGTGCCGTTGGGGATCAGGAACAGGTCATGTTTGTGCGAAGGAAAACTTTGAACAAACTTGTCTACGTCAACAGGCTTATTGTTTGCCTGGCTGTCTTCCAATGCTGCGCGGAACTCATCGGGCTGAATGGATTCCTGGAATCCCAAAAACACCCGGGCGCCGGGCCCGCAGTCCAGAATGTAATAGGTTTCGTCCTGCGTAATCGTTTCACCAAATTGTTCGCGGATGTATGGTAGCGAAGGATGACATTGAATAGACAAATTGCCGCCGTCAAACGTATCCAGGAAATCAAAACGTATCGGGAAATAATCGCCGAATTGTTGCGCATGTTTTCCCAACACTGCTTCATGCTCCCACAGCATCAGGAAATCAAAGGAACATTCCAGCAGGTAACCATTGCTTTCAACAATCAACCCGTTTTCAGGCGTAATCAGTTCAAATGACCACGCATAATTTACCACGTCTGTGTTCAATCCTTTCAACCGCCGTTTCATCCACTGACCGCCCCAGCTACCCGGTTCAAACCAGGGACGCACGCGCCATACGGATTGGCCCAGGTCATGCATCGCATTCCTGATATCATTCGCCAGGGCCCAGTTCACATCAGTATGCCATTGGCCGTCTGCAATCACTGTCAGCCGGTCAAGTATTTCTTTCCTGTAATTGTTCAGCACTACCCAGTCAACAAAATAGAAACGCTTATACATCGCAAACGCGCTTTCCGGCGATCGGGCGCCGAGGTTGCAAATGGACTTTGCACGCATGCGGTATTGCAATTCATTTTTGGGCAGATCAAAATAGATCACCGGCGCTTCCCAACCGGTAAGCGCTGCGCCTACGCCAATCACGATGGTGATGTCTGCATGGGCATCGGGTTGCACAGCAGTAAGAGCTGACAGCTGAAAAAAATCTTTCAAATGCAGGTTGCACCGCCTGCCCCAAACAGATTTTTCTTCGCCCAGAAAAGGTTGCACCATTTCCTGGATGGCATCAGGAGCTTGTAGATATTTATCGGTTGCAATCCATTTTACTTTCAACCCTTTTTTCTCCAACGCCTCCTGCAGGTGCAATTGCACTTCATGAAAAAATACCCCCACATAACCATCGATCAACACCAATTTATGTTGTGCAATATAGCGGGCAAGGGATTCGTACCCGTTGTTGATTTTATCATTTCCCATGGCATGGAAGGGAAACGGATTGTAAGGCGCTGCTACCGCTTGTGCGGTATCGATGCGCACAGGCAACAAGGGCTGTGCACTGTTGCGCCAGGTTATGCTATTGTTCATTTCCTTTGCTGCGAGGGGTACGCTGTTGCTGGTAGATGTTGCGGACATGCTGTTACATTACGGATGTTAGCTGAATATGTATATACATACATGCTGTATATGTACAAACATATTAATTTGCCGTCACATTACAAACCTTTTTCGATATAATTGCAGTTCCGCGTCCCTTTTCACCAAATGGCCACCCATGGCAAAGAAAAATCTGAAGCTGACGCTCAATCATAAAAGCCCAGTGCCGCTCCACCGGCAGGCGGAAGAACTGTTGCGCAAACTCATCCAGGACCCGGCCTTCCGGGGCGGAAAACTCCTGCCCAATGAGGTAGACCTGGCGCAACAGTTAGGTATTTCCCGAACAACGCTGCGTCAAGCGCTCAATAAACTGGTGCACGAAGGACTGCTGGTCCGCAAAAAAGGCGTAGGCACCACGGTGGCCGATGCGGTGATCAGCACCCGTTCTGCCAACTGGCTGAGCTTTTCACAGGAAATGAAAGCACGCGGCATTGCCATTAAAAATTTTGAACTGCATGTGAGCTGGGTGCAGCCCGACGAAACCATTGCCACATTTTTTAAACTGCTACCCGGACAAAAAGTATTAAAGCTGGAACGCCTGCGCGGCCGCCCGGAATATCCCTTCGTGTATTTTATCTCGTGGTTCCATCCGCGCTCCGGACTAACGGGCGAGGAAGATTTCAAACGCCCCCTGTACGATATACTGGAAGCGGATTATAACGTAACCGTTGACCTCTCCAAAGAAGAAATAGCTGCCAAAGCGGCGGACAAATTCATTGCGGGGAAACTCGAAATAGAAGTGGGCAGTCCCGTGCTTTTCCGCAAGCGCTTTGTATACGACAAATCCGGTCAGCCTGTTGAATACAATCTTGGTTATTACCGGGCCGACAGCTTTGTATATACCATCGAAAGCAGGCGCGGCAGTTAATGTCTGCTCGTTACCTCAACCAACCAGGCGTTATGTGCAGTCAAATAACCAGGCCGGTTGTTCCCCGCAACCAACCAGGAAATAGTATTGCATAATTTTTCTGACCTTACTATAACATCCTTCTATAACCGGGCGTCATAAGCTCCGTATTCCTCAATGATACAAATTGACCTGTACCATTTATAATTCGACCCTCATCATTAAACTTTATGTATGAAAAAACTGGCTATGAAAAAAACAGATGGTAGCAGAAGGCCATTATGATTTATTACCCAATTATGACCAGCTACCGGAAGAGCCCGGCATGGCCTGGTCTATGCATACAGAGGCCCGCATATTTACCCGGTTTATGCTGTACCTGCTGGAGCTGAAAGGATTGAGTGCCGAAACTTACCAAACCAAGCTCAGCAAACATTCCGATTTCAATTTTGGGCCAGACAGTAAACGTCCCCCCTTATCCCATTTACATGGGCATGAGCCTGCAGATCATGGAAACGCCTTTTGGCAAATCTTTTTCGCACAGTGGTAACAACGGCGATTTTGTGTGCATGTTCGAAGTATATAAAGACCTGAAAATGGGATATGTATTCTTCACCAACTCCAATACTGCTTTCAAACTGCTGGGAGATTTACGTCAATTCCTGGTAGAAGGAAAAATAAAGATGCAATAGCAGTGGAATTTTTTGTCAAAAATGAGGACCAAATGACCATGATCAGTTTTTCTTGATAAGTTGCTGCAAGAGTAAAGCAGGCCAATTTATCATGTTGAAAAAAGGCATCATCCGGGCATAATATTTTTAGCATTTCATTTTGTTAAATGATCTGTGAAGCTGCCGGGTTTTGTGTGAAAACAATCTTGCCCGCGGCATAACAGGTACTTTTTGGTACAGTTAAGCCGAACTCGTTATGACAAAAATTGAACGCTGCAACAGCATATCGCTGCTGTTTCTTGGCTCGCTCTTTACTTTTTTACTGGCCGTGCCGCAATGGACTTTCGCCAACAACAATGCGGATAAAAAAATCAAAAAATTCATACCGGTAAGAGGTACTGTTACTTCGGGGCAGGACCAGCAGCCGCTACAGGGCGTATCGGTTACGGTGCAGGGAAGCAATATAGGCACCTCCACGGATGAAAATGGCAATTACAGTTTTGCAGATATTCCCGGCAACGCTGTATTGGTTTTCAGTTTTGTGGGGTTCCAAACGCTTGAAGTGCCGGTGCGCAACCGCTCCGTGGTAGATGTGGTATTACAGGTAGATGTAGGCACACTCACCGAAACAGTGGTAACGGCAGTGGCTATACGAAGAGACAGAAGAGAATTAGGGTACTCTGCTCCTGTGATCAGGAGTGAAGAATTATTGTCGGGCCGCAATACCAGTCCGCTGAACGCCTTACAGGGCAAAGTGGCCGGCGTAAACATCACCAGCACTGCCAGCGCGCCCAACAGTTCTTCGCGTATTGTATTGAGAGGCGGTTCATCTATAGCAGGCAACAACCAGGCGTTGATTGTAATTGATGGTATACCGATCGATAATTCCGACTTTCTCGGTGGCGCCGATGTGCGTTCCGCAGCCCTTAGCGGCAACGTAGATGCCCGCAGCACCGTAAATTTCGGTAACCGCGGTAACGACATCAATCCGGAGGACATTGCGTCCATCACCGTGTTGAAAGGTCCTGCTGCCGCTGCGCTGTATGGCAGCCGCGCTTCCAACGGCGCCCTGATCATCACTACCAAAACAGGAAGAAGAGGACAGAAAAATGAAGTAACCGTCAGTTCAACCGTTACCTTCTCCAATGTATTGAAATTGCCCACTTTTCAAAACCAGTATGGGCAAGGCTATGCCATTGGGTTTGATGATGACGGCAACCTCGAATTTTACAATGATCCATTGGAAAACTGGAGCTGGGGCGCGCCCTTCACCGGTGAAATACAGGAATGGGGACAGGCCATCAACGGCGTACGCCTGCAAAAACCTTATGTGGCGCAGCCTGATAACGTACGTAAATTCTTCGAGTTAGGAAGGACCATCAACAATACAGTTTCCTTTGCCGGCGGCGGTGATAGGACCGGTTTCTATTTATCGTTGAACAGTTTGAATTCCGACGGCATCATGCCCGACAATCATGATACCTATAACCGGTATAACGTTCGCTTTAACGGATCGGCAGCGCTCAGCAACAAGTTTACCGCCAGCATTGGTGTAAGCTACAGTCGCATCAACAGCAACCTGGTGCAGGGCGGACAAGGTCCCGGTTCAGTATACGATAACCTCTTGCAAACACCGCGTGATATTCCTATAGACAAAATGGGCGACCTCAACAATCCCTATTATGGTTATGGATTTTTGAATGACCGCAATGAACAGGTATATGGATTCTATGGCGCTTATACTGTGAGCCCATATTTTCTGTTGAAAAATTATCGCAACGAAAATGATGTAGACAGAGTGATCGGCAACTTCACCATCAGCTTTCAGCCACTGGAATGGTTACAGATTGTTGAAAGAGTGGGCGCCGATGTGTATTCAGACCGGCGCAGGTTTCTGTATCCCAAATTCACTTATTTCCCCGCCGATGAAGTGAGCGGCACTTATTCCCGCTCCAACGTGCAAAGCGCCACCGGCGAATACAGAGAAAACGATTTCAACATCAGTGAAGTGGTACATGACCTCATGGTCACCGCCACCCGCGACTTTGGCGATTTTTCCGGTTCATTGATGCTGGGACATAATGTACGGCAACGATCAGTAAACCTGCTTGATGCCGCTACCAATGAAGCAAACGGTTTGGTGGTGCCCGGCTGGTATAACCTTGATAACAGCAATGGGCCGTTGTACAATTTCAATGAACGCAGCAGGAGACGACTGATTGGTTTGTACGGTCAGCTCACTTTGGGCTATCGCGATTTCCTGTTCCTTGATCTCACCGGCAGAAACGACTGGTCCTCTACCCTGCCGGAAGAAAACAATTCTTTCTTCTATCCCAGCGCCAGCGCCTCCTTTGTATTTACGGAATTAATGAGCGGCGGCGTTTCAGAAATATTGAGTTATGGTAAACTGCGCGCCAGTGTGGCGCAGGTAGGTAATGATGCCAACCCGTTTTTGCTGAACAATTATTACGCGCGTCCTGAAATTGATGGCGGCTTCGGCACCACTACTTTCCCGTTCAATGGCGTACCGGGCCTTACGCGTTTTGGACGCATCGGCAATCCCGATCTGAAACCTGAAATCACCACTGCCTTTGAAGTAGGTACGGAACTGAATTTCTGGAACAACCGGTTTTATGTAGACTTCTCTTATTACCAGAACCGGTCCAAAGACCAGATACTTACCATACCTATTGCCGAATCGTCCGGTTTTACCAGCAGGGTGATCAACGGTGGTATTGTAGAAAACAAAGGCATTGAAATTACTGCACGTGGTACGCCCATACGCAATCCGGATGGATTTACACTGGAACTGTACGGAACGTATACACGTAACCGTAATGAGGTGGTTGATTTGGAATTGGAAGGCGTAAGCCAGGTTTCACTCGGTGGTATTGCAGACCTTACAGTGGTGGCTGCGGAAGGCAAACCATATGGAACTTTTTATGGCGTAGATATCCTGCACGATGAAGAAGGCAGGGTAATTGTTGACCCGGTAAACGGTATTCCGCTCGAAACGCCCAGTGCTGTATACTTTGGATCGTACAACCCTGACTGGATTGCATCCTGGGGTTTGAATGCCACCTACAAAGGTTTCAGCGTAAATGTGTTGTTCGACACCAAGCAGGGCGGACAATTTGTTTCCCGCACAAAGGATATCACCGCCTTTGTAGGCACTTCCTGGGAAACTGCCGAGTTTGGCCGCGAACCTTATGTGTTCCCCAACTCCGTGTACATGGACCAGGATGGCAAGCTGGTGCCGAATACCGATGTTACATTCCTGCCGCAAAACTATTTTCCCAACCTGCCCTACGGACGGAATGTAATTGACGCCTCGTACGTAAAACTGAGAGAGGCAAGCATCAGCTACCGGTTACCTAAAAAACTGCTGGAACGCACACCGTTTGGCAATGTATCGATAGGCATATTCGGCAACAATCTTGCGTTGTGGACGCCATCGGAAAACAAATATGCTGATCCTGAGATCAACTCAGCCGGCGCCACCAACCTGCAGGGTTTCGATTTCACGGCGCAGCCTTCGCAAAGGAATTTTGGATTTAATATCAGCGTAAGTTTTTGAATCATTTCAACAAAAGTTGCTCGTCATGAAGACTCAACATAAAACAAACAGGTATATAGCAATACTGTTTTTTGCTTTGTTCTTTGCACCGGGATGTGAAAAATTTCTCGATGTAAACGACAATCCCAACCTGCCCAATAATGCTACGGTGGAATTGTTGCTACCGTCGGTACAGGTTGCCATTGGCCATGTGCTGGGCAGTCCGTTGCAGATATATGGCGGCATATGGTCGCAATACTGGACACAAAGTCCCAAGTCGTCGCAGTACCGCAGCATTGACCAGTATTCGGTTACCACTACGGCATTCAATCGCCCCTGGCGGATGATTTACTCAGATGCGTTGCAGGACATCAACGAAATACTCACCCTTACCGAAGGGCAGGAACAATTTAACCAGTACCGCGCCATTGCCTACCTGATGCGCGCATATGCTTTACAGTTAGCCACTGACGCCTGGGGCGATGTACCGGTGAGCGAAGCAGGACAGGAAGACATTACCAGTCCCAATTACGACCCGCAGGAAGAAGTGTACGACAGCATTCTTGCCAATATCGATCGCGCGCTTACACTCATTGAGGTGGACGCAGTGGCCACACCACAAGCCGATGACCTGATTTTCCAGGGTGATATGGGCCAATGGCAACGGTTTGCCAACACGTTCAAACTGCGTGCACTGCTGCGTCTTTCAGAAGTAGCGCCGCAGCGCGCGCAGGAAGGCATTGCCACCCTGAATGGCGCCGATTTCCTGGAAACCGATGCACAAATCGAATACAGCACCACCGGCGGTAATCAGAATCCTTTGTTTGCCGAAGTGCTGGGTTTGGGCAGAACGCAAAACCTGGTGGCCAGCGAAACCACCACTAAATTCATGGCGCAGAACCGCGACCCGCGACTGAACGTATTCTATCAGCGCTATGTAAACGAATCGTTGGGTATAGATTCAGTGGTTGGCATTCCGCAGGGGTCGTACCGGACGAATACGGATATATTCTCCATTCCTTCGCCGGTGGTGGGCGCCAGCGGGCAGCAGGATATATCGGCCACCGCACCGGTAAAATTTATGTCGGCCGCAGAAAGCTATTTTTTGCAGGCTGAAGCAGCGGTAAGAGGCTGGCTGACTACTGACGCGCCGGCACAGGAATTATTTGAACAAGGTATTCGCGCCAGCTTTGAATCGTACGATGTGCCGAACGTAGAAACTTACCTGGCAACTTCACCGGCTGCGCAATGGCCGGCCGGTATGGAAGCGCAGATTCGCGCCATTATTATTCAGAAATGGCTGGCCATGACGGGCAATCAATCTTTCGAGGCCTGGTCTGAATGGCGGCGGACGGGTTATCCTGATTTCTTTGTCGTTTCGCAGGCTACAGCGCTGGGTGATGACCGGTTACCAGCAAGGCTGTTGTATCCGAGTTCGGAGGTGACGACGAATGTTAATTTTCCGGGTGTGAAGCAGATATATGAGCCGGTGTGGTGGGATGTGGATTGATTTAAGTCAATTATAATTACCATATTATCGCAAAATTGCTTTCTGGAGAAAGCAGTTCTGCGATTTTTTGCTTTTTAGAGAAAGCAATTTTCCTAAAAGTTGCATCAGTAGTCGCAAAAACAACTTGCCCTACAGGTGCTCAAAAATGAATCTATTTTTAAACATCACATCACAAGTCTTGAATTGATGGATTCTGATCTGAAAAACACCATTCTACTCGCCAAGATGCCAAAATTCATCTGGTGCGCGGAAATTTACAATACAACAAATTATAGTGCTAAAGAAAAAGAAGCTATTGGATTAATTTTACTTGATGCCACTGAGGCTAATCAGGAAAGTATAAATGCACTTATATTTGCCGGTTACCCTGATCGGTGCATTAGTTTGAATGAAAATACTTTCGTTACTTTGCAGCAACCATTTTTGCACTACCGTTATTTTTCCAATTTAAAATAACAACCTTGACGAGCAAAAGAATTAAAATATCGTTCTCAACCGTAAATAAAGGCAAGTATACCATCATTAGCAAAGATGTTATTGCTGAAGCCAACAAAAAGATTAAGGCCGAAATGAAACAAGTGATTCGTGAATTTGAAAAACGCCAAACCAAATCGCAACAACAGGCTGCCAGGCTCACATTTAACGCATAAGCGTATTTTACGGAAATCCCAATTTTATTTACGCCATTTTTTCACAGATCTTCCGGGAAAATCCTCTCGTAAATATATACACGAAAACACATTGTTCCCTTACCTTTACCATTCTATTAATTAGTAGTCACATATTGTTTATTTCGCGGTTCTACTAAACCAAGATGAATCGCATCGCTAAAGCCTTGTACGCAAAACGACCAACTCATCCCAAAACAAGGCAACAGCGAAACAACATGCCATAGGCGTGTGCGCTTTCGTTGTGTTTTGGGGGGCACATGGTCGTGCCTGCGTACAGCAACGATAAGCCACGCGCCTTTCTTTTTCCAAGGCGTAGTGGGATTTTTTCACTACCTAAAAGAAATAGCTCATGACAAACACAATTCCTGCCTCCAATGCTGCTACTACAGCATCCACCGTCGTTGAATCAGTATTGCCGAACGCTGATGCGGGGAACGTCTATTCATTAAAGTTAAATGCTTGAATTTTACAACGATTACAAGCCGGCAACTGGTATCAGGATGCCGGCTTTTACCTCACCGTCCACCGTAAACTACCCCCATTTGAATAAACCCAGCCCACTTAATCAAATTACGCGTAGTAAGCAAAAGATTGAGGCGGCGACAAATTGAAATCTTTGCGCAAGCATTTGGACTGTTTATACTTTATAGCCTTTTTGATCCTGATGGCATGCCCCCGTTGGCAGTTGGCAAAATATTGGTAAAAATACTCCTGGCTAATGCCGGCATAGTCACCTGTCAGCCGCCAAAGTGTATCTATATCCTGACTAATTATTTCTTCAACTTCAAATTCTCCAATAACTCTTTTCACTGGAGCGGAGGCATACACTATAACTGTTTTTATATCTTTATTCTTAAATATTGCCCGTCGGAACTCAAACTTCTTAGTTCCATTAAAAATTTTATCCGCAAATTCTGGCTTTATGGATAATACTACTTTCATTTTCCAATTGAGTAATTTGCAATTTTAAGAAAATTCTCCCTGGTAATTTCCTTGAAGCCTCTTGGAACATCTTTAACATTTGCAATTATGCCGTTTTCGATCAACCATTTCAAATTAGGTCTTTTCCTGAAAGAGTAAGCATAAATAAAATTTACCACGAAAGGTCTGTTTGTCTTGCGGTAGTTCCAGTGTTCTTTTAGTTCATTGTCAGAAAATACGCTTCTTTTTCTGCAAAGCCGAATAAATGTGTGCTCATCGGGTATGTTGTCTATAACAGACTCAACAATTCCATAAGTAGTTGCCACCCCCTTATGGATACCACCAGTCCGGTAAAATACAATGATATCACCAGGGTTAAGATTTCTGACTTGAGACCGTGATATATAAACCTTACTCAAGGCATTTCTATGAGGCTCATTCTCTACAAAATCAAGCGGTGATTCAGTCCTCAAAATTGAATCAGGAAATAACTCAGTATGATACTCCGGGTAAATGGGAACTATAAAAATTTTGCTTTCCGTTGATATGAATGGAAAGGTTTTCCTGGGGTATAACAAATTGACTTTCTGACCTCTGTCAAAATTTTTTACATAAACTTTTTCAACACCATTATTCGTGGTTTTGGTCCCGTGATATACAAAGCCCCACTCTTCTAGCAATGCAATTAACCGGATCTGTTCCGGTCTCTTGTCAAAAATTGTAACGTAAATCTCTTCAACGTTCAATTGGAGACCATTGTCAAAAATAATCTTAAGGAACCGCTCGCCTAATCTATAACCGTTACTGGCAACTTTGAAGGTACCAATCTTAAGTCTTCTTTTTTTCTGAAATACCGGTTCTATATCAGCGTAATTTTCTTCTGGTCCCTCCATCTTGAGGTAGAGAAAAGCTGCAATCTGGTTATTATCCAAACAAACATAAGCCACCTCATCAGCTTTTCTATTAAACCACTTATCAAATTCGTTATAATCTTCTCTGAAACTATCAAAAAAATTGTCTTGCAAATTAATTTTTCCAAAATCCATTTTGCGTACTGCAAGCACCTTGTAATCTACCAAATCCGGATTTTCTGCAGTTACTTTTTCCAGAAACTGATCAATTCGGTATACCTTGTCCGCAATTCCCAATAAATGAGCTTTATAGTGGATTTTTTTATCTTCTGAAATCAGTATATCAAAGCGTTCAGAAAAAACTTCATTCAGGAGTATAGAATCATTCCAATCATTGGGTGTTTTGTCAACCTGCCGGCTTACTTCTTCAATCTGCTGGCTGATAGGTGCTGTATTTCTAATTACATTATAACTTGCAACCTTTGCCATCATGGTCGAATGGGTATTGCCATCTTTATTCCGATTTAATTCTTCAATTGTGACCGGGTGTATATACTTGGCGTATTTAAGCTTGTCTAACCAATTAAACAAAATCCCGATATCCTGATTGACTACCCTGGCCGCTTCCCTGTGTATGATAATATTGGTATCCAGTAATATTTTCATGGCAACAATCATTAGTAAAATTTGAAATCTCCCACCGTTCTCATATTAAGACGAAAATTAACGTCATTATACATGCGAATATAGTGACAAGAAAAATATTTCACCCCAAAAAACTGACAGTATACGAACACATTTTATTACCCCCTGTAACTGCATTTTTCCTCACCTCAACTTTTTTTGGCAGTTTTGGGCATGCAAAACGTTTAAGCATGTAAATTCCTTCCAAAGACGCATAAGTGAAGCGCCCCCACCGTAAACTAAAACACACCCACCTTAAACTAACCTCCCCTTCCCTTCCCCGATTATGCTTTCTACGTTTGAAGCGGAAATAGCATTCTTCACCCAATTAAATTACCCTCTACCATGAAAGCAATGTATAGCATCGCGCTGCTCCTTATGATAACAGGTACTGTACAAGCCGGAACGGAATGGCCCGCCCTACCTGCATCTGCGCAGGAACCGGACCCGCAACCTGTACCCAACTTTTTCCGCCGGTTGTCACTGAATTACCTGAAGGTGGAATTCCGTACCGGTATGGCTACCATCAGCACGAACAATTTACCTGCCGGTTGGTCAACTTCCGGCAGACTGGCCATTGGCGGCGGGTTTGACATTGTATTAAAACGCGGCGGCACCGGTATGTTTTCCTTCGGGTTGCATTATACCACTGCCGGTCTGGACCTGAAAGAAACCACTTCCGCTGCCGAAGAAAGAGAAAATCACCTGCGATTGCAATACGTAAAATTGCCCATACAATACCACCTGTTCCTCGACAGGGCCAATAAAGTATTTATCGGCGGTGGCGGATACGGCGCTGCCCTGCTGCTGCCTGCTGTTCAAAAGGTGAAAGTGTTCGATGAACAAGAAATGAGCAAATTTGATGCAGGCTTCATTGCCTCCGCAGGCTGCTGGCTGAGATCGCGGTGGATGATAAAGGCACAGGCTGAATGGGGAATGATTGACATCGATAAATCCCGCCTGGCACAACTCGGTAAAAACACGCAATATTTGTTAACTATCGGTTATACCATACCGTTCAGAAAGCGCGGATATGATGTAAACCCCAATAAAGTTCCTTATAAGGATGAAGCCTGTGGTGATTAAATATCATGCTTGGGAGTTATACGCTGCTAAACTGCATTTCCAATAAGAAATCAAACACGCTATTAATTAGTAGTGGGACAGCTTGAAAAGTCAAACTGTCCCACTGCAATATTTTAAACGCTTATTTCGCCAGCTTTGGCTCCCACGGCCCATATATTGCGTCACGGAAACGCTTATGCAACTTCACACGGTCGAAAGGCATGAGTTGCGTAAACAACACTGCCGCAAGTTCATTTTTTGGATCCACCCAGAATAACGTACTGGCGGCGCCATCCCAGAAAAATTCGCCCACCACACCGTTGTTCTCTTCTCCATCAGCAGGCTCTTTGGTGCGCACTGCAAAGTCTATCCCGAAACCTACCTGTCCTTTACTGGGCAGCCACATGCGCTCGGTAATGGTGTCAGACAAATGATTGGTGGCCATCAGCTCCACCGTTTCGGGTTTCAGAATGCGCACATCATTTAGTTGTCCTTTATTGACCAACATGCGCGCAAACTTCATATAATCGTCCAGCGTTGAGGTAAGTCCCCAGCCGCCCGGTTTCAGCGGCCAGTCTTTCCGGTGAAATTCACTCGCACGGTCCCAGGACACCTGCGACAACACACCATCATCGCTGCGGTAGTACAAGGCAGCAAAACGCGTCGTATCGCTGTCGGGCACGGTATACCGGGTGTTGGTCATTTGCAAGGGATTGAAAATAGTTTCCTGCAGGTATTGATCAAACGGTTTGCCGGACAGTTTTTCCACGAGGTAAGCCTGCACATCCACACTAATACCATACGACCATTGATCACCGGGATGAAAAGCCAGCGGCAATGCAGCCAGTTTTTTGGCCATCTCGCTAAGCGTAAGCGAATTGTTCATCAGGTTCGCTTTTCTTACCATTTCTCCCAGGACGGTAGAATCCGGATTGGCAAAGCCGGCCGTATGACGCGTAATATCGCGAATGGTAATCGGGCGCCTGGCCGGCTCCAGCAACAGTTCGCCTTTTTCATTCACTCCCGTAGCCACCTTCATATCGGCAAACTCCGGCAAATATTTGCTGAGCGGATCATCCAGTTGAAACGCGCCATTTTCATACAGGGTCATCAATGCCACACCGGTTATCGGTTTGGTCATACTATAGATGCGTACAATCGTATTCCTGTCCATCGGAATATTCTCTTCCCGGTTGGCATATCCGAAAGCATTGAAGTACACCTCCTGGTTTTTTTCATAAATCAATGCCGATACACCGGCAATCGTGCCGGAATCAATAAAGCTTTTTAAAGTAGCATCGATGCGGGTTTTTGCAGCTGCATCTACTATCTGTTCAGCGCTTTTACTTCCGGAATCGGTACACTGATAAAATAAACAGGCTACCAATAAAACAGGCAGCATGGCAAGAAACGTTCTCTTCATGGCAGGGTGACAATTGGTTGGTAATGCAAATGTTGTTTCCAAACTGAAAATACCAATTTCCCTTTTTTGGCAACGCTAATTAATAAGAAAGTACTCATGGCGATTGGGTAATTAACTGCATACACACAATATTTTTTTGTAAGGTGACCGCTACAGGATATAAATTGTGGGTATTACATTTATGCTCCTTCTAAAACCCTTGCTATGAAACGTATCTTTTTACCCATTACTTTATTGTGTTCGCTTGTATTCACTCAAACTGTTGTTGCACAAAGCAATGAACAGCCTTCCATAAAGTCATATGCCAACTACGATTTTGTTCCCGGCGACAAAATCATTTTTCATTACGATATGGCCGGTGAAAAAGATGCAGAAATTCCCGGTCGCATGGCCGTGAACGATGGCTCCGTAGAAGTGCAGACGTATAATGGTGAAAAAGTATTGTTTATTCCGAAGGGCGCCAGTCTGAGTATGAAGCCGTTGATGAAAGATGAAGGCTACCTGCCCGAACAGTTTACGCTCGAGTTTGATGTGCTGTCGAATGGTAATGATGTGGAAGGTTCTACCATTGACCTGTATTTCAGAAGCAAAGAAGATGCGAATGTTTCCTGGAGCGGTGCGTGCCTGTATTATATCCGTTTTCACAGCATTTCCGGCCCCGCAGCCAGTGTGGAATTCAGCATTAACAAGCCCGATGGAAGTTCTGTAGGCGGCGGATCAAAATCCTTTCCGGAACCCGCCATTGTAGATGCAACGGACAAGTGGCGGCATGTTGCCATCTATGTCAACAAAAACATCGGCAAAGTGTATGTTGATCAGCACCGCGTGGCCATCTCCAACCAGGTATCTTCCGGCGCCCGTATGGTTACTTTTGAGTTTCTGAATGATACGCATCCTATCCTCATCAAAAATATTCGCATTGCTGCCGGCGGATCAGATGCCTATCAAAAAGTAGTTACGGATGGAAAATATGTTGCCTACGGCATCCTGTTCGATGTAAACAAGTCTACCCTGAAACCGGAGTCAATGGGCACCATCAACGAAATTGCCAAAATGATGAAGGAGCATCCGGAACTGAAATTTGAAATTGGCGGCCATACCGATAGCGACGGTTCTGCCGAACATAATAAAAAATTATCACTGGAACGTGCAGAAGCAGTAAAACAACAACTGGTAAGCATGGGCATCGCCGCCGACCGCCTTACCACCCAGGGCTATGGCTCCACCAAACCGGTTGCAGACAATAGTTCACCGGAAAATAAAGCGAAGAACAGAAGAGTTGAGTTTGTGAAGCAATAACAGGAAATACGGGAAGACCGGAAAACCAATCGAATACATGTTATTTGCTTACGGTTGTTCGGTCTTTCCGCCCCTGCTTGACATATATCAAACATACTTTTTTAACCGGCTTGCCGTTTATAGCTCGTCATTTATCCGTTTACCCTAATACCCATTCCCGTGAAAAAACTCGAATACGTTTATTTCACTGTTTACCACTATTGTAGTCTGCAGAGTTATTTCCGAGACAGCCTTCATGTAAGATTGAAATGTATGTACCTGCTGGCACTTTCTGCCGGCGGATGGATACTTTTCCTGCAGCAACTGTTCCTGCGCTTTGTACGCGTAGCATGGTTTAGTTCTCATGCGGCAGCCATGCTCAATGCACTGGCCATTTATACCGCCATCACCTGGATTTTTTACCGCATTTTTATTGTAGAAGAAAAAGACCAGCAAATCTTTGAAAAGTATGTGAGCAAATGGGATAATAACCCGAATAAAAAAAGAGATTTACTGGTAATATCCCTGGTGGCTGCGCTGCCCTACCTGCTTATGACAGGTATAAAAATTTATACCAGTTTCAGGTAACTCAATAGCATCTGGTTACTAGCTGATAAAAACAAAAAATCCCGGTTAATGCCGGGATTTTTTTTATGCTTTATCAATCATTTCCTTTCAATTCAGCCAGAAAGCTTACTACATCCCTTATCTGTTTTTTGGTAAGAATGGACTTCATATCCGGCATGCTGGACGCAGCATTGGTCCGTTTGACTATTTGTGATAAAGGTATCACCTGCTCTTCATCTCCCACTTTCACCGTGATACCTGATTTGCTCTCGCCCTGTAAAATACCGGTTACAGTTTTTCCATCTTTCAATTCCAGGGTAACATTGCCATATCCCGGCGCCAGGCGGGCACTGGGGTTGATCAATGCTTCCAGCAATTGTTCGCGCGATAACCGGTCGGCCACGCCGTTCAAACGCGGACCTGCATTGCCGCCATAATCGTTGTATGCATGACAGCGGATACATTGCGCCGATTGGTCTGAATAAAATATCCTGCGGCCTTTATCGGGATCGCCGCCATATAAACTGCCGGCATAGGCAGCCGCGAGCGTATCGGTAGAAGCGCCTGCATTGATCTGCTTATATTTCTCCGCCAGTTCTGAGGAGCCGGTGCTGTCTATGGCTTCTGCCAGTTCGAGGTAAATGGATGAAGAAAGTTTTCCGGCGGCCATCTTTTGCAGCAGTTCTGTTAATACTTTGCCGGAATATTCTATCGGCAGATTGCCTAACGTTAACAAAGCAGCCTGTTGTTCTTCGGTTGTTCTTGTATTGATTACATGCTTCAGCAACGAAACCATCAGTTCTTTCGAAATATTCATCTTCGGCATCAGGTCTATACCGGCAATGCGCACTACTTTGTCTTTATCCGCAATGGCCTGTTCAATGGCCATTCCGATATGTTCATAGTTCAACGCAGCCAGCGCCTTCAGCGCTTCCACTCGCACGCGCGATTCCTTGTCATTTTTCAGCAAAGCCATCAAGCCATCAGCTGCCTGATCAATCTTCAGTTTGCTTACTGCTTTGATGCTGCTCAACTTCACCAGCACTTCGCTGCTGTTCAGTAATTGCATTAATGGAGTGCCAGCTTTTGTTCTTACTTCTGTAGGGTCTCTTTCAATTACGCCACGATATCTTCCGTCCACCCTGTCCAGCACGGAGGGTTTGGGCCAGGTGCTTAATGCATCAATAGCTTCCGCGCGCATGGCAGGCGGATTGTTCGTTTGCATGGCATAATCCACCAGGTTCTGCAAGGCTTCTGAAGTGCCTACGCGCAGGTTGGCGTTGATGCAGCGCCTGATCAGCGCTTCATTGGTAAAGCGCGTTGTTGTCAACAAATTGCCCAGGGCAGGCAATGCATCTTTGATAGAAAGATCATCGTTGATGCCGCGGGCAGCTTCTGTAACAATGAATTCATCGGCGTCTTTCAAAAATTCAGCGATGCCCGGATGCTCCATCCTCCGCAAAGCCACTACGGCAGCAATTCTTACCGCACGCGAAGTATCTTTCGATAAAGCGATCACCGGCTCCGGCTTACCAATTCTTGCCAGTGCCAGGCTGCCGGCATGACGGATATATACATCTTCATCATTATTGCTGCGCAACAAATCAATAAGCGGCGCGATGGCGGGCCCGTATTCAATTCTACCCAATGCTTCGGCAGCAAAGAAACGGGCACGGCTATACGAATCTTTCAATAAGGGCAACAACTGATCACCGGCTTCCTTGTATTTCATATCGCCCAGCCAGCGGGCTGCCTGCGCCCGTATTTCGGGGTCCTGGTCTTTCAGCAGGGGCAGCAGGTGTTGCGCATATTTTTTGTCTTTGCGCGCCATCTGGCTTATTCCCCAAATGGCATGGATGCGTGCCAGTTGCGGCGAGGAGGGCACCAAAGTATTTTTGAAAATCGTTTCCCCATCTGCTTTTCGTTTTGCCAGTTCAAATTGAGCTTTTAACCGCACGCGCATATCTGCATAGGAAAGCAATTGGCCCAGTTCTTCCGCTTTCTTTTTGGTAAAATCTGCGGCCAGCAATGTTTTGGTTTGCGCACGGTCTGCACTGCCTTTACCGCGCTTGTCGTCCAGTTTCCAGATACGACCGTAGCCGTGCGTTTCCCAGCCATCGATCCAGTCGGCTATGTACAGCGCACCATCAGGACCAAAATCAAGCCCGGTTGGTAAAATACCGCCTACCACCAGCTTATCTTCGCCCAGTTCAAAACCCGCGCCTTTGGGTTTTAAGGTAAATCCATATACACCAGATTGTGCCGGATTGCCCACAAATTTTGCTACGAAGAAATTGTTTTTGTACGCATCACTCAATGCAGTTCCGGGATTGTACACAAAACCCGCCGGACCACTTACGTAGTTGGCTATGCAGGGAACGATGTAGGCAGCCTGTCCTTCCCAGCGGGGCATCCACATTTTTTCATCCATCCATACTTTATAGGTATTGTTTTCCGTATCGCGGTATTTGCCGTATTGCCAGTTGGCTCTCCAGCCGGCATCGGAGCCGTTTACGATATACACCAGTCTTTCTTTTTCTCCGGCATGGTCACCGTCGTTGTCTTCGCTGATGAGGTTGCCATATTCATCAAATGCAAATTCATGCGTGTTGCGCAAGCCGAAGGCGAAGATTTCAAAATCGCTGCCGTCCGGATTGCTTCGCGCAATCACCCCGCAGTTGGGATATTCCCATCTTTTACCTGTTTGGTCTACGCCGTTAAAACCGATATCGCCTATCTGCCAGTAAATTCTTCCGTCAGGACCCATTTCCACGCCCGACATGCCATGACCACTGAAACCGATATGAATGCCATAACCGTGAGAGATCGATACTTTGTCATCGGCAATGCCGTCGCCGTTTTTGTCTCTCATGCGCCAGAGATCGGGGCCGATGCTCACGAACAAATCCTCACCTTCTTTCAGCACGCCACCGGCCACATCGGTTACTTCATCATGAAAATCGTGTACTACCAGTTGCGCCTCGTCTGCCACGCCGTCGCCATCGGTATCTGTGAGGCGAAATACTTTGTCTTTTTCTATGGTAAGGTCGCGCCAGTCGTGCGAGCCGTCACCATTCAGGTCTTTCAGCCAGGTGTTTTGCGCGCTCAGTTCAGGCGCCAGGTATTTGCGCAGGAAAGCGCGTTTGTCTTCGATGGATTGAAGCGCAATAGAAGGGATCTCCCAGTCCTGGTGACCACGGATATCAAATTCTGAATTCTTTTGCCGGTCGGTGGTGGTGTAGTAAAGATTGCCCTGATCATCAATATCAATGGCAATGGGAGAAATAACAAGCGAGTCGATGCCCCATAGGTTAAGGACGAGGTTGCTGTCGGGCAGCTGTGCTTTGAAAGAGGAATCTACCGATGCAGCAAATTGCGCAGCTTTCAAAGGAGGCATTTGCTTGATCCGTACATCTTTGGGTGTCAGGTTGCAGGCTGCAAGTGTAAAAATAACACTTGTTAGTATAGACGCAATCGTACAGGGGTTTACCGGTCGTATGGACATGATTACTTTTTTATAGTGAAAAGTAATCAATTTTGAGAAGTTGCCATGTTTCCGGTGAAAATCGATAAGGTGAGGGTGAAAAATGAGTTGGTTTTTTTAAACCACAGCGGCACGGAATCACGGAGGCGCACAGAGGTGAAAGGTAATCTGTGCCGCTATGGTTCAATAAAAATATCCGCCTTTATTTTTTCTGCAATGCTTTCTTTATTACCGGTTGCAGTGCAGCCGCCATGCGGCTAAAGCCCAGGTCAGTAAGATGCACGCCATCTATTGTAGCTTCATGATCGTTCCCTGTCAGCAGCGAAGATTCAACATAATAAATGTTCTTATATCCTTCTTTCTTCAACTGCTCCCAGGTTTGCCGGATGGCTTTGTTCTGCGCTCTTACCCGCTCGCCCAACCGCTGGTCCCAGTGCGCATTTTCCCTGAATACCGTTTCTACAATGATAATGGGTACTTCCGGCCGGTGCGTAAGCAGGTATTTTATGAAGGGATAAGATCGTTCTTCAATCTGTTGCGGTGTAGGGTTCGGAATGCAATCCAGCACAAAACAATCCGCACGCACCGTAGCCAGGTACTCCGCCAGCGCCGGTTCCATTTTGGCGCTGCCGCTGAAACCGAGGTTGATGAAATCATATCCAAATTGTCTTTGTAATATCGCCGGATAAGCCATACCCGGGCGACTGGCGCTCGCTCCCTGCACAATACTGGAACCATAAATCACCACACGCTTCGAAGTGTCAATAGCAGGTGTGGCAGGTGATCGTATGATAGCATTGTTGTCTATGCCAATCTGCAGCGAATCTACCGTATTGTACAGCGGCAGGTACAGCATGAATTGCTTGAGCGTGCTGTCCATACGCTCAACAATCACTTGCAATTGAGAGTTTCCCTTGTCCGGCAGCGCCACCCTTATAAATTGCCATTTGCCATTGCGCAAACAATACAGGTCAAGACCACTATGCGCTGCAGGAGTCATGTTGGCCCTATACACTTCTTCATGCAGCTTCCATTTGGCACGAATACTGGTGGAGTTGGTTTCAAACAATATGGCAATGCCGGCACTGCGTTTGGCAAGTCGTTTGATTGCATCCGGCATGGCGCGCGTATCGCTGGCGCTGATGCGGTGATACAGGGTGTCTGTTACTTTGGCTTTGCCGATCATCAACAGTTCTGCGGCATCTACATACCGGATATTTTGTTGCGCATAGGATGGCGCTACAGTACAACAGGCAATAATGGCTATAAACAAAAAAGTTTTCTTCATCTTACAGGTTAATTAAAGGTTACGGATCCAGCGGATCCTGTGAATTGATTTGCAGGGAAGTGAATGAAGGAACAAACGCGGTTTCATTGTTACTCAGCTTCGTGATAGACGCATAGGGCAGATAGCCCAGTTCCTTCAGTACTTTATTACCCATATTGCCATTGATATAACCGTTCTGACTGGCGTCTGTAACGATCAGCAGCGGTTTATCCATGGGCATATTGAAATGGTACACCAATCGCGTGGCATTGCGCAGGTTGGTGGTAGTATGCCGTGCATGCGGTTCAATAATGATGGCATCGGCCGGAATGTGCTGCATTTCTACCAGGTATTTTTTCATTTCAATTGCCTCGCAATAGGGCGTTTTATTGGGATGCACATGTCCGCCTGATAAAATCAAAAAGGGCGCTTTGCCTTCGCGAAATCGGATCACCGCACTATCGCAGCGCCGCACAGCATCGGGATGTAATCGTACGCCAGGTTCTTCCGGCCCCCTGCCCGGCACCAGGATAGCGGTGTAGGCATACTGTTGCCAGTTGATTTTTTTTGCCCGCTTGTATGCCGCAGCATTTTCACCACCGGTTAGCGGTTCATAGCGTGCTGCTTCATCGCGTCCGTTTATCCGCAACGCTTCCAATGCCATCATCAATGGGATATGGTAAAAAGCAGGATGTTCCGCTGCGGTAATTTTTTGTACGTGCGCATTGATTTGTTGCAGCAATTCCGGGCTGTCTTTCTCAAAACTGATGGCGTCAATTTTCGGGTACAGCGGCGCTGCACCTGCAATATAGGTATTGAGGATGTACGCAATGCCATTGGCATCAGCCTGCCACACCTTACGGATAAAACCCGTATCGCTTTCAGCATCGTATAAGTGATAAGCATGCGATTTTCGTAAGGCACTGATCAACTTGCTTACTCGTTTGTCCACACCTGTCAACCGGACCAGTTCGTCGCCGATAGATTGGATTTCTTCCGGCTTAAATTGCAGAGCGTTGCTGTAACAGAGGGCATCGGAACATTGCAAACTGCGCGCATCATTGTATAACCGATTGCGTACTTCGAGGAAAACAGTTCCGTTGAAACGAATCTTTTTTTCTTCCAGCAAATACAACAGATAAAAATTCTTCTTCAGTAATATTTCATCCGTTTTTAAAAAAGCCAGGCTGCTGAACGGAATAATAAATAGTACTACGCAGCAAAGGGTAATCGCTCTCAGTCGGTTGGTCATTTCTTTGTTTTCAGGTCTAACAATACGGGATAGTGATCGGAATGGTTATCGGTGAAGGTGTCCACCACTACTTTAGCATCAGCTATTTTTCGTACCAGGTCTTTGCTTACGAAAATAAAATCAATGCGGGAAGACACATCCGGTTTATTCTTAGGTTCGAATCGCCTGGGATGAATTGTTTTTACAAACGCGTTATATTTTTTTCGCACAACATCCGTAAAACCATTGTCCATTATTTTTTGAATCACGGTGTAATCCAATGCGCCATCTACTAGTTTCTTTCTCGGTGGATACTTTGCTTCATAGGCCTTAAAGCCCTCTATTAACTTCCCGTCGCTGTAATGCGCAGAATCTACCGGAGACACTGTATTGAAATCGCCCATGATAATCCACCGCTTCGGGTCAGGCTGCGCTTTAACATAATCGAGCAACACTTCCACTTCTTTTCTCCTTTGGCGATAATCAAAGGGCGTAAAATGCAGCGATACAATGTTGTAGTCTTTTATACGCGCCATGATAAAGCCACGGTCCATATTGTCCGTCACTTTCTGCACATTCACAATCGGGTATCTGGATGTAATGGCAACGGGATATTTTTCGCCTTCTATCAGCAATACGGCATAGGGATGTCCATAGGCTGCCGCCAGTTTTTCCAGCGATTCCTGGGTGAAGCCGGTCACCTCCTGCAGCGCCAATACATCAGGGGCCTGCTGGCGCACCCAGTTTACAAAAGCGGGTTTACCGTCTGCAGAATCCAGCCGCATGCCCTGCAGGATGTTGTAGGTGATCACACGGAAATGGGGTTGTTGAGCGAAGGCCGCACCCATCAGCCATAGGGTAGCAATTAAAAGGTTTAGTTTTTTCATTCAATAATAAGCTTATCGGTTTTATTAAATGTATCTGAACGAACCTGTACAAAATAAAGCCCTGATTTCAAATGCGACAAATCAAGCTTTTGTATGCCGCCCTGTGTTGCTTTTCTGCTGAATACCAATTTGCCAAGACTGTTGAATACCTGTATGTCGCAAGAAGTCAGTGTATAGTTGCTCAGGTCCAGTGTAAAAAAACCTTTTCCCGGATTGGGATATATCATCAATGCCGGCGATGGCTCTTGCAGCACCGGTGCTTCCTCTTCTTCCGCTGCAGCAACGTTCATGCGGGCAGTGCCGGTGCCTGCTGTGCCGTTCGGGTCTACCATGATATCATCGATAAAAATGAACCAGGTTTGCGATGTGTTGGGTTGTGAAAATTCTATAGCATCGAGCCGTGCGCCTGAACTGTTGATAACGCCATTGCCGCCATCGGTAGAAGTACCGTTGTAATTGGAAAGGCTCCACACATACTTGTGCCATTGCCCATCATTGATCACATCCAGCTGCGGTGAAAGTTCTGTACCATCATTATCATCCAGCCATATCCGCACTTTGGCGCCTGTATTGGCCGTATTGGTTTTCATATAAAAACTGAAAGTGCCGGTACCTGGGAAATAGCGGTTGTTGGATGGTTCTCCACTTCCCGATAACAACCGCACTTTCCAGTTGGCGCTGGAAGAAGGATTGTCGTACAATTTTACGATCAGTGAATAATTGCCGCTATGACAGGTAAGGGCATTTGTTACAACAGAGGAGGTGGAAACGCCAACGGTAGTACTGCTATAGGTAGGCGGACGGTTAAAATGTCCAACGCCGTTTTCAAAATCATCCAATGTAATGCTGGTAAGATACGCCAGCAGTGCACTGGCCACTTCCCGGGCGCCACCGGCATCGGAAGGATCGTTCACCAGCTTGCCATTGCCCACCATGGTGGAAGAGCCGCCGCCATCAAGGTTCAGCGCCTGATAGCAGCCGAGGTATATCATAAAGTTAGCCAGTTGATTAAGTGTCATTCCTACACTTACACCGGGATTTCTTCCATCCACCACCACAAAATACACTTTGTTTTTGGCCGCATTGAAACCAACGGCTGTTCGGGGTGCCAGGTCATTGGGCACGGGGCCGCCTTCATCAGCCACGCTGGCTGTAACACAGTTGGCGCCATCAAGCACCAGCCTCGTCCAGCCACCGGTGAGTTGTTTAATATTGGTAATGCCCGAAGGGGTGGTAAGCACCTGCAGGTTGAGGGTAATTACATCATTTACATTGATGGCATCGAGAAATGTTTTGGCCGCTCCTACTCCTGAAAGAACAGCCTGACCGGGGCTGAACGACAGATTGCCTGCAGTGGATTTTGCCAATACTTTGCATTGAATAGAGGCATTGGCTTTCCAGGCATTCACACCGTCCACCGGCTCAATTCTCAATTCCGTTCCTCCGCTGGAAGTGCCGGTAGAGCTGCCTTTGAAGCGATTGTACAAAACCAGTTCATTGGCATTCCTCGCCCGGTTGATATGCCTGATGGTAAAGGACGAACCTCCGGCAGTGACACTATAACTTTCGTTCAACTTGGTGATAAAGGGCGTTCTGTTTTCGGTAATACCAAATACGGTACGGTTCAGCATGGTATCCCACAGTATTTCTCCGTCACCTATCATCATATGTCGTGGATTGTATTGCGGTCCCTGGCTGGTAAAAAAATCTGCATTGATACCTGCTGTTACATCGTGGCGGTTAAAATGATCATGCGCCGCGTACATCTGCGGCACTGTTTGCTTGGGACCGTTAATGACACCGGCAGATTTAACGGCCTGCAGTTGCACGGTGGATTCGGAAAAACTGATTTCCATCACATGAATCCTGTTGGGAGAAGTAGTGGAATAACTTTTTCTTACTACTCCCGGCGACATCCGGCGTGTAGAGTCCAGTGTGTATTGTGGCAAAGCAACGGAGCATACTGTGCAGCAAAGTATGCTCATGAAAACTGTTTTTTTCATCGTATGGCAGTTTAATGATTACGAAGGCTGCTGCGTATTCACCGGGCGACTGCTTTCAGTTAATAAGGGTACAGCACCAGGCTGGGATTTCCTGCCCAGCAATACAAATGCGTTGACAATACAACCCACCCGGGGAATCCCGCCTGGACGCCATACAGTTATGGCAATACAATCGTTTTCCTGTGCTGTAAAAGCCAGGAGTGCACATGATCCGGATATAAAGACACGTGAGAAGGAAAAAAGTAGAGAGGGAGGGTGAAAAAACATGGATAAAAAGCGGGGCAGTCTAAAAAGCGTACCGGACGCCACAATACGGCAACTCTTTCTTCACCATTTCCACCAACGTATTTACCAGCCTGGCTTTCAATCCCCTTTTATACCGCACATTGCGACCGCCTGTTTCGCTGTATTTGAATTCCTGCAATTCAGGCGTCCACAACAATTCTTCTGCTTTCGGGTGCCAGCCCATGTTCACATGATGCAACTGTTCATTGTGGGTAAGAAAAATAATTTCACAGGTAAGCGCTTCTTTGGTAGGTGCATCCAGTTTATCGTTCAGTTCTTTAAATAGTTCAAGCCAGTCCTGCTCCCATCCTTCATAATAAATAACAGGTGAGAAATTTACATTCACTTCATAACCGGCAGCAGTGAATTCATTCATTACATCAATGCGGTCACTGATGGGCGTGGTGCGTACATCTACCAGTTTGCTGAATTTGTGTGTCATGAGGCTGAAACGGATGCGTGTTTTCCCTTGTGGGTCGTAGTGCAACAGATCGCGGTTGACGAATTTGGTGGCGAACGTGAGCTTGCCATTGGGTATGGTTTTGAAAAGAGTCACCAGGTCTTTTACATTGTCGCAGAGGGCGGCATCAGCAGAGCAGTCGCCGTTTTCGCCAATTTCATATACCCAGTAGAAGGGATCAATGGGATCGGGTTGTGGTTTGGGTCCCTGGCGTTGGGCATGGCGTACGAGGTAGCCCATGATTTGTTCGATGTTTACAAACAATGTGATGGGATTGGCATAGCCTTTCCGGCGTGGTACATAACAGTAGGAGCAGGACATGGTGCAGCCGTTGGATTCTGATGGGGATACGAAATTGGAACTGCGGGTATTGGGACGGGCGGTGAGACTTTTCTTGATGCCGAGAATCAGCACATTCCTTTTTATTTTCAGCCAGTTTTCTACGGAGCCTTCGAAACCGTGGAGAGAGGGAATTTTCCAATGGGAAGGGACTTCGGTTAAACGGGCTTCCGGAAAACGGGCGAGAATTTCCCGGCCACGGGGGTATTCGCGTACGGCAGGTTCAAGGTAGATTTCCTGGATGTCGATAAGATCGTGGATGGTTTTGGTGTGGTACATAATATTTTTGTTTTAGGAGGGTGTGGCCCCCCACCCATGCAACATTGTTGAGGCAGTAAGAGGCTGCTGGCGCCTCCACATGGAAGTAGTATTTATTGCAAAAATGTCTCCACAACACTCCACGCAGCAGCAAATCCTCACAGCACCTAAGCTTTCAACCAGCGCTCTTCCAAAAAATCCCTTACTTTGCGCGTTAAGCCATTAATAAAATTGATCCCGTTCAATATCCCTGAAAAAGACAGCGTCATTTCGCATGCATATGGTGAATAATTCCGTCAGCCAGACAAATCCAAAAACTGCCATCATCATTGGCGCGGGGCCAGCCGGACTCACGGCTGCCTATGAACTGCTGACAAAATCAGACATTATTCCCATCATATTCGAAGCAGACAACCAGGTAGGCGGACTCTCCAAAACCATCAACTATAAAAATAACCGGATCGATATCGGCGGACACCGCTTCTTTTCAAAGTCTGATGAAATCATCAACTGGTGGCTACAATTCCTTGCGCTGGAAAATAGTGCCCACAACGAAACCGTTCATATTCATTATCACAATAAAGAAAAAACATTCACAACATCCGCCCCCTTGTCCGCCAAACCGGATATGCTGATCAGGAAAAGAAAGTCGAGGATATTCTACAACAAAAAGTTTTTCGATTACCCCCTGCGACTAAACCTGAGCACTATACGAAAACTGGGATTCGTAAAAATGCTGCGCATAGCCTGGTATTATGGCAAAGCCAAATTATTCCCGCACCAACCGGAAACAACGCTGGCGCAATTTTTCGAAAATCGTTTCGGTAAAGAATTGTACCACACTTTTTTTAAAGACTATACAGAAAAAGTGTGGGGCGTGAAATGCGAAGAACTGCCGGCCAGTTGGGGCTATCAGCGTGTGAAAGACCTCAACATCGGCAAAGTAATAGTGCAGGCCTTCAAATCACTGTTCTCCACCAACACCAGCATCAACCAAAAAGGCACCAGCACCAGCCTTATTGAACAGTTCCTGTACCCCAAATACGGCCCGGGGCAAATGTGGGAAACCGTTGCGGCCGAAATAGAACGCCTCGGCGGAAAAATTCATTTGTCTGCTGAAGTAGTCGGTTTGCAGTCAGACAGCAACAACATCATCCAGCATATCCAGGTAAGAGATAAACGCACCGGCGTTGTGCGCGAAGAAAAAGGCGATCTCTTCATTGCTACCATGCCTATCCAGCAATTGATCAATAACCTGCAACATCCTTTTCCCGATACCACCATCCGGCAACTCGCCAACGGCTTAACGTACCGCGATTTTATCATTGCAGGTTTGCTGATAAAAAAAGCCATTCCGGATGCATCCGCCAAAGACGGCACCTTGCAGGACAACTGGATTTACCTGCAGGATGGTTCCATCAAAGCAGGCAGATTGCAAATCTTCAACAACTGGAGCCCGCATATGGTGCACGATCCTTCCACCATGTGGATCGGCGTGGAATATTTCTGCAATGCCGGTGATCCGTTCTGGAATAAAAGCGATGAAGCCATTGCACGCACCGCCATGGAAGAACTCGAAAAAATCGGGTTTATCAATAAGGAAGATGTGCTGGACCATACTGTGGTGAAAGTAGAAAAGGCTTATCCCTCCTATACCGGCACCTATAACCGGTTTGACGAAATAAAAAACTATCTCAATAAATTTTCTAACTTATACAATATTGGCAGAAACGGTATGCACCGGTACAACAATACCGACCATAGTATGATGACGGCCATACAAACCGTTAAACACATTATCAACAACATACCGGACCGGGAAGCAATCTGGAACATTAATATGGAACAGGAGTATCATGAAGAAAAGTAAGCTGAGCTTCTTGCTGATGGGCATCCTGTGTGCTGCTGCGTTCGCCTGGTGTGTGAACAGGGACATGGAGAGAGAGAAACAGTATACCGTCGATCTGCGCAACCGTATAGTAGGCGCCCGGTTGCAAATGGATGGAAAGCTCCCTTACTTTTACAAATGGAAGCCCGAAGATGGCATTCGTTATTACGACCCTATCAAACTGGACACTACTTACACCAACGCTATCACCGCTTCGCCTTTCTTTCATCACCTGTTGTACCCCATTGCCAACTTGCCGCAACGACAGCTATCCAAAATATGGCTCGGCATAGAATACTGTTTATTCATAGCCTGTGTATTGATCGCCTTTTCATTGGCAACTACCTATTGGCAACGGTGGGCAGTGGCCATTACAGGAATACTCGGCCTGTTTACAGTTGCCTGGCAGCTGCATGTGTACCTGGGACAGTACTACATTGTAATCCCATTCCTGGCAATGGCATTGGTATTTTGCCTGCGCCGAAAGAATAGTGTCACGTTTGCCTTGCTTGCCGGCTGCCTCGCGGCTACATTTGTATTCACCAGACCATCTGCCATTGTTTTTTTCCTGCCGTTTTTGCTGCTCCGGAAACAATTCTCTGCAAAATATTTGATCTGCTTTCTGGCGCCCATACTGCTATTAGCTGGTTATAGTTTGCTGAGCCCGACAGAAAGAAGTTTATGGGCGGATTACAAAAAAAGCATTGCGGCACATATGAAAGACCATATGAGCCCTGACCGGGAAGAAAGAATGGATGCCTATCAACCTCCTTATATTCACCAATGGGAAGGCTGGCATCAGGATTCCATCAGGGACGAAATGAAAAAAAATTACATTGACTGGAAATTTGAGTTTTCCAATATCAGCTCCATTGCAAAGAATATCTTTCACATTAATCTTTCTGAAAAAACGCTGATCATCAGCCTGGCTGTTAGCTGGATGCTGCTTGTTGCGCTGTTCTATTATGAAAGCAAACAGGCAGCCAACTTCAACATTGCACATGCTGCAATTTTCGGTTTCTGCCTGTATATGCTTGCTGATTTCTTCTCTCCTATCCGAAGGATTGAATACTATGCCATACAGTGGATGTTTCCTTTACTGCTGTGCGCCTCTTTGTACAACCCACGGCAAAAAGTTTTGTATATACTGCTTGCCATAGGCGTGTTACTGGAAATAGCGGACGCACCTTTTATTAAAATGCGACACACACTGGGCGAACTGATCATACTGCTGGCCTTGCTATGGTTTAGTATATTCCATCCGCCTCACACAAAACATACTTCACTATTGCCTTCTTCTGCGGAACCAGATCACTAAATAACTGATCACCATGATGGCAGGCAGTATACCCGTAAATCCTACTTTGGTAATTTTAAATCCTGATTTACCAATGTAGATGTTGTTATCCGTAAATGGCGGGCGCGTCACTTCCACCGGCGCTTCATAATCAGACAGCCAGTTGAAAGCGCCTACTATCAACAGGAAATTTCCGGCAAAAATATCTTTGCGCGAACGGTTCAGTTCTCCGTTGCTGATGCAATCTGCATCGCCCAGAATTACTATTTTTTGTTCTTTACCATTCAATTGGCGGCTCAGCGCAAGGGCCGTGGCCACATTGTTGGCATGTGTTTCTCCTGCAGCAGTGTTCAACACCACACTGTCATCTACAAAATCAACGGTTTCCAGTTCATTCCATACACCTGCAGAATCAGTGGCCAGCAATGCCCGGGCAGTAAATCCTTTAGCGGCGGCACTATCGTACTGAAGCCCCACAACAGAAGGCATGGTAATTACCTGGTTGTTTCTGCGTATGGTACGAAAGGCCGAGGAATATTGCTCAGCATCTTTAGTGGCGCGAATAAACAGCAGGTCTGCCTGGTAGTTTTTGTTGGGTTTTACCAATCTGCCGTCCATCAGGTGCACACCAAACATTTCGGTTATCGGGTTCATGGCTTCCTGGCGTTTGGGTTCTGCTGCTATAAGCAGGTTTCCGCCGCGCGCCACAAATTGTTTCAGGTTTTCCAGGTGCGCTACCGGCATGGCTGTTTTTACATCGGCAATCACCAGTATGCTGATATGCGCCGGCACCGGCTGGTCCAGCGTAAGCTGCTCGAAGTCGAAGCCCTGGTTGATGAGTGCATAACGGAAGGTTTGCTCACGGGCAAATTTGTTGTAATCACGGTCGCCTTCCCCGATGCAGTCGCGTTCGCCATGGCCGCCTACAAAACCTACTTTAGGCAGGTCCATCACAATGCGTTTGATGGCCGCACTGATTTCTGCTTCGGAGGGGAAGAGCATGGGATCATTGAACACACGAAGTACCGACTGCTGCCCGTTTTCACGCTCCAATACTTTTACATGCCGGAAATTTTCTTCTTTCAATGTTTCTTTTATACTGCCAAGCTGGTCAACGGGTAAAAATATCGTGGAATCCACCCCGTAAGTTTGCGCAATCTTACCCATGCGCTGCATATCGGTGAGCTTCGGATAGCGTTGGTTCAATGATTTTTCGTTGTTGCCCTTGGCGAAATAGCGCACATATTTCATTTTGATTTCCGGCTTGAACCGCAGGTATTCCCTGAACCGGCGCATATCGTCCAGTTCTGCCCGTGGCATACCCATCCACAGCAGGCGGTCTTCATCCAGCGCGTTGGCATAGGTAGTTATGGTTAAACCACCTTTGGCTTTGGCTACAATGTCCTGGCTGGCTTTGGTTAGCGTACGCAACTTCGTGCGCGTAGCATCGTAAAAGTACATCAACGCCGGTCGGGAACTTACATACCCGATGGTCACGGCGCCGCCAATCACCAATGCATAACGGCCCAGCGAAGCAGAGAAGCGTGTTTTCTGTCGCACGGCGCGAAAGCGAAATATGCTCAATCCCAGGAACAGTGCGATGACTGTAAAGAAATAAATCAGGTCTTCACTGCTGATAATGCCGCCTATAAATTCATTCGTTCTGCCGCTGATAGACAACCAGTACATGATATCGCGCACAAAAGGAACATCCTGCCACAACTGGCTGGTATAGTTCAGCACCGCAAATATTGCAAAGGTCCCCATGGCTGCCACCACCTGGTAAGAAGTGAGGCTCGACATGAAAAGTCCTACCGCACCATAGGCACAGATCAGCAGGAAAATGCCCAACAGGCCAGTCAGGGTAGCAGGGAAATCGAAGTTTTCTACGATGAATGCGCCGTACAGCGTAAAGAGAAAAACAACGAAAGTCATCAGCAACGCATAAACTGCAATGGACATGAACTTTCCGAATATGATCTGTGCATCGCTGATGGGAGATGAATACAATAGTTTGATAGAACCACTGCTCAGTTCACGACTCATCATGCCCATCGTTAACAGCGGAATATAAAAGTAGAGGTAACCAAGCAGTTTGGAATAGAATCCACGCCAGGGATCAGTATATAAATCAAGCGTAACGCCATTGAGTTTATATCCGAGTTCCTTGACATTCACGAGTCCTTCCAATGCGCTGGTATATACAATGCCGGCCTGTATGGTAAACACAATCAGGATAAGCCAGGCAATGGGAGAATAAAATAGCAACTGCAATTCGGTACGGGCAATTCTTATAGCTTGCTTCATTCGAACATTTTTAATTGTTGTGGGCTAAAGCAACAACCATCACCGATGCTCATTATCACACATGACAACAAGCATCGGGTGGCGCTGTTTTTTGTTTTTCAGGGCCTCGATTTCTTTTTAGACAATTCAGCAAAAATGGTATCCATGGAGTTTTTCTCTGCATTGATCTCCTTCAGTCGCCAGCCATTGTGCACACTGTGCTGGATGATGGTTTCCAGCATATCGTCTACATTATCTACTTTCACGCGGTAACGCGTGCCGCCCAGCGGCTCCACGTCCAGCACATTGTTCAGCCGTTTCAGTTCTTCCACGCCACGTGGGTCGAGCATGGAAAGCATGATGGCGCCTGGTGCAGCGTACCGGTCAAATTCTTCTACAGTGCCGGAGAATACTACCCTGCCTTCTGCCAGCATCAGGATGTAATGACAGGCTGCCTGCACTTCGGAAAGCATGTGGGTAGAAAGAATCACCGTTCTTTCCTTTGCAATTTCCTTGATGAGGTTGCGGATTTCCAGAATCTGGTTGGGATCAAGGCCATTGGTAGGTTCGTCCAGCACCACCAGTTCAGGGTTGTGAATGATGGCCTGCGCAATGCCTACACGTTGCTGGTAACCGCCGGACAAATTGCGTATAAGCCTTTTCCTGAAATGCGTAATGCCACACTGGTCCAGCACCTTGTTTACGGCCTGCGCCTGTTGTTTGCGCGGTATCAACCGCAGCCCGGCGCAGTGCGTGAGGTATTCTTCTACATTCAGGTCCATGTGCAGCGGGGGACGCTGTGGCAGAAATCCCATCAGTCCTTTCGCTGCAATAGGGTCGGTGCGCATGTTGATGCCGTTGATAAATACATCACCTTTTGTCGGTTTCAGCACGCCGCACATAATGTTCATCATGGTAGACTTTCCCGATCCGTTCGATCCCAGCAATCCGTATATACCTTTTTCCGGGATTTCGAAATCAATATCACGAATGGCCCATTGAGCGGTATAACGATGCGATAGTTGAACAGTTTTTATAATAGGGTGTTTCATATGCCGGTTACATTTGCGTAAAGCCAAAACCTACTTTATACATCGTGGTTACTGGTACGCCTTGATTCAGTTCTATTTTTTTGATCAGTCGTTTTGAAGGGTCTGTAATGTGGTCAGACAGAATGCCCAGAATGTACAGGTCGCCGTTTTCCAATCCTACCATCAACTGGTCATGCGTTTGCACGCCCATCACTTCGCTCTGGCTTTGCGTGATGGTTTTGATGGGAGAATCGAATGTGTAGTATTCCGAGCTGATACCTGGTCCGTGTTCATACAGGTACAGCGTTTTGTTGTCGCTGCCGCCTGAATAGAACATATAGCTTTCGATGCGCGGCAACTGGCAGAAAACACTCTGCGCATTGGCATTGCCAGCTCCAAAAGGCATTTCACCCATAAACACTGCCTGTACGGTATAAAACTGGTCAATCACCATAATCTTTTGTACGTAGTGCTGGCTGCCATCAAAGAATATGAGATAGTAAGAAGAAGTGAAGCGACCCTGCTGCAGTTTGCCCACATACACCAGTTCTTTGTCCATGGCGTCTATCAACGTGGTGCCGGGCGGTATGGGCGGACCGGGCATATACACAACGGGCAATACCAACCCGCGGTCTGAACCGAGCCAGAGTTGTCCCTTGGTTTTATCGTACAGAATGGTTTGTCCGCTCAGGTAAGTACCGCTCCAGCCCTTATCGAACTTCACGCCATTGGGTATAAACATGGGTTTGTTGGGATACACACCTGACTGCGAGAACGCATTGTTTACATGTTTCCTCGTATAAATATTCCCGTTATCATCCAGCATCATACTGTAATCCCACATGTAAAACTCTCCTCGCGGACGAAAATCTTCCGGCAGTGTGTTGCCCAGGAAGAAATTATTAGTGTTGTAAATCGGGTTAAGGTTGGTGCCGTCCAGTTCAATATTTCCGGCAGCATCGTTACGTATAATAAGTACATTGCCGGGATTGGTAAGCCCGCTGCCTGCCATCCAGTGCTCTTTTACCTCCACTACATTCGGCCCCAGTTCTTCGCCGGACATGGTGGTGTAGAAATCAGCCGTCACTTCATAGGTGGTAGGGTCAATAAAGGAGATAATGCTTCGGTTGTCCTTTTTGGTTACTACAATCCATCCATACAAATAAGCCGGGATGATATCGCAAAAAAATCCTGCCAGGAATGTAGATTCATCATTTTTGTTTACCAGCTTCAGTTTCACATAGGGCCTGATGCCGGTGAGGTCGCGCACCGCATAGTCCAGTACGGGGCCGGTGCTGATCTCCACATTGTTGCAATACCAGGTAAAATTGAATTCATCAGCAACCGTGCTGGCCATGATGGTATCGCCGCGGTAAATCAATTTGGGTTCAATATGCAAGGTGTCGGCTGCGCGTGGACTTAAAAACTCTCCATGCGCAAACACGATGGTCACTTTGTTTAACTCTTCATAGGTATAGTTGCCTTTGTCCTTGTAACAGGAAGCTGACAGTATCATCAGTCCTATGATGAGGCTATAGCGTGTAATTTGTTTCATATTCATTGCAGCAGCTTTGATCGGTTGATCGAATTAAAACATCAGAATAAATTGGGCGATACGTTAATCTGGCCGTTCTCGTCTTCATACACTTCTCCGTTTTCACGGCCGCGGGCCAGGAAATCGCGAAAGATGATGGCATAGGCGCGTTGCTCTGTTTCCGACAAATCCGTCATGTCTGCAATGCCCGTTGCTTCAATAAACAAGCGGTATTTGGTGTCGGAATAGGGGCCGAGAAAGTTTGTTTCCACTACGCTGTTCCACCAGGCCGGTTTGGCAAGCATGTCGGAAAAAGTGATATCAATCTGCCGGTTGCCAACCGGGCCGGGCTGAAAATGTTCGTTCGCGTTGATCACTAAACGGATTTTGAATTTCTCTGTCAGCAGACGGTCTGATTTGTACAGCACCAGCGCAATGGTGTCTACATGTCTGCCTGCCCGCAACAATACCGGGGATGGCAATTCAAAATCGGTTGGCAAGGCGGTAGTGGCCGCTTCATCCACGGTAACGGCCACTTCGCGGTCCTGGTCGCTCAACCGGCCAATCAGTTTTACCAGTACCGGCACTGTGTCTTTATCCACGCCCGGGTGAAAAGCAAAGGAATATTCAACAGGCTTGATCCCGGATGTATCTGTACCGCTGTTCGCGAGCAATATAAACGAAGCATCTGCAAATTCGTCCACGGCATCTTTGCTGCAACTCCACAGCAAACAGCAAAGGATGATGATGGCGCTTAAGCGTTTCATGAGAAAATAATTTTTTGTTAGCACTATCTTTCAGTTACGGGCAACACAAATTTGTCGGTAAGCGTCTGGTTGCCGCCGGTTTCGTCAAGTATGGTTTTGTTCAAACGTTTGTAGAGATAAAACAGCTGACCTTCGCCCACAAACTCCCTGCGTGCATCGTTGATAATGGCATCTAGGAAAGCCTGTTTATCGGGCATAGAAGGAAGCGGAATGGTGCAACCACGTTTGGTCCGTAACGTATTCAGCAGTTGCAGGGCGCCATCCGGATCGTTATCGTAAAGTGATTCTGCAGCGATATGATACAACTCGCTCAATCTGATCATGGGGATGGCTGAAAGAATTTCGCCATCGCGTTCTTGTTCCAGGTCGTATTTCAGCAATTGTCTGCCATCGGCAGAGAGGTAACATTTCTTCCTGTAATCTGAATTGAGATCGGCGCCAAAAATCTGCGAGGTGTTGGGCAACAGGAAAGTAACCTTGTTGAAACTTTCTTCATGCTCCAGGCGGTATAAACAAAATATCAGGTCATCAGACAACAAGCGGTCGTATTCATTTACATCAATCACGGTGGCAGGCGTAAATGTAATAGTGGCGCCTATTTCAGGCGTTTCATCATTGATCACCTCCATGGCATTTTCATAAGCCAATTGGGTGTTGCCTGCATACAACGCCACCCGCGCCAGTAGCGCAGTAGTGGCATAGTAGCCCATACGAAAGCCGCGTTTGCTATAACCAAAGAAGCGTTGGTCCGTGCCGAACCGGAAACGAAACCTGTGAAAATCCTTTTTGGCTTCCAGCCGTGTATCAAAATCTTTTTGCAGTTGCTTGCTACGGTTTAGATCGGTGATGATCAGTTGTAGCAGCTCGCTGGTAGGTTTTTCCGGCATGGGCACATGTGTAAGCGTGGCATAGTAAGGGATGGCCACTGCATCCTGCACCACAGGCGCCGGCGCAAAGAGGCGCAGCAGGTCAAAATACAATAAGGCGCGAATGGTAAGCAATTCCCCTTCCAGTCGTGCACGCTCATAATCCCTGAAAAACCCCGGGTCCTTCTTATCCATTTCCTGCAACAAGGCATTGCAGTTGGCAATGGTGGTGTAAGCCGTTGCCCAGATGCTGTTGATCCGCTGGTCCATGCCTGCGGAAGCATAGTCGTAGGTTTTCAACTGGTCGTACAGCGTATTCTTCAGATCGTAACAACGGGCCAGCACATCCACCAGTCCATGCGTGAGATATTCGCCATACAGTGATTTAGAAGAAAGATTGGTATAGATGCCATTGAGCGCAATGGAAAAACCTTCGGGCGTTTGCAACAACACGTCGGCCGATACTTCCGATTTGGGCTCCAGTTCCAGCCAGTCTTTCGCACAACTGCTGAGCAGCAGCATCGCAATGGCCAGCATTGACAACCGCATCCTGTGATGTATGATTGATAACTTTTTCATGTGTACTTGTTCATTTTATGTCAGGCAACAGATCAGCCCTGTTAAAAACTAAGGTTTACGGTGAAATTGATCGTCCTTGCATATGGATAGTCGGTGCCGCGTTCGGTATCGATGGTGGAAATGCGGCCCAGGTCGCTGCTGGTGAGTTGCACGCGACAGGTTTGAATATTCCATCTGCTGATAAAACGCTTCGGCAGATCGTATCCAATAGTAATGGAATTGAAATCGATATAATTGTTGCGTTGTACAAAACGCGAGGTTACCTGTGTAATCTCATTCCACAAGCGGATATCCTTCAGATGCGTTATGTCGCCCGGTTTTTGCCAGCGATCAGAGAACACGCGACGGTCAACATTCTTGTACACATTGGCATTCTCCACTTTCTGCACCAGCGTGCTGTTGTACATATCGCCGCCATATTCGTACAGGAAGCCGGCAAAAATGAACAGTGATTTATAGCTGAAATTAAATCCGAAAGCGCCGCGCAGATCAGGCTCGGTATCGCCTACCACTACATGTTGCGTCTGGTCCCAATGGTAGGTAACCTGTCCATTGCGGTCGAGAAAAATTTCTCTTCCGTCTGCCGGGTTAATGCCCAGCGATTGCATGGCATAAATGCTCGTTTGCGAAGCGCCTTCATAGTATTTGTTCAATGGCTTGTTTACTACACGATGATCTTTGTAATATTGATCAACACGTTTGTTGTACTCTTTCAGCGCATCGCCGATCTTCAAAAATTTATTGCTGTTGTGCGCAGCCGTAGCGTACACGTTCAGGTTGAAATTGCGCGTGGTGAGAATCTGGTAACGCGCGTTCAATTCAAAACCTTCGTTCAGGATTTCACCCAGGTTGCTCTTGTACGATTTGAAACCGGTAGAAGCCGGCAACGTGATATCACCGATCAGGTCAATGGTTTTCTTGTTGTAGTAGTTTACTGTCAGACTGATTTTATTGAACACGGTGATGTCGATACCGGCATCAAACATTTTTGTTTTCTCCCATTCCAGGTCGGGGTTAGCGATGGAAATCAGGTTGGCGCCGATACCGAAAGCATACCAGGTTTCGAAATTGTACCGGTAGGTGCTCTTGGACACGCTTTGCGAAAATCCGGCCTTACCCACCTGTCCGTAGTTGGAACGCACCTTCAGGTTGGTGAGCCAGGGATATTTTCTTTGAATGGCCGGGTAGTTATGAATATTGATGCCCACACCGAGCGACCAGAAAGGTGCAAAGCGCACGTTGGAACCAAATTGTGATGCGCCATCATAACGGCCCGAAAAATCGAGCAGGTAAATATTGTTGAAGGTATAGTTGGCAGAGGCGAGGAAACCGAGCAGCCTGTTCTTTTCATTATCACCGGTAGGCTTGTTGAGAATGTCGGCCGCAAAGTTTACATCATCCGTATTGCCGGTTAAAAATCCCTGCACGGTAAATCCTGATCGCGACATATCCTTCTGTGCCGCATTGGCGCCGAGCGTCATGTTGAGAAAATGTTTGCCGAAACCTTTTCCATACAACAACAAGGCATTGAAGTCCCAACTGCGCAATTCATCGTCCAGTATGCTTTTCGTTCCCTTCTTATCATACTCCGCATTTTTGAACTCGTAAGAAGCAGGGTCTTTAAACACCTGTTGCTGGCTTTTCTGCAACATGATGGCTACACGGGTATCCAGTCGCAAACCATCGGCAATGGTCCAGCGAAGATTGAAGTTGTTGGAGAAATCGTTATGGGTGGTGCGGTTATAACTTTTCAGGTGCGCATCATACAATGGGTTGCCTCTGCCGCCCGGATGGCCCCAATCGCCCAATTCAAATAAGTAGTTGCCATCTTCGTCAAGAAAAGTTTCATAAGGATTCTGTTCGGCATAAGTAGCAAAAGAACCAAAGGGCGACTCCTGCGAGCGGATATTGTTCCACTGAATATAGTTCCGGAACATCAGGTTTTCCTTCCTGTAGGAAATGGAGAAACCAATGGAATTGTTGTTACGCTCCGATCCTTTCATCACGCCTTGTGTGCGCGCAATGTTGATGTCGGCGCCGAATATGAATTCTTTGGAACCGCCTTCAACCAGTATGTTGTGCCGCTGGTTCAAGCCGGTGCGCAGCGGTTGCGCCAGCCAGTCGGTTTCCACACCACGGTTCACCTCGGCCAGTTTGGCGTAATAACGTTGTTCACGCCTGAGCGATTCACTTGGCAATTCACCCTCGCGTGGTTCAAACACCCCCGCCATTTTTTCCAGTTCCAGTTTCTCTCTTGCATTCAACAGGTGATAGCCGGAAAGATCAGGCGCCGACACGCTGCCGTTCAAAGAATAATTCACCCGCAAACGACCGCTCACCGGTTTTACGGTTTCCACCACCACTACCCCATTGGCAGCGCGTGAACCGTATATAGCTGTTGAAGCAGCGTCTTTGAGAATGGTGATGGATTCAATGCGTGTGGGATCGAGGTCGAAGATCCTTTGTGCCGGCACTTCGTATCCGTCGAGAATAAAAGTGGGCAGGTTGGGATCGTTGCGCAGTTGTGTGGGCGATAAAGCCGCTTCATCATCCGGCAATGTAACATCGCCAATACCCGAACGGCCCCGAATATAAATGGGATTGATGTTGTTGGGATCGGAACCCAGGCTATTGTTGTCCTGCACCTTAAACGAAGGATCGAAAATCTGCAGCGTACGCAACACGTTGGTGGGCGATACCTTCAATAACTGTTCGCGCGTAACGGTAATAGCAGAACCGGTGAAATTATTTTTGTTGATGTTGGAATAACCGTTTACAATTACCTGGTTCATCTGGCTGCTGCTGGTTTCCAGCACCAGTTCTATTTCCACTACAGGCCCTGCCACTACTTTGAGATTGTCCTGCAGTTCTTTCTTCACAGCAAACGCTGTGTAACCATTGCCTGCCTCACGGATGGTGAGTTCAAACATTTCATAGCCAATGCTGGTAATTTGCAATGTAGCATTGTTTTCAACGTTGGCAAGTCGGAAGAAACCCTGTGCATTGGTAGTGGTGCCAATTTGCGTGCCCTTCACCCGCACCGATACGCCCATAAGCAATTCAGCCGAACGCGAACGAATGGTACCGGTAACAATGGCGGGCGGCGCCGCTTCCACTACAGGACCATCGGGCGGGCTCACATCCGGAACGACCGGCTTGCGCGAAAGAAAAATATTCTTTCCACGAATGCGATACGCAATACCCTGGTCTTTGAAAACGAGGTCGAGGAATTGTTCTACCGGAAGATTTTGTGCAGTAACCGAAACCGGTTTGGACGCAAGCAGTATGTTCCTGTCGCCGGAGATAACATAACCCGTTTGTTGTTCGATGACCTGGAACAGTTTTTTCATAGGGACGTTCCTGCCCGAAAAGGTAACGGATTGGGACATGGCAGACGCATGCACCTGCAGGAATGCAGTGATCAGCAATAGAGCGATTGGTCTCATTGTCAGCTTAGTTTTGGTTGGTATCCGGCTTTCTCAATGCCGGTTCACTTATTGAACTCCAGATATAATAAGCTTGTTTCCTTCGAGCCTGCCACGAACGCCCCAGTCTTTCAACCCTTCCATGAAATCGAGCAATGAAAGGTCCCTGTTCACTTTTCCGAAAAAAGCTTTCACAGGAATACCTTTTTCATACACTACTTCTACATCGTACCACCGTTCCACTTCACGCATCAGTTCTTCGAGTGTAAGATCATCGAGACTGAAATAGCCGTTCATCCATCCCATCACATTCTCGATATTGGCATTGTCTACAACCGTTATAGGTCCTGACTGCCCATAGGATTGGGCAGCCTGTGTATTTTTCACCAGCGCCTGCTGGCCGGGTTTCAGCAACACACTGTTGCCCCGCTGTTCCTGCTCCCATGCTTCAATTTTCACACTGCCGGTAATCAATGTGGTGCGCACATACGCTTCGTTGTCATAGGCATTCACATTAAAGCTGGTGCCTAATACGCTTATCGTTGTGCGTTGATCAACCGTAACATGAAAAGGCATTTCTGCGTCTTTCTTCACTTCGAAATACACTTCGCCGGTTATTTCAACATTCCGCTGCCAACCTGTAAACGCAGTAGGAAAGCGGATTGAACTGGCAGCATTCAGCCACACTTTCGATCCATCTGACAACTCCAGTTTGTATGTTTTTCCTTTCGGCGTTGACAACGTATTGTACATCACTTTATCTGCCTGCTTGTTGTCGTTGTACGAAACCAGGCCTCCTTCTTTCGTAATCTGCGTATTGCCTTGTGTGGCAATAGCACCGTCTTTCGCATCGTCGAGCACAATTTCTTTTCCATCAGCCAGTTGCAATATGGCGCCTTCCGTTGCCGGTTGTTTGTCGTGCGTGGTAGTGGCTACCACTGCCGGCGTTGCTTCAACTGTGCTTTCGCTCCTGTTCAGATACCACACAACAACCGTTCCGATCAGCAACACCGAAGCAGCAACGGCTGCTACCTTGCGCAAGCGACGCCAGATGGGAATCACTTTTGTTTTCGTCTCTTCATCGCCTGCAATGGCAGCTTTCACCTGGTCCAGCACCAGCACTTTGCTGGTTTCATACTCCTGGATAATGGCAGCCAGTGATGCTTCGCCGGTAAGCTGCTGAAAAAATTGCTGATGCGCTTCCGACTGCTGCACCCATTGGTCTAATTCCTGTTTTTCCTGGTCGTTCAAATCATTGTTGAGATACTTTGCTATCAGCTCAGCAACAGCATTCGGTGTTTTTTTCATAAAACATTAATTGATAAGGAATAAACCAGGAAACCAGATAAGATTAATGGAGGTGCGCCCCTATACAACCCGTGAACGGCCTGGTTTGTCCCGATGGTTTTAAAAAAAATAACAGAAGCTGAGGGTAATCCCCATTTTTGTATTTCGGTTGAGAAAAACAATTTTGACAGTTTTCAACGCAATGGACTTTGCATTGCGCACAGTTTTTTCGCTGATATTCAGCATGGCAGCTATTTCCTGGTTACTGTAGCCCTGGAAATACGACAACTTCAGAATGTTTTTATAGTAGTCGGGCAGTTTTTCCACTTCTTCGTAAAGCCGGGCAATCAATTCAGACTCAATTTCGGAGAAGAGAATAGCCCGTTGTTCTTCAATGGTAAAATCACCCAATTGTTTATCGATGGCCGAGCGCGCTTTCTGGTCGCGGAGAAAATTGAAGCACTTGTTCCTTGCATTCAGAAATAGAAAAGCACGTAGATGTGTGTATGAGTGCAGCGTTTCTTTTTTTTCCCATAACTGGATAAAAAGTTGCGCCGTCATATCCCTTGCATCTTCGACGGTAGGCAGCAGGTACTTGCAGAAAGCAAAAATGTGGTGATAGAAGTGATTGTAAATGACCGTAAAAGCCGATTCATCCCCTTTGTTGAACTGTAATATGGTGTCATTGTCAAGTCCGATAGCCGACATAGGACCGTTACGATTAGCTTTTATTGAACAGGGTGTTTAGTTGGTTTGTTGTCAAAACCTTACGGATAAAAGTATACAATGTTAGTACAGAATTATGTTTTTATTTCGATATAATAAAAGTTTCACCGGTTGAAAGTCGTTTTCAACCGGTGTATTGCAGCAGCGGCGATTGTGGCCATCCGCATTACTGAATCATTTCCAGTATTTTCTCATTCTGTATGATCAGCATACCGTGCCGATCGTTGCTTATGCCAGGTGTAAGTGTGTAGGGATACCGGGGCACGCTGCCTTCCATGATGGTAGGTAGATAGGAGAATTGGAGGTTGTTGCAGGTTTCCCGCAGTGTTTCGCCCACCTCGATAATATGTGTAGAAATGACAAAAAAACTATTGCGATAGGCCACAAACTCTTGCGTAACCGCCAGCGTAGCATCGTACGCATCTTTCACATTGGTGCCTTTGAACAATTCGTCGAAGATCACTACGAGGTCTTTGCCGGAAGCTACTTCTTCGGCCACTTTTTTCACCCGCAGCACTTCTGCGTAAAAATGACTATAGCCCAGGTTCAGGTTGTCTGATACATTGATGGAAGTATAGAGACCATCTCTTACAGAAAACACGAGGTCTTTGGCAGCCACCGGAAAACCCATATGCGCCAGGTATACGGCTATGCCCAGCGATTTCATGAACGTTGATTTACCGGCCATATTCGCTCCCGTGAGAAACAATACATTCTGTTCTTCATGCAAATGCAATGGATTGGCCACTGCTTTTTCGAGTGCAGGATGCCAGAGCGCTGTAGTGCGAAAAACAGCCTGCTCGTTGGGAAGCGCCTGTGCGTAGTGGAAATTCCGCGCACGGGCAACATTGGTTACGGCGATATATACGTCGAGGTGATAAATGAATTGCAGGACAGCTTCCATTTCATCGCGCAGTACATGACGCATGATATGATCGTAGCGGGCCAGTTGCAACAATGCAGGAGATGACTGATTGCGTGCCTCCTGCAGCCATTTCATGCGGTGGTCGCTGAAGAGTTGTTTGATGGTATCGAACTGCTCCATGGCCGGCCAGTTACTTTCCTTTGCTGTCTGCTCCACAAAATCCTGCAGGGTAGCCAGCAGTTTGATGGTGGCCAGTACGCCTTTTTTCAGTTGTTCAAACTGTTCATCCCTGATGGCCAGTTGCAAAATTCTTTTTTGCAGCAGGCCGAGCGCTACTATCGGATAGGCGCCTGATGTGCCTGCGCTGAGGTAGGTTTCTGCTTCCTGTAAAATTTCAATATTGAAAGGGAAAACCAGTGCACGTTGATGGAAAAACTGCAGCACCTGGCTGCGGCTGTTGATGGCAGCGGCATCCGTCAACGGATGAAGGAATAGTTGTTCCAGCAGCTTTTCGCCCCCGCTGGTTTTGGTGTCGTTAAACAAACTGAATATGGAATGTTGTTTGAACTTTCCGGTTATATTCAGGTCGTCCAGTGTTTGTTTATCAGTGATGAAGCTCATATCCAGTGGTTGTGGTTGATTTTTTCTTACCGTTTCTGAGAATGTCTAAAATCTTTTCGTTGTTGATGATGACCATGCCGTGCCTGTCGGCGGTAATGCCTTGTTCCAGCGTGTAGGTATATTCCGGCGTATTGCCTTTCATGCGGGTGGGCAGGTAAACGAATTGTATGTTATTGCAGTTTTCTTTCAGCACACTGCCCGCCTCAATGATATGCGTGGAAATAACAAAAATGCTTTTCTTCTTTTTGGCGAAGGCGGTGGTAACAGCGATGGTGGCTTCGTATGCATCTTTCACATTGGTGCCACGAAACAACTCATCAAAAACAACAAAGAGATTCTTGGAGCTTAACTCCTGCGCCACTTTTTTCAGGCGGAGCACTTCAGCATAAAAATGACTGGCGCCCATGCCCAGGTTGTCTGGCAGGTTGATGGTAGTATAAGCGCCGTCCAGCACGGCAAACTGCATTTGCTGTGCGGCTACGGGGAAGCCGGCATGCGCCAGGTACATGGCAATGCTCACCGATTTCATGAAGGTTGACTTCCCCGCCATGTTGGCGCCGGTAAGAAAAATAACGTTGTTGTCGGCTGTGATGTGAATGTTGTTGGGCACTGCATTTTTTACCAGCGGATGATATACGCCCTGCAGGCGCAGCAGGTCATGACTTTCCGCAGGCAATGCCTGAGCAAAAGCAAAACGTCTTTCACTGGCCACGCGGGCTATTGACAGGTATGCGTCCAGGTAAAAAATATGACGCAGCAGTTTTTCAACAGCGGTGCGCTGCTGAAACCGCAGGATTACATCCAATTCTGCAATCTGCGCATGCGATAATTTCCCTTTGTGTTGGTATACAGCAGCAAATGCGGGATCGTTCAGTATAGCCAGCATCTCTGTTGATGTTTCATGCAGGCCATCGATACTGTTGAGTTCATTGACAAACTCCTGCGCTTTTTTCATTAGTGCCATGAGCGACTCCACGCCTTTGTAAATCAACTGCGTGTCAATATCCATGGCAATCATATTGGTGAGTTTGCGTGCCATGGATTGCTCATGCTGCACGAGTTTGGAGCGTTCATCGGTATTGGCGAGATAAGTATCTGCTGCATCAAAGTCGCTGCCTTTGAAGGGGAAGGAAAGGTTGCGTTGCGCCAGCGATTGAATGATACTCACGCGTTTGTTGATGGCTTCGTGACTGGCCAGCGGGTAGCGAAACATTTCTTCCAGCACGGCGGCGCCGCCTCTTGTGATACAACGATTAAAGATGTTGTAAATGGAATCGCCGCCGTGTTTACCAAAGATATTGAGGTCTTCCAGGGTTTGTTTGTCGGTTGTAAAAATCATGATGTTGGTTGGATGTGGCGGCTAATTTAAACCACGAACATGCAACAACACAAAGATTTTTTTTAAAACCATGTTGTTGTGCCGTTTCAACAAAATGGTCCTACGTTAACAAACGCTGCTGTTTTTTGAATAAAATTTATGGTTACCAGTACAAAAATGTTTAAACGCAAAAGAGCTGTAAAAAATTTTAAATGAAATCTTTGTGCGTTTTCTTGTCTTGATGCGCTGTGTTTTACTAATTCAACGGAAACAATTCTATATACGGCACCAGCTTATTATCAAAATGCCGCCGCAGGTTGCGATCAACATAGGGTGGCGCATGATCGCCGACTAAAAGCATATGCGGTTGGGGAGCAAGCGGATTACTTAACTTGTTAGCAAGGTCTTTAAAGAGCAGGTGATGTTGATAAGCCAGTTGCAGCACATCTTCCGGGATATTTTTGTTTTGCCAGGGGACTGCAAAGGACCGGTACTGATCATCGTGAATATTGGTTAAAGGCAGATGTGTGTTGAGTGTTAGCCAGTAGATAAAATCTTTTCGTTGAGGATTTTGTTGTATGTAATTCAGCACCCAGGTAGCGATGGCTGTATCGCAAATGCCCCGGAAGAATTGATCCCCGCACTCGGGTAACCCTTGTTCTTTTAATTTGTTGGCAAAATACATTTCCTGCACGCCCAATGCCGGCCATATGTGTATCCGATTATAAAACGAATAATGGTAACCGTGCACTCCTGTGACGCGATAGCCTTCCTGTTGCTTTCTGTAAAACAACGAATACTTTCTGGCGAAATCTTCATTAGCATCATAATGGTTCACAATGTAACCGGTAATCTCGCGCATTTCTGCTGCATGGGTGAGGTACTTGAAAGGTGTAGTACCTTCCTGTACGCGATAACCTTTTTGTTGCGCCATGTCGTAGAGGGGTTGTAATACCGCTCGATGCAGTTCGGGATCAACAAACAATCCCCATGCTTCCACCAGCACAAACAACTGTTTTTTTGTTGCCGCACCATCAGGAAGACTTTCAAACTTTTCCTGCGCCACAGAACCGATATACCCTTCAGATTGCATTTCCGGTTTGGTATGTGTGGCCAGGTTCCAAATGGTTTTGGCGAGAAATGCGGAAGGCACACTGATGATATTTTGTTTCAGCGGTATTAGCGCGAATGAAGGATGTTTTATTAATCCCTGACCGGTGAGCAGATCAACAACAAAAAACAGCAGGGCCATGGGCAACGCAAAACGCGGATGCAGAAAGCGTACGCGTTTGTTATGCCGCATCATGAGCTGCAGCAGTGCATAGGTAATAGTAATCAGCAATGCAACAAGACCGGCCCACAACAGCCATTTTGTAAAGGGCACTTCCGGTATGGACCTTAATGCATGTGCTATTGCGGCAAAGTCCATGAAGTAAAAGGCGGTGGTGCAGACGGTCATATCGTACAGGGTAAACAATATCCACAGCGTGATAAAAAATTTGCGGGAAACGAAAGGGACCAAAGCGGCCAGAAAGAAATATTCCCACACGAAGGTGCCGCGTATGATAAACACCCTGGGCGCAATAGCCCAGAATATGATGTTAGGTACTACCATCAGCAACACGGCAGCCCATAACCACGGTAGCAATGTTTTCTTTTGCAACATAAGCTATATTAACGCAACCAGGTGTACAGGTAACTGATACCCACGGTGCATGCAGCTGCTATGAGGTCGTCCAGCACGATGCCGATGCCCAGTGGTATTTGTTCTGCTTTTTTGAAAAGCGGTTTAAAAATATCCAACAAGCGCCAGATTATAAAAAACGCGGCAAAATGGGTTAGTGTATGTGGTATGCACGCTATTACCAGCAGACTGCCGATTACTTCATCGAGTGTAAATGCGGACGGATCTTGTCCTACACATTTTTCAAAGCGGTAAGCGAGGTAAAAAGTGACGGGCAGTAGTATGAGCAGCGCGGTAATTAATACTGAACGTTCTGCGAACCACGCCGGTATAAACACCAGCAGACTGGTAACGGTTCCAGGGCCTTTGGTGATGTAACCAACGTAGAAAAAAGAGCCTGTTATTTTTTCCCAGCGGGCGAGTTTCATTTTTTGAGGTAGGGTTTTAGTATGCCGGTGAAGGAAAGGATGGTGATAATCACTTCAAAGATCATATGCGCCATGGGTGAGCGGCAGGTTTCGGGTATCCAGCCGTTGATGGCTTCGGCGAAGAGGAGTAGGCAGTAGAGGTAGGACAAGGCAGTTTTCAGTTTGCTGATGAAGAAGGTTGGTGTTTGGGATTGTTTGTTGGTGGTATAGGCGTGTATTCTGATGGTTGTTTGTATTATTTCTCTTGTGAAATACAATATGGTGAACCAGGTGCTTACGCTGTTGGTGTAGCAGAAGTAGCCGAAAGCGGCGAGCAGGACTATTTTATCGGCGAGGGGGTCGAGGAGTTGTCCTAATGGGGTGCGTGCGTTGAATTTTCGGGCGAGGTAGCCGTCGAGGAAGTCGGTGAGGGCGATGAGGGCGAAGGAGAAGAGGTGGGTAACAGTAATTTGCCTGTGGCATAACAGGAGAATAAACAATATAACTCCAGCTGTTAGCCGGGCAATGGTTACTGCATTGGGCAACCAAGAGTATGTACGAACGATGGAATGAGTCAAGGTGACTTAAATTAGTGCTGAACTATGCTTCAGGCCAATGTAATTTTTTTGATAGTATACCTGCCTTTTACTTCTGCTTCTTCAACTTCATCCCCCCACACAAAACCTCCAACAACTCACACGGATTCACATCAATCGCCAACGCAATCAAATACAATTCCTTTGCCCGTAAATGACTCCTGTCACTCAACGTCAGTTCGTTTATTCTTGCCCTTGATATACCCGTCTTACGAGCTACCTCAGATTTATTTACTGATTTCTGAGCCAGATATTCTCCAAGCTTGGTCATTGATTTGTAGGATTTTCTATCAATTTTGATCTATTAAAAGTAAAAAAATATGGAAATACCTACATCAATATTTGGTTAATTGACGGAAGACATGTAATTTTCGTTGGATTTTCTATCATATTTAATATAAAAACTTACACAATCTAATGGCCATGAACTATAATTCATCTTAACTCAAAAACTTAAATTGCGTGCCTTAAATTATTTAAGTGCATTTGCTTTATGCTCGCTCCTGAAACTGCGACCTTTCAAAATCACGGGCAATGAAGCGAAGCGCTCATGCTATTGCGTGGGCGTCTTTATTCGTGATCAGGGTGTCGCAGCCCTCAGGAGCGGTAAGGACTAACCCACGCTTTTTCTTTCCTCTCCCCCAGCAAAAGAAAATCTTCCGCGGTTATCCTTACCTCTCCTTCACACCTCTTTCCTCACCTCAAAATCAACTATCATGACACCTGAAACTCCACTTACATCAACTGTAATCCCCCAGAGTTACCCCGTCATCCGCCTTTCCGATGAAGAAGTTGAAAACCCAATGCTCGTCATTGAAGACTTCTTCTCCTTCGGTCACTTACCCGAAATCCGGCACATGCTATGGCAATGGTATAAGTGTACCGTAACCGGCATCTTTCCCCGGGATTTGCAACGAAGTGAGCGCAAAGAGATCACACACTTGTTTGAACATCTCGAGAAATTAGTAGAAGCAGCGCATTTGCTCAATCACCGCCGGTTGTTGAAAAAATGGCAAAGCCGGGATGCATCTTGATGCACCCGCCGTTTTAATCCTGCCCTTGCCAAATCCTGTTGTGTAATCTATAAAACTTGTTTCTATGAACATTACTGGCACAAAATCGAAGAAGACTGTCTTAGCTCCTGTTGATGAATTGAAGGCCACCATAGCGCTTCGTGAAATCGCTACCCGTTTGTGGAAGTTGCGCACGAGCCGCAAACTGGAACCAGACACAGTAGCAAAGGAAGTAGATATTTCTCCGCGCATGTTGCGTAAAGTAGAAAGCTGTCGGTATAATTTTACATTGGATGTGCTGTTCCGCTTGTGCGCATATTACCGGGTAAACCCTGATGAAGTTTTCCTGGGCAGTACGGAAAAGGAAACTGAGCAGTGCCCATTGTGATGTATGACCGCTCCTCACGAGGTATGAAAATAATATAACCCCTTGTTGCTCTCAGCAAGGGGTTAGTCAATATTCCCAAACTGCTCCTCAAATACATACCTAATGAAACTTGAACACAGTTTATAAGCCTCCCTCAAAACCTCCAAATTCACACAATCCCCCACCATTTTCACACCCGCCATTACGCATACACCTAACACTACTTACTTTTAAACTGTCATGAATACCCTGAAACCTCATACACGTAAACAACCCCGTTTTGCACGCGTACTGGATTATTTGCAAAACCAGCAACACAAAGACGATCACCGCATCGCATTGCCTTCATCAAAAGAAACACGATTTATCAAAATAATAGAAATTACCCGGTGCGCATCATCAAATAATTATACCACTTTCTATACCCTAAATGGCGAATCTGTGCTTACCTCTAAACCCATTTTTGAGTACGAACAATTATTGCAGGGTTACGGTTTCATCCGCTGCCATCAAAGCCACTTGGTGAATAAACGATATATCAAAAGCTGGGTGAAACAGGATGGTGGTTATTTAGTGTTGGAAGATGGCACCCATATTCCGGTGTCAAGACAAAAAAAGGATTTGGTGAAAAAGCAACTGGAATAAGCAACTCCGCGCCGAATTATTGGCCACCGGAAAATAGCTCGCTCCTGCCAGGCGGCACATCAGCAGCCTTTTGGACTACGAGCCTGTGGAAGAACCGCTGCTGTACAGCAGTCCTGACATCGTTGGCTTTTTCCTGAAAGGATTGGCCAGTATCACCGAAGCGAAACCAAAATCTCCAGGTTTCACCACGCAGGTATAACGGTTATCATTGTCTGTTTACTTGTAACTGTCCGTTGGCTTCGCCCCCATTTGCAATACCAGCTTCCCTCCCTTCACCACATCCGCAAAAGATACAAATGGCGTGCTCAGTTTCTTTCCATTCAGTTTGATTTCCTCTACATATATATTCTCATCGCTGTTTTGCTTCGTTTCAATAACAAACCGTTTGCCTTTCCAGTACTGCGGGCTGAGTTCAATAGTTACTTTATCGAAGAGCGGACTGCCCAATCCAAACTGGGGCTCCTGTTCGGTCAATCCTTTTACATCAAACAACCCGATGCTGGAAATAACATACCAGGCGCCCAACTGTCCCTGGTCTTCATCCTGGCCATAGCCATATCCGTGAATGCCTTCGGTACCATAGAATTCGTTGCAGATGGTACGCACCCATTTTTGCGTCAGTGATGGCTTTCCAGAAAAATTAAACAGCCAGGGAATATGCAAACAAGGTTGGTTGCCGTGGTTGTACGCGAATTCAAGTCCCGCAAACGCATCGATGGTGGTGCCGCCGCCAAATGCATTTTTTTGTGAGCTGCTGAAGATCCGATCGAGGCGGGTGTTGAAACTGTCTTTGCCGATGGCCTCCACCAGCGCTTCCGGGTCGTGCGGCACATAAAACGTATACTGCACCGCATTGCCTTCCTGGAAACCGCGCCAGGCTTGCGTGGGATTGAAGTTGTCGATAAACCGGCCATCTGCCAGTTTGGGTCTTATGAGTTTCAGTTCGGGGTCGAAGATTTTTTTCCATGCATTGGACAGTTGCATCAATTTCTCTTCATCTTGTTTCCTGCCCAGCTTTTTTGCCCATTGCGCCACGGCATAGGCGCTGAACGCATATTCCAGTGTGTGAGATGCGGAGTATTGCCATTGCTCACCCGGCCTTTCGTCTTTGTCGATATGGTTTACAAAACCATATTGCAAAAAGCGATCGGTATCCGTCTTACCCGCACCATGGGGACGATTGACGCCATCCAGTTCATTCTTCAACGCGGCCGCATACGCCGTTTCAATATCAAAATCCCTGATGCCCACCATATACGCCGATGCAATCACCAGGCTTACGAAGTTGGTGCCCACGCCGGAAACAAAGCGACTGTTGGCAATACCATCAGCCAGCCAGCCCGCATCTTTGTAAATGAGCAACTGGCTTTTTACAAAGTCTGAGAAATATTCGGGATAAGCGAGCGCCCAGAGCTGGGTCAGGTTCCAGAAGGCGCCCCACACGGCGTCGGTATTGTAATGATTGTGTACAGGAGTGCCATCCGCACGCAAAGGAATATGGCCAATGGTGCCATCGTGTTTCGGGTAGTCGCCACTGATATCACTGGCCAGTCCGCGGCCAAGTAATGCGTGGTATAAACCGGTATAAAATTTTATCTTATCGTTTTTGTTCTTTGTTTCTACCTGGATACGTCCCAGCATCTTTTCCCATGTTTGATGGGCTATTTGTTTTGCCTTATCGAATGTGAAATGGCTTGCCTCTGCTTCGAGATTCTTGCGCGCATTTTCAATGGAAGTATAGGAAAGGCCAATTTTGATGGTGACTGATCGCGGTTGTTGATCGTTAAACGTCAGGTACAAGCCGGCGCCAATGCCAGTTATCGAATCGCCTTGTTGAATGTGTTCTTTTTTGAACACGCCATGCGCATCAGCTTTGGCGTCCATCACCGCAGAAAAATACATACTCACCTCGGCGCCCGGTTGATACTTTTGTACGTATAGCGGAAGCGTTGTTACAAATCCTTCAATGCGACCATCGGGCAGTATATACACCTTTGCATCTTTCACCGGCCCGCTTTCGCCCTGCCTGTTGCCGATATCGAATATGATATGCGCCTGTTGTCCTGCCGGGAAAGTATAGCGGTGAAAAGACACGCGCGGGGTAGCTGTAAGTTCTGCCCTGATATTGTAATCTTTCAGCAATACGGAGTAATAACCTGCGGTGGCAATCTCATCTTTTCTGTCGAACCGCGAACGGTAACCTTCATCAGGGTTTTCCAGTCTGCCGGGAATGGTTTGCAACGGTCCGGTGATAGGCGCTACTACGACGCCCCCTACCTGGAACTCGTGAAAGTTGGCGAAGCCTTCAATGGAGTTGTGGCGGTAATCATAACCGGTGGCTTCCCATCCGCCGGCATTGCCGTAGCTGCCATTGGTGGAAGGAGCAGGTTTGGCCATACCAAAAGGCATGGCGCCGGGTGTAAAATGAAACCAGCGGCAATGTGCGGTGCCGATGAGGGGGTTGACGTATTGAACGTATTGGGCTGGCGAGAATATCATTAAGAAGGCAAAAGCGCCTGTAAGAATTAGTTTTTTTGGAAAGCAATGCATGTACATCTTTCTTGGGTGCGATGAATGGTCAGGAAAAAGAAATTTCCTCGGTAAGTTGACTAAGTTATTTTTCAGTTTCTGGAACTTTTGCACCACTGAACGCCTCCATCACCAATCGTCTCAACTTTTCTTTAACACAGCGATTCCTTTTCTTTTCCTGTATTCGGCAATCGTATTACAGGGGAGCCGGCTACCTTTACTTTTCACTTCTACAATGAAGAGATTGCACTCAGTGTCCGTCATAATTCCTTTTACTGTAGCTTCCTGCAAAAGGTCCATTGTAGTGTAATATACTATCCCGTTTGTTTCGCAATAATCGGCAATCTGCCTGATATTACTGCTGGCCACGAATTCTTTTCTAAAACGAGCCACAGCCAGGCAAGCCGCTTCTCCATCGTCCATCGTCTTCTTCAGCGTCAGGTATTCCCTGACAATATCCGTATCTGTTGGCATCGGTATTACCGGTATATTGCCCGCAGCCAAAAAGGCGCCAATAGCAAGCACATTACTGTTTCGCTTATGCAATTCATTTTGTACTTTATCTAACATGACGAAACGCCCCGGAAAAATAGTTGGTAATTCCAGTATTTTGCCGCCTTTCAGAAAGTGAATGACAACATCACAGTCAAGTAATATCTTAGGTGCACCATTCGTCTTCATTCTCCTCAAATTTTTCGTCAATATTTACCCCGATGTCGAGCATCAGATTAAAATAATGGCTTTCTGATATTTTTTCTTCTTCAAAGAGCTTTTTGCAAATGGTGCCATAGTCGCCTATCACTTTATAATCGCTGCCACTTTCATACAACCTGGTGCTATAGCCCAATTCGTTGGCACTTCTTTTTATCCCGGTCAGATAATTGGCACTATAATAATCATAGTCTATCAGGCCAAGTTTATCCAATCTGACCAGAAGCGCCCGGCGGGATACGCCGAAATGCTGTTCCAGCTTCACAATAGTGGGCAGACTGATCTGCCCGCCACGTGCAAGCTCTTCTTCGGGAATACAGCTCAGGACACCGGCTTCCGGCATCAGTAAAAAACTACTGAAAACATCAGCATTATATTCCTCCCTGTCTTTTTTATCAAACCTGCCTGCCTTACAGAGCTTGAAACTGAACTCCGGTTGCACAAACAAATGATATAATTCGTGCCCGATAGTGAAATGCTGCCTTGCCCTTGTCTGCCCACTATTCACCAGGATAAACCGGTTTTCTCCCGCCTTAAGCGCCATGCCCGAAAACTCGGGTCCCATGGGACGGAAATTGGTAAGCACATTTAGTTCATTCAAAACCTTGTACAAATCAATCGGGTCAGCATTACTAATACCCAATCGGTCTCTGAACTTATTAGCTCTTACCTCCAGTATCTTATCATTAAATCTGACCATTCAGTTTTTTTATCTTAAGATAGTTTTTTACAATCTTGCCAAAAGCGGCAATTTCTTGTAGATCCCTTGCATCAATTTCATCTTTCCGGAAAGCGAAAGCCACCTGGGCAACTGCTTCTGCCGGTGTCTCAGCGAAAAAGGCTTCCGGGTCAACGCAGAAAAGATCACTTAGTTTCTCGATGACTTCGATTGGTATTTCCCTTTCTCCTGTCTCATACATACTTACCAGTTCTCTTGAAATTCCCAGAAACTCCGCAACATTCTCCTGCACGTACCCAAATTTTTCCCTGAGAGACTTCATTATTAAACCAGTACTCGGCATAAACGTTTTTTAAAAGTTGCGATTAATAATTTTATTGAGATGTTACAAAACTACGCAATTTTTGAAAAATTTTATAAATTGTAACAAAATCCGGAAGGACAAAATTGACGAATTATTACAGAAGCTATTGATAATGAATAAAAATCCCGGCTCAACAGCCAGGCTTTCCTTATTCAGCTCAGAACATCCCACATTTTTTGGCTGAGTGTTGCTGCAGATATTTGCCGTTTTATCTATCTGGTAATTTTACCGGTTATTCCTCCGTCCGGTGTGCCGGACCTGTTACACCAACTCCCGAATTGCACCTCTGTAATTTCATAAAAGGTAGTACAATGGAGCTATAAGAAAGAGAATAAAAGGGAGCAAGTGTGACACTTAAAATGTAGTTAAGTGCGGTAGACATGTCACTTCCCAATACAGAAAGTATTATTAGTTGGTTTCCAGGCAAATAAGCATAAATAAATACAAATTACTCTCAACTATTTCCTGCTCATTTCTTCAAATTCCGTAAAACTATCATTGCGCATACTTTGTCACTTACTGTTACTCTCTACCCACCATGAGAAGTTATCAGAAATTATTATTTCATTTTTCTGTAGATGATGTGTTGTCTTCATTGGAATCGTCTTATAACGCAACTTATATTTATCTGCAAGCTGCCGTATTTCAGGTGTATCGTCATAGGTTAACATAAACTTCCCTTTAAGCTGAGCGGTAAGCGCAAAAAGTTGTTCGTGATCTATGTCAAAATGTGTATAAAGTCGCTTTCCTGCCACTGTGTATGGCGGGTCAATAAAGAAGTACGCTTTGTCGTTCTCAAGATTCTGTTCTAATATTCTAAACGCATCACCTTTTAAAAAGCTAATCCTATCTTTTACATAACCAATAGCAACAATTCGGTCGTGCAGTGTTTTGGGATACCAGCGCGATGCAATACCTTTCCCGTTTTCTCCATTCTTCACCATACCCGAACCTTTAGCGAGAATACCTCCATGAAAGATTCTATTCTTTAGAATTGTGCAAAAAGCAATATCACTAAGCTCTTTATTTGGTTTATTCAATTCTGCCGTTACATTGTCAATTGTTAGATTATACGATAATATCTTGTCTGCAAGCCATTTGTTGTTTCCGTTAAGAATGACTTCCCAAACAGCCGCAATCTCTTCGTCAATCTCTACCATTGTAATATGCTTAGCCAATCGCTCAAACGCAGCGGTGAGACTTATAATCCCCCCCCCCGCAAACGGCTCGATTAACTCCAAAACAGGTATATTCTCTTGCTTCAACCATTGTCTTACGGTAGGTACGAGCCAAGTTTTCCCTCCTGGATAACGAAATGGACTACGTTGCGGAACGGATGCAACGTTTATAATTGCCGTCCCAACGCTCTTTTCGCCTAAGTCAAACATCGTCATCTGATTTTTCATTCTACAACTATAGTTTCAAGATCATCAATATCGGAAGCACCTGCACGCTTAGCGTTAAGTTTCTTTTGCAATACGTGCGTAAACTCAGCAATTGGGCCAGCTTCAAACTTTGCGATTTGTTCTAATGCTATAGTGAATTTTGTATAAATTACTTTAGAAAGCTTAAGTTCCAACCGCTTTTCATTGTCTATGGAAACCAAATCATAAAGGAAAAACGCAAAGTCGGCTTCATCTTTGTCAACTTCAGGTAAAGTAGGTAACGTATTGTAAAATGACGTTTGTAAGGCAACAGCCTGTTTTTTATTCCATTGTTTTAAGATTGAACCTTTTGCAATTATCTGTGGAACAAGCCGCTTACGAGACGAAGAAAGGTAGTCAGGCTTTGGATACTTAAATGCTTGTGTCCAACTAAAACCTGCTGTTGGTTCTTCTAAGTAAGCAGAAAAAGGTCCTGTAAGGTTGCCCGAAATATAAACTGCTTGAACTTCAAGAGAACCAAAGTCGAGCACCCTACCTTTGTCATCATAAGCAACCAAAACATAATCTATATTGCCTGCTGACTTGCCATATCTATCTTTTAATCTTACTTCGCCAATGTGAGTCCACGTTGTCTTATCATCAAATATAAATGTGGCCGCATCGCTGATGATTTTCCAATCCTCCCTAAAACGAATCGGGCAAATAATTACTGGTTTGTTTTTGTGGTTAAGACTACAAACACCCAACGGAAATTCAACACTGTTTTTCGTACAGTTTGAAACAATATTATTGAATGGGCATAGTTTGTTTTCACGATAACGAATTGCCCTTTCCGATTGATTGTCAATTGGAAAACCAAAAATTTCTGCTAAAGGCTGATTATTATTCTTCTCCATACTCATAAGATCGACTCATCTTAATTTTTCGTTAGCTTTTTCTTTCTTTTAAATCGGAAATTTTCTTTTTAATTGCATTAAAGCGCTGAATTTCCTCGTTTAGATTTTGTAATTCAGGTTTTCTATACGCATACTTATCACTATGTGAGTGTCCTTCCATATAGCGACAGCATTGGTGAAAGCTGTCCAACAATTCATCTCTTAATTCTGTCGTAAAAAAAACACTTTTCAGGCTATCAACACTAACTCTTTCCTCGAAACGCTGAACAACACCTTTGAAAAGCCCGAAAACAACTTGTGTTTCGTAGCTTGTCCTTAGTGCGGCAAAACCATTTTTAATTTTATCCTCTCTTTGTTCCGGTGGTGCTTTTTTTGCTTCATCATAGTGTCCTTGTGCCTTTGCCGATGTCTTGTATTCTTTTTCAAACGATGGCGTATTTCTTAACCAAATTGTTCCCGGTTGATTTCCGCTAATATTTTCAATCCAATGACAGTCATGTGCTATGTGTATCTCTTTACAATGACCAATCAATGATGAAACAAAAACCAAATCGTGGGTAAAAATAACTACTTGTTTTTGCAACGCCTCTCTCACAAGACGCTCTGCAATTTCACTTTTTCGTTTTTCATCTAACGAAGTAACAGGGTCATCAAAAATAATTCCTCTGTTTACTTCGGATAACTGCATTTCTGCAAGAAAGTCAGCGATAGCAATTACTTTTTGTTCACCTTCACTCAACACAGCATTAGGATTTTTTCCTTTTAGTTTGAGTTGTCTGTATGATTTACCTGCGGAACCAGTATGATTGATCTCAATTCCAAAATTTCCATTTAATTTTCGGCACTCGTCATTAAAACTGTTAATGTAGTTTTGATTGAAATATTTGTCTGACAAAGATTTTTCAGCATTAGTTGTATCCGTTTTAACCTTTCGAAAATTTGCTTTACCGGCTTCTTTAATCCAAACTTGATTTTTGATTAAGGTTTCAAACTTTGAAAAATGCGTGTTGAATTTTTCTTTGTGTTCCAAAAGTGTTTTTTCTTTCAGCAAGTTTTCCAATGCTTTGCTTTGCTCATCTTCTTTTAGCAATTTTATAGAAGCATCAAGAGCTGTTTCTATTGTTGTGTGTGGCTCAATGCTAACTTTTATCTCTGCTCTCTCGTTTGCAGTTTTGTTTTGAATATCTGAAACGATGTTTTCAGCCAGCGTTTTCTGCTCCTTAAGTTTTTGTTTTAATGCTTCTAACTCGGTCGGATATTTTTCAGTTAGCCAACTGGTGAGCGTACCGTCATGTGGAAACACGTTAAAGTTTAAATTCTCATAACTATTTTTTGCCTTATCAACTTTTTCTTGTGCTTGTTTTGCGTTTTGTTCTGCAACACTCTTTATGAAAGTCCAATAATTTGATATTAGTTTCCTTGCATCATTGGAAAGTGGCTGTTGGCAAAGTAAACAGTTGTCGTTTTTTTCAGGATAGATAGCGTTTTCTGTTTTTTGCGTTTTAGCAAACGTTTCGGCTGAAACGATAAAATTTTTCCATTCCTCTGTTCCTATGCCTTGTATTTTATCGGTTTTAAAATTCTCAATACCTTCAACTTTTGCTGTGATTTCTTTTGAAACACAATCACCAATTGCAGTTTTTACTTTTGCAATTACATCAGTTGTAAAATACTGATTTAGTTTTTCAATCGCTTGTCTATTTTGAACCAATAAATCTTTGATGTTTTCAAGATTCTTTATTTCTTTCTCTTTTCCTTTTGAAGCCAAAAGCAGGTCATCATATTGTTTTTGTATTACTTCTTTTTGGGCTTCATCTTCATCAGAAAAAGGCGTATATTTTCTTAAATCGTCGAGGCTAGTTTTAGCACTTATCGTTTGAACAAGCGTTTTAATTTCTGAATTTCCGTCAAACAAATCGGCTAAGTCATTTGCTGTGTTTCCCGATTGTTTAGTTTGAATGTCAGCATTTAATTTTTGCTCTACACGAATGATTGCATTTGTATAATCAGCAAAAAAACTTAGACCTGCAGGTCTAAATTCAAATTCATTTCTTTCAGCAAGCTGTTTAAACAAACCTTTCCCGTCAAAAACAGCAAACTGCTCAAATGCTGCATTATCCTTATCGGAAAATTCTAATGGAATTTCAGCGTTACTTGATTTGAAAATAAACTTTGCATTAACGGATTTGTGTCCGTTGTCAATGTGAACATTCGGTAAGATTTCTTCCTCTGCTTTTGAGTAAAACACTTTTTTCAAAAGTCTTACATAGCCCGACTTCCCCGAACCGTTTGCGCCATAGATAATTGTAAGGTTAGGGCTAAACTCAATCGTTTGGTTTTCGGTTAAGGCGTTTACGCCTTCAACGTTTGCAAGCCTTGTAAAAAGCAAATCAAACTTGTAGTTCCTAGCATTTGCAACATTATAATTAATGGCAATTTCAGGTTTCTTTGTTTCTTCTTTGAGTTTTAGTTGTTCAAGTAGGTAAGAATATGAAGCGTCAATATCGCTATCAGAAATCGCGTTGCCTAATAAAATTTTCTCTGCAAGGAATTTTGCCCAGTAAGGCAGCCCATCAGCAAATTTCTTCACTTCCGTTTCAAGTGTTTCCACTTGCTGTTCTTCTACTATTTCATTGAGCTTATCCATTATTTTTTCTGGTCTGGTATTTTACTTTCTCCTCCGCCACTTTCATAGCCTCTAATGCGAGATCTTCATCTCGCACCTCGTAAGCTAACTTATCGGACAGCCAAGTCACAAGCAAATCACTTTCTTTTAAACTAAAAAACATTGCCAGTTTCACCACGTGTTCACGTGTTGCACGCCGCTGCCCCCTTTCTATCTTACTCAAAATGGCTTGGTCAATACCGAGGTAAGTTGCAACCGTTCGCAGCGGCAACTCTTTTCCTTCCCTTAGTTTCCTTATCCTTTCACCCAATGAGTCCATTTTTGAATAAGTTTATTTTGACAAATATTGTCAAAGATAAGCTTTCCATCAATCCTTGATGGCATACTAAAAAAAATAGTTTTCCACAACTAACATCTGTAGACAAGATTCGCTACGGGACACGCGCTACTCCATTTGAATCAATGACCACCGACTCATTCACCAACGCATATTGACTGTCAAGCATACAGGCGTTTACATATGTAGTCGGAATCAATTGGTCAAAAATCGCCCCCAGAGCCTGAATATCTGATTGGAATAAAGGAAGCAGCCAGGGAAATACTTGGATTATCCGAGTCGCGGGTTTACACGTTATGCTCCACTAAAAAGATACCGCATATCAAAAGAGGAAATCGGTTATACTTCTCTCGTCAGGAATTATTGGAATGGCTGAAGGCTGGAAAAGTAGATACGATAGACGATGTGTCAAAGGAAGCGAGCGCCTATGTCGCGAAATCCTTTAAACGTTATG
>CALCIN010000051.1 GCA_937961055.1 uncultured Chitinophagaceae bacterium | reverse complement strand
CCGCGTTGCTGCGGTTCGCCGCTGACAAAGTACACGGGCCGCTGGTAGCCGCGTCCATACTGGCTATCCAGTTTGGGAATGCGCATGGATATATGGTCCCGGTCGTCGGCAATCTGGTTAAACATCCAATCGGCGCGCGGATGCATTTTCACCAGCCAGTCGAGGCCCCATTTTGCTTCGTCCAGCACATCGGGTAAACCGTTGGCGCCGTCCAGGCCGTTGGCTTGTTTTTCATCAGTAAATACGTCCGGGAAATCGCGGTAAGCAATCAGCAGATGGTAGGTGGCGTTGGCGCTGGTGGTAACGTATTGCAGGTAGTCAGACGCATCGTGCCAGCCGCCTACCACATCAATGTAGGTACTGTCTTTGATGCCTGCTTTTTCTCCATACAACACATAGCCGTCGTGGGTATGACAACTGTCTTTCAAAAACGGGTTAAAGCCGGTGCGCTGCTGGCGCATATAGCGCAGGCAAAAATCAGCGGCTCCCTTGTACACGTCTTTGCCAATGGTAAATACAGGCGATTTGGTGGCGCCTGCCTGCAGGTAATAACGTCCCGGCTTTTTAAACGAAGAGAAGTTGAACCGGTAGGTGAGCCTGAAGGGGCCATAGGCGCCAAACCCTTTGCCTGCCTTACCGGTAAAGACCACCTTGTGCGTAGCGGCGTCCACCAGTTCAAATGAAGTGGGATTAGTATATCCTTTTGAACACCACACAGCCACTTTGATACCAGCCGGCTGATAGCCGAGCAGATTTACGCGTATCCATGACTGTTCCTCCTGTTTACGGGTAAAAGAAAGACTGATAATGAAAACAACCAGCACAGTAATCCGGAAAGTAATGCTCATATGCAACGTAAAGGTTTCCTCTTTTTGATTTTGATGATTGAAAGTATCAAAAAAGAGTTAACCGGCCAATTGTACAGGCTTGTTTACCAGGGGGTATATAGCTTTGGTGCTTCTCTCTGCTGCTATGGTATGTTGACACTGAGCAGTATCACCCAACACTTCCATTTACCCCTGGTGCTGCGAAGCACTCACCATCCAGTTAATCCCGAACTTGTCTGTAAACATCCCGAAATAATCCCCCCAGAAGGTTTGCTGCATAGGCATGGTTACCCTCCCACCAGCGGAAAGCCCGTTGAACAAACGGTCTGCTTCCGCATTGGAACCGGTGCTGATGGAAATAGACAAATTGTTGCCTTCTTTATAACCGGCAGCCCATTCACCTGCAGTATCACTACCCATCAGCATGGTCTCTTTGCTAATAGGCAGCGCAACGTGCATGATCCTGTTGGCGTCTTTTTCGTCCATCGGTTTGCCCTCGCCTGAAGGCATGTCCTTAAACCTTCCCATATAGGTAAATTCTCCCCCGAAGACCGATTTATAAAAATTGAACGCTTCTTCGCAGTTACCGTTAAAAGTGATGTAAGCATTAACAGTAGTCATATAACAAGCATTTTGGTCCATTCGTAAGCTATAAAAATTATTCCCGGTAAGGTGATGTACGCAGGAATTTATTTTTTAATTGCTGCAAGGAAGCACCAAAAAACCGGACAAGGAAAAAACGATTTTGTTTATTGTTTGCGTGTAAGTCATTCAACAAGAAGCCGGTAAACAAACACTTTCAGGGAAAGTTCCGGTACGGCCTGCCTGTTCACTGCCTTTAAAGCCGGTTTGACCGGATAGTATTGTCTCATCAATTACCTGCCGGTACAAACCCGGCAATGCGCACATTTATCCTTCGGAACTATTGAAATGCAATGGCATAATTTTTAAGGCGTGAAGTTTAGACATTTGAAGGCAATAAAGTATATTAGAATAGTCAACGTAAGCCTGAAAACTACTGTGTGGATATGAGATACGCGTTTTGGATTTTGCTCGTTCTGGTTTGCCCGGCCTGTTTTGCCCAGCATCATACACTAACCCTGCTTATTACAGATAGCCTCAGTAACCCGGTAAGCAACGCCACTGTAAGGATCAACAAAAAAGAAAGCCTGGCAGATTCAACCGGAAAAATTACTGTTCGCCTTATACGGGGTGAGACGGAACTCGTTGTAAGTTCTGTAAACTATTATCCCTACCGGGTAAGTTTTGATCTCACTGCCGATTCCCTGCTGCATGTGATGCTGCGCTCCCGCGAAAGTTTGCTGGGAAACGTGATCGTTACCGCCAGCAGAAATGTGAACCGGAACCAGATGAGTATTCACAAGATTGATGTGGGACAGTTGCAAAAATTACCCGTTGTGCTCGGCGAAGTAGACCCGCTCAAATCCATTACCTTACTGCCCGGCATTAAAAACGGCGGCGAAGCAAGTGCGGGTATATATGTCCGTGGTGGAGGTCCCGACCAGAACCTGGTGTTGCTCGATGGCATACCCGTATACAATCCCAATCACCTGCTGGGTTTCTTCAGCATATTCAACGGCGAAGCCATCCGGGACATTGAAGTGCTCAAAGGCGGTATACCAGCCGAATATGGCGGACGCCTAAGCAGCGTGATTGCCGTTACTACCCGCGATGGTAACAAAGATTCGCTGAAAGGCAGCGGCGGCATCGGCATCATTTCTTCGCGCCTTTCGCTGGAAGGCCCGCTTATCAAAGGAAAATCCTCTTTTATCATCAGCGCCCGCAGAACCTATATTGACCAGGTAGCGCGACTGGTGGCCCATGACAGGGTGGGCAACAACGGCTATTTTTTTGGCGATATCAATGCACGGCTTGATTTCGTAATCAATAAAAACAACAAACTTGATTTCACTTTTTACACCGGACAGGATGATTTCAGTTTTGTAGATGATGACGACAACGATGGCCGCGACCGCCGCTTCGGCGCTACCTGGGGCAATACGCTGACCGGACTTACCTGGAAGCAGCAGATCAATAAAAAACTAAAACAGGAATTATCTGCCGTATATAATTTTTTCAACCTCGACAGCAGGATTGTATATGGCACCAATGGTTTCCAGTTCTCATCGGGACTCACCGATTACCATGTGCACAACGACTGGACCTATACTGCCAGCAATTGGCTGAAATGGAAATGGGGCCTGCATTATACCTGGCACACCTTCCGTCCCGGCGCAGGCAGCAGCAACTCCGGCGTGCAGGAGTTCAAATCAGTCATCCAGGATCAGCATGCACACGAAGCTGCTGCATACGTCAGTACTGATATCAATCTTTTGCCGGAGCTGAACATGATTGCCGGTTTGCGCTACAGCTATTTTAACCAGGTAGGGCCTACAGAACAGGTGGTGTATGATGAAGCCGGCGTGCCTACCGGTGAAGTGATCAGCTACAAGCGGGGGGAAAGCATTGCCCGCTATCATTATCCTGAACCGCGCTTCAGCCTGTTGTACAAACTGAAGCAGCAGGCAAGCATCAAACTGTCCTATACGCGCACGGCGCAATACCTGCATCTTGCCACTACCAGCGCCGCTACTTTTCCGGGCGATCTGTGGATACCTTCCAGTAAACTGGTAGAACCCGCCATTGCGCACCAGGTGGCGGCAGGCTATTTCAGAAATATTGCCAACGGACAGTATGAAGTGAGCATTGAAGCGTATTACAAAACAATGTCGCGGCAACTGGAATTCAAGCCCGGCGCGCGGCTGCTGCTCAACCAGAACCTTGAAGGAGAAATGATCTTCGGCACGGGAAAAGCATACGGCGTTGAATTGTTCTTACAAAAGAAAACAGGCCGCCTTACCGGGTGGATTGGTTACACACTAAGTCGCACGGAGCGGACATTTCCCGATATGAATGAAGGTAAACCTTTCCCCTATCGCTACGATCGTACGCATGATCTCAGCGTGGTGGGCAATTATTACATCAGCCCGAAATGGCAGTTCTCAGGCGTGTTTGTATACGGTACCGGTAATGCGGTGACCATGCCTACCGGACGCTTTGTTTACCGCGTCGGGTATGATGGTTTGGCAGAAAAGCCGGTGTTCACCAGCATCAACCAATACGATAAGGTAAACGATTACCGCATGCCGGCCTATCACCGGCTGGATATCGCCTTTACCTATACGCCTCAACCTAACAGTACCAAACGATTCAAAAGCAACTGGAACTTCAGTATATATAATCTGTACAGCCGTTTTAATCCTTATTTCATTTATATCAAAGTGGAAGAAGACGAACGGATCATCCAGGGTAAGAAAGTGTTTTTGTTTCCTATAACGCCATCGGTTACGTGGAATTTTAAATTCTGAAGTATGAATGGAAGATTGCTGATAAGGAGCATTTTGTTTTCCGCGTGGGTCATCGGTTGCCTGTCGTGCGAGCGTGATTTTAACATAGCACTGAAAAAAGGGCCCGAGCAATTGGTAGTGGAAGCCTATATCAATAATGAATTGCCGCTCTATAACTATGTAATACTTACCCATGGACAGGAATATTTTGACACCAGCTTTACCAACATTCCGGTAGCCGGCGCCATTGTAACCATTACTGAAGGCATTATGCTGGGCGATGGCAGTTACCAGTGGGACGCGTCCACGCGGAAACACCTTACCGAAGCAGAATCACCGCAGATCCCGGGTGGCCGCATACCCGGTTTGTATATGGATACTACCGTGTTCAATAATCCTGCACAGGCGCTGAATGGCCGGGTGGGCAAACATTACTTACTGGAAATTGAAACCAAAGGCAACCGCTACACGGCCACTACTTTTTTACCGCCGCCTGTTGAGCTTGACAGCGTAACCAGCGGACATCATTTTATGGACAGCATTTACGAAAAAGCCAGGCTTACCATTTACTTCAAAGACCCTGATACCATTGGTAATACTCAATTGTACTACTGGCGCATCAATTACCATCACGGTAACAGTTTTGGCTGGGGCGCCTTTGGCAATAACCGCTACTTACCCGGAACAGATGATCTGGTAAACGGAGAATACCTCCAGCTAACGCCCAACAACGGATTTCCTGTTGGCGATACAGTGCATTTTCACCTCGTAAGTGTAGAGCGCAAAGTGTATAATTTCTGGGACAGCTATAACAAGGCGCGTGACAATTCCGGGCCATTTGCTACACCTGTAAAGCTGGCCAGTACGGTAGAAGGCAGCAATGTAGTAGGTTGCTTCAGCGGGTTTAGTCTCAGCACCAAATCCATTTTAGTGAAGTAGCCGTCATAACGAATATGCAATAACAGAGGCTGCCTCAATATTTATTGAAGCAGCCTCTGTTTTTATCGTATACCTGGAAGCCATGCGCCGGAGCGCATTCGTGTAGCGTTTCCTTAAGCCCTTATGCCCTGTGCAGCCAAAGCCGCCGCATTAATAATAGCCTGCCGTTTCAGTAACTCCGTTCTCCTTTGCAACTGGCGGATGAGCCGTTTTTCCACGTGACTCAGCAATCCTTTCCACAAACGACCACTGTCTGAAGCCACGAAATCAAGGCCGGGTATTTTTACTTCGGCAATGAATTTTCTCGGACTCTTCACAGGCTCCAGCGTATCTGAAATGTACAGCCTGATCTCTTTGATATCTTTCGCATGTCCCTTAAGGTTACTGATCATCTTGTGAATCTTCCTGTCAAGGTAATCGTTCATTTCAGTTCCCTGTATTTGTATATACACAGGGATTTCCTCAATCATTACTGTGTGCGTCATGATCTGCAAGTTTTAGACAATTAATGAATTATCAGCAGCCACTACGGCGCTGTCAGACAGATGTGAATATTGTATGATGGTATTCCCGCGCATGCATAGTTGCTGCACCGGCAGGCAAACAGTTTTGTCCGGAGATGCATGACAGCATTCCGGAAATCTGCGTACTATAGTATGCAATGCAAACCGGCAATTACGCGGGAAATTGGTTCCAGGGCATTGAAGCCTGCTTAGCCCTGGCTTATCGTGCCAAAGTCTTTAAAACTGGAATAGTAGAACAATCCGTGTGTGAACGGAACAAATTCCTGGAAGGAAGATGGACGGCAGCCATACCGGGGCAGCAGCAAATAGCTGCCGGCAAAAAAGATATTATTTGCTGTATTCCGTGCCATACTGCAAAGGTAGCAAATATTCCGGTAAGGATAAACCGCAGCAAGGGGAGTTGGGATGGCTGCCAATCTGCAAAAGCGGAAGTGGGAAAGCCGGAAGGTGAACTTTCACGACCGGCTTCCCTCCGCGGTTCCGGGTTTGAGGTTCAGGGATCAGGGGGTTTGCAATATTTTTCCCTGCATGCTTATTCTTAATTTCTTTCCGTTTTTCACCACATTGGCGGCGCTTTCAAAAAATGACTCTGCCTGATCATAAATAAAGGGGATCACCACCTTCCCGTTCTCGTTCACATACCCCCAGTAGCCGTTCTTTTTCGCAGCGCACAAACCTTCGCTGAATTCCAGGAATTCGTCATACTCCGGCGCAAGAATTTCTTTCCTGGTGTAAATATTGAAAAGACCATATTTGCCATTAAGCACCAATGGCAGCATACCGTCAATATGACGGTTACCTATGACATCGTATCGTGGCGGAACAATTTCCTTTCCCGTTTCCAGGTCTGCAAAACCATATTTGGTGGCATTCCCTTTCTTGATTAATACCCACGCCAGTTTTTCAGTAATCACACCGCACAGATCGTATTTACACGAAACAATTGTTTTCCCTGACATATCAATGATGCCACACTTCTGAATAGGTATAACCGCTGCAAAACCGTATTGAAAGGGAAATACCCGGGCGTACTGGCAATCAACAATCTGTTTTCCGTTTTTGTCAACATATCCCCATCCTGTAACCGATCTTACCGCAGTAACCCCTTCCCGCATCCCCTGTATACTTTCGTATTTGATGGGTATCACAATCCTGCCCGTTTTATCAACGTAGCCGTACTTGCCATTCAGTTTTACCATGGCCAGGCCATCTTCATTGAAACTGCGGGCTGCATCATATTTGACAGGAATCACCTTGCGTCCCGCAGCATTCACATATCCCCATTTCCCGTCTTTTTTCACCGGCGCCATGCCGTTGCGAAACGATTCCACCTCGTCGTATTCAAGGTGCGTGATAGATTGGCCTTTTTTGTTGATGAAGCCCCATTTGTAGGCATCAAGGCTCATCGTTGTTCTCAGGTAGGCAGAATAGCTATACACAGCTGCAATTCCTTCGGAATAGGGACGCACCCTGGTAAAGGCTTCGCTGAAAAGCGCCCTGCCTCTTTTATCAACAAAAGTCTGCTTACCGTCGAACTCAACAATGCCGGCGCCTTCATAAAAGTCCAAACATTTATCATAATCAATCCGCAACACCACCTTCCCGGTGGAATCAATGTATCCCCATTTTCCGTTGATGCTTACAGCAGCCATTCCTTCTTTGAAATTACGCTTGTCATCGAACCGGCCGGGCACTATTACAGTGCCATACTCATCTTTCACACCATACTTTTCATTGTCATCCAGGAAGAATTGCTGGGCATTGAGGGTATACGCACACAAAAGCGAACAACCAAGGAGTAATTTTTTCATCTGTTGCGGTTATAGAGGTGGTAAATAAACAGCGGGGATAAGGAAATAGGATAATCGTGCTGCAGATGCGGCAAATGTAAAAGGAGGAAAACTTTCTGTCAATTACCCTTTAGGGGCATTTTCGCGCGAAGAAGGCGCAGCTTTTTTTGATATTTGTTATTTGTTTTGGGTTATTTGCCCTTTCAATATTCACCTTCTACACAATTACCCTTATGAAACCGGAAATCAATAAAATGCTGCAGGTATGGGACAGGTTGCAGTCTGAAATCGGGAAACCGGCCGCGCTCCCCACGATCAGTTTTGATGAGATCATCAGTTCTGTTTTCGCTGCAGGCCCTTTTTATTTTTACCTCATTGATTTTGCTGATATGGGCATCTCCAAACTCAGCAGCAGTTTTGCTGACATACACGGCGTGCCGGCAGAACGCATCAAAAATGTGCAGGATATTCTTGCGCTCATTCATCCGGAGGATATGGAATTTGTAAGCAAGGCCGAAGAAAAAGCGCATCTGTTTGTATACCAGCAAGGTGTTGAAAAAGTAACCCGCTATAAGGTGTCGTACAATTTCCGCTTCAAAACCGGCGACGGTAGTTACAGGCTGTTCAATCATCAATCGCTCATATTGTCGGTGGACGAACACAATAACCTGATCCGGTCTATCAACATTCATACCGACATCGGTCACCTCACGCAAAAGAACAACTACAAATGGTCTGCCATCGGATTAATGGGTGAACCGAGTTACCTGAACATGGAGGTATGGGACGAAAACAATACACCCGCCATGCTGTTCTCGAAACGGGAGCTGGAAGTGCTGCGTATGATTGCGGCAGGATACAAAACAAAGACCATTGCAGAAAAATTATGCATTACTGTTGATACGGTAAAGGCGCACCGCAAACATCTGCTGGAAAAATCAGGCTGTGCCAATATGGCTGAATTGTCGGCCAAAAGTATCAGCGAGGGATGGATATGAAAACTTACTGAAAGAATGCTGTAGCTTTGTTCATTCCACTGCCATTCCGGCCTGTCCTGCAGATCATTTGCCTTACATTTATAGCGTCATTCATGTAAATATTGCTGATTGGCCAATTCAAATTCATACCAGGAGCAGGTATTGCTGCAGCGCGTATCGGAAGGCGATGAAACCGCTTTCCGCCAGGTGTATGATGCCTGGCATGCAAAGGTGTATTCGCTTTCGATGTACCTCACACGATCGGCCTTCATGAGCGAAGAAATTACGCAGGAAGTATTTGTGAAGCTGTGGAACAGTCGCGGGCAGCTTGCAACGGTAAACTATTTTTCCTCCTGGATCAGGACCATCGCGCGCAATACCATCATCAATTACCTGAAAGTAAAAGCGCGTGAACAACTGGCATTGCTGCAATACCAGGGCGTACAGCCTGATCACAGCAACGAAACGGCGGGCGCTGTATTGGACCGCGAATACGCGCGCCTCTTCCGCCAGGTAATTGACGACCTTCCACCCCAGCAAAAAAAAGTATGGCAACTCACCAGGGAATCGGGTATGACGCTTGCGCAGGCGGCACAGGAAATGGGCATCACCCGCCATACTGCCAAAGAACATCTTTCACGCGCCATGAACACCATTCGCGCCCGCCTGGATGGCCATATTGAACTGGTGGTCACGGCCGCTATGACCCTTTTTCTGTAGCCAGGTGAAAGGTGCGCTTCCACACGCATGCATTCATTGTAAAAAATTTTTTTCCGGCATGTCCCCCACCCCGCTTTTTTTATTGTCTAAAGAAATACTATGACAGCGCAGCGCTTAACTGAATTGTTTCACCGGTACCTGCAGCAGCAAACAACGCCTGAAGAAGAACATGCGCTGTGGACTGCGTGGAATGATCCCGCCCTTGAAAACGTGAAAGAACAATTGGTGGAAACGGCATTCGACAGTCTGCCGGTACATTTTCCACCGGCGGCAACACAGTCGCAGGAGATTTTCTCACGTATTATGGAAGAAGTGCGGCAACAGCAATCACCACCGCAAAGAATCATCCCCATAAGAAAGTGGAAGCTCTGGCGCTATGCTGCGGCCGCCATCATACTGCTCAGTGCAGGTGCTTACTTTCTCTTTAACCAGCAGGAAAAACAGGCAGACGACGCCATAACCGCCAGGCCCGGCATCGAATACGATATTGCGCCGGGTGGCAACAAAGCCATCCTTCGCCTGGCCGATGGCAGAACGATTGTACTTGACAGCGCGGCCAACGGCTCGCTGGCAGTGCAGGGCAATGCTACGATCGTAAAACTGCCGGATGGCAAAATTGCCTACACAACCGATGGCGCCGCCATCAGCGAAGTGCAATACAATACCATGAGCACGCCGCGCGGCGGTCAATACCGGCTTGCCTTACCGGATGGCACGCAGGTATGGCTCAACGCAGCTTCCTCCATTACATTCCCTACTGCTTTCGCAGGAAAAGAAAGAAAAGTTACGGTGCAGGGCGAAGTGTATATGGAAGTGGCTAAAAAAGAACAACAACCCTTTATTGTAGATGTAGATGGAAAAATAGCTGTTGAAGTACTGGGCACTCATTTCAACATCAACAGCTATGCTGATGAAGCATCCATCAAAACAACACTGATAGAAGGAAAGGTTGCTATAAAAGCCAATGGAAAAACTACGCTGTTGCAACCCGGTCAGCAGGCTGCGGCCATTGGCGGCGATGTGTCTGTTACGTCGCTCAAACAAATGGAGATTACCAAAGCCATTGCCTGGAAAGATGGCCGCTTCAATTTTCAGGATGCCAACCTGCAGGAGATCATGCGCCAGTTAGCACGCTGGTACGATGTGGAAGTGCTATACGAAAAAGGCGTTCCCGACCTGGAGTTTTTCGGGGAAATAGAAAGATCGCTGCCATTGTCTGAAGTGCTGAAAGGATTGAAAATGTCGGGCGTTCATTTCCGGCTGGAAGAAGGAAAACGACTGGTGGTGTTGCCATGAAGCTACCGGTTCTCCCTCATAATTGCTTAGAAACATTATTCACAGTACCCGGGTGGCCGGGTATGGACCGATTTATTGTCAACCAAAAGGATAGTTAATGACTGCTACACCAAAACATGCTGTTGCTTTACTAAAAAGGATGTGCATATCCGTTATATTACTGGCGGCTGTTACACCATCAAAAGCCCAGACAGACCCTCCGCTCATTACCTACGTAGGTAAAGAAGTGAAACTGGAAGTAATTTTCCAGGTCATTAAGGAGCAAACAGGTTACAGTGTATTTGCGGCAAAGAACCTGCTGAAGGAAGCGCAACCAGTTACCTGTGCCGTAAGGGAGCTGCCACTCAGGGAATTTCTTGACCTGGTGCTGCAAAATCAAAATCTCTCTTACGAGATCACCAACAAAACCATTTTCCTGAAAGCAAAGCCGCCCAAAGCGCCCGATGAGCGTTCTGATGAACCCGGTATCATCAAAGGTGCTGTAAAGAATGAATCTGGTGGCGCCATTACGCCGGCCACCATTATGCTGGAGCCGCTGGAGCGTGGCGCTGTTACCAATGAACGTGGTGAATATGAAATCAAAAACATTCCGGAAGGTTTCTATACCCTGCGCGTTTCGTGCATAGGTTATAGTCCTGATGCGCGCAATGTGTATGTAACCAAAGGAAGAACATTGTACATTGAATTTGTACTGTCTGCCGCTTCCAGCGAACTGAAAGAAATTGTCGTAAGCAGCGGTTACCAGACCTTTTCTGTTAAGCAGAGCGCCGGTGCTTATGCCAAGCCGGACATGGATAAACTGAAGAACAGGACTACCTCCATGAATGTGCTGCAACGGCTGGACGGACTGGTGGCAGGCCTTACCGTGAACAACGCCCCTTCCGCCAGCAATACGCCCGTGCTGATCCGTGGACTTACTTCGATCAATAGTAACAAATCGCCGCTGGTAGTAGTAGATGGTGTGCCCCTCGATAATGTATCCACGCTCAACCCGCAGGATGTGGAAGACATTACGGTACTGAAAGATGCGGCCGCTGCTTCCATCTGGGGCGCCAGGGCATCGAACGGCGTGATTGTAATTGCTACACGCAAAGGAGGAAGAAATGAACAACTCGCCGTAGAGTATGATGGCTTTGTTACCTTCCAGGGAAAGCCCGATATTGATTATTATCCCGTACTGAGCAGCGGGCAATTCATACAGGCAGCCAAAGATATTTTCCGTCCCGATCTGTATCCATGGGCTACGGTAAGCGCCTTTACCGGCATGGGTTCCATGGGTGTACCGCCACACAATGTTATTTTGTACAACCATAGCCGCGGACTGCTTTCTGATGCACAGGCCGCCGCTGCGCTGGACAGCCTGGCAGCCATCAACAATGTGAGCCAGATACGTGATATATGGTACCGGCCCGGATTGCTCACCAACCATACCGTATCGGTACGCGGCGGTGGAAAATCGTACGGCATTTACGGATCGGTAGCGTATACCGGCAACCAGAGCAACCGTCCCGGCGAAACCCATCACACCTACAAGGTGAACGTGCGGCAGGATTACCAGCTCAGTAAAAGGCTTGATGTATTTCTCATCACCGACCTCACCCATGTAAATGCCGGCAGCCCCAGGAATATTGAAGTGGATAACCGCTTTCTCCCCTACCAGTTGTTCAAAGATGCGAATGGCAACCCGCTTTCCATTCCCTATGTAAGACAACTATCCGACTCCACCCGGCTGGCCTTTGAACAAAAAAGCGGCATCAGTCTCGACTACAATCCGCTCAGAGAATACGATTATGGTTATACGAAAACTGACCTGATTGCGGCAAGAATAACCGCGGGCATTACTGCACGCATTGTGGACGGATTGTCATTCTCCGGTGTATATGGTTTTTTCAGGACTGCAGAAAAAACCCGTTCCTTCGATGACAGCCGCAGCTACATCGTGCGCAGTGAGGCGGCGCAGTTTGCCGTTCCTGCTGCTGTACCCGGACAGTTACCCACTTATCATTTGCCGGTTACCGGCGGCAGGTATGCTTTATCACAGGCCACCCAGCGCAACTGGACGGTGCGTAACCAGCTTGCTTACCAACGCGCCTGGAATGACCAGGAACACCAGATTTCCCTGCTTGCCGGACAGGAAGCACAGGAGCAACTGTTGGTAAGCAACCAGCACCTGATTCGCGGCTACAATGAATTATTGCAAACCTACCCCGCCCTCGACTACAAAACACTGAGCACAACGGGCGTGTCTAATCCCGTAATGCCCAACAATGGCTCGCGCAGCCTGCTGCCCAATGCGCAACCGTTTACTGAAACAGAAGCCTTCGTGCGTTTCATATCCTACTATGGCACTGCCGCCTATACTTACGGTAATAAATATACGATCAGCGGAAGTATACGGCTTGACCAGAGCAACCTGTTTGGCAAAGACCGTTCCGCCCAGAACAAACCGGTATGGAGCATCGGCGGACGGTGGGATATCAGTGAGGAAAAGTTTATGGAGCAGCAGGCGTTCAATGACCTGTCGCTGCGCGTGTCTTATGGTCTTACCGGTAACTCCCCTGTTCCGGGTACGGCCGCTTCTTATGATATTCTCGAAGCACGCACCGGCTCTGCGCTGCCCGGCAATACCGGTATGGTCATCACCACGCCGGCCAATGCGGCGCTTACCTGGGAAAGCACCCGCACCTTCAATATCGGTGTAGACTTTGGTGTACTGAAAGGCAACCGGCTCAGCGGTGCTATTGATTTTTACAGCAAACTCACCGAGAACCTCATCGGGCAGATGGAAGTGAATCCGTTTTCGGGATACAATGCGGTGATTGGCAATTTTGGTAATATGCGCAATACAGGCATTGAACTGTCCTTGCGCTCCCTGAATCTTACCACCGGAAAATTCCGCTGGGTAAGTCAACTGGTGCTGGCCTATAACAAGAATAAGATCACCAAACTCAATCAACCTGCCCCCATCACTACCGGTGCGCAAAAGGCAAGCGCCGCATACCTCGAAGGTCATCCGGCCTATGCTGTTTTTGCCTATGACTTTGTGGGCCTCGACGATATGGGCGATCCGCTCATCAGGCTGCAATCGGGTAAAGTGACCAAAGCCAGAAATGAAGCCCTGCCCGAAGACGTGGTGTATATGGGCACGTACCAGCCGGTATGGAATGGCGGACTGAGCAATGTTTTCCTATACGGCAATTTTGAACTGGCTGTAAACATGGTATACAACTTTGGCAATGTGATGCGCCGCGATGTACTGGAATTTTATGCAGGCAACGGGCTGGTGCCCATGCATTCCAACAATGCGTTGCAAAGCGGCGACCTGCGCTTCAGGAGTGGCAATGTGCACGCAGAATTTGCGCAGCGCTGGCGCCAACCCGGCGATGAACTGACTACCAATGTTCCTTCGTGGGAACCGGTAAAAAGCGTGAACGACAGCCGGCGCGATACCCGCTACTATACGCAGGGCGATATCAATGTGATAAGCGCCGCCTTTGTAAAACTGCGTGACGCCTCGCTTTCGTACCAGTTGCCGCGCACATTGATCAAACGTGCAGGCATGGAAAGTATACGGTTACGCGTACAGGTTAGCAACGTGATGTTGTGGAAAGCAAACAAGTTTGGTATAGACCCTGAATTTCACGATGCTACCGGCGGCAGCACCTCCGGACAGGTGGGTGGCGGCATTCGCTACCTGCGCGCCAACCAGGGCGCACTGACGCTGGGCCTGAATATCCGGTTCTGATAGCAGACACTTTGAAAAAACTGATTAACATGAATGCAAAGAAATATATAGTTGCTCCGGCTTTAGGCCTCCTGTTGCTGACAGCCGGCACGGCATGCAAAAAAAGTTTTCTGGAAGTCTTACCCAAGGGTAAGGTAATAGCGACGGAATACAAAGACTATGAATTGCTGTTGAACAACTCCAACCTGCAAAATGTTGGCGCAGATGCACAACTCCTGCTGGGCGATGAAGTGACCGCCGCCGACCCTTACTATTCCGGGCTTACCTTGCGCGAACAGCGCTTGTTTACCTGGGCCGCCGATATTTACCAGCCGGATGAAAACAGTCCCGAAACTTCCGGTCCGCTTACCAGCATATATACCTATAACAAGATCATCAACGAAGTGATGGAAGTGCCGGACGGCACCGAACAGCAGAAAAAAATGGTGCAGGCTGAAGCGCTTGCCGGACGCGCATGGACGTATTTTCTGCTCATCAATTACTATGGCAAACCATATAATGCTGCCACGGCCGCCGATGATCCGGGTTTTCCTATCATCACCACGGCTGATATTACGGTAAATCAATTCACCAGGGCATCGGTGCAGCAAGTGTATGAATTTATCATCAGCGATCTGCAGCAGGCCATACCTGCGCTGCCAGAAAAAGTAGTTCACCGCCTGCGCATGAGCAAGCCCGCTGCACAGGCATTGCTGGGCAAGGTGCTCATGTATATGCATCGCCATGATGAAGCGCTGCCGCTGCTGGAAGCTGCCTTGCAGGGGTTGAGCGGTTCGCAGACGCCTGTTGGTTTGTACGATTACAATGAAACATTTGCACCCGATGGCTTGTTTATGCCCATCGATCCGTTTGGTCCGAATTACCCGCTTACCCATGAAAACGAGGAAGTGGTGTATCTCCGGCAGTTCTCCAATTTTCACGTATTGTTCAATACCCTGCAGGTAAACGGAGCAACCATGGCATTGTACGAACCATCGGATTTGCGTTTACTGTTGTATGCCAGCACCCCTTTTCCGGCCGGACCTGATTTCCCGGCAGGTTCATTCCGCCGTACAGCACCCAGCATTGTGCCGTTTGGTGTGGTAGTGCCGGAGATTTACCTGCTGATTGCAGAATGCCGGGCGCGTGGAGAAGATCTTCCCGGCGCAGTGGATATCCTGGAAACATTCCGTGCGCATCGTATGCCGGTGGCCGATGCTGCGGTGCCGGCGCCTGTAGCAGGTGATAAAATGCAGTTACTGCAATTCATTATGGAAGAACGCCTGCGCGAATTTGCCGGTCTCGGCGTACGCTGGTTTGATATGAGGAGATTGTCTGTTGACCCGCTGTTCGGCAACACCACCTATACGCATACCCTGCATCATGAAGACGGTACTACTACCGTGTATACCCTCGAGCCGGAGCGTTTAGTTTTGAGAATTCCGCCGAGAATGTTACTTGCCAATCCGGGGATGAAAGACAATCCATAGGCGATCAACGAAAACAAAAGTAACGCCAGGAAAATTTTGTGTTCCTTCGTGTCCCTGGTGTGCGTGCAAAAACGATTGACATTTTTAAATGATTAATGATGACCAGCAAAACAAGGTTATTACTGTTACTGATATTGCACTGTTGCTGCCTGCTGACTTTCGCGCAACAGCAACCAACATTACTGGAACAATTGAAAGCATTGGGTAAGGAACAGGACCCGGAAAAAAGCGTGTCGCTGATGAAGCAGATTATAGCCGATCATAAACTGGATACGGCAAAGGATGCAGAAACGATGGATATGCTATACGGCAGCGTTGCGCTTGCCTACCTGCGCCAGCGCAATTATGACGCATTTGACCAGTATATAGCCCGCATGAAAAACAAATTCAACCAGACATCCTATATGAACATGGGCGCCAGTATGCTGGTAAACGATAACATCGATGTGCAAAAAGCAGAACAACTGTCCAAGGCAACCATCGATCTGTATCTTTCTTTCAAAGATGATCCGAAGGCACGGCCGGAAGCTATGCCGGAAGCAGACTGGAAACGGTTCATGAATTTTGCACAATATCCTTATTACGATACCTATGCCCAGGCGCTCACCGCCCATGCAGAAAGCAAATTGAAAGCAGCGCTGCAGTACCAGGAAAAAGCTTTCCATGATAGTCCTGAGGAAGGCTTGCCCGCTTCGGTGGAACGCTATGCACGTTTGCTGGTGTACAACGGACAGGAAGACAAGGCGTATGCATTGTTGCATACCATGGCTTCCAAAGGCAAATCAACCGCTACCATGGATGCGTTGCTGAAAAAACTTTATGCGGGCAAACACGGCGGCGACAATGGTTTTGACGAGTATTTCAACAAACTGCAGCAAGGCGTTCAATCTACGGTGAAAACATCATTGAAGGCAAAAATGCAGGATGTGGAAGCGCCCGGGTTTACGCTGGTGGACCTGAACGGTAAAAAGGTTTCCCTGTCCGATTTTCGTGGCAAGGTGGTAGTGATTGATTTCTGGGCCACCTGGTGCGCGCCCTGCATTGCATCTTTTCCGGCGATGCAGAAAATGGTGGACAAACATCCTGAAGTGGTGTTCCTGTTTATTGCCACACAGGAAAAAGAAGAAGGCGCTTTGAAAAGAGTGAAGGACTTTGTTAAGAAGAACAAATACAATTTCCAGGTGCTGATGGATAAGCCGGTATCGGGTAAGCCAGGCAGTTATGAAGTAGTGTCTGCATATAAACCAAAAGGCATTCCGGCAAAAGTGGTCATTGATGCCAAAGGCCGGCAACGTTTTCTTACCGAGGGTTTCTCCTCCGATGCTGAACTGATCAATGAACTGGAAGCCATGATTGAACTGGCAAAAGAAGGAACGGCTTTTTAACCCCTAACCCCTATCCTTCCTCAATATGCTGCAGTGCTTTGGCACATCCTGGTGCCTGTTCATCCCCCACCAGCGGGGGACGGACAGTTTGCAGGATGTGCCAGGGTACCAGCAGCGTGTTGGTGTCCACACAATAGCGCCAGCGGGGGATGAACATACAGCTGGATGCGCTACAAAATTTTAGCGTGTGCACTACACCCGCAACATCCCCCTGAACCCACGCGAAGCATAATAAGACTCCGCGCCGTTGTGATAGAGAAATACAGTGTTGTAGCGACGATCGCAAAAAAGCGCCCCGCCTAGCTTGCGGATTTCAGGCGTTGTTTTAACCCAACTTGAAGTCTTTAAATCAAATTCGCCGAGCTTTTGCAATTCCCGGTATTCCTGCTCTGTCAGCAGCTCAATGCCCATTTCTTCTGCCATGCCCACCGCACTGTGTTTGGGCTTGTGTTCCTTCCGCGAAGCCAATGCCTCCGGATCATAGCAAACACTTCTCCTGCCCCTGGGACTCTCCTCAGCGCAATCAAAAAAAATGTATTCACCGGTCTTCTTGTCATACCCCACCACATCGGGTTCGCCGCCGGTGGCTTCCATTTCATGGAGCGACCACAGCTTGTCAGGATGCGCTTCCAGCCTCGACTGCACATCCTCCCATTTAATCCCTTTATGACGATTACTGAATTTTTCAAACCGGGCCTTCAGTGTTTTTAAAAGCGCCTGGGTTTGCTCAGCAGACAGTTTTTTGTTATTCTTCTTCATACAATGCGTTTGAATTTTCAGTAAATAGCCAGTCGTATTTATTGCAGTACGGGTTGCAATACCTTCCGGGCAGGCGGACGGAAATACCATGAAACCACGGTCAGCACCAACAACAGCAGCGGCCCGAAAATATCCTTCGCTTCACCCTGTACAATATGCGAAACAATGGCCCCGGTACAGACAAAAAAGAATCCCGCATAGGCCCATTCTTTCAACAATGCAAATTTAGGCGCCAGCACAGCTATTACGCCAAGTATTTTCCAGGTGCCAATAATGGTAAGCAAATATACCGGGTACCCTAACTGCATGATGTATGCATTTTCTTCTTCAAGACGCAATAGCTGCACAACACCGGTTGACAACATACCCAGCGAAAGCCATACAGTGGCGATCCAGTAAATGATGTTGTTTCTTTTTTTCATAAAAAAGTTTTTTTATTTCCTTATAGATTTGATCACTTCTTCAAGACGGTTATGCGCCATGTTCAGGCCAAAGGCAAATGGCAGCTTCAGCATCTGGTCGCGCAAGTCAACAGTTCTGAAAACAATTTGTATGTTGAGTTTGCTGGTGTCATCGGTGAGTTTTTCAAATTCGAGAAACTCCAGTTGCACGTCAAATGGCGCGTTAGCCATCTGAAAAGTGCGGGTGATCTTCTTGTTCGCTGTAAACTCATGAAAAGTGCCGTCGGCGGCAAACAGGATATTTCCCGCAGGGTCTTTTTTTTCCAGTGCGTAGTAGCCGTGTTTTCTTCCTTCAAATTTCACCACACTGCTTTCCATCCACTGCTCGATCAGTTCCGGTTCTGCATGCGCTTTGAAAAGCAATTCCAATGGCAGGTCAAATTCCCTGGTAATCAAGAGATCGTGTCTGCCGGGTTCAGCGTGGATTTTGGTTTTTTGTTCCATCAGGTATTATTTTTTTGATTTGTATTTTTTCATTACTGCTTCCAGCTTGTTGAACCGGTCGTCCCACAGTTTGCGAAACGGCTCCAGGAAGTCTGCAATCTCTTTCATCTTGCCCGGGTTTAAATGGTAATAGATCTCCCGACCGTTCGGCTGCTGTGTCAGCAACTGGCATTCGGTAAGTATCTGCAAATGTTTTGAAACGGTTGGCCGGGCAGTGTTGAAATGAGCGGCTATGGCCCCTGCCGTCATAGCATGCGAGGCCACCAGCGTAAGAATTGCCCGTCGGGTGGGGTCTGCTATTGCCTGAAAAACATCGCGCCGTAGATGCATATTATGTAGTCATTTGACTACAAATATATGCGTAGTCATTTAACTACACAAATTTTGGGGGTATTTTTTGTGCGGGTGTATTTACTGACCACCCCCATTTCACTTATTTTTGAATCACGCAGCCACCATAGCCTCACTTTTATATGAGCAACAACATCTTTACATTAATCGATCTCCTCGGTACTGCCGCCTTTGCCATTTCAGGTGTGTTTGCGGCCATGGAGAAAAAGCTGGACGTATTCGGCATCTACGTGATTGCATTCATCACCGCTATTGGCGGTGGCACCATCCGTGATGTGCTCATAGGCGATTTCCCCGTTACGTGGATGCGTACCGGTTATTACCCCATCACTATTTTCATCAGCGCATCCATTGCACTGTTCTTCAACAAGCTGAAAAATTATCAGAAAGTATTGCTGTTGTTCGATTCCATAGGCATCGGCTTTTTCACCGTGCTGGGCATTCGCAAAGGCCTGGCGCTTGATTTTTCCATGGGGTTGTGCATAGCCCTCGGGACCATCACTGCCTGTTTTGGAGGATTGTTGAGAGATGTATTGCTGAACCAGATACCACAGATTCTGCACAAGGAAATATACGCCACCGCCTGCATCGCCGGCGGCATCCTGTTTTTTGTACTGCAACAAACCTCCATACCGCCGGTAGCCATCGATGCTATTTGCATTGCAACTACAGTGGCTGTGCGATTGATCGCCGTGAAATACAACTGGAGTTTGCCCGGCCCCTCAGGAAAAAAAGAGTAGCACTGCCGGCAGTAAACCTTATTGCCGGGCCACATACTGGCACATATTTTTTCAAGGCAGATTGTTACGAAGTCATAATGCCGCCAATCTTTTGGGCGAGGCCGGCACAGACTTTTTACACCGCGGCTTATTGGGGTATAACTGTATTAAGAGGTTTACTTTAAGGTTCTGCGAGGCACCCCTTCAAAAGTAATCTTCACCGGTTTAATGAACCCCTTCTCATCAAACTCCATTTTGTCGATACAGGTTACGCGGTGATTGCGATCGGTTTCTCCCAACGGACGGCGATGGTATACAATGTACCAGTCGTTGCTATTGGGAATTTGCAATACGGAATGATGTCCGGCGCCCGTGGCCACAGCAGCGTCCTGTTGCAATATAGTGCCGATGCGTTCAAAGGGACCAAAGGGCGAATCGCCTATGGCATAGGCTACACGGTAATCCGGGCCGCCCCAGCCCCCTTCGCTCCACATAAAATAGTATTTGTTGTTGCGGATAAACATAATGGGACCTTCCACATATCCTTTGGGCGTGATTTCGCGGAAAATAGTACCGTCTTCAAACGGCAGGAAACCGGTAAAGTCGTCTTTCAGCCGGGTGATGTTGCAATGTCCCCAACCGCCGTAGATCATGTAATACTGACCGTCTTTATCACGGAATACAAACTGGTCGATGGGTTGTGCGCCGTTCACAATTTTGTTCAGCAACGGTTTACCGAGGTAATCGCGAAAAGGTCCTTCGGGCCTATCGGCAACGGCTACCCCGATACCGCCCACTTCCTGTTCGTTCTGGATATCGTTGGCGGCAAAGAACAGGAAATAGCGGCCGTCTTTCTGCACAATGGCCGGCGCCCACATGGCGCGTTTTGCCCATTTGATGGCGGCGGTATCTACAATGCGCTCGTGTTTGGTCCAGTTGACCAGATCTTTCGATGAAAACGCGTCCATGAACACCTGTTGGGCGTAGGGTGCAGAATAGGTAGGATATATCCAGTATTGTTTATCAAAAATAACTCCTTCCGGGTCGGCATACCAGCCGGGAAACACCGGGTTGCCGGAGGTTTGTTTTGGGGAAGTCTGTGTTGCGGTTTTTGGTGAACAGCCGCTAAGAATGGCCGGTACGAAAAACAGGTAAACTAACTTTTTCATGTTTGGTTGAAATCTCCGTAATGGTTTTCAAACGGGTCAAGTTACTTTATTTATACTGCTTTCAAAAGAAAAAACAGCATTCAATGGTGAATGCAAACCGGCTGGCGGGAATAATAGCATTCAGCGCGAAGTTTATCAGTAAGAAAAGGGCTGACGCAATGGTCAGCCCTTTACCAAATGGTACCTGCGTCCGTCTGTGCCGGGAAATTATTTTCGCGTTTTACTCAATTGTTCGATGATATAGTTGAACGCATTGATTATTTGATTTCTTACCCGCTTATCATAACAATAAATATCGACAATGGGGTACATCCTGGTTTCTTCCTGCTGTTTATTGCCATACACTCTTTCACCTGTTGTATACTCTACAAAATCTTCTATTTCCCTTTTCCACGGTACCGAAGACCAGAGTTCAACGGTACAGCCTTCCTCTTTGGTAACATCATCTATCAGTAATTTGGCCACTCTCATTTGCCGGAGCGAAAACTCCACCTGGGTGTAACGGACCTTGCCTTCAGCCATGATCGAATCGCTGTTGGCAGGCAATCCCCGCAGCCTGGCTCCATAAAGTTTAAAATAACTGTAACGCAGAATTGTGTCCTTTGCCGTAAAACGGTAATCAAATTTTGCATAGAACACCTGGGTATAGACCTTCATACTATCGTCTTGTTTCAATATCTGCACCTCTTCGCCGCAACGCACATTCTTTTTAATGAATGCCAGCGCATCCATGATGGAATTAAAGGTGCCGGTATCGGTAGTGGTTTGCATGGTCACAGGCGGCGTTGGCGGAAGTTTGGGCACAACAGGGGCCGGCTTTTCGGTAACAGTTTCCCCATGAAAGTCGAAGCGGAAAGAGTGCAACAATAATTTTCCGGATTTCTCCAGGAACACGTCCGGCACCAGTCCTTCCAACTTGTACGTCACTGTTTCCGTTTTTTCATAAACTACTTTTTCGTTCACCATCAGTTTCCATTGGTTGCCGAACTTCTCAATCACCAATTCATTTCCTTCGGGTTTCACCCAGTCATTTTGCTGCGATGAATACACCGGGGTGAGCCTGTTCAACGTAAAGTCATCTGTCACCACCACCTTGCAATCGCCGTTTTTGTTCACCAGCAGCAGGTACATTTTGGTGTCTTTGGCGATAGGGCCCGGCACCAGCAGGTGTATGCCGTAAAACACGTTGTTGTCCAGTTGCAGCGGCCGGATATGCAACCGGTATACAAAGTCATCAATCCCTTTAAGTTTCATCGAAGCCGACCGGTCTTTAAGCACCTGCATCAGCACGCGTTGCGCAAACGGATTATTCAAGTCCATCACAACGCCTTCTTCCGTAAGGGTATAGGTTCCTGTAACGGTATTCGCTGGCTGGTGAAGCTGTTGAATGGCGGGATCACCGTTGGTGACGATTTTTCCGTCGGCAAAAACAACAGATTTTTGCAGCGGGCTTTTTTGCGCAAAGAGTACGGGAGCAACAAACAGGTAAATAACAAGCAGTTTGTATTTGATCATATAAATGGAAGTGATGTAGGGTTTTCAATTTACTGGTAGTTAATTTTTGATCTTTTCCTGCATTTTCTGATTGGCAAACCAGAATGCATAGGACAGGTGTTTGGACACCTTCTTATCATAACAATGGACCACAAACTGGTCGGTCTGCCGCTGATCCTGTTCAACACCGGCAATGAATCGTTTGCCGTCAATGCGTTCCCTGAACTGCTCGCTTTGCACAGTAGCTTTTACATTCAACCACGTTCTCATTTGGAGGCCGGCCATGTTATTTTCTTCATCAACCATTGGCTGCGCCGCTCCTACCTTTAACAGCGGGAATTCCACCCCAGTATGCATGACGTTACCCACAGCCTGCAGCGTATCGCCGGGTCCAGGTTTGTCCGCAGACCTGATTTCCATCAGGGTATGGTAACTGTACCGGAAGTTGACATCTTTCTCTGTGAAACTGTAATCCAGGGTGGCATTGTATACTTTGTTTGTTTCACGCTTTCCCTGGCTGATTTTGGAATCCAGCACGGCGTTGCCACATTGCACCTGTTGCTTAATAAAATCAAGTGCTTCCTGCAAACTGGTAAAAGCAGGCATATCCGGGTCAGGCTGCTTTACGAAAAAAAGCGGTGAAGACGCACCTTCCGCCTTAGCCCAGGCCGGCAAACCATGAAATTCGAAGCGGAAAGCACGGAGCAATAACTGGCCGGCACCTTGCAGATAGGCTTCAGGCGCATGATCAAAAAATCTGTACGCTACAGTTTCTGTTGTTTCATAAATCAGTTTGCCATTCAACAAAAACTTCCAATGGTTACCAAATTTTTCCACAGCAAACTTATTCTCGTCATCTCTTACCCAATCATTTTGTTTGGATGAATACAGCACCCGCGCATCGTTGTGACTTAAAAGTTCCGATACGAGCAATTGACAGTCGCGGTTCTTATTCACCAGCAGTAAATAAAACTTTATTTTGTTGGACGGCCCATCCACCCGCATATGGATGCCATACCATTGTTTCTTGTCTATTTTCACCTGGTGAAGGGTTACACTGTGCACACGGTCTTCCAGTCCCCTCAGGTCAAACGCCACCCTTCCACTTTTCAGAAATCCGAGGTGTTGATGATTTAAATTCTGAAATGCCGAGATCATCAGTCCCTCATCGGTTAGTGCAAACTCCCGGTAACTGTTCTTCAACAGGAGCAGTTCCTGTTTGTTGGCGTCTCCATAAGAAGTAATGTTCCCATTCTCAAAAACGATGGATTTGCGTAAGGTGTACGGTTGCGCAAGCAGTACCGGTGTAATAACCAGGCACGCAACAAGCAATTTGATTTTTATCATAACTGATCAGGCCTGTTTAAGTACAAGCGCTAAGAACGAAAAAAATCAATACATGTAGCAGCAAGAAAAAATTTTTTGCTTTAAAGCAAATGGAGAACGGCACACCTGTGTGCAGTAGTATTTTTTCAGCAGCAACAGCAAAAAGTGCTGGTAGCAGAAGAACAACAGTCCAATATTGGGAAACAGAGCAAGCATTAATTGCTCACTTTTTTTGCCAGTTTAGTTACTACATCTTCAAAATGCTGCCGCAAAACGAAACGGGTATTGCGCCGGCTTTTGCTTTGTTAACTGTATGTAATCGTATAAAAAAACTGCAGGGTCTTCATGCAAATACCGGTGCAAAGTCTTTTCACCATATTCCGCCACACATTACCGCCGGTATTAAAAATAAACCACAGCAGCATATTGCAGCCATGCTGCTATATGCTGCTGTGGGCCACATTAACTGTCCGTTTATTATTTTTTGGCAATGCGGTACAACCTGCCGGCATCGGTAACGGCATACACTATCCCATCATTGGTTACCGTTACATCCCTGAACCGCTGACGTTCTTCCATCAGCAGCCTTTCTTCGCCGGTTACTTTGTTATTTTCTATTACCAGTCTTACCAGGTGCGGTTTGTTCAGGGCAGCCACGAACAAACTGTTTTTCCACTCCGGCATGTTATCTCCTTTGTAAAACTCAATGCCGCTGGGCGACACTACGGGGTCCCAATAGTACACGGGTTGTTCCATGCCTTCCTTCTGCTGGATGGCCTCTCCTATTTGTTCGCCGCTGTATTCTATACCGTAAGTAATCACTGGCCAGCCATAGTTTTTGCCGGGTTGCACGCGGTTGATTTCGTCGCCACCACGCGGACCGAATTCACTTTCCCAGAGATCGCCGGTTTCAGGATGCCAGGCCAGCCCCTGCACGTTCCGATGTCCATAGGAATAAATCTCCGGTCGTGCATTGGCATTGCCTGCAAAAGGATTACCGGCTGCAGGTTGGCCATCGGTGGTAATACGTACAATTTTGCCAAGGCCAGATTGTAAATCCTGCGCCTGTGGTCTTGTAACACGGTCGGAACGTTCGCCGGTGCTCACCACAAGATTTCCTTCCTTGTCGAACAAAATGCGGCCACCATAGTGCAGGTTACTTGCGTGCGCAGGCGTAGCGCGATAGATTACCGTTGCGTTCTCGATTTTCTTTTCATCATCCGACAGTCTTCCTTTTGCTACTGCTGTTAAAGTGCCACCGGGCCTGTTTTCAGAAAATACCCAGTACACCATCCGGTTGCTGCTGAACTGCGGATCAATCGTAAGTCCCAGCAACCCTCCCTGTCCTTTCGCATTCACAGCAGGCAGGCCGGTGATGGGCGCGCTCAGTTGTCCGTCAGTTGTAGCAATGCGCATGGTGCCTTCTTTTTCAGTAATCAGCAGCCGGCCATCGGGCAATATAGCAATGCCCCAGGGCTTCTTCAGATCGGATGTCAGTACTTTGGCTTCATACGGCGTTTTCGTTGTAACGCCCTTTACGCGTGTTTGTCCTTCAAATGCCGGCTTGTAATTTGAATTCGGTTTGTCTGTTTCAACAGGCTGTGCAGTGGTATCGGCTGATACGCCTGCATCATCCATACTGGCGGAGTTAACGCTGTTGTTGCCGCCGCAGGCCATCAAGATCACTGCAGCGCAACTGGTAAGAAAAGAATTTTTAAACATTTCAATTGGTTTTACAGGCTTTGTGTCAGATCCTTAATAATGTATAATGAAAGGAAATATCGCAATAGTTATGCCCTGTCCCTTGCCCCTGCGTGCCACTATTGTACTTGTATGCATCAGCCGCCGGCGCTCCGGACGAAATAATGGCTGTTAAATTAAGCAGCAAAGTTGGAATAACAAGTTTCAATAAAACTTTAAATACAATTAGTCCGTACACGCTGGTATGGCTCCATCTGCATTTTTTGCACAAGGCATTTTGAGAAGCATAAAATCAGTAACTTTAAAGACAGCCTCTTTTTTTATAACCTGTTACCTGCTTTCTCCTGGTCATTGCCGGCGTTCGTTTAACAGCAAAACAGTTTTGTATGCAATGGAATTTGCCAATCTGCCTGATCGCTATATGCCTGTTCATATTGTCCGGCTGCAAGGAACCATCGGCCACCAGCACCATCGGCCAGGCAGATGATCAACACAACAGCCGCAATTCGCTGGATTGGGACGGCATTTATTACGGCGTGCTGCCCTGCGCCGATTGCCCCGGTATACAAACTACCATACATCTTAACCGGAACCAGACCTACACTTTTCAGCGAAAGTATCTTGCAAAAACGGATTCCACCTACGCGCACACCGGCAGCTTTACCTGGAATGAAGCGGGCAACACCATTGCGCTGGCGGCCAGTGATAGGGATACCGTCCGGTATTTTGTGGGAGAAAATACATTGATACCGGTAGATGCGCAAGGCAAACGAAACAGCGGTCCGGATGGTGATTACCTGCTCACCAAGTCCAATTACGCCATACTTGAAAGATACTGGAAACTGGTTGAACTGAATGGTCAACCTGTGGTGCCGGACAGCAGCTTTACGCGGGAACCATATATTATTTTTAAAGAAACCGATAACCGCGTCCACGGCAATACCGGCTGCAACACTATTGGCGGTTATTATGAAGTGCGCGGCAGAAACCGCATCGCAATGTCAAAAATGATTACCACACAAATGGCCTGCGCCAATACAGTGCTGGAACGGCAACTGCTGGACGCGCTGCAACAAGCAGATCATTTCCTAATCATGGGCGATACGCTCATATTGAACAGGGCGCGTATGGCGCCGCTGGCGCGATTCAAGGCAACGTATATGAAACAATAGCGGTTATGACCACTTCCTTTGCTTCCTCATAGACGCTATTTATCAGAATATAGAATCAATCAATAACTTCTATTTTCCCAAAATACTATTTTTGGCCCGTGTGGCAAGTACTTAGTATACACTATGCAATCACCCATTCAATAGCAAAAATCTATAGCACAAATTGTATTTACCATGGGAAAAGAAATGAACGACATTAGCAAGTGCCCGTTTCACAACGGCAGCCTGAAGCCGAATGTGGGCGGAGGCGGTACAAGGAACCGCGATTGGTGGCCCAATTATTTAAAATTGAACATCCTTCGGCAACATTCCAACAAATCCAACCCCATGGGCGAGGATTTCAATTATGCCGAAGCATTTAAAAGCCTCGACCTGCAGGCAGTAAAGAAAGACCTGCATGCACTGATGACCGATTCGCAGGATTGGTGGCCCGCAGACTTCGGCCATTATGGTCCGCTCTTCATCCGTATGGCCTGGCACAGTGCCGGTACATACCGCGTATTCGACGGTCGCGGTGGCGGCGGTACCGGGCAACAACGCTTTGCACCGCTAAACAGCTGGCCCGACAATGCCAACCTCGATAAAGCCCGCCGACTGCTCTGGCCCATCAAACAGAAATATGGCAACAAGATCAGCTGGGCCGACCTGATGATCCTGGCCGGTAACGTGGCGCTGGAATCCATGGGCTTTAAAACATTTGGTTTTGCCGGCGGTCGTCCTGATGTGTGGGAACCCGATGAAGATGTATACTGGGGTTCTGAAGAGAAATGGCTGGGCGGCGACCTGCGCTATGCGCACGGCAGTCACGGTGTGCAGAAAGATGGTGCTGTGCTGGTGTCGGAAGACAATGCCGATGGTAAAACACATTCCCGCGACCTGGAAAAACCGCTGGCAGCGGTGCAGATGGGATTGATTTATGTGAATCCCGAAGGTCCTGATGGCAACCCTGACCCGATCGCTGCGGCTAAGGATATCCGTGATACATTTGCCCGAATGGCGATGAATGATGAAGAAACGGTAGCGCTGATTGCGGGTGGACACAGCTTTGGCAAAACGCATGGCGCTGCGCCTGCCACGCATGTAGGCAGAGAGCCCGAAGCCGCTCCCATGGAAATGATGGGACTGGGCTGGAGCAACAGTTATGGTTCCGGTAAAGGTCCGGACACGATCACCAGCGGACTGGAAGTAACCTGGACCAAAACGCCGACGAAATGGAGCAACAATTTCTTCGAAATACTTTTTGGCTATGAATGGGAACTGACCAAGAGTCCGGCCGGTGCGCACCAATGGGTGGCTAAAAATGCGGAAGCGATCATCCCCGATCCTTATGATCCCAACAAAAAGCATAAGCCTACCATGCTGACGACCGACCTGTCGCTGCGCTTTGATCCCATTTATGAAAAAATATCAAGACGCTTCCTCGAAAACCCCGATGCCTTTGCAGATGCCTTTGCGCGCGCCTGGTTTAAACTGACACACCGCGATATGGGACCACGTTCTCGCTACCTTGGCCCCGAAGTGCCGCAGGAAGAACTGCTGTGGCAGGACCCGATCCCGGCTGTTGACCACAAACTGGTTGATGAAAAGGATATAGCAGCATTGAAAGCAAAACTGCTGGAATCCGGATTGAGCATTTCAGACCTGGTGATTACAGCATGGGCTTCTGCTTCCACTTTCCGCGGAACCGACAAACGCGGCGGCGCCAACGGTGCACGCATTCGACTGGCTCCGATGAAAGACTGGGAAGTGAACAATCCTCCCCGCCTGAAAAAAGTATTGACAATACTGGAAGGCATTCAGAAAACTTTCAACAGCGAACAAAAAGACGGCAAGAAAATTTCTTTGGCCGACCTCATAGTGTTAGGCGGTTGCGCTGCAGTGGAAAAAGCAGCCAAAGATGCAGGCTTCCCGGTAACGGTGCCGTTTACGCCCGGCCGCATGGACGCTTCACAGGAACAAACCGATGTGGAATCTATTGGTTATCTGGAGCCCCTGGCAGATGGTTTCCGAAACTATCGCAAACCGAATCCCCGTGTGTCTACCGAAGAATTGCTGGTTGACAAAGCACACCTGCTTACACTTACGCCGCCTGAGTTGACTGTTCTGATAGGCGGTATGCGCGTACTGGACACCAACTACGATGGCAGCAAGCACGGCGTGTTTACCACACGCCCCGGCCAGCTCACCAACGATTTCTTTGTGAACCTGCTCGACATGCGCACCAGTTGGAAAGCCACTTCCGACGACCAGGAAATGTTCATTGGCACCGACCGCGCCACCGGTCAGCCGAAATGGACCGCTACCCGCGCCGACCTGGTATTCGGGGCCAATTCAGAACTGCGAGCATTGGCTGAAGTATATGCCTGTGCAGGTAATGAAGAAAAATTTGTGAAGGATTTTGTAGCTGCCTGGAACAAGGTGATGAACCTGGACAGATTCGACCTTCAATAAAGAAGCAATAGGTATAATAACGACGACAGAAAAGAGGCTGCCCGATCCGTTCGGGTGGCCCTTTTCGTTAGTACCTGTCATGTACATCCAGCGCCCTGATCTGTTCTTTGTATTCTTTGGGCAGAAGCAAATTTTTCAGCATGGCGTCCATTTTCATGGCCCGGCTTAATTTATATAGTGGGATGACTGGTTTCAGCAGTTTACCATTGCTGAAAGACAACAATGCTTTTACGCGCTGCGGAACAATCAGTTTCTGGCCTTCTATTAAAATGTTATAACGAAAGGCACCGAGATGTTTTTTATACTGTTTGAATAAATCCACAGTATACGCGCTCTTTTCATAGTGTTCCTGCAAATGCGCTGTTCTCACCGGCAGCCATGCCTGGTAGTTTTCGGGTAGTTCTATCAACCCCATTCTTGTGCCCATGCGGTAAAAAACATTGTATAGTTCTTCTTTTTCTTCATCACTCATGCGGTGTTCCAGCAGTTCGTAGGAAGCAATGGAATAGTGAATGAGCATGAACAATACATCGCGGTAGGCCCAGTCGGGAATGGTTGCGCCGCGCGCTTTTTCTACTGCGGTGTGAATCTGGCGAATGGTATCGATGGCTTTGAGCGCTGCTGCTGTGGGCGCAAATACAATTTTCTTTGCGTAGGCTACTGTTGAAAACAGGCGACCGAGCGGATCTTTCGGGAGTTTGCCGGTAAAGTACAACCAGTGCACTGCTTTGTTGAGTGCAAACTCGGCAGCAGCGCCGGCGAAGATGAACAAAATAGTATCGCTTTTGCCCCAGATTTTTCTGACAACGCTGTCCGGATGGACGAAATATGGTTGGTTAGGATTGGTCCCCATAGCACACAAGTTAACAAAAAGTACTTTGCTCTTCAAAGTTAATAAATGGGGCGCATTATTCCTATGAAGCGGGGGAAAAATTCAGTTAAAAGAGGGAAAGGGTTAATCGGCAGAACATTAGTTGTATGGGCATTTTGGAGCCTGGCAACGCAGTTATAGGGGCTTTGCGACTTATGGCAGATGGGGCTAAAAAGCTATGGTCATGAACCGTACCGGATGTCTTACCAATAGCTGTTTGCGTTTTTCCGACTTACTGCAGATAGGGCCATCAAGGTAGGGTCATGGACTGTGCCAGCTGTCTAAGGGATGGACAGCCAACTGGATGCGCCAAAGTACCAGCAGCGTATTTGTATCCACACGATAGCTAAACCGGCGGAATAGACTTCTATAGCTATTGCGCAGGATTTATTTATGTTCCTCCTCCACTTCAATTTCAAAACGATATTTCCCCGCAGTAACCCCATAAGGCTGCACAGGATTGACGCCCTTCCCTTTTTCGCTCACCCTATTGACGCCAGCAGGAAAACGAATAGTGCCCGTACTATTAGCGGGTATACTTACTTCATATATTACTTTATTGCCCGAACGCTTCCAGGACGATCGTATGGTTCCATACGGCCCTTCATATGTAGCCTCGAAATAATCAGCACCATTTACAAAATTGGGTTGCAACAACACATTCTTGAACCCCGGCGCTGCCTCGTCTGGCTTGATGCCTCCCAGTCCCTTGTACACCCAGGCGCCGATTTCACCGAACATCATATGGTTTAACGAAATATCCCGCGATGCATTGATGTCCCAGTTCTCATACAGCGTGGTAGCGCCATTCACAATCCACCAGCCCCAGCTGGGATAAGTATCCTGTACAGCCAGTTGATAAGCAATTTCCGCCTGACCATTATCGCTTAATGCATTCAGAATGGCTTTGGCGCCAAGCACGCCTACATCGAGGTGCATGCCATCCGCCGCTACACGTTTGGCAAGATTGGCCGCTACCCGTGCTTCGTATCCTGGCGGAACGATTTTCCAGTGCAGTGCCATACTGAGTTCGGTTTGCACACCGCTGGCATACAAACATTTTTCTTTGTCAAAATATTTATCATTGATGGCCTTTTTTATTTTTTCGGCCAATGCAGTATAACGATTATGATCATCCGATTTCTCCAACAGCCTGGCTGCTTTTGCCAGTATCTGCGCATCCACATAGAAATAAATGGAAGAAGTAAATTCCAGGGAAGAGGTTGATTTCACCGGCACCCAGTCGCCGCGGCCAAAAGTGGTAAGCCCCGAAGGACTGATGTGATCGATATAGTTTACATATGCTTTGATGTTTTCATAGTTGTCTGCCAGCGGTTTCATATCCCCATAAAACAGGTACAGATTCCAGGGAATGATGGCGATGGTGCTGGTCCAGTCGGTACCATTGGCCGTGCCATAGCCCCAGCCACCGGTGGGAATGATATCGGGCAGTACGCCGTTGGGCTGCTGTTCGTCGCGGTGGTCTGCCAGCCATTTTTCATATACGGTAATGGCATCGTAATTGAACAAACCGCTTTCGATGGCAAAATGGCCGTCACCGGTCCAGCCGTTCTTTTCGCGCTGCGGACAATCCGTAGGGTATCCGAAGAGGTTAGACAGGTAGGAATTATTGGTAGCCTTCCAGATGTTTACCAGTAAAGGATTGGAACAATCGATCGTGCCGGCCGGTTGCACATCGCTGTGCATAAAATAGCCAATGCAATCGCTTTGCTGCAATTGTATCGGGCGACTGCTCTTCACTTCCACATACTGAAAGCCTTTGTAGTTGAAACGCGGCATAAACTCCACAGCGTTTTTCCCGTTCAGGACCACGATGTCTGTCTGGAAAGGATCGCTGTTGTCTTTCGGCCGGTGGTATACATCAATGTTGGACAGATCCACATGGCCCGCCTGCGGATGGTTTTCCTTGTACAATCGTTCGCCGTGGATGAGCCGTACCACAGTGCCGCTATCTCCCTGTAATTTTATTTTCACCACACCGGACATGTTCCTGCCCATATCAAACAAATAATTGGTATCGCTGAAGCGCACCAGCGAGCGCGGTGTAATGGCTTCCACATTTCTCACTGGCACCATGGTCTGGCTCACAATCTGCTTCGAAGGAGCGGCACGCAAAGCAGACCTGCGCCATTTGCTGTCATCGAAATTGGCAGTATTCCAGCCCGGCATTTCCAGCCGGCTATCGTAATGCTCTCCTGTGTAAATGCTGTTAAAGATGATGGGCCCGTGCGCTGTTTTCCAGGAAGGATCAGTACTGATGATCCGGGTGCTCCCGTCGGTGTAGGTAATGCGCAGGTCGAGACAAAACGCCGGACGCTGCCGCCACGGCGCTTTTTCAAAGTTCCATACGGCCAATGACTGATGGTTATACCAGCCGTTGCCGAGCACCACACCGATGGCATTTTCCCCTTGTTGCAGTTGCGCCGTTACATCGTAGGTGACGTACAGGTTGCGCCGGTCGAACCGGGTGTACATGGGATCAAGGCGATGGTCGCCGCTTTTGGCGCCATTGATATAGAATTCATACAAGCCTGCTACTGCTATATAAGCCCTGGCCTGTTTTATAGTTTTCGTAACAGTAAATTGTTTTCTGAAATAAGGAGCAGGCAGGGTGTTGACATCGCCACCATCGCTGATCCAGTTTCCCCTCCAGTTATGGATGCCCATCATACCGGTTTCGAACCAGCTGACGGGCGCTTCGGGTAACATTTTGCCATTGCTGTCCCATAGGCGTACTTGCCAATAGTATCTTGTAAAAGGCTGCAGTTTTTTACCGTTGTAATTGATGAGATTTTTTGATGATGATATTTTGCCGGAACGCCAGTGAATGTTTTTACCATCTGCTTTTATAACGGAATCCATACACACCAATACTTCATACGCCGTTTGCCGGGCACCCTGACGGTCGTCTTTCATTTTCCATGAAAGGCGCGGCTGCGGATTGTCTATACCAAGTGGCAAGGGAAGATGCTCACAGCGGAGATCATAGGAACCATATTGAGCACGGCAGAATAAAGAAAATGTGCAGCACAAAAATGCGGTCCATAGAATTCGTTTGCGGACAGACAAATGCCAATTCATGTTGTGTACTTTTGTTTGGTCGGGAGAAGTTTTCATGATGTGCCCGGCTGCATAACAAGATGGCCGTTTCGGGGCACAAAATAAGGAAACCTGTGTTCAATGCCTGGCAAAGTGCACCACGTTTCATGTTACTCCTCTTGCCTGTACCCCTTCTGCACCTGTTCACTGATCAATTGCTTCTTCGCTTCCGTTGCTTCTTCTTCCCAGGAATGTTTTCACCTGGGAAAGTCCGTCGGTACCTGCTTTCCCGTAACGTACGAATAACTGCGCACCTTGCTGCGCAATGGCCCGGAACTGGTCCTTGCCGGCACTGTGCAGCCAGGTATAATGCAGTTATTCCTGTTAATTTTTGCGGCGCTATGGTTTCCAGGATTGTTTTGTTTGATTCCTCTTTCTTTGATGTATAATTACAATTTATCCGGCGAGAGCGGCGGCAATGGCCGATGAGGTGGATCGAAGGTGAAACCCAGTATTTCGGCGATGGTAGCAGCAAGCTGTCCCTGGTAATAAACTGTTTTGGTACGGCTTTCTCCCACGGGCGGCACAGAAGGCCCGATAGCGGCCGCCCACATTTCGTTTGAATGCGGCGTTTGTTTACCGTGATGCCGCCAGTTGCCACCCTGCGCCAGTCCTCTTCCGTGATCCGTGGTAATAATGAGGGTGGTCTTATTGGCGTAAAAAGGATCGGATTGAATATATTCCCATAACTGCCTGATATATGCGTCGGACTTTTGTGCGGCGTCGAGGTAATAATCGTACATGCCCATGTGTGCAAATTCATCAGTATCGCCCAAACCAATGAACAGCACACGTGGCTTTTTGATCTTCATATACTCCATACTCATATGAAACGTAATGGCGTCCAGCCGTTCCGCACCATGGAACAGGTCGGGCAACTGGTGTTGCCATTCGTTAAGCCATTTCATTTTTTTACCCAACTCTCCCGGCATATCACGGAAGCCATCAATGCACAAGTGAAATTTACGCGCTATAACTTTACCGCCAACCTGAACCTGCGCCTCACCAAAACCACCAAAATTGATTTCGGCGCTTCCGGCTGGATCAGCAACGGCAATTTCCCCGGCGCTTCTGCCGGATCGATCTGGGACGCAGCATATAAACTGCCCCCGGTGGTATTACCGGTAAAATATACCAACGGATTGTTTTCCAAATTGCGCACCGGCGACATCAACAATCCCTATACCCTCCTGACCCAGAGCGGTTATGTAACGGAATTCAGGAGCCAGTTATGGAGCAATATCCGCTTAACACAGGACCTCGACTTCTGGGTAAAAGGATTGTCTATCACAGGCATGTTCTCTTTCGACAATTACAATACCCACAACATCAGCCGCACCAAATCGGTTGACGGTTACCTGGCGAGCGGCCGCGACGCCAATGGCGAGCTGATCCTGGAACAAACCCAGGTAGGCACCAACTTCCTCGGTTACAGTCGCAGCAACGGCGGCACCAGACAGTTCTACGCCGAAGCGGCCATCAACTACCGTCGCACCTTTGGCGATCATGAGGTTACCGGCCTGCTGCTGTACAACCAGTCTGACAGGCAGGACGCATTTGCCGGTGATTTTGTTTCGTCTATACCCTTCCGTTATATTGGACTGGCCGGCAGGGTTACCTATGCCTACAACGACAAATACCTGGCAGAAGCCAATTTTGGCTACAACGGTTCCGAAACCTTTGCGCCCAGTAAGCGATTTGGTTTCTTCCCCTCATTTGGTGTAGGATGGGTAGCCTCCCGTGAACGCTTTTTTGATCCATTGGCCGACGCCATACAGTTTTTGAAAGTGCGATTCTCTTATGGTCTGGTAGGCAACGGAAATATTGGCGGCAGGCGTTTCGCTTATATATCAACGGTAGGTGGCGGTAATGGCGGCTACTCCTTCGGTGCCAACGGCGCCAACAACAATTTCAATGGTGTAGACATAGATCAATACGCTGTGGACGTTACCTGGGAAAAAGCCAAAAAAGCCAATCTGGGTTTAGAGTTAAGAACGCTGAAAGACCAGGTATCGCTCACTGTTGACGTGTTCAGCGAACATCGTACCGGTATTTTCCGTACGCGTGGCGATGTGCCCAACTATACCGGTATACGCAACCGCCCATGGGCCAACCTGGGCGAAATATACAACAAGGGTATCGACGCAACAGGTGAAGTGAATACCAAAATCGGAAAAGTGTATGTTGGCTTCCGCGGCAATTTCACCTGGAACCGTGCGATCATTCTCAACGATGCCAATGCGCCCTGGCCCTATCCCTGGCAACAACGTATCGGACGCAAATATGGTCAGCGCTTCGGTTATATTGCTCTCGGATTATTCCAATCGAAAGATGAAGTGTTGAGCAGCCCCTACCAGGCAGGCACCAACACCGTTGGCGATATCCGTTACAAAGACCTGAACGGTGATGGTAAAATAGATGTGTACGACCAGGCGCCCATCGGCTATGGCAGCATTCCGGAAGTGGTATACGGTTTTGGTCCCACCTTCAACTACAAGGGCTGGTCGCTGGCTGCCTGGTTCAAAGGCATCAGTAATGTGGACATCCATCTCAATGGTGACGGCCTGCAACCCTTCAGCCAGGGCGGTGAGCGCGGCAACCTGCTGGCAGAAATCACCGACCGCTGGTACCCGGGCAATCCCAATCCCCGCCCCTTCTATCCGAGACTTACTTACGGTAATGATAATATGAACTATGTGGGCAGCAGCTGGTGGGTACGCAACGGCGCCTTCCTGCGACTGCAGACATTACAGTTTGGATACACCTTCTCAGACAAACGCTGGCTGAAGAAAATGGGCCTTTCCAACCTCAACCTGTATTTCATAGGCAACAACCTAATAACCTTCAGCGAGTTCAAATTGTGGGATGTTGAATTGGGCGACGGCCGCGGTGCACAATATCCGCTGACAAAAACCTACAATTTTGGTGCAAAGTTCTCTTTCCGGTAATGATATAAAAAGCGAATTATGAAAAGAAGCAATTTCATCTATATAGTCATCATCTGCAGCCTGGTGCCAGGCACTGGTTGTAAGAAATTCCTTGACCAGGTGCCCGAGGACCGCATCAAGATTGAAGAAGTGTTTCGCAAAAAGAGACCTACTGAAGAATACCTGGCGAATATCTACAGTTATGTAAACGATGAAGCAAATGTTTGGGGCGACTGGCCATGGGTTGGCAATGCCGATGAAGCTGATATTACCTGGTCCAAATATCCCATTTACGACCTCAATATCGGCAATATGGCCGCGGGGAGTGTGCTCTTTGATAAATGGGGACATTTTTACAACGGCATCCGGTCGGCCACTTATTTCATGCAACATATTGACAATAACGTTGAAATAAGAGCGCTCGACGGACAGCAACGCATTGATCAATACAAAGCCGAAGCCAGATGCCTGCGCGCTTATTTCTACTTTCTGCTCATGCGCCAGTACGGACCGGTGGCCATACTGGGCGATACCCTGATTGATCCGGGAGCGCCGGCACAAGACATCCAGTTTCCCCGCAGCCCGTTTGATGTTTGCGTAGATTATGTGGTGAGTGAACTGGACAAAGCTGCCGCCGAACTGCCCCTGCTGCCCACGGCCAATGGCCAGGTAAGCGATCTTGAATATGGCCGCATGACCAAAGGCATTGCCCTCGCTATCAAAAGCAGGTTGTTGTTGTATGCAGCCAGTCCCCTGTACAATGGCAACACTGAAATGGCAACGTTCAAAAACATTGACGGTGCACCGATGATCAGTCAAACCTATGATGCACAAAAATGGAAGCGCGCCGCAGATGCAGCAAAAGCAGTGATAGACCTCAACCTGTATTCCTTATATAAAGACCCCGGTGGTGATGTAATCAAATCGTTGCAGGGCGTTTTCCTGAACGCATGGAACAGTGAACAGATTTTTGTTCGCAAAGCCAATCGCCTGTATGAATGGGACACGCATTGCATGCCACGGCAGGCAGGCGGCTGGTGCGGCATCGGGCCTACGCAGGAACAGGTGGATGCTTATTTCATGAAAGATGGCTTGCCCATCAACGAGTCGCCCCTGTATTCCGAAACCGGTTTTACCGACGTAAATGGCGTACAGGTATTTAACATGTACATAAACCGCGAACCGCGTTTCTATACAGACGTTACCTACCAGAACAGCACTTTCCAGGGCGGTAATATGTCTGCGCCGGCAACCATTTCCTTCTTTGTGTCGGGCCCCAATGGAAAGAACGGTCATCCCACAGATTATACGCGTACCGGTTATCTCATCCGCAAAAATGTAGGTACCCAGACCAACTCCGGCAGCGGTGGCAACGGACGCCGCCAGGAAAGACCCATCATCCTGTTCCGCCTGGCAGAAATCTATCTCAATTATGCAGAGGCATTGAACGAATATGATCCCGGTAATCCCGACATTCTTACTTATCTCAACCTGATCAGGGAAAGAGCCGGTATTCCGCAGTATGGCACGGGACCTGATGCCTTACCGGTACCTGCTTCTCAGGAAGAAATGCGCGAAAAAATCCGTGCTGAACGCAGGATAGAATTGGCATATGAAGGTCACCGTTGGTTTGATATCCGCCGGTGGAAAATTGCGCCGCAGGTGATGGGCCAGATGCATGGCATGGACGTGAACAGAGACGGCAATGATTTTTACAAACGCGTGGTTGCCTCCACCCATCTGTTCAGGCCGGCCTACTACTGGTTCCCGATCAGCCAGTATGAAATGGACCGCTCCCGGTTATTTGTACAAAACCCGGGATGGTAATAAGCATGTTATTCGCACCTTCAAAATCAGATTGTATGTTGAACAACAGAATAAAACTATACAGTTCCGTTTTGCTGCTGCTGGCTTGTGTTGCCTGCCAGCCCGACTATTATCTTCCGGAACAACCCCTCGAACAGTACGAAAAAGTGTATATGCCACAGGCAGTAAACAACCCGGTGGCAGCCACTTTGAAAATAGCTGATACGCCACAATACATCATTTATTCAGCCAATTTTGGTGGACAGGATTATCCTGCCGCAGATATCGACGTCACCTTCAGTGTAAACAATGCACTGATCGACAGTTTCAATACGGCCAATGGCACCAACTATCTCCCCTTACCGGACAACAGCTATGAACTGAGCCATCTTACCGCCACCATTCCTGCCGGTGGTTTGTCTACCGGGCCTTTGAAAATAGCGGTGAAAACCAATGGCCCGGACGCCATGCCAATATTGAGAGATTTCCTGTTGCCCATCAGCATCACCAAGGCCGGCGCGAATGTGAATGAAGAATTGCGCACGGTATTTTTTGTGGTGCGGGCACAGCCGGAATTAGCTGACTATCCGCCCTACGACCGGAGCACGATGACGATCATTGATTTCTCCTCGGAGGAAGCCAATGGAGAAGGCCCCAACAACGGGCACGCCATCCACGCCTTCGACAACAACCCCAATTCTTTCTGGCATTCGCAATGGCAGGGAGCTTCTCCCGGTCCGCCGCATCATCTTACGGTGGATATGGGCGAAACCAAAACCGTGCACGGTGTTGGCTTACTGGCGCGGCAAAGCGGTCACAACGGAAAGCCGCGGGAAGTGTTGATACAGGTGAGTGAGGACAATGTTACCTGGACAGACGCCGGCAGTTTTACTGCAGCAAACACTACCAGTCAGCAGTGGACATTCCTGCCAGCATTTGTAGATGCCCGTTATGTAAGGCTGGTGATTGAAAGCAGCTATGGTGCCAACTATGTGCACCTGGCTGAATTCCAGATATTCTAACCTGGTGGCAGACTGTTTGCAGCAGGGTATTAATGATTTTTTGCTCGTTTACAGGTTTGGGTTACACATGCTCTGATGTGTTTACACAGCCATCCGGCACCGCGGTAATGCCTTCTGAAACGAAGGGAGTGCGGACTACCGGTATTAACAAAGGACCGGCCCACGTAACGCTGATGGTTTAGTGAGAACCATACGCAAGCGTTGCGTGGCCACCGGATGGTTCGTTCAAATAATCATCCAATTCCTCATCATCAGTCTCTTCCTCAATATGGCAATATGCTACTGAACGATTCTTACCCGCCACATGCCCCCGGATAACAACTGCTAGTTACCGTCGCAGGCGCCCCCTAAACAGGACGCAAATACCTCCTCTTCAATTCACCAGAACGCATTAAGTTTGCAGCTTCTTAAATCTTATCAACTTTATGCATACGTCCAGGAAATCTGCGATGGGATTTATTTTTGTTACGTTGCTGATCGACGTAATGGGATGGGGATTGATCATTCCTGTAATGGGTGACCTCATATCGCAACTGAAAGGCATACCGGTGAACGAAGCCAGTGCTTACGGTTCTTACCTGCTGGCAGCTTTTGCGGGCACACAGTTTTTGTTTGCGCCTATCATGGGCAACCTCAGCGACCGTTATGGCCGACGCCCGGTGTTACTATCGGCGCTGCTGGGGTTTGGCATTGATTACATCATTCTGGCACTGGCCCCTACCTATGAATGGTTGTTTGCAGGACGTGTTATTGCCGGCATGACAGGCGCCAGTTTTACCGCTGCCACCGCCTATATTGCAGATATCAGTGCGGATGAAACTACCAGGGCTAAGAATTTCGGATTGATCGGTGCAGCCTTTGGCCTGGGCTTTATATTGGGACCTGCACTCGGCACACTGTTATCTACCTGGGGTATCAGGGCGCCATTTTACGGAGCAGCAACATTGTGTTTGCTCAACTGTCTGTACGGGTATTTCCTGTTGCCGGAATCATTGCCCAAAGAAAACCGCCGCCGGTTCGAGTGGAAAAGGGCCAATCCTTTGGGTTCCCTGAAATTTCTTTATAGACATACCGGGATTCGCAGCCTCGCTGTCAGTTTTTTCCTGATTTATTTCGGCGCGCAGGCCGTACAGGGTAACTGGAATTTTTATACCATGTACCGGTTCAACTGGAGCGAAAAAATGGTGGGCCTTTCCCTCATTTTGGTAGGTGTGCTGGTGGGCGCCGTTCAGGGCGGACTTACACGGGTAGTGGTGCCCAAACTGGGTAATGAAAAAAGTATTTATCTGGGATTGAGCCTGTATACCCTGGGACTGGTGTTGTTTGCCTTTGCCACACAGGGCTGGATGATGTTTGTTTTCCTGGTGCCCTATTGCCTGGGTGGCCTCTGCGGCCCTTCTCTGCAGTCGGTTATTTCAATGCGTGTGCCTTCCAGCCAGCAGGGCGAACTGCAGGGTGCGCTAACCGGGTTGATGAGCATTACTACAATCTTTGGCCCGTTGATCCTGAACCATGCATTTACTTATTTTACCAGTAAGAAGGCACCCTTCTATTTTCCGGGCGTACACTTCATCATGGGAGCAGCCTGCATAATGGTGAGCACCTTGATTATCTGGCAGGTGTTGCGGAAGGAGAAGAAAAAACAGCCTGCTCCGAAACCAGTTGCCACGGAGGCAGCACTGGTAGAGGAGGTAAAACAATAGCACCATGCATAAAAAGTAAGCAGCCTCCATTCATCAGGCTACTTACTCCAATGTACGCCGCAGATAGTTAATCTGCCCGAGATGATAATTGATATGCGCCAGCAGCTGCACCAGCACATAACTGTTGCTGCGCGTGTCATCATCGAAAGGAATGGGATAATCAGCTTCCATCCGGCTGCTGTCAAATCCTTTGAGCGTTTGCGTGATGAGTTGTATCACTGCTTCCAGTTGCTTCACCAGTTCTTCCCGCGGGACATCTTTCTGGATGAACTCCATATCCCTGTTGCGTTTGTAACCGGTATGGGCCAGTTGCGTGCCAATGAGGTAGTTGAGCCCGCCAATGAGATGCAGTGCAAGGTTGCCGCTGCTATTACGGATGGTGCCGGTGGTTTTCCAGAGATTTTTTTCGTCTTTAAATAATTGTAGTTCCTGTATAACACTACGAAGGTCTCTTTCGTAAAAACCTGCGAGTATTTGATGTAACATGTTATGGAATTTATCCTATGCGCTGCGTAAAATTTTTTCCATTTTCTTTCCCTTTGCCAGCTCATCTACCAATTTATCGAGATAGCGCACCTGTTGCGTTAACGGATTTTTAATCTCTTCTACACGATAGCCGCAGATAACACCGGTAATGAGATGCGCATTCGGGTTCAATGTCGCTTTTTGAAAGAATTGTTCAAACGTCACTTTGTCGTCAATCTTTTTTTTCAATTGCTTTTCATCATAACCCGTGAGCCACTCAATAACCTGGTGCAACTCTTCTTTCGTTCTGCCTTTTTTCTCCACCTTGGTTACATAGTGCGGATATACCGAGGCGAACGTCATTTTTGCTATGCGGTCATCGTGGTGACTGGTGTCGTTCATAACGTATCATTTAGTTACTTTCCCAAATAATGATACCCCGTGTAACAGCAGGGCGGCGCTACCACAAATAAACAATCATTTTACATTGATTTTTACCATGGTAGATTGTCAAATCGACAATTTTTCTATCGGAAAATTAACCAACCTGCCGCACACAGCGTTATTTTTCTATGAAATATTTATTATAGTATTGCGGTCTGTGGCATTACCCACCCAACCCATTGTCTGAAAATCAACCATACCCGGAAAAAGAGCTGCTGCTGCGCATTGCCAACGGAGATGAAAAGGCCTTTGGCGATTTTGTGCGCCTGTATTCGTCGAAGTTGTACACGTACATGTACCGGATCACACAGGACCAGGGAGAATCGGAAGAACTGGTGCAGGATATCTTCATTCAACTCTGGCAAACCCGCGAAACATTGGGAGCTGTTCACAATCCCGGCGCCTATCTGTACATATTATCCAGGAACCGCGCTTACAATGCGTTGAAGCGACTGATCAGGCAAAAGCATGCATTGCATGAATGGCAGATGCAGCCATGGTTGCGGGAAGACAATGACGATGCAGCAGACAAACTGAACCTGCTCGACAAGGCGGTTGAACAATTACCTCCGCAACAAAAGAATATCTGGCAGATGAGCAGGATACAGCGTATGAAGTATGCAGAAATTGCGGCTGCACTGGGTATTACGAAAGATGCGGTGAACAAGGCGTTGCAGGCGGCGGGCAAAAACATAACACAATATGTGGTGCAGCACCTGGATGTGCTATTGCTATTTTACTTTGGAACATTGTAAATGTTGAGCACCTCCTGATTTTTTTTCTCCCCAACTACCTTTTTTCTTTTCCCTGTTGTTATTACCAGTAAACAGGTAGTGCTTACAAAGGAAGTGTCCGCACCGGGTGCCTTGTCCCGCTCTGTAATTGATTCCTTATCCCCCACTGCAAAAAGCCTGTGCAACCTCCTGCAACCCAACCACTACCGCCTGTACTAATCAAATGAAAAATCAACCATCTCCTGTCGAACTGCTTTTCCGCAAATGGATCAACGGTCAGGCCACCAAAGAAGAAGAGGCCGAACTGCTGCAATTACTGGGAAAAGCCGAAAATGAAGCGCAACTGGACAGCATCCTGGAGGATGGCTGGAACGGTTTGCATGAACTCATAGAACTAAGCGATGAACAAATGGCCGCCATAGCCGCACGCGCAACAGGCGTTGTTCCCCTGCACCATGCAGCGCCTCCCCGGAAAGTACGGCATATGGGCCGCTGGTGGGCAGCCGCATCGGCCATACTGATCATTGGCCTGGCAACATTCCTGCTGACCAGGAACAGCCATCCTGCCAGACCGGATACAGTGCAAATGGCTTCCAACGAAATCCTGCCCGGAAAAGAAGGCGCCGTGCTCACACTGGCCGATGGCGCACAACTGGTGCTAGACAGCCTCGGCAACGGCGTCATTGCCGCACAAAACGGCACACAGGTAAAGCTGATGGATGGCCATCTGGCATATGAAGCCGCAACGGCCAATGTGAGTGAAATTGCATACAACACACTCACCACACCCAACGGGCGCACTTTTCGCATAATGCTTCCAGATGGCACCAATGTATGGCTCAATGCCGCCAGTTCCATTAGCTATCCCACTGCGTTTGTGGGGAATGAACGCAAAGTAACCATTACCGGCGAAGCCTATTTCGAAGTAGCGCCCGACAAAAAATTGCCCTTCCGGGTAAATGTGAACAATAAAGCAGCAATAGAAGTATTGGGTACGCATTTCAACGTAAATGCCTACGACAACGAGCCTGCCATCCACACTACCCTGCTCGAAGGAAGTGTGAAAGTATCCACAGCAGATGGTCAGCCGGCTGTATTGAAACCGGGTCAACAGGCTGTAGTCAAACAGGGCGATTTGGTCACCATACACAACAATGCCAACATAGATAAAGTGATGGCCTGGAAAAACGGCCTGTTCAATTTCCAGGATGTGCCGCTGAAAGAAGCCATGCGCCAGCTCGAACGCTGGTACGATATAGAAGTGCTGTATGAAGGCGATATACCCGATGTACAGCTGGTAGGCGAAATGACCAAAGACGTAACATTAAACGATTTGCTGGTGTTGCTGGACAAGATCAGGGTGAAGTGCCGGCTCGAAGGAAGAAAAATGATTGTATCGAAATAAATAGCCATGAAAAAATACAACCAAAACTAAGCTCCAGGGCAACAATCTTTTCCAGATAAGAGGGATATCCACCATGACCGGCAATCCCAACCCGCTGATCGTGGTAGACGGCTACCCTACTGAACTTTCTTTGAATGATATCAATCCCAATGAAATTGAAACCGTCACCATACTGAAAGATGCCGCCGCCGCAGCCATCTATGGCGTGCGCGCTTCCAACGGCGTGATCATCATAGACCGGAAAAAAGGCGTAGCCGGCAAAACACGCTTTGCTTTCCGCAGCACGCTGGGATTCCGCCCGCCTGAGGATTATAACCGTTATCGCTATGCGAGCACTAAAGAAGCGACTGATATTTTGAGAGATTACTACGAGGATGCCAATCATCCGAATTTTGAGTTCTACAGGAACCTGATCTATTTAGACATCGGGCAGTACGATAATACCATAAACGGTTCAGACAATACCAGGATGCTGCTGATCCGCAAATCCTGGGGACAACTCACGCAGGAACAAATGGAGGAAGAATTCGCCAAATTGTCGGCCTACAACAACTCCGATGACTACGAAAAATATTTTCTGCGCACCGCGCTCACCCGGCAATACAACCTGAATATATACGGTGGCAACAACAAAACCCTTTTTTATCTCACCGGCAATTACCTTGGCAACCGGCTGAACCAGCAAAACAACGACGGCCGCAAAGTACAGCTTTCAGGCCGCCTGAACCTGGAGTTGAGTCCGCGCCTGTCGTTCGAATTGCTCACCGACTATAATAATACCAAAAATGAAATTGCGCCCATTCCGGATATCAACACACTGTATACCGATGAACGTTTTGCAGACGAGCACGGCAATCCCCTGCCCGTCATGTCCGGTTCCGGTGGCGTAGGCCGTATCACAGACAGCATCCGGAGTAAGTATAATGGCTATGACCACCGGATGTATCCGCTGGTGGAAATGAATGAAGTGACCACTACGCAACGCATTGCCGATTACAGGGTCACTGCCAATCTGAAATACAAGATCCGCACCGGACTTGATGTATCACTGGGTGGCATATACGAAACATCCAATATGCAGGAACGGCGGTATGCCACAGAATTGTCCGCCGCAGCCAGGCAGATTGTAAACCGGTTCACCCTGGTGCCCACGGCCACCACACCAATGACCTATCTTGTGCCGAAGGGCGGACACCTGATGCTGATGCACTCAGCCATGCGCAATTTCACAGCCCGTGCGCAGTTGAGTTTCAACAAACGTTTCGCTTCCGTGCACTCGCTCAACGCCATTGCAGGCGCCGAAGTAAGAGGATCGGTTACCGAATCTTCCAAAGCTGCCTACTTTGGTTACAATGACCAGACGCTGCTGCAACAGCCGGTAGATTATGCCAGGCTCAAAACCACCAGCACCACCGGCGTATTGTACCGGAGCGCACTGCTGAATGTTGATGAACTGTTCCAGCAAACCTTCAGCGACGACCGCTTCATATCCGGTTATATGAACGCCGTATATTCCTATGATGACAAATACTCCTTTACAGGTAGCATTCGCGTGGACCAATCGAATCTCTTTGGCACCGATCCTAAATACAAATACAAACCGCTATGGTCGGTAGGATTGGCGTGGAATGCACACCGGGAAGAATTTTTACGCAGTGCATACTGGATTAATAATCTCAAACTCCGTGTATCAAAAGGCTTTAACGGAAACGTGTCCAAGAACAGCCTGCCGCAGGTGATTGCGCAGTATGCCACCAATAATATTTTTGCCACTCCCGTTGCTGCACTGGACATCTTATCGCCTGCCAACAGCGGGTTGCGCTGGGAGCAGACCGATAATTTCAACGTGGGACTCGACTTCACCGTGCTGAAAAACATTTCCGGTACGATAGATTATTACAACAAGCGGAGCACCGATGTACTGGGTTCGCTGGACATTGATCCGTTCAGAGGTTTTTCACCAACATTGGTGAACCAGGCCAGCATCAACAACCGCGGATGGGAAATTACCCTGAACAGCGACTGGATCAGCACCCGCAAAGTGAACTGGAATACCGGTCTGGCATTCTCCCACAACAAAAGCAAAGTACTGGAAGCCTACGTGCTGAAACCTGCACTGGGCGCCTACACTCCTTTCGTAAGTTCCCAGGCCATCGTAACAGCAGCCCAGGCAGGGTACATAAAAGGAGAACCTGTAGGCGTTGTGTATAGCTACCGGTATGCCGGCATAGATGAAACGGGAAGAGCATTAATGTACGACAGCAAAGGCAACATAACGGTGATGCATCCATCGTATGATGAAGGAATTGCCTCTCTTGACAACCGGGGACCTTCCATTCCTTCCACCACTATCGGGCTCAGCAACCGCCTTGATATTGGCAACTTCTATTTCTATTGCATGATCAATTTCTATGGAGGCTTTGTAGTAAAAGCTCCCCGCCCCGACCCTAATGCCGTACGTCCCATTGCCGGCGCGGGTAATTTCTGGAAAAAAGCGGGCGATGAAGCCATTCCCGGTGTGTTGCCATCCCGCGATTACATAGGGACCAGCAGTCCATTCCTGCTGGACAATTCAGACCGCTTCATTATGAACGGCACCTATTTCACCATCAATGATATCACCGCTTCCTATAACCTGCGGAAACTTGACTTTTTGCAGAAGGCCGGCTTCACCAGTTTTGAAGTGAAGCTGCAGGTATCGAACCTGTATACCAAAGCATTCAACGACGAAAACTATAGTGTGGCTACCGGCAATTATCTGAAGCGCTATATGACGCCCACGTACACCATTGGCATCTTTACCAATTTCTAATTCTTAACACACTGCATTATGAAATATAAAAGCAACTATTTAACCTGGCCCGCTTTGCTGTTTTGTCTGCTGCTGGCCTCCTGCGATAAATACCTCGATGTTGTTCCCAAGGGAAAAACGTTGCTGACCAATGTCAGCGATTTTGAACTGTGGATGAATTCGAAGGTTACGTACGAAATCAGCGGCATACCGCAGATCTGCTGGATGACGGACCATGCACAGAAACTGCCCTGGGACCCGGCATTCATCGGGGAAAATGAACGCGCCTATCTCTGGGCAGAACAATTCACCGAGCCGAACTATCCGCCCCAGATGCTGGCTGGTGCCTACCGGCATATATACCTGTACAATACCGTCATCAACAATATAGATGCGGCAGCGGGCGGTACACCCGAACAGAAAGCCTCGCTCAAAGCAGAAGCTTTACTGGCCCGCGCGAATGAATACTTTTACCTGGTGAACCTGTATGGCAAACCTTACGATGCCGCCACAGCGGCTACAGACCCGGCCGTGCCTTTTGTTACCGCATCTGATATTCACGTTGCTACACCACCGCGAATGTCGGTACAGGGCGTATACGACCAGATTATTGCAGACATCAATGATGCATTGCCGCACCTGCCGGAAGACAACAGCGACAATCGTTTTCGCGGTTCAAAGCATGCGGCTTACAGCGTGCTGGCCCGTATTTATTTTTACATGCGCAATTACAGCGAAGCAGCTGCGTACGCTGAACTGGCGCTGCAACGTCCCGGCGGCGCCGAAGTCACCGACTATAATGGCCTCGTGAAGAATTTCTTTCCCCGCGATACCCGTATCAATGAAATGATCTTTGCCCGCGGCAGCGATCCCAATTCAGGAACCTCTGTGGCGATTGGCGATTCTGCATTTATCAAATCCTATCCGTCTACCGACCTGCGCCCTGCATTGTATTATTATGACGGCCCCTACTATCCGTTCAACTATAATACCATAAAACCCAGCGCCGGCGTACGTTTTGGCGCACTGAGCTACGATGTGCAGGTGGGCACTACGGTGGCGGAAATGAAACTCATCCTGGCAGAATATGCTGTTCGTAATGATGATGTGGAAACTGCGTTGCAGCATCTCAACGAAATCCGCATCAAACGTTTTGCTCCTGCCGATTACCAGCCATTGTCTTCCACCGATCCGGAAGAAGTATTTGAATGGGTCATCCGCGAACGGCGGCACGAAATGCCTTTCAATGGACTGCGCTGGTTTGATATGCGGAGACTGGATTCGGAAAACCGCATGCCGGAGATCAAACGATACGACCGGGAAGGGAACGTGCTGGCCACACTGCCTCCTCACAGTGTACGCTATACGCTGCAGATACCGGTCAATGCGCTGATCTATAATCCGGATATGGACCAGAATCCCTGATTCAACCCAACCTGTTGCATAACAGTACTGGCAATGCTGCGCTTGCGCGGCATACAGGATTTCTTTTGCACCTAATTCAACAAAATAATGTCGGAACCTATTGTAAAGATTGAAAAACTATCGCACCGGTATTCCAGGTCCTGGGCTATCCGCGACATCAACATGGAAATACCGCGCAGCGGCATCGTGGGACTGCTTGGCTCCAACGGTGCGGGCAAGTCCACCACCATGAATATCCTCTGCGGGGCCCTGAACCAGACAGAAGGCACCGTGTATATAAACGGCATCAATATGCGCGATCATCCGCAACAGGCCAAGAAAGAGATCGGGTTTCTGCCTCAGAACCCTCCCCTGTACCTTGACCTGACAGTGGATGAATATCTCTATTACTGTGCCGCACTGCGTCGCATGCCGCGCCATACGATTGATAAGGCCGTTAAAGAAGCAAAGGTGCGTTGTGGCGTAGACCATTTCGGAAGCCGTTTATTGAAAAATCTCTCCGGCGGCTATCGCCAGCGGGTAGGCATTGCACAGGCCATTGTGCACCGGCCTAAACTGGTGGTGTTGGATGAACCTACCAATGGCCTCGATCCCAACCAGATCATTGAAGTACGCTCCCTCATCAGGGAGATAGCAGCGGAAAGAGCAGTGATCTTTTCTTCTCACATTCTTTCAGAAGTACAATTGCTGTGCAAAGAGATCAAGATGATTGAAAACGGACGCATTGTTTTTGCAGACAGCATTGATGCCTTTAATAACTATGTAGAACCGCACAGCATGCTCGTTCACCTGGAAAACCCGCCTGCCGTAGCGGAACTGATGAACGTACAGGGCGTCACCAAAGTGGATTTCCTCTCAGAGCGGCAGTTGCGCATATTCTTCAGCGGCGACCAGGAGATTACTGAACGACTGGTGGTGGCCAGCGTGCAGCATGGCTGGCGGTTGCGCGAGATCAGTCTTGAAAAAACCGCCCTCGACGAGATATTCAAACAATTGTCTTCACAAAAAAACTAAATGCAGTTTTAGTTGCCGGCAAGGGAAGCAGGCGCCATGCTTTCTTCCCTTGCTACCTTAACCAGATATACAATGAAACTGATTTTGAAAATTGCCAGAACAGAACTTCGTACCCTGTTCTATTCGCCCATAGCCTGGTTCCTGATGATTGTTTTCCTGATCCAGTGTGGCATCAACTATTTTGCCGAAATGGAAGCGGTGGCGCGCAATGTGGCTATCTCCGGCGCCAGACAGGAGTTTTTCACCAGCATCACCAATTGGGTATTCCTGGGTTTGAGAGGTGTATTCCATAATGTGATGAGCAATCTCTACCTGTATGTTCCCCTGCTTACCATGAGCCTGATCAGTCGCGAACTCAACAGCGGCACCATTAAGTTGTTGTATTCATCTCCGGTACGTATTTACGAGATCGTGTTTGGAAAATACATCGCCATGATGGTGTACAGCCTGGTGCTGGTGCTGATCGTGAGTGTGTTTGTGATAGCAGGCGGTACAGGAATACAACAGGCAGAGACCGGTATGATGCTTTCCGCATTGTTGGGTTTTTACCTGCTGCTTTGCGCCTATTGCGCTATCGGTTTATTCATGAGCTGCCTGACAAGCTACCAGGTAGTGGCGGCGATCAGCACCTTTGTTATGATCGGCATACTCAGCTACATCGGCACTGTATGGCAGGATATCGGTTTTGTGCGGGAGCTGACCTATTATCTATCCATACGCGGACGTGCGCAAAAAATGCTGGCAGGGCTGATCTCCAGCGCCGATGTGACATACTTCTTAATGATTGTCTACATCTTCCTTGGATTAAGTATCTATAAACTGAAATCAGGCATGGAGTCGAAACCGGTAATGGTAAAGGCTACACGCTACCTGGCAATTGTTGCGTCTGCCTTGTTGCTGGGTTATTGCTCGTCCATACCGGGCGCTGTTGGTTATTGGGACACTACCTACCACCAAACGAATACCCTTACGCCCCGCGTGCAGCAAATTGTGAAAAACCTGGGCGATGAACCGCTGAAGGTGACGGCCTATGCCAACCTGCTTGACAGATATTTTTATCTCGGCAACCCGCGTTCTTTCAACTCCTACAAAGCGCGCTGGGAACCCTACCTCCGCTTCAAGGACAACATCATCCTCGACAATGTAATGTACTACGATTCCGTACCTGTAACAGAAGCGGCCGGCAGACGCCACGAAGGCAAGAGCCTGAAAGAACTGGCCGATCAATATTCCAAAACGCTGAATGTTGACCTCGCAGACGTTCTTACGCCGGAACAGATCAGGAAACAAATTGACCTGAGTGGTGAAAACAACCGCTACGTAATGCATCTGCAATGGAAAGACCGCTCCACTTTTCTCCGGGTATACAACGATATGCATATATGGCCCGGCGAAGCAGAAGTGGCGGCAGCATTGCAGCGTCTGCAGCAGGCAACGCTTCCCAAAATTGCTTTCGTGAACGGCGTACGTACGCAGCTTATTGAAAATGTCTCTTGAAAAACGCCCTCAATTCCTCCTTCGTCCCGGCATTATTTTGCAGCCACTGCATCATGCCCGGCATGGAGTAGAGGGTGATGATGTCTTCTATCACTGCGGGGTCGGTGGTAATGCGCTTTTGTGTTGATTGCCCATCGTAACACAGGTAATCGCGTATCAACACCAGCGCCCCCAACTCATTGTTAAACCTTACCTGCCACGGACGCAAGGTGGATGAAAAAACGTAAGGCGTATACACCCAGCGGCAAGGCTGGTCATCACCGTTGAACACAGTGAGGTAATGCAGTATACCGGCATCACAGGAAAAAAACGAATCGACAGCTTCAAAATAACGGACACTGTCTGCATAGAGTTGCCCTTCCGTTTTTCCATAAGCTTCCAGGAGGTCGTTGCGGAAGGCAGGGTCCACCAGGCGGAAATTGAGCACATAATTGTTCTTTAATCCTTCCAGTATGTTATCATACTTAGTTGTTGTCGAATCGCTGAATTTTTCCTGTAACCGTGCAGCAGCAGGCGGCGCATCGTTGCCGCAGGAAAGCAATAAGCCGCAGGCAATTGCCAGAGCAAGTAAAGATTTCATTGGCTGAATGCAGTTAAAGAAGTTTCAACTGCGTGAATATACTCAACTCCCGGCAATTGCAAACCAGTCCCATCTATTTGAACAACAGCTGCGCAAAATTGTACAGGTTGTTGCGCCATACCGGCCAGGTATGACCGCCCGGGTATTCGCTGTAGGTATACCGGATACCCAACTCATCAAATTTGGCAAGCATTATTTTACAATTGTTGTAAGCAATATCCTCCTTTCCGCCCATGGATATCCACAACAATTTCAGGTTTTTGTTGATGGTGGCTGCATTGTTTTTCATGAATTCATACTGCGGACCGGAGATTTCCGTGCGGTTGGCAAACCAGCCCGAACTGAACACACCCAGGTAGCTGAAAAGGTCTGTATTTTTTATGCCGGCATACAAAGTTTGTAATCCGCCCATCGACAAACCGGCAAGTGCCCGGTTTGCAGCATCCTTCTTTACACGGTAATTTTTTTCTACAAAAGGAATAACCACCTGTTTCAGTTCATTTTCGAACATGCGCAGCACCGGTTCACCAAATCCGGCGATGCCGCCGGTGCCAAAATTGCCGTCTGCCATCACCACCAGCATGGGTACAGCCTTTTTTTCTGCAATAAGGTTGTCCAGGATGAGGTCTGTAAGTCCCTGCATCGCCCACCCTCTTTCATCTTCTCCGCCACCATGCTGTATATACAGTACCGGATAGCTTGTATTCAGGTCCTGGTCATAACCCGGTGGCGTGTAAATAAAAAATCGCCGCCACGAGTTGGTAACCGGTGAATAATATCTTTTGATCCTTACATCGCCATGCGGTACATCCTTAACGGCATAATAGCCTCCTCCTGCAAACGGGATTTCAATGCCACTGGCCATTCTGCCCATACCATAAAAAGTTTCACTGGCCGGATCGGCCAATGCAACGCCATCAATCAGCAGGGAATAATAATGAAAACCTTCGCCGATGGAATCGGTGATCACCTGCCAGTAGCCACCGGTGTCTTTCGCCAGGTCGTACTTTCTTCCCAGATCAATCTGCACACGCTGCGCATCAGGTGCTTTAATACGAAACAGTACACGGTTATCGGGCAGTATTTGCGGGTACTTTGCAGACCGGACGTTGGTGGCCGCCGGCGTACCCAGCACCGTAATTTTGGAAAGTCTGGACACATCCACCGGTTTGAACAACAATTGCGAGAACATATACAGGTCATTCTTCCACACCTTGAAATCATGTCCACCCGGCTCAACATAATAAACATGTGGTACCTGCTTTTCAAACAGGTAATCATGCACGCGTTGACTGATCCTGATCAGTCCGTCATTGTCTCCGCAGGATATCCACAGTAATTGCAGTTGGCTTTTTGCCATTTCGGGGTCGGGCAGCAGCGCTTCCGGATTTTTAGTATTGGGCGCAGATGAAAAGCCGCCTACCCAGGCAAATTTGTCGAGGTTGCCGAGACCAAAATTGAGCGACTGCCCCCCTCCCATCGACAGCCCGGCAATGGCACGAAAGGCCCGGTCTTTTTTCACCGGGTACTTCTTCTCGATGAATGGAATCAGGTCGTTCAGCAAATCCTTTTCAAAAGTGGCAAAGGCCTGTACTTTGGCGCTATCGAAAATATTGCCAATGGCCCGGTCGTCTTTCATGGCCCTGCCGTTTGGCATTACTACAATCATGGGTTCAAGCCGCCCGGCCGCATACAGGTTGTCGAGAATATGCTGCGGACCGGCGCCGTTTAGCCATTCCTTCTCATCACCACCTATACCGTGCAATAAATACAACACGGGGTATTGTACTTTTTTGGAAAATGCCGGAGGCGTATAGATGATGGCTCTCCGGTTGTTGCCCACCGTTGAAGAAAAATAGGTCACGGTATCAATGCGGCCATGCGGGATATCAGCACGCGGGGAATCGAAACCGGGTGGCGCCTGCAAATGCATTTCCTGCGCATTTACGGTTAACGCAGTGCAAGCGGCAATAAACAACAGTACAGTTAAGCATCTCATAAAAGTTCTTTTGAAGAGTCAATGAATAATCGTTTGATCCTTTCCTTTTACCTGTACGTTGTAATCAATATAACAAGCATCGTTCGGAATATTAAGTGTAATTTATACAATTATAACGATTACTGGCAAATTTCGTCTTCTAAAATGCATCAGTGGTGGATTTTACACCCAAACAGGCAGTGGTGCGGCAAGGCGTTCAGGCCATTATGGTTAAAATTGATTGAAAATTCACTAATATAGATATGCTAAAACACCCCGAATCTTCCTAGTTTGAGCCGGCATCCATTATCACCGAAAGCCCAGGCTTATGAAAATGCAATACCTTCTGCTACGGGTTGTTATAATCAGTGCTGTGCTGCTGCCGCGCGCCCACACGGCGTGGGCACAACGCGCTAAGGATACGCTTCCTCATTTCGATGCGTCCACGCCACAGTTGTACAACAGCTATCTGCTGGAGGTGGAAGATGTGGAAGTGGAAACGGAGCTAAACCATCTGCCACGCCTGCCGCGCTATGTAAAAGGCGTCTACAACAAAGCGCTCAAAGGTAAAGGGCCGAAAGTACGCGTGCTATGGCCTGCCGATATCGACAATACCATGGTGCGGCAACCCGGGCATTATACCATTATCGGCCGGGTGGCCGGCACCGACCTGCAACCCAAAGCGCATATAACGGTAAAAAACAAACGAAACAACAAAACGCCCGCTTTGAAACTGGCCACATTTGGTTTGGAACAGGTTGCTTTGCTACCCGGTGCACAGGGACATAAAAACCAGTTCATGGCCAATCGCGATAAATTTCTCCACACACTGGCCGCTACCGATCCCGATGCTTTTCTGTACATGTTCCGTCATGCTTTTGGTCAGCCGCAGCCTGAAGACGCCCGGCCATTGGGCGGCTGGGACAGCCAGGAAACAAAGCTGCGCGGACATGCCACCGGCCACTATCTCTCTGCCATTGCACAGGCCTATGCAGGTACCGGGTACGACAAAGACCTGCAGGCAACATTTGCACACAAGATCCAATACATGGTGGACGTATTGTACAAACTATCTCAATTGTCCGGCAAGCCGCCAACACCGGGCGGCGCCCATGTATCCGACCCGGCCCTGGTGCCGCCGGGTCCCGGTAAAACCACCTATGATTCTGATTTAACCGACGCCGGCATTCGCACCGATTACTGGAACTGGGGCGAAGGCTTCATCAGCGCCTATCCGCCCGATCAGTTTATCATGCTCGAAAAAGGCGCGCAATACGGCACTCAAAAACACCATATATGGGCGCCCTACTATACGTTACACAAAATGCTGGCCGGCCTGCTGGACGTATATGAAGTGAGCGGCAATACAAAAGCCTTGTCCATAGCCGCCGGCATGGGCAACTGGGTATATGCACGCCTGAGCAAACTGCCCACCGATACGCTCATCCGCATGTGGAATACCTATATTGCCGGCGAATATGGCGGTATGAATGAAGTCATGGCCCGCCTGTACCGCATTACCGGCAATCCTGCTCACCTGGAAACGGCCCGCCTGTTTGACAATATTCGTGTGTTCTATGGCGATAGTTTACATACACATGGACTGGCCAGGAATGTAGACCTTTTCCGGGGGCTACATGCCAATCAGCACATACCACAGATCGTAGGCTGCATTGAAATGTACCGCGTGTCCGGCAATCCTGACTATTACCGGATAGCGGACAATTTCTGGTATAAAATCGTGCACGATTACCTGTACTGTATCGGCGGCGTTGCCGGCGCCCGCCATCCCGACAACCCGGAATGCTTTCCCATACAGCCGGGCACCTTGTATGAAAACGGGTTTGCGGCAGGAGGACAAAACGAAACCTGCGCCACGTACAACCTGCTCAAACTTACCAGTCACCTCTTTCTCTTTGACCCACGTGCGGAACTGATGGACTATTACGAGCGCGCCCTGTACAATCATATACTGGCGTCGGTGGCGGAAGACAGTCCGGCCAATACCTATCACGTACCTCTCCGGCCAGGGTCATTAAAACAATTTAGCAATTCCCATATGAACGGCTTTACCTGCTGCAACGGGACTGCCCTGGAGAGCAATACCAAACTGCAAGCCGCTATTTATTACAGGAGCGCCGATCACCAGGCGCTGTATGTCAACTTGTTCATACCCTCCATACTAACATGGACGGAACGGAATATCACCGTGGAGCAGACTACCGGTTTTCCATACGAAGATGCCACCCGACTAACGATTACGGGTAGTGGAAAATTCAACTTACATGTGCGGGTGCCGGGCTGGGCCACCAATGGTTTCTTCGTAAAGATCAACGGCCAGCCTCAACGGCTTGCCGCCCAACCCGGCAGTTACGTAAAAATTTCCCGCCATTGGAACGATGGTGATACCATAGAACTGAAAATGCCTTTCTCTTTTCGCCTGGAACCGGTCATGGACCAACAGAATATTGCCAGCCTGTTTTACGGACCGGTTTTACTCGGGGCGCAGGAGCCGGAAGCGCGAACCACGTGGCGCACCATAGCGCTGGACGCTGCAGACATCAGCCGGTCTATCCAGAGCAATCCGCAATCATTGCAATTCACCATCGACGGGGTACTGTTCAAACCATTTTATGAAACATACGGACGGCATTCAGTATACCTGGATGTGCGCTTGCGATAAAGTAAACCCTGAGGCAAAGGGGTGGGCAATTCTGGCGGGGGTATTCTTCAACTCATTCTTTGAACCTCGCCAGCCGGCATTCGGTATATCCGCATGTGCGCTTGCAATAAAGTAAACCCTGAAGCAAATGGTTGGGCAATTCTGACGGGGGTACACTTCAACTCATTTTTTGATCCTCGTGGCCGGCATTCGGCATACCCGCATGTGCGCTTGCGATAAAGTAAACCCTGAGGCAAAGGGGTGGGCAATTCCGACGGGGGTATTCTTCAACTCGTTTTATGAACCTCGTGGACGGCATTCGGCATACCTGCATGTGCGCTGGCAATAAGGCCCTCCCTCATGCAAAGCGTTGGCCAATTCGGGTAGTAAATCGTTTTAATTAACCCGCCTTTTTTCGTCATTTAAGGCAGAATTTTTAACAAAAAAAGGGCGCACAGGCGCCGATTCAGGGCCCAAAAATGTGCCTGAAATGCCATTTTTGGGCTGTCATCAGCTACAGCAGCGGACTTAAATCGATTTAACAAAAATGCCAAAATCAAAAATTCATTTTTCAGCTCGGACATAATTGATTATCGTACAGCAAAATACAAATCTGGAATATGAGTATATTTTCGACTTTTATCAATATTTTCACGTTTAAAATTCATTAACAATCTATTTCACATCCGTTAACTATTTAACCAATTTTAACAATCTATATTGGTTCCTCAAACCAAAACTTAAACGAAGCTATGCCGAAAAACTTTCTGCTTAGAGTTTGTACTGCATTGTTACTAATCATTCCCTGCCTTAACAGTGCTTTTTCACAAACAGTAATCACCGTATCGGGTGTAGTAAAGGACAAATTGGACGTACCCATTCCCGGCGTATCTGTAGTAATACAGGGTAAAGAAAACGCGGGTACTACTACCGATGTCAAAGGTGAATTCAAACTGCAGGCAAACAGTAACGATGTGCTTGTGTTTTCGCACACCGGCTATATCGAAGTGATCAGACCTATTAATAATACGCTGGTCATGGAGATAATTATGGAAGCCAAAGCCGGTAGTCTTGAAGACGTAATTGTAACCAGCTATGGTGGCAAGCAAAAAAAGATCAGCGTGGTGGGCTCACAGGCTACCGTGAGCGCCAAGGATCTTCAACACCCCGTAGCCAATCTCAGCACCATGCTCGCAGGCCGTGTAGCTGGTGTAATTGGCGTACAACGGTCTGGCTTGCCCGGCAGCAACTCTGCCGATATCTGGATCAGAGGTATCCAGACTTTCGGTGGCAACCCCTCCGGTCCGCTGGTGATCATCGACGGTGTGCAGGGCCGCGACCTGAACAGTATCGACCCTGAAGACATCGAGTCGTTCACCATTCTGAAAGACGCTTCTTCCACCGCAGTATATGGTTCTCTGGGCGCAAATGGTGTAATTCTCATCAACACCAAAAAAGGTAAAGCAGGCAAGGTAAAGTTGATGCTGAATTACAACCACGGCATCACTTCTTTTACCAAGGTGCCTGAAATGGCCGACGCCAAAACTTACATGGAATTGAAAAATGAAGCATTGATCGCTTCGAACCAGGCGCCGCAGTTTACCCAGGAATATATTGACAGCACGCTTTCCGGAACTGCCAATCCGTACAGGTTCCCGAATGTTGACTGGCTCGATTTATTGTTCAGGGATTATTCCTGGAACAAACGCCTGAACCTGAGCGCTACAGGTGGTTCTGAAAATGCCAAATATTATACTTCCATCGCGTACTACGATGAAACTTCGCTGCTGGCAACAGACCCCAAAGTGGATTACGACGCCACTACCCTCTTCAGAAGGTTCAACTATACGTCGAACATCGACCTGAGCCTCACCAAAACGACCAAACTGGGCTTATACATTAACGGGTATATCACCAATTTTGTAGAACCCGGCGATGGCGCCGTACAGGCTTTTTCGCAGGCAATGAATGCCAGCCCGGTTTTCTACCCGGCCATGTATCCCGGCGACCTGGTAGCAGGTGTGGCTTATGGTTCTACGCCTTCGCCTAACCCCTGGGCAGCCGTAACCCAGACAGGTTATGTGAAGCGCTTCAACTCCAAGATTAACAGCACCATTTATCTCACACAGGACCTGGATTTCATTACCAAAGGCCTTACGGTGAGAGGTATGTATTCCTATGACGTGTTCAATGAATCATGGGAACGCAGGCTCCGCAGAAGAAGCCTTTATTACCTGGACCAGGCCAATCCCTATCTGCCCGATGGCAGCCTGAACCTGACGCAAACACTGTCTGGATCTGACGAACTGAGCTTCAGCACTTCCAATGCCGGCAACCGTCAGTTCACTGCCGAGGCACAGGTATCTTACGACCGGTATTTTGATGATCACCACGTGTATGCGACCATCGCTTACAACCAGCGTAGCTTTTTGAATCCCTTTACCGGTTCGCTGAGCGATTATATCCCGTTCCGCCAACAAAACTTTGCTGGTAAAATCACTTACGGCTACAACGATAAATACTTTGCAGAAGTCACTGCCGGTTATAACGGTTCTGAAAACTTTGCCCCTGAAAACCGTTTTGGTTTCTTCCCGTCCATTGGTGTGGGTTGGGTACTTTCCAAGGAAAAGTTTTTTGATCCGCTGGCAAACATCTTCTCGTATTTCAAAATACGTTACTCCAACGGTATAGCCGGTGCACCGGGTACCGGCGCCCGCTTCGGTTTCCTCACGCTGGTTACCGCCAATGCCCGCGGTATTACATTCGGCAGACCAGGCACCAGTTATGGTTATTCCGGCGTAAACATATCACAATACGGTGCTGACGTACGCTGGGCTACTGCTCACACGCAGAATCTGGGCATTGAATTCAATGTGCTGAGAGATAAGCTGTCGTTTGTGGTTGACTACTTCCGGTCACATCGTACCGGTGTGTTCCTCACCCGCGCTGACTTCCCCGACTATGCCGGTTTGCAATACAACCCCGTAGGTAACTACGGTATACTGGACGTGGCCGGTTTTGACGGAACCGTGGAATTGCATCCCGTTTCACTTTCCAAGAAAGTAAGCGTCTCTTTCAGAGGCAACTTCACCTATAACACCGACGTGTTGCGTGAAAACAGGCAGGCTCCTTTTGCCGATCCTTACCAGGAAAGAAGAGGACAAAACCTGCTGGCCCGCTATGGCTATATAGCTGAAGGTATCTTCCAGAGCCAGAAAGAGATCGACAACAGTCCTTCACAGGATGCACTCGGCGGCGTTACCCGTGTAGGCGACCTGAAATATAAAGACCTGAACGGTGATGGTGTTATTGACCCATATGATCAAACGAAAATCAGCCGCTGGGATGTGCCGAACTTCGTATATGGTTTTGGCGCCAACATCAACATCGGCAGCTTCTATGTGAGCGTATTCTTCCAGGGCATTTCCGGTGCATCCAGACTGATGGGAGGTAATGCAGCCATGCCTTTCAGCGGTGGCGGAGACGATGGAAACGTGTTCATGATTTCAACCGACCGCTGGACAGAAGAGAACAGGGCGGAACGCCCCTGGTTCCCGCGTCTTGGCTGGGGTGCTCCTTACACAGCTAACAACACCGTGCCCAGCACCTGGTGGGTGAAAGACATCGACTTCATTCGTTTGAAAACAGTTGATATTGGCTGGAACGTTCCTAAAGCGCCCTTCAAAAAAATTGGCCTCTCCAGTGCCAGAATATATTTCGCAGGGGTGAACTTACTCTACTGGAGCAAGTTTAAACTGTGGGATCCTGAACTGAATACCGCCAACGGTAATACCTATCCCAATACCCGGAATATGTCTATCGGTATACAGGCTAATTTTTAATTTAAAAATCACGTAACAATGACAACCAATATATCCAGAATCATAATTGTATTTGTTGCTCTGCTGAGTCTGGGGAGCTGTAAAAAGTTCCTCGACCAGGTGCCGGACAACCTGATGAAGGAAGAGGACATTTTCGCTTCCTACAAGAATATCAACGGTTACCTGGCCCAGGTATATGCCAATATTCCCGACGAATTTGATAGCCGTTTTGCACCAGGCGGCTCCTATGCAGGTCCGTGGACAGGAGCTTCTGATGAAGCCAATTACTGGTCGCTCGACTGGGTTATGTCCAACAGGCTCAACCAAAGCACCTGGGACAACAACGTGGGCGGCACTTACTGGACGAACTTTTACAAACCGGTAAGAACAGCTACCGATTTCATCGCCAAGATCGACGATGCACCCGCTCCCGATATTACGCCCAACCAGAAAATGCGTTTCAAGGCAGAAGCAAGGGCATTGAGGGCAATCTTCTATTTCTGGATGATGCGCTTATACGGCCCCGTTATTATCCTGCCCGACGTAGTACCTGTAAACGGTACCGGCGATGAAATACACTTTCCCCGGACGCATTTTGATACCTGCGTAGCCTATGTGGTAAGGGAACTGGACCAGGCTTACGATGAGCTGAAGTTGTCTGAGACCCTGGGGCAGAACCCTCCTCCTGCCCACATTCCGGTAAACGACGAATGGGGTCGCATCACCACCGGTGTTTGCAAAGCCTATAAAGCACAGGTATTGTTGCTGGCCGCCAGCCCGTTGTTTAACGGTAACCAGGAACTGGCATCCTTAAAGAATCCTGACGGCACGCAACTGATCAGCCAGACCTATGATCCCAATAAATGGAAACTGGCTGCCGATGCTTACGAGGATTTCTTTGATGAATTTGTGCCCAGTGTGTACCAGCTCTACAGGGAAAGCGATCCCGATCCCTGGATTGCCGCTTACAAATCGTGCAAGAACGTAATGATCAACGACTGGAATTCGGAGTGGATCTGGGGTAAGGCCATGTGTGGCGCAGCCGGTACTTACCAATACGACATCACCCCCAAACTGGTAGGTTATCACAGTTCTGTGTACAAAGGCGCCGGCTTCCTTTCTGTTAACCAAAGCATGGTAGATGCTTATGAAATGAAAAACGGCCTGCCGATCACTGATCCGGCTTCCGGCTACGTAGAAACCGGCTTTTCCGATTTTCGCGCCCCCTATGACGTGAAAGCACGTCCTACCTACAACATGTATGTAGACCGCGAAGCAAGATTTTATGTAGGCGTTACCTATAACCGCAGCTACTGGCAAAACCAGGGTAGCAGCCCCACCGAAGTGATTCCCGTATTTGAGCTGAGCGGCAACTCCGGCAAAAAGCAAAGCTCCTGGGACGTTACTTCAACCGGTTATATTGTACGGAAGCAACTTTCCAACAGCCGGGACGCACGCGGATGGGTATACGTGCGCCTCGCCCAGATGTACCTCGACTATGCCGAAGCATTGAATGAATCGAACCCCGGTGATCCGAAAATCCTGGAGTTTGTAAACCTGATCAGGGAGCGTGCCGGTCTGCGCCAATACGGCGCCGGTACTGACCCGCTGCCGGTACCCACCGGCCAGGTAGCTGTTCGCAATGCCATCAGGCACGAACGCCAGGTAGAACTGGCATTTGAAAATGTGCGCTACTTTGATGTTCGCCGGTGGAGAATTGCCGAGCAAACAATGGGAGCTGATGTTTATGGCATGAACGTGTATGCAGACGGTGATGCCTTCTATGAAAGAACACTGGTGCAGAAAAGAAGGTTCCTGCCCAGAGACTATTTGTGGCCCATTCCCCACACCGAAACCCTCAAAGACAAATACCTGGTGCAAAACCCAGGCTGGTAATCATCAGTTAACCCTTGGTTTAATAAAAAAACAGCTTCTATGTTTCGATTCTCTATAAATAAACAAGCAAAGCCAATTGCACTATCACTGGCAGCATTGTTTGTGACCATATTATTTACCGGCTGCCTTAAGGAAACAGCCCTGTATACTCCCCAGGAAGGCGTGATTTATATGCCCCAGGCTTACCAGGATAAAAGCAAAATTGAAAACCTGATTAAAACCGATTCCGTACAGGAAATAACATTCGGGTTTTATTATACCTCCTGGACAGGAGCGCCTCATGACATTGAGGCTACCTTTGAAATAGATACTTCGCTGGTGGCCCAATATAACGAAGCAAATGCCTACACCGGCATTGTATACAAGGTGCTGCCCGACAGCGTGTATACCATTTCCGGTACTACCACGGTATTGAAAGCCGGTAAAACCACTTCGGAGCCGCTCGCACTGGCTATTAATCCCAATACGCTCGACCGGAACACAAGGTATATGCTCCCTATCAAACTGGTGAGCGTATCAGACGGAACGATCAACACCGATCTGACTATTGCCTATTTCCGTATTGACGAGCTCCAGATTAGAAAACGGGATATCACCCGAAATGCTTTGGTGACTGCCAGCCATACCAATTCACCACCCGGCGAGGACCTGCCCAGACTGGTGGACAGCAATTTCAACACAAAATACCTGGCATTCGATTACACCCCGGATTTGTGGATACAATTGAAATTTCCCAACCCGGTGAAAATAGACGCTTACTCAATTACTTCCGGAAACGATGCGCAGGAGCGCGATCCCAAAGATTGGTACGTGGAAGGCTCTAATGATGGCGTAAACTGGACAACCATCGACACCCGGTCCGATGAGTTATTCCTCGACCGGAAGCTGACCAGGACATTTGAATTGGACCAGGAAGTTGAATATTCTTATTACCGGTTTAACATCACCGCTATCAACGGCGCGAGCCTGACACAGATTACAGAGCTGCGGATGCTGGATTACTATTGATAAACAAGATTGGTTTTGAAAAGCCCTGCCTGATCAAGGCAGGGCTTTTTTTTGTGGATAGAAAAAAATTGAGTCGCTTTTGGGAAATACCAGATCATGTTGGAGGCGGGCATTGCAACTGCGCACAGTACCTGCAGAAGGACTGTTTTATGAACCGCTCCCTCCAATTAGTAATCAGCCAGCAAAAAGAACAGCATGGACGATGTTTCGCTGGTAATGCGTACATTGATAAAAGGCAGCAACCACAAAAAGCAGGAAAGCTTTATAAAGTGCCGGTGCCAGGGAGGCATGGATATATGCCAGGTTCACGCGATCAAATACACCAATGATAGCTACCAGTAACAAACCGGTCAGCATCCGGTATATCCTCCTGGTGACAGGAGGCATCATCCACAGCGTTACGACTCACCATAGGCCTTTACGTCTGCCACGAGATTCGAGAATCGAAAACTAAAACCACCTGCTTCCAGGTAGCAATAACTATTATGCCTACGCGAAAACGAAATGGGCGCGCCCATTTCTCTCAATGTATTTACATACTTGCGCGCGCTGCGTTCTGAAATGCCCAGTTTCTGGCCCAGTTCCCGGGGTGATCCGGTTGACTGTTGCCTGATCAGCGTATCAATTCGTTGGAGCCGTTCAAGAATAATTTTTGCCATGCAGAAAAGGTTTTAGAGGTAGCGATGTGTTGATTGTGCATTACACAAAAAACCACCTGACTATAAAGCTAAATCGTTTTAGAGCTAATTTATAGAACTTTACACAATTCAATTCGTGTTTAACATATATAAATTTTACATATACAGGTGGGTTATGCGATTACAAGCTTCTGCAGGTGATGGTTACAGTTCCCCAGCAGCCGAGGAATGGTTTTGCCAGCTGGAAAGTGAGGCTATATAAGTGGCCTGCAGCGACATCGTACACATGAAGCGGAATAGCATAGAAAATATTGACAAACTTATCTTGTTCGTCAGCCTCCTAATTATCCTGACAGCCCGGGTATCGCAACGGGAAAGATGAAATCCTGGAATACGCTGTGCGCCGACTTCCGCACATGATTGGCATATTTTTCAAGACTTTTGTGCAGCAAATTTGCATAGGGACTGCCCAGTTTAGCTATTACCTGGTTTACCAGGTCAATTTGATGCCGCAGCTCATTTCTTTTTTGCGTATCGAATGGATAATACTCCCCGGCAATCGCCTCGAACTGATTTTTAAATTCTTTTTCTACTTCCTTATAGTAATCGCGGAGCAGCGGGTCGGCAGTGTAGGTTTTCAGGTGCGAAAGTTTAACTGCATCTGCTTTCTGTGCCTTGTTCACCTCATTGTAGGAACAGGCAGTAAGCACAGAAACCAAAGCGGGCGCTTTCAGCAGCAGCTCCTGCTCCTGGGGTGTTAGCCGTGAAAATTGATTGATCATATCGTTCCTTTACAATATTGATACAGGCAAAATCCATTCCATGCAAGTTCAATACATTGTTACTCTGCAAAAGCAAAATTTTTCAAGGAATCCAGCGGCGTCTGGAGAATGGCGTAGATCATGCCCTGCTCTTCATTGGCAACAAAGCCGGAAGGAAGTTCGCGGCACACTTCCAATACTCCAATGCCGAAATCCAGCAAAAAGGCCGAAGGTGACCACTATTCGGTTAATGATACAATTTAGTATTGCAGCATACCTTCCGGTAAGTTTTTCAAATCCTTTGTTGAATCGGTACAGCAGTATAACAATGGGCGTTTTTTTCCGCCACCGGCCATGCACCGGCTTCTGAAAAATGGCGCACAAAACGGGCGTAAGCGCTGCATGAACCGTCTCAAGCCGGGCACGCCATTCACAGCTTTTTCTATAGGAATAAAGAGAAGGGTCAGGATCAGGATTGCCCGGCAAACCTGTTTTCAATATCAATCAGCCATTTTACGCGTTTTTGGTGGCTTACCGATTTTACCGATGTAAAACTTATCCATTTAAGTTTCTTGTAGCCCATGGTTCTGAAAACGCTTCGCAGCATCACCTTCCTGATAAGATTGCCGATGAATAAGGAATACAGAATTTTAGGCTTGTTCATGGTAGTAATGATGGTTACGCTTTTCAGATTTTTCAGGAGCGGCACCAAACCAAAACCTCTCGGATGATGGTCGTACGCAACGCCCGGGAACAGTACCCGGTCTATGAAACCTTTGGTGGCTGCCGGCATGATGTCCCACCAGATGGGGAAGATGAATACCAGGTGGTCGGCTTTTTGTAACCGTTCAATGTAGTTGATCACCCGCGGATCGACCGGCTTATGGGCGATGAAGGCTTTCAGATCTTCCTGCGACATCCTGGGATTGAAATTGTCTTTGTCCAGGTGCACCAGGTCAACTTCATGACCAGCCATTTGCAATCCTTTGGTGACGGCCTGCAGGAGTGCATTGCAATAACTACCTTCGAAAGGATGATTAAACACGATCATTGTTCTCATTTGCTTACTGTTTTAAGTACAGTGCAAAAATGAGCCGGAGACCACCCTTCCAACGATAACAATTGTTAATAAATGACTATCGCCTGTTGCGTATGCGGCTGAGCGAAACGGAGGTAATGCCCAGGTAAGAAGCGATGTAGTGTTGCGGAACGCGCTGTACGATATGCGGATATTGTTGCAGCAATTCTTCGTAGCGCTTTTGCGGCGTATTTTTTAAATAAGAATAGAAAATCTGCTGGGCCTGGTAAAATCTTTTGAACATCCGGTCTTCCATGGACTTTCTGAATTCCGGGGAAGCGTCCAGTATTTCCTGGAAATCTTTTGCCGAAAGCGTTTGCAGCACGCAGGGCTCCAGGCTTTCGATGGAATACAAACTGGGTTGATTGGTCCTGAAACTTTCAATGGAAGAAACCGCATCACCTTCAAAAAAAAACTGCGTAGTGATATCTTTTCCGTCATTGTTCACCCAGGTGCGCAGGCAGCCTTTCTCAATAAAGTACATGGTGCGCGATATCTGGCCCTCCTGCAGCAGCATTGTTTTGGCAGGAACTTCCAGTTGTTTGAAATAGTGGCTGAATTGCTTCAGCATGTCTGATTTGAATGAGGTATCCATAGTTGCGTCACCACATTTGTTTAAACCTGCCTGCGTCCTCAGCGTTTTCCGGTTCAAGGTAGCAGTGCCGCTCCAGGAAATAAATGCGGCCATCTTCCCTGTTGATAAAGCTGATTTTTCCCGGTGCTATTTTACAACTATCACATAACCGGTAATATGTTTTAACCAGGTTATTGGTAGTTACAACAAACCTCCTCTCTCCTTCCTGCTGCAAATTAATCTCTATGTCGAAATCTGCCGCGTATTCATTGTATTGATTCAATGATACACTGTTGACGCTTGTGAATGCTACATCTTTATGAACCCGGCTGAATTCATCGGGCCCCTTGACACAGAACATCGAAATCGTATCGTTTTCATTGGCAACCTCGATAGTAGCCTCACCGGGATAGTTCAACATGCTGCAATTTGTAAAATCGAATATCTTTTTTCCTTCACGAACAGCTATGTTTTCGTAGTAAAACGTATCTGTCTGTTGGGTTGTTTCGTAATAAAATTTGAAGCCTTGTATATGGGCATACTCTTTGCCATTTTCTTTGTAAGGGCCTGTATGTTCTGCCCATGCGAAATTCCAGTCTTCTTCCGTTCCGAAATTGATCAGGGTGGCTTTGCGTGAAAAACCGGGAGGACGTGGTGGTGCAGGGATAGGGACACCGGATGGCTCTTCTTCCGTGAGGCAACTGCTATGCATCGTGCATAGTATAAAGAGCCCTGCGAATAGTAACCTGATGTGCTTTGGAATCAACATCTATTATTCCGTTATCTTGTACAGCGACCTTGCATTTGTACAGCAGCAGCCAGTCCCGCCGTACAATATACATAACGCTGGCGCAAAGATAGCATTGTGCGGCACAGCCATAAGCTGTTCGGTGTGGAATTGCATGGCGGCCTCCTACCCTTCTGCCGCTGAGCAGGGATAGACATGCCGGGCAGGAAGACGTGTTGCCAGCAACAAACTATTTGTCTTTCCGCTGCGCCCGCTGATACAACGCCTTGTGGTAAACGATCGGGAAAACGAGTAAAGTAAACAAAGTGGCAGTCACCAGCCCTCCAATGATCACCACTGCAAGCGGTTTTTGACTTTCAGAACCAATACCCGTGCTAACGGCCGCAGGTAAAAGTCCGATGGCGGCCATTAATGCGGTCATGATAACCGGTCGGGTCCTTACTTTGACTGCGTTGATGATGGCCTGGTTCAAATCTTTCAGTGCTTTGGCCTGTTTATGAAATTCAGAAATGAGAATGACGCCATTTTGCACACAAATACCAAACAAAGCAATAAACCCAACACCAGCGGAAATGCCAAAATTGATACCGGTAATATGCAGTGCCAGAATGCCTCCGATCAATGCAAATGGAACATTGATCAACACATAGCCGGCATCCCTGGCATTGCCGAACATGATCAATAATAAAATAAAAATCAACAGCAGACTTACCGGAACCACCTGCGACAAGCGCTTGCTTGCCCTTACCTGGTTTTCGAATTCCCCCGTCCAGCCAATACGGTAACCGTCCTCCAACGTGATGTTGGCTTTTACCTTTTTTTGGGCTTCTGCAATAGTACTGCCCAGGTCGCGTTCACGAACAGAAAATTTTACGCCTATGAAACGCCTGGCATTTTCCCGGTATATAAAAGCGGGACCGGTTACCTGCTTGATGCGGGCAATTTCCTTCAGGGGTATGCGCCCCCCGGTAATGGTGGGTATCATAAGCATTAATATATCTTCCTCGCTTTTCCGGTATTGTTGATCGTAGCGGATACGGATGTCGAACTTTTTTTCGCCTTCATATTTTTGTGTCACGGTTTTTCCACCAATGGCCATTTCAATCACTGCCTGCGCTTCAGCCTTGGTAATGCCGTAGATCGCCATTTTTTCTTCATCCAATAAAATACTGATTTCTGGTTGCCCGATGTTGCGCAGAATACCTACGTCCTTGATTCCCTTTACATCTTTAATCTGTTCTAATACCTGGTTGGCATATTCGTCTAACCTGTGCAAATTATCGCCGTAGATTTTTACAGCGTTGGAGGCATTCATTCCTGCCACTGCTTCGGCAACATTATCAATAATCGGCTGCGAGTAATTGTAATTGATGCCCTGGTAATTTTTCAGCCGCTTATCCATTTCTTCCACCAGTTCATCCAATGAAATGTTGCGCTTCCACTCCGATTTAGGCTTCAGATTCACCTGCATTTGCACATAATAATAGCCGCTTGGATCGGTACCATCATTGCTGCGTCCCGTTTGTGAAAGCACGTCATTTACCTCGGGAAATGTTTGTAGCTCTTTGCGCAATATGCCAACCATTTCAACTGTTTCCGGCAGGGAATAGCTCATGGGCATTTTAGCCTCTACCCACAAGGCGCCTTCATTCAACTGCGGTAAAAACTCAGTTCCCAACCATTTGGTAGAAACCAAAACAAGCAGAAAAAATATTCCGGCAACTATCAGGGTTGTCATCTTGTGCGTAAACGTCCACGCCAACGCGTTTGCCACACTTTTGCTCACATACCGTGTAAAGAAATGCTCCTTCTCCCTTACATTTTTTTTGAGCAGCAACGAACTCAATACAGGAACCAATGTAAGCGTAAATATCAGTGCGCCCAGCAACGCGAAACCCAGGGTCCATGCCAGGGGTGAAAACATTTTTCCTTCCACTTTTTCAAATGAGAAAATGGGCAACAAAGCCGCAATGATGATCAGCTTTGAGAAAAAAATCGCTTTTCCCATTTTTATTCCAGTGGCCCTTATCAGTCCCAATTTTGCCAGCGCATTGAAACGTTCCATGCCCACCTGCCGTGCCTTGTGGTCCAGGGCCACAAATATGCCCTCCACCATTACCACCGCGCCGTCGATGATAATACCAAAGTCAATAGCGCCCAGCGAAATCAGGTTGGCGCTCATTCCTTTCAGTTTCAGCATCAAAAAGGAAAACAGCAATGCCAGTGGAATCACAACACCTACTACAACCGTTGTTCTCCAATCTGCCATAAACAGAAAAACAATGGCCGTAACCAGGATAATCCCTTCCACCAGGTTGTTCATTACTGTTTTGGTGCAATAGCCGATGAGGTTGTCGCGGTCGTAAAAGGTTTCAATTCTTACATCGCCGGGCAGCACGGAACTGTTGAGCTCGTTAATTTTCTCTTTTACCCTGGCCAGCACCTCGCTGGGATTTTCGCCTTTTCGCATTACGATGATACCTTCCACCACATCATCGTTATCGTTCAATCCCACCTGGCCTACACGTGGTTTGCTTGTTTCCCGGACATTGGCCACATCTTTTACCAGCAATGGCCTGCCGTTGAAGATATCTACGATGGTATTTTCAATATCCTGTTTGCTGTCCAGCAAACCGATCCCCCGCACGACGTATGCCTGTCCGTTTTTTTCAATGACGTCGCCGCCCACATTCAGGTTCGATTTGCTCACAGCTTCGTACAGTTCCAAAGGTGTGAGGTCATATTCCTGCAGTTTTAAAGGATTAACCGATATTTCGTAAATCTTTTCCTGTCCGCCAAAGGCTACGATATCCGCCACACCCGGTACTCCTCTCAACTCACGGTCAATGGTCCAGTTCTGAATAGTGAGCAAATCCCTTGTATCGCGTTTGGCGCTTTTCAAAACATAACGGAATATTTCTCCCGTTGGGCCGTATGGAGGCTGGATATCCGGTTCCACATCATCAGGCAGGGAAACATTGCGCAACTGGTTGTTTACCTGCTGGCGGGCAAAAAAATCATCCACATCATCCTCAAAAATGATCTTGATAACAGACAACCCGAACATGGTAATGCTGCGAACATGCGTTTTGCGCTGCACGCTGTTCATAGCAATTTCAATGGGCGTTGTAACAAAACGTTCCACCTCTTCAGCACTTCTGCCCCTCCATTCCGTTACGATAATGATTTGCGTATTGGTAACATCGGGAAATGCTTCAATAGGAATTTTGACAAAGCTGTAAATGCCGGCAATAACAATAATACCTACCCAGAAAAACGTAAAGAATTTATTCTTTAAGGAAAATGAGATGATATTTTTGATGAATTTGCTCACTGTTCAATGCTTTAGTCATTCAGGGCGTCGTATATCAACAGTCCGTTTTCGCAAATCACGGTTTCATTTTCCGCCAGTCCGGACTGTATATAAGTTTTGTTGCCCGACTGCCGGTAAATCTCCACCTGCCTCGTTTCTATATTGTTGCGGTCTTTGAAAACCATTACCCAATATTTGTTTTTGTCAAAAATCACTGCGGAAGAAGGCACCGTAATCATTTGCCTGTCTTCGGAATAATGCACGCTAACGGTGCAGTTCATATCGGGCTTTAACTTGAAATCGGTATTGGCTATCGGCGCACGGAATTTCATTGACTTGGTAGTAGCGTCGATTACGTTGTATATTTTCTCGATCCTGCCTTTGTAGGTAATATCGGGGAAGGCAAGCGTATTTACCGATACTTCGTAGTTCTCTTTGATTTGAGAAATATTACTTTCATTAACGTAGGCCACCGCCCAGATAGTTCCGGTGTTGGCAATGGAAAACAGGGGCTCCTCTTCATCGGGCCGCAGCAATTCATTGCTGTTTATCTTTTTGCTGATCACAAATCCGCTTATAGGTGCCGCAACAGGGAAGATGGAACCTTTTTTAAAATGATAAATGCTGTAGATCTCATTTATTTTCGAAAGGTTTGATTTGGCTTTTTCAAGCCCGATCTCCGCAAGTTTTAAATCTTTTTCTGAAATTAATTTTCCTGCAAACATATCTTTTGCTACCTGCAGGTTCTTTTCGGCGAGGGCCAGTTCGTTTATGGCGTCCATCCGTTCTTTTTCATAATTCGTTACCTCGCTGCTTTGAATGGTAGCCAATAGCTGACCCTGTTTTACATAGTCGCCCAGCCCCACATTTATGGATTTTACTACCCCACCTACCGGCGAAAAAACCTGGGCAGTCTTATTATTATCTGCCTCCAGCCTTCCAAAGAACCGGATTTCATTTTCCACATTTTCATACTTTGCTACACAAAACTTGCATCTGTTCATCATGGTATCGCTCATGGAAAACGCTTTGGCATTTTCCTCCAGCGGCTGCTGTTTGCAACTGACCACCATTAGGGCCGGGGCGAAAAGCAAAAAGAAGTAACCCGATATCTTTTTCATTGCCATATTCAGTAAATATCCTTACCTGTTAATAGATTGATTTGTTCGGCTGCAATTACCAGTTGGGTTTTTATCCTGGTTATTTCCGCCAATACTTCATTGTACGCCTCAAAGAAGTCAATAAACTCTACTATGGACACATTGCTTTTCTGAAAATTTTCGAACATTCCTTTTGCAGTTAATTCAAAGTCGCTGGTATAAAGTGCTTTTGCATTTTGATATTCCGACACCGTATGGGTATAAACAGCAAAAGCGTTCCGGATTTCGTTGGTTATTTCATGTTGCATCGCCTGCACCTTATAGTCCGCCTCTTTTACTTTGAAGCGGGCAGATTTTATATTGCCCTGGTTCCTGTTCCAGAGAGGCAAGGGAATAGAAAAGCCAACATTTACCTGGTTGCCAAATGCACCGCCCCGCTGGTCGTAGGATGTAAACAGGTTAACATCAGGGACGGCGAGGCGCTGCTGGTAAAGCAGGTATTGTTCAGCGAGCGCTTTCTCCTGTTGCGTAATCAATAATTCCGGGCGGTTTTGTTGTGCGGCCGCAAGGATTTCACCGGGTTCTTTCAATTGTATGTATTTTTCTACTTCTTCATCAGCAAACGCAAATTCAACAACAGCGGAAGTGCTTAGCATGGTTTGCAAACCGGCTTGTGTAGCATAGTAGGATTTCAGCAGTTCCGCACGATCATTCAGCAATTTGAGGTAGGCGCCCTTGAGGCGAACCAGGTCTTTTAACGGAACATTTCCATTATTGACCTGTGTTTCGTAAGCAGTAATCAATGCGCTCAACTGGTCCAACTGGTTGTTATACTTCCGCAACAGGAATAGTTGCTGACCGATCGAAAACAAATCGGTACGCAGGCGAAACCGCAGTTGGCGGAGCAATTGCTCCATTTCCAATTCGGCAATTATTGCATTGGTCCTGGCCAGTTCTATCTCCGATTTTCGCTTTCCGCCCAATATAATGAGCTGCTCCAGCTGTAATGCTTTCTGCCCCGTATTGTCAATATGCAACAACCTGCCGTTTTCCGGATCGTATGCGTTCAAATCGGCCGTAAAAACGGGATTCGGATACGCTTTTGACTGGATTACCTGCGCTTTTTGTGCTTCAACGTTCAATGACGAAGCGATCAGGGAAAGATTGTTCCTGAGAAAGATACTATCAGCCTGCAGTAAGTTTATTTTTAAAGTATCCTGTGCACGAGCGGAAAATGCCGCAAGACAGGAAAACAGTATGCAATGCTTGAACAATCTGAAATGCATTTGCCGCTTTTGTGAGGCAGCAAATATTTTACATACAACCTTTAAAAAGGCTTAAAGGAGATAAAAATTAGCTTAAAGAGACGGGGAATTCCACTTCAAACACATTTCTGTTATCGGAAGGGCTGTAATACCTGATGGTTCCCTTGTGTAGTTCTACAATGTTTTTGGTGAGCGTTAACCCAAGACCAAAACCGGCCTTGTTCCGGCTGTTTTCGCCCCTGAAAAAATGTGTAAACAGGAATTGTTGCTCCTCCGGGGAAACCGTTTTACCGCTGTTGATCACTGCAACTTTCAATATGCCGGCTTGCGTACTATCAATATTTATTTCTGCTTTCTGGTTGCTGCTATAGACGACGCTGTTGCCCAGTAAATTTTGAAATCCCTGCCTGATAAGCATTTCATTTGCCATAATGGCCAGCCTGTTGGCATTTGGTTCGGCCGGTAAATAATTTACTTCGAAAACGAACCCGGGGTACAAAGTATTCAATTCGCTGATGCAGTCAAAAATCACCTCGTCTACCCTTATGATATTTTTTTCAAAGTCCTGTCCCGATGCAATTTTAGCCATTTCAAGCAATGTATTGATAATCTCGGCCAGTGACTTTGTTTTGGCAATATACTTGTCGATATCGGGCAGTATATCACTGTCGCTGGTTTTGCGCCTGATGCGCTCCAGTTCGGAAATCAGCACCGTAATAGGCGTTTTCAGTTCATGCGAGATGTGTTGAACGGCGTTTTTTTGAAAGGTGTAAGCGCTGTTTATTTTACCAAGCAGTTCATTGAACTTGTCGTTAAGGAACGCTATTTCAAAGGTATTGGTCTGAATTTCTTTTTGCGGCTGGTTTTCGCCAATGGTGTATTTCCCCAGGCGGGAGGTGAGCATCGTGATAGGCCTGGAAATATGGTTGGCGATGGTAAGAGAAATAAGTGTAATAACTACAGTAAAAATGATAAAGGCAGTTATTAAAATGGACTTGAGAATGGAAAGCTTGGAATACCCGAATTCATCATACGCTTTGCTGATACCATAATAGCTTTTATCGTTCGACTTGAAAAGAATGGCCACCACATCATACATCCCGTCTTTCTGTTCTATCCACACATTATTTTCGTTCAGGCTGTTCAGCAATTTATCGGAGTAGCGGATGGGCACATCATCAAGGCTTGCATAAATGAGTTTTTTATCGCTGTCGAAAATGAGCAATTTTTCATTCAGAATTGAATTAATGGCCAGCCTGTCGATGGCTTCTGTCAGACCTTTCTCGTCTTTTTCAATTTCACTGATGAAATGAAGCGTAGTGATGATCTTGTCTTTCTGGCGTTGCTGAAATTCTTCTTCCCTGTATTCGGAAAATATCCAGTAAATAAGCAAAAAAACTATACTAACCAGGAGGATGCTTGTGGCTGAAAAATAAAGCAATATTTTATTTCTGATTTTCATAAACGTCAAAGTAATAGCCGTAACCTACTTTGGTTTTGATGGTGTTTTTGCCAAAAGGCTTGTCTACTTTGTTGCGCAGGAAATTAATATACACTTCAATGGTGTTGGTATTGGCATCAAGCGATTTCCCCCATATTTCATCTATCAGATCACTTTTAGACACAATTTCGCCCTTGTTTTCAACAAGCTTCAGTAGTATCTGATACTCCCTTGGCGTTAGTGAGATGGATTGTCCCTGGCGGGTCACCCGTTTGGTTTGCGTGTCAATTACAATGTCGTCGGCAATAACGGTCACACGCTTGTTATCAGTTGCATTTCTTCTTTTGGTAAGTGCGTTGATACGGAGCAGCAGCTCACGCATGTAAAAAGGCTTGGTCAGGTAGTCGTCGGCGCCGCATTGGAAGCCTTCCACCTTATCATCCAATTCAGAAAAAGCGGTGAGCATAATTACAGGAGTGCTGGTATTGAATTGCCGGAACGACCTGCACAAATCAAATCCGTTTTTTCCCGGCAGGTTGATATCCATAACTATGCAGTCGAACGATTCCTGTTTCAATTTTCTTTCAGCCAGCAATCCATCGTAAATAGCAGTAGCGTTGATGGCTTCTGCCTGCAAAGCCTCGCTGATGTTCTGGCTGAGAGTCTGATCATCTTCTATTACAAGGACCTTCATGGCGTTATTTTTATTCCCCTTAGCATTATAGTATCACCCCGAAGCGTTGATGCACGGGATTATTATCATCGAAAATAAATCCTTTTTGTTTAATGAAGTTTTTTGGTCGGGAGATATCATTGTCCGGGTGCCGGTATGGGCGGAGGAATTTGAGCGGGGGCCAGCGGTGGAAATATGGGTGTTGTACCCCGACAAATCAGAAAAAGCCCCCTTTGCCGGGAGCAGCAAAGGGGAAGCAAATTATAGTAATGACAAAAATCAACCGGTATATATGAACGAGGTTAAACATGATGATCAATCACCAAAGCAGTCATGCTTCTGAAACCTGTTCTACTGCCCTGCAGAATATTTCATCAGGATCTACTTTGTAATACTCGCACAACCGGAATAAAACATCCAGGGAAAAATTATACCGGCCGCTTTCTACTTTTTGCAGCAGCCGTAAGGAGATATTGGTATCTCGTGCCACAATTTCCGGCGAAAGCTGGCGGGTGATGCGCAGCTTCCACAAGCGGGTGGCCATTTCACGAATAGCAATAGCGGATTGGATGGCTGCGTCAGCAGTTAATACAGCTTCCAGGGCGTTTTTTTGTTTGGTATTCATAGTTAAAAATTTGAGGTGAACAATTGGTAAGCATTTGGGAGGGTTTTACAATGGAGGTCACTCATCCTGCATGGCGGCGTACTGCTTTTCTTTTTGTTTTCTTCGTTTGTACATGAGGTAGGCTGCCTCCACCAGTAACTCCAGTTTCTCGTATGCAAACAGGAGATTGCTACGTTCAAAGGCCGTGCTATAGCGGCCGGAATCAGTGCTGAGGGCTGTGGTGAGCCAGTCCCATAGGATTTCACGCATATCTTGCAGGTGGAAGAAGCTGAAGAAATCGTCCAGTACGAAACAAGGGTTTTGTTTGTCCGCTTCGGTGAGCCGGAGGGGTTGGTCCTGCCAGTGGGGATGTTTGTTAAAAGTTCGCATGGGTAAGCGTTTTTGAGTGAATGAAAATGGTTTTGAGGGCATGATGATGCCCGGTTTGATAAATAGAGTGCGGATGAAGAGAAGGTGAGAAAGGAATGTGGGTGCAACTGGTGGGATCCCTCAATAACTTTGAAGGATCACAAAATTATACGTCTTGACTAATTTTCGACACAAATATAATACCTTACGGTCAACCGTAAAAAAATATTCTGAAAAAAGCTGTTTTTTTCAAGATGGCTCAGTATACAGATAACGGTCAGCTTGAAACGATACAATTAAAATACGCCCTTGCTTTCAGAAAGTTGTTGGAAGAAAATGTGAAATTGAAAGAAAGGGGCAATGCACCACATAACCTTGTTACCAATACAAACCAACTGGCAGATGCGATTCAGCGACGGCCGGCTACGATTTCGGAGATTTTTAATGCCAAGGCGATTCCCAATGGGGTAACGATTGTGCTTATCCTGGAAGGGTTGGGCAAATCGTTTGAGGATTTTGCGAGGTATTTTGATAATTTTTCGAAGGCGGAGTTGTCGAAATTTAAAGCATCTTTAAAACAAGCGGGAAAGAAATAGTAAGTCATTGCAGCACCCATTGTTCCTTTACTTTCAACTCAAGCAATTTGTCGTCCTTACCATGGATATTTTCTATTAAGTCGAAATGAATACAATAGGTAAACACATGCACAGGGGAGAATTATTAAAGAATGTAGTAACTATTTCGGCAGTGCAGATGACAAGCTCATAGCTCAAGACTTCAGCAGAGAAGAACGACGGGACTTTACTATTCGCAAAGAAATTTTATGGGAATCAGAAACAGCCTCTCAACAAGAGGTAAATAAAAAAGAGATTGAATTTATCTTGAAGTATAAGTCAAATGATCCGAGAATAGGATACAACAAAAGGCCAAAGACAAGCACAATGTGATTTATGTGCATCAGTAACATGATTGACAAAAAACGAAGCCCAATTTTCCCCTCCCCCCATCACCGCTGCACCAATTCCATCAACACCCCATACACCTCTCCCGGCCGGTTCGCCCTCCTCTCTACAATATTACCATTCCTGTCAATAATCGCATAATGCGGAATGCCATTAATGCCAAACAATTCATTAGCCTCTTTGAGCATCGTTTCATTCAACAAATAATGCTCGCCCTCGATACCCATTTGCTGCCGGGCATTTAACCACGCTTTTTCTGAATCTTTATAACCCAAATACAGAAACACAACATCCTTGCCTTTAAGTTTACGCTTCAAAATTGCAGCGTTAGGCATTTCAGTGCGACAAGGTGCGCACCAGCTCGCCCAAAAATCAACATAAATTACCTTGCCCTGATATTTTTTGAAAAGCTGAGCAAGCGATCCCGCATGGGCATAAACACTGCCGGATGACTGAACAGGATTCAGATAATCATTACGGCGGCTGATTGCCCATTGTTTCAGCAGCTGATTTTGAACAACTTTGTCGTACATGGTAAACAATGGGTTGTAGATACTATCCGGCGTCTTGAACAACGATGCCATGAACCTCGTCAAATAAGCCTCCTTTGTATTTCCTTTAAGCAAATCTCCCGCTGCAATTGTCGTAAATCGTTCCATCATCGGAAGGTGGTCCATGCCATTTTTGCTAAAGTAATACATCACATAAAAATCAATCAGGTCGTTGTACTCTGCCGTATGCAACGCCGCATATTCATCCTCTATCCCCTTCTCCATAATTTTAGATACGATGACATCGTCTAATGAATCTTGTTTCAGATTTTCCACTACCGTTCTTTCATACGCCTCATACATATAACTGTACCGAAGCCATTTGTAATATGTATCAGACAGGTTATGTGCCTGCCTGTAGGCATCCAATTGCTGTAATTTGAAATTTGAAAATGCTTTTCGATATGCCAGAACGGAATCGACATTATTTAGCCTTATCTTTTGCAAATAATTTTCCCTGTTGTAGTACTGGTCTATCTTCCCTTTGATGAAAGTGGAATAATTAAAATCATCAGCGCCATTCCCAATGGCCGTCAGGGGATATTCCATTGAGAAGTCAGCGACCAGCTGCAATTTTCTTCCATTGATCAGTTCAAATGCCTGAAACTGATCCTTGTCGGTGCGAATGTACCATGTGCCTATGGCGTATTCCGGAATGGTGGCATGAAAGCGTCCTTCTTTATCAATGGTTATTGGCACCCTGTTATCACGCCACGCCCTTGAAAAATTGTGGAAACCTCCTGTTTCGGTTATATAAAATACCGTGTCCTTATAATTCTTTGCTATTCCATAAATGTCCACCTGTCCACCGGCCCGAAAAACGGCGGAACAAAGCAATAGCAGGATAAGCAGTTTCATAACCGAAAAATAATAATTAGATTGAAGTTCAGGTACTTTGCAGGTCTACTTGACTAAATTAAGGAGAATTTGGATTTATCAGAACCAAATTAAGCCAAAGGCGCAAGGCAAACCATTTGTCACTTCCCAAACCTTCTGGGGTAGTAGGAAATGCTGAGCAGAAAATACTGTTGCAACACATTGTTGTATCCAAACGTTTGAGTATTACGTTCGGATATATTAATTACACTTCTGTTTTGTCTTAGTAAATCGAGCGCAGAGAATTTTATTTCCCCTTGCATTCCTTTCAGGAAACGAAATGTAAGACTGGCATTCCAGATCGTATATTCAAAGGCGGACTGGCTTTGTGCAGCGTTATAACTGTAAGTAACATTGCTTTCCAGCAGCAGTGGTCTGAACAACGATACAGTTCCTTCAACACTTGTATTACGTACATGACTGTAAAAAACAATGCCCGTTTGACCATGTTGTGCATTGTTGTAGTAATACACTTCCTGCTGCAATCTAAAATTAACAACATCTCTGCAGGTATACGCAAAATGTCCGGTAACTCTATGAGCGGTACTTTTGTAAAAAATATGTGCACCATCAATATACAGGGGTACAACGTACCTATACAAATTATATTGACTGGAAAACTCGAAAGTCTGACGTGTATCCTTGCTGAATACTTTTTTCAATTGGAGGCCGGCATGATAAAATCGGTATCCGCTCATATTGATAGCGTACACTTGCATTCTTCCGGCTTTGTCATATAAGCTGCTGTCCGAAATCTTATCCTCTGCATGGGAATAGTCAAAATTAAAACCCAAACTCCATGGATTTTTCGATCGACGGGTTTCAATCATCCCCACCAGGGAATAGCGATTGATGTATTCAGGCCTGATATGGGGATTGCTTCCCGGGATTACCCATAATTCGGTGCTGTCCAGCAATGGAGACACCTGTTGAAAGGTGGGATAATTAACATTCGTTTCAAATTTCAGGCTTAGTTTAATTTCGCTCTTGCCAAAACGGTGATGATTACCGGTAATTTCGACCTGGGGTGTGAATCTGTCATACCGATAATGAAAATCCAAGGCATCAATCAATGCATCGTGAATTTTGGCATAATGCTGTAACCTGGCCTTCGCTTCCAGCATTATATATTTGGAATACCGGTTGGTAAGATTGCTTTGAAACTTTTTTGAAATGATTATTTCCGGCTGCAGGTCCGTGATACGTTCCCGGCGCGTATTGGTAAGTTGAAGATTGAGCTTGTAGTCTTTTGAAAGGGTGTCCAGGTCTGAAACAATCTGATCATAATGCGTATGCTGAAATGCAAAGTTCCCGCCTAACCTGATATCAATGTTCCCTACCCTTCTTTCTCCAAATATCAGTTGCCGCAGATAAGGGTATTCGACATTGAACGTAGAAATTTCAGACTTGCTGTCACGTTTAGTGTAAATCCTGTCAAATGCCTGAATTTGACGTTGACCATTAGCAGGAAACCTGATAAATGCTGATTGGTTCCTACTGTTTCCTTTACTATTGACTACATGAAATGAATATCGAATTGTAAAATCTGTAGGAATCCGGTTGTGGTGCTGATAGGAAGAGTTATACCAATCGCTACGCTTTATAAGCTCCGCAGTTATTATTCCACTCCTGGAAAGCTCTCTGCGCTCAACATGTGTATTCCCACTTCCAATGATACCTGAACCAATCCTTTCCTGTTCGTCAGTGCCCATATTGACCGTTCGATTATAGTCAATGCTCCCGTCAAAACTGATAGAAAAAAACCTGGTTCTCTCCGATTTACTATAAATACTATTAAATTTCTGGTGAGTATTGAAACCGGAATTGGAATGTCCCGAACGCCTGACCAGCAGGCTGTCCGGTGCAAGTAACGTTCTTATAATTAAACTATCTTCAATCAGGGTGGTATTTTGACCAATAAAATAATCTGCTTTGATGCGTTCGTATCGCTGCAGTACGGCATCTGCAAGAAAGTCATATTGAAATAATATCCCCCCCATTGCAGGTTGATTGATTCCTGCAAGGCTAAAATCAGATCGATAATCTATATTATTTCCTCCGCCTTTAAATGAATTGTTGCGTAACAACACGTCAATATCACTGGCAATCTTATTAATGTTATTGGTTGCTAAAACTGCGCCCATTTGCAGCTTTTTATTGAACCCATTCAGCATTGCATCTGCAGCGTACCGATTGCCGGTTCCATATCCGCCCCCTATTTTGCCAAAATACCGCATCTTCTTTTCTTCCTTCAATTTCAGATTTGCCATCATTACAGAATCCAGCGGATTTTTTTCATTGTATTGCTGGTAAACCTGCACTTTATCCAATGCCTCCTTAGGCAGATTGCGGGTAGCAATGGTAACGTCTTTGCCTCCCATAAAAGGTTTACCGTCTACATATAATGCTTTTATCTCCTTGCCATTATAAGTTATTGTTCCATCGCTCCAAATAGTAAAACCCGGCAGGCGCCTCATCAAATCTTCAGCAGTGGCTTCTGCTTTCATCTTGAAAGCACGGGGATTAAACTCAAGCGTATCGCCATTCATTCTTACAGGGGGGATAGTGGCCGTAACAACCACGGCATCCTGCGCTAAGTCTTCTTGATGTAGATATATCCAGCCAAAGTCCAACGGACTGTCTCCAGGGCGAATCACAAAAATTTTCTCAAATTGGGTATACCCAACGTGCGTTATTTGCATTCGAAGCGTATCATTGAATGGTAGCTTCGACAAGGAAAACGATCCAAAATTATCAGGAATACAAAATTGTAAAAGCATACTATCCGATGCCCTGAAAACGGCCACAGTGGCGCCGGCAAGCACTATATTGTAAGATGAATCTTTTACTTTCCCATTCACCACTCCTCCAATATCCTGCGCAGAAAGGGTGCTACAGAAAAGCAGCGTTATTACAAGTGTCCATGCTACGCTTCGTCTCATTGTTAATAACCTTTCATACGCATTTTCACAATTACTGGGTTACTCTCGCGGGTTTGTGTTTCAAAATAAGTTAGCAATGCCGGTGGGAATGCAGGATTTTTTGATTTCACCTTTTCAAATGCTGTAAACATATTAAGAGAGGAAATGGAACTGTATAAACAACCATTGTGCAGGTTCATTCCACTGGTGCTTGAAAATCCATCCATGATCGGTAAGTAATACGATAAAGAATCAGGTACTACCCTTTCAAAAGACATCAATTCATTCTTTTCCGTATCAAACATAAAATTCAATGGATCGAATATTACACCGCCGGAAGGCACGAGTGTCACTCGTTTTTGCAGCGTGAACAAAATTTTATTCCTGAATACACTAACATTTTTTACCGTTTGAACCAGGTTAAAATCGGAATTCTTCAGTCTTGAAAGGCTGTCAAACTTCCGGTAATCGGAAAAATCTGTAACGGGCAACACATTTTTGGCAGGAAAAATAAACTTGCCCAATAGCGTAACGGTATCTTTCGTCACCTTGTATAGTCTGTAATCAAAGGGAACAACGAAATATCCACTGTTAATTTCCTGTATCTGGCTTACCGAAATGCCCCCCGCAAATGTGAATGCAAATGGATTGTCGGCAGGAGCTAGAGAAAACAGATTTTTTATAAAACGGCCATTTGTGTCATATACTTTAATGAGGGGGATCATATCTGCAGGCAACTTACCATTTGGCCGAAGATATTTGACCATGTTTAAAGCATACTGACCAGCTTCGAAATAGATCCTTGTAAACGCTTCACCATTCTGGAATCTGGGCCTCTCCCGTTTCTTCAATAGCCCTCTGGCGGTATAGGCCTGCACTTCACCAACCCCGGTATTATGCGGGAAGCAGGTCACCACGATATCATTTGTTCTTATATCCTTTTCAATTATCAATTTTTGTGAAAAATCCCTGGCCTCTTTTGGCAGAGGGTGTTTTACTATGAATTTCCCTTCTGAGGAAAAGAACAAAAGATGCCAGGTATCTCTATCACCAATTACGATGCTGCTGTCTGTTACAATCAACCAGTTGGGCGCTCCGAACAAACTGTTTTTCGTAGTTTCCAAGGGAATGTAATCGACATGTTCAAAATATTCAGAAACCGTTCCTCCAAATGTGCGGGAAGGATCGATCCGGATAGTATGAATCTGCCGCGACAAAGCCGGCAATGCAAGGATTGTAGCTGCAAGGAGAAGAAGCGTCCTGCTCATTCGGTTCCGCATATCTGTAATTAAGTTTTGATCAGTTGGTCTGGTTTGTCAACTTCCGGGGATATTTGCCACCTCGCCCCTGAGTACCAGAAAAGCGTTTTCCTCCGCATTGGCTTCCACGCTGGCAGTAACCTGAAAGGTGCCGCTTTGTTTGGGTCGGTATTCAAGAGTAACAACCGTAGAATCGCCCGGGGCCACAGGTTCGCTCTTATCCGCTCTGCTATACCCTGTGCATTTGCAGTCCGGCTTTACATCTACGATGTACAGGTTTTCAGGCCCAAGGTTGTACAAAACAAAGTCGCACCTGATAACCGTATCTAACCGGTATATCTTTCCAAGGTCAATAATTTCCTCTTTGACTTTAAATTTTGTAACTGGCAACTTTTTTTGAGGAGATTGGGCAATTTTTTCGGACTTCCTGACCTGAAAGAATTTTTTTCTTACATACCAGGAACCGCCAAAAAAAAGTAAAAAAGTCAGTATTAATAAAACGATCTGCTTCATGATGTTTAAGCTATACTGCAAATAATAATAGCTATAGTGGAATTATCGATTTGTTCCGACTCAATTTTTCTCAGCACTTTCTTGTACCACGAAGGATATGTTCCCCCTGTACTCATCTTGGACTTTAGCGTTTCAAGAAACTTCCTTACATTCAAGCCAATAATCATTTTGTCGCCGGATTGATGTACCATAGCATTTTCAAACAGATCCATTGTTTTACTCCTGAAGAATTGCCTGTTCTTTACATTATAAAGACACAAACAGGTTTTACGGTTTTTGGAATCGGTATAATTTATTGCGATAAAATCTCCATACTTATAAAAACGGTTAACCATCTGACAATCGTTCTGTGCTCTAAGATTCGGGCGAGTGAGATCAACCCCAGCAGTATCTTGCGGGAACCTGAAATAATAGGCCGCTTCGAGCACGTTATCCTGAACCCGGTAAATGGCATTTGATTTTCCCGGAGTATAATAAATGAGGGAGTCATCTATCGTAAAGATTCCGCCATGATACAAATAAGAAGCTTGGTCCTCTTCCATCTCATAAGAGAAAGATTTGCCCATTATCTGAAAGGCGGTATCAGTAACCAGGAAATTGTTCTTGCCTGTATATTTGGTATAGTTAAAATTTAAATCAAAAAGATATTTGCCACCTACCCTGCTCATGGAACTTGGGTAAAATGGAGGGAAATATTCCTGGTCCAAAACACCCTCAAGTGAATATTTTAATAATTTATTGGGACTATTGCTAACCAAATAGGCTGCACGTTCCCTTTGGTCAATAAACAGATCAAGCAAAAAAGAGCTTCCTCCCAAACCTTTGCCAATCTTATTGAATGTAAACAAGTATTTCCCCGATTGATCAAAGACGTTAGCCGTCATATATTTAATATCAAGAACGAAAAACTTTCCGCTTGCCTGCACTATGCGTTTGATAGAAAACACATCCGATAAACTGGATGTGTTGACCTTCGGATCAGGTTTTAAAATGATAAATTCCGAAAAATTCAGAGCCGAATCAAAATCTGAGTAAAAAGAATCATTATCTGGAACCTGGATAGTCTCACAAAATCTGTCAAAAACAAGCATGTTCTTAGTGGAAGCATCACTGCAGCCAACAACAATGGCACACTGAGTTGCCAATAATATCCATAGATAAGTCTTCATAAATAATTACATATACAATATTTTGCTTAGAATTATTGAAACACTACACGCAACAAAGCGCGTAGTGTTTCCCCATACATTAGCATTCTCCCTTAGGCGTGCAGCCATTTCCATTTTCTCCACAAACAGTAATCTGTTTTCCGTCCGGACATTTACCGGTATACGCCCTCAAATCAGGTACCGATTCAATCGAATCTACAGGATCAGTAGTGAATGCAGACAGTCCAATTGCCAACGAAGCAACGATGGCAAACAAGGAAACTCTTGCAACCATTTTCATGTGAATAAAGTTTTAGGATGAACAAATTAGTTTACCCGACTAAGTTAGATGGGATCGCGGAACATAGTTTTCCGCAAAATTCATTTCACTGTTATTTCCTACAAATACAGAAGCTCCATTTGCAGTTTCCGTTGATTATATTTTTTTAGTTAAAAAGATATAGCTAAATTGAAATTCACTTAGGCTAATCATAAACGAAAACTTATTTGTCACATGTTGTTCCCTAACCTTTTCCTCAGCCACTTTACTACATATCCGAAATTTCAGTTTCCATTACATGTAACAAACGCCGGTCTAAAAGCTCCTCCTCAACAACGCATTTTTGCCCCCCAATAACATAGCCAAGAAGGAAAGTTGTTGATAAAAAGTAGTCATAATTACCCCTGAATTCTCATAACCATGGTTAGAAAAATTCAAATACTCCAGAAATTGGATTGCCTTATTCGCTACAAACAAACCGGATCCCCACATGAATTGGCGCAGAAGTTTCGTGTAACGGAAAAAAGTATTCGTACGTACATTAACACATTGAGAAAATTAGGGGCCCCCATTTATTATAGCAGGAAAAGAAAAAGCTACTACTATGGCAAAGACGGTTTCTTTTCTTTCCGGTTTAGCAATTATGAAAGTAGTATGGAAACGCAGGAAGTAATTAAGGAAAATATCTAAACCTTATACTATGAATAAGAAAAACTGCAACAATAGCGGAACTCTTCAGGCATATAGACTCTGTATTAAATGCTGAAGCCAGGTCGTACCTCCAAAAAGAAATAGCCGGCACTAATCAAATGGATGCATGGAACAGGCCTACAGGGCTTATAACCGTATTTTCTGAAACCAAAGCCGTTCCTGTTATAGGAAATCCTTTGGTAGTTGCCACACTAAAATACTTGTGGAGATGGAAGGAAGGACAATTTGACGACACTATCTATCTGACAAATTTTTGACGTCAAATTTTGCACCAAAAGCATTTAATGTAACATCTGCATCCGTAATGCTAAATTTCAATGGTGTAAGGGGCCAATCCCACCCTAACTATCCAAATAATTTAATCAGGGGATTTACGCTTTCATGCACTGCTACATTTTGACTTGCTCGTCCGGCAAATACAAAATTGGGAGTACCAACAACTGATACTCCCAATTTCCTTTTTTGCAATCCACTTGCACGGCTTTCATCCTTCCCTCACTTCGGCTAATCATCCCCTCAATCAGACTAACCCATCCCCCACTCCTTCCCACGACCTTTGCTCCTAAACTAAAAAATCATGAAAAGAAAACTCGGAACAAACGGCCCCCTCGTATCCGCAATAGGTTTAGGCTGCATGGGCATGTCAGGCGCTTATGGACAAAGCAACGAATCTGACTCCATTGCCACAATCGAAAGAGCGCTCGAACTCGGACACAATTTTTTGGATACCGCCGACTACTACCTTGCCGGTCACAATGAAACGCTTATCGGACGGGCAATTGCCGGCAAAAGAGACAAAGCTTTTCTTTCCGTAAAAACCGGGATGATGGTCTCGCCAATAACAGGTTATGGACCGGTTAATAATCACCCGGACTACCTCCGAAATGCTATTATGCACAGCTTGCAGCGACTTAAAACCGATTACATAGATTTGTATACGCTGGCCCGCATAGACCCCAACATCCCTATCGAAGAATCAGTAGGCGTTTTGTCTGAATTGGTTGCTAAAGGCTTTGTTCGTTACATCGGGCTGTCTGAAGCATCCGCTGCAACCATCCGCAGAGCCTCCAGTGTTCATCCGATCACAGCGCTGCAAATAGAATATTCTCTTTGGACACGGGACATCGAGGCACAGATATTGCCGACAATTCGTGAATTAGGTATCGGGCTTGTGGCCTACTCACCGTTAAGCAGGGGCTTCCTCACCGGTGCGTTCAAAAAACCGGAGGATATCAAGGATAACCGGAAGCATATGCCACGCTTCCAGGGTGAGAACTTCTACAAAAACCTGGAACTCGTTGAAAAAATAAAATCAATGGCCGATCAAAAAGGTTGCACGCCATCGCAATTGGCAATTGCATGGGTACTGGCCCAGGGTGATGACATCATTGCCATTCCCGGCACCAAACGCATAAAATATCTTGAGGAAAATATTGCTGCGGAAAATGTGCAACTTACCCATGAAGATTTGCAAAGTATAGAAGCTATTATGCCCGCGGGCATTGTGTCAGGGACCCGTTATCCGGAAATATTTATGAGCACCTTGGGTAAATAATGATTAGCTTAGAATTCATAACCTGATCACTTTGACACATGAAAAGGAAAGAAAACATCCCGCATAAATTTGAAACACTTTCCGACATACATCGGGTGCTGGGCTTACCAAAGCCTTTGCACCCGTTGATAAGTCTTGTAGAAATCAAGGATAACGCAATGGACCTTAGCCAAATGCCCGGTTCTTTCATCCACGATTTCTATAAAATATCGTATAAGAAAAACCTGACCGGAAAAATAAAATATGGACAAAGCTATTATGACTTTGACGAAGGAGGTTTATTGTTCAAAGCCCCCAACCAGGTAAGTGCAAAGGGCGAAGACGGTCACGATCATACGGGTTTTACATTGCTGTTTCACCCTGATTTTTTAGCAGGCTACCCTTTGGCGAAGAAAATTAAACAGTATGGTTTCTTTTCTTATTCTGTAAACGAAGCATTACATCTCTCAGAAAAAGAAAAGGCAACCATTATCTCCATTTTTAAAAATATCGAGGAAGAACTACAAAACAGAATCGATGATTTCAGCCAGGATGTTATCATATCCCTTATTGAAACGCTGCTGAATTACAGCAACCGGTTTTATAAACGGCAATTTATAACCAGGAAACCGGCCAATAGTAATTTATTGGAAAAACTGGAAGAAATCCTGGACGACTATTTCAACAGCGATAAACCGTTGGCCCAAGGCATTCCAACAGTGCAATATCTTGCTGATTGCTTGAATATTTCGCCGAGTTATTTAAGTGACATGTTGAGAAGCGTCACGGGAAAAAATTCGCAACAGCACATACACCACAAACTGATCGAAAAGGCAAAAGAAAGAATATCAACCACTAATTTGACAATCAGCGAAATTGCTTATGAATTGGGGTTTGAGCATCCATCATCATTTAATAAATTATTTAAGTCGAAAACGAAGTTGTCGCCGTTGGAGTTTAGGCAGGCTTTTAACTAGCCAAAAGGGGGCTGAATTAGTTACTAACTCCTTATCCATTTTAGAAACACTAAGAAAGAGCAATTCCAATTTTCTCCCAAAGTTGGGAAGCACACAGTATACATGCATTCTTCAAAAAACCTCCACAAAACGGTTTTCATTTTCAAATCTTCTGGCTCTATAGAGTCATTCAACTAATTTGAGTCTATACACGAGTTTCGGCAAAATAAAAATGGGACACCGCATATCATTCTGCAATGTCCCAATCTGTGATCCCGCTGGGACTCGAACCCAGGACCCTAACATTAAAAGTGTTATGCTCTACCAACTGAGCTACGGAATCATCCACCGCCGGGATTTTCACCCCGCCGGGTTGTTTTTTGGAGGTGCAAAAATAAAGCAATTTTTATTCGCTCCAAACTTTTATACAAAAAAGAACGACAAATAATTGTGCACAAATTTTTTCGGCACACCTTTCCCGCTATTTTTGTGGATATAATTGTGCAACATGTCGTTTTTTAAAGATAAGGTAGTAGCCATTACAGGAGGGAGCGACGGAATCGGAAGGGCTTTGGTAAACGCATTGATACAGGCCGGGGCCCGCGTGGCCACCTGTGGCAGAAGCTACGACAAATTATATACCCTGCAACTGGAACATTCCAACGTAATGCTCCATACCATTACCTGCGACGTCAGCAAGGAAATGGATTGCAAACGGTTCATCGATTCTACCCTCAAAACCTTCGGCAGTATCGATATCCTCATCAACAACGCCGGCATCAGCATGCGCTCGCTGTTCATCGATGCCGACCTCGAAGTGTTGCGCAAAGTGATGGACGTCAATTTTTATGGCGCCGTCTACTGCACCCGCTATGCCCTCCCCGCCCTGCTGGAATCGAAGGGCACCATCGTAGGCGTTTCCTCCATAGCCGGTTACCGCGGACTGCCCGGTCGCAGCGCCTATTCCGCCTCCAAGTTTGCCCTGCAGGGCTGGCTCGAAGCACTGCGCACCGAATTACTGCACAGCGGCGTACACGTGATGTGGGTTTGCCCCGGCTACACCACTTCCAATATCCGGAAAGTGGCGCTCAACAGTCATGGACAACCGCAAGGCGAAACGCCGCTGAATGAAGACAGTCTCATGTCCGCCGAAGAAGTGGCCTATCATGTTATGCGCGCCATTCAAAACAAAAAGCGCAACCTCGTGCTCAGTTTTACCGGCAAACGCACTATATTCATGAACCGGTTTTTCCCATCTTTAACAGATAAGCTGGTGTACAAATTCTTTTTCAGGAATAATGAACTAACGAAGTAGTTTTGCGCCGGGAAAAAACTTCCTGCCCTGATCTGTCTTTGCGAAAGCTATGGTGGATGCCATCTGCCCTGGCTGCAGCTTTGGCGGAGGAAACCCAAAACATAAATGCCATTAATTACCCTCACATCTGATATAGGACAACAGGATTACCTGGTAGGCGCTATCAAGGGCCGGCTATACCAGATCAATGCGGGTTTTACATTGGTAGATATCTCCCACTCCATTTCCCCCTTCAATTACCCGCAGGCGGCCTATGTGTGCCGGAATGCGCTCAAACATTTTCCGGAGTTTACCTTTCACCTGCTGCTGGTAAACCTGTTTGAAAAAAAGCCGGAGCACCTGCTGCTGGCTTTTCACCACAATCAATACATCCTCTGCGCCGACAACGGACTGCTCACCATGGTACTGGAAGATAAACCCGAAATAGTCATCGGTCTGCCGCTGGAAAAAAAAGTGGTAAAAAATACCCTATCCTGCATTGATGTGATGGGCAAAGCTATCCTGCAACTGCACAACGGTGCACCCTTGCATTCCATTGGCATACCGGATATTCCCATTCTCGAAAAAAATCCCTTGCGGCCGGCCTTTGGACCCGACTGGATAGAGGGTCAAATCATTTTCATAGATCATTTCGAAAACATCGTGGTCAATATTACCCGCCAGCAGTTTGAAGAGCACCGCAAGGGCCGCTCCTTCCGCATCGTGTTCAAACGCGATGAAGTAATTGACCGGATTTCCGAAACCTATGCAGATGTGCCTGAGGGAGAAAAACTGGCTTGTTTCAATTCGGCCGGTTATCTCGAAATAGCCATCAATAAAGGCAATGCCGCCGGGCTATTCGGGCTCCATCGGTTTACCGAGCAGTCGCAAAACCTGCAGAACCGGTTGTTTTACCAGACGGTGAGAATTTTCTTTGAATAGCGTGGGTTATTGCGGGCTGGGGCCCCCAAACTCTCATTCAAAACCCTATATTTGCCCATTCTTTTAAAACCAAGCAATTATGACTTTCAACCGAGTGAACAACATGGTGGGCTGGCTGGTGTGCCTGGTGGCTTGTACGGTGTATGTATTAACCATGGAACCTACAGGCAGTCTCTGGGATTGCGGAGAGTTCGTAGCCTGTGCCGACAAAGTTCAGATTCCCCACCCGCCCGGTGCCCCGCTCTTTATCCTGTTGGGCCGCTTCTTCATAATTCTCTTTGGCGACAACCCCGAAACGGCAGCCCGCGCCGTCAACTTCATGAACGCCATCGCCAGCGGCTTTACCATATTATTCCTGTTCTGGACCATTACCCATTTCGCACGGAAACTGGTGCAGACAGGCTCGGAAGCACTTTCCGGTCGCAAGTTGTTTATCACCATGGCCGCCGGTGTGGTGGGCGCCCTGGCCTATACCTTCTCCGATTCCTTCTGGTATAGCGCAGTTGAAGGTGAAGTATATGCGCTTTCTTCCCTCTTCACTGCCGTCGTGTTCTGGGCCATCCTCAAATGGGAACACGAAGTGGACCTCGAAAGCAAAACCGATGGCCACAAATTCTCCCGCGCCGACCGCTGGCTCATATTCATCTTCTATATGATGGGCCTCTCCATCGGCGTTCACCTGCTTAACCTGCTTACCATTCCCGCCATCGTAATGGTATATTATTTCAAACGGTACAAAGTGAGCCGCTGGGGAATGTTTGCAGCTTTTGTAATCGGATGTATCATCACCGGGCTGGTACAGGTAGCCATCATCCAATGGTCTATCCGCGGCGCCGGCGCTTTCGATATCTTCTTTGTAAATAACCTGGGCCTGCCCTTCTTCTCCGGCTTTGCATTCTATTTTGTATTGCTCGGGTTCCTGTTGGTAATGGGCCTCCGGTTCAGCGAAAAACAAATACAAAAGTTCAAAGCCTTCCCGGTATGGCTGTCTGCCATTATCCTCCTGTTCAGTTTTCCCTTCATCAATTCATTTGGCACCTTCATCCTGCTGGCCCTAGGCATTGGTGCGCTGGTAGCCATTTGCAATTACTATAAACAAGGCATCACCTCGTTCCTGAAAATCGGTATCTGGTGTGCCATTTTCGTGATACTGGGCTATTCTACCTATTTCACTACGCTGATCCGCTCTTCGGCCAATCCGTCGGTGGATATGTACAACGTAGATAACCCGGTGAGCCTCGTTGGCTATCTCGGTCGTGAACAGTATGGCGACTGGCCAATCCTCTACGGCCCCTTCTTTACTGATCGTCCAACGCAGGAAAATTTCAAGATCAAGGGTCCACGTTATGTGAAAGGCAAAGACGAAAACGGTAAAGACAAATACCTGGTGGCCGGCCAGATGGGTGGCATTGACTTCAGCAGCATGCGCACCGCACACCTCTTCCCGCGCGCATGGGACCCCGGTAACGATCGCGGCCAGGAAACAGTCTACCGCAGCTTCGGCCGCCTGGCTCCCGACGAAGAACCTACCCGTGCTACCGATGTACGGTACTTCGTGAGCTACCAGTTCAACTGGATGTACCTGCGCTATTTCCTCTGGAATTTCGCAGGTAAACAAAACGACCTGCAGGGCTTTGGCAATCCACGCGACGGTAACTGGAACAGCGGTATTAACTGGATCGACAAAAAAATATTTGGTCACGGTACGCCGGACGTATTGCCCGAAACGGCCGGATCGAAAAATAAAGCCAACAACAAATTATATTTCCTGCCGCTCATTCTTGGCATACTGGGCTTCATTTACCAACTCACCAGGAACCGCCGCGATTGGCTGGTGGCCTTCCTGCTGTTCTTCTTTACCGGTTTTGCCATTGTGATCTATCTCAACCAGGCAGGCTTCCAGCCGCGTGAACGCGACTACGCCTATGTAGGTTCATTCTATGCGTTCGCCATCTGGATCGGACTGGGTGTGATATTCGTTAGAGACAAACTGGCTAACCTGATCAAAGGCAGCGCCATTGCAGATTATGCAGCCTTCGGCGTTTGTCTGTTGGCCGTTCCCGTACTCATGGCTTCACAGGTATGGGACGATCATGACCGCAGCCAGAAAACACTGGCCCGCGACCTCGGCAACAATTATCTCGAAAGCTGTGATAAAAATGCCATTCTCATTTCCTTCGGCGATAACGATACTTATCCTTTGTGGTATGCCGTGGAAGTGGAACGCAAACGCCCCGACCTGCGGGTGGTGAACTACAGTCTGCTGGGCACCGACTGGTACATCAACCAACTGCGGTATAAACTGAACGACAGTCCGCCCACCGACATCATCTTCACCCCCGAACAAATCCAGGGCAGCAAACGCGATCGCGTATGGTACTACCGGTTACCCGGCTATAGTGATAACGAGTATTACGATCTCTACACCATTCTGAAAGATGTAGTGGGCAGCGATGCTCCTGATAAAACCGGGCCTTCGGATGGAGAAGAACGTCCGAACGTTTACCCCGTGAAGAAGTTCAAGATCCCGGTAGATACTGCACTGGTAGCGAAAACCATTCCGCTGAACCCGGGTGAACAATTTGTACCGGAGCTTCGTATCGACGTCAACCTCAATTCTCTCGACAAGAACGAACTGGCCGTGCTGGCCATCATTGCCGGTAACAAATGGCAACGTCCTATTTATTTCACTTCCACACAGGAACTGGAGCGCCTGGGACTTGCGAAATATGTGCGCATGGAAGGATTAACGTACCGGCTGGTGCCTATAGAGAACAGCGATGTGGCAGTAGATATCGCATTCAAAAATGTAATGGAGAAATTCTCTTACGGTGGCGCCAACAAACCGGGCACTTATTTCGATGAAGAAAACCGCCGTCATATCAACAGCATTCGTCAAACGCATGCCTTCCTGGCCATGAGCCTGGTTGAACAGGGTAAGAAAGATTCCGCCATTCGCGTATTGCGCAAATACGACCAGAATGTACTGGAAGAAAATGTGCCCTATGGCATGACCTCGAACCGCGGTAATTTCCATAACCGCATCAGCGCAACTTTCCTGTATGCGGCCTACCGTGCCGGCGACCTGGAACTGGCTAAAAAAGTGCATCAGTCAATCAAACGCGACCTCGAACAGCAACTGCGTTATTACCAATCGCTGGGCGATGAAATGCTGAGCTATGAAGCCATGGCTGCTGAAGCGTCTGCTTTGATGAGAAACAAGGGCGGCATGATGTTGTCGGAAAAACAACAAAACTTCGCCAACGATATTCTTTCGTCTTACCAGATGCTGTTGCAACTGGATGACCTGGAAAAACAATACGCTCCTCCTGCTCCCACTACCCAACCTGCCGAAAATGCAGCGCCGGTATTGCAGAGCGGAGATTCGAGCAATCAGTAAGCGCAAAGGAAGCAGCAAGTAACAAGTCCGGAAGAAAGTTTGCTGAAAGTGAACATTCTTCCGGACTTTTTGTCTATATACCTTACTACCAGTTCTTACAGTTTTTCGGACTCCCGGACATTCCGTTCCCGTATTGGGCCTCCCCGCTTCGGTCATTGTACCGCATGCTTCCGTTGGCAGGCCCTCATACGCCGGACATCCCGGCCGCTTTTCTATATCCCATTATTAACTTAAATTGGGTTATCCCGAAATAAAACAGATTAGCAGTGATTGGATACCATTTTTCGAGGTTTGATCCCAACCGGCAGGGCAAGTCCCGCTTTGAGCAATTGCTGGACGTTTTCATGCAATTGCTTACCTATACCAACGGCGACGTGAGCGAAGCCCTCAACTGGATGAACCAGTTGGACAAGGAATACCAGCTCACCGACGACGAATATGGTATGGGCGATTTCATTGAAGATCTCAAAGACAAAGGCTATATACAGGAGAATGAAGTAAACGGACAGATCACCATCACCAAAAAAACAGAGCAGGGCATCCGCAAGCGTTCGCTTGAAGAGATTTTCGGCAAACTCAAAAAAACAAAACAGGGCGATCACCACACCTGGAAACCCGGTCAGGGTGATGAGATCAATCCCGAAACACGCCCTTTTCAATTTGGCGATACACTGGAACAAATTGATTTTACAGCATCCATCCGCAATGCACAGATCAATCACGGCATTGAGAGTTTCAATATGCAGGAAGATGATCTGGCCATCCGCGAAACCGATTTCAAATCGCAGACTTCCACGGTGCTGATGATAGATATTTCGCATAGCATGATCCTGTATGGCGAAGACAGGATTACGCCTGCTAAAAAAGTGGCTATGGCCCTCAGCGAACTCATCACCACCAAATATCCTAAAGACACACTCGATATTGTTGTATTTGGGAACGATGCATGGCCTGTGGAAATAAAAGACCTTCCTTACCTGCAGGTGGGGCCTTATCATACCAATACGGTGGCCGGGCTGGAAATGGCAATGGACATCCTGCGGCGACGTAAGAATCCGAACAAACAGATTTTTATGATCACCGATGGAAAGCCAACCTGCCTGAAAATCGGCAAACGGTATTACAAGAACAGCTTCGGGCTCGACAGGAAAATCACCAACCGCTGTCTGAACCTGGCGGCACAATGTAAAAAACTGAAAATACCGATCACCACTTTCATGATCGCAACGGACCCTTACCTGCAACGGTTTGTACAGGAATTTACAGAAACCAACAGCGGTAAGGCATTCTTTGCCTCGCTCGACAGGCTGGGCGCTTTCATCTTCCGCGATTTCGAAAGCGGGAAGAGAAAAACAGTGTACTAACTGCCAACAAAGCGCCTTGGTTGTGTGTCCATTTTGTGGCGACACCTGAATTGGTGGACAAACCCGAAATGATCAATAATTGGCACGAACAAAGACCAGTAAAGCAAAAATAACTTTGTGTCTCGTTGCGTCTTTGTGGTATAAAATCAAAAGAGAGAATAATGAATTATAAAGAGATCAAAACGCTGGGACAACTGAAGAAGAGCGGCTATACTCCCCAATCAGTGAAAGAAGAGATCCGGAAAAACCTGATCTGTAAGCTGCAAAAAAACGAAGAAACTTTCCAGGGCATATTGGGTTATGAAGAAACCGTAATTCCAGATGTGGAAAGAGCATTGCTGAGCAAGCACAACATCCTGTTCCTGGGTTTGCGCGGGCAGGCAAAAACCCGCATGGCCCGGCAAATGACCAACCTGCTGGATGAATACATACCTGTTGTAGAAGGCAGCGAAATCAATGATGATCCCCTGCAACCGGTTTCGCGCTATGCCAAAGACCTTATTGCTGAAAAAGGTGATCAAACACCCATCCGCTGGGTACACCGCAGCGAACGGTATGGTGAAAAACTCGCCACGCCCGATGTAAGCGTAGCCGATCTGATCGGTGATATCGATCCCATCAAAGCGGCCAACCTGCGACTGAGCTTCGCGGATGAACGCGTGATTCACTACGGCATTATTCCCCGCAGCAACCGCGGCATTTTTGTGATCAACGAAATCCCCGACCTGCAGGCGCGCATACAGGTAGCGCTGTTCAATATTCTGGAAGAAGGCGATGTACAGATTCGCGGCTTTAAACTGCGCATGCCACTTGATATACTGTTTGTGTTTACCGCCAACCCCGAAGATTATACCAACCGCGGCTCTATTGTAACGCCGCTGAAAGACCGTATCGAAAGCCAGATCCTCACCCACTATCCCAAAAACATTGAAACCGCGCTGGCCATTACGGAGCAGGAAGCGGATATTGCCGAAGAGCAACGGTCGCGCGTAAAGATCAGCGACCTGTTGAAACGATTGATTGAACAGATCTCGTTCGAAGCACGCAACAGCGAACTGGTAGATAAGAAAAGTGGCGTATCGGCCCGATTGAGCATTTCTGCTTTTGAAAATGCTTTCAGCGCCGCCGAGCGTCGCGCCATTATCAATAAAGAAAAAGAAACGCAGGTCTGGATCAGCGATATGATTGGCCTGATCCCTTCCATCACCGGGAAAATTGAGCTGGTATATGAAGGCGAACAGGAAGGCCCTTACCAGGTGGCCATGAACCTGCTGGACAAAGCGATCCGCGCACAATTCATCAATTATTTTCCCAATCCTGATACGCTTAAGAAAAAACGCGGCCAGCAACCCGGCGAAGAAAATCCCTATCGCCCCATCCAGGCATGGTTCGACAAGGGCAATACGCTGAACCTGTTCTTTCATACCAAAGACGACGAAAAGGTGCAGCAGCTATACAAAGTTGATGGCCTGCATGCCGTGGTGAAAAAGTACTTCAAACATGCCAACGAGAAAGAGGCCGCCCTGCTGATGGAATTTGTATTGCATGGACTGGCCGCATTTTCCTTCATCAGCAAAAAAATATTGGAGAACAAGATCGAATTCAAAGACCTGATGGGCTCGATGCTGAACCTGGGCAACAGTTCATACCAGGATGAGGAATTTGATGGCGAAGATTTCAGTTAGCGCACCCGCAAAAACCGGAAGGTCGGAAGTCCGAAAGTGGAAGCTTGTTTTCCCGCTTTCGGACTTTCTGTCTTAAATGACTATTTCTGCCTTATAACCTTCGTCTCTAAACGATTATGGGAATAACTTTTATGTCATTTATACAATTAATTCCCTAATTTTACCGCTTCGGTTTCGATATTTCAATTTTCCTACTGAAAGCTGACCATCCATACTACTGCAACTGCTAAACGGCGCACTGCTACGGCTGCGCAATCTGACCTTATTGAACTCCCCTATTCCAGGCAATCAGGATCCGGCATCGGAACTGCCATCTGGCACTGCCTCAGCATGGTCCGTACTTCTCGTATAGGCAAAACCGTCACTCATCATAAACGGGCTACCTTCCTGGCCTGATTAGCTAGCATGATGAAGTAGTGTTGTAACCGAAGCCGCATTGTTGTCTTGCGGCTTCTTTTTACAATTCGTTTACAGTTGATTTATTAGTTTGGTGACTTTCACGGCAATCAGCGACCGCCAACAAGCATCTTTCTGAATGATACTATAGCATATAGCTTATAAAACTTGTTACTGCAACAGACAACGGAAATGATAGCAATGAGCGATAGTTGTCAACAGCGAGCTGCAAAAAAGGATTTTCTTGCAGCTCCTGCTTTTTAGGGAGCGAACTTTGGAATTTGTCTCACACCACATTCACTTCCCGTTCCAAACGCACGCCAAATTTTGCCTCAATACTTTTCGCAATGGCTTCGCTTAGTTCAAAAATTTCCTTTCCGCTGGCTTTGCCATAATTAACCAATACCAATGCCTGCAATGCATGACAACCCGCATCGCCTTTGCGGTATCCTTTCCAACTGCGCACAGCGGGATTATCTGCAGGACCGCAGTGCTCTATTAACCAGCCTGCGGCGAGTTTTACAGTACCGTCGGGATTGTCGAAGGCAACGATATCAGGATAAGTTTGCTTGAGCGATTGAAAAAATTCACGGCTCACGGAAGGATTTTTGAAAAAGCTGCCTGCATTGCCGGTAGTGGACGGGTCCGGGAGTTTGGAACGCCGGATATTGATGACCGCCTGTGCAATGGCTGCTATGCTCAATTCCTGCACACCCATTCGCTGGAGTTCCTGGTTGATGGCGCCATAACTGGTATGAAACACCGGCCGCTTGTTCAGTCGCAGGGTGATATTGACAATTACAAACTGGTTACGATACCGGTTTTTGAAAACACTTTCGCGGTAACCAAATTCGCAATCAGCTTTGGAAAAACTGTACAGTTTTTGCTCCTGTACATGGAATGCCTGCAATTCTTCAAACACATCTTTGATTTCCACGCCATAAGCCCCGATATTTTGCATGGGCGCTGCGCCTGCACTGCCGGGTATGAGCGATAAATTTTCAACACCGGCCCAATTGTTTTTAATGCAATATTGCGTGAGCGCATGCCATTGTTCTCCGGCGCCGGCGCGCAGGTATACATGCTGGTCATCTTCCCGGATCAGGTCAAGTCCCGGGATGGCATTCTTCATCACCAATCCATCATAATCGCTGGTAAAGAGGAGGTTGCTGCCGCCGCCCAATACCAGGTGGCGTGCCCGGACGGTTTTGGAATAATCCAATAATTCCTGCAGTTCATCCAGGGAAGAAAAGGAGGAAAAATACCTGGCTTTCGCATCAATACCCAGTGTGTTGTATTGCCGTAGCGAAATATTTTCTTGAATTTGCATAATTGTGAAGCAGTCGGAAAGTCTGAAAATCCGGAAGACCGATCATCGGAATATACGGAAGCTGCATTCAACCTGTACCTTTTTTCAGACTTTCCGCTTCCGGACTTACCGGCTAACCCTGCAAAATAATGAAATATGGAGCGAAAAACCGCTGTGGTGATTGGTGCTACGGGATTAACAGGCGCGCAGGTAGTGGAAGCGTTGCTGGCAGATGATTATTTTCAAAAGGTGCGCATACTGGTACGGCGTCCGGTGTCCTTTCACCATGAAAAGCTCGACGTGCAAATAACCGATTTCAACCACCTGCACGAACTCGAACCCAAACTTGGCAAGGGCGATATACTATTCTGTTGCATTGGCACCACTGCCAAAAAAGTGCGTGGCGATAAACAGGAATACCGGAAGATAGATTATGATATTCCTGTTACGGCGGCACGGCTGGCCGTTCAGTTGGGATATAGTCAATTCCTCCTGATGTCTGCCGTAGGCGCCAATGCTGCTGCCGCCAATTTTTACCTGCAATTAAAGGGCTCGGTAGAAGAAGATGTAGCGGCCATGCCGTTTCGCAGTATTCATATCTTTCGTCCATCGCTGTTGCTGGGTAAGCGCAATGAGCGCCGCCTGGGAGAGGGAATTGCAAAAGTATTATTGCCGGTGATATCGTTTTTGCTGATCGGTTCACTGAAAAAATATAAACCCATTCACAGCAGTGAAGTAGCCAGGGCAATGGTGGCTGCAGCAAAACAAAACCTTGACGGCGTATACACGTATCAGTATGATGCTATAAGGAGATTGGCGGCGATCTGATGAAAGCTACACCGCATCTACATCCGGCAGTATCACCACACTGCGGAAACGTTTGTCGTTATGCAATATGGCCGTTTGCTGCTGAATGATGGCTTTGCAGCGGTTGATCAGTTTGCTGTCTTTGGGCAGTTTGATCAGTAATTCCATCAGGTATTGATTGCGAATGCGGTTCACCACGGGTTCGGCGGGGCCTACCAGGTATTGTGCAAATTCCGTTTTCAGGGCAGCAGCCATTGCTTGTGCGGCGCCTGCCGCTACATCGCGCATTTTGTGTTTGAACGTGATCAGGATGATGCGCGAAAATGGCGGATAGAAAAACTGTCTTCTTCCTTCAATTTCATCGCGGAAGAAAAGGTTATAATCGTGCAGTTGCACATATTGCAACACCGGGTGACGGGTATTGACCACCTGCACCATCACATGTCCCTGCTGATCTTTTCGGCCTGCCCGGCCACTTACCTGCTCCATCAGCTGAAAGGCGCGTTCATTGACGCGGAAATCGGCAAAATTCAGCAGGCTGTCTGCATCGAGAATTCCCACCAGGTTCACATTCTCAAAGTCCAGCCCCTTCACCACCATTTGGGTGCCTACCAGGATATCAACCCTGCCCTGTTCAAACAACTGGATGAGGTTGTCGTGTGCGCTTTTGCCACGAATACTGTCGATGTCCATGCGGGCAATACGCGCCTGTGGAAAGATTTCTTCGAGTTGTTCTTCGATGCGTTCTGTACCAAAATTGGTTTGTAAAAAAGTATGGTTGCCGCAAGCGAGACAGGTATGCACAGGAGGGTACACTGTGCCGCAATAATGGCAATGCAGTTTATTGGTGTTTTTGTGAAAGTTGAGCGACACATCGCAATACCGGCAATGTGGTATCCAGCCGCATACCTGGCAAACCTGGTATGGCGAATAGCCGCGGCGGTTCTGGAACAGGATAACCTGCTTGCCCTGTGCCAGCGATTGCTCAATGGCAGCCTGCAGCGGTGGACTGATCATGATCTTGCTTTTGTCGGGCCGTGCAATCTGCCTGGTATCGATGATCTCAATGCGCGGTAACTGTATGCCGCCGTACCGTTCCTGCAAGACCGTCAAACCATACTTTTTCGTTTGTGCATTATAGTAAGTCTCTACAGAAGGCGTGGCGCTGCCGAGCAACACTTTTGCCTGGAACAGGGAAGCATAATAAATGGCAGCGTCGCGGGCATGATAGCGGGGAGCGGGTTCCTGTTGTTTATAGGAGGCATCATGTTCTTCATCGGCCACGATCAGTCCCAGGTCGCTGAAAGGCAGGAACAGCGAAGAACGGGCGCCCAGTATGATTTTCAGTTCGCCTGATTTCACCTTGTTCCAGATTTCCACGCGTTCATTCTGGCTGAACTTGCTGTGATAAATGCCAATATATCCTCCAAAATGTTTCTGGAGTCGCCGGATGATCTGGGAAGTAAGCGCAATCTCCGGCAACAGGTACAATACCTGTTTACCCTGCCGCACAAACCGCTCGATCATTTTGATATAGAGCTGCGTTTTACCGCTTGCGGTAACGCCGTGCAGGAGACAAACCGGTTTATCATTGAATTGATGGATCAGCTCATCATATGCCTGCTGTTGTGCGGCCGTTAATCCAAAATCAATATGGATATTACGCGGTAGATACAACAGCCTGTCTACATGTCTTTTTTCCAGCCATAAGATATTCTTATCTACCAGCCCGCGCAGCTGCGCATCCGAAGCACCGCTCTTTTTCAGTAGCTGCGATTTGGTCACCTCCCCTTCTGTTTTGATCAGGTGCAGGTAGGCAAGCAGCAGTTCCATTTGTTTTTCCGCCCGTTGCAGTTTGCGGTCTTCATTCAGCAGGGTGCTGAGCGCTTCATCATTATCGTATTGAGGATTGAGCAGTACAAAGGTTTCCTTTTTGGGCGTGTAGGTTTCTTTCAGCGCTTCCCATACATAGCATACTTTTTTTTCGATCAGCCGTTTGATGACGGGGTATACATGCGTGACGTCGAGCAACTGCTGTACTTCGGCAAGTTTCAATTCTCTCTTCATCAGCAGCGCTTCTGCAATGAGGTATTCGTCGTGGTCGAGCGCTGAAAATTCATCACCATACTCTTCGTTGTAGATCAGTACGGTTTCGCTGCTGAGTTTAAAATGGGCAGGCAGTGCGGCCGCCATTACTTCTCCTTCGCTGCACATATAATACTGCGCGATCCATTCCCACAGGCGCAATTGCTGTTCGTAGATGATCGGTTCAGTGTCCAGGACATTCAGGATGTCCTTGGCCTCAAACACAGTGGGCCGCTCGTTGTGCAAACGCTTGATCACCCCTGCATACTTCTTGTTTTTCCCCAGTACCACTTCCACGCGACAGCCTACGCGCACCTGGTTTTCCAGGTGCGGCGGTACCGCCCAGGTGTAATTTTTGGGCAGGGCCAGTGGAATGATCACTTCTGCAAACAGGGATGACATAGGGACACAAGGTAAAATGCAAAAATCAAAAAACAAGGTGGAAATACATCACAAAAAGGAAAGACAAAGGGTGGAATTCCAGGTTATTTGTCATTGGTTGCCGTTTTTTCCTCCACAATCCACGCTGCCTTGTATTCCAACAACTTTTTTTCCATTATGGCGTGCACCTTATCTTTTAATTCCTTTACATCTTTGGAGGTGTAGCCGGTAACGGAAATCTCCCCGAGGAAAACAGACCGGGAACGGCCGGGGTTGAGACTAAACACGCTGCGGTAATGCATGCGGTCGTAAGCATCGAGAAACAGGATGGGCTTAATAGGCGTTTGCGTTTCGATGGCAATGCGAAAAGCGCCGTCATAAAAGTCTTTTACCGGGAGATGGGTTTCATTGAAAGTTCCTTCAGGAAAAATAAAAATGCTGATGCCCTTTCGTATAACGCTTTTCAGTATACGAACACTTTTGGCGCGGTTCTCCGCATTGCTGCGGTCGACCGTTACAATGGCATTCCGGTATATGAATCCAAATATGGGCACACGCGCCATTTCCACTTTTCCAAGCACACGAACAGGTTGTCGCAGGGTTTTTACAATTACAGGAGCGTCCAGGTAGGAAATATGGTTGGCCACAAAAATGTACTGCTTTGAACGGTCGTGCGGCGCTTCGTACAAATTACGATGCCTGATACCGATAAAAAGAAACCAGAGATCGCCCCACAGGCAACATACCCGGTAAATAAGATTGCCTCCTTTGATTTTGCCGAAAAAAGAGCCTGCCACCACCAAGGGCACCACCAGCAGCATCAACACCACAAAAAGTATAACTGCGTAGAGGCAATACAAATACCGAAAGGTAAACCGGAGCAACGTCATGCAGGAAGATGCTTTTGGGTTTCAGGATATAAGGCACAGGATACAAAGTACAAGTTACGGGATATGGCATACAAGATACGGACAGAAGACGGAGCCTCGTCCGCCTAATCACACGCACATGGCCAATCTTTCCCCAGATCAATTACCGTAATCACCACAATTTTTCCCTTATCAGGCGCGAAAACAACGCGCACGTTTTGCCCGTCGCGGGTAATCCCTTCGAGGGCATATTTGGGATCGGGTTTGGCTTTTGGCTGGCTCTTGCGGTAATTTATTTTTCCTTCAACAAGAATTTGTTTCACTTCCTCTTCGTCAATAAACCGGCAATCCATCCGGCAGCGGGCATGTTTGGTAAATACCAAATCTTCCGGATCGCGTTCAAAATCTTTAATTGCATACGGGTCGCTGCCCATTCGCTGGATAAGGACGAATGCCGTAATGATGATGGCAGTGATGGCGCCCAATAAGTTTTTTGTACGTCTTGTCATACGTTGCGAACTGAAAGCATGAGTTTTTTTCAACAAAACGAATATACTCCGGATTTTCAAGCCATCATACTGCCGCTATAACCCTCTCCATTTTCCATGGAATCCAAAGAATTATACACCAAACCCTTATTGTCCCATTTATTCCAGCATCATTCCCTCCTATTCCCGCCATCGGCGCCGTATCTTTGCGGCCTATATGGAGCAAAAGAAAACTGTAGCATTTCATACCCTGGGTTGCAAACTCAATTTCTCCGAAACTTCCACCCTTTCCCGTATGCTGGAAAGGGAGGGGTTCGAAAAGAAATCGTTTGACGACCAGGCCGACGTGTACGTGATCAATACCTGTTCGGTTACCGACAATGCCGATAAGGAATGCCGGCAACTGGTGCGCCGCATCCAGCGCAAAGCGCCGGAAAGCCTGGTAGTGGTTACCGGATGTTATGCTCAGTTGAAACCACAGGAAATTGCTTCCATTCCCGGCGTTGACCTCGTGCTGGGCGCAGCCGAAAAATTCAATATCGCGCAACATCTCCGCGAACTGGTGAAAGGTGATCCCGCACGCGTCTGCAGTTGCGATATCGATGAAGTGAGCGGCTTTAACGCCTCCTTCTCCATGAACGACCGCACCCGCACCTTTCTCAAAGTGCAGGATGGTTGCGATTACAATTGCTCCTTCTGTACCATTCCCATGGCGCGTGGCAAAAGCCGCAGCGACAGCATCACCAATGTGGTGCGTAATGTGGAGCAACTCGCAGCGAGCGGCGTCAAAGAAATTGTGCTTACCGGCGTTAACCTCGGCGATTTTGGTAAAGGTCCCGAAGGCGGTAAGCATGCAGAGAACTTCTATCAACTCGCCCAGGCCCTCGATAAAGTGGAAGGTATTGCCCGTTACCGCATCTCTTCCATTGAACCCAACCTGCTCACCAATGAGATCATTGAACTGGTAGCCAACAGCGATAAATTCATGCCGCATTTTCACATACCCCTGCAAAGCGGCAGCAACCGCATTCTGGGTTTAATGCGCAGAAGATATCGTCGCGAATTGTATGCCGACCGGGTACAACTGATCAAAACCTTAATGCCGCATTGCGCCATCGGTGTTGATGTAATTGTTGGATTTCCGGGTGAAACAGAAGAGGATTTTATGGAAACCTTCCAATTCCTGCATCAACTGGATGTGTCGTATCTGCATGTGTTTACCTATTCAGAACGCGACAATACCAGGGCACTGGACATCAAACCGGTGGTGCCTATGCATACCAGGCACGAACGAAATAAGAAGCTGCGCAATCTTAGCTACATGAAATCGCAGTATTTTTACCAACTGCATGCTGGACAAATACGTAAAGTATTGTTTGAAAGCAGTGTAAAAGACGGTATGATGGAAGGCTACACCGACAACTACATCCGTGTAACGACCCCCTACCGTGAAGAATGGGTAAACCAGCTCGTAGATTGGCAATTGTAATCAGAAACATTCATTATTGCATGAAAAAATTCCAGGTAAGTATACAATTCAGCATGGATGATGAGTTTATGTCGCTCATCCCTGCCCACCGTGCTTACATCAGCGACCTGATCGAAAACGGGTCCATTGATCAGTACGTGGTGTCGATGGAAACGCAACGCGTGTGGATCACTTTTACCGCAGCCAACAAAGAAGAAGTGGAAGCCATGCTGTGCGAATCGCCCATCTACCATTACTGGCAATACGAGATAGATGAGCTGTTTATAATCGACGGGCAACATTACCGGCTGCCCATGCTTCAAATGAACTGAGTTTAGTAAAACAAATGAGCTTTTGGAAGTAGTCAGCCTCCAAAAGCCCATTTCCCAATTTTTGCTTTTGCCAATTGATCACTGGCATTTATAAAAATATCTCGACCACACAATCCCGTCCACACTGAATGTTTTAAGTTTTTCGTCGGCGCTCACTTCATATTCAATCACACTGGTACCGCCCTGGTTATTGGCCAGCGCCACCACGTTATTGACGGAAAGTGCAAACGGCAGAAAGATGCCATTGAAGTCGGAGAAATTCAGATCGCTCAGCCACACGGCAGGGTCCTGTCCATAGTAATTGGGATTACCATCGTAGGAATAATGCAGGGTATCCTTTTGCTGGGAAACCAGGTCGTAGACGTAACAGGTAGTGAGGTTGCCGTTGGTGGACTCGTACGTATATTCATAAATGGTAGCCAGTCCGCCAAGCGTATCCATTTTTATCGCCAGGTGTTCCAGTTGCCCTCCGGACCATGTAAAAAGGTATTCAAAAATCGTTATGGGCACGGGCACCGAGGGATCAGCTATGTTGAAGTTGATCTTGCCAATAGTACCATCGGGGTTGTACAAAATTTCTTCAAATGCTTCAGCGTTCTGCGAGCCGCTCTGGTAATAATTTCTGCGCACGATCCGGTTGCCGGAATAAACAAACTCCATGTCGTAACTCGGGTAATGAACTTTATACAGCAGGTCCCCGGAAGAATATTCGTATGTAGTGGTATCTATGTCGCCATTGATATCATAAAAATAGGCATAGTCCAGTCTGCATTCAGGTGCCTCCAGGGAGAATTCCGGTTCTTTCTGGCAGGAAGCCAACACACACAAAGCAGCGATCACAGCTAAGTAAACACGTCTCATAAGCTTGTTGGTTGTTAATAAAAGACCATCGAAAATACATAAGTTAAGCGGCAATACTTACCGGGAAGGAAAAATAATGATTAAGCGGGTATGCGAAAGAAAAAATACCCTTTATGGAGATGACGCCCAAACTGACGGATTGGAGCCTTCCACCCGCTGCTTGTAAGGCAGATGCTCTCATTAAACCGGCATCAACCACGCCAGCTCCAGGCATCTGCCGGCCACTAAAAAATCCCTGCGTAGCCTGATAACAGCAGTCCGATTCCGCTGAGGCTGCAAAGCTAACCATGGACAATGTGAAAGTACCTATAAATAAATTGAAGCAACATGCTGGTCCTGAAAAAAACAGCAGAGATTTTCGTAGAAAAATTTGGTAAGATTTATCAGAACCTTATCTTTGCACTCCCAATTTCAAAGTAAGGGAGCTTAGCTCAGTTGGTTCAGAGCATCTGCCTTACAAGCAGAGGGTCGATGGTTCGAATCCGTCAGCTCCCACAGCACCCGCCGAAGCATTTTTCCGGCGGGTTTTTATTTTCTACCCCCACTTGCCCGGCAATTCATATTTTTTACTTTTGTAGTACACTTAAAACGGTAAGCTCATGGCATTTGATGGTCCTGCACGTCCCCGGCTTGATGAAGATGTAGATGTGCTCACCCTGACAGATGAGCCCTACAGCCTTATTGTGTGGAATGACGACGTAAATACCTTCGAGTGGGTAATTGAGACCCTCATGGAAGTATGCGGACATACCGCGGAACAGGCGGAACAGTGCGCTTACATTATCCACTTCCAGGGAAAATACGCAGTAAAGAACGGTACCTACGACGAACTGAAGCCCCAATGCGACGCCATCACAGAACGTGGCATCGGCGCTACCATTGAAACAGTGGCTGTGTAAATCATGAGGGACCCGTTCCGGCAATTGCCCGCCCACCACATCCTGTGGCGCATGTACTATCTTTTTTTCGATAAGAACAATACGGTTCAGCTTTCCTCAACCTCCTGGTATGGCTTTGTTTGCGCTGGATAACGAACTGATTTTTCCACCCGTTCACCTTGCTGAACCGGACGGCCTGCTGGCCGTAGGCGGCGATTTGTCTATAGAACGATTGCTGCTGGCCTACCGCAACGGCATCTTTCCCTGGTATGAAGGCGAACACATCCTCTGGTGGTGCCCCGATCCGCGCTTCGTTTTGTTTCCTGATGAACTGAAGGTGAGCAAAAGCATGCAGCAATTGCTGAAGCGAAAAGCATTCACGTTTACCATTAACCGCGCTTTTGCCGATGTGATCAGCAACTGCAAACAGATTCCGCGTCGGGGCCAGCATGGCACCTGGATTACCGAAGACGTACGCCGCGCCTATATCCGCCTGCACGAAGCCGGTTATGCCCACAGCGCCGAAGTATGGCAGGGCGATGAACTGGTAGGCGGCCTGTATGGCGTGCGCCTGGGGAAAGTGTTGTTTGGAGAAAGCATGTTCAGCAAAGTGAGCAATGCCAGCAAATACGCCTTCATCAGTTATGTACAGCAACTGGTATCGGAAGGTGTGGAGTTAATAGATTGCCAGGTGTATACCGAACATCTCGAAAGTCTCGGCGCCCGCATGATTTCCCGGCCAACGTTTATACAAACGCTGAAAGAACTGGGCGCGAGCGAACCGTAAGGTTGCGAACCATTTCAGGCAGGCATTATGAATTATTCCGCCCTGGACCTGGAAATTCCATAATGTTTCAACGCAGTAATCTTCAACTGTTCATTTTCCACATATACTTTTTTATACTCCCTGAACTGGCTGTCTTTATCCATGAAACCGATAATACACGAATATTGCTCCGGCCCTTTTCGTATAACCGGCTCCGGTAGTTTTCCGAAATTAGGCAGTTTCAATGTATCTTCTCCCCTGATCTCTTCATACTGCAGTTTGATGAGATAATGAAAGGTTTTGGGCGTTTCATACAACTGCACCTGGTAATACCAGTCGTTCAGCGGGTCGTCGGTCTTTACACGGTATTCGGCCACCGGTTCCTGGCGTACACTGTCGCGGTACAAAGGCACCTGGTCAGCGGTAGTTACCACAGGCGTTTCTTTCGGAGACGAAGTAGCGGAAGGCACGGCAGCGGCATCTTTCTTTTCGGTCTGGTTACAGGCAAGCACCAGCATGCAACCAAAGGCATATACCATTTTATTCATCACGGCGAATTTAATGGATTCGTTCAGCACTCACAATAACACCTTCCTGTAGGGCGGACGCTCTGCATATTGGTAAATCAGTCCGCGTATATACTCATTTTCCGGGTAGCGGGTCAGGTACATTTTCAGTTGTTCACGGTCGCTGATGGTAACATCATTGGGAATATACCCCATGCCATAGAATTTTCCTTTTTCCATCAGGATGCAGCTTTGTTCTTCAGCATGGTTACCGGCCCCCACAATGGCAAAGGTGGGCAGTTGGTCTTCCAGCCAATGGATGGCTTCTTCTACACGATAGTTATACGAATCCGGGGCTTCGCGCTGTTCGCAGGCGCCGAAGCAATGGTTGGCAGCCATGCCAATACAGGGATCATTATCGGTTTGAACAAAGCACAGTTTCGGGCACAACCGGAACCGCTCTATCAACTGGTGCATCAGCCGGTGCCCTTCGCCCAGCCAGTTAAAGGTGTATAACGGTGATAGTTGTCTTCTTTTTTTGTCAATCACCAGTCGCAGGTACCCGTTGCGGTCTTCATAGGCATACAGGCCAAAGGAAGCACTGAAACGCTTCTGACTGGAATTGTATTCAGGCCACAACCTTTTTATCTCTATGCTTTCAAGAATGAATGCCATCAGCTCGGTGCCGGTAGCCTGGTAGGAAATACTGTAAATGTTGCGCAGGAATTCCTGCCGTTGCCTGCCCGGCCCATTGTGCGTGAAATGACTGCAAACGCGGTATTTCAGGTTCCTGGCCTTGCCCACATAAATGACCTTTCCTTTCTGGTTGTGGAAATAGTATACGCCCGGCGAATAAGGCAGTTTATCGATCTCTTCTTTGGGCAGGTTGGGTGGCAATGATTGCTCCCGGCCGCGTTTGCGAATCAGTTCCTGTACATGTGGCCAGCCATCGTTACGGAGCAGGTGTTCAAACAGTCGAACCGTAGCGTCTGCATCGCCACCGGCGCGGTGCCGGTTTTCGATGGCAATCCCGAAATGACGGCAAAGACTGCCCAGACTGTACGACCCTATGCCCGGAAACACCTTACGCGAAAGCCGTATGGTGCACAATTTGGGACAATCGAGTTCAAAGCCTGCTTCCTTCAGATGATGTTTGAGAAAGGAATAGTCAAAGTTGACATTGTGCGCCACGAAAACCCGGTTTTGCAGCAGTTCATAGATCTCCGGCGCCACTTCTGTAAAGGAAGGGGCAGCTGCCACCATATCGTGCGTAATCCCGGTAAGCACCTGTATATAATAGGGAATGGGGCGTGAGGGCCTGACAAGGGTTTCGTAGCGCCGAACCACCCGGTAGCCATCATGTAACACAATAGCTACCTCCGTTATATCGTTATTAGCTGCGTATCCCCCGGTGGTTTCTATATCAACAATGGCGTACATAAACAACCGCTAAGTTAATAAGAAGCCCGGCAAATACAGCAACCCGTACCCCCGCAAACGATTATCGTCCGTTCCCTCCCTGATTGATTTTCAATAATATGTAAATTCTTGTGTCTGAGAAGGCACAGGTAGCCATAGCAGTTTTGTCAGTATACTGTTTAACCCCAAAATCCATTATCTATGCAAAAATTCAACCTGGAAAAGGCAGGTGAAAAAGCCACGATTGTTGCCACCGCCGTACTGTACTTTACAGCCATTGTGCTGTTTTCTTTCTGGTTTACACAGCGTTAACAGCCTGTTTGAACCCCCGATCGCAGCAGCACCAGTGCAATGCGTGGTTCAGACAGTTACACGGATAGGTATAAAATACTCACGGGAGCCGACTTCCCTGTGGGTATTTTTTTGAGCGTTAGCCATTTAAGTATTAACAAAACCGCATTTGCACTATTAAATTCCTTATATTACCTTTGTAATTGTTCAGGACTACATCAGCTAAGCACTATTCGATTAGATTGGTTCCCTCCCTGAATCGTAGCTGAAATCATATCTTTTGAAACACCCCTGACTTACGTACGTATCCTTTCCCTGTGGAAATCCGTTTGCATTGTACGGACTAAAAAAACAAGCATTATGAAAAAATTAAATCACTTTCACGTAGGTGAAAAAGGGAAGATTGCTTTATTGGCCATAGGCTTTTTGACATTCATCATGGCGTTGTCTTACCTCTACTGGTTTGCATAACGCAGCAGGACCTTTTTGAAACCACACACAAAAAGAATTCCGGTAATTGACATATTCCGGCAGAGAAGCTTTTTTTCACAAGGCATCCCGAACAGGACACGGGGTGCCTTCTTTTTTGTGGAAGGCGGTTCAAGTGGTCAGTGGACATAAATAAGCTGCAGTTCCCTGGCACATCAAATGCCCGTTCATCCCCCGGTGGCGGGGGCGTTAGCTGCGTCTTACCGCGTCAACGTGTTTCATGGATAGGGGTGGTTAACAGGACCATCCCCACCCATGCAGCATTGTTCCAGATGTAATCCCGTGCAGGCGCCCCGCCTGCGGGGGATGGGATGGCTGATGGATGTACCGAAAGAACTGCAGCATAGTGGTGTCCCGTGCCGTCAGCAGGAGCGCCGGCCTGAACTTACCAAAGCAACACTACTGCATGGACGGAACTTGCCGGCAGAACACCCAAAGAAGCTGTACCTTTGCACTCCTTTTAGCAACAACTATTTTATGGAGCTCAGTAAGAACTATAGTCCCGATTCGGCAGAAAGCAAATGGAGCCAGCATTGGAAAGCAAAAAAGTATTTCAACAGTACGCCCGACAACAGGAAACCATTTACCGTGGTCATTCCTCCGCCTAACGTAACAGGCGTGTTACACATGGGGCATACCCTCAATTCCACGGTGCAGGACATCCTGGTGCGCAAGGCCCGCATGAGCGGGTTCAACGCCTGCTGGGTACCCGGCAGCGACCATGCTTCCATTGCTACCGAAGCCAAAGTGGTGCAGATGCTGGAAAAAGAAAAGGGCATCAAAAAGAGTGATTTGTCACGCTCCGAATTCCTGCAATACGCCTTTGAATGGAAAGATAAATACGGCGGCATCATTTATAACCAGATTGAAAAATTAGGCTGCAGTGTAGACTGGAACCGGGTAACCTTTACCATGGACCCGGATTACTATCGCGCTGTTATCAAGGTTTTTGTTGACCTCTACAATAAAAAACTCATCTACCGCGGTGCGCGCATGATCAACTGGGACCCCGCCGCTAAAACAGCGCTCAGCGATGAAGAAGTGGAATACCGCGAAGTACAGGGCACGCTGTACCATGTGAAGTATCGCGTGGAAGGATCGGACAATGAGTTTATCACCATCGCTACGCAGCGGCCCGAAACCATCATGGGCGATACCGCCGTGTGCGTGCATCCCGATGACGAACGTTACCAGCATCTCAAGGGGAAAAAAGTAATTGTGCCGCTCGTGAACCGTGCAGTGCCGGTGATTTTTGATGAATATGTAGACCGTGAGTTCGGTACAGGCGCTTTGAAGATTACGCCGGCGCATGATATCAACGACTACAATCTCGGCCTAAAACATCAGCTCGAGGTTATCGATACGCTGAACGAAGACGGTACGCTCAACAGCGCCGCACAGGTATGCGTGGGCATGGACCGGTTTGAAGCGCGTACCAAAGTAGTGGAGCTGCTGCGCGAACAGGGATTGTTGCTGAAAGAAGAAGCCTACCAGACGCGTCTTGGTTTTTCTCAACGGTCGCATGCAGTGGTAGAGCCGCGCATTTCCACCCAATGGTTCGTAGCCATGCGCAGCCTGGCCGATAAAGCACTGGATGCGGTGAAAAGCGGTAAAGTGCGCATTCATCCCGGTGATAAATTTTTAGCTACCTACAATTACTGGCTCGAAAACGTGAAAGACTGGTGTATCAGTCGCCAGTTATGGTGGGGCCAGCGCATACCCGCCTGGTACGATGACCAGGGCAATTGCATTGTGGCAGAAACAGAAGAACAGGCCAAAGCGCAATACCAACAACAATTCGGTAAAGAAAATGTGTTGCTGCAACAGGATGAAGATGTGCTGGACACCTGGTTCTCTTCCTGGTTGTGGCCCATTGAAGTGTTCAAAGGCATTACCAACCCGGGCAATGCTGATATCAAATACTACTACCCCACTTCGGTACTGGTGACCGGTCAGGACATCATCTTCTTCTGGGTAGCGCGCATGATCATGGCCGGTATGGAGTATATGAACCAGGAACCATTCCACGACGTGTATTTCACCGGTATGGTGCGTGACAAGCAGGGAAGAAAAATGAGCAAGAGCCTCGGCAATTCTCCCGACCTGCTGGAACTGATCGATCGTTTTGGCGCCGATGCGGTCCGCTTTGGCATTATGATCTCTTCTCCTGCCGGTAATGATTTGTTGTTTGATGAAACTTCGCCGGAACAGGGCAAACTTTTCAACAACAAAATGTGGAATGCCCTGAAGCTGGTGAAAGGATGGGAATCAAGAATTGCCCAACAACCAGGCGGCAATGGCGCAGCGCATTTTGCCGTAACATGGTTTGAGAACAGGCTGAAACAGGCCGCTTCGCAAATCGAATACCTGTACAGCCAGTACAAACTGAGCGAGATATTAAAAACCCTGTACTCGCTGATCTGGGATGATTTCTGCAGCTGGTACCTTGAATGGGTAAAGCCCGGTATGGACGAGCCCATGGACGCTACCGTATTTGAAAAAACTGTTCAGTATTTTGAGCAACTGCTGCAGATGCTGCATCCCTTTATGCCATTCATTACAGAAGAGATCTATCACCTGCTGAGAGCCCAGCAGGACGACCTGTGCGTAAAACAATTCCGGGACCTTGGCAAACCCGATGAAACTATCCTGGCAAGAGGAGAACTGTTGCAGCAGGCCATCACCGCCATTCGCGATGCCAAAAACAAGAACCAGTTGAAACCGAGAGAAGCGGTTACACTATACATTCACGCCGCAGATGCCGGTGCATATGAGGCTTTCCGGCCAATTCTTGCCAGACAGGTAAGCGCGGAAAAAATAGAACTGGTGAATGCGCCGGTAGCTCAAACCATTGCTGTGGTAGCAGGCAAAGACAAATTCTACCTGCAAACCACCAAACCTGTAGACACCGGTGTACAGAAAGAAGAATTGCTGAAAGAATTGAAATACCTCCGCGGTTTCCTCGAAGCCGTTAATAAAAAACTAAGCAACGAACGCTTTATCCAGAATGCTAAACCCGAAGTAGTGCAACTGGAACAAAAGAAAAAGGCCGATGCAGAAATGAAGATCAAAGGCATTGAGGAAAGTTTGGCGAACCTGGGATAGCAGAATGGGTCCCGCAGCGTAAATAGATATATACTGCTGAATGGTTAATTGGTTACAAACAAATTGACCATTCAGCTTTTTATTGTGCAACAAACTTATCTCCCCAGTAAATTCACGGGTAAAATAAACTCCCATTGATGGGGCGACAGTCCCAGCAATGCACTATCATACAAATAACTGTAGCGGAAGCCGAAGCTGACATTGTATTCATTCCACCATTTGGTATCAAAATAAATTTCTGTTCCGGCAGAACGGAACTGGAAATGCATGCCCGTACGCAGAATCTGCACATCGGTATGGTCATAAAAACCATTGGCGCGCACGCGCAGGAAATACACGATGTTGCCAAATCCCCAGTCTGGATACAGTAACGGGAAATGATAGTTCACGCCCAGCTTCCACATGCGCGGAAAATTAATATTGGTATATCCCCGGGAGAATGGAAAACTACTGGTGAAGAAATAATTTCCCAGGGTATCACGCGCATGGTAAGCAGCGTTCAGCACAAGATTATGGGTTTGTGAAATGCCGGGCAGGTACAGTGAATTGGACGTAAGCCACTGGTGGGCAGCGCCACCTTTCGTGGTGGTACGATAGCGTGCATGGAGCGCCAGCCCCAGTCGCGGATAGATGTGCATGCGCGCCTGTTGCAGTTGCGCCGTATAGGAAGCAGAAAAATCAAGATAGCTGAACCGGCCGTCAAGGTACCTGTTTTTGGCCAGACCGGTGTAATACACATTGCGCACATTGTAGCCGGCAGCTAAGGTGAGGTTTTTGTAATACCGGCCACTGGTAAAATTGAACGGCGCCAGCACTCCTACCCGCGCCCCGAATTCGTTCCAGGTGGTGGCAGTGGGCGTATCGGACATAGTGCGGTGGAATAAACCCAGGGCAGCAACGGTGAGATAGGGAAACAATCCTCCATACACCAGCGACGCGCCTGTTTCCTTGAATTTTTCATTGCGATTGTAATTAAAGTACAATTCGCCCTGCAGCGTGTTCAACACATTCTGGCTGAGCAATGAGAAAGTGTAATCCGGATCGCTGATATAGGGTCGCCAGCTGTGCACATTGATGATGCCGTTGATTTTCGGAAACCGCACGATGCTATCGCCGGGCAATACCGGCGCTTCCAGCGAAATGGGCGCAGGGAATCGCACAGAAAAAGCAGGCAGTGGCGTTGTGATGGTCTCCGGTGAAACAGGCGCGAGGTCTCCCGCTTCGATATGCTTTACTACCAGTCGCTGACCAGCTGCGGTAAATGCCGACCATGTGGCTTTTCCATTGCGCATACTCCACTGGTAATTGCCGGTGGTGACATTGATGCCTTTGGTAGAGAGCAGGTATAACTGCTCCCCGATCAATGCATACAGCACGTCCTGCCCATTGCGCGAAGCTGAAAAGGTGATGGTATCGCCATGCACTTGCGGAAAGCCGATCACCTGGTATGTCCAGGGTAATAATGTTTGCATACTGCCATCATTCACCTGCACGAGCGCCAGGGTCATAGCGCCTTCACGGTTACGGACAGCCGAAACTATTGTTTCGTTGTTATAAAATTTGGGGAAATTATAGATCAGTCCATCCGGGTTGGGAACGCGGTGCAGTACTTCGCCCGTTATGGCGTCCAGCACATGCAAGGCGGTGTCTTTGCCGGGTTCCAGTTGCACAGCTACTACCTTACTGCCATCGGGTGAAAGATCGGGCGCAAAATATTTCGATTTATGCGAAAGGGTGCGTTGCTGCCCCGTATGCATGTCGAGTATTTTGATCACGCTATAGTCGTGCCAGTTCCATACTTGGTCGGGTTCGTAGGCGGTGTATACCAACTGCCCGTTGCGGTAAGAAAAATAGTTGTCCAGCGATATATCCCTCACCCGGATTTTCCGCTCCGGGCCACCCGCGGCATGTTGTACCACAAAAGCAGGTATGCGGCGGTAGCTGCTGCGCACAAATACCAGGGAGTCGTCGCTGATCCACTGAGGGAACTCCTGGTCTTCGGCAAAATGACGTTGGGCAGCCGCCCAGCGGCTGAGGGAATCCAGTGTTCCGGTATCGGTTAAGCCTGACCGGTAGTACCCCGGGGAACTTTCGGGGAAGAATGGAAGGGCACTACCCGCGAAGTAATGGAAAGCGCTGTCCCGGAAGTATTGCAGCGCGTTTTCCCGGAAGTCTTTGTACAACTGTCCTGAGTATTTTTTTACCGCCCGTTGAAAGGGATAAAACAATCCTTTGTACCGCACGGCATCATCGGTCACTTTGCGCCAGAAATCATCGCCATATTTTTCCCGTCCATACGCTACCAGCAGGTAACCGAGGCGATAATGATCGGGCACCAGGTCGCGGAGCGAACCGTTGCGCAGTTTCATCCAGGAATAATTTTTTCCCGCGGCCCACAGCGAACGGAAGTCGTTGAAAAAATAAGGCAACCGTCCCCTGCCCTGTTCACTCAGCAGCGTTTCCTGGTATACGGCATCGCCTTCCCAGAACCAGTTGGGCACGGCGGCACTGGCGGCCAGCGAGAGACCGTCTTGTCCAAACAGGATGCTAAACGCTTTGGAAATGCCTTTCCGAAAATTGTTGTATTGCTGCACATGCCGGTATTCGTGCAGAGTAAGGTACTGGTGCCAGGGCATACTGCCCAGTTCAAAAGGGTTCTGCCGGGGTGTAAGCAGCAGTTCACTGCGGCGGGGCCCCAATCCTACATACCCGTTGGAAACAGTGGTGTGAGGTTGCAAGACGATGCTGATCTTGCGCGCCCGGTCGCCGATGGTGGGCAGGGTATGCAGTCCCAGCGCGCGAATGGTGGTCACCACGTCCAATGCCTGCTGTTCCAGTCCCCTGGGAAAAATGACCCGTACGGTGTCGTTGTTCACCTGCCTCCATTGGGTACCCGTGGGATGGCCGGCAAAGCGCTGGGCCAACAGCAGGTGTGCCGGCAGGAGCAAACAGGCAATCAGTGCAATTTTTCTCATTGTTTGGTTTTATAACGCTCGCAGCCCCTTCTTCATCATTCGCTACAAGTCAGGTTGGCAAAGGGAAATTAAAGCATTTTTAATTATATCAAAGGGAAGGTTAAAGATGCCATCCCTATGCGAAATTTTCGTAAATTTAAAATCATGCCTGTCAAAACACCTCCCCAACGCCGCTCCGCCGGGACAGCATCTGCTGACCCTTCCTTTGCACGTACACAAACGCAGCCTTTTTTCAGCACTACCGCTACCCAACAAACGAGTTTCTTAACAGAAGGCACCACTTCTCCCTTCATGTTTATCCAAAAAACAGATGGGGTTGAAAGCACGCCGGTGTCCGAGACTGTCCCACCCGCTTCCGACCCGGCGTACGCTGCTTTTCGTGATGAAGTGATTCACGATGCCTGTAACAAAATGGCCGAAATACGCCAGGCTGCCGAAAACGGCTGGATATGGCCCTTTGAAAACGAAGACCTCCTGTTAGGCTCCGAAATGATCGAGCGGGGCGCGGCCGGCGCCAATCCATTGATGGACCAACGGGCACGGGTACTGGCCGATTTGCTGTACCGCCTTGCCCGGTTGATTGAAGCCGTGCAGAATGGCGAACATCCGGTAACATTCCGCGTTTCTTCCGGTGGCAGCAACCTCGCATCACATACCAGCAACTATTATGACACGCTGCACCCGGAAATACCCGAACCGCTTGCCTGGATGCCCCAGGCGCTGTTGGTAGACCAGAGTGCTTACCGCTATATTCGCGAATCCCCCGAAAGATTATCCGTGCTGCCCATCGTCCCGTTGCCCTGGTATGCGCCGGTGATGCCTGCTGCCTGCAACGCCGGGCCTGCACCTGCTACGGAACGTCCTGCGCCACGGGCACGCTATACGCCTTTTTGGGTGCACATACCGGACATCGTAAATGAACCTGCCCGCGCCGACCGCCTTGACCGCGATTATCCACGCGCTTCCGACACCATCCTTACCACTCCGCCCACCGGCGCCACCCGCACCGAAGGCCGTGGCGATAGTTTTCCCCTGATGGAACAGGGCGGACAGTATTTTTACCTGCTGAACGGCCGGCGGATCGATGTGCCCGGGCTGCAGGAGCAGTTTCCGGAGCTGGGCCGGTAAGCAACCCGAACAAAAATAATTTTCACATACACATACGCGTTATTACACAAACCGGGCATCCTCTCCCATGAATGGCGCAAATCGTGTATCTTGCCATCTTAATACTGCCTGCTTACGATGATATTGTCATTACTTGCCCTTGCAGTAGCGCCTGGTTGTGCCATTGTCTTTTATATCTACTATAAGGACAAATACGATCCCGAGCCGATGCGCAATCTGGTCATCGCCTTTTTCCTCGGCGTGTTGAGTATTGTGCCAGCTATCCTGCTCGAAAAAAAACTGCAGCCGGTATTGATGCAATATGTGGAACCTTACAGCATCACCTATTTCACCGTGTTTGCCTTCATTGTGGTGGCGCTGAGCGAAGAGCTGAGCAAATATGTGATGTTGCGGTTCTGGGCATACCCGCACAAGGATTTCGATGAACCCCTCGATGGTATTACCTATTCGGTGATGATCAGCATGGGCTTTGCCACGCTGGAAAACATCCATTATGTTATGCAGTTCGGGTTTGCCACCGGTGTGATGCGGATGTTTCTTTCCGTACCGGCACACGGCGCTTTCGGCGTGCTGATGGGCTATCATGTAGGACTGGCCAAATTCGATCCTTCGCATGCCTGGAAACACCGGCTGAAGGGCCTGCTGCTGGCCACTTTCTTCCACGGCAGTTTCGATTTTTTCCTGTTCCTGCAAAACAGCCCTGTGGTAAAGCAATACATCAGCAATGGCCTGCTCGTGACCGGTGCCGTGGTGAGTTACCTGATCGCGATGCGTATGTCGCTCAAATCAATCAAACTGCACCAGGAACTGTCGAAGCATGCATGGATAGAAAAAAGTTTGAGAACGTGAAAATCAGCAATTGTGCACAGGGAAGCTGTTATACATATCGCAGATGAAAGTGAACTGGCCATAGTAGCGCAACTGGCAAGACAGATATGGCCGGTGGCTTATGGCAATATTCTTTCTGCCGATCAGATCGCTTATATGCTGCAACTGATCTACAGCGAAGCAGCATTGCGCCGCCAGTTGCAGGAGGAAAAGCAGCAATTCATTATTGCACGGTTGGATGGAGAACCGGTTGGTTACGCCTCCTGGTCGTTGATAGAGGAACCTGGCGTGTACAAACTTCACAAACTTTATGTAGTGCCTTCCTGCCAGGGTAAAGGCATCGGCATCCAAATGGTCCGTTATATTATGGATCAGTTACCTCCTGGCGCCACGGCCCTTCGCCTGCATGTAAACCGCTACAACCCCGCGCGCTATTTCTACGAAAAATGCGGCTTCACCATTATTGCCCAGGCAGATATACCAATCGGGGAAGGGTATTTTATGAATGATTATGTGATGGAGAGGAAGATAGGCCCTACCGCCAGCAAACATACACCAGGTTGATGATATAAAATTTTGCTGCACTCCTGAACAGGTAGCCTCACATCCGGCAACCCGGACGCACCCAAAAAACAGCCGGACGCACCATTCACACACCCTTCATGGCCGCCTGCTTCATGTCCGAAGCCAATTGTTTGCCCAGGTATCTTTCAATCACTCCATGCACGAGGTAAATCACCGGCGTCATTAATACCGCCACCAGGAATTTGTACATATAGGCCGTTACAGCCCACGCGGTAACTGTGGCGAGACTGAAATTCTGGAACAGGTAAAAAGCCACAAATGTCACCACAATGCTATCGATGAACTGCGAAACCAGGGTACTGATGGTGGCCCGCATCCATATTCTTCTTTCGCCGGTAGCTTTTTTAATGCCCCGGAAAATCAGCGCGTCCACCAGCTGACCAATCAAAAACGCCGTAATCGAACCGATAATGATGTTCATCCCTTGCCCCAGCACCTGCGCATAAGCGCCCTGCTTATCGGCAACGCCGGGCTCCAATTCGCGAAAACGCCAGCCGGCATCGGGCACTGTTTGAATGGCCAGGAAGAAAACGAGAAATGCAAAGGCAATCAGCAATACCGTGAGCAACGACAAAAATCGCACACCTTTCACACCATAATATTCGTTGATGATATCCGTCATGATAAAGATCACCGGCCAGGGGATCACGCCTACGGATAAACTGAAAGACAAATCCTTTTCACCCAACAAATCAATTTGGGCTTTGGGCAGGCCAAGCGTTTCTTCCAGGGAAAATATTTTTACACCAATGACTTCCGCCAGTATAGCGTTGGTGATGAACAGTCCACCAAGCACAATAAACAGGCGGGTGGGTTTATCCTTGATTATGTTGTGAATCATCGCAGGAAAAAAATTAGTTGAGGTACGAGGCAAAGCAAATTAAAAATCATTAACCATGCAGGCAGGTATTGCTGTAATTTTTTTCTCCGTAAAAGAAGTATGGCCAGCACCAAATTGATGAGCGCATTCAGCACAAACGACACGAGCATTCCCAGCACCAATATGGTAGATACCAGGTGTCCCTGTTTTAACGAAGGAATGAAGGGTAAAATTGCCGTCAGCAGGAAACAAACGTTACAAATAAAGGCCACTCTTGAAAAAAATAATAACTGTTGCATATCAACAACTTGCTGTAAAATTGCATTATTTTGTCTGCTTAATATATTTCGCAAAATATGAATAAAGCCATGCTTCAAAAAGCGGTCCCTCACTTAGTGGCGGCTTTAGTTTTCCTGATTGTAGCAATTCTTTACTGCCGGCCTGCCCTCGAAGGCAAGGTGCTGTCGCAAAGCGATATTACCCAATGGGAAGGCGCCAACCGGCAGTCTGTTGAATATAAAGAAGCACATGGTCACTATCCGTTGTGGACTAACAGCATGTTCAGTGGCATGCCCACGTTCCTCATTGCCTATGATTCCAACAACGTGGTGCCCTGGATAGTACACAACGTGCTGACGCTTGGTTTACCCAAACCCATCCAGTTTTTTTTCCTGGCCTGCATCTGCTTTTATTTCCTGGCAGTGGTGTTGCGGGTCAATCCCTATATCGGCATACTGGGCGCACTGGCTTTTGCCTATGCCACTTACAACCCGGTGATCATTTCGGTTGGCCACGATACCAAAATGTGGTCCATTGCGTATATGCCTGCCCTGATGGCTTCAGTGCTGTTGGTATACGAGAAAAAATACCTCATCGGCGGCGCGCTGACGGCTTTGTTCACGGCCGTCATGGTGGCCATGAACCATCCGCAGATAGTGTATTACCTGTTGCTGTCGCTCGGCATTATGACCCTGTTCTTTGTGGTGCGATGGATGCGTGCAAAAGAATACAAACATCTGGGTATGGCGGCAGGCATCACCATTGCCGGCGGATTGATTGGTGTAGCCACCAATGCAGCCAACCTGATGGCCGTATATGAATACCAGAAAGAAACCATCCGAAGCGGCGGCTCTGCGCTGGCATCTGACAGTACGGCAACGCAGCAATCCAAAACAGGTCTCAGCAAAGACTATGCATTCAGCTACAGCCTGAAAATTGCCGAACCGCTGGTGATGTTTTCGCCCCAGTTATTTGGCGGAAGCGATGGCCCCAAAGAAATGGACCCCGAAGTATCAAAGGCCGTGGAAGTGTTGCGCACTTTTCCGCGCGAATGGCAGCAGGCTGTTCCCTTTGGTTATTACTGGGGTGGTTTGGGAGAAACAGGCATCGGTACTTCCGGCCCGCCCTATCTCGGCGCCATTATTTGTTTCCTGGCCATTCTCGGCATGTTTGTGCTGGACAACAAACACAAGTGGTGGATACTCGCTACTTCAGTGCTGGTGATCATCATGTCGTGGGGAAGTTATTTCGACGATTTCAATACACTCCTGTACAAATACCTTCCCTTCTATGATAAATTCAGGGCGCCGTCTATGATACTCGTAGTGCCGCAACTGCTCTTCCCCATTATGGCGGTGCTTACCTTGCAGCGCGTAACGGAAGTGACAGACCAGCAACAATTCCTGAAACTATTCAAGAAAGGACTGATCGCTACGGCAGTACTCTTTGGCGTTATGCTGATGGTATACCTGTCTGCCGATTTTACTACTTCGATGGACCGGCAGTTTATGTCGCAGGTAAGCAGCATGAACCAGTCGCAGGTTTCGCAAATGATGAGCCAGTACATGAATGCGCTGAAAGAAGACCGCGCCTCCCTCATGATGGGCAGCATCCGCCGCTCTTTTGTATTTGTGCTGTTGGCCGCTGCACTGGTATTTTTCCTGTACAGGAAGAAGATCAGCTACAAGGTGGCGCTGGTAGCCCTTACCATTCTTTGTTTTGCCGACCTGATGATGGTGAATGTTCGCTACCTGAGCGCCGATAACTATCATGAACCGGAAGAAATGCGGGCATTCGTTGCCACACCGGCCGATCAGCAGATTCTGCAGGACACCGGTTATTATCGTGTGTTCAATGCAGATCCCAACCGTTTCCAGGAAACCACAACGTCCTATTTCCATAATTCACTGGGCGGTTATCATGCGGCCAAACTGAAGATTTATCAGGACCTCATAGAACGTCAGCTGTCGGGAAATGTAAACTTTGCCGTGCTGAATATGCTCAACGCCAAATACATCCTGCAAACCAATCCGCAGACGCGGCAGAAAATGGTGCAGCAGAATCCGTCTGCACTGGGCCCCTGCTGGCTGGTAAAAGGAATACAGTTTGTGCCGGATGCGCAGGCTGAAATGGCTGCACTGAACGGCTTCTCCCCTGCGGATACGGCCATTGTTCAACAGGCTTTCCAGCCTTCCATTCCCTTTACACCACAATGGGATTCCACTGCCACCATTCAACTGGTGAAAAACGACAACGATATTATTCAATACAGCTTTGCCGCCAACAGCAACCAGTTTGCGGTATTCAGCGAAATCTATTACGCAGCCGGCTGGAAAGCTTTTATTGACGGCAAGGAAGCGCCAATTGTAAAAGTGAATTATGTATTGCGCGGCCTGGCTGTACCGGCAGGCAATCACCAGATTGAATTCCGCTTTGAACCGCAGGGTTATTATACCGGAAGGAAGATTACATCCATAGCTACCATCCTGCTGGGACTTTCCTTCCTGCCCGGCATTTTCGCGGCATGGAAAAAACGGAAGTCACCTGCGGCACGGGCCTGACGGGCACCTTCATCATTGCCTATGACGCCTGAGGTAAGTGTAATATTACCCGTATACAACAGTGGCCGCCATTTGCGAAAGGCCATGGATAGTGTGCTGGCGCAGACTTTTCAAAATTTTGAACTGATTATTATCAACGACGGTTCAACCGACGATTCGGAACAAATCATTCTTGGCTATCACGACCAGCGCATCCGCTATTATGCCAATGAGGGCAACAAGGGACTGATCTTCTCCCTTAACAAAGCCATTGACCTGGCCGCCGGCCGGTATATTGCGCGGATGGATGCAGATGACATTTGTGCGCCGGAACGACTGCAGGTGCAGAAAGAATGGCTCGATGCCCATCCGGCTTCCAGTATCAATGCCTGTCATATTGCTTTTATGGATGAACACGATGCTCCCGCCGGCTACTGGCCACTGGAAATGCAAACCGTTTCACCGGCACATATCAGGCAGGTGCTGCCCCGCGAAAACTGTATTGCGCATCCTTCCGTAATGGGGCGCTCGGAAATATTCCGCCAGTATAAATATGCCGGCTACCAGCGGCATATAGAAGATTATGATCTGTGGCTGCGACTGGCGGCCGACGGAAAGGTCATTGACAAAGTGGACCAGGTATTGCTGCATTACCGCATACATGGTCAGTCCGTCACCAGCACACACCTGCAAACGCGGAACGTTTTTTTTAAACAATACCATTGCAAGCGGCGGTTTTTGTATCACCGGTTGCGTGCCGGCCGCTTCGGCAGTTTTGAAGGGAAGGTACTGGGCCGTATGCTGGCCGATGGCATGATGGGCTGTATGAAGAACATCAAAAAAAATTTTCGCAGGCGCACGTAATGTTCAGGCTGTACATCATAAAACGAACCATTGAAGACATCCTGCTCCTGCCCTTTATCTGGCTGGGAAGGCTGATAGCAGCGCTGCGCCCCCTGGATGCGGAATATGAAATCTTTTTCTTCTTCCCGTTTTATCATGTAGGCGGCGCAGAAACCGTGCATGCACGCATTGCCCAGGTGCTCGGCAACAAACGATGCATCATTTTTTTCACACGCCGTTCGCACAACGATTTCTTTTACGAACGCTTTGCGGCTTCCGGTTGCACCATTCGTGATATTTCCCGGTACACCGACAACAAGTGGCTCTATTTTCTCAATTGCATTTTTCGCGGCATCATTACAGGCTACATCAACCGGCAGCGACTGTCGCCCGTAGTCTTCAACGGGCAATGCAACTTTGCGTACAAAATTGCTCCCTGGGTGAAACGATCCATTCCGCAGGTGGAATTGATTCATTCCTTCAATACATTTTCGTGGATTCGCATTCCCTTCCTCCCTTTTATCAGCAAAACCATCATGATCAGTAAGACGCGTATTGCCGATCATAAGCAACAATACCGCCAATTGGGCATCCCGGAAAAGTATGCGCAACGCATATTGTATGTTCCGAACGGCATCCCCCTGAGCAAGGAACCCGTTACCCGACATGCTGATCAAGGCCCATTACGTGTATTGTACGTGGGCCGCGGCACGCCGGAAAAAAGGGTGCATATCATCGCGCAGATGGCTGAAAAAATGAGCGGACAATTACCTGCCGTACGCTTTTTGTTTTTGGGCGATGTACAACAGGCCATACCGGAGCGATTGCATAAATATTGCGAATTTTATCCGTACGAAAGCGATGAGCACAGGATACAGCACATGTACGACGAGGCCGATGTGGTCATCATCGTTTCCAGCACCGAAGGATTTCCGATGGTGGTGATGGAAGCCATGGCAAGGGGCTGCGCCATCATAGCAACACCGGTGGGCGATTTGCCGGTGCATATACAGCAGGAAGTGAACGGATTTTTATTCAGTACGGTGGAGGATGAACAACTGATAACCGAAGAAGGCGTACGTTTCATCACCAGGCTGGCCAAAGATGGGGAACTGCGGCGCGCCATTTCGGAGCATAATATCGCTTATGCTCAAACGCATTTCAGCCTGGAACAATTTGCCCATGCGTACCGCCAACTTATTCATTCATTAAAATGAATTGCACCTTGAAGCCGCTTAGTTTTGTCATAATTACTTATAACCGTCCCGATGATGCGTTGGCGCTGCTGCAAAATATTACCACGCTGCGGCGCGCACCCGAGTTGCTGGAAGAAGTAATTGTACTGAACAATGCTTCAACGGTGAGTTATGAAAGCGTAAAGCAGTTTACCTCAGCAAACAGGCAGATCAATTTCAAATACATCGATTCCCCCGAAAACCTCGGCGTAGCGCGGGGCAGGAACCTCGCCATCTCCCAGGCCAAAGCCCCGCTGTTGATCCTGCTCGATGACGATGCTGAACTGCAAAATGCCGATGCGCTGGAAAACATCGTGCAGCTTTTTGAACAGCACAACGATCCCGAACGGCCACTGGCAATCCTTTCGTTTAAAGTACTGTATTATGAGAACCTGCAGATGCAGGTAAATGCACTGCCACACAAAAAATTCTACAAATACAAAGACCAATCTTTCTTCTATACCTACTACTACGCCGGCGGCGCCCATGCCATCCGCAAAGACGTGCTGGAACAGGTGGGCCAGTATCCACAGGATTTTTTTTATGGAATGGAAGAATATGATCTCAGCTACCGCATACTCGACAAGGGCTACTCCATAGCGTATACCGACAAAGTGGTGATGCTGCACAAGGAATCGCCCCTGGGCAGAAAACCGAAAAAGGAAAAACACATGATGAACTGGCTGAACAAAAGCAAGGTGGCCTGGCGGTACCTGCCCAAAAAATATTTTGTGTCCACTGCCATCATGTGGTCTTTGCATTACCTGAAAAAGTCGGGCGGCGACCTGGCGGGATTTTTGCGCGGATGGAAAGCAGTTTTGAAAATTCCGAAACAGGAATGGCGAAGGCCTGTCAGCAGCCAAACACTGGACTTGCTGCATAAAGTGGAAGCCAGGCTGTGGTATTGATATTATTGGTTTAATTTGCTGACTTAATACGTACGCCAACCAACTCGTACAATTCGCACCAAACCAGATGCTGTGAAACTATTAAACCAATTGCTGAGCGTAGGGCAAATGAATGAGCCCAACCGGGCGTCATGGATCGAGCAAACGCTGAAAAAAATTCCGGCCGGCTCTTCCCTGCTTGATGCCGGCGCCGGTGAATGCCAGTTTAAAAAATTTTGTACCCATCTGCACTATACCTCCCAGGATTTTGCGCAGTATGAGGGTACAGGCGATACAGGTTTGCAAACCGGTACATGGGACAATTCAAAAATTGATATCGTTTCCGATATTACCAGCATCCCGCGCCCCGATCAGTCGTACGATGCCATCATGTGTACGGAAGTGTTTGAACATATCCCTGATCCGAAGGCAGCATTGCTGGAGTTCAACAGGCTGCTGAAAAAAGGCGGCTACCTGCTGATGACGGCGCCTTTTTCCAGTCTTACGCATTTTGCGCCCTATCATTTTGCCACTGGCTTTAACCGGTATTTTTACGAACACCACCTCGGCAATCTTGGCTTCGAAATTCTCGATCTGCAGATGAATGGCAATTTTTTTGAAGTGGTGGCGCAGGAATTGCGAAGGGTGAAATATGTGGGCAACCGGTATTCCCGGAAACTTTCCCTGTTGGATAAAATTTTCATTCACCTGCCATTGCTTGCCCTGAAGAAACTGTCAAAAGCCGACCGGGGTTCGCAGGAGTTATTGTGTTTTGGCATTCACGTATTTGCTCGAAAAAAATGATCATCGTTCATCTATCCGGCGGATTGGGCAATCAGCTGTTTCAATATGCTGCGGGAAGGAGCTTATCGCTGCATCATAATACGGCGCTCAGACTGGATGACAGTTTCTACCGAAAAGACAATCTCCGCCAATGCGAACTGTCGTATTTTGAAATGCCGCTTTCCTTTGCTACGGCAGCAGAGTTGCAACCTTATGCAAAGAGGAACCTGCTGGTAAAAATCACCGACCGGCTGCAACCTGCTCATCAACGAAGCATTTATAAAGAACCACATTATCATTACGATCCTTCATTTTTTCATGCGCCCGCCACCTGTTACCTGAAAGGTTACTGGCAGAGCGCCCGCTATTTCAACCGGTATAGCGATGTTATACGCAACGATCTTACCATCAAACGGCAGTATGTAGCGGATGTGCTGGATTATGCCTCGAAACTGGCTGCAGAAAATTCTGTTTCGCTCCATATCAGGAGAGGCGATTACCTGGACCAGACAACGCGTGAATACCATGGCGTGCTGAGCATGACGTATTATCAAAACGCCATCAACCTGGTGGCCAATCGCATACCGGATGCAAGGTTCTATATCTTTTCAGATGATATGGAATGGGTGCAGCGCTATTTAACCATTGAGCAACCCTGCGAATACCTCTCGACGCAGGTAACCAAATCGGCCATTGAAGATTTTTTCCTGATGAGCCGCTGTCGCCACAACATTATTGCCAACAGCAGCTTCAGCTGGTGGGCCGGCTGGCTGAACCCTAACCCGGAAAAACTGGTCATTGCACCGCAACAGTGGTTCAATAAAGCCCATCTCGATACGCGCGACCTCATTCCTGAAACGTGGCTGCGCCTGTAATGTACAAGTGCTTAATTTTTTTTGAACCAGAAGCAGCCGCAACCATAAGTTTGCTGCTGTACCAGTTTCGGGTCAGCGTTCACCAGAAGGCCGCCTGCATCGGGTATCAGCGAAAACTCCTGCAGCCGGCAGCCGGAAAAATATTCCAGTATTTGTTCATAACTGTAAATCCGGTGACTGTTGAACTGGATTTTGGGTTTTCCTACCGGCGTTACAAACAATATATCACCGTCTTTTCGGGTCACCCGCACGAGTTCTGCAATAGCCTTCAGATCGCCCTGCGGATCGAGTTCATCGCCATACCTGCCAAGACCAATATGCTCTATGGTATGCATGCACGAAATGGAAGGAATGGAGCCTGTTTCAAAAGCCAATTGTTTGAGATCGGCAAAGCCGGATTCATAACCGGGAAGGTTGAGGTGCGCCGGGCGGTAATCGTAAAATTTTACCGGTATGAAAGCCGATACCATGGTGCCGAAATAGAGAATGGAAGAAATATCTACATGGTACTCGGGCCGGGTACGGGCGAGGATTCTTGCCGCCCAGGCCGGATGATAGGTATAATGCTGGTCAAAAGGGGTGGTGGACAATTTGTCGTTCAAACTCGGGTACAGTTCGGCCACAGATGCCGACAGGCGGTGATCGTTTCTCCGCCTGAACCGTATGAACTCCGCCACAAACTCGAAAAAGCGCCAAATCCTTTTGGGAAAACGGACCAGAATGCCTTTTGCCAGCTGAATAATATAAGATCTGAAATACATACCCTGTTTTCGTTTACTGAACGACGTAAGCAGCAGTGCGCCTGTTAACTGCAAAGCGCCGCTGGTGAAAGAACGAAAATAACGCAAGTCAGGCATATATCAGGCAACAACGCTGCAAAACGCTGCCCTGTCTTATCCTGCTTCCTGGTTTAATTCAGTTCTTTTATATCTTCCACCACCGCATAGGTATGTACAGCACTATACCTGTTCAGCAGTTCCATCCTGTTTTTCGTGATCTTCATTCCCCGCGATTGATAAGGCTTGCCCGCCCCCCTGCATTGCGTCGCCCGCCTTCCTGCCTACCCCATTGTCTTCGATCGTGCAAACCAGGTATTGTTTATCTGTAAAAAAATTTATCCGGATCCAACCATCTCTTTCCTGCCGGTAAAAAATGCCATGGCGGATACTGTTTTCTACATGGTGCCCGTTAGCGGGGCGCGATCACAAAACAAGCAGTTATTGATTACCGTTACCTCATTAACAATCTGTTTAGAATGTAATTCCCAACGCTTCAGGCTTTTTATGCGTAATCGCCTTTACCTGTTATGATTTTTTGCTATTTTAACGGCACAAACGAATGAACCCCTGCTGATGCGCAAGAAGATTCCTGTACTGCTTATAACTGCTTTGTTGAATATTGGTTACCTGTTTGGGCAGACAACTGCATCTTTCACCGCACCCGATACCGTTTGTGTAAATGCCCCGGTCAACGTGGTGAATACATCCGCCGGTGCTTCCTCCTATTACTGGAATTTTTGTACAGGCAATTTGCACCAGCCCCCGCAGGGTATGAATGTTGGTAATATCGGCAATGCCATGGATGGCCCGGTATACATTGACTATGTTGAGCAGAACGGTAATTACTACGCCTTTGTAACAGACAACCATGTAAGAAACCTGTACCGCCTGGACTTCGGTAACAGCCTGCTGAACACCCCTACCCTGGTGAACCTGGGCAATGCAGGAGGCGTAATTCCGCAGGCTGCTGAAGGCATCCAGGTGGTGAAAAATGAAGGGAAGTGGTATGCCATCATCGTAGGCGGGCATTTAAACGGCGGTGTTCCTTCTACCATCGTGAAGCTGGATTTCGGTCCGGACATTACCAATACCAATCCTATTGGCACCGACTGGGGCAATATCGGCAACCTTGCCTACCCGCACGACCTGTATTTATTTGAAGAAAGCGGCCAATGGTACGGGTTCACAACCAACAGCGATAACAACACCATTACACGGTTCAGTTTCGGCGCCAGTTTCGACAATACGCCCACAGGAATTAACCTCGGCAACCTGGGCAATATGCTCGGCCCCACGGGCATCCAGGCCATCAACCACAATGGCAACTGGCATGTATTTGTAACCAATGCCAACAACTCTACCATTACACGGCTCGACTTTGGCAACTCCCTGCTGAACACCCCCACCCCGGTAAACCTGGGCAATATCGGGAACACCATGCACACCTGTTGGGACATTTACATCATGAAATTCTGCGGTGAAATACTCGGCTATGTGATCAATGCCGACCCGAATTATCATGATATTGTAAAACTCGATTTTCACAACGACCTTGGTTCTGTGCCAACCGGCGTGAGCTTTGGCAATATTGGCAACCTGAGTTTTCCGCATGCCATTTCAAAAATGTTCCGCGACGGCGCAGACCTGTATGCCTTTGTTCCGAATGTAAACAACAGCAGTCTTACCCGGCTTCGCTTTGCCGGCTGCAACAATTCCAGCATACCTGACTTTAACGGACATACGCCGCCAACCATTCAATACAATCAACCCGGCACCTATAATATTACCCTTACGGTGGATGAAGGACTGCCCACCCAGACCAGTTACTGCAAACAGGTGGTAGTGGTGCAGATGGAGCAACGGCCCACCGATACCCTGCGCACGTGTTCAGGCGACAGCATCAAAATAGGCAGCAGCTATCCCCAGGCAAGCTGGTTGTGGAATACAGGCGCCATCACCGATTCGGTGTATGCCTATCCTGGCAACACCTATTGGGTAACCACTACAAAATACGGATGCAGCAGCACGGACACTTTTCGGACAACTTCCACCCGGCAGCTGATGGACTTCGCTTTTGTGCAGGCCCCCTGTAATCCTTTGAGCGTGGAGTTTGCCAGTACCGGTACTGCCAACACCGATCCGCACTGGTCGCTGGGCGATGGCAATACCGTCAGCGGTCAGCTGGCCATTTCGCATTTGTATGCTGGCACAGGTGATTATGAAGTAAGTTTCAGCGTGCAGGATGGCAGTTGCCGTGATACGCTCACCAAACTGATCCCGGTGCGCATCCAATTCGACGATCTCATTACCGTGCAGGACACTGTTATTTGTTATGGGGGCACCAAACAATTGCAGGCAGCGCCGGCCCTGAGCTATTGCTGGTCGCCGGCCACCGGTTTAAACAGCACCACTATTGCCAACCCGGTCACTTCCGCCACGGAAGACATTACGTACCATGTATACTCGCAGGTGCAGGGCACCAACCTGATTGTGAATGGCGATTTCTCTGCCGGCAATACCGGTTTTAGTTCCTCCTATAACTTTTACTTTTCCAGCCAGGATGAGGGCGCCTATGGTATCGGGCCCAATCCGCAGGCATGGCATCCTGGTTTCACCCGCTGCTCCGATCATACTACCGGTAACGGCAACATGATGATCATTAACGGATCGCCGGAGCCGGACGTGGTGGTATGGTCGCAGAACATTACAGTAGTGCCCAATACCAACTACGTGTTTTCGGCCTGGATACAATCGCTCGTAGCCGGTAACCCGGCGCAACTACAATTTGCCATCAATGGCAATGTGCTCGGAAACCTGATCACCGCCAGCACCGCTACGTGTCAATGGACACAATTCTATACCACCTGGAATTCCGGCGATCATACTACGGCGGTGATCTCCATTGTGAACAAAAACACACAGGTATTTGGAAATGATTTTGCGCTGGACGATATATCCTTTGCACAGCTGCTGATGAAGCAGGATAGTGTGCGCCTCACCGTTGACAAACCACCGGTGCGCACCAATAAAGATACCATCGTATGCATTGGCCATACCGTGCAGTTGAACAGCACCGGCGGACAATCGTACAGCTGGCAACCTGCCAGTAATCTTTCGGATGCTACTATTGGCAACCCGGTTGCCACTGTCATGGGCCGCGCGGAATATGTGGTAACGGGCACCAGCGTCAATGGATGCACCGCTACCGACACGGTGGTGCTGGATATTCATCCTTTGCCCGCCATTTCAAAAACCAGCGACACAGTGATTTGTCGCAATACCCCGGCGCCGTTATATATCGCCGGAGGCGAATCGTACCAATGGTCGCCTTCCCATTTACTGAGCGATGCAGCGTCAGCCAATCCCGTTGCCTTTCCACAGGAAGACCAGACTACCTTTACTGTACAAATCCGCGATCAGTATGAATGTATACATACTGACTCTGTAAAAGTGACCATTTATCCACGTCCGCCTTTTGCCGCTGTTGGCCAGGTGGGTGTATGCGAAGGCGGGTCAATCACTTTGCAGGCTTCGGGGGCAGACGCGTACAGCTGGTCGCCGACGGTTTCGCTCGATAATCCATCCTCTCCCAACCCGGTAGCCACGCCGGCTGCCACCACTACTTACCGTGTATACATGCAGGAAAATTTCTGTCATTATGATACCACGTTAGATGTGCGGGTAAACGTTTATCCCATACCGGTAGTGCAGGCAAAAAAATCGAATGATATCAACTGTACTTTGCTGACGGCGCAACTGTCGGCCACGGGCGCCAGTACCTATAGCTGGGCTCCGTCCTTTGGCATGGAACGCACCGATGTGCCCAATCCCACCGTGCTCATCGACACCACCACCACCTATGTGGTTACCGGCACCAGCCAGCATGGCTGTTCGGCGCAGGCATCCGTTGAAGTGCGCGTAACGAAAGACAATATTCCTACCTACGCCATGCCCAATGCCTTTACGCCCAATCATGATGGCCGCAATGATTGCTTCGGTATCCGCCGGTGGGGCCCGGTAACCTTGCTGGAATTTTCTATTTACAACCGCTACGGGCAAAGAGTATTCTCCACCAATGATCCTATGCGCTGCTGGGATGGAACGTTCAATGGCAGGGAACAACCCATCGGCGGCTATGCCTATGTGATCAGGGCAAGAACGTTTTGCGGCGAAGTGAAAAGGACCGGGATGGTGATGCTGATCAGGTAATGCAGCAACCAAACCTATCCCTGTTTGATCGCTACATGATTGTTGATTTTCTGCAAAAACAGCTCCACCGCTTTTTTCTTTTCCGCATCAACGTTATAATCTACAAACTGCGTATAATACTGTTGCAGGTCGAAATACGGAAAAGGATGCATGCTTGCTACGGTATCGATATAGTTCAAGCCATCGCGGTTGGCTTCATTGAAAGCAGCAATAAAATCTGCCGGTAACGCTTTGTTGCTGATCCATCCTGCAAACATGAATGGCAGACCGGTATGCGCTTTCCATGCTTCGCCGAGATCGTAGATATACGGACTGATATGCCGTTGTTGCAATGCGCGGTCGCCAATAAGTACGCCGGCTGTTGTTCCTTTGATGCGGTCACGGAAATCTTCGCGGGTATCGGTGAGAACCGGGTCCAGTTGCCAATATTCGCGCAACAGGATTTTTGCCAATGCCACGGAGGTACGGCTCTGGTAATCGAGCAACACTTCGGTAATTTCTTCAACAGGTACTTCGCTGAACAGGCATACACTTGCAATGGGCCCGTTGCAGCCAATACAATAATCGGTAACCAACCGGAAATGCGGCATCCGGTGCAATACGGCTACCGGCGCCAGCCCGATGTCGATACTACCTGCTGCAAGCATGCGCGCCACCGCTGCAGGATATTCCTGCACCAGGTCAATCCGCTCCCTGATGGCAGCACGTTCAATACCATACACCAGGGGCCTGGCATTGAGATAGTTTACAATTCCAACCTTAATCTTATCCAATTGATTTAATTTTGCGGCTCAAAGGTACAAGCGCAGCCCTAATAAACAACACTTGTTCATGGAACTGAATTCACTTACCGCTATTTCTCCCATTGATGGAAGATACCGCCGCCAGTTGCAGCACCTGGATGATTATTTTTCTGAATTTGCCCTCATCAAATACCGGGTGCTGGTGGAAGTGGAGTACTTCAGGTTCCTGGCTGCCAAAAAGTTTTTTTCGCTGCCTGCGGCCGTCAACAATGCTTTACAGCAGGTAGTGGAAAATTTTTCGGTGGAAGATGCACAAAAAATAAAAGACACCGAAAAAATTACCAACCACGACGTAAAAGCAGTTGAATATTTTCTGAAAGAAAAACTGAAAGAAGCCGGTGCGGAACATCTTACGGAATGGGTGCACTTCGGACTGACTTCGCAGGACATCAACAACACCGCCGTGCCCTTGTCGTGGAAACAGGCAATTGAATTTGAATACCTGCCGGCATTGCTCAACTTCAACCGTCAACTGGAATTGCTGGCGCATGAATGGAAAAACATTCCCATGCTGGCACGCACGCACGGACAACCGGCCAGTCCTACCCGCCTGGGCAAAGAGTTCATGGTATTTGTTGAACGCATCGAAAACCAGGTGGAACTGTTCATACAAGTGCCGGTAACTGCCAAGTTCGGCGGCGCCACCGGTAATTTCAATGCGCACGTTGTGGCATTCCCGAAGAAAAACTGGATACAGTTAGCTGATGAATTTGTAGAAGGCGTACTGGGACTGCAACGCCAGCAATTCACCACGCAGATTGAACATTACGACGATCTCGCGGCGCATTTCGATGGCATGAAGCGCATCAACAACATCCTGATCAACCTGTGCCGCGATATCTGGACTTATATCTCCATGGATTATTTCAAACAAAAAACCGTTAAAGGAGAAGTAGGTTCCAGTACCATGCCGCATAAGGTCAATCCCATCGACTTTGAAAATGCCGAAGGCAACCTGGGACTGGCCAACGCGCTGTTTGAACATTTGTCATCCAAATTACCGGTAAGCCGTCTGCAGCGCGATCTTACCGACAGCACGGTGCTGCGCAATATCGGCGTACCTTTTGCCCATACCATCCTGGCCATAAAAAGCATTGAAAAAGGATTGGGTAAACTATTGTTGAATGAAGACGCCATTGAAAAAGACCTCGATAACAACTGGGCCGTAGTAACGGAAGCCATTCAAACCATATTACGCCGCGAAAATTACCCGCAGCCTTATGAAGCATTGAAAGATCTGTCGCGCGGCAAGAACGGAATAACCAAACAGACGCTGCACCAGTTTATCGATAAACTGAAAGTGCCGGTGGCTGTCAAAAAAGAATTGAAGAAAATTTCGCCGCACAATTATACGGGAGTGAACCCGGAGTTTTAGATTGTGGTGCCTCAACAGGTTACGGCAACCCGACAGGTTATAGCAACGCAACAGGTTATGGCAACCCCACGCGCCACCACAACATCTCTCCTCTTGTATCGAATTGCCTAAACCCATTTTTTTCCAGTACGCGTGCAGAGGCGCGGTTGGAACGATGTGTTTCCGCCAGCACGCCTTTCACTTCCTTGCGTTGGGATGCCCATTGCAGCATGCCTTTGACCGCTTCGGTCATATAACCTTTGCCCTGGTGTGCCGGCATGGTGCCATAGCCGATTTCAATAAAACCCTGCCGGTTGGGTGGTCCTTTAAAACCCAGTTCAGCAATAATGGTCCCCGAACTTTTTTCCACAGCCAGCCAGAAGGTGTAATAAAGCCAGTTGCGTCCCGCCGCAGCATTGATGCGGGGTATGGTAAGAAACAGCACGGTTTGCCGTACGCCCGGAGCAACGATGCGTCCATTCATGGCCAGGTGGAAGCGCTTTTCGAGTTTGTCATCGCCCTCCAGGTATAGTAATAACTGTTCGGCGGTAAGGGGAAACAGTTTCAGCCGGCTGGTTTCAACATAATCCGGATTGTTGGTTACGAAGCGGAACAATTCCTTGTAATGCTCCTTTATACCGGTGGTTTGCACAAACCCGCTTTTCAACAATACTTTCTGCGAAGCGGTATTGGCCGGCTCTGTAATGGCGTACAATGCGGGCAGGTGCAATTCGTCCAGTGCAAATTGCCGGCCGCGGATGCACACTTCGGTAGCATATCCATTGCCCCAGTATTCTTTCAACAAGGTATAACCGAGTTGTATATCCTTACTATTTTCAATGGGCAGAATGGCAAAGGTGCCGGCTACCTTGCCCCCTGATTTCAGTTGTATGGCCCAGCGCCCCATATACGGGAACAGTTCATAAAACGCGATGTTTTCTTTCAGGAACTCCAGGCTTTCTTCCCTGCTTTTCGGTGCGCGCACATACCGCACCACATCGGGATCGTTGTTGAGGCGAAAAAATACTTCCTCATCCGCCAGGGTATACTGGCGAACGAGCAGGCGTTCTGTTTCAAACAGGATGTGCATCAACGTTAGTTTAGCGAACAGTCCGGGCTGGGGTTAATGCCAGGGGTATTTTAAGGCACTGATCGTTGCTTACACCGACTCCTTATGAATCTCGCTCGTAAAATGAAATGCTATATCAGGATTATTGGTGCGTTCGGTGTTGAGGAACCATTCGCTTTGCGCCAGGTATACCAGGTGGCCGTCTTTGTCGGTGGCTATATTGTTCGACTTGAAACGGGTAAAATCTTCCAGTTTCCTGGGATCGGCGCTGGTAATCCAGCAGGCCTTGTAATAAGGCAGCGTACGGAACTCTACCGAGGCGCTGTATTCCTGCAACAGGCGGTATTGGATCACTTCAAACTGCAGTTCACCCACACAGCCGATGATCTTTTTGTTGCCGCCAAACTGCGTAAACAACTGTGCCACGCCTTCATCGGTAAGTTGCAGCAATCCTTTTTCCAGTTGTTTGGTCTTCATCGGGTCCTTGTTCACCACTTCCTTGAATATTTCGGGTGAAAAGCTGGGAATGCCGGTGAAATAAAAATTTTCCCCTTCGGTCAGTGTGTCGCCGATCTTGAAATTGCCGGTGTCGAACAAACCCACCACATCGCCCGGAAAAGCTTCCTGTATCACGTCTTTATCGCGGGCCATGAACGTATAGGGGTTACTGAAACGCACGTCTTTGTCGAGGCGCACGTGATGAAAATATTTGTTGCGCTCGAATTTTCCGGAGCACACGCGGAGAAAGGCAATCCGGTCGCGGTGCCGCGGATCGAGGTTGGCATGGATCTTAAAGATAAATCCCGAAAATTTTTCTTCTTCCGGGCAAACCTCTCTTACCGTGGTAGGGCGACAGCGGGGCGTGGGCGCAATTTCGATAAACGTATCCAGCATTTCCTTTACCCCGAAGTTATTAATGGCGCTGCCAAAGAATACCGGGGCCACTTTTCCCGCCAGATATTCGCTCACCTGCAATTCACCGTACACGCCATCTACCAGTTCCACATCTTCGCGCAGTTGTGCTGCGTCTTTTTCACCCAGTTTGTTATCCAGCAACGGATTCGACAGATCGTCTATCTGCAGGGTGTCTTCATCAGTTGCCTTGGTATTGGGCGTAAACAGCAGCAATGTTTTGTTGTGCAGGTTATACACCCCTTTAAAATCCTTGCCGCTGTTGATGGGCCAGGTCATGGGGTGCAGTTGGATATTCAGTTCCTTTTCAATTTCTTCCAGGAGGTCGAAACGGTTTTTTCCGTCGCGGTCCATTTTGTTGATGAACACAATCACCGGGGTGTCGCGCATGCGGCACACTTCCATCAGCCGGCGTGTTTGTTCTTCTACCCCATTCACGCTGTCGATGACCAGAATTACACTGTCTACCGCCGTCAGCGTGCGGTAGGTATCTTCTGCAAAGTCTTTGTGACCGGGCGTATCGAGCAGGTTGATGAGCACATTGTTGTATTCAAAGGTCATCACCGAGGTTGCCACCGAAATACCTCTCTGGCGCTCGATTTCCATAAAGTCGCTGGTGGCGTGCTTCTTGATTTTGTTGCTTTTTACCGCACCGGCCGTTTGAATGGCCCCGCCGAAAAGGAGGAACTTTTCTGTAAGCGTGGTCTTACCCGCGTCCGGGTGAGAAATAATGGCAAAAGTGCGGCGTTTGTTGATTTCGTTAATGTATTTCATCAGGAGGCGCAAATATACGACGCGGACTTCGTCATTTCACCGCCACCGTCCAGGCCCTGACGAATTCTTCGCACGGGATGAGCTTATTAATTCCTTCTTTCTCTGCCAGTTGCTGGTTGGTATGTACACTGTCCGCGATTCCGCACCAGGGCTCAAGGCAAACAAAATCGGCGTCTTTGGCGGCCCAGATTCCGAGATAGGGAAAGCCGGGAAAATCGAGTTGCAGGCTGCGTTCGCTTTTCGGGGAGCGAATCGAAACAATGGAAGAAGCGAGGTTTTTGAATACCAGCGCATCCTTATGAAACAAAGCTTTTGTAAGTGGCAGGATGTTATTGTTTTGCAGCAAAGGAATAGGCGCCGCTTCAATCAAACCGTCTTTCGCAATAGGCCAGCGCCCTGCTGTTTCGGGTTTGTCGAATACCAGTTCATAATCGGAATAGGCCAGCCCTTTCGCCAAAGGCACATTAAATGCAGGATGCGCGCCAAGGGAAAAATACATATCCTCTTTGCCCGTATTGATCACGGAATAGGCAACTGCCAGCGAATTTTCATAGAGCGTATACCGGATGCGCAATTCAAATGAAAACGGAAATACACGCAGCGTTTCCTCATCACTGCGCAGGAGCAATGCGATGGTATCTGCCGTATGGGTTTCTACGGCAAATGGCTTGTCGCGTGCAAAACCGTGTCGCGACAACTGGTATGCTTTACCCTGGTAATAATAGGTATTGTCTTTTAGCGCGCCTACTACCGGAAACAACACCGGCGAATGTTTTGCCCAATAGGCCGGATCGCCCTGCCAGAGGTATTCCAGTTGGTGTGCTTTGCTGTAGAGGCTTGTCAATTCAGCGCCCTTTGCTTGGATGACAGCCCTTATCCATTCATTTTCGATGGTAAACATAAGCGCCAAGTTATTGAATAATAATGCACGGTGCATGGCATATGTTTTGGAATGGTCACTAAAAGCTCCGCCATGCTGATTTCCTTCGACATCTTGCTGAAACTGGCGCTCTCCATCCTGGTGGGTGGCATTATTGGAGCAGAAAGGGAATACCAGAACAAATCGGCCGGATTGCGCACCATGATCCTGATTTCACTCGGTTCCGCCATTTTCACCCTCATCTCGGTACAGATCAGCGGTACCCTATCACCCGACAGGATTGCGAGCAATATTGTAACAGGCATCGGCTTTGTAGGCGCGGGCGTGATCTTCAAAAGCGATACAGGCGTAGCCGGCATCACCACTGCCGCCACCATTTGGGTTACCGCTTCGCTGGGCATGGCCATCGGTGCGGGCTTTGCATGGATAGCCTTTGCCGGTTGCATACTCTTGTTGCCCATCCTTTACACATTTACCTATATTGAACGGTGGATGGACAAACTGAACCGGCTGCACGTATATAAAATTGTTTGTACGTATGAAAAGGATATTGCAGCACGTTACGAACAGCTTTTTCAAGCTCATGGACTGAAATGCAGCAATGGTTTGTTCAGGCGGGATGGCAATCATTTTTCCGCCACCTGGACCGTACAGGGCGCCAACAGCAGCCATCAGCAGGTAATACAAAAAATCCTCAACGATCCTGCGGTTACCAGCTTTGAATGGTAACTGTTACCACCACGTAGTTTTCACCCGTAAATGTTATCTTTGGCTATGCGCCGTTTTTTTGAAATACTGGGCAGCAGCCTCAACCTCACCTGGCAGGAATTCAAATCGCATAAAGTACGCACACTGCTTTCACTGAGCGGCGTGGCATTCGGCATTTTTTGCATCATCAGCGTACTGGCAACAGTAGACAGCCTGGAATATGCCGTTCAGAACGACATCAAAGCGCTCGGCACCAACACGGTGTACATCGACAAATGGGAATATGCCGAAGGGGGCGACAGTCCCTGGTGGAAATATATGAAACGCCCCGAGCCGAAATATGAAGAAATGCTGTTGCTGAAAAAGAAAGTGCGCTCAGCAGCAAATGTGGCCTTCAACATCAGCGCTTCCAACAACAAACTGGAATATGGCGATGACGTGATAACCGGCGTGAATTATTACGGTATCACCGAAGAATTCGTAAATATTCAACCGGTAGAAATCCAGCTCGGCCGTTTCTTGCAACCGGCAGATTTTGATTATGGCAGCAATGTAGTGGTGATGGGGTATACCGTTGCCGAAACGCTTTTCGGAAACGCCGAAAGGGCAGTAGGCAAACAGGTAAAGATGAAAGGCGGCAAACGTGCATTGGTGGTTGGGTTGATCAAGAAACAAGGCAAGAGCATAGTGGGCGGCTGGGACTACGACAACAGCCTGCTGATGCCGTTAGGTTTTATGAAACAGATGGTGCGCGAAAAATACAGCAGCCCGATCATAATGGTGCAGGGCAAGGAAACGGTGCCTATGGCGCAGTTGCGCGACGAACTGGCCGGCGCCATGCGCTCCATTCGCAAACTGAAACCAACCCAGGAAGATAATTTTGCACTGAACGATATTGACGCCTTCAGCAGTTTTGCCAGCAACATCTTCGGTGGCATCAACCTGGGCGGATGGGCTATTGCCATTCTTTCACTAATCGTGGGCATGTTCAGTGTGGCCAATATCATGTTTGTAACCGTGCGCGAAAGAACGCCACAGATCGGGCTGAAAAAAGCCATTGGCGCCAGGAGCTCCACCATACTGACCGAATTTCTGATGGAATCAGCCTTCCTCTGCATTATGGGCGGAATACTGGGGCTCAGCGTGGTGTTCCTGCTTACGCTGCTGTCGAAGTCCGTGGTTGGTTTTACCGTATTCATTGCACCTCACATTCTCATACTGGCTGTGACCATCTGCATTATTGTAGGCATATTGGCCGGCATTATCCCCGCCTCCATCGCCGCTAAGATGGACCCCGTTGTTGCTATAAGAAGCAAGTAAAGAAGCATGAAGTAATTACATTTGCACGGTGAGCATTACTCTACTGGCTATAGAATCTTCCTGCGATGAAACATCGGCGGCCGTATGCCGCGATGGGGTTATCCTGAGCAATTTCATCGCCAATCAAACCATTCATCAGCAATATGGCGGCGTGGTGCCGGAACTGGCAAGCCGTGCGCATATGGAAAATATAGTGCCGGTGGTTGACAGGGCACTGAAAGAAGCCGGACTGCATGATACCACCGGGTTGTCGCAATTAAACGCCATTGCCTTTACACAGGCGCCGGGACTGATTGGTTCCTTGCTGGTAGGGACGCAATTTGCCAAATCAATGGCCATGGCATTGAATATTCCGCTCATTGCCGTACACCATATGCAGGCCCATGTGCTGGCCAACTTGATTGATGACCCCAAACCATCTTTCCCCTACCTGTGCCTCACCGTTAGTGGCGGACATACGCAGATCGTCATGTGCCATTCCCCGCTCGATCTGAAAGTGATCGGGCAAACATTGGACGATGCTGCGGGCGAAGCATTTGACAAGTCGGCCAAATTGCTGGGACTTCCCTATCCCGGCGGCCCACTGATCGATAAATATGCACAAGGCGGTAACCCCAAACGCTTTCAATTTCCGGAGCCGAATATTCCGGGACTTGATTTCAGTTTCAGCGGACTGAAAACCGCCATCCTGTATTTCCTGCAGGAAAATACAGCGCGCGACAAGGATTTTATCACGAATAACCTCGCTGATATCTGTGCGTCCATTCAGCAACGCATCATCACCATTCTGCTGAACAAACTGAAACAGGCAGCGCTTGCTACCGGCATTAAAGATGTTTGCATTGCCGGCGGGGTGTCTGCCAACAGCGGATTACGCAAAGCATTCAGGGAAATGGGTGAAAAATATCACTGGAATACTTACATACCAGCATTTGAATATTGCACCGACAATGCGGCCATGATTGCCATTACCGGTTATTATAAATACCTGGCGGGACAGTTTGCGCCGCTGTCGGTAAGCCCGAGTGCAAGGGCGGAATGGTGAAGCATAACATCCTGTAACCTGTAATTTGCAACCCGTATGCCCAATCCCTATTTCCAATTCAAGCAATTCACCATATACCACGATCAATGTGCTATGAAAGTATGTACCGATGCGTGCATACTGGGCGCATGGTTTTCTACCAGGGTGCCGGAACAGGGCGCTATTCTCGACATCGGCAGCGGTTCCGGCCTGTTGATGATGATGCTGGCGCAACGCACCCGATCGGAAATACACGGCATTGAAATTGACCTGCCGTCTTTCCGGCAACTTACGGCAAACATCAGCCAGAACCACTGGAAGGAGCGGTTGAAGGCTTACCACGGTGATGCACGTACGTACACCTTTAACCAGCAATATGATTTCATCATTGCCAACCCGCCTTTTTTTGAGGATGATCTCCACGCTGCTTCTCCGGCAGTGCAGGTGGCCAAGCACAGTACATTGCTCACGCTTGATGAATTGATCAGCACAATAGATAAAAATCTATCGCCAGAGGGGTCCTTTGGTGTTTTGTTGCCGTATCATCGGTGGGAATATTTTGATAAACTCGCGCAGTACAAAGGTTTTCACCTTGTTGAAAAACTGTTTGTAAGGGAAAGCCTTAAACATCCTTTTTTCCGGGCGATTTTACAATATGGACGCAGGCAGCGTAGTGAGGCGCCGGAATATCAACTTACTATCAGACAGATTGATGGTTCTTATACGGGGGAATTTGTGGAGTTGCTGAGAGCATATTATTTGTACTTGTAAAATGGTGGACATATTACCGCCCCCCATCCATCAAACAGTGTTAATGCAGTAAGATGCTGCCGGCGGGGGCGCAGCACGATCTTACCTCAACAACTATACTGCAGGGTTGGGGGTAGTCCCCTAAATTGTCAACCACCTAAAAAGATTGTTCTCCAACTGCCCGTCAACAACTTTCGCAGATACTATCATGTAAGCAACCTTTTTTATCAGGAAAAATAAATGTAAACACTTACGGTATTTACTAAAACGGTCAGAATGCGTAAAAATTATCGGCTATATATCCGGTAAAGTATACTTTTACCCGCAATTGGCCGGCATTTTGTAGGGTCTCAGGCGGAAGCAGGTAGGCTTCCTAACTGTTACCCTACCATTAACAGCAATCTCCAAACTTCGTCTTTAACCTATCAACTATGAAACTACGGATATGCCTCGCCTGCTCACTCGTATTCCTGTACGTTTGCTTTTCCTGTAACAAAATAGAACTGGCTCCGCAGGTGAACGATCCCGATGAAACAATCGAAACGCCACCCACCCCCGAACCAGTTCCGCCCATGCTCGATTATGGCGATTCCATTTTTTATGTGAAGGGAAAACCCGGCGTGGACGAATATATTGCCCCCAAACAACCGCCTGGCGTGAAAGGCAAATACGTTTCATGGCCGGCCGGACTGGTTATGGATGAAACCACGGGCCGTATCAACCTGTCGCTGAGCCCCCACGGCATTTCCTTTACCATCGGCTTCATTAACATCAGCATCAACGACACTACCCTGATCACCATCACCATTTCCGGCGTAAACTACCGGAGTGGCATATACGTACTCGAAAACAACGATACGCTGGCCGTACCTTATTATAATGAAAGTATCTCGCTGCTGGGATTGTTGGGCCTGAGCGACGACAACGACTACCCGCCACCCTCTCCCGATGGCAGCGGCGGCGGCAATGATAAAGCAGAGTTTGATGACGGGTATGACGACGACAATGGCAACGGGCACGACGACGAACCGCCCCTGGGACAAAGGGCCAATGACCAGAACGTTCGTGTTCGTACAACCAGCGGCGTTATTAACCTGAAAAAATCGGTGATTGATGGAGCATTCGGTCCCAATCCGAAGAGCGGGGATATGAAACAAGTTCGCATCTATTACCGGTTAAACGACAACACCCGATGGGCCCTGCAATACATCGATGTAACCCTGTATTATTACGAATACGAAAGCGATATACCTTCTTCCCTGCTCAGCAACGTGCGTAAGTTGATGAACGAAGACCAGGCCAGGGCATCGGGCCGGGTTACCACAACGGATTGCAAACCACGGCCGCCACAAATAATCATAACAAGGTATGCGGGCACCAATCCTGACCTTACCGATTAAAATGGTGCAAAAAGTAATCAGGCCACTCCGGCGTAATCACGCAGATAACTGAAATGCGGCGTGAGTTGGCCGTTCTTTACCATGGTAGCCCTTTCAATAACCGGTGAACCTGTTTTGATCAGGTCTTCCAAAACATACTTGATCAATTGTTCGCCAAAATACCGGCTGGCATCGCGCGGCAACTCATTGGGCAGATTGCCTACGGCCATAACATCTATGCTGCCGGGCATATAGGGGGCCGTTTTCCGGAAGGTTTTCCGGTCAACCCCATATACCGGATCTTCAATGGTTTGATCACCGAGGTTGATTGGTACAGAACCATTCACGTCATCAGTGATATCGGCAATGGTTTGAATGATGAAGGTGTCGGAAGCAATATGTTCTTTTTCGAAAAGTCGCGGAACGTTTACATCCCAGTACACCCCGTTCAGCAGGATATCGGTTTGTTCTGCATACGGCAGGAATTTGCACGCATACTGTTCCGGATGCTGATGAAACTCTGTGCGGTCGTACCCGCCGGTTGTTTTGTTTACGTACAGGTCGGCGCCTTTGAGCTGCGTGTATACAGGATAAGCAAAACGACGCTTTAAATAATCGTCGGGCTCAGCTTCATGAATGCCCAGCAGGTTCATGATCTCCAGGATACCGTGCGCCACACGCCCACTGCCCGTTACAGCAATTTTTACATTGGGCAGCCGCAACCCGAAATAGGTATGAATGAGTTCACGAAAACTCCGCTGCTTGTATACCCGGTCCAGTTTGTACAAACCAGTGCGATTGCCATAAGCCATGATGCCATTATGCGCTCCCACCACGCCGGCAAAGAATCCAAAGCCAATGATGCGTTGGCCATCTTCATGCTCCAGGCATTCATAGTCAATCAGTGTAATCTTTTTATCGATGATGGCACGGAATAATTGTTGATTGTACGGTTGTTTTTTCCTGGTGTGTGAAAAGAACAAATGCGTTTTTCCCGGCACCAGCATATCGATGGGTACCTCTTTTATCCCAAGCAGTATATCGCAGTCGTCAACACTTTCCTGCACCGTAATGCCTGCCATTTCATATTCACGGTCTGAAAAACAACGGTGCGGTGAATGTTGTACAATAATCTTTACAGGAGCATTTTTTTCCAGCCACTGACATTGCGAAGGCGTTAAAGCCACCCTGTTGTCAACCGGTACCTTTCCTTCCCTTAATAAACCTATTGTTATCATGACAAGCTTGTTTAGTGTAATGACCCGGTTTTTGTGGTCACAGGGTACTCAACATCGAATCTCCTCTTATTCAATTAATTAAACATTAAATACTTTATAATACACTTAATCCGGATCAACTTGATTCTAAAAACAAAAATCACTTTATATCTGTACTGGGATTCCTTACCAATTGTCATTATTTTGAACCATATCTCCCCAATAACTGAATATCAAACCATTGAAGCTTGTGTCTATGAATAAAATGGTAACCCCCTCAATTTTTTCCTTCATTATATTGTTCCTGTTTTTCCTGGCGTGCCGCAAATCTACTACAACGGAATCAGTAAATACTGAAATTACAGAAGCGCTTTCAGCAGCAAAGAAAAAGCCTGACTGCATTCCCGATTATGGCGACGATATCATTTGCAACAAATACAAAGGCCCCAATAAAGACTACACGGTTAAACCCAGGGGGAAACCAATGAAAGGAAAATTCTTTGCCACGCCGCAGGGGCTGGTGATTGATGAGCGCACCGGTGAGATCAATGTTACCCAAAGTGAAGCGGGCGCACGGTACCGCATCGGTTTTGTACAGGAAGGAACACAAGATACCTGTTATACCGAATTGGTGATAGGCGGCGTGACTTATCTAGACAGCGTGCATGTTCTGTCAAACCACGATACCCTCGCTTTACCTTATTTCAACGCCAATCCATCGCTGGTATCTATCTATGGTCTGAGCGATGATACCGATTATCCGGGCAACGGCAAACCCGGCGGCAATGCGTTTTGTGAATTTGATGACGATACGGATGACGACAATGGCGATGGTATACTGGATGAACCACCGCCCGGTCAAAGCGCCAATGCGCAACATGTACGTGTACGCACCAAAAGTGGTGTGATCAACCTGAAAAAATCACTGGTTGATGGCATATTCGGGCCCAACCCGCAAAACGGCATGCGCAAGGAAGCTGTAATTTATTACCGGCTCAACGATTGCAGCAAAAAGGCGCTTCAGATAATAAGAGTCAATTTTATCTACTTTGAAAGGAAATCTGACGTACCGGCAAACATCATGAAGGAATTACGGACCAAGCGCGAACAATTCATGACCATGCAAACGATCGACTATTACGAAAAGCCCCGGCCCCCGCAAATCATTATCACCAAGTATTTTTAGTATCGACTGTAGAAAAAAGGGTGGGTTCCGAGAAACACCTGGCAATTTCGCTGCACCTTTATTTTAGCAGCTTTGAATTTATTCATGCTGATTAAACCCTTGCGATGTCGGTAAGAGTTGTTATCCTTATTGTAGCCGTCCTGCTGTTTCCTCTGTTGCATGCAGGTAATACCGGAACCCCGGGCGAAGATGTATTGACCTTATACCGCAAAGCCGAGCGGCTGTTTACGCTCGAAAATCCTACCGATCAAACCGACAGTGTGGCCCTGCTGCTTTACCGCAAGGTGATTCACAAGATGGAGAAACAGCCGGTTGACAGCCTCCTCTTTCAATCGTGGCTGAAAGTAGGCATACTGCTGGACGTAAAAAGCCTGGTAGAAGAAGCCAAGGAAGCCTATCTCACATCCATCCGCATCAGGCGGCAGCAATACAATTCCCCTGTCGATTCATTACTGTTCAGGCCTTATGTGTATGCCGGTACGGCTTACTATCATCTCAACAATTTTGATTCGGCGGATTATTACCTGCTGGAAGCGGAAAAGATCAGCAATCACTTTCCGCAACTGGAAGAACAGGACCGTTTGTACAATGCGCTCGGCGCTTTATACTATGAGAACGGCAACTATGTGCAAAGCCGCAATTACTTCAGTCGTGCGCTCACCATCATCAAAAGCATCCGCCCTTCTGATTTTGAATCGGCCATTCATTTTGAAAGCAATATTGCCGCGTCGTATTACAAACTGGGATTGTACAGGGAATCATTGGAGCTATACAACCAGCTGCTGAAAAAGAAACTGTATACCAGCCAGATTTATGTAAACATGGGCAAGGCCTATGCGGCCACCGGAGATTATGCCAGGGCTATGCAGTGCTTTCGCAAAGTGAAGCCTAAAGAAGTGCCTGGTGTGTATAATGAAATGGCCAATGTGCAACTGCAGATGGACCGTCCGGACTCGGCCGCTTTTTTCCTGGACCAATATCACCGGTTGGTTGCTGCGGATCCCAAGCTGGCCCACGAACTGGATGAAGGCATCAATTACCTGTACCGGGGGGAAGTGCTGAATGCGCGTCACCAACTGCTGCCCGCATTGCAGGCCTTGCAAAAAGCCATTGTACTTTTTTCGGGCCAGTTCAATAATGAAGATATTTTCAGCAATCCTTCCATATTTGCAGGTTCATTCGCGTCCTATACATTGTTCGATGCCCTCCACGCCAAGGCCGCCACCCTGGAACGGATGTTCAGGGAAGGCGGTGATGAAAAATATCTCCGCGCGGCTTACGACACCTACCAGCAAACTATCGCGCTGCTGCGGTATATTGAAAAGAATTACGATACAGATGATGCCCGCATCTTTCTGAAAAAAAACAGCCAGGATGCCTACCGGGAAGCGTTTGACCTCTGCCTGAAAATGGCCCGGCAATACCCCGATGCCGGTTACCTGGAGCAGGCTTTCCTGGTGGCAGAAAAAAACCGCGCCTCCATCATTGCTGCCCGCCTAACAGAAAACAGGTTGAAAAAAATACGGGGCATCGATTCGGTACTGCTGCAACAGGAAAGAAACATCAAGTATAACATAGCGCGACTGATCATTCGGAGTGAACTCGAAAAAGACGCGCAGGTACAAAAACAGATTGCCAAAGACAAACAATTCTACGAAATGGAACTCTCGCGACTGCAGAAGCAGATCGAGGAAAATAGTTCCTACTACCAATTGAAGTATGCCGATTCATTTCCATCCGTGAGCCAGATCCGGCAAGAGCTGGCGCCGGACCAGGTGGTGATCAGTTTTTACGACAGCGATTCCGCCTTCTTTGTTTTTACCATTGCGCGTGATTTCTTCCGGTTCGATACCATTGCATCAAAACAGGTACTCCGGCAGCAGGTGGAAGACTGGATTACCGCGCTGTCCAGGGTTGAAAGCGGAAAGAAGTTTGAACAGGGCGAAACCGGCCGCCAATTGTATGCCCGGTTGGTAAAACCGTTGCTGACACTGTCAGGCGGTTTGCCGGAATGGACCATCCTCCCCGATGGCATCCTGCATTACCTGCCTTTTGAATCGTTACCGGCCGATGAGTCCGGCAGTTATCTGCTGGAAAAGGCAGTGATCAGTTACCATTTTTCCTCAAGGTTTCTGCTGCCGAACACAACGGCATCGAATATACGAAACAATTACCATATTCTGTCCTTTGCGCCCTTTGCGCAGCGCGGCTTTTCGCCCATGGGCCAATTGCCCGCTTCCGCAGCGGAAGTGGCGGCATTGCCGGGCAGGCAGTTTACAGACAGCGTAGCCACCAAAAAACATTTCATCGAACACATCAATCACTATCCCATTGTGCACCTGGCCACGCATGCAGTGGCCGACCTGAACAATCCCTCGGGATCCTACATTGCTTTTTACCCCGGCAGCGGTTCGCCGGCCGAAGACAACCTGTACCTCGATGAATTATATGGTTTGAACCTGGACGCTACCGAACTGGTGATCATCAGCGCCTGCGAAACAGGCACCGGGAAACTGGTAGGCAGCGAAGGGTTGTTCAGCTTTTCGCGGGGATTTACTTATGCGGGCAGCGCCAGCGTGATCAATAGTTTGTGGAAAGCAGACGATGCGGCCACATCGGCCATTTTGAAACAATTTCATCATTATCTGCGGCAAGGGTATTCCAAAGCAAAAGCGTTGCAGCAGGCAAAACTCGATTACATCCGCGACCATTCCTTACGGAAAACGCCCGACTATTGGGGCCATCTGATTCTTGTGGGAAATGCAAGACCCGTAGTGGAAGGAGCGGCGATGCGTTCTTCCTGGCTGATTGCCGGTACCGGTGTGGTGCTGCTCGTGGTAGCAGGTGTGTTCTATCAACGCTACACTAAAAAGAAAAGAAAGTCGACGTAGTCTTTCCAGAATTGGATTGTAATCAAACGCTGAGGTACAATCAACGGACGAATAAGGTCGGTTTTGTTCCATCAGTCTATTGGATTTATACAGGGTACGCCGACTTTCAGGTTTTTCTCCAGGATTGGATTTTCCCATCGCCCAACGTATGATGGGTAGCTTCCTGAATCATGTGAAGCACGTATATGTTGAACAGGTTATTGACAGACGCATAGGACAAGTACAGTCTTTCAAAGATCAGGATAGCTACCTTGCTTCATTGGGCAACGCAATTGCTGCATCTATAGATTGGTTTTTCGAAAATTCACGACATCATACCCGGTTTCAAGAACGGGTAACATTTAATAGTAATACCTGAATTCGGCCAAGTAACCGTGTTTAAATGATTTTTCAAATATTTTTTGGGAAATACTGATAATGAGAAGATTAAATGAGTGGCGAGCATGGCTCGCCACTCATTTTTTACACTTACTTCAATGACAATATCCGTAGATCGAGTGCGCTGATAGCGCGAGCTTTTTCGTAATAGGTGTGGTTTTTATCAGACCGGATGGTTTCAAGCAGGGGAATAGCCCTGTGGGTTTCCCCGGTGGCCAGCCAGGCCAGGGCGAGGTAGTAATCTGCCTCGTCCACAAAGTAATTATAGTTGGACCGTATGATTTCCAGTTTGGGAATGGCCAGATCAAACTTTTTCAATTGCATGGCCGCTATGGCGGCAAGGAAATGTGCTTCGCCCGATTTTACCGGAAGCAGATGGTAGGTATTGAGTACCTGTTGCCAATCCTGCTGCTGGTAAGCCACCCTGAGCGCATCCGTTTCAGCATTGCTTCGTGTAGTCCGCAATTCGTACGCAACAAACTGATTTTCATATACAGATTCAGGCGTAACTGTAATAAATTTATAAAAAACGAAAAGACCAAGCAGTCCGGCTAATACCGCTGCTACGCCTATAACGGAGCCCAGTCGCCGGATGATGGGCCTTTTGGGCTGCATCTCTTTCCGAACGGCGGCCACCTGCTGGTGCAGGGCTTCGTGTTGTATGGCATCCACGGCTATATTGAGGTATTGCCAGGTTTCCTGTGCCTGCGGATCGGTGTTGAGCAGTGCTGTTGCCTCCGGCAATGATCCACCCTGCAGCGTATGGTCAAGGTGATCGATCAATAGCGTTGTGTTGTCTGCGGACATAAACAGAAAGTTAAAATTTTGCTTTTATCAGCTTTGCAATCAGGGGGTTATCTTTTAGCATTCCAGTCAGTTGTTGTAAACACTTATACTTTTTGTTGCGCACCACCTGCTCGTTATCATAAGGCAGGTGCGCCAGTATTTCTTTCATGGACAGATTCTCATAATAATATAGCGTCAGCAGTCTGTGACACTTGTCGCCCAGCAGGCTGAGCACATTTCTGAATGCCTGCTTCACTTCGCGCTCGGCGATGATATCGCTCACATCGGGTTCCTGTTCCGCGCGACTGGTTTCAAACACTTCTTCGCGGAAGCCGCTGCGTTCCCGTCTCTTGAGTTCATTCAGCCAGATGTTCCGGGCAATGGCCACCAGGAAGGTTTTGATGCTGGACTCCTGGCGGAACCGGTTTTTCTTTACCATTTCAATAAAGCTCACCACCGTTTCCTGCAGCACGTCTTCAGCGTCCTGGCGGGTGCCGCTGGTTTTGAGAATCAAAGAACTGATCGTTTCAGCATAGTTGAGATAAATGGACCGGATAGCACTGTCCAAAGTGCTTTTATTTCTGATTGCTGCCAGCAGGTCGGCATCAGAATACCTTTTCTCAACCATCATATAACCGTTAATTAGTAAATACTATTAGTTAATACGTAACCACTGGTTTATGAATAAGTGGTTTCGCGGATAAAGATAATGCCTCTGCCGCCTAAAGCGCGCATAGGGACATGAATCACAAAGAAAAGGAAAGAAAATCCTTATGGGTTGGTAAGGGTGATTTTGAGGCAATTTTTCGGTGGGACAAAAGTTATCAGCAAGTATTATTAAACATTTTTTTAATTTAAGAGGCCCTACTACGCCACTGTCAACACACCCGTAAATGTAGTATTGCACAGCAGTGGAGCCTGCGCCTTACCGCCACCGTTCACAGCGACAAAGCAAATTTGTATGAGGGTAAGAGACCAGGCGAAAGACTTTTTTATTTGAAGAGCGGATTGTACGGAAAAATGGGGTAATGCTATGAGGTAATTTGCTGGTAACACGCTCTTATCTAACGTAATTGAGTAACCTTGTCAGCCCGCAAAAATCCCCATGATTTTGCCACCCCTCTGCAATTTTTCACTTATTATTCCGTAATATTGCGTCCCCTTTCAGCCCAGATGGCGGAACTGGTAGACGCGTCAGACTCAAAATCTGGTTCCCGCAAGGGAGTGCAGGTTCGATTCCTGTTCTGGGCACTTGGTTATCAACAACTTATAAGGTTGCCGATAGGCGGCCTTTTTATTTTTTGAAACTTCTCCAAAATAGAAGTCGCGAGTACTTTGTGCAGCATGGCAGCTTATCTTCATCGTCTTGCTAATCCCCACCCTGCGGCGTTCTCCGTAACTTCTCCAAATCAAATCCCTTCTCCTCCAGTCGCGACAAAATAAACTGGTATGCCCCGTCATCCATCTGTGGCGTTCGCGAGAGTATCCACAAGTTTTTCCTGCCCGGTCCGCTGACCACCGCATAACTGTAGTCCGGCGCCAGGTCAATGATCCAGTAATCGCCCCGGAACGGCCAGAAAAACTGCACGCGCAGTTTGGCATTGCCGCTGTTCTTCACCACAAAGGCCTTGCCCCTGATGGAAGATTCTTTGCCGGACAAACTGTCTTTATTACAACGGTTTTCCACCACGACATATCCCTTATCCGATAAGGTATAGGTGGCGGTGGTACCGTGACAGCCCTTCTGAAACCGCTGGGGATAAGCGGCAATTTCATACCACTTGCCGGCATATCGCTGGAGGTCCACTTCAGGGACCGTTTGCAAGTCCTGGGACATAGTAACATTGGTTAAGATAACAACAAGCAGGGTAATGATGATACTTTTCATTACCGGTGAAGCATACAATTATTGCACCATGGTACCATTGATCACCAATGCCGCGGCGCCGTCCGTTAATAGCCGGTGGTGCGCGGCCAATCTTTCGCATAAAACAGTTTTTGTCTATAATAATTGTCAGCAGTACCTGTCCCCAACAAAAAAGCCATAGAAAGAAAGCTTCCTCTATAGCCCTTTTGTTATGACACCAAATGAACGACTACTTGTTTCCGTTACCCGCCGGTACCAGTTTTAATACCTTGCCGGTGTTGCCCATCGGTCCTCCAATTTCCGAAACGGTCATGTAGATTTCGCCCTGGGGGTCCTGCCCAAATCCTTTCAGGAAATAGCCAACGTCGTCCGGACTGCTGGCCAACGATAATTCTTCCACCGGCCACAATCCGAAAGGCCGCTGATGCGCTACGTACAATTCTCCATTGGGTGTAGTGGGCGTTTGCGAAAACGTGCCGAATACATACCTGCCAGCCAGTCCACGAATGGCGCTGCCGCGGTACACATGACCGCCGATCACCGTCGTGGCTTTTCCACCCAATGGGTTCTGCCAGTTGTTAATCTCAATGATGGGATCAATCAGTGGGTTGCCCAGCGGGTCCTCTTTCGGACAGTTGGGCAGCACCTGCATATTGTTCAACGCATTGAAGCAATGGGTGCCTTCCTTCACGTTCCAGCCATAGTTACCTCCTTTCTTTACAATATTCACTTCTTCATACAATACCTGCCCTGCATCGCCCACATACAACTGGTGGAAGCCGCCCATATCAAACGACATTCGGTACGGGTTACGGAAACCATAGGCATAGATCTCATCCAGTCCGGGCCCGTTTACAAACGGATTATCGGGAGGAATGCCATAGGGATCGCCGCTGTTTACATCGATGCGCAGGATGTTGCCGAGCAGATTGGAATCAATATCCTGTCCATTGCCACCGGGGTTGGCTTCATACCAGTCCTGCACATGACCGGGCGCCACGTCGTTGCCGGCGCCACCATCACCCACAGAAATGTACAGGTAACCGTCAGGGCCAAACGCCAAGGTGCCACCGTTGTGGTTGAACTGCGGATCGTCCCATTCCAGTATTACTTTTTCAGATGCCGGGTCGGCCTGGTTGGGGTTGGCGGCAGACACGGCAAATTCTGAAATGCGACTGAGGTTATTCCATGTCACCCCTGCTGCCGGTCCGCCCGGCCGCGGCGGCAATTGATAGTACACAAAGAACCGCCCGTTGTTCCGGTAATTGGGATGGAAGGCAAGGCCCAGCAAACCCCGTTCATCAAAAGCGGGATTCAAAGGCACCAGGCTTCCGGTAAGATCAAGGAATGGTTCGGGCAGCAAGGTATAGGTACTGTCGCCCTCGATGATACGTATCAGTCCCGGCTGATCTATCACAAACAAACGGTTCGTTTCATCCGGCACAGCTACCAGCCCGATGGGCGATATCAACCCTTCAACAATCACCACGGCATCAACCGGCTCTGATTTTGGCACATCCACTTTTCGGCATGCCTGCAGCACCAGTATGACCACCGCCATACACCACAGGCAGGTATGCATAACACGGGACCTGCCTCGCACAATAGTCGGCATGAATGTATTTTCCATACGAGACATTTTTGATGGTTTACGAATAATTGAACGAGATCAGGAATGGGGCGCCGGGGCGGGTTGGCATAAAACGGGTCAGGTATAGCAGAGGACGGAAAACCGGTGGGAGCGATTGCGTGCGTTATTCACCGTATACGGCCAATTGGTACGAAAGGTTGCTGCATGGCAGTTCGCAATTTGCGCGTGCCACATCTTACCCGTTTGTTTTGAAACACGCGTTGAAACGCTATGCGTCCTCATTGCCAACAAAAATTTTCAATACCCTTTGTGTGTTTTTACATTTCCGTCACTTCCTGGTGCTATGTTTATATTCGCGTATGAACATTTTTGACTGCGCCAAAACGCTTTGGCAGTATCACCTCATGAACCATTCGCTGGAAAAATCAGATTGCATTCTCGTGCTCGGCAGTCACGACACGCGCGTGGCAGTAAGAGGAGCAGCACTTTATTTACAAGGCTGGGCGCCGTTGCTGATATTTTCCGGTGGACTGGGCAATTTCACGCAAGGCATGTGGAAGGAAAAAGAAGCCGACCTGTTTGCGAAGATCGCCATGGATATGGGCGTTCCGCGCGAAGCGATTCTTATCGAAAATGAATCCACCAACACAGGAGAAAATATTCTCTTCACGCAAAGACTGCTGCAGCAACAGCAACTGGACCCGCAATCGTTCATCGTAGTGCAAAAACCCTATATGGAGCGGCGCAGTTATGCCACTTTTAAAAAACACTGGCCGCACAAAAAACTGATTGTCACGTCGCCGCAACTTTCCTTTGAAGAGTATCCCACTCCTGATATACCACTGGACCGCGTGATCAACATCATGGTAGGCGATCTGCAGCGAATCAAATACTATCCTGAAAAAGGGTTTCAGATTCCGCAGGAAATTCCTGATGAAGTATGGAAGGCTTTTGAAACGCTGGTGGCTGCAGGATATGATAAGCATTTGATCAAGTGAAGTCGTATACGACGTTTGAAGAAGCGAACGACATCGCGGTACCAGGCATTCCTGATGCTATAGTTTAATTTACAAACACAGTAAGTATTCAAAGGTTTCCAAACATCATTACACAAAAAAACCCCGGGGAACCGCCCCGGGGCCTTGATATTTTTTTCCTGTTTCCCGCTACTGGTACGTTGCCCTGTAGCCCCCAGGCTACAACCCATTCTTCTGACGAGTGGGTGCTTGCCTGTAGGAAAAAATTATCGCTCTGTAGATAATATAGTGCAAAGCCCGTGCCATGAGTTATTGACGCAACATTGATATTGTAAGGGATGCAAGGTGTTACTATTACAGTTGGATCAGCGGCAACGCTTCTTTTCTTATCCACACCGAAACCGATGCTCCATGCGCTGTAAAGCGGGCTTTTCCATGCTCATCTGTGGTAACGGTTTCAGCACGGTTGCCGGTAACATCGGCAAACTCCGCATTGGCATGTGCATTTCCCATCTCCATTTCCAGATGCGCCGCTCCCCCATTGCTCAACACTACTGCGCATCCTGAATATTCCTGTTCGGGTACCCCGGTGCGCACCCATCCTACGTGACGGGCATCATTAAAATAGTCGCGTTGCGCTCCAAATGCCAGGTGCCGCCGTACACGCATCATTTCGCGGATGGCAGGAACAGGCACCAGTTCTACGCGCTGGTTCACGCCGTCCTGCACTTCTTCATACACAGCGCCATAAATACTGGGATAAAACACGCAAGGTATACCATGCTCCTGCAGCAAAATGATGGCATAAGCCAGCGGTTTGAACCACCAGTCTACAAAGGATTCCATCAGCTGAAAAGGTTGTGTATCATGACTGTCAACGAATGTAATGGCGCGCTCCGGATGCATTTTCAACAGCGACTTGTCGAAAATCTGCCGAAGATCGTACTCCGACCGCTGGTGGGAAGCTTCATAAAAATTATGATGCAACAGTACGTCAAACAACTGGCATTGCTCATCTACAGCCTTGTTCCAGTTGAGCAGTAGTTCTGCATCGTTGGTAACATATTCTGCCAGGAAAAACAAGTCCTTATTGCTTACTGCTTTCAGATGCGCCATCCATTCCTTCATGAACCGGTGACTGATGTGCTTCACCGCATCCAGCCGGAACCCGTCCACACCGGTAGTTTCCAAAAACCAGCGTCCCCACCATTTCAATTCTTCCCGCACATGTTCGTTGCGAAATTCTGCATCGCAGCCCATCAGGTAATCGGGATTGCCAAATTCGGTGTCCAGCACATCTTCCCAATCCGTACCATATTCGTTCAGGATGGTGTAAATCCTTGTTCCTTCATTATCTGTAACGCTTACACCGGTAAAGCATTGGTAGTCCCAGATGAAGTTGGAATATTTTTGTCCCCGTCCCGGAAAAGTAAATTTGGTATACACTTCAATCACCTCTTCCTGCTCCATGATGTGGTTGCGGTTCTCCGCCTCCACCTGTTTTACTTTTACCAGTTCTGTATCATCGGCGCCCATGCGATGGTTCAGCACCACATCTGCCAGCACTTTGATGCCCCGGTTATGCAGTTCTTTGATGCACTGCAGGTACTCGTCTTTTGTTCCGTACTTGGTGGGAACAGTGCCTTTCTGGTCAAACTCTCCCAGGTCAAAAAGATCATACACGGCATAGCCTGGTTCTGCCATACCGAGCGCCGATTTATAGGGTGGTGGCAGCCATACGTAGGTTATGCCCAGTTGCTGCAGCGCATCTGCTTCTTCCATGCAGTGCTTCCACAAACTGCCGTCGTTAGGGTAATACCAGTGAAAGAACTGGAAAAGAGTAATGTTTTGCATGTGTCTTAATTAAGGGTAATATCATTGTGTTTACAGATTGGCAAGAATGGATAGTTTGGCATCAGGCCATTTACACTCTACGGCCCCAATTCAAAAATGAGCGATTGCCAGGGCAACAACGTCAGTTCCCGTTCATGCAACTGAACAGAATTTTCATTGTTGAGCAAGGGGGTATCTTTCAGTAGTAAAGGATCAGGAATGGTATATGGCACTACGTCCCTGGAAAAATTCATCACCACAAATACACCTGTGCGCGGCAAGGTACGCGTATAGGCATACACTTCAGGATGGTTCGGAGCGTACAACGTATAGTGCCCATAAATGAGATCGGGCCTTGAATGCCGCAGTTTTACCAGTGAACGGAAATAATTGAGTACAGCATTGGGATCCGCATCCTGCGCCTGTTGGTTGATATAGGTATGATCGGGATTGATTTTTATCCACGGCGTGCCGGTAGTAAAACCGGCATTGGGCGTAGCGTCCCATTGAAAAGGCGTGCGACTGTTATCGCGTGCGCCGATCTTCTGGTCTTCGAGAAAGCGTTTTACATTTCCTTTCTTGCTTTGAATATACTTGTATTTGGAAATGGTTTCAATGTCGCGGTAGTCATTGATATCATCAAACCGGATATTCTTCATGCCCAGCTCATCGCCATTGTAAAAGATGGGCGTAGCGCGCATGGTGAGCAAAAAGGTGATCAGCGTTTTGGCGGACAGCGCTCGGTATTCGGGCGAATCGTCGCCAAAGCGCGTTACCATACGCGGCTGGTCGTGGTTGCAAAGGTAGATAGTACCCCAGCCGTCTATTTCAAATACCTGGTCCCATTCCGTGTAAATGCGTTTAAATTCTTGCAGTTGATAACCCTTCGGATCAGGACGTTTGAATCCCTGTTTTGTATAGCCGAGCCCCATGCCTTCAAAATGATACAGCATATGCAGTTCTTCCCGGTCGGTGTCTACAAACAGCAGCGCTTCGTTCTTGCTGATGCCGGGACATTCTGCAATGGTGGTAATATCGTAATGCCGGAACACTTCGCGGTTCATTTCCCGGAGGTATTCATGTAAATGCGGTCCACGCGAATAATAATAAGACCAGTCGCCGTGATATTTCTCACGCAGGTCAACGCGGGTAAGTGGCGGAAAACTGGTGTCTTTGGAGATATAGGAAATGGCATCGAGCCGAAAACCATCCACTCCTTTCTGTAACCAGAAATGCATCATCTTGTAGATCTCCCTGCGCACTGCTTCATTTTCCCAGTTGAGGTCTGGTTGTTTTTTGGAAAAATAATGCAGGTAATATGCATTGTTGGCCGCATCATATTGCCATGCTTCGTGTTTGGGATCGAAAAAACTGTAGCGATGCGCTGGCCTTCCTTTTTCGGCGGGCCACCAGTGATAAAAATTACGATAAGGATTGTCGCGCGATTTGCGCGATTCCTGAAACCAATAATGTTCATCGCTCGTATGGTTGACCACCAGGTCCATCAGCAGGCGGATACCACGTTCATGCAGTCCCTGCAGCAATGCATCAAAATCTGCCATGGTGCCAAATTCTTCCATGATGGCTTCATAATCGCTGATGTCGTAACCATTATCGTCGTTGGGCGAAGCATATACAGGATTGAGCCAAACAGTGCCGATGCCCAGGCTTTGCAAATAATCCAGTTTGGAAATTATGCCGCGCAGGTCGCCAACACCATCACCATTGCTGTCTTTAAAACTTCGTGGATAGATCTGGTATACGATTGTTTCCTTCCACCATTTACGGTCGGGTATGTCGTCCCATGCTGTGTGTGTAGTGCCTGCTATTACTGTTTTTTCCATATAAAAAATCTGAAGAAATAGTTCCCTGCTTTCCATTTATTTCAAAAAAAAACCCCGGTGTTACCCGGGGGCGTGATATTTTTTCTTTGTTTTCTCCGCTGGCATTATCCAGATCAGATGTACAGGTATTTTCTCAGACCTTGCCGGAGCAAGATCACCCTGAAAAGAAAAAATATCTACTGCTATAGTTATTGTAAATACTGTGCCACGTAAACGGGCGTTTGCCGCAAATGGGTAAGCAGGAAAATGGGGAAAAATATCTGCACTGATTCAGGCAATGCTTTATCAAAGCAATTTTCCGGGCATCGCGCACCTCAACGCGCAGGAACTGCCCGGATTATGGCACGAGTTTTTTCTATACAATCACAAACAAGGAGATACAGGCAGTAAAAAGATTAAGATGTAAAACGGGTATCTGTTGCCGAAGAATTGTTGTAAATTATAAGGAGCTTGTAATTCTGAATTTCCATTATATCACCAAACCATTATCATTTGAAAATTATCCAGTTTCTGATCAAAGCCAATGGCTATTATCCCAACAATCCGGCCCTGCCTGTGGTGTTGTACAAAGCAGCATTGCGGTTGCCGGAAGAAGATGCCGATGAGCTGGTAAAGGAATTGTTTCACCAGCATGGATGGAACAACCACTGGGTAAACGGCATTTACCCTTATCACCACTACCACAGCAATACGCACGAAGTGCTGGGGGTAATACGCGGACAAGGCACCGTGATGCTGGGTGGTGAAAAGGGCGTACGGCAGGTTTTGGAAAAAGGAGATGCTATTGTACTGCCGGCGGGCGTGGCCCACCGCAACGTGGAGAGTACGAAAGATTTTACTGTGGTAGGCGCTTACCCCGACGGAAAGGAATACGATATGTGTTATGGCAAACCGGATGAACATCCACAGGTAGATGAAAATATCAGTAAGGTGCCGCTGCCTCGCACCGATCCTTTATATGGCGCAAACGGTCCCTTGCTGCAGCATTGGAAAGAACATGTACTGAAAGCCTGACCACCATTCTTGATTATTTCAAAAAAAGCAACTATGCAAACGAAACCAGGAACAATGACAACCTTATCTACGGTGCTGAATAAACTGAAGGCGCAGGGCATGGACAATGAATTTGTGATTACCAAAAATGGATTTACGCCCGGCAATGGCATCTATTACCGTCCTGAAGATCTTACCATCATCAAAACATACCGGTTTGAAGGCGAATCGGACCCGGCCGATTCTTCCATCGTGTACATTATCCAGACACGCGATGGTCTCACCGGCTATTCCATCGATGCCTATGGCGCTTACAGCACCCACGATGAACTGAACTACGACGATTTCATCAAAAGAATTCCCGTGGAAGAACGGGAAGAGCAGGCGATATTTTTAACAGAGGAAGGAGAATAGCACCTTCCTCTTTCAATCACCCATTATGGAAGAACTGCAAACCACCATCATTGAGGTTGAGGTGCAGGGCAGGAAAATTACCTGCCGGCTGAAGGAGAAAGATTATGGGGAATACATCGTGTACGACGTGTATGAAGGTGATCAATATCTCCTCACCATGTCGAAAGACGGCGATGTACTATTCAATGAACCTGAGATGAGCGGCAACCACGATATTATGGACCCACGCATACTGAACGAAGTGATAGAGCAACTCCGGCTAAAGATGAGTTAGAAACAGATTATGCAACACTGCCACCACCATGAAACACCTCGCACCCGTTGTTCTTTTCTTATTGTCTGTTTTGTACAGCCACGCACAGGTTGAATATCCCTACCCTGTCCGCACCATCCCGGTAATGCTTGAAAACAAGATGGTGCAGATGGCTTTTATGGACGTAAAACCGGATAATGCGCACCAGACTGTTTTGCTGTTGCACGGAAAAAATTTCAATGGTTATTACTGGAAAGAGGTCATGTCCTTTCTTGAAAAGGAAGGCATTCGCGTAGTGGCGCCTGACCAGCCGGGATGGGGCAAATCTGATAAACCCGATTTGCATTACAGCTTTCATATGTTGGCGCAGGCCACACGCATCCTGCTCGATTCCCTGCAGGTAGACAAGGCAGTGGTGGTAGGACATTCCATGGGCGGTATGCTGGCCACCCGGTTTGCCCTGCTCTATCCCGAACGCGTGGAAAAGCTGGTGCTGGAAAACCCGATCGGACTGGAAGACTACCGGCGCTTTGTGCCATGGCAACCACTGGAACGATTATACGAAAAAGAAAAAGAAGCCACTTACGAGTCCGTCAAACAATACCAGCAAACTTATTATCCGGAATGGCGCGAAGAATATGAACAATACGTACTTGCCCAGGCGGAAGCCATTCGCAAACCTGATTACAACCGTGTTGCCTGGGTAAATGCGCTCACGTATCAAATGATTTATGAACAACCCGTATGTTATGAATGGGACCGCCTCAGTATGCCGGTACTGTTGATCATTGGCCAGGAAGACCGGACCGTAGTGGGCAAGGCCTATCTCTCCGAAGCAGACAAGCTGAAATATGGTCAATACCCTGAACTGGGGAAGAAAACGCACCAGCAAATAACCGATGCCCGGCTCGTGGAGTTACCGGGCGTGGGACATATTCCGCATATTCAAAGTTTGTCGGAGTTCCAGTTATACCTGATGGACTTCATCAAATAATTAAGGGGGTTGGAAAACGCGAAATTTTATGCCGCTCACCGAATACAAAAAGAAACGGTCCTTCAGCAAAACGCCTGAACCATCGGGCAAAAAGAAAAGCACCAACGGCGCATTGCACTTTGTAGTGCAAAAACATAACGCCACCCGCCTGCATTATGATTTTCGCCTCGAAATGGAAGGCGTACTGAAAAGCTGGGCCGTTCCCAAAGGACCTTCCATCAATCCCGAAGACAAACGACTGGCCATGATGGTGGAAGACCATCCTTATGATTACAAGGATTTTGAAGGCATTATTCCGCCCGGCAATTATGGCGCCGGCACCGTGATGGTGTGGGACGAAGGCACCTATGAACCTGCAAAACCTGCAGGCACCACCAGGAAGACACAGGAAAAAGAACTGCTGAAAGAACTGCAGGAAGGCAACCTGAAATTCATACTGCATGGACAAAAATTACGTGGCGAATTTGCATTGGTGCATATCAAAGGCCGCGAAGAAAATGCCTGGTTACTGATCAAGAAAAAAGACAGGTTTGCAAAGGATACGGACATCACTAAAAAAAATAAATCCGTGCAGTCGGGGCTGAAACTGGAACAGGTAGCAAAGTCCGATGCACGCGTATGGAATAGCAATAAAACAACCACTTCATCGTCCAAACGGTCCGGCGACAAAACCCGCAAAGCAACTGCATCATCAAAAAAAAAGTCCGCCGGTAAGCCGGCAGTGCTGATCAAAAGCGGCAAACGTTCCGCCATACCCCTGGGCGTTTCACCCATGCTGGCCACCTTAACCGACCAGCCTTTCGACGACAAAGACTGGCTGTTTGAAATCAAATGGGATGGTTACCGCGCCCTGGCCTTTGTGCAAAAAGGAAAGGTATCGTTGCTGTCGCGAAAGAAATTATCCTTCAACAAAAAATTTCCTCCCGTAGTGGAAGCCTTGCAGCAACTGGATGATGATGTGGTGCTGGATGGTGAAATTGTTTCGGTAAACGAAGCCGGCAAGGGCAATTTCCAGCAGTTACAACAATGGCAAAAAACCGGTGCGGGCGAATTGTTGTATTACGTGTTTGATATTTTATGGTTGAACGGATATGACCTCAGGGAACTACCGCTGTCACATAGGAAAGTAATTTTAAAAAGTATTATTCCCGAGGATAGTCTGGTCCGCTACAGCGATCACATTGAAGGCACCGGTAAAGATTTTTATGCCCTGGCCGAACAGGAAGGCCTGGAAGGCATTATGGCCAAACATGCCGACAGCACCTATGCCGCCGGCATACGCAGCAGGCAGTGGCTGAAAATAAAAACGCATCAACGGCAGGAAGCCGTGATTGCAGGTTTTACCCAACCACGAAAATCACGGAAATATTTCGGTGCGCTGGTGTTGGGCATTTATGAAAATGGCGAACTGGTATATGCCGGTCATAGCGGCACAGGCTTTACAGAAAAAGCGCAGGCTGACCTGTACAAAAAAATGAAGCCGCTGGTCACCAGCAAATGCCCGTTTCGAAAGAAGCCTAAAACCAATATGCCCTCTACGTGGTTGAAGCCTGCATTGGTATGCGAGATAAAATTTTCCGAGTGGACAAAAGACAACGTAATGCGCATGCCTGTGTATCTTGGCTTGCGTGAAGACAAAAAGCCTGAAGAAGTTACCCGCGAACAAGCCATCCCTGCACAGCCTGATAAAATGGAAAAAACAATGAGCACCGCAGTTAAAAAGAAGCCCAGGCAAACATCAACGCGCAGCAAAAAGGCCGCGACCACATCCGGCAAGCGCAACCATAAGGACCACGATGCTTTATTAAACGACACCGCCAAAAAGCAGGTGCTCACCATCAATGGGCAACAACTCACTTTCACCAACCTCGACAAATTATACTGGCCAAAAGAAAAATACACCAAGCGCGACCTCATCAATTACTATCATATGGTAGCGCCATACATACTGCCCTACCTGAAAGACAGGCCACAGTCGCTGAACCGCAGCCCCGACGGCATCACCAAATCCGGCTTTTACCAGAAAGACGTCACCGGCAAAGTGCCGGGCTGGATCACTACCTATCCGTACGTAAGTGAAAATGAAGGCAGGAAGAAAAAGTATCTCGTATGTACAGATGAAGCCAGTTTGCTATACATGGCCAACCTGGGCTGCATTGAAATGAATCCCTGGCTGAGCACCATTCACCATCCCGATAACCCCAACTGGTGCGTGATTGACCTCGACCCCGGCAATATTTCGTTTGATAAAGTGATTGAAGCAGCGCAGGTGGTAAAACAGGTGGCAGACGGAGCCGGCATCGACTGCTGGTGCAAAACTTCCGGTTCTACCGGGCTGCATATTTATATACCATTGAACGCAAAGTATACCTATAATCAGTCGCGGCAACTGGCGGAACTGATCGTTACCATGGTGCATCAGGAAATTCCCTCCTATACCAGTCTGGAAAGAAGCCCGGCGAAAAGAAAAAGCAAAATCTACCTCGACTATTTGCAAAACAGACCTGTACAAACTATAGCGGCGCCCTATTCTGTGCGCCCCAAACCAGGCGCTACCGTGTCGGCGCCGTTGCACTGGGAAGAAGTGAAGAAAGGATTGCAAATGCAACAATTCACTATTACCACTATGTACAAACGAATCATGGGAGAAGGAGATATTTTCAAACCCGTGTTGGGAAAGGGAATCAATCTGGAGAAAGTACTGAAGAATATGGAAGCCCTGCACGCGTAAGCTGTATCAAATCACGCCGCGCTGGTCCACCTTACTCGTTACTTCAAGCATTTTTTTGATGGTAGCCAGTGAACTTTCAAAACCGCGCAACTGGTTTTGCAGCATTTCACGGAGCTCTGCCTTGGGTGGCAGTTCGCAGGACTGTTCATATAATGTTATCATGGCTTTTTCACCTGCATCGCAGGACTGCAGCATCGCACGGCGATTATTGCCCGTATAATAGGCTGCGGTATTTTTCCAGTTTTTGTACAGTGAACCATAGGTGGGCCGCGGAGCGTGCATTCTCGCCAGCAATTTCTCTACATACAGGTTGAGCATATACATATTCTGCCGGCTCTGGTTGGCCAGCAGCGCAAAGGTGGTCCTAAGTTCCACATCGAAAACTTGATTCTGAAAAGAAGCTTCCTCGTAAGCCCTGGCACGTTCCAGGTTGATGCCAGCAAGGTCGTACAGCAGGGCGGCAATTTTTTCATTCTCCATACTGTGTGCAATGAAAAAATCATTCCGGCAGTTACGATGCCTTCCTCCTCCCTTTCTTTTCCAGGCTTGCCTTGAGCTGGCCCATCAGGTCCTGTGAGCGGGAATGTACCACACGCAGTTTGGGCGCAGTAACTTTTTTGCCTTTGGCTTTTTGCTCGATGAGTTTCATCAGGTCAGCCGAGTAGCTGTCTTTATAGTGGGAGATATCAAATTTTTCGGTAAGCTGGTTGATCAGCGCAATGGCCATTTTCAGCTCCTGCGGTTTGCTCGCTTTTACGTCTACCTCTATTTCTGAAGGATCGCGGATTTCTTCGGCAAACCGGATCTTTTCCAGCAACAGCAGGTTGCCCTGCGGTTTGATCACACCCAGGCTTTCGCGGTTGCGCAAGACAAAGGTCCCCAGTCCCACCTTACCGGTCTTGATAAGGGCTTCGCGCAGCAGGTTGTAGGCCTTCATGCCCTGCTTTTCCGGCGCCAGGTAATACGGCGTTTCATAGTACACCGCATCAATTTCCTTCTCCTCTACAAAATCCGTTATTTCGATCAGTTTGTTTTTTTCCGGGCGCACTTTCGCAAAATCCTCATCGGTGAGTACCACATAGTGATCATCATATTTATAGCCGCGCACAATATTTTCCCAGGCCACTTCCTTGCCGGTAGTGGCATTCACCCGCTGGAAGCGGATGTTGGAAAGGTCCTTCTTGTCGAGCATGTCGAGGTCCAGTTCACTGGGCTTTACAGCACTGTAAATTTTGATGGGTATGTTTACCAACCCGAACGCTATAGCCCCACTCCAGATAGCACGCATGACTTTTTTCTATAAAAGGTCAAACTTTCATGCCAGAGGGACCAGCTGATGCCTTACAGCAGTAGCTGCAGGCAGGAAGCAAACTCAGGGTACCCCACAATTGTAGAATTTGATACACATTGACTACTGCCCGGCCGCCCTGTAACACAGCCCGGGAATCTCCTTTGAACCACCGCTCTCGCCGACAACCGCGTAGTGCATCCTACACACTGCCTGCCTGGCTGCCCCTTGTTCTCAATTAAACCATCAAATAACACATCTCACGCAGCAAGCCCAAGCATTCGTACATACACATTATCACATTCACACAACTATAGAGTTATTAAGTACAGCAAGCTACAATTAACAGCTTTATCCGAAAACAATCATACGTTGGGGCAAGGGTTAAGGTTCCTGGTCACTTACCAGGGACCTATCCTTATTGTATACAGAAAAAATAGTGGGGTGGATGCAGGTATGGCAGGTAACGATGCAACCACAAAGCAAAACAACGAATACTAACGTAAACGTGCAACGAATTCAAAACTCCAACAATGCTGCCGGAGAAACTTTCAATGCATCCGCCAGTTGGAAAAAAGTAAGCAGTGTAATATTCGTTTCACCACGCTCAATCTTCCCGATATCACTGTGGTCTATACTACATTCGTACGACAGGGAGCGCAGGCTGTGTCCTTGCGACTTTCTGATTTTTTTCAAATTACTCCCAAACGCTTTTAGTCGTTCGTTTTTTTCGGCCTTTCTCATGATTTACAAATAATAACGGGGCAATATCATCGAAAACTGTTTAAAAGGTGTAGGTTTTTTGACCCACTTTCATTTTTTTTGTTTACATTTGCATTATCCATTGTATTCTTTTCGCATACAACAAACCGTTGTTATCCTTTTTTGATGATAATTTATCAGTCCTGCAGCCGCATGGCCGGTGCATGATGGGCCTGCTCACCCACCCGCCTATACGATTTTATGACTGTGAGTCATGAAATGTTGACGGTTGCCGGAAGATACTACCAGTAAAGGACATACACAGTTACTTTTTGGCGCATGGAGAGCTGCCTGTGCGCTACCAAAAACTTTTGTATGTCTGTTCCCTCACACAGCAGCAACCTGCCCGATGCCAACCATCATCCCGACATGGACGCATTTAACAGGTTGTTTCATCTTTTTTATCCCATGCTGGTATTGTTTGCCCGGCGCATGGTGCACGACAAACAGGTGGCAGAAGACATTGTGGCGGAAGTATTTTTCAAATTGTGGAAGCGCGGCATCCGGTTTCATTGCCAGTCTACCGCCAAAGCATTTTTGTACATCAGTACGCGCAATGCCTGCGTCAATCATTTGCAGCAGGCCGGTTTCCAGGCCGGTGTACGCGCACAGCTTGGCTACCTGCACCGTGATGACGCCGAGCAACCGGCTATGACGGAGATCATACGCTCGGAGGTACTGCGCGAAATACGTGCGCTGCTCGACATGCTGCCCCGGCAATGCCGCACCGTGATGCAACTGAGCTACCTCAGCGGCATGACCAATGAAGAAATCGCCAACAGGTTGCAGGTGTCCATCCATACTGTCCGCAACCAGAAAGCCCGAGGCATCATGCTGCTGCGGCGTAAATTGTTGCCCCCTGCCATATTGCCCGCTGATCTGGAAATTTTCCCCTGAACTGCCAAAATGATCTGTTGCGGCCGGAATGGCACACATCAACACTACAATTTTTAATAAGCTGAAAACCCTAAATCGCTGTTACTCAATAGCGACGCTAAAAATTTCATTAATTTTTCCGATCATCGAGAAAGTAACGGGGTGGTGTTGCTATTTGTCCTAATTTTGAACTGCTTCCATACCCTTTGTCAAAAACCGACCGACTACACTCGATATTGAACTGTTACGCTGCCTACCCGTTAAATTCTGAAGCGCTACTACAGCCTGTTAAATTCTGTGCTTGCAAACCTGTTAATTCTTCTTTTTAAAAAACATTTTAAATGGTGGAGGAAAGTATGTACTCGTATGCTTTGTTAGAGCCCGGCTGTTATTACCTGATACAGGAAAAAGAAGAAGACCCTGTAACACTGATCAAAATAACGGTAGAAACGGATCAATGTCTTTACGTCACACGGTTTGCAGAAAGTCCCGTGCTTGAATGGAAGAAAAAAACAGATGAGATATTCGATATCCTTGAACTGCTGGCAGATGAAAAAGTGAAAGAGTGGGAGTCGGTGTACAACGACAACCAGGATGCTTATTATGAGGAGGATGATGAATAGTGTTAATTATCCCAACCAATCCCGCTGATTAACCAGTATAATCATGTAAATTTAGGTTGTTTACCCCTCCCTTTAACCCTGGGTCATTTTGTTAATGAAGTCATGGTAGCAAGGTTGCATGGCATATGGTAACCTGCGCCTGTTTTCGCGCATTAACTAAATGACACGATTGGCCTTGGTTAAGTGAAAAAGTCTGCTTGCACTTTAACACTTGCCTCACAAACATTTGATACTTTTTTACGTTCATGGTTAATTATGCGTGCTATGATTCAGAAGCAGGACAAGCATGGCCTTACACGGAAATTCCTGGTGATTTGTATTAGCGTTCTCACCATTTTACCCCTGGCCCCACTCATCAACCGGTATATCCCTCCTATCATCGTTGGTAACTGGAATCTCGATCTTACTATTTCTATCCTATTGGCCGGCGCCATTACCTGGCTGGTGTTGCGGTTGTTTCATTTCCTGATCATACCGGCCGTTGGTATGCTCATCCTGGTGTTGTTGTACAACCAGATCAACAATGGCTATGGTTTTGGCCGTATGATCAATGATTACAAAACCATGGTGCAAAACAACTGGGGCAAAAAAGAGCAAAAAGAAATTGACCTGGTGGTAACGCCTACGTTTTTTGAAGGGCCGCTTACCAAAACCACGCGCGCCCTGCAATCGAAAGTGAATTATAAAGATTCATTGGTAAGAAATTTTGCTGTGCAGCACTCGCTGGAAAATTTTGACGAATACCATTCGAAATACGGGCAGATCGTACGGCAGTTGTCGCTGTTCAAATACATCAATTCCAATTTCAAATACGTGTCAGACTCCGAGCGGGACGAATATTTTGCTACGCCCACCGAAACCATCCTGAATGGCCTGGGAGGTGATTGCGATGATCATACCATACTGATGGTGTCGGCTATGAAGGCCATTGGAGCGCGTTGTCGCATGGTATTGACGGATGGACATCTTTACCCGGAATTGTATTGCGGCGACCAGAAACAATTTGAAAAAATGCAGCAGGCTATCATTCACCTCTTTGGCAATGAAGCCATCGACAATATGTATTATCACGAGCAGAACGGCCAGTTCTGGATCAACCTGGACTATACGGCGCGTTATCCCGGCGGCCCGTATGTGAGCGAAACGGCGTATGCCATTATAAACCTGTAATTGCCTGATGATTCAAGTTGCATGGACCGCGGACCCACGGGAGCTTGCCTGTGCCATTTAGGAATTTGCTTTCCCGTTGGCCTTTCACATCCGGGCGCTTGCTACTTACCCATCTACCTTTCTCATCCCCCGCGTGATTCCCTTGGTGAGGTACCCGCAGGTGGCAATGATCAGCGCTATTACCGAAGAGATGTAATACACCAGATAATTATCGGTAACAGAGGAAATGTGGTCAAGGTAGTATTCGAAAATGTAGATGATGATATAAGTGCCGTATTCAAACAGCAGCGCCGCATAAATAAACAGGAGTCCCTTTTCACGGCTGGTATGCGTAATTTTCTGCAGGTACCAGATAATTTCCCATACAATCATTATCAATACAAGCGATAGGCCTATTGCCATGGTGTATTTCAACGAATCGAAATGCAAGCCGCGAATGAGCAGGTTCACCAGTTCCACAGTGGTGAATGCCAGCAACCCGATCCCGGCAAATTTTTTAATGGCAGGAGAAGAAGTGGTGATGTAAAAAATCGCCATAACGGCCGGCATGTCTAAAATATTGTACACCAGTGTGATGGTCGCTGCCGTCTCCCGGGGAACAGGACATACCAGCAGCACGTTTACCAGTCCGCCGGCCAGCCAGTACAATGCAAAGTACAGGAATGGTTTGACCGGCCATAATTTCTTGAGCAGCAATATGGCCACGGGTACGAAATAAGCTACCACCGCAACCACGGACACAATATTGAATAAAATACTTTTCACGTTGGGCGTTGTTGTGTAAAAATCGCTTGAAAGGTGATAAATATTGTCCGTATACCACTATTTCAGGTAATAGTACTTTAGCTGCTTTTTGCATAAAATACGAAGGGATTACGGTTTTCGCGAAGGGTAATACTTGGCCCGGAGACGCGGAAAGCCTGGCAATCCGGGTGTCGCAACGGACAATGCGTCTCCCTCCGCGCCTCCGCCCTTTTAACCATTCGCCATTTTTGTCCCGGAACGGAAACCGGGGACTTACTATATTTAAACCTGTCCCAACTTTCAAAACCACCCGATATGCGTTTGACCCTTACTGTTGTTGTACTTTTCTTTTTTACGGTTTCCCGACCCTTTGCCCAAACCGGCCATTTGCCGAATGATTATCTCACACCGGCTTTTCATGAAGGCCGGCGGGAGGCATTACGGGCCATTATGCCGCCCAATTCAGTGGCTATTGTGCCGGCCTACCCGGTGCGCAATTTTTCCAATGATGTGGACTATGTATATCACCAGAACCCGGACCTCTACTATTTTACGGGCTACAAGGAACCGCATGCGCTGCTGTTCATTTTCAAGGAACCCCAAACGCTGCCCAATGGCATTACCTGCAAGGAATTGTTTTTTGTTCAGAAACGCAATGCCCTGGCTGAACAATGGACCGGCAAACGACTGGGAAAAGAAGGCGTAAGAGAAAAACTGAAGATCGAACATGTGTACAATGGAGAGGAGTTCAAAGATTTCAAGATAGACTTTGCCAAATTCGACAAGCTATTGTTCAACAACCTGCCCGAAGACGTATATAACGATCCCCGCGACCGTGCCGACCTCTACGACCTGCTGCAACAATTGCGCAAAAAAGCGGCCATACCGGATAATTATGAAAACGAACCACGCTTTGGCACCGACCTGTACCTCGAACTTACCGGTTCATTGCGTGAAATAAAGACCGATGAAGAAATGGTGCTGTTGCGGAAAGCAATAGAGATCAGTTGCGCCGGGCAGAATGAAGTGATGAAGGCCATTCAACCCGGCATGAGTGAACGGGAAGTGCAGGGCATTCATGAATTCGTACACAAGAAGTATGGCGCAGAATGGGTAGGCTATCCTTCTATTGTAGGCGCCGGTAACAATGGATGCGTATTGCATTACACCGAAAACGATGAGTTGCATATAGAAAACAGGCTGGTGCTGATGGACGTGGGCGCCGAGTATCACGGCTACACTGCCGACGTAACACGCACCATACCGGCCAATGGCAAATTCACCCCGGAACAGAAAGCCATTTATGAAATCGTATACCAGGCGCAGGAAGCAGCGTTCCGCCAGTGCAAGGAAGGCAGTTCATGGACAGAACTGAACGCCATTGCCAAAAACACAGTGGCTGAAGGACTGATGAAACTGGGTATTATTAAGAAAGCATCGGAAGTGAACCGTTATTTCCCGCATGGGCTTGGCCACCACATAGGGCTGGATGTGCACGATCGGGGCAGTTATAACAAACTCAAAAAAGGAATGGTTATCACCATCGAACCGGGCATTTATATTCCAGAAAACAGTCCCTGCGATAAAAAATGGTGGGGCATAGCCGTGCGCATCGAAGACGATCTGCTGATCCGCGAACACGATTATGAACTGTTATCGGCTGCTGCTCCGCGCAAAGTGGAAGACATAGAGAAAATGATAGCGCAAAAAAGCGCTTTGGACGATTTTATACTCCCACCCTTGAAATCCGGAAAGAAAGGATTTTAAGGCAGCAAAAAGGCCGCGGGACGCAGGTGTCAGGGGGATTCATGATAACAGGACCCACCTGGAAGGCACTTGTATTGCGCCTGCAATTTTGCCGTCCCGGGAGATTCAGGATAACAGGACCTCCCGGGTACCTGCACCCCGCTGCCAATGCCCCGCCACCCGCCACCTAAGGGTTAACACGTACATTTCCCCGAAAATTCTACTTACAAATCCTGCTGCTTTTCGTAAAACTACCAGCAAGCTGTGGGGATTATTGCCCATATGGCAAAGCCGGTTCTACTATGCTATCCGTAATATCTGAAGGTTTAAAAACGGGCAGAAATGCTCTACCAGCGGCAGTTTCCGGGGATTATTTTTGTTGTTGTCAATTGATCCGATATTCTACTGAACCCTCCCATTAATCAGCAACCTTTCCAAATCCAATATCAATAGAAGAACAGACCATTATCCGGTATCCTGACGATCTTGTCCTTGCCTGAGATTTCTATCTTAAACCAATAATTGGCCTTATCCTATGAAAACAAGCGACAAGCAGGTCCAATATCCAGTAGTAAAACCAAAGGTTCCAATGCTATGAAAAACCCGGTCGATATCCTGAAAACCCGTACCATTACTTAATTGCTTACAGAATCCAATACCTTTGAAGTAGTAAGTTTATGTTGGTAGGTCGACTGAAAAAATTAAGCCCTTGCCGGTTTCGGCGAGGGCTTTTGATTGATGAGCGATAGTCGCAATTATTTGCTTCCCTGGATGGCACCTGTCTGTGAGATTCCCTGCAAACCCACCAGGCACCATAAGCGTACGAATCGCATACGCTTCCCAATCTCCATAAACTGAGTTTTTTCAAAGGGACACTCAGGAAGCGGTTTATGATGATTACTTTTACCCATCGGCCTGCGCACCATCTTATTGAATTATCCGATAGATTTGTTGGTAAACCCTGATTCTATGACTGTCCGCGTTGCATTGCTGCTTCTTTTATTCACTTCGCTGAACACCGTTACTGCACAAACTATTACCCTGCTGACCAGTGGTACAAAGACTTCGCTGCGCGGCCTGAGCGTAGTGAATGACCGCATAGTGTGGGTAAGTGGCAGCGGAGGAACGGTAGGTCGTTCAACAGATGGCGGCCTCACGTGGAAATGGATGCACGTAAAAGGATTTGAGCAAAGGGATTTTCGCGATATCGAAGCATTTGATTCCAGCACGGCCATAATCATGGCCATTGCCGAACCGGCTCAGTTGTTAAAAACAACTGATGGCGGCGAAAACTGGCGTATAGTCTTTACCGATAGTACCCAGGGCATGTTTCTTGATGCCATGGATTTTTACGACCGCAAAAATGGCATTGTGGTAGGCGATCCCATTCAATCGAAATTTTTTATTGCGAGAACAAGCGATGGCGGCGATACCTGGACGAAAACACCAGCCGTGATGCAATCCAAAGCAGTGGAAGGCGAAGGATGTTTTGCGGCCAGCGGCAGCAATATTCATTATTTCCGCAACAATGATTTTTTGTTTGTAAGCGGCGGGCCGGTAAGCCGCCTGCACGATGATTCCGGCGGGCGCGTGCTGCCGCTGCTACAGGGGAAAGAAAGCACCGGCGCCAATTCCATTGCGGTGCGTAACGGCAACAGCACCAGTAATCATTTTATTGTAGTAGGCGGTGACTTCGCCCATCCATCCGACACTACCCGTAACTGTTATATCACCCGCGATGGCGGCGCCACCTGGATACGGCCCACTACCCCACCGGGCGGTTACCGCAGTTGCGTTATTTATCTTACCAATAAAAAATTGCTGGCATGCGGGCTCACCGGTGTAGATATTTCCGAAGACAGGGGACTGAACTGGCGGCCTATTTCCTCCCAAAGCTTTCACGTATGCCGCAAAGCCAAAAAAGGAAAAGCCGTATTCCTGGCAGGAAGTGACGGGAGAATTGGCAAACTGGCTGAATAGGCAATAAAGAATGCAGCCCCTGCTTATACAACATGTAGCAGCCTGCTCCGGGTTTTGTTCGGCTTAAAAAGCTGTTTTTTCAATATGAAGCAGCCTGCTCCGGAAAGCAGGGCCTACCGCATTTGGGCTTCCTACTTCTTAAACATGAAATACACCGCTCCCAGCAGAAATGCAAAACTCACCAGGTAACGCCAGTGAAAAGGTTCGCGCAGGTAGAAGATGGCAAAACCCGCAAACACCACCAGGGTGATCACCTCCTGGGTCATTTTCAGCTGAAAGCCGTTGAACCCGTTGGCAAATCCCCAGCGGTTGGCTGGCACCATCAGGCAATACTCAAAAAAAGCAATGCCCCAACTGATCAGTATGGCCTGCCACAAGGGTATTCCCTTATGCTTTAAATGTCCATACCAGGCAAAAGTCATGAAAATGTTCGAAGCAATGAGAAGAAGAATGGTACGCATATAAAAAGGCCCATTAGCGGGTGTGCTAGCGAGCCGCTGCGCAATTTAGGAGGTTTTTGGATCATTCATACATTCCCGCAAAGCAGATTGGCACATTTATTTTTGGTATTTTACATGATAAAACATACGACCATGATATCCAGCAAAATTGAAGCAGCTTTGAATCGCCAGATTGACCTTGAAGGATATTCCTCCATGTATTATCTGGCTATGGCTTCGTGGTGCGAGGTAAAAGGATACAACGGGGTGGCCAAATTTTTATACCACCACTCCGACGAAGAACGGATGCACATGCTGAAGCTTTTCCACTACATCAACGACCGCGGCGGACATGCATTGGTGCCCGGACTGGAAAGTCCTCCCAAAGACTTTAAAGACATTCACGAAATTTTCGAGATCGTTCTTTCGCACGAAATCAAGGTTTCCAACGAAATCAATGCATTGGTTGAACTGTGCATCCAGGAAAAAGACTACACTACTCACAACTTCCTCCAGTGGTATGTAACCGAGCAGATTGAAGAAGAAACGCTTGCCCGCAACATTCTCGACAAGCTGGCGCTCATTGGCGAAGACAAGGGCGGTATGTACCTCTTCGACCGGGACCTTGGTTCCATGCAGGTGGAAGATAGTCATTGAATAAAAAATGCTTCAGGTTATTCCTGAAGCATTTTTTTTATTGTAGTGTCGTTATGCCTTCTCATTAATTCAAATTCCGGAAGTCTACCGGCACCAGTTTGCTCACGCCCGGTTCCTGCATGGTAACGCCGTAAATAACGTCCACAGCGCTCATGGTCATCTTGTTGTGGGTAACGATGATGAACTGGCTTTCTTCGCTGAACTTGCGGATCATATTGGTGAATTTACCAACGTTGGCATCGTCCAGCGGCGCGTCCACCTCATCCAGGATACAGAAGGGCGCGGGCTTGATGAGATAAATGGCAAACAGCAGCGCCGTTGCGGTGAGCGTTTTTTCTCCACCGCTCAACTGCGTAATGGAAGAAGGACGTTTTCCTTTGGGCTTGGCCATGATCTCGATGCCTGTCTCGGCAAGGTTTTCCGGGTTTTCCAGGATCATGTCGGCCTGGTCATCTTCGGTGAACAGGGCCTTGAACACTTTCTGGAAGTTCTCCCGCACTTTGTTGAACGTATCGAGGAATTGCTGGTTGGCAGTAGCCTCCACTTCCTGGATGGTTTGCATGAGGCTTTCCTTGGCGGTTACGAGGTCGTTCTTCTGGTCGAGGATAAACTCGTAACGTTTTTTCATTTCCTGGAACGCTTCGATGGCGGTGGGGTTCACTTCGCCCAGGTTTTCCAGGCGCTTCTTCATGCGGTCGCATTTTTCCTGCAGTTCTTCAACGGTAGCGTCGGTAGTGCGCGCCTCGTCGATGATATCGTCCAGGTCTATGCGAAACTCCACATGAAGGCGCTCTTTCATGCCTGCCAGTTTCAGCTTCAGTTCGTTCAGCTTGTCTTTTATTTCGTTCAGCAGGTGTTCTACCTGTTCTTTTTCCTTGGTTTTGTGGCGCAGTTCGCTTTCTTTTTCATTCAACGCATTGCGCAGGTTGTAATATGCCTGGTCAGCTTCGTTGAGTTTCTTTTCTTCTTCGTCTTTTCTTCTGAACAGCTCTACCAGCATATTCTCTGCCTGCTGCAGGCTTTCTTCGCTTTCAGTAATGCTTTCCAGGGTTTGCTTCAATTGCACCGCATTGGAATCAACCTGGTTGCGCAGGTCGTTCAACTGGTTGCTCTTAAAGGTCAGCTCCTGGGTAAGCGAATTGATCCGGCTGGTCTGGCGCGTTACCTGCAGGTTGAATTCATTATACGTTGCCAGCACATTGTTGTATTCTTCTTCGGCAACTTTATATTCTGATTCAACGGCATTCAGCTTTTCACGCAGTTCGTTCAACTGGTTTACCAGCTGCGACCACTCGTTGCGGGTACCTTCCACTGCAGCGGCCGTTTGTTGCTGTTGTTGCTGCAATTCTTCCAGGCGATTGCGGGAAGAAGCCTGCATTGCATGGAGGTTTTCGATTTTATTTTCCAGTGCAAACACGGCATTGGTCAACCGGTTGATGTCTTCCTGCGCCTGTTTGATGGCCGTTTCTTTCAACTGCTCATTGTAGCCGATCACTTCGTTGTGTTTTTCCTGGATAGCCTGTTTCAGGTTTTGCACTACGGCTTCCTGGGCTACTATTTCTTCGTGCAGTTTTTCAAGGTTCTTCGCACGACCGATTTTCTTTCCTTCAAACAATCCTACACTGCCACCGGTGAGCGTGTACTGGCCTTTTACATATTTGCCGTGCTTTTCCAGCACAATGGCACCATTGCTGTTCTCCAGCGCGTCTTCATTTTCTGCAATAAACACATTGCCCAACAGGTATTCTGCCAGTTGACGGTATTGATCATCCACTTCAATTACGTCCATGGCAGGAATGGTACCGGCCGGCCAGTGAACGATTTCTACTTTTGTTTCTGTGGGCGCTTCGTCGCTTTCATCCGTTTTATTTTCCACTTCTACCTCTTTGCCGGACTGCACGCGTACGAAGGAACGTCCATTGATTTTATCGAGCAGGAAGAAATTGGCCTTGCCTTTCTTGTGTTCGTCCAGCAGGTGAATGGCCTGTAAACCTTCCTGCAGGTTGTTTACCACATAGTAGTTCAGGTAAGGCTCCAGCACATTTTCCACTGCCGCACGGTATTCTTCCTTAACGTAAATGATGTCTGATAATATGGGCGCCGTATGATTCCAGGAAGGATTGTTGTGCAGGAATTTCACGCTTTCGGGATAACCTTCCATGGAGTCGATAAGGCTTTTCAGGAGGTCGTGCTCGTTCTTTTTGGCGTCGAGACGACGGCTTTCTTCAGCCAGTTGCTGGCGCAGTTCTTCCAGTTGTCCCTGGGTTTGCAGAATCTGCTCCCGGGTACGTTCATGGTGTTCCTGTAATTGCCGCAGGTCGGTACGGCGGTTTTCCAGTTCTTCTTCTTTCAGTGTTTTTTCTTCTTCCAGTTGTTTCAGCTGGCTGTACCGCAGTTCCTGTTCTTCCTCGATCTGTTCAATGGCGCGGGTGAGGTTCTGTATAGAAGTGTCAGCCACAGCCACTTTCTTTTCTGCTTCAAACTGGTGGCGCTGGATGTTGAGGTTTTCGCTGCGCAGTTCATCCACGTACACGCGTTTTTCGTCCAGTACGGCACGTTTGCTGTCAACGGACGCTTTCAGCGCTTCCAGTTGTTCTTCGAGGCCGGCCAGTTTGCTTTTTTCTTCTTCAATGCTCTGGCTGGTGAAGGTGATGCTTTCTTCCAGGCCTTTCAGCTGTCCTTCGCTTTTATCGAGGAACTCCTGCAGGTTCGCTTCTTTTTCCTTGAGGAAATTGAGGCGTTGGGTGGCCAGGTTTTTATCGTTTTCGCGGCTGCGAAGGGTTTGCAACAGTTCATTGAATTCCTGCTGCATCGATTGCAGGGCGCGTTCTTTTTCAACAAAGCCTACTTTTTCCTGTTCAATCGCGGCTTCATCATTGGCAATTTCTGCCTCCAGTCGCACCTTGCGGTCAGTTTCCTGCTCTGCCTGCGTGTTCAGTTCTTTGTACGTGAGATTAAAACCTTCCAGGGCAGCCTTGGCCAGTTCAATGCTAAGCTCGCGGTATTCTTTCTTGATTTCGTAATACTTTTCTGCTTTTTTCGCCTGGTTTTCGAGGCTTTTCAACTGGTTGTTGATTTCAAAAAGCAGGTCTTCGATGCGGGCCAGGTCCTGTTCGGTGGCGTCGAGTTTTTGTTTTGCTTCCTTTTTGCGCGTTTTGTAGATAGAAATCCCGGCAGCCTGTTCCAGCATGCGGCGGCGGCTGTTGTCCTTGTCCTTGATGATGTCGTCCACCATGCCCAGTTCAATGATGGCATAGCTGTCGGTGCTCACGCCCGTATCCATGAAGAGGTTCTGGATGTCTTTCAGGCGGCACTGCACATCATTCAACCGGTATTCGCTTTCGCCGCTTTTGTAGAATTTGCGGGTTACGGTTACGGTGTTGAATTCTGTTGGCAGCAGGTTGCGGGTGTTTTCGAAAGTGAGACTCACTTCCGCCAGGCCGCTGGCCGAACGGGTTTTAGACCCGTTGAAGACCAGGCTTTCGAGGTTTTCGCTTCGCAGGTGACTGATCTTCTGCTCCCCGATTACCCAGCGAATGCTGTCTACAATATTACTTTTCCCACAGCCATTGGGCCCGATAACGCCGGTAATGCCTTCGTCAAAATTGAGAACGGTTTTGTCGGCAAAACTCTTGAATCCTTTGATTTCTAAGCTCTTTAATCGCACGGGTCAGATTTTTAGGAAACAACAAAATTAACATTACAGGGACACAAAATAGTATGGGGAATGGTAATGAAATGAGAAAGTTGTTAACGCGTGGGGAAAAAATCTTGGGGAGGGAAAGGGGGAAGAACAGAGGGGGAAAAAAGGAAGGAAGGGTGTCTGGGAAGAAGAAAAATGGGGGGTAATGAGTTGGTTAAGAAGAGACTGAAGGAAGAAGGATGATAAAATGGGCGCGTATGGGGGATCGCGGGTGCGTTGGAAAAAGAGGAATGAAGATAGAAAGCTGCCAGAAGTATGGATGCAAGAAAGGAAAAGCGCCAAGGTGAGCGTTTGGAGGTGCCGGGGGAACTTTGGAATGAGGGACGAAAACAAAACTGTGCCACTTCACCACACTTCATTTATACATCACTGTTATATAACTTCCTGAAAAAGTCCAAACCGCAAACCGCCTTTTTGTAAATAATCAACTTTTTGTCCGTAATGCATACCCTAAGCAACAATATTTTGCCGGATGAAACAATAATTGTTATTTTGACACGAAATCGGCCGGACGCAGGTTTCAGGATAATTTCCACAACATCCGGCCAGACCCGGTACCATTGCTCCGGGGATATTGTTCTACCAGATTGCCGGTATGAAAAAAGAAAATTTTGTAATTGGTGTAGACTATGGCACGGACTCTGTCCGCTCTGTAATTGTCAATGCAGGCAATGGTGAAGAAGTAGCCGCTGCCGTTTTTCATTACCCCCGCTGGAGCGAAGGTCGCTGGTGCCATGCAGCCCGTAACCAGTTCCGCCAGCATCCCCTCGATTACCTCGAAGGCCTGGAACAAACCATCCGGCAATGCCTGCAACAAGCCGGCAAAACAGTGGCCGCCAACATTCGCGCCATTTCCGTAGACACCACCGGTTCTACCCCCGTGGCCGTAGATGCTTCCGGCACGCCACTGGCCCTGCTTCCGGGTTTTGAAAATAATCCTAACGCCATGTTCGTACTGTGGAAAGATCATACCGCAGTACAGGAAGCGGCCGACATCAACGCGCACGCTGCAAAATATAAAGTGAACTACCTGCAATACGTGGGCGGCATCTATTCTTCTGAATGGTTTTGGGCCAAATTGTTGCATGTACTGAAAACGGATGAAGCTGTACAGAAAGCCTGCTATTCGTGGGTAGAGCATTGCGACTGGATACCCTTTGTGCTGACCGGTGGCAAGGACGTGAAAGCCATGAAACGCGGTGTATGCTCTGCCGGACACAAAGCCCTGTGGGCTGCCGAATTCGGGGGCCTTCCGCCCGATAGTTTTTTTGCCGAATTACACCCCTTGCTGAAAGGATTTACCGAAAGACTTTTCAAAACTACCTACACGGCAGACAAACCTGCCGGAAACCTCAGTGAAGAATGGGCAACACGCCTGGGATTGTCGCGGGAAGTGGTGGTTGGCGTTGGGGCCTTCGATGCCCATATGGGCGCCGTGGGCGGACAAATTGAACCCTATCATCTCAGCAAGGTGATGGGCACCTCTACCTGCGATATGCTGGTAGCGCCCATGGACGACATGAAAGATAAACTGGTAAAAGGCATTTGCGGGCAGGTACCCGGCTCCGTTATACCCGGCATGATGGGCATGGAAGCAGGTCAATCCGCTTTTGGCGATGCTTACGCCTGGTTCAAAAATCTTGTAGCCTGGCCCCTGCAGCAGGTATTGCCCCTCCTGCCGGCATTCAACAATGAATCCATAGCAAAAGCAATTACTGACGCAACCAACAAATTGATACCCGAATTAAGCCGGCAGGCATCGCAACTGGGCTGGGATGAAAACAGTGAGCTGGCTGTTGACTGGCTGAATGGCCGTCGCACGCCGGATGCCAACCAGTTACTGAAAGGCGCTGTTACGGGTTTAAATCTCGGCAGCGATGCGCCGCGCGTATTCCGCAGCATTGTAGAAGCCACCTGTTTTGGCGCACGTGCGATTGTAGAACGTTTTGGGGAAGAAGGCGTGCCTGTAAAAGGATTGATCGGTTTGGGCGGTGTGGCGAAGAAATCACCCTTTATTATGCAGATGATGGCCGATGTAATGAACATGCCGATCCGTATTCATCGCTCCGAACAAACCTGTGCACTGGGCGCCGCTATGTTTGCAGCCACTGCCGCAGGCTTGTATCCCAAAGTGGAAGAGGCTATGCAAGCCATGGGACAGGGATTTGATGCCGAATATCATCCTGACAAATCCATGAGCGCATTGTATGAAAAGCGGTATGCAAAGTATAGGCAATTGGGCAGTTTCCTGGAGGGCATAGTAAAAGCATGAGCGCCAGCTTGCATTGACAGCAACCCAACCACATTACCCTAACAATTGGAATCACACACCATGTCAAAATACATTCACATACAGGAGGAGTGTTACCGCGCCAATATGCAATTGCCGAAGCTGGGCCTGGTATTGTTTACATTCGGCAATGTAAGCGTGGCAGACAGAGACCTGGGCGTTTTTGCCATCAAACCCAGCGGCGTGCCGTATGAAGATTTGTCGCCGGAAAAAATGGTGATCGTTGACTTCGACGCGAAAGTGGTAGCAGGCAAACTGCGCCCCAGCAGCGATACCAAAACACATGCCGTGTTATACAGTCACTGGAAAAACATTGGCGCCATTGTGCATACGCACAGTACCTACGCCACTGCCTGGGCACAGGCGCAACGCGATATCCCTCTTTATGGCACTACGCATGCAGACCATAACACCGTTGATATTCCCTGCGCCCCTCCTATGGCCGATGACCGCATCAGCGGCGATTATGAATACGAGACAGGCTGGCAGATACTCGACTGTTTTAAGGAAAGAAAACTCTCCTATGAAGAAGTGGAAATGATCCTCGTAGGCAATCATGCTCCCTTCACCTGGGGCAAAACAGCCGACAAAGCCGTGTACAATGCGGCCGTGCTGGAAGAAATCGCCCGGCTGGCCTGGCTCACGCAGCAGATCAACCCGCAGGCGCCGCGATTGAAAGACGCGCTCATACAAAAACACTGGCAGCGCAAACACGGCGAAGGAGCGTACTATGGACAGGAGTATGAGTAAGCATGATGGCATAAGCAAATCCTCAACAATAACAATATCAACAAAGCAATTCCCAATCGACTATGAGTTTAAAACATCTCGAAGCGTGGTTCGTAACCGGAAGTCAGCATTTGTACGGCGAAGAAACTTTAAAGCAGGTAGCAGAACATTCAAAAGATATAGCACGGGCCTTGGATAATGCGCCATCCATCCCGGTAAAAATAATTTTCAAGCCGGTGGTAAAAACGCCGGAAGAAATTGTAGCCGTGTGCAAGGAAGCCACGCACACGCCCAACTGCGTAGGCATCATTGCCTGGATGCATACTTTTTCGCCCGCTAAAATGTGGATCAACGGGCTGAAGGCTTTGCAGAAACCTTTACTGCATTTGCATACCCAGTATAACCGCGATATTCCCTGGAGCAGTATCGATATGGATTTCATGAACCTCAACCAGTCTGCCCATGGCGACCGCGAATTCGGGTTCATGATGACGCGCATGCGCCGCAACCGCAAAGTGGTGGTGGGCCACTGGCAGGACCCCGAAGTGCAAAACAATGTTGGCGCCTGGCTGCGCGCAGCCTGTGGCTGGCACGACTGGCAACAAGCCCGCTTCTGCCGCTTTGGCGATAACATGCGCCAGGTGGCCGTAACAGAAGGCGATAAGGTGGAAGCCGAAATGCAATTCGGTTTCTCCGTAAATGGTTATGGCGTGGGCGACCTGAAAAAAGTAATTGACGATGTAAGCGATGCCTCCGTCACCAAACTGGTGGAAGAATATGAAGAACGCTATAACGTAGTGCCTGCCCTTCGCAAAGGAGGTGAACGCCATCAATCCCTGCGTGATGCCGCACGCATTGAAGTAGGCCTGCGGCATTTCCTGGAATCAGGTAATTTCAAAGGCTTTACCGATACGTTTGAAGACCTGCATGGGCTGGTGCAACTGCCCGGTATTGCCGTACAGCGGTTGATGGCCGATGGTTACGGATTCGGCGGCGAAGGCGACTGGAAAACAGCGGCCCTGGTACGCGCCATGAAAGTAATGTCCACCGGTTTGAAAGGGGGCAATTCGTTCATGGAAGATTATACTTATCATTTTGATCCGGATAACCAAATGGTGCTGGGCGCCCATATGCTGGAGATCTGCGAATCTATAGCAGATGGTAAACCTTCCTGCGAAATTCATCCGCTGGGCATCGGCGGCAAAGCCGATCCCGTGCGACTGGTATTCAATTCCGCTTCCGGTCCCGCTATCAATGCTTCGATTGTGGATATGGGCAACCGTTTTCGGTTACTCGTCAACGAGGTGGTAGCTGTAGACCCCATTCAAAGCTTACCCAAACTGCCCGTAGCCCGTGTATTATGGAAGCCCTACCCCGATATGAAAACCGGTTGCGCAGCCTGGATACTGGCCGGTGGCGCCCATCATACCTGCTACAGCCAGAACCTTACCGCGGCACACATGGAAGATTTTGCGGAAATGGCAGGCGTGGAATACGTGCTCATAGGGAAAAATACGAATCTGTACAATTTCAAAAATGAATTGCGGTGGAATGATCTTTATTATACCTTTAAGGGCTTTTAATCAGTAAAAACCCAATCAAATCTAACACCACCCGAACGAACTGCTATGAATAAACTTGTAGCTACGGATTACATCGTATTTGCCCTCTATTTTGTTATTGTTGCTTCCTACGGTTACTGGATTTACCTGAGAAGAAAAAGCCGCGAACATGATTCCAAGGCATTTTTCCTGGCCGAAGGCTCCCTCACCTGGTGGGCTATCGGCGCCTCGCTGATCGCTTCCAATATTTCTGCCGAACAGTTTATTGGTATGAGCGGTGAAGGATTTTTTGTAGGCATGGCGGTATCGGCCTACGAATGGATTGCCGCTGTGGCGCTGATCATCATCGCCGTATGGTTCATGCCGGTTTATCTCAAAAACCAGATATATACCATGCCGCAGTTTCTCAAAACGCGGTACAATGAAACGGTGGCGCTCATCATGGCCATCTTCTGGTTGTTCCTGTATGTATTTGTAAACCTCACGTCCATTCTTTACCTGGGCGCCATGGCCATCAGCGGACTGGTGTCCGGCGCAACGGTGGGTACGCCCGAATTCAATTTCGTGCTGCACATGCTCATGATCGGACTGGCCGTGTTTGCCCTGATCATTACGCTCGGCGGTATGAAAGTGATCGGTTATACCGACGTGATCCAGGTGGCCGTGCTGATCATTGGCGGTCTTGCCACCACCTGGCTGGCGCTGACACTGGTAAGTGAAAAATTCGGACTGGGCAAGGATGTGATTGCCGGCTTTAAAAAACTGATGGAACTGGAACCTGATCATTTCAAAATGATTGTGGAAAAACCGGCCACCACTTCAGCGGTACTGGGCACCGAAGAAAACCTGAAGATTCAAAAATATGTGGTACTGCCCGGCATTGCCATGTATTTCGCCGGACAATGGATTGTGAACCTCAACTATTGGGGTTGCAACCAGTATATCACGCAAAGGGCGCTGGGCGCTGATCTGCAAACGGCCCGCACCGGTATTCTCTTTGCAGGATTTTTAAAACTGCTCATGCCGGTTATCGTAATGCTGCCGGGCATTGCCGCTTATGTATTGTATAAAAACGGGTACCTGGACAGCTTCAACGGGGTAAAAGACGGCGCCTATTCTGCCATTCTCGCTTATCTTCCCGAAGGGCTCAAGGGATTGTCCATTGCTGCATTAACGGCAGCCATCGTGGCTTCACTGGCAGGAAAAGCGAACAGTATCTCTACCATATTCACACTGGATATTTATAAAAAATACTTTAACAAGGAAGCATCGGAAAAAAAGCAGGTATGGATCGGCCGCGCCACTGTATTGGCAGCCATGCTGCTGGCCGTGCTCTTTACCTGGAACGATACGCTGGGCATTGGTGGTGAAGGCGGCTTTACCTTTATCCAGAAATATACCGGCTTTATCAGTCCGGGCGTCTTTGCCATGTTCATTCTGGGTATGTTCTGGAAACGCACCACCGGCACAGCTGCCGTGGTGGGTGTGATTCTGGGATTTGTACTGGCCGTATTCTTCAATAACTATGCAGTAGATATTTTCGGAAAAGAAACATGGTTGTATACGGCCTACGAATACCAGAAACTGAACAAGGGCGTAACAGAGACCGTTGTTGAAATCCCCTTCCTCATCAATATGGGCTGGTCGTTCTTCTTCACCGTAGTGGCGATGGTGCTGATCAGCCTGGCGGGACCGAAGGTAAACCCGAAAGCATTTGTACTGGATAAGCAAATGTTCAAACTGCAACCCAAAACCATCGCGCTGATTGTGATCACGCTGATGATACTTGTGGCGTTGTACGTACGCTTCTGGTAATACGCTTCCGATAATAATACTAAAGCAGAAAAGTGGAGTTAACCTCCACTTTTCTTACTAATCGTCCTTAACAAGTCAGGCACATCGACAAGTAGTTTAAGACAACCTCGGTTCGCTTTCTTCCCTATTGTCGGCAAGGGATCGTTAGAGGGTACGGATTAAATCATCATGTGTTTTCATACACCTTTGTAGGGCTGGTTTAGCTGGGCTGCCAGCACAATGGCCGTGCTGGTTAAAAAGATCAATGCTGTATGTAGCAGGATATTTATTTCCAATGTAAGCCAGGGAGCCAGCTCACCGCAGGCGCACAAGGATTTGCCTTCGCGTGGCAGCATGCGCACGAGGTATACGGTATAGACGCTGAGGAGCGCCAGCGCCGTAACAAGTGCCTTTAAACGGGTGGCACGCCGCCACAACAGGATGCAAACGATGAGTTGCACGCAAGGCATGGCCCACGATACAATCGCAGCTGCAGCAGGATTTTCCAATCCATGCCTCAATTGCTCATAAAAAGTATGATGAAAGAAAAGCTGACTAATGGCAGCATAGCCAAAGACCAGGAGTAAAACAGCAGCAATTATGTCAGATACGGCACTGCTTTTCATGAAAATTGAGTTTAATGGTGAATGGCACTGTTCAATGACGTCTGGTTTGCCCCTTGAACATATATATAAACGTTATATTGACATTTTATTGCGTGTACGGCTGTCTATTTCTGTTATATCATGGTATACAGGTAGTTTTTACAGGTATATGTTGGTTTCCATCATGCGACAGCGTGTAAATTTTCCTGCACAAACGTTTAAGCATTAAATTGTTAGCCAACATAAAGTTTCAGGCAGCAACTGTTTAAGAATGCAACTAATTAAAGGCTTATTGGGGGCGGTGTAAATTGGTTGAAAAAAACCGCGCTGTTCAAGCATGTAGTTATATGAAAGCTTTTTGGGAGTATACCGGTGATCATTGTGCGCGCATCCTGCCAGGATTCCATTCCAATATGCGAACGGGTTGCGCAGGCACCTGCTCCGTACGTTCGCCCTGGCCCTGCCCGCTATATTGCACAAACAAATGCAGTTGTTTTTTCCTCCGCCAGTATTCGGTATCATAAGAAGGTTCTGACTGGCCTACTGATTGCCGGGTGAGATCGGTGATGGTCCATTTATTTTTTGTGTAGTTGCGGGCGCAGGCTACGGCAAAACGATGATCGCGTTCGGCATCGCGGAAAACCAGGTATGCCTTGCGGCCATCTGCCACCACCTGCGGGCGGGAAATGGGTATGCGCCTTGTTCCGCCACCACTTAAAGAAAAAGGTGTGGTGCGTTGCGACACCTGTTGCACCTTCCATGTTTTACCGCTATAATAAACAAGATGATATTGCGGAACGTTGCTGTTGGCTGGTCGCCAGTAAGTGGCAATTAATGGGCGGCCTTTGTCATCAGTCGTCATGGAAGTGGAATTGATCAGGTCGCTGTTCTGTGGAATGCGAACGATGTACTGCGCATTGGCCGCGTTTATGGGTATCGGTTGTACTTTTCCGTCAGACCAGGTCCAGGTTTGTCCGCCATCGGACGAAGTTGCATAGCACAGGTCGTGGTTGGTAGCCACGTCGGGACTTTCGCGCCATACCCAGCTGATATGAAAATTGCCCTGAGCGTCCACACAGGCCTGCCAGTAGGCGTTGCGCTGCCCTTCCCCATCGATGAGGTTGTTATGCACCTGCACCCATTGCTTCTCTTTTGTATAATAGCGGTTGAGCACCAGGTTGCCCTTACCGGAAGCGCCATCTCTGTAAAGAAATAGCAGGTCGCCGTTGGGTAGCCGGTAAAACTCGGGATAGGTGACCGATGTTTCGTTGAGCGACGTCATGGCCATTTTTTCCGTCAGTTCCAGCGAACCCGGCGCTACGCTGCGGCAATAATTGAGCTGATGACCATGATGGTCCCAGGCCATGTGCAGATAACCCTCGCCATCTACCATGATGCTGATATTATTGTGCGCGTCGTAAATATTGCCGGTATAGGGCGTTTGCTTTACTTCCCAGGTATGGCTTCCCGGGGCGCGTTTGGCGAGCACTACATGACGCGTGGTGTCGTACCACGCTGCATATTGGTACTGTTCATCTGATACCACGGAATTGCGGCGAAATACCACCGTGTTGACGGTATTGCCTGCCCATCCTGCGCCGATTATTGTTTCTGTTTGCGGGTAAACATCAATGCAGTGAATTACCAATAGCAACAGTATGAGCGTGCGCATAGTGTAAGTCTCTTTTCAGCAACGGGTTAAAACTCCACCGTTACATTGATTTCCCTGTAATTGCCCCCTGCCGGTACGATGTACAACAGTTTTTCCTCTTCATCATAATACCAGCCGGCGCGTTTTTCTTCTATATCGGTTTTGGCACCGTTATTCAGCAACTGCCCGAATTCACGTACACGCGAAGGCGCAGCAGGAGCATGAATTTTCAGGAGATACCTTGTTACCGCCGCAGAAAATTTTCCCTGGGGCGCATGCACCTTTACAGACAAACCTCTTTCGGTATTTGATACCTGTATAGCCGTTTCAAGATAATTGCCATCGAGGTAATCAAGGCTTTTGCCATCATCCTGGTAAAATACAAAGCGGCCCTCTCCACCCGGATAAATATCCAGCGTGATGATGTCTGGCTGTTTTTCATCCACGTACTGCATCACGGGCTGACGCGGTATAACACTGCCTGCTTTTACAAAAAGCGGAAGATGATCCACGGGCGTAACAATATTGTAGTGTTTACCGCCTTCGTATACTTCATTGGTATAGAAATCGTACCATTTCCCTTTCGGGAGATATACTACCCGCGTTTGTGCGCCTTTGGTCACTACGGGACATACCATCAGGGCATCGCCTAACAGGTATTGATCGGAAATATTGTACACGTTGCCATCATCCTGGTAATCGAGCACCAGCGCCCGCATGAGCGGCAGGCCTGTTTTGAATTGTTGCCAGGCACTGCTGTAGAGATAAGGAATGAGGGTATATCGCAATGAATCGTATTTAATGAAATTGCGCAGCGCTTCTTCGCCATAGTTCCAGGGTTCTTTGTAACCGGGATGGTCCATTCCAAACACCATGGCAATGGGGCTCAGCATACCAAACTGGCACCAGCGCATATACAATTCCGGATCGGCATTGTGTTCAAAACCACCCATGCAATGCGTCCAGTACCCTACCCCACTGATGCCGATGTTCAACCCGGCCTTGATTACCGGCTCGAAGTATTGCCATTCACTGGGCCAGTCGCCGGCAAAAATGAACGGATAGCGCTGGATACCGGCATATCCTTCACGCGTATGGTTCAACCCGCGAATGCCATTGTAGGCCTGAAATTTTTCGAAGGGCGCTTTGGCATAGGCCAGCGGAAACAGGTTGTGCAGTTTGGCAATGTCCTTGCCGGTGGGGCCTGTTTTATCGCTTTCATTGGCCAGTGCGCCAAAGGCACTGCCTTCGTCTGTTTTTACAAATTTTGCCCCGATGGATGCCAGCCGCATCACGCCATGTTCCCACCACCAGTTGACAGAGTTGGTATCAAAGAAGTTCACAAACTCGCCGGGCGCGTCCCCTTCCGGGTAGGTATAACCGAGTTGTCGTGCAGTATCGAGCAGTTTGAGGGTATTGCCATTATCGAACCGGGGGCGCAGGTGTAATCCCACCATACTGAAGTTCATCGCATACAGGCTGTCGAACATGCCTTTGGGGTCCTGGAAGGTTTCCCGCCACTCAAAGGAGGTGGCGCCCTTACCGCCATTCTCGCCAAACAGCCGCCAGGTAGAGTCGAGCCAGAGAATGTCCACCGGTATACCCAGGGCGCGCAGCTTGCGTGCCAGTTCAATTACGTAGGTATCGGAAGTAAGGTGCTCGTAATTCCAGGTGCCGCCGGAGTAAGTGCCTACATGCAGTCCCAACGCAAAACGGGGCAGCAATGGCGCGCGTCCGGTGAGCGCAGTATACTGGCCGAGTATATTGTGAAACTTAGGTCCGTAAATGAAATAATAATCCAGTTCTCCACCCGGGGCTTTGAAACTGTATTCTTCATTGCTGCTATGGCCCATATCCCAGTGGGTGGGATAAGCAGTATGAAAGAAAATACCATAGCCCCTCGTGCTCATAAAAAAGGGTATGGGAGAATAGTTTGCTTCCAGCACATTGTAGGCGCCGATGATGTGCGGTCTGCCTTTGCCGCGGCCCACGTCGAGCGTTAATTTTTTGTGACGCTGGTCCAGGAAGTCCATCCGTTCTCCAAAGCCGAAAAAATGTTCATCGGCCTCCAGCGATTTGGCAACGCCCACGGTATCGCGGTTTTTGTACATGCCGCGCACATCATTGGTGATGAAACGTCCGCTTTTTTCAAATACGGTAAGACTAAAAGGCGTTTTATTGATCCGTAAAATGAGGTCTGATGTGGTAAACTGGAAGAACTCCTCTGCATTCAGCGTTTGCACCATTACCAGCGGCCACCGGTATTTTGTGACCATCCAGGGTTCATTGGCTTCAAACTGTCCTGTCCAGGTGTGACGCACCCGGAACATGGAAGGCGTGCAGAATTCAATGATCACCTTGCTGTTGGTGGTGGTAATATGAAACTTATTGCCCTCCTTGATATAAGCCCCCTGCACATTGCCTACGTATTGCTGGGCCGTAGCAGCATGTGCAAACAACAGTAAGACAAATGAAAAGAAGCTCCTTGCTTTCATCAGGCTATTTGGTTTTAGTATAAAGGGGTAACGGTTGCTGTGCAATATAACTGGAAAATGCAAGAATTAAAACGTTACCACGCCCTGTCAATTATCCGGAGCCTGCTATTTGTTGGGTGTTTTTTTCAATTTATACACTTCTGTACCTGCCAGCAGGAAGCAACCCAGGCCATAATCTTCAAAATCCGGCACCTTATCATAGGTTACCGGCTGGCCGTCTTTGGGTTCTTTTCCTGTTCCCTGCACATACCCTAAAAAGCCGTTGGGATGCACGCAGTCGTTTACCATGGCATTCCATGCCTTGATCACTACAGGTAGATACGTGTCGCGGTCAATCAGGTTGTTGTTGATGCCCCAGGCCATGCCATAGGTAAACAGGGCCGTGCCGGTGAGTTCTTTGCCGCCATAGTGGCCGGGATCGTGCAGGCTGGCGTTCCAGAAACCATCCTCGCGCTGAATAGGCAGGAGGGCCTGCAACATGTGTTTGTAATCCTGTAGATATTCGTCGTAGTGAGGATCTGTTTTGGGTAAAAGTTGAAGGGTGCGCACCAAAGCGGCTACTACCCAGCCGTTCCCGCGACTCCAGTAACAATCTTCGCCATTGGGTGCTGTGTAGGGCGGATCAAAATCCTTGTCGCGCCACCACAGGTGATCTTCGGGGTTGTAGAGGCCGTTGTCGCCGTGTTTGTATTTGGTGTACGCATACATTTCATACATGCGGTTGAAATAGCTGGTATCGTTGTACACCACACCCAGTCGCACAAACACCGGCATGGCCATCTGTAACGCATCTATCCAGTTCCAGTCGTCAATTTTCGGTGAAGCTTTCATGAGATCGATGGAGGCCTTGATGTCGCGGATGCGTTCTTCTTTTTTGTCCATCAGGTACAAATCAATATATGTTTGACCACAGCACTGGTTGTCGGCATTGCGTGTTTGCACACCGCCACGCAAACCCCAGCGATGTTTTTCGCCCCATTCCACTGCATAATCGTAATAGGCTTTTTTCGGATCGATGCTGTACAAAGCCATCAGTCCTTCATAATACACACCGCGGGTCCATATGTTGGATGGACGTTCAATATTGGTGATAATGGATTTTCCGGGATCAGGCCATTTATTCATGAAATAACGGTTGGCCTTTTGCATTACTTTCAATACAGCTTTTTGCTTAGGCAGGCGTTGCGCCTGTGTGCTGGTGATCAGCAATAGTGAGCAAGCAAGCAAAATTACGCTTATACGCAGCGGATGCCGCCAGGCAGCAGTATCAAATAGCAGATTGTTTTTTAACATATGGCGATAACAGTTACAACCTGAAATATAGTATACTATCAAGGCTGCACTGTCCTGAAGCATCCTGATGAGACATTATTTTAGCAAGGGCGGGCCTGCACCTTGTCCGCGAAGGGATTGGAAAAAGAAGCCTGGGAGCATTTTTTCACCGATCAATAGGTACACTGTCCTTGTACAGGCCGGATGAAGAGGCAGGGAGGGGTCCGGACAACCTATTTTGCAATCTCTACGAATTTATTTTTGGCCTTGTTTTTCCGGTGAAATCCGATACCGGTGATCGTTACGCCTTCGGGCACTTCCACACCATAGGTATCTGCCCGCGATTTGCCGTTGGCAGGAAATGAGGCGGAGAACATCAGGTCATATTGCTGTTGGGTGTACCGCTTTTTATTATCTACATGGTAGCCAGCCAGGATGCCGCCACCCCGCAGTACGTTGGCAAAGGTAGAGCCGTCGCTTAACTGAAAATAGACGGCAATAGCGTTCAACTGTACATCGATCGTTTCATTGGTTTTGTTTTCAATGCTGCAATCCACAATGTAAAAATCGCTCTTGCTATCATCCAGTTTCAAAACACTCCCCTGCATTGCTGAAGGGTGATATTGCAATATTTCATGCACACGGAAGATATAATTGCCCATATCGATGGTAGCGAGCGCAGGTGCGTCTACGGCAGCATCAGCCACAGGTGCGGCATTTTTGTTGGCCGGCTTTTCAGGGGTTTCGTCAGAGGCCTGTGTTGCAGTAGCAGGCTCTGAAGTTGCTGTAGCGGTTTCATTGTCGTTGCAGGCAATGAAAAGCACCAGCAGGAAAAATAAAGGGGACAGTTTCATAGATGATTGTTTGACAGGTGCTAAAATAAGGGAACGGCGATGTAGCGAAACTACATAATGATGTAGTGGCTGCTGTTCTATATTTGTCCCATGCACACTACCAATTATTTTAACACCTTTATTGCCGTAGCGGAAGACTGCCCGGTGACCACTGCTGCCATTCCCCCGGACAAAGGCGGAACAAAAACAGTGGCGGGATGGCAATTTGATATTATTTATAACAATCCCTACCAATTCACTTCCGATGATGTGCTTTTTAAAATACATGCCCTGCGGAACAATATTGCCGCCAAAGACATGGCCAAAGAGCGCGAAAATTTTTTTTCCAAAGGACAGGCCTGTCTGCGCTCTTCTCCCCTTGGCAAGCGGTACGGCTGGGGAATACATTGCAATGAAGAGGGTAAAGTGGCGTTATATGCGATGGAGTCTGAAGAATATAAGAAGTTCGTGAAAGACAAAAAGCTGGCGCAGAAAAAGGCAATGCGTTCAAAAAAGGGATAAGGATTTTCATGGCCACAAGTGTAACAAATCATCATGCAACAAGACTACTATGTTGACAATTGATTTTTGATTTCAGCTTAACCCCTTGCCCGTGACAGCCGAAAAATTTCGCGCGCAAATAAAGCGCCTGCACAAGTTTGATATTACTTTGAATTATATCACGTGCATTTTATTTCTGGCAGGTGCATGTTTCTCTTCTTTTATTTACTTAAACATCCTCCCGGGAATGATGGGAAGATATATATTATGCCAACCATGCTCATTGCCCTGGGGGGATATGGATTTTACCGGATTCCCCTGGATTACAAGATTCATGTAATCCGTTCAAGAGCGACCCCCGATGAAAAAAAAGCTGTTATAAAGGAATATACCCTGCACCTGAATGTGAAGAGAATGATAGAGCAAGATAACTACTTCAACATTGTTTACAGGAAGTACTTATTGTGGCCGGTATATCTCAGAATTTATGTACTGGAAGACAAAATTCTCCTTAATGCGCATACTTATTTCGAGTACGGCACGCGAGGGATTATTGATTTTGGCGTAGGCCCAGCCGCAGCAAATCACGCTAAAGATTTTATATCACGTGTCCTGGGTGATTGAATGCAATGTTCATCAATCAATTTAAGAGGAAATCAATATGCATACCGTTTCACGATAGCTTATCCTTTATCTCCTTCCACACCTTTGCCATTACCGGTATGCCTTTTTCCCTGTTTTCTTTCCTCGTCCGTACCACCCTTTCTCCCGGATAGGCTATTTGCTTTTTATCTTCGGCTGTGGACGAGCAATAGTCATTGATAATACCTTCGAGCAGTTTAGTAATGCCTGAGGCCTCGCCAAGTTTCAACATATCAAATGCAATAAACACCTGCGATAACCCATGCTCCGTTTCCTTCTTTGCAATTTCATGTACCGGTAAACCTCCGCTCAGTAAAGCGGCCAGTATGTCGAGCAGCAACGATAAGCCTGCGCCTTTCCAGTAGCCTACAGGCAGTGGACGGCGGGAAGCAAGAATAGCGGAGGGATCATTGGTCAGCTGGCCTTGTACGTCAAATCCACCGTGCACAGACAGCATTTCATTGCTTAACACTGCCAGTTCCATAGCGCCGTAGGAGTATTGCGACATGGCCATGTCCAGTACAATCGCTTCTTCTTTATAAGGCAATCCCATTACCAGCGGATTATTGCCCAGTTTGCTGTCTACAGCGCCCCAGGCCGGCATTAACGCTGTGGTGTTGGTCCAGCCGATAAACACAAAACCGGCCATAGCAGCCTGCCAGGCATATGTACCGCCACGCATCCAGTGATTGGTGTTGGACAGCCCCACACACCCCAACCCATATTGCTGCGCCAACTTCATGGCCGTGTGCGTGGCATGCATGGCATTGAGCGGCCCGGGACCGAGGTTGCCATTCCACTGCTCCAATGCGCCGCAACGCTGCACCAGGGAAGGTTCCGCATCCGGATGTATCACACCTTTGTGTATGTATTCTATGAATCGTGGAAAACGGTACACGCCATGCGTGTAAACGCCATCCAGGGAATTACTGGTAAAGATGGCCGCACATTGCTGCGCCTTTTCGGGTGAAAATCCGTTTTTCACCAGGATGGCTGTAAAGGTTGCTTCCATCTCCTCCACTCCTACCCTGACCGTTTCCGGTAGTAAATGATTTGGTTGCGTCATAAGATTGTTTGCCTTTTAGCACATAAAGCCGGAAGCGCAGGAAGAAGTGCACGATTTCCGTTTCCTGCATCCATGGTGTACAACCTGGTACAAAAGTGGTATTTATCCGGAAAAAGCTGCTGCCTCCTGGTCCGGTGCAGCTAAAAGTAAGCAAAGGCAAGTTACCAATTTTCAGCAGTACGATGATGGGAAATGACCGGGCTTACAGGCCAGTACCACTGGTCTATGGGGTCTGGTTTGGAAGGTGTGTATACTAATTTTTCAGGAAGCAGGTATCGCGCAACAGGCAAACCGGCATTGATGATGCCGGCCGCCACGCAGCGGGCAAGCTGATAGGCGCCATAGGTGTTCACATGCATATCGTCTTTCAACGCCGGGAGCTGACCGTTGGAGGTATTGGCTTCATAGTGCACAAAAGCCTTCACCGATTCTTCAGGTCCAAGTGCTTCATACAAGGCGCTGCTCATGGCATGGAGATCAATCAACGGTACGTTTTCTTCCGCAGCAGTTTGTCGCATGGCTTCCGGGTAATCGCCCAGGCTGTTCACCACCTGTCCATACGCATCGAAGGTCCTGCCGTTCATTGGCGTGACGAGTACCGGCACCAGGTTGCGCATCCGGGCTTCTGTAATATACTCTTTCAGTACCGCTTTGTAATAGGTGAATGGATCGGGATGATGGCGGCTTTCTTTTTCGTCGTTGTGACCAAACTCAATAAACAGGTAATCGCCCGGTTTGGCCATGCTCCAGATTTTGTCCAGTCTTTTCTCTGCTTTGAACGCCAGCAAGGTTTCTCCTGCTTCGGCGTAATTGGCCACCACTACAGTACCTGCCTGAAAAAAGCCCGGCAGCATCTGCCCCCATGCGGCCCAGGGTTCTTCTGCCTGGTCTACTACCGTGCTGTTACCGGTAAGAAAAATCGTGGTAGCATCATTGTTAGGTCTTATTTCCAGGCCGCACACTTTGGGAAGACTATCGTTGAATTCGAGGGTAAGCATATTGTCCCAATGCAGGTATCCTGCTTCATGCGGCCGGAGCCTGATCCTGCTGAGCATGCCCGCCTGTGATGAGCGGATAATGCTGTCTCGTTTGTGTACTGTAAAGGTTTGTTTAATAATCTGCCGTCGTTCCGTGCATACGTTATTGAGCATCAGCCGGCGGCATTCTGCGCGCACGGTGGTGGCTGAAGTTCCCTTCACATCGCCGAGAATAACTTTCACATCATAATTGCCGTCGGGAAGATTTACAGAAAAGAAGAAGGGCTGATCGCTGGTGACGAAATCGCTGGTGATGGCCTTGCTTTTCCTGCGCACCACCGCTGTTATATTGCTGCCCGGATGAAAGCCATACCCGGTGCGTTCGTTATAAATGGTTTCAGGTGTTACTTTGATATACCCTTTGGCGGCACGCCCTGTTCCGAAATCAAACTTATATACTGCCAAATCCGCTCCTGCCTGTGCCATTACCAGTTCCGACATGTTCCATAACATAATTACCAGTAAAGCTGCTTTCATAACGATCACAATTAGTATGGAAGAAGGGTACTTGTTACCTTGAATGAGCTTCGACCGCACAAATTCCTGCGAAAAAGCTTTAAAAGTTGAAGGGTACCCGTTCTTTTAAAGAGCTTTGACAGGAACAACTTCGTCCGCAATAGCTTCACTCAACAGTAAAAGAAAAGTATATCTGTTGTTTTGAAAGAACTTTGACAGTACAACATCAACTGCAAAAGTTCCACACATTAAAAAGGCAAAGCTTGCGCCAGCGTTTCGGAATTGCACGAGTGTCCTGCCGCTGCACGCAGGCGTAAGCTTTGCCGGACGCAGCTTTGTACAGTGAACCTGCAATCAAAGCCAGGGCATGTTCAGCGTTTAGGGACTAATTATTACTACTTCAGCGCATGTAATGCATATTTTTTTCCGGGCAAGGTGTGGAAGGCGCTGATAGCGTGTATGTGGTTTTGAAAGGATGATTGTGTAGGTGCAAAGTTTGTGCCGGGGGCAGTGCGCTTGCTGCCGGCGGCTATCGTATGGACACAAATACACTGAAGTTCTTTGGCACATCCGGCAACCGCCCATCCCCCACTGGCGGCGCCAGCACGGGATTACACTCAAAAGATGCTGCCTGGAAGGGGGTGGTACTGTTTACCCTCCCTTCCAGGCAGCATTGTTGCTGAGGCAATATCGTGCTCCGCCCCCGCCAGCGGGGGATGAACGGTAGATAGATGTAGCAAATTAGCAGTCGCGTATTGGAGGCCGGGAACGGGGATGCGCACGACTGTGGCCGACCCTAATACCCAAAATTCTGATACGCCTTCCGCGCGTTTTCATCCAGCACATTGCCTTTCTCATCCGTCAACTGCACCAGCCAGGCATTGGGCCAGGGACGGAAGGTATAGTGCTCCATCATTTGTCCCTTACCGTTACCATCCTGTCCGTTTACGCCGGCATCATCGTCCGATTTGGGCCAGCGGTTCTGCAGCGGCGATGCCATCTGGTTGTTGTAGATAACACGTTCATACAATATGCCTGCATTGTGCAAGTCTTCCCAGGCGATCCCTTCCGATAAAAACTCACGAGCCTTTTCGTTGTAGATAAAATGAATGAACATGTCTTCTTTGGTAGTAACAGTCGGGATATATCCTTCAGCCTGCGATTCCGTAGTGCCGGGTGTAAAAATGGCCTCCGTAATAGTCATTTTGTTGAAAGAACTTCCATCGGCATTATAGGGAGGCTGCAATTCATCAGGTGTAAGCGAGCCTGCCTGCGGTTCAAATTCGACCAGAACGGTGGGTCGTGATTCACCGGCCTTGTAGGCGGCACGCTGACGCACCACATTAATGTCATTCACTGCAAGCGCATACTGACCCTTACGGCCATACGCTTCTGCACGGATGAGGAAGGTTTCCGCCAGTCGCATCAGGATAGCATCGCGTGTACCCGATTCGGAGTTAAAATTGGCCTCACTGCTGCTGCCGCCACGCATGGGGTCCACATATTTTTTCGAAGACAAATAAATATTCCTGCGGTTGGTGGCCAGTCCCATCGGCGTATTATCTATCCATAAACGGTAATAATATTTACCGGATACCGCCGAACGGATCCAGCGTACCATGAACTGGTATGGCTGGCTCATCACCATGGCAGAATCAAGCGCTTCATCTTTCTGGTTTTCGAGAAACACCAGGGCGCGTTTGCCCGGCGCAGAACGGGGGGGCCAGTTGCCCTGGGCATCTTTCACCACATCTGGTTCTCCCGGGGGATTGTTCGCATTCCACCAGGCAGCGGCATCATCATTCCACCGGTACGAAGTGCCGCCATTGTGTATATACTCTGCCTCAAAGGTCTTATAGTAACGTGAATCATGCACTTTGTCGCGGAAATTATCATATGCCCAGTCGGTAGGCTTGAAGGTCGCAAAAGGACGTCCGTAGGCCATGCTCCTGTTGACGCCTGTCTGATCGGTATAGTTGCCTGTATGGTAATTGCAGGAACGATTGCCGCCGAAACGGCCGCTGTACGCTGTGTTGACATCGAATTGTGCCGACCACAATACTTCGGGGTGTGGATTGGTTTCCGAAACGGCCGGATTGAACAAAGTCCAGTAATCCGGCGCCAGTCCGCCCGGGCCACCTTTTGCGTTGATTACTTCCGTAGCAATATGGATAACGGAATCGAGATCGGTAGCAACATTTCCCTTGTACAACATTTTCAGATGCGGTTTGCTGCTGCCCTCAAAACCTGCTGCCTGCGCCCTGTTCAGGTACAACTTGGCCAGGAAATGTCCCGCTGCCCATTTGGTAACGCGGCCGCGATCGCTTTCCTCCGGCAAATGTTCATAGGCAAAACGCATGTCGGCAATGATCTGCTTGTATACATTCTCCAGTTTTTCCTTGGGAAAATAATAGATGCCATTGTCTTCACGACGGGGCGTGAGCAACAGCGGCACATCGCCCAGTTGATTGGATATGAGATAATAGGCCCAGGAACGCAGGAACAACACTTCTGCTTTTTTCTGCAGTCGGTAGGTTTCATCTTCACCAAACCTGCCGGGACGTACATTTTCAATCACATCCAGCGCAATGTTACAGTTGTTGATATGCGGGTAAGCCCCCATGGGCGCATAGTTGCTGTTGGCTGCACCGAGGAAATTGTTCACATTGGCAGTGATAGAACTCACATCCGTTCCATATCTGCTGGATACCATGCGCGCAAAATCCACATCCACGTGCATATATGCATCTGTTTCCGGTTCAATCAGTCGCGCGCCATTTTCGGCCCACTCGTGTTTTACACGGGCATAGATGTACAAACCGCTGATCAGTGAATTCAATCCGCTTTCATTATTATAAAGGTCCTGTGTAAGCGAAGTAACCTGTTTTTCTTCCAGGAATTTTTTACACGATTGAAAATTACCGGCCAGTACCAGCATCAGTACCGGCAACAATATATAGCTGTAGGTGCGTTGTTTCATACAATTATTTTATAGGTGAGCAGGCAATCAGAAACCGGCCCGCAGGCCAAATACAATACTTTGTGGCAGCACGGTATTGTTGTTCGTTCCACCGAGCGGCGGGTTGCCCGGCGCTGTAGACGCACGGTGCCATTCAGTATCATCGTCGGGATTGATACCGTATTTCACTATACCCGGACCGAATAGGAAAGGATTCAATACCTGCACATTCAGCACCAGGTTTTTCAAACCTGTCCTGCCGATTTTGTTCGATGGAAAAGCATAGGAAAGACCGATGTTGCGAACAATGCCGAAGGAGCCATCGTTGTACTGCATGGCCGAACTGATATTCTCTACGTTCCCGAAGTTGGGCATGGGCCAGCGGCCGCCGGGATTGTCCCACGACCACACATCATTCTCTACACGGCCATTGCCTCCGTTGCCACCATAGGAACTGCCGGGATAGCCGCCGAAATAGGTTTGTCCCCAGCGGAAGTAGATGAACATGTTGAAGGTCCAGTTTTTATAATTCACCGTATTGGTAATGCCACCGGACCAGTCGGGAATACGTGAACCCAATATCACCAAATCCTGTCCGTCTATTTTATAGTCATTGTTCTGGTCAACTACCCGCACTGTTCCGGGGTAGAACCGGTGATTGCCTGTGGTATTGAACTTTTCCATCTCTTCGAGGTCTTTGGAAGAATAGCCCCAGATGCCGGCAAACTGGTATTGCCGGTATACAGAAGTGGGATAACCTATGAACAGGTTATTGCTCACCATATCTTCCTTGCCATTGACCAGTTCCACAATTTCTTCCTTGTTCTTTGCCCAGTTGAGATCAACCGTCCAGTTCCAGTCGCTGGTCCTGACCGGTGTAACCGACAGTGTGATTTCCACACCCTGGTTTTTGGTTTTACCTACATTTTCATATTTCTCCACATAACCGGATCCGGGCGGCATGGACCTGCGGAAAATCAGATCGGAAGTTTCCTGCACATAGTATTCAAAGGAGCCGGACAGGCGGCCGTTGAGCAGGGTAAAATCCAGTCCTACGTTGGTTTGCGTAGTCTGTTCCCATTTCAGCAGCGGGTTCTTTGCCAGTTGCGGCAGGTAGGCGATGGCGGGCGTGGAGCCAAACACATAGGTATTTCTGCTCAGTGGTCCCGAAGTGGTATATGGACTTACACTGGAATTACCTGTAACGCCATAGCCTATGCGCGGTTTCAATTCCTGTATCCAGGTTACCGGTTGCAGGAAAGGCTCTTCCTGCATTTTCCATGCTACAGCCAGTGAAGGAAAGAAATCCCATTTGTTGCCCGGTGCGAGTACAGATGCGCCGTCTGCCCTGCCCGAAATAGTAAGCAGGTATTTGTCCTTGAAACTGTAATTGGCCCTTGCCATAAAGGAAACCAGCGTGTTTTCTGTAAATTCCGTACGAATGACCGGGTTACCGGAAATATTGGAAGCCAGATCATACCACAAACTAACGGGGTTGGTTAGCTGCCCTGTACTGGAAGTAGCATTTTCCCGGCGCGATTGCTGTGCCGATTGCAGTAACGTAACCCCGAGCTTGTGGTCCTTTCCCAATTGTTTGTCTATATACAACAGGTTCTCCACTACCCACGAAAAATTTTCTTCAGTATAATAGCTGGCTGAATTCACTGCAGAAAGGTGTGGCGTAGCCAGCGGCCCCTTCCAGGAGCCTGACCGGTAGCGGCGGTATTGCGGGCCAAAATTCACCCGGTACCGCAACCAGGGCGCCAGCCTGATTTCCGCAAATACATTGGCCAGCACAGAAGCCGCACGACGTTCATTTTTTGAGTTATCAATATCAATCAGCGGATTCCAGAGGTTGTTGTTAATATTATCACCAGGATTGTACATCCAGTTACCGTTGAGGTCTTTCGGCATGGCAAAAGGAAACATTTCAGCTGCCCGCGAGTACAAATCTTTTGATCCTGTGTTGCTGATATTGTATCCCTGGATGCCATAATCCTGTATAGAGAAAGCGCTCATAACCGAGGTGCCAAGGGTAAACCACCTGGTAGCCGCAATATCGCCGTTGATGTTAACGGTATAGCGGTTAAAATCCTGGTCGCGTTGCACGCCGAGTTGCTTGTAATAGCCCAGTGAAATGGCAATACGCGCCACTTCATTGCCGGCGCTCACAGACAGGCTATGGTTCTGGGTGATGCCCGTACGCGTGGCCGCATCGAGCCAGTCGAAACTCCTGATGTTTCTTGAATTGTAAACGGGCACCATGGCAGGCCAGCCCATGGCCTGTTCTTCAGGGGTGGTGGGACGCATCTTTACCGTGCCATCTTCATTCCATTCATATCCCATCATCACGTTTTCTATAGTAGCAGGATCAGCGGAGCCCAGCATGGTCTGCTTGTCGAGATCGGGATCGGGATACCACATGATGGCCGGTTTATTAAAATCGTCGTTGCCGGGCAAACCGGTTTTATACATGCGGCCGTTGATAAGACTTAAGCGCCAGCGATCGATATATTCGCCGCCATCCATCCAATCAGACAATGCTTTGTAACGGTCAAGAGAAACCGTAGAAGTAAAGTTGATGGAAGTACGGCCTTTTTTCGCTTTGTTGGTGGTGATCAATACCACGCCGTTAGCGCCTCTTGAACCGTAAATAGCGGTGGCGCTGGCATCCTTCAGAATTTCAATAGAGGCAATATCGTTGGGGTTGATATCATTAATGGTGAAGGAATTTACATTCAGCACATTCACAATCGGTATACCGTCCACCACATACAGGGGATCATTGGACGCGTCAATAGAACGATTGCCCCGGATGCGCACTACCGGTAATTCGCCGGGCTTCATGTTGCTCGATACCGCCACACCGGCCGCTTTTCCCTGGATAGCCTGCAGTACGCTTTGCGCAGGCCGTTCGCGCACCGTTTCTGCCGATATGCTTACCAACGAACCCGTCACATCGCTTTTCTTTTGCGTACCATATCCTACTACCACCACCCCTTCCAGCGATTGCGGATCGGCAGCCATTGTCACGGAAACAGTAGTACGGCCGTTCAACCTTATTTCCTGGCGGAGGTATCCCACGGAAGTAAATACCAATGTAGCGTTGCTATTGCGTACACGAATGGTGAAGGAGCCGTCGCTGGCAGTTGCAACGCTGTTGGAGGTGCCTTTTTCCAAAACTGTTACACTGGCCAATGCTGCCCCGGCCGTATCTGTTACCTTACCACTAACCGAAATCTGTTGTTGCGCTAAAAGAGGAGGAGAGAATAATGCAGCCCATAGCAATAGCATAAAGCCACACCGGGCACGCGTGCTTTTTTTCATATAGCAGATTTTTGGTGAAGAATGCAGTTACAATCGAACATGAATTTAGACAGTCGTTATGTCCTGATCATCCTGATCCATCCTGTTAACCAGGGAAAAAATGTATAATCAACAATTAATTTTCGATGCAGCATTTACATATGTGTTACTGTCATTATCACTAACGCACACCTTGTCGACAGAATGGGTTTTCCTGGTTAGATAAATCGATTTAACAAAGTGGAAAACGGCTCAAAATTTAGGGCAGTTGGCAATAATGTAAACTATAGCGGTCAGTCTGCCTGTATCCGTTCGCCGGGAGGCGTATGCACCTTGTTGCATGAATTGGTGCCACCTGGCAGTTCATTTCCACAGGAGGCCATTGGGGAAGAACGGCTATAGCTATTACGAGCGTAAATCAGATAGTGATAGGGAGCGAAGCTGTATATCCTTTTAATTCCACCAGTTCGGAAGACAATTTTTTACTATTCCAGGATGTATGTACGGCCAGCGCTGCTCCCAACGCAGATGCCTGCGCAACAGTGGCAGCATATACTTCATGCTCCGGGAAGGCACAGGCCAGCAGGTGCATATAAAGCGGGTTGCGACCAAAGCCGCCATCTACAAAAATTCTTTTCACCGGGCAATTACGCAGCACCAGCCGGGCGGAGGCAGCCTGCTGCGCCATGATATCGAGCATCAACTGGTGATAAGCGGTTGCATAGTCTTTGAAGGTGGATAAATCCCGTGTTCCAAACCGCGATCCCTGCACCATAGCCGTTTTGCCCGCCTGTTGTTCGTATTGCCACTGGTCGGCGGCCAGACTATGGACCAATTCAGGGTTGAATTGAATGGTCTTATAAAAATCCGGCGATACATTGAAATGCGCCGCCAGTCTTTTTACCTGCTGCTCATGTTCATAACCGGCAAACAGTCGCGAAGCTTTTACCGGCTTGCCGCGATATTCCATGTAACATAAACAATCCTGCTGCAATTCCTCCACGGTTAGCCGCGATTGATTGAACGGATTCAGGCTGATGCACCAGGTGCCGGTGGAAATCAGCAGGAAGGGTTCATTGAATTGCACCAGGTACGGGATCAATGCGGCAGAACTGTCGTGCAGTCCCACGCCCGTACGTACCGCTTCTCCCTCCCACTGTGCATTCATCAGTTGGTCCGATGGATACAAAGGCGCCAGTTTTTCGCTGATGCCTTCCCGGTATAACCATTCATGGTAGTGGTTCTGCGGAAAGTTCCATAGTGCCGTATGGCAGCCAATGCTGGTGATATCGCTGCAGGCGCGGCCGGTAATACAAAAACTCATGTATTGCGGCAGATGCAGGGAATAGTGGATTTTCCGGAAGAGCTCGGGTTGCTCTACCTTAATACGATACAACTGCAAACCGGAGTTCAGACTTCCCAGCACCGGCGAAGCCGTATGCATGGAAAAAGTGAGTTCGCCGCCATATCGCTTGTAGAATTCATCCTGCAACTCCTGCGGATAGGGTTTCAGGTAATTGTACAACGGCGCCACCGGTTTTCCCTCCGCATCGATGTGCACAAAGCTGGCGCCATAGGTGGAAAAGTTCAGGGCCTTCAAACTGATGCCGGGTTGCAGCACCACCTCACGCAAACTTGTACGCACCCAATCGGTCAGGGCGTGCACGTCTTCACAGGCAAAACCGTCTTCGTCTGTTGTTTCGGGCAATTGTACATTTTTTTCCAGCAGCACATTGTATTCCTCATCAAAGAGAAACATTTTCTTGTTGGTCTTGCCAATGTCGAAAATTGCTATGACGGGAGTGGTTTGCAACGTCGGAATGCTTTTATTGACGCGATGTTCAAATGTTAATTAACAGCATTACTTTTTGGTTACAGGTTAGCCATTCACTCATTTACTCACAACCCCGTGGCCACCGCCTTTTCCCCTCTTTCTTTAATCAACTGTTCACGCACGCGGAGATCACGGAAAAGTTGTATGGGTTGCAGCGCAGCGCCTGCGCGCAATCTTGCTTCTGCCACCAGCGGACGCACATCGGTACGATACGCCTGCTGCAAAATTTCCTGCGCCTTCACCACATCATTGGCTTCCTGTGCAGCTGCCAGGGATGGCGTATCTACCAGTAATGCCTGTGCGTAAGCTATCTTGATGGCTTCCACCGACTGCAGCAAATCTTCCAGCGGATCTTTTACATTATGCGAAGCATCGATCATCCAGCCAAGGTCGCTGGTGTGGTTCATGCCACGCGCGTCCATACCTTCTACCAGTTCATTAAAGATGAGGAATAACTGGTAAGGATTGATGCTGCCTACAGTAAGATCGTCATCGCCATACTTGGAGTCGTTGAAATGAAAACCACCCAATTTGCCTTCACTAAGCAACAAAGCAACAATCTGTTCTATATTGGCATTGGGCAAATGGTGACCGAGGTCTACCAGTGTATAGGCTTTTGGCCCCAGTTTGGTGGCATACAACAACGACTGCCCCCAGTCGCCCACGGTCATGGAATAAAAATTAGGTTCAAAAGCCTTGTATTCCACGAATAGCTTCCAGTTGTCTGGCAGTGCCGCGTAAATTTCCTGCAATCCTTCCAGCGTACGCTGAAATGCTTTGCGGAAATTCAACTGTCCGGGAAAACAACTGCCATCAGACAGCCAAACGGTAATGGCATCCGAGCCCAGTTCCATGCCATGTTTGATCACTTCAATGTTGTGATCGATGGCCTGCCGGCGCACCGCTGTATCGGTATGCTGCAACGATCCAAATTTGTAACTCAGTTTTTGCCCGGGCTGGTCCTGGAACGTATTGCTGTTCACTGCATCAAAACGAAGACCATGTTGCGCGGCCAGCGAACGGATGGCCTTTGCATTGGATGGAATGTCCCAGGGAATATGCAAGGAAATAGCGCCACTGCTTTTGTTCAACGCATGGAGCAGGCCTACATCTTCAATTTTTTCTTCCAGGCTGCGCGGTTCACCGCCGCCGGGAAATCGTCCAAAGCGTGTTCCGCCGGTGCCCAATGCCCAGCTCGGTATGGCTACCTGGAAGGCTACCAGTTTTTCCAGGACCTTTTCCACTCCGGGAATGTTTTCTGCTACAAATTCAAACTGACGCTTGTGTTGTTTCAGCAGTTGCTGATTGTGTGCATCAATCTGATTTTTCTCCACGTGCATAGCAATTCGTTTATGGTAAATAAAATACTTCTTTTAAAGGAATGCTTACCGGGGAATTGTCCGGGTTTGTTTCCATAATGTCTTTCATATAGGCCCACCACCACTGCATCACCGGTTGTTGCGGCAGGTTGTCCAGCGCCTGCGGATTTTCCGCCTTCAACACGCCGAACAGGCTGTTGGTGGTTTCGTCCAGGAAAATGGAATACTCATGAATGCCTGTTGCTTTCAGCAATTGCTCAAGTTCTGGCCACAACGCATCGTGGCGTTTTTTGTATTCTTCTTCAAAGCCTTTATGAAGCTGCATTTTGAAAGCAACGCGTTTCATAACAATGAATATTCCGGGTGATTGTTTATAAATGCGTTTTCCCGGTGCCCGATCCTGCGACACGCACCCTACCGCACAAAAGCTGCCGCAATACCGCCATCCACATTCAATACATTGCCGGTGCTCTTGTTCAGCAAGCCGCCTACAAAGGCAAAGCATGCCAAAGCAATATCTTCCGGTAATATGATTTCATTCAGCAAGGTACGTTTGGCGTAGTAAGCTGGCAACTCTGCCACCGTAATGCCATACGCCTTTGCCCTGCCCTCTGCCCAGGCCCCTTCCCATATCTTGCTGTCGGAAATTACGGCATCTGGGTTTACCACGTTGACGCGTATGCGATCTTTGCCCAGTTCCGCAGCATTCAGCCGGCTCAGGTGCAGTTGCGCCGCTTTGGCCGAACCATACCCGGCATTGTTGGGACCAGACATCAGCGCATTCTTGCTCACAATATTGATCACATCGCCGCCAATATCCTGTTTGCGCATCAGTTCCACGCCTGCCTGCGTTACCAGGAATTGTCCTTTCACCAGCACATCGTATAACAGGTCCCAGTCTTTTTCGGTATGTTCTTCGATGGGTTTGGAAATGGACAAGCCGGCGCAGTTTACTACAATGTCAACACCACCAAATGTTAGTGCCGCCTGGGTAAATGCATGGGCAATATCCTTTGCATTGGTTACATCCAGTACCACACTGGTAAATACATCACTGCCATATTGTTGTTGAAATTCAGCAGTGGCATTGCTCAGCCGGTTGGCGTCGTTATCATTGATGATTACGCAGGCGCCTTCATCTGCAAATTTTTTGGCGATGGCTTTGCCAATGCCACCGGCACTGCCGGTAATGAGCGCAATTCGGCCCGAGAGCGCTTTAGGCTTCGGCATACGTTGCAGTTTCGCTTCTTCCAGCAACCAGTATTCTATGTTAAAAGCTTCCTGGCGCGGTAATGAAGTGTACGACGAAATGGCTTCCGCGCCGCGCATCACATTAATCGCGTTGATATAAAATTCCGCTGCTACGCGTGCCGTTTGCTTGTCTTTTGCAAACGTGAACATACCTACGCCCGGATACAAAATCACCACCGGGTTGGGATCGCGCATGGCAGGACTATCAGGATGCTTGCAACTGTTGTAGTATTCCGCATACATGGCGCGATAGCTTTCAAACTGCGGCGCCAGTTTTTCTTTGAGGGCTTTTATATTGCTGAGGTCTTCAGTGGGCGACAATTCCAATACCAGTGGACTGATCTTGGTACGCAGGAAATGGTCAGGACAACTGGTGCCCATGGGCGCCAGCCTGTCGAGGTCTTTTGAATTGATGAAATCAAGTACGCGGGTGTCATCGGTAAAATGCCCGATCATGCCGCCGGTCTTGGAGCCGTTGGCAATGGCAGAAGAGCAAAAGCCGCGCAACACCGGCGCCAGCGCTGCAGCCTGCGAGAGCCGCTGTTCTTTCGGCAATGCCTTGATTTTTTCACCACCAAAAACAGGTTGCTTCCGCGCCTGTTCTTCGATATATTCCGCACAACGTTCAATCACTTCCAGCGTATTCACATAACTTTCGTAGGCCGTATTGCCCCAGGTGAACAGTCCATGCGAACCCAGCATGATGCCGCGAATGCCCGGATTGGCTTCGAGACATTGCAGCAATTTCAACCCAAGATCAAAACCGGGCCGCTGCCAGTCGACCCAGCCAATGGTGCCGCCAAACAATTCCTGCGTAATGCGTTTGCCGTCTTTGGCGGCAGCAATAGCAATGGCGGCATCGGGATGCAGGTGATCTATATGACGAAAAGGAAGAAATCCATGTAATGGCGTATCGATTGATGGTGCTTTTGAGGACAGATCGAAAATGCAATGATTGAAGAGCGCCACCATTTCATCTTCATGTTCAATGCCGCGGTAAACGTTTTTCAGGTTGCGCAGGCGCTCGGTATAGAGAGCGGCCAGCCCACTGCGTTTGAGTGTGCCGAGATCGCCGCCGGAACCTTTCACCCACATCACCTCCGTTTCCTTACCGGTAAGCGGATCTTTTTCTATCGTTTTACATGAGGTATTGCCGCCACCATAATTGGTGAGGCGCAGATCGGCTCCGAGCAAATTGGAGCGATAGATCAGCAAGGCAACTTCATCTCCCTGCATGGATGCAGCTTTGGCTTCATCCCACAAATAACTAACGTGTTTAAATCTGGCTGTTGGTGCTGACATATTAATGTGCCTTTATGAATTATTAAATAAGGTCCGGATAGTATCATTTCTCTTCAAGGCAGCGGGAGCAGGATTTCCTGTTGCAAGCAAATCTCCTCCGCTACTATTGCGCATTGCCCAGTCCCACCAGGAACACAGAAGCAATAATGGTCAATATACCAATGGTGATAGTCCATTTTGTTTTATTGCTTACGCCTTTCCATTCTTTCAAGAGGATGCCCCACATGTTGGCAATAAGAATGATGAACGCCATGTGCAGTATCCACGAACTGGCACCATTGCCCAGGCGGCTTTCGCCCATACCATAAAAGAAAAACTGTAAGAACCAGGTAGTGCCGGCCAGCGCTGCAAAAACATAATTATTGACAAGTGGCGTTTTGGGGTTCACATAATCGCCAAAGCTCTTGTTGCGGTTATTCAGTATCAGGCACCAGATCAGGTTGGTGGTTAAGCCGCCCCATAACAACACTACATATACCACATTATTCCGGAAGAGAAACTCGCCCTGTCCGGGGTGGCTGGCCTTCCAGAGATCATTGGCCGCAACGGCCATGGAAGAGCCGGCCTCCAGTCCGAAATTGAAGCAGGCGCTCAGGATACCCGAAATGGTGGCCACTACCAAACCTTTTACCAGGCTGAATTCGTTGACGCTTTGTTTCTTTTTTTCTTCGGGCAATTCCTTTTCTTTCATCATTCCTGCGCGGCCGCAAATGAAAATACCGGTGAGACATACCAGCACACCTAACAACACCAGTTGTCCACCCGGATCGCGGAGCATCTGCGTAATGGTTTCCTTTCCATCCGTGGGAAAATAATTATAATAGATGGGAGGAATGAGCGAACCGAAAGCGGAGCAGAAACCAAGAATCACGGAATTACCCAGCGACATGCCCAGGTAACGCACGCCCAAACCGTAGGTCAATCCGCCGATACCCCACAATACGCCCATGAGGTAGGTCCACCCCAGCGTGCTGCTGTCGGTATTGCTGATAATAGCCGGAAAATTGTCAATGGTGAGCCAGGCGGCCAGCGGTGGTACAATCAGCCAGGAGAACAAGCCACCAATCAGCCAGTAACTTTCCCAGGACCAGCCCTTCACTTTTTTGAAAGGCATATAAAAACTTCCTGAAGCAAAGCCTCCGAGGAAATGAAAAAGAACGCCAAACAGGACTACGAATTCCATGAGCAGCAATTTTTTTCAGCCCGATAGCGCTGATGCCGGCTGCCATCGGGGACAAGCAATTATTATAGTATTCGGTTCAAAACCAATTATCAACAGGCGCAAAGTATAGGTAAACCGTTGTTAAGCCATCATGCACTATCATGGTTTTATACAGCAAAGGAAGGAGCCTCCAGGTCTGATTCCCCTCCCCGTTTCCGGGCTTTCCCGGATATTTTAACCAATTTAGAGAATTGTATCGCAAATTGCGGACGGAATCCATTGCTCATTTTCCGTTTATTATGGCAGTCAAATGAAAAAAGACAGCATACTTCAACACTTATATATTGATTATTACTCCGCCACTCCGAAATATTTGCAACTGGCCAATGCCATTATCAAGGCCATTGCGGAAGGAAAAATCCAGAAAGATGAATTATTGCCTTCCATCAATGAATTGAGTTTTGAATTCGAGATTTCGCGCGATACGGCCGAAAAGGGATACAAACACCTCAAACAGATCGGTGTGCTGGGTTCTGTGCCGGGCAAAGGATATTTTGTAAAAAACACGGAGGTGGGTCAGCAACTGAAGGTATTCCTGTTGTTCAACAAACTAAGCGCGCACAAAAAAATTATCTACGATGCTTTTGTGGCTTCGCTGGGAGAAATGGCCTCGGTGGATTTTTATATCTACAACAACGACTTCGCATTTTTCAAACGGTTAATCCACAACAAAAAAAATGATTACACGCATTATGTGATCATTCCCCATTTTCTTGACGGCGGGGAAAATGCCCATGAAGTGATCAACACCATTCCGAAAGAAAAATTAATCCTGCTGGATAAGCTGGTGCCGGGCGTGGACGGCAAATACGGCGCAGTATATGAAAATTTCGAAAATGACATTTACGCAGCGCTGGAGCAAAGCCTGGAACAATTGAGTAAATATCACACGATAAAAATTATTTTTCCGGAATATACCTATCATCCCCACGAAATACTGAAAGGGTTTTACCGGTTCTGCCAGCAATATGCCTTTAATTATAAAGTGGTGCATCACGTGGCAAATGAACCGATAAAGGAAGGCGAAGTGTTTATCAACCTGATGGAGAACGATTTGGTAACGCTGATTGAAAAAATTCTTGCAACCAGATTGAAGGTAGGCAAGCATGTGGGTGTGATTTCCTACAATGAAACGCCGCTGAAAAAAATTATTCTGAACGGCATTACCACCATTTCCACCGATTTTCAGATGATGGGTGAAACGGCGGCACGCCTCATTTTGCAACAATCTACTGAACACATTGAGATACCTTTTTACCTCACTTTGCGCGCTTCGCTGTAAAATATCCGTTAGCGAAATAGCATTCGGAAAAGCTTTAACGTTTTAGTGCTTGTTATATAACCATTACTTACGTAAACCCGTAAAAATGCATTGGGGAATTTTTAGAAAAACAAACGGGAATATAAATTGCATTTTGTCAATTTATTTTTTACATGTAATGTTGCGATTGTAATCGAACCACTGACTTGTAGCCTGCGTGTAACCGTATTGAAAGGAGTATCGCAGTAGAATATCCCAGATGACCACCCGACATTACCTTATCCGGCTTGCTACTCAGCCGGATTCCTGTAAGAATGGCTGACAGCAGATAAGAAAACCAGGAAGAGCCTTTAATCGACTTTTGACTTGTACGATGCAATATTAATGGGCACAACAGTGTCTTTGGTATTGTCACAACCATTACGAACGAAGCTTATTAAAATTTCTTTCAATGCCCCGGGCCGAAAACTTTAGTGATCCTTGTGATGATTTTAAAAATGGGGATCCCAACTCATTGAATGCGCTTTTCAGAATGTACTATGCACCATTGTGCCTGTTTGCAGAAAGAATGATCAAGGACAGACCGGCTGCTGAAGACATAGTGGGAGAAGCATTCGTCAAGCTGTGGCATCGCCACCGTGATTTCGAAAATCAACAAAACATAAAGGCCTTTCTGTACATAACCACGCGCAACGCCTGCCTGAACATGCTCAAGCAGATGCAGCGGGAATCATTGTCGAAAAAACAGCTCGCCTATCTCTCGGCCGACAAAGAAGGATTCATACTCAACGATATGATCCGCAACGAAGTGCTGGCCCAGATCAGCAGTGAAATTGAAAACCTGCCCGAACAGTGTAAAAAAATCTTCAAAATGAGTTATTTCGAGGGCAGGAAGAACCAGGAGATTGCGGAAATACTGGATATTTCTGTTCATACCGTAAAAAATCAAAAAGCCCGGGCCATCCAGTTGCTTAAAGTGAAACTCCCCGACCGTATGCTGGTGGCGACAATCTTGTGGGCCATGAACCTGGCCTGTCTCATCGCGTTGTAAATGCATGCACCGGGCCTTCTCATAGCCATGTAATTGCCTGCCTGGAACCGGATCGTTTCATCGACTTGCAATTGCTTGGACCTTGCCTGTTTTCATCGCCTGGCAAATGCCTGCACCGCGCCCTTTCTCATTGCCTTGCAGCCTGCCTGAACCCGGTTCGTTTCATCGACTTCAAATTGCTCCTGAACCTCGCCTAAGCTCATCATCTTGCAAATGCTGCCCGAACCTGGCCTGCCTCATCTCCTGCAATTGCCTGCCTGTCCGGCCGGTAGGTGCCATACTGGTGGTTGAATCCATTACATTGAAAAATTTGCCGCCCGGTAAACAATGGAGCGCCAGTGCCTATGGCAGGATGCCCCTACCCTTTGTCATCATCTCCACCTGACAGTTCCATGACATTAATCGGCAAAACCAGCTTTTTTTCGCATAATCAATATTTTTTTTGCTTTCAATTAGTAAAAAAGTACACCTCCGCTGTTTCTATTATATACACACTGAATACGCAGGAAATTGGATGGACGGGTAAGTGGAAATGATTAATTAAAGTATAGCCATCGAAATTTTTAGTGGCGGTAGAAAATGTGTAACCCGGACATTTTTCAGCGTATTGACAACTATCCAAACCCTGTTAAAAAACATGAAGCGATTCATTACAGGATGCCGGCTGCTTATGGAAAGGTGTACCGCATACGCGCAGTTACTCCATATACAGCGCATGGTATTCCACTCTGGTCAATGTGCAGTACACCTGGAGGAAAAGGCAACAGCAGCATGGCGTGTGTACCAAGGTCAACACCGGAAATGCCATCGCGATTCCCACAAAAAAGAAGGTTTCACCAGTGCCGGTTATGATAAACCGACCGGGAAAAAATATTCGTATACTGCTCAACAGTATGCTCCATCCGCCCGGTTTTGTTCGCCTGTGCCGGTTGTTATAGCAAGAAGGCGAACAGCCGAGCGGGAATCTCATGTGACTGTTTGGTTGGGTCACTACAAGGGAGTGTTTCTACTCTCCCTTCTTTTTTTGAAATTCTAATTCTTTCAATATAGTTTTTAGAATCACTATTGTATGATCAATCTGGAAATGGGTGTGTGGCTGTTCTGATCAGACTTGACAGGTCAACATGCAGCAGACCAACAGGTCGGGCTGCCGGTTGATCTGTCACCACACACTTTTAGGCTCTCCTGTAGCAATTCTTTTTACAACGCATTTACTGAAATTTAAAATTGGCTGTTTGCTTCCGGACGCGCAGGCAGCCATTGTTGTGTTTTAATGCTGAGCATTTAAAATACACAGTGGAAGTTTCGTTTCCAACACGCATTCAAGTTATCAAAACACATGCAGGATACCCTCTTCATGGTACTGAAGAGGCGCAGGAATCCCCCACGGCCGGGTAGTCTTGCCCGGCTTTCCTGTTTGCGCTGTTGTCTTATACCTTTGGCCAGACACTACCTTCTTTGTGCTGTATAATGAATGATGTAACGCTGCCCAGGTGCTTGCGCTACAATTACCTATGGCATTTCTATTTTTCCGAATACATAAGCAAGTTGTATTGGTGTAACCAACAGGCATAACATCATTTACCCATTCAACAAAAACATTTATTTTAAATTAACAATACGTTAACCAATAGACGAACTTGAGCATAATATAATAAATGCTTTGCTTTCTGCCATTTCATCTTGTCCGTTAAATACGAAGCAGCTATTGGTGCTTCAAAAGTAGTGTGCACAACATCTTTCTGTTTGGTACCATGAGTATTCTACCACACTAACTGCATGCCATAACCGAAACTAACTAACAATCGTTTGCACTTCCTGTTGTTTATTTTTACCACCACATCTCCCCTCATATTACACTATTGACGCATATCAAGGAACGCTAAAAAAGCCCATTGGTCAACTTTTTTCATAATTTTTCCGGCCCTTTTAGTACTACGGATATTAAATGTTGTTTTTACAATATTACCATCCGGCTGCTGATCCGGTGGCTGTAATTCAATCCCTTTGATGAGGACGCAGGTAGTGATTTGTAGTATGTATAGCAACGCTCCAGTCAACCGGTTTTTTTCCGGTATTTCCGACACCTTGAAGCAAACCGTCATCGCTATTCCTGTATATTTATCCTCACTTTTACAGCCCCGGTCGTGCCGGGATGGAGCAAAACCATGCAACGCTGAAGATGCTGCTTATGATCAGTAATGTCATTCCAAAACAGCAATTCTTATTGCTCCTCGTTTTAAAAAAATAATTTGACAATGAAAGAAAACCAGGTTGAAAGGGCATCCCGTATTGCGTCTTTAATTGTGAAGCGCATGCAGGAGTCACTTTCAGAGGCAGAGCAGGCAGAGCTGGAAGCATGGCTCAGGGAAGACAGCGAAAACTATCTGTTGCTGGAAGAAATGATGGATGTAAACAATCTGAACCAGCAACTGGCAGAACTGCAATCAATAGATCATGAGCAGGCATATGAGCGTTTTACGGCGCGGGTTTTTCCTCCCGCCGCCCCGGTGAAAAAACCACTACGTAAAATATGGTACTTTGCCGCGGCGGCCATATTGTTGTTTATCTTTTCTTTCCGCTACCTGATGAACGACCCGGCACCGCCCGCACCGGCGCTTACCGCCAATGAATTCAGCGACATCAGCCCCGGAGGAAAGAAAGCCACGCTCACCCTGGCCAATGGCGCCACGGTTGACCTGGACCAGCAGGAAACAGGTATCGTGGCGCGCGAAGGCAACAGCGTGGTGCAGTTGGGAGACAGCGGTAAACTTTCCTACCGCAGCGCAAGCGGCCCCTCTGATAAAAGCACACAATTGATGCACACCCTGTCCGTTCCGCGCGGGGGGGAATATGAAATTACCCTGGGCGATGGCACCAAAATATGGTTGAATGCCGTAAGCGTGCTGCAATTTCCTGTTGATTTTTCCGGCAGGGAAAGACGGGTGCGGCTGGTGGGTGAAGCTTATTTCCAGGTAGCTAAAAACGGCGCCCCGTTTATTGTGGAAGTGAACGGTACCGAAGTGCAGGCGCTGGGCACCGAATTCAATATTAATGCCTATCCGGAAAAGAAATCCCTGCAAACAGCACTGGTGAGCGGTTCTGTGAAAATTACGAAGGGAGAACTATCGCAACTCCTCCAACCCGGCACCCTGGCAACGATTGACAGTACAGGCGCCATTACCGTACGGGCGGCAGACATAGAAGAAGTAACTGCCTGGAAAAAAGGTGCATTCATTTTCCGCAACACACCGCTCAGCGCCATTTTGGAGCAGCTTACACGGTGGTACGACGTAGAAATCAGCAATCCCTCCGACTTACCCAATATGAATTTTACCGGCAGTTTTCGCCGCGATCATGGCATCAAAAATATTTTGGGCATGATAGAACTCACCGGCGATCTGCGGTTTGAAGTAGAGGGACGGGCAATCAAAGTATTGCCGCCGCTGCCTGAATCGTCCCTGTAATGCCCACAACCGGGGCGTAGCCAACTATGCGCAGGCGCTTTTGCGGCTGGCGCGTCTGTCAACGGAATCCCGACTACGAGCGAGGAGCACCTGGCTTCACCAGCAATGCACCATATTCAGGATGCAGGCAACCAGTGGCAGCACATATGCAGATATATAGTACTTTGCAATGCTGCTGACATGTCAAGAATACTTTACCGACCATCTTCAGCCTTTACGCACCGGAACAAGGTGCGCCTGGTACGCGGCGGAAAAGAGTATTTTTCTACCCTCACGGAAATGATCCGCCTGGCAAGGCTTTCCTTTCACCTGCAGGTATACATTTTCCACGACGATGAAACAGGCCGGGAAGTAGCAAAAGCGCTTATGGAAGCTGCCGGCAAGGGCGTGAAAATCTACATACTGGCCGACGGGTATGCTTCCAAGGATTTGTCGGATGAATTTATTCAATCCCTGCAATCCGCAGGCATTCATTTCCGCTTTTTTGAACCCTTGCTCAAAAGCGAACACTTCTATTTCGGGCGCCGGCTCCATCACAAGGTGGCCGTGGCCGACGGGTATTACAGTCTTGTTGGCGGCATCAACATCAGCAATAATTACAACGATGTAGGCGATGAACCTTCCTGGCTCGACTGGGCGCTGTACGCGGAAGGAGAAATTTCTCGCGAACTGCAAAAAGTATGTGTCAACCTGTGGACCAAACCCGCCCTGCGTATTAAAAAGAAAAAACTCCTGCACGATGTAGTACAACCCCTGCCCGATGAAGAATGCCTGGTACGCCTGCGCCGCAACGACTGGGTTAAACGCAAAAACCAGATATCAGGCAGTTACGTGGAAATGCTGCAGCGCGCCACGCAGGATGTGATCATTATGTCGAGTTATTTTCTGCCGGGACGCATCATTCGCCATAACCTGTCGCGGGCTTCAAAGCGCGGCATTGCGGTGAGTGTGATTGTGACCCAGGTATCGGATGTGAAGCTCACCAAACATGCAGAGCGGTATATGTATCGTTGGTTGTTGAAAAGGAAGATCCGCATCTATGAATATACGCGCACTATATTGCACGCCAAGCTGGCTGTAAGCGATCATAAATGGGTGACCATCGGTTCGTACAATGTAAACGACATCAGCGCGTATGCGAGTGTTGAACTGAACCTTGATGTGCGCAATGATGCATTTGCTGCTACGGTACAAAAAAGGTTGCAGGAGATTATTCAAAATGACTGTGTGGAAATAACGGAAGAATCTTATGTAACGCGCTACAATGCCTTTGAGCGTTTTTACCAGTATTTGTCTTATTGGCTTGTGAGAATTTTGTATTATCTTTTTACATTTTATTTCAAGCAAAAGTAAAAGCGTAGCTATTGACCACCCCCAATCCTCCTCCACAACGAAATCCACGCATCCCTGTCCCAATTCGCAAATCTTCCCCTTTGCACCACCATATCATTACTATACGCGCTCTTCAAAAAGTAATGAAAAGAAAACTTCGCCCTCGGGTCCCTCCACCCTATCATCTGCCCAAAACGCAGATCATTAAACACCAGCGTATCGCCCCATTGCTCAACCGTATAAAATCCCTGTGAGAATTGCGTAAGGTCTGCCAGGTCCTCCGAATCCTTTACCGGCAACAGCAACGAATCATTACGCGGAAAATATTCAAATGGCATAGATGTCTGTCGATCAAACAGTGATCTATAACCGATATGATACCCTTCAGCACCCTCCAACACTACAAACCACAGCATTGAATTAAGCGGCGTAGGCGTAGTAAAATACCGACGGTAAGCAATCTGTTGTTGCGCCGCAATGGATTTCACCTCCTTCTCCACAATGAATTTGCTTACCATACAAAAGCCCACATACAGTACGCACCAGCACAACGTAACGAATGCCCAGAAAGTGCGTTGCCGGTGACGGCGTTTAAACGCCAGCCATACAAAAACCACACCGGGCACTATGGAAAACAGCGGGTCCGCTACAAACAACAAATGATAGGAAAAGCGGGCATTGTTGAAAGGTTCAAACCAGCCCGTTCCATAGGCATTGGCGGCATCGAGCACAATGTGCACGATGATCTCTGTACCAAAAAACCAGAGCCAGGTGCGGAATGGTACATCATGCGGTCGTCGCCATCGGTCCGCCAGCCAGGCCAGCACCGGCGTTACCAGGATGGCAAACAGAAAGCCATGGGTAAATCCGCGATGTGCCAGCAGGTTGGCAGATGGGCTATACAGAAATGAAGCTATGAAGTCAATATCGGGTACACTTTGCGCCACTGCCCCGAGCAACAATGCACGCCGGCCAATTTTCTTTCCAACAAATATTTCCCCTATGCAACCGCCTAAAACAATATGCGTTAACGTATCCATCGGCGAGACAGTTTGAAAGTGTGAAAATTAGCAAATTAGCCAATGTGCTGATGCGCTCATGTAAAGATTCGGGCGTATGCAATACAACAATCCGGCCAGTGGCTGAACCCCGAAGCATATTTGCAAAAGACCGGTTGCCCTTTGTACAGCAATTCCCGCACACCGCTGGCAGTATCCAACGGAAATAGTAACTTACTGTTTGTTCACGTTCAAATTACACATTGTTATCCCTTGCGCGTCATTATCTTCATGGGTATCATAGTCCGTGTATTGCTCATAACGGGCGGAAAATTCAATACCTTTCCGGCCATTGTAAAATTATTTTACCGTCATGCAACAACAACACTGGTTTACCATTGATACTATTCACCAACTTGATTCACCGGCATTGGTAGTGTACCCTGAGCGGATGCGGCATAATATTCAGCAGCTGATCACTATGGTTAATGGTTCGCTGCATCGCCTGCGCCCGCATGTAAAAACGCATAAAATGTCTGCGGTGGTGCGGGCCATGCTGGCTGCCGGCATTACAAAATTCAAATGCGCCACCATTGCCGAAGCGGAAATGCTTGGCCAATGCCAGGCGCCGGATGTGTTGCTGGCCTATCAGCCTGCAGGCCCCAAACTTGAACGCTTTGTGGCGCTCATAAAAAAATATCCCAATACCGCATATGCATGCCTGGTAGACAACATGGCTGCTGCTGAAAAAATAGCTGATGCATTGTCCTTTACCGGCAAACGCTTTCCGGTTTACATTGATCTGAACGTGGGACAAAATCGTACAGGCATAGAACCCGGCGAAAGCGCCCTGCAGTTGTACCGGTATTGTGCAGAAAGATTATTGCCTGTCGGATTGCATGCCTACGACGGACATATCCGCCACGAAAATTTTCAACAACGCACCATCCTCTGTGATGAAGCCTTCGCCAAAGTAACCCAAATGAAAAACGACCTGATAGGCGCCGGTTATGAACCGCCGGTGATTATAGCAGGCGGATCGCCCAGCTTTCCCATTCATGCCAAAAGAGCGGAGGTAGAATGCAGCCCGGGTACTTTTATATTCTGGGACCACTGCTATATGCGCACATGCCCCGAGCAACCGTTTGTTCCCGCCGCAGCGTTGGTAACACGGGTCATCTCACTGCCCAATGAACGTTATATTTGCCTTGATCTTGGCCACAAATCCGTTGCAGCAGAAAATGAACTGGGCAAACGCGTTTATTTTCCGCAGGCCCCGCAACTCCAACCAATAAGCCAGAGCGAAGAACACCTGGTGATGGACGCAGGTGCAGGTCACGGTTACCAACCTGGCGATGTATTGTACGGTATTCCTTATCATATATGTCCTACCGTTGCTTTGTACGAAAGAGCCTATACCGTGGAAAATGGAAAGCTCACCGGCGAATGGAAAATTGATGCGAGAGACAGGAAAATCAGTGTGTAACAATTCAGCATTGTATTATTCAGTATAAGCACGCCGTTATACGTGTAAGATTTCCTCCCAGGTTGCTGCATCACCGCAACCCATCCTCCTGTTTTTACAATTGATTCACCCCCTTCTAACAGCCGTAATGATGGCTTAGTACTTTGCACCAGATTTTATTTTCAACAGGTCAAACGTAGCCATCAAAACAAAAAGCGCAATGAAAAATTTGTTGAAACAATTTGCAGGAGTTGATTTACCGTACCTGAAAGCAGGAACACGAATATTGTTTGCGAACGCACCCGCCGACGGACATTTCAATCCGCTAACTGCACTTGCCGTGCACCTGCGAAATGAAGGATGCGATGTGCGCTGGTACAGCTCATCACATTACGCCGACAAGATCAAACGGCTGGGCATACCTTTATATCCTTTCAAAAGAGCACTGGACTGGACCGGTGATAAAATAGACGAGTATTTTCCCGAAAGAACGAAGATCCATAACAAGATCAAAAAAGTAAGATTTGATATAATCCATGCGTTTATACTTCGTTCTACGGAGTATTATGAAGACATCTGCGAGATTTATGAATCATTCCCATTCGATGTTTTTATAGCTGACAATTGCTTTTCCGCCATTCCTTTTGTAAAAGACAAGATTGGCGTGCCGGTGATTGCCATAGGTGTACTGCCCCTTACTGAAACATCCAAAGATTTGGCACCTACGGGTCTGGGTATGACGCCTGCCAAAAGTTTTGCAGGACGACGCAAACAGGATTTTTTGCGCTGGCTGTCTGACAAGGTATTGTTTCGCAAACCCACTGAATTGATGCAACAACTCCTGGAGCAGCATGGTATAGCAGCGCCCGACTGCAATGTATTTGACCTCATATCGCGCAAATCGGATTTATTGCTGCAAAGCGGTACGCCGTCATTCGAATACAAAAGAAGCGATCTCAGCAGCAACGTGCGTTTCATTGGTCCCTTGCTACCGTGGAGTGAAAAGAAACAAAGCAAATTATGGAGCGATAACAGGTTGCAGCGTTACAAAAAAGTGATTCTCGTTACGCAGGGAACCGTAGAAAAAGATACCACCAAACTGCTGGTGCCCGTACTGGAAGCGTTGAAAAATACGGAATACCTCGTGGTGGTTACTACCGGAGGATCAGACACGGTGCAGTTGCAAGCAAAATATTTATACGACAATATCATCATAGAAGATTTTATTCCCTTCCACCAGGTGATGCCAATGGCACATGCATACATCACCAACGGAGGTTATGGCGGCGTGATGCTGGCCATCAAACACCAGTTGCCCATCATTGCGGCGGGCATTCACGAAGGCAAAAATGAAATCAACGCACGCATTGGCTATTTCAAACTGGGAGTGAACCTCGGCACAGAAAGACCTACTCCTTCGCAGATCAGAAAAAGTGTGGCGAAAATAATGAAAGACGAAACGTACAAGGAAAATGCAATCAGGTTAAGCTGGGAGTTTGCAGCGTATGATCCTTTGGCGCTGTGCGCTTCGTACGTAGCTTCTGTGCTGGAACCGGCCCGGGAAAATCGTATGGTGCATATACCCCGATCACAGCCGGTTACTACATAATTACTGAACAACAGACGGTTAACTATACGGGACTTTGTTACATGAGAATAGAGGACCAGAAAACCGGGAATTTTTCCCGGTTTTTGCTTTATATGAACCGGGGCCTTCCATAAAAATCCGGGTAAAAAAAGTTTTTCCTGCCTATCTTCCGCGTCAAAAAAAAACGGATGAGCAAAAAATTGCGGACAGGCATTGTTGGCTTTGGCATATCAGCCAAAGTATTTCACGCACCCTTCATTGCCAACAGTGATCAATATGAACTGGTGGCAGTAGTGGAAAGACATAAGGAAGAATCGAAAAAAATTTATCCGCATGTTAATGTCGTACGTGATATCAGGGACCTGTTGCAGGACCCGGGCATCGACCTGGTGGTGATTACTACGCCCAATGAAACCCATTTCCCCTATGCCAAAGCTGCGTTGGAGGCGGGCAAGCATGTGGTGCTGGAAAAACCTTTTACCAATACTTCTGCGGAAGCTATGGAACTGGTGGACCTGTCGGCATCCGTACCACCTGTGCTGAGCGTTTACCAAAACCGTCGCTACGTAAGCGATTTCCTTACCATCCAGGAAATTCTCCAACAACAGCTGTTGGGTGATATACATACATTTGAGGGCCACTACGACCGCTATCGTGCCGAAGCCCGTCCACATGCCTGGCGGGAAGCGCCATTGCCCGGCAGCGGCATCCTGTACGATCTCGGCGCTCACCTGATTGACCAGGCCCAAATATTATTTGGTTTACCACAAAGCATCACGGCCGATATCCGGCACCAGCGCCCGCACGCCCGTGTAGACGATTATTTCGATCTGCGGCTCGACTACGGTTTTCTGAAAGTGATTTTGCAGGCCGGCATGCTGGTGCGCGAACCCGGTCCACGCTATATGATACATGGCACCAAAGGTTCGTTCATCAAATTCGGCGAAGACCCGCAGGAAGCAAAATTGAGGGCCGGTGAAATGCCTACCGGGGACGACTGGGGACAGGAAGATGAACAATGGCATGGACTGCTGCACACCGAAATGGAGGGTAAACTGGTGCGCAAAAAATATCCTTCACGCAAAGGCAATTTCGGTTCATATTACCAGAACCTGTACAATACCATCGTTCACGGCGCGCTGCTGCTGGAAAAGCCGGTACACGGGTACAATACCATTCGCCTGATAGAACTGGCCTTTGAAAGCAACAATAAGCAATGTACCATACCGTGCACAGGTTTGTTGCCAATAAACTAGACCTCACCTAAGCAGAAAAGGTATGCGCACAGGAACATGTTCCCGTTTGCACACCTGCACCTGCTTCGCCTTGCGGGTTACCTATGCCGTTACCTTTTTACCAAAACGAAAGGCAGTCAGTTGCCTTCCGTCAGGAAGTTCTTTGGCGCTGTACACCAGCACCAGTTCCTGTCCCGTTGCATTTTTTTGCAGGGTAAGCAATTCTTTCACAGGGATTATCATGCCCACTTTTTGGCCGGACGCGTCGGCAAATGACCATTTTTTCAATACTTTCCCATGGCTGTCCAGTATGGCTATGCTTCTCGATTTGCCAATGGTGCCGCAGTGGCTGTAATGCACCACCAGCTGATCTTTTGCAGTAGCGCTCTCCAGCGCAAGGGATTGCAGCTTCATGGGACCATACACGTTCTGCTGGAGGATCAGTTTACCGTTGAGGTAAATTTCATACCGGTCGCCGCCAGGCAGCGCCATAAAGGAAAACAATACCGGCAACAGCAAGGCCGGCAAAACCATGCGGGCAATACGCCTGCTGAAGAAAATGTTTCGCATATACATCTGTTTTAGGTTTACAAATTCAACAACCCGTTTGCATATACAAAACAACAGCAGGTACGCTTACCGGTTTCATTCTTTTGACGTGAGGCAGGATTTACCTGACATACTGCAGTACCCGGTCAATTATTATTTTCCTTTACCTCAATATTTTTGATTTCATACGCTTTTAGAGGAGGAGCATCATACATCATGCAGATATAACAATCGTTGTGTACCCTGGGCTTTTCTACCTGGAAGCGAATGATCGCGTCTTTATTCACCGCCGGTATTTCGCACTTGTTACTGGCCGTAATAACGTCGTCATAAACCTTGTCGTTGTCCAGCACATCTTTCCAGCCATCTTCTCCTATTTTATTATTGTTCAACACCTGCACTACAAAACTGGCGCAGGAAATGCGTACTACTTTACCTTCCAGCCATTGGCCAGTAAGATTGTTTTTTTCACATTTCATTGACAGAAAAGGCAATACTGCGAGCCCAATCAATAGTTTCTTCATACCGATGTTTTCTGCAATGACACGTAAGGTTGAAAAAGCGTTGCACAATAGCTTGTTACATTACACGGGATCAGCCACCATCAGGCTGCACCCCCTGATATCACTGGTATCGGTGCGCCCCTGAACGGCAAAGCTGCCATCAGGTTGTACCTCTCCGATATCTTCTGTAGCAATAAAAGCGCAGGACCAGATATTGGCCAGGTCAATCACATTCAATACGCCTCTGCCATGCGGGCGCACATCAAAAGGGTCATCGTCCTGGCGCACCATCACTTTCATCCATGGTGGTGTTTGAAAAATGCCGTCGCGGCTGCTGTATGACTGCGACAACAATTCTGTCATCCCGTACTCGGAGTGAATGCTTTCCACTTTAAAAGCATCCTTTAACAGGTTGTGCACTTCCTGTCGCGTCAGCTCCTTTCGCCTTCCTTTCATACCGCCCGTTTCCATAATGGTGGTATAGCGCAATGGCATGGGGAATGCCGCTGCAAAATCAAGCAAGGCAAAGGTGACGCCCAGTAGAATAGTTGGCTGTTGCCGTTGTTCCAGTTGTTGCAGGGTGGCGGCCAGTTTTGCATGGTCGTGGAGGTAAAAGCCACTTTCGGGACATTGGCTTTGCCGGATCAGCTCATCGGCCATTACCACCAGCGACGAATGGTTGCGTTCGAGGTAGGAAGGCAGCAAACCGATGATACACGTGCCTTCCGGGGGGCCGTAAAACCGGTTCCATGTGCGCAGGAAACTTTCCCGGTACAGCGACAGTTTTTTTACATAATGCCGGCTGGGGATGGATTGCGTGGTGCCGCTGCTTTCAAACACGGCCTCCGGTTCAAAACTGCCGGTGGTTACCTTGTGTGACTTAAAAAACTGGATGGGCAAAAAAGGTACCTGCTGCAGCGATTGCACCTTTTCCCCAACGATCCCCAACGTTTTTACGTATTGGCGATATATATCATTGTGGGTATACTGGAATCGGAATATTTCCAGGGCAAGCCCTTCAAATTGCTCCTGATCCACTGAAAAAACTTTATCTTCATATTCACAATTCATTATAGCAGGTTGTTGAACAGGCATTTAACTTTGTACAATCGCATTATGAAAATGAAATTACACACTTTGATCGGAATATTGGCGGCCATCGTGCTGGTAGCCTGTGACAAGGATTCATTTACCTCCAGACCACAACTGAAACTGAAAAGCGTATCTACCGATTTTGTGCCCCTGAACGCACCGCTGCAATTTACATTTGAATTTACAGACAAGGAAGGCGATCTTGGTGACGCAGTGGGTATTCAGAAAATATCTTCTACGTGTGATGATGCAAGTTTTATTGATACGTTAAAATTTACTTTTCCTGATATCCCCCGCATGAAAAATACCGAAGGAACGCTGGAAGTGAACCTTACTAATATCAATCTGCTCCCCATCCGTTGTTTTGGCGGCGATACCGTAGAAACCGCGATCTTCCGCTTCTGGATTAAGGATTTGGCCGGCAATGTAAGCGATACAGTAGAAGCCGGTCCGATTACCATTATGAAATAAATCCACGCTAATGATTGCCCTGCTGCGGGCTGTATTCAGATACTTTCTTTTTACCAGTTTATTTATAACAGGCTGCGCGCTGCTCATGGTGCAGCAAACGAAAGACCTGCTGCTGTTGCAGTACGATCACGAGGGCTACCTGCTCTTTGTATTTTTTGCTACCATTTGCAGTTATAATTTTCATTGGTATCTTACCCCCGACACGCCCAGTGAAAACGAGCGCGTGCGCTGGACGCAGCAGCATAAGCGCCTGCACCTGGTGCTTACCCTCATGGGATTTGCCGGGGCATGCGTGCTCTTTTTCCGGTTTTCCCATCACTGGATATGGCTCGGTGGTGCAGTAGTACTTACCTTCCTGTATTCCGCGCCCAAACTGCATGTGGGACCTTTCAGACTGCTGCGCAAAATAGCCATCGGAAAAACGCTTTTTCTCACTTTTGTTTGGACCTATGTAACCACCATACTGCCCCTGGCTTTTGACGGCCGATGGACAACGCCGGGCATATTGTTTTGTCTCAGCCGCTTCTTTCTGATCTATGCCATCTGCATTTTGTTCGATTATCGCGACCGCGAGTATGATAAACAGGAAGGCATGCGCAGCCTGATCACCTACCTTGATGAGAAGGGCATCAATGTGTTGTTTGCCATCACCATCCTGTTGTTTACTGCCAGCACAGCCGCTTTGTACTATTGGGGGTTTTCGCTGTTGAATGTATGCCTGCTGTTCATACCATCTGTAATACTGGTGCGCCTGTACCCGGTAGCAAAAACCAATTTTTCCGACTACCTGTATTACTTTGTACTGGATGGGCTTATGATGTTATCGGCCATGCTTACCACATTGGCCGGCTGGTTGATGTAATTACTATTTGAACGATTTTTCGGCAATGGCTTGCTTTCAAACAGAAACACTCCTGAAAAAAAACACAATTTTTATCGGCCGATAATCAATAATTTTAGCATTTCTGACAGGCAAAAACCGACAACTTAACATTATGGCAAAAGCTTCAAAAAAGGAAAAGCAACCAACGCAAATCCTTACCAGATCGTCGCTGGAATTTCTGAAAAAATATATCAATAACGCCTCTCCCGTTGGCTTTGAAAGCAGCGGACAAAAATTATGGCTGGATTATATTAAACCGCTGGTAGATACCACTTTTGTAGACCCCTATGGCACTGCTGTGGGCATTATCAATCCGAAGGAACCATTCAAGGTGGTGATTGAAGCGCATGCAGACGAGATCAGCTGGTTTGTAAACTATATTACTCCTGAAGGACTGCTCTATCTCAAACGCAATGGCGGTGTAGACCACCAGATTGCCCCGGGGCAACGCGTTTTTATTCATGGCAAGAAAGGCCCCATAAAGGCAGTATTCGGATGGCCGGCCATTCATACGCGTTTGCATAATACAGATGCCAAAGACCCGCAGCCCAAGGTAGACAACCTTTTCCTGGATTGCGGCGCCCGCAGTCGCAAGGAAGTGGAGGACCTCGGCGTGCATATCGGCGCCGTAGTTACCTACCAGGATGGTTTTGATGAACTGGCCTATGACTATTATGTTGGCCGTGCATTTGATAACCGCATCGGCGGATTCATGATTGCAGAAGTAGCCCGCCTTTTAAAAGAAAACAGGAAGAAGCTGCCGTACGGTTTGTATGTAGTAAATGCTGTGCAGGAAGAAATTGGTTTGCGCGGCGCAGAAATGATCGCCCGGCGTATCAAACCGAATGTGGCCATTATTACCGATGTAACGCACGACACTTCTACGCCCATGATCAACAAGATCATTGAAGGCGATTGCAGTTGCGGCAAAGGTCCCTCTCTGGCATATGGGCCTGCCGTACACAACAAACTGCTGAACCTGGTGCTGGATGTGGCAGAACGCAAAAATATCCCGGTACAAACCCGCACCGTTTCGCGCAGCACCGGCACCGATACGGACTCCTTTGCCTATGCCAATGACGGCTGTCCTTCAGTACTAATTTCCATACCGCTCCGTTATATGCATACAACGGTGGAAATGCTGCACCGGAGCGATATAGAACAAACCATTCAGTTGATGTATGAGACTTTATTAACTTTAACACCGAAAACCAATCTCAACTACCTGTAATGTTCCTTTCTATATTACTATATGTTGACCCGGGCAGCGGCAGTTATCTCATCCAGGTGATCATTGCCGCTATCCTGGGCATATTGTTCTATTTCAAAAATATCTGGTGGAAAATAAAAGCTTTTTTCTGGCGGCCTAAAAAAGAAGACACCAGCGAGAACGATAATATAAATGGCTAACTATACCCGGCACCCTGCTTCTTTTAAAGATCCTTCCGGGTTTGTATTTGAATGGGAAGGAAAATACTACCGGCAGGTGAACCAGTATTACGCGGCACAGTACCGGCAATTGATGGACTCCGGACTTTATGCGCAACTGGTGCAAAAAGGCTGGCTGGTAAAACATGAAGAAGTACACACCAACCTTACCAACAGTGACGATTGGTATCTTACACTCCGTCCTGAAACCATACCCTATATTTCCTATCCTTACGAATGGTGTTTTGCCCAGTTCAGGGACGCGGCTTTGCTTACCCTGCGCATCCTGCGCACTGCCCTCGAATTTGGTATGATACTGAAAGACGCTACTCCTTTCAATATCCAGTTTCACAAAGGCAAACCCGTTTTTATAGACACGCTGTCGTTCGACACGTATGATCCTTCCCAACCCTGGGTGGCTTACCGGCAGTTCTGCCAATGTTTTTTGTTTCCTTTATATCTGGAACACTACCTTAAATCCGACATTCAAAAAATTCTCAGCACGTATATCAACGGCATCCCGGTCGACATAATCGCCAAACTGCTGCCGTTGAAAAGCCGGTTGAACCTGGGCGTATGGCTGCATGTTTACCTGCAGAATACCAACATAGGGGAAAAAGGGAATAAAGCTACCGCCCGCTTCAGCAGGAAAAAACTCAACGACCTGGTAACACACCTCGAAAACATCATCCGTAATTTTCCCGATGACAAACCGATAAAAACAACCTGGAGCAATTACTACGACGATACCATACTGAGTCAATCGTATTTACAGGAAAAGGAAAAGCTCGTGCGCGATTTCTGCGCACAAACCGGTGCACGTACCGCTCTCGACCTCGGCGCCAATGACGGGCATTTTTCGAAAATCCTGGCAGGTATGGGCATGGAAGTGGTGGCAACGGATATGGACAGCCGATGCATCAACCGCTTGTATCTCGAAACAAAAAAACAAAGCGGCCTGGCTTTATTGCCGCTCGTGATGGATGTATCGAACCCCTCTCCTGCTGTGGGATTCAACAACCAGGAAAGAAGCGCCTTTCACGACCGCATTCAAATGGAACTGGTGCTGGCACTGGCGCTGGTACACCATCTCGTTATTGGCAGGAACATTTCGCTACAGACCCTGGCCGGTTATTTCAATAAAATAGCGCCGCAACTAATTATGGAATTTGTTCCGAAAGATGACGAAAAAGTGCAGCAAATGCTGCGCAGCCGGCAGGATGTATTTATAGACTATCACCAGGAACAATTTGAAACTGTTTTCTCCCAATATTTCACCATCAAACGACAGGAAAATATTCCCGGAACGAAGAGAACCCTTTACTGGATGGTCCGTAAGTGAAGCAATACGCACCTGCTTATGAAAAGATTTCTTGAAATATTTCCGGCTTTTCTGGTATTGCTGCCAACATTTGTTGTAGTGAATATTGAAAAAACGTATCACGGATTGCTTGAATATCGCCATTTGTACGGGGAAATGATCTGGTTATTTGCTTTTCCGCCAGTAGCGTTGCTCATTACCTTGCTGTTGATACGTGACTGGAGAAAAGCTTCGCTGGCAGCCCTTTACCTGATGGTGGTATTTTATTACCTGGGGCCACTAAAAGAATATCTGAATAGTTTGTTTCCCAAAAGCCTGTGGCAGAGCTATTCATTGTTGCTCCCGGTTGCATTGGTGCTTTTTATTTTTTTAACGTTACGACTTCGCCGGCGTAGCTCCAAATTTGCGCGGACTTTTCTTTTTCTGAATACAGCTTTGTTTCTTTTCATAATTGCAGATATCGGAACCATCACATTCCGTGCGTGGCAGGAGAAACACAAAAGCAGTGTGTTTGCCAACCTGTTTGCCGGCGTTGCAGATACCGCCGCTTGTCCTGATATCTATTACCTCATTTTTGATTCCTACACTTCTTCCCCGGCATTGAAGGAATATTTTGGCTTTGATAATACCGCGATTGATGCTGCGCTCATCCAGAGAGGCTTTACGTTGTTTCCCGATTCGCGCAGTAATTACAACCTCACGCCATTTTCAGTAGGCAGTACGTTCCATCTCGATTACCTGACGGGGGTAGATACAACGGTCCGGTATACGATGGATAAATACCTGCCTGGTGTTCTCCATGTGTACAATAATCCGCTTGTCCCTTCCCTCGAAAAGCTGGGCTATTCCATTTTCAATCATTCGTTATTCGATATTCGTTCACATCCCTCCACGGTGCCATCGTTTGATGTGTGGGAACTCAACCTGATTTACCAGCAACACAATCTCCTGAAAAAAATACAGCGCGATATCGGATGGCTGTTGCCTGCATGGCTCCAACCGAAACAGTCGGATGTGGAAGTGTATGCAGCCAATCGCGATCGACATGACAGTATTGCTTTATCGCACATAATTCAGTCTGCACGCCTCCGGCTAAACAACCCGCGTTTTGTTTATGGTCATTTGTTTATACCACATGGCCCGTATACGTTTGACGCCAATGGCGACAAAATAAAGCCTGTTAACAATTTGCCCTTGCAAAACAGGATGAAAGGTTATACCGGGCAGGTATAGCATGTAAACCGACTGATGTTGCAAGTGACGGATGCCATTTTGGAAGCTGCTACACGTCCAACGGTAATTATTATCCAGGGCGATCACGGGTTCCGGTTTTATGATCCGGATAAAAAGCAGTTGGAATTTTTCAACTTCCAGGCAATCTACCTGGGAAAAAACAAAACAGTACCGGCCATCCGGAATATGACCAATGTAAACACTTTTCGATTAATCGGGAATCTGTTTTTTGGCACACAGTTGCCTATACTGGAGGGACGCACGCATTTCCTGCAATACCAGTAACTGAATAAAAATGCAAACACTTAAACACTTTCCATATCATGTTGCCCTGCTGCCGGCTTTTTTTGTGGTGCATGCATCAATAGAAAATTATGGAGCGGTTTCATGGAAGGAAGGCATGGTAATGATATTGCTGTATACGGCTGTGGCATTGGCTATTACTATGCTTGGCCGGTGGCTGCTAGGCAGCTCGCTTAAATCCGGGCTGGTGGCTGCTCTGGCAATGAGTGTTTACTTTTTCTTTCCTGCCCTGCAGGATTTCCTCTTGCAACAATTGGCCTTTCTGCATCTTTATCATTACCGTGTGTTGCTGCCTGCCTGTGCGGCTGCTATTGTATGCGTATTTATTTATCAGAAAAAAAGGGCCGAAAAACCTTATCGGTTTACCTTCTTTCTCAATCTGCTATTGCTGATATTCCTGGCAATAGATATTCCGAAGTTGATTTACGCACATTTCAATCCTTCAGGCTATAACTTACGCATCACCGGTAGTCCTGAAAAAATCACAGTGTGCGATACCTGCGAAAAACCGGACATCTTTTTGCTGTTGATGGATGAATACGCCTCTTCCCTTTCATTGGAAAAACAATTTGGGTTTCACAACGACCTGGACAGTTTTCTGCTCGCTAACCAATTCAGCATTCAGCAAAACAGCCGCTCCAATTACAACTATACCGTATTCTCCATGTCGTCCATTTTCAATATGGGTTTTGTGAGTGGAATCAGCAACATCCAATCAGTAACACAAAAGGAATTCGCGCTGTGCGAAAAGCTCGTCAGGGAAAATGCAGTGCACTGGATTTTACAGCAACATGGTTACGACATCATCAACTATTCCGGATTCAACTTCGGCCCTCTCAAAGGCGATCCGTTGCAGCCGGTATTTCCCACGGGGTATCAGCTGATCAACAGCACTACCTTACTGGCCCGTCTTACAAAAGACAAAAACCAGATTTTACAGGCATGGGCGGGCGCACAGCCGCCTTCACGCATTAAGACGGAAACATTCAAACAATCCAATGAAAAATTTGAACGCCTTGTGTGTGAAAATGCAGCAAGAAAGGACAAGCCCCGGTTTGTATATGCGCATTTCATGATGCCCCATTTTCCATTTTACTATGATGAGCATGGAAACAACATTGCAGATCAAGGCACAGCGGGAAAAGGGCCCGGGGCCATACATACAAAATACGTATCCGATTACCTGGGTTATGTTAAATGGACAAATAGGCGCATTAAAAACATGATCCTAACCATACGGGAAAAAAATCCGGGCGCTGTTATCCTGCTGCTGGGGGATCATGGGTTTCGTGTGTACAACGCTCCGGAACGGTCGTTTGATAACCTGAATGCAGTATATTATCCTGACCAGGACTATCAAATGCTGTACGACAGCATCACCTGCGTTAATCAGTTTCGGGTACTATTCAACAAGTTATTCCACCTTCACCTGCCTTTGCAGACCGATGCTACCATATTGCTTAAAAGCCGCCAATGGCAATAACCTCTTGCATATTGACCTACATCCTATAAATTTGCGCCAAATCAACCACCATGGATGCAATTATACGCAACGACTGGACCATAGAGGAAATAAAGGAGATTTATAATACCCCTTTGCTGGATCTCGTTTTTCGTGCCGCTTCTGTTCACCGTAAATTCAATAATACCGGAGAAGTTCAGGTGTGCACGTTGCTCAGCATCAAAACCGGTGGTTGTACGGAAGACTGCGCCTATTGCCCGCAGGCCGCCCGCTACCATACCAATATAAAAGTGCATGCGTTGATGAAAAAAGAAGAAGTGCTGGAATACGCTGCCAAAGCCAAAGCTGCTGGTTCCACACGTTTTTGCATGGGCGCTGCCTGGCGGGAAGTGCGCGACAACCGCGATTTTGACCGCGTGCTGGAAATGGTAAAGGGCGTGAATGAAATGGGTATGGAAGTATGTTGCACACTGGGCATGCTTACCGAAGAACAGGCAAAGAAACTGGCCGATGCCGGGCTTTATGCGTACAATCATAACCTCGATACCTCATCGGAATATTATCATGAAATTATTACCACCCGCACTTATGAGGACCGGCTCCGTACGCTTGAAAATGTTCGCCAGGCTGGCATTTCTGTTTGCTGCGGTGGTATTATAGGTCTGGGCGAAACACATGAAGATCGCATCAAAATGCTGCATACGCTCAGCACAATGCCCGAACACCCTGAAAGCGTTCCCGTGAATGCACTGGTGCCCGTACCGGGCACACCGCTGGCAGAAAATCCTGCCGTAGATGTTTGGGATATGGTGCGCATGATTGCTACCGCCCGCATACTGATGCCCAAGGCTATGGTACGACTGAGTGCGGGCAGAACAAGCATGTCGGTAGCAGACCAGGCGCTTTGCTTCCTCGCCGGCGCCAACTCTATCTTTGCCGGTGAAAAATTACTCACTACGCCCAATCCTTCTTTTGAAGAGGACAATGCGATGTTCCGGTTGCTGGGCCTTACACCCCGCGAAGCGTTTAAGGAGGAAAAGCAATTGGTGGAAGAATAAGTTAGTGCGGAGCGAGCTGCTACCTGTTCGGATTCATATAGTCCAACCGATGTGGCCGCATTAACAGAAACGATAACTTGCTATTACCCGCCGATTATATCCGCAATTTCCTTGCAATAGTATTGCTGTCCTTCCAGCACCAGGAAAATAGCGCGTACCATTTCTTCGCCGGAAGAGTTTTTGGTAACGTATCCGTTTGCGCCGGCCGCCATCAAGGCATTCACATAAGGAAGGTCGGTATGAACAGAGATGCCTATGATGCGGATATCATCTGAAAATTCACGTATAGCGCGCGTGGCTTCTATACCACTGGTGGGTTCCATATTGATGTCCATTAACACTACATCGGGTTGTATGGCACGGCAAACCTGCACTACCTCATCGCCGTTCTCACAAATTGCCACCACGGAGAGTCGCTTATCCTTGCTCAACAGCAGTTTCCAGGCTTCCCGAACAAGTTGGTGGTCATCAGCAATTACTACTTTGATCATCTTGGACCATCTTTTTTTGAGAACTATGGATTAAAGATTACCTAATTCAGAGGATATACAGAATTCTGAAACCCTTAATTTGCAAGGGTTAAGGGAAGCGGCTAAAAGTGATTAAGTGAAAACAATTATCGCGGGTGCGCGGACCGACACCTGTACCCGGAAAATAGTCACTTAGAGGAGGTTTAACCTGGCCTGGTTCAGGCAATACTGACCGGGTAGCCATAGTGTCAATATGCCCGAAAAGTTTGCCAAATATATATTTTTTTAAGCTTAACACATTTGTGGCGTGCAACAATGTGGTAACCAGGAGTGGTCCATTTTTGCGATGTGGCTAAAAAACTATGGTAAGAACAAAAAAAATTCCTCCGTTGACACGGAGGAATTTTCTTTAACCCTTAAAACAACCAACATGAAAAAAAATCTCAGTTGATACTATTATAACAGGGTTAGACGAATTTTGTTTTATGCACTTTGCATGATATTATTAAAATGATATTAAAAGCCTTTACTGCAACGCAATATCAAGCACCTGCTGCATGGTTTTTACATAATGAAATGTAAGTCCCTTGAGAAAAGCAGGATTGATTTCTTCCACGTCTTTTTCATTTTGCCAGCAAAGCACTACTTCCTTGATTCCTGCACGACGCGCAGCCAGCACTTTTTCCTTGATGCCACCAACGGGCAACACTTGTCCGCGCAGCGTGATCTCTCCTGTCATAGCCAGGTATGGTTTTACGCGTCGCCCGGTCAGCGCCGATGCTACCGCAGTCATCAGCGTTATACCCGCACTCGGACCGTCTTTCGGAACGGCACCTTCCGGCACATGCACGTGAATATTCTTTTTTTCAAACAACGTGGAATCTATGTTGAATTTTTTGGCGTTCGCCTGTAGATAACTTACAGCCGTGGCAGCACTTTCTTTCATCACATTGCCAAGATTGCCGGTAAGTTTTAACTCTCCTTTACCGTCACTCAGGCTTGTTTCCATAAAGAGTATATCGCCGCCTGCATAAGTAAAGGCCAGGCCTACTGCCACACCGGGAATATTGGCCACCTTGTAAAATTCACTGCTGAAACGGGGTTTGCCCAATATCTTCTCCAGTTCTTTTTCTGAAAGCGTTGGCTTTACATGTTCTTTTAATGCATACTCTTTCGCTTCATAGCGCATAATGGCAGCGATATGACGGTCGAGTTCACGCACGCCGCTCTCACGCGTGTAATCCTGGATTACCTTCTGCAGAATTTTGTCGGATATTTTGAAAGGCACATCCTTCAATCCATGCGCTTCTTTTTGTTTGGGCACCAGGTGGCGTTTTGCGATCTCTACCTTTTCTTCAACAGCATAGCCGCTGAGGGTAATGATCTCCAACCTGTCGCGCAAAGCCGGTTGAATGTTGTTGATATCATTCGCCGTAGCGATGAACAACACTTTGCTGAGATCATATTCCAGCTCCAGGTAGTTATCGTAAAACGTATGGTTTTGTTCTGGGTCGAGTACTTCCAGCAAGGCTGATGAGGGGTCGCCACGAAAATCATTTCCAACCTTGTCTATTTCATCGAGAATGATTACGGGGTTGGATGATTTCACCTTGCGAATTGACTGTATAATCCGGCCCGGCATGGCGCCTATGTATGTTTTGCGGTGACCGCGTATTTCACTTTCGTCGTGCAGTCCGCCAAGACTGATGCGCACATATTTCCGGTTGATGGCCGTGGCAATGCTTCTTCCGAGCGAAGTTTTGCCAATGCCGGGAGGTCCCACAAAACAAAGAATGGGACTCTTCATATCACCTTTCAGTTTCAACACGGCAAGGTATTCGATCAACCGCTCTTTTACCCTGTCCATACCATAGTGATCGTTGTCCAGTATCTTGCGCGCTTTTTTCAGGTCGTACAGGTCTTCGGTATAACTATACCAGGGCAGGTCCAGCATCAGGTCGAGATGGTTGTACACCACGGAATAATCGGGTGTACTGGGATGCATGCGCTCGAGTTTTTCTATACCTTTCTTAAACATTTCCCTGGCCGCATCAGGCCATTGTTTCGTTTCGGCCTTTTTCTGCATTTCCTTGATCTCGCGATCATTGGCATCACCGCCCAGCTCTTCTTTGATGCTTTTGAGCTGTTGCTGCAGGAAATATTCGCGCTGCTGTTTGTCCAGTTCGGTTTTTGTCTTGGTGGTGACTTTGTTCTTCAACTCCGCAAACTGCAACTCGCGCTGGAGCAGTTGCATCAGCAGGTCCGCACGTTTCTGGATATCGTTTAACTCAAGCAATTTCTGCTTTTCAACCAGGTCGGTATTGAGATTGCTGGATATAAAGTGAATGAGGAAAGAAGGATGCTCTATATTCCGCAGGATAATGGCTGCTTCTGACGGAATATTGGGAGAAAGCTGGATGATCTGCGCCGCCAGGTCTTTGATATTGGACACATAGGCTTCAAAATCATCGCTTTTAGGCGTTTCGTCATCGTCCAGCAAGCTGATCGTGGCTTTGAAATAAGGGTCGTCTGATACGATTTTGTTGAGCCGGAACCGGCGTTTGCCCTGGATGATCACCGTAGTGCCGCCATCGGGCATTTTGATGAGTTTGATGATTTTCGCTACGGTGCCGATGTCTTCCAGGTCGTTGATTCCCGGGTCTTCCACGCTGCTGTCTTTTTGTGCCAGCACGCCTACCAGTTTGTCAGCCTTGTGGGCTTCGTTCACCGCTTTGATGCTTTTGTCTCTTCCTACCGTTATGGGCAATACCACGCCTGGGAACAGTACCGTATTACGCAACGGCAAAAGGGGCAATTCGCCCGGCACTACTATATCAGCGCCATTATCGCCTTCATGTTCATTCAAGGGAATAATAGGAATAAAGTCCATTTCATCTTCCGGGCCTAACCATTTTTTCAATTGTTTCATAATGCTGATTCGGTGACAAAATAACATACTCTACCCTGAACTACCATGTGTTCGGGGCATAAAGCTATAGGGTCAACTTTGGTGCCGTATTAAAAAACAGGTCATAAAGGCGGGAAGACCAGGTGGGGAATGGTAAAGTTACAGCACATTGCCCTGCGCGTCAATGCGCAGCATTTTGTCGCCCTTCCATACAATGGCGCTGCCATTTTCGAAGGAACCGGCCCTACTGTACATGGCAGGAATGACCATTTTGCCCTGTTCATCTATGTAGCCCCATTTATTGCGGATATTCACTGCTGCCCTGCCCTGGTGGAAAGGCTTGATTTCATTGTAAGCAGGCTGGGCCAGGTATTGCTGCGTCTGGCAATCGTACAAGCCCCATTTGCCCTTTACCTGCACCCGCATAGTAGTGGCGGTGCCTGGTTCTGCCTGATCGAACGTTTCCAGTTGCAACCGTTTATTGTTAACGTCATACACTGCGAACCGGAACTGGCCGGCCACTCTCGCACGTACCACTACATAGGGCGGCATGCCTTTGAAAGGTTCTGCAAATTCGAGGGGAACAACAATATTCAACAGGCTGTCTGCAAGCCCGTTGCTGTTATTGGAAACGAGGTAATAGCCGCCGGCATAGGGTTTTATCTGTTGAAATTGTACGTACCGGCCGTCATCGGTCAGCAATATGCTTCCGCCAGGCATTTTCAGTATCCTTACTTTACTGTGCTGCCAGTCCCAGGCCGGCTCCGGCAGGAAAGGCGACAATTCATTGCCCAGTGAGTCAATGTAGGCAAAATACCTTCCGCCATTATACAGCTTGCCTGCCAGGGCAAAAATTTTTCCGCTCCTGTTTTTCACCCCTGCAATGCTGAAATAACCCTTCGTGGGAGGAATAATGGTTTTGCCTTGTTTGATTAGTCGTACAACATATCCTTCACCGGCCACTTCATAATCAGGGTAATTTTCCAACGGTCGTACAACATCAAACCGGATAAGCCGGCCATCAACTACCCGGTCAAACTCACCGGCCTTTTTTCTTTCTTCCATCGCAGCCTCATCAGCTTTTCGTTGGGCGCTGAGCTTTTCCAGTTGTTTTTTCCGCATTTCCTCATTCGCACGGTCTGACGGATTTGCCACCCGGTTAGTGGGTTTGGCGCCGGTACCGGAACTGTTGCTTCCTTTTCCGGAACTGATAACAGCGCGATTACGTTCGCCCATTTCGCGGATATGCCGCGTTTGCTGGTCATATTTGGTTTGTGACTGGGCAAGTACAGCAGTGGATAACAAAGTACCAACTATTACCAGGCACCACTGCCGCTGTAAGGTGGCTGACATATGGAATGAATGGTTTTGACCCGGAAAATACAACATTCAATTATCACATGCAATATTTTTGATATAAGTAGTTCCTGGATCCCGCTTATATTTGGCTATGTTTGACCTTATACTGAAAAATGTTGCCCGTCATATAACGCTTACACCGGAAGAAACCGACTATTTTACTTCCCTGCTCAAACCGCGCAAACTGCGCAGGCGGCAGTACCTGTTGCAGCCCGGCGATATCATGCGCCACGAATGCTTTGTGAACAGCGGCTGTTTGCGTTGTTACCTAGTTGATGAAAAGGGACAGGAACACGTGGTGCACTTTGCCATTGAAGAATGGTGGACGGGCGACATGTACAGTTTCCTTACCGGCCAGCCCAGTGCATACTATATTGACGCCCTCGAAGATTCGGAAGTGTTTTTAATTGATAAGCCACAATTTGAACAACTCTTTATTGATATTCCCAAATTTGATCGTTTTTTCCGCCGCCTCCTGCAAAATGCCTATGTGGCCATGCAGCACCGCATCAGCCAGAACCTTACCCTGCCTGCCCGTGAACGCTACCTCAACTTCATACAGCAGTATCCGCAGTTTGAACAACGCATTCCCCTCCGGCAGATTGCTTCCTACCTGGGAATAGCGCCGGAATCGCTTAGCCGTATACGCAAGCAAATGATGCGCAGGTAGGATGCGGTGATTGAATGTTACCGCGCTTGCGGACTGTATATGGCTATGCGCATTCGGTAAATGCTTTCCTGCGGTGAAGTTGCCTTATGCAGTCATCACCAGGATGGTTTATACTTCGTCGGTCTCCCCACCTGCTTCCCTCTCTTAACATACATCAATCATTTTTCTTAACCTACATCATTGGAAACCGGCTTCGTGCAAACGCATTTTTGCATTCGCAATAATTTTTGATGAATATGAACCCGAATGCACATGCCCTGCAAAATCTGAATGAACTGATAGCTGCAGGAAAAATAGTAGAGGCTTTTGAAAAATATTACGACGACAACGTGGTGATGCAGGAAAACGACAATCCACCGATGCTTGGCAAAGCAGCCAATCGCCAACGGGAACAGGAGTTGCCGACAACATTACCGAATGGCGCAGCGCCCGCGTACTGGACTACGCCATTGGCAACCATGTTTCCTATGTATCCTGGCAATTCGACTTCACCCATCGTGAATGGGGTGCACGGCAGTTCACCCAGGTAGCCATGCAGCACCGGAAAGACGGCCGCATTGTGAAATAACAGTTTTTTTACGGCAATTAAACAATCTATAAACAATTATTGAATGAACGGTATGAAAAAAATTTTGCAAACAGACAACAGCTATAGCTGGCTTATCCTGCGTATAATCCTCGGCGTGGTAATGGGAGCGCATGGAGTGCAGAAAACTTTCGGATGGTTTAATGGTCCAGGCTGGAACAATACAATTGCGTTTTTCAGCAGTATTGGACTTCCTGTGTGGCTCGGCGCACTGGTAATCCTGATAGAATCATTAGGCGCACTGCTGCTGGTTCTTGGCTTTGCAGGAAGGATCAATGCTACGTTGATGGGCATTGTGATGGCCGGCGCCTTTTTCATGAATCACCTGCCCAATGGATTTTACATGAACTGGTTTGGTGAAGCGCGCGGAGAAGGGTATGAATTTGATATTTTATTCTGGGGAATTTGCATTGTGTTGGCCATTAACGGCAGCGGCAGGTATTCTATTGACAACTGGCTGGTGCGCCGCCTGAAACTGGTACAGCGATACCAACCCGTAGCGCAGGGTGCTTAAATGTAAAAGCCTTTCCGTAAATACAAAAGCCTTCCCGGTTGGGGAAGGCTTGCTTTTTTCCGTACCCTGATATTGATGTTCGTTTAAAATATTTTAGCGCCTACGTATACCTGAAAGCCCTGGTTCTTCCATTTGTCTTTGTCATCTATATCATTAATGTTATTCAACCCTACCACATAACGGCCACCCACGCGTAGCCCGCCGAGGTTGAGTTGTACGCCGCCAAGAAGGGAGAAATCGCCGCTTTTAAAGGCTTCCACGGTATTGTCACCAAAAGTCTTATCCTGGTTTAACAAAATGCCGAATTGAGGACCTGCCTGGAAGGATATGATTTTAGACGGGCGGAATGATAAGAGGATAGGAATACTGATATAATCCAGCTTACCTTTTAAATCATTCAATCCTCCCGGATAAATATCATTGAACTGATCGGCCGTGCGGAAATTCGTCTGGCTCCACAACAGCTCCGGTTGAATCCCCCACTTGGGACTGAAATAGATTTCTGCAAAAGCGCCGAGATTGTATCCAAACTCAAATTCTTCCTTGAAAGACTTGCCGTCTACTTTAAATATGTTTGCACCTCCTTTCACGCCTACATTCACTCCCTGGGCAACGGTAACACTGGTAAGGGCCAAAGCAATAGTTAATAAAGCAAGGGATTTCTTTTTCATAAAAGTTTTTCTTTCTGACTGAAATTTTTGTGCCAAGTAAATCATTTTCCTGTTAATTTCCATTAACAGCCGCGATAATAAAAACCTAAAAATAAGTGGATTGCACCGTTTGATAAACGGCATGCCATAGTTAATGGATGAATTGAGGTGCTAAATAAATAGCAGGACCGGCAGTATACCAATTATGCATTCCCAACAATCGTGTAACCGGCAACGTTACTTTCTTAAACAACAATGGTCGGCATAAAACCGGCCAGCAAAACAAGATGCCACAGGTGAAGCTACACCAGTTCCAGTACAGAAATCTCCGGCAATATTCCTACTCTGCCCGGGTAGCCGATGAAACCATAGCCCCTGTTTACATACAATTTCTGGTTGCCTGCTTCATACAAACCAGCCCATTGTTTGTACATGTATTGCACGGGACTCCACCGGAAGCCGGGCACTTCCACGCCAAACTGCATACCATGCGTATGCCCTGATAGCATCAAATTTATATCCGGGTACTTCCTGCGTACCTCGGCATCCCAGTGGCTGGGATCATGGCTCAGCAAAATTTTGAATGGATATTTTTCTGTTCCCGGATAGGCCAGTTCCATTTTGCCATACTTGCCAAAATTGCCACGGGCGCTCCAGTTTTCAATACCGAGCAGCGCAATGTGTTCGCCGTCTTTTTCAATTACTACATGTTCATTCATCAACAAGCGCCATCCCAGTTGCTGATGCACCGCTTTCAGCGTTTCCAGGTTCTGCTTTTTTGCTTCTTCACTTTCCCAAACAATATAGTCGCCGTAGTCATGATTTCCCAAAACGGAATAAACTCCCAGCGGCGCTTTCAACTGGCTGAACACATCCATATAGTCTGCCATTTCCGATGCACGGTGATTTACCAGGTCGCCGGTGAATACGATGATATCAGGTTTTTCTTTCAGAATTTTTTCTACTCCCCGCTGCACTGCCTGTTTATCGGTAAAACTGCCGGAGTGAATATCACTGATGTGCACCATCTTCAGCCCTTTAAACGAGACAGGTAAATTGTCAAAATGCAGTTTTACCCGGTTAACCTGGTAGCGGTATTTGTTATTGAACCCGTACAGGAGCGTACTAAACAATCCTCCACCGATGGCCAGTCCCATCCAGCTTAAAAAAGCAGAGCGGGTAATGCCTTCCGTTGTACTGTCTGCGGTCTGCGTACTGCTGGTCACTTTACCGGCTACCCACACAATGCCACGCCGGATATCATCTACGGCAAGAAAGGCTGAGGCCACCAGTTTCGAAAAAAACAAACCTATCATTATTGATAAAATATAGGTTCGAACGACATTGGGCCAGCTTTCTACAGGACTGAAGGGCATGATGAACACCATCACCAGGGCAGCAGCGGATAATATCCAATAAGCGGCCATTACAATCAGCCGCGCCTTTGAACCGGCCGGCGTTACCACTCTTAGCGCCTGGTATACGTATATGTCTACCAGGACCATAATCAAAGCCAAAACGAAAACAAATACAGGATTACGCATATAAATTTATCTGTTGAAATTTGGATCAGGCAGCATCAGACAGCGGCCCTGCCAGGGACCTACACAACAATTTTCAAATATGATCGTGGTAGACGAACGGGCAGTGTTAAAATTGTATGAACTCGTCAATCTGTGTATTAATGGCTTTGGCAGTGGCCGTATCGGCCAGTTCACCCTGGCTGTTCAGCAGTTTATCTACTGAAGAAATAGGCAGCCGGTTCGGATGCACAAAAACGCGGAGATAATTCAGTATGCCGGTAAGGTGTTCCATGCCGCGCAGGTTGCCTGAGCGTCCGGTGGCCACGCCGGTCAGCAATGCCTTTTTCCCCCACCATACTTTTTTATAATCGGTAATATCCATCATTACTTTCAGTACACCGGGGATACTGCCATTGTACTCGGGAGAAATAAAAATGAATTTGTGGGTAGGAACAAGTATTTCTTTTTCCAATTGTTCAAACGCAGGGTTCTTTTCGAGGTAACTCCAGCCTTCAAGGGATAACAACCGCGCAGGTACCTGCTTTTGCTTCAAAAGTTGTTCATAGTATTCCGCCACTTTACGGGTGTTGCTGCCAGCCCGGTTCGTGCCGGAAATAATTGTATAATTTTCGTTCATATCACCTGTATAACAGCTGTAGGAACTATTGGTTGCGATTTTATTATTTTTGCCGCCTGATGTTGCTATCCGGCATCAGAAAAACAACAAGTAAACAAAAACAACCACACCGCATCAGGCATGAAACTTACTTATTACGGTCACTCCTGTTTTTCAGTTGATGTCAAAGGTAAGAAACTCCTGTTCGATCCGTTTATCACGTATAACGAGCTGGCCAAAGACATAGATGTAAACGCTATCCCGGCTGATTATATACTGGTTTCGCACGGACACCAGGACCATATTGCAGATTGTGTAAGTATTGCTTCCCGCACGGGCGCTACGGTCATATGCAGTTGGGAAATACATACCTGGCTGGCCAACCAGGGCATTAAAAACCTGCATCCCATGAATACAGGTGGCAAGTGGAATTTTGGCGATTTCCGTGTGAAATGCGTTACCGCCCACCATTCATCGGGTTTGCCCGATGGGTCGTATGGTGGCAATCCTATGGGTTTCCTTGTATATACCGATTCAAAAACCTTTTATTACAGCGGCGATACAGCCCTTACACTGGATATGCAGTTGATCCCACGCTGGGCAAAGCTGGATTTTGCCGTACTGCCCATAGGTGATAATTTCACGATGGACGTGGCAGATGCTGTAGAGGCTAGTAAAATGATTCAATGCAATAACATCGTGGGCGTTCATTACGACACTTTTGGTTTTATCAAAATTGACCACGAACAGGCCAAAAAGGCATTTGCCGATGCCGGCGCCACGCTGCATCTCATACCCATAGGGAAAGATATTGACCTGTAACGGGCTGGTTTTCCCCACCGTACTGATTGATTGTCAGGCTTCAGTCAAGTTACCAACAGGGGCCGTGTGCATAACCGGTACGTCTGGTGGGAAAAAAAGTGAAGGGTTAAAAACAAGGTAAATAAGTATATTGCCGTTTAAATTCTAATCCGTCAACAAAAACAAAAAGGGACAAAGCATGGGGCGTGTAATCGGAGTCGCCAATCAGAAAGGAGGTGTGGGCAAAACAACATCTGCCATTAACCTGGCTGCCAGTCTTGCCGTGCTGGAATTCAAAACCCTGCTTGTGGATGCCGATCCCCAGGCCAACAGCACCACCGGTGTTGGCTTTGACCTGCAGAACATTCAGCAGAGCCTGTACGATTGCATGGTGAATAGCACCCCCGCCCGGGATGTTATTCTGAAATCTGAAATTCCTTTCCTGGATATTATCCCTTCTCATATTGACCTGGTAGGTGCAGAGATCGAAATGATCAATTATCCTAACCGGGAAAACGTTTTGAAAAATATTCTGGAGCAGGTCCGGAGTGATTACGATTTTGTAATCATCGACTGCTCGCCCTCACTGGGACTTATTACTGTAAATGCCCTGACCGCTGCTGATTCGGTGATCATTCCTGTGCAGACGGAATTTTTTGCATTGGAAGGTCTGGGCAAACTGTTGAATACAATCAAGCTGGTGCAGAGCCGCCTGAACCCGGCGCTGGTTATTGAAGGCATTCTGATGACGATGTATGATGGCCGTTTGCGCCTCTGCAACCAGGTGGTGAATGAAGTGCGCAAGCATTTCGACGAAATGGTATTCGATACCATTATCCACCGCAACAGTCGCATCAGCGAAGCGCCCAGTGTAGGTAAACCGGTAATCCTGTACGATGGCGCCAGCAAAGGCGCAGTTAATTACCTGAACCTTGCCCGTGAAATACTGCAGAAGAATGATATGACGAAGATCAAGCAGGTAGAAAGGATTATGGAATAGTAGCAATCTCCCGTACGCTATGTAGCTTGCTGCCTTGGCGATCACTCCCGCAGTGCTATGGTTTCTTTTTAATAATTCAATCATACACGTATAATGTCGAACCCCAAACAAAATAAAGAAGCGCTCGGAAAGGGAATCAGATCCCTGTTGCAGAATATTGATTCAGATCTGAAGGCTGCTTCGGGCAGCCTGAAGGCTGGTGTCGCAGAAGCAGTGACCAACGTGTTGCGCATTCCGATAGACCAGATTGAACCCAATCCCCGCCAGCCCCGGCACGATTTTGACGAACAGGCCCTGAACGAACTGGCCGCCTCCATAAAGTTGCACGACATTGTGCAACCAATCACGGTATCCAAAGTGCCCAATGGAAAATACCGGCTTATTTCAGGTGAACGTCGTTGGAGGGCAGCTAAACTGGCCGGCCTGAAAGATGTACCGGCCTATATTCGCCAGGCCAATGACCAGGAACTGCTGGAACTGGCCCTGCTCGAAAACCTGCAGCGCGAAGACCTGAACGCTATGGAAATTGCGCTGAGTTATAAGCGTATGATGGAAGAACTGAATTATACGCAGGAGCAGGTGGCTGAACGTATGGGTAAGGAAAGAAGTACCGTGGCCAATTACATCCGCCTGCTGAAACTTCCTCCGGATATCCAGGTATCGGTACGCAAAGGAGAAATTTCCATGGGTCACGCAAGAGCGCTGATCAATGTAGACACGATAGACAAACAACTCTATATCTTCAACGAAGTCAAAAACCGCGGGCTCTCTGTTCGCCAGACAGAAGAACTGGTGCGCAAACTGTACAAAGCGCAGGGGCCTGTTAAAGAATCGGTAAAAGCTTCGCTCCCGCCCGCCTACAAGAAAATTGAAGATAACTTAGCTTCGCACTTCAGCACCAAGGTGAGACTGAGCCATAACAAGAACGGACATGGCCAGATTTCCATCGAATACTATTCTATCCAGGAGCTGAACAAAATCCTGGATCAAATTGGTGTTTCGGCCAATTAAGCAATTGCGGGCATGACAAGAGTTTTCTTATTCATTACCTGGGCAGCATTGCTGCCATTATTTGTTGCAGCGCAGGAGAAAGATACGCTCATTGTGCAGGATAGCGCCGGCATTATCCGCTCCGGCAAGGACCAGGCCGCTGAAACTGTTTCCCGGGACACTTCTGCCAAAAAAAAATTCAGTCCGCGCCAGGCAGCCATCCGCTCTGCCATATTGCCGGGGCTGGGCCAGATCTATAACAAAAAGTATTGGAAAGTTCCCATCGTGTATGCAGCTGTAGGAATACCGGGTTACCTGTTCTTTGATAACAAGGCATGGTACGACCGGACCAAGTATGCACTGCGACTGATAGAAAACCCCGATCCAATTCCTGACACCGTATTGGCTACCGTACACCCCAGCCTGCGAAGATTTGTAATGAACAGAGACGAACGCTCATTGTTGCATTACCGCAGCGAATTCAGGCGCGATATGGACTATTCCATATTGATCACCTTGCTGATGTGGGGCCTAAATGTAGTGGATGCTACGGTAGATGCGCACCTGAAAGGTTTTGATATTAGTGATGACCTCAGCCTTCGTGTTCGTCCCGTAGTGTTGCCAGGGAATGCAGCTGGCATCAGCCTGGCCTTTACCTTCGGAAGGAATCGCCCAAAAACAATATCTTCGCTGCCACAATTCTGACAACCGCAGCGGCATAGAGCATTGCTGCATAGCTGCTATGACAATTTGCTCTGCGTCTGTGCGGTGGACCTTTATTTCCAGACTCAAAAGAGAAGCTTCATGAAGATCGCATTGATCGGTTATGGTAAAATGGGACGTGCCATAGAAGAAATTGCATTGCAGCGCGGACATGAAATTGTGCTGAAGGTGTCCATTGAAAATGTGCAGGACAATACCATTGAAAATATTCGCAAGGCCGATGTGGCTATTGAATTTACTGGTCCTGAATCGGCATACGACAATGTTATCAAATGTCTCGATGCACATATTCCGGTAGTCTGCGGCTCTACCGGCTGGCTGCACCGGTATGAAGAAGCGGTACAATACTGTCGTGCAAAAAACGGCACGCTGCTCTACGCAAGCAATTTCAGCGTTGGCGTGAATCTCTTCTTTGTGCTCAATCAGCGATTGGCCGCCATGATGGCGCCGCATGCCGAATACGATGTGCATATGAAGGAAATACACCACACACAAAAGAAAGATGCCCCCAGCGGTACTGCTATTACGCTTGCCGAAGGCATTTTGCGGAATTATCCGCGCAAGCAGCAATGGGTAAACCAGGCAAGCAGCAATATTGCTGATCTTGTTATTCTCAGCGAACGCGTTGACCCTGCGCCCGGCACTCATATTGTAACGTACACATCTGAAGTGGATGATATTGAGATCAAGCACACTGCGCATAGTCGTAAGGGTTTTGCCACTGGCGCCGTTATTGCGGCGGAATATGTACAAACGCGCAAAGGCGTTTTTTCCATGGAAGATGTTTTACAATTGTAAAATACCAAACTACTCCGACGCCCTTTTTCCGTTGAAACAAAAGAGCGAACAGCAGAAAAGGAAATCAAAAATTATCTTTAACTTCTGCCCGTAAACATATACTACATGCTCTCCAAGAAAGCACAATATGCCTTCAAAGCCCTGATGTACATGGCCGAAAAAAAAGACAACCAGCCTGTACTCATTGCGGAAATAGCTAAAAAGAAGAAAATTCCGTTGAAGTTTCTCGAGAACATACTGCTTGAACTGCGGAAAGAAGGCATCCTGGAAAGCAAGAAAGGAAAGGGCGGCGGCTATTTTTTCAAAATTCCCCCCAAGGACATCCCGCTGGCAAGGATCGTCCGGCTGATTGATGGGCCCATTGCCATGCTTCCCTGCGTGAGCCTGTATTTTTATGAACGGTGCAAGAACTGCGACGAAAAACAATGCGGTCTGCACGATATGATGATCCTTGTACGTGATGCCAACCTTCGCATACTGGAAAGAAAAACGGTGGCAGACCTTGCCAAAAAGTGACCCGTATTACGAATGCAACGATAAATGAAAGGTATTTTGACAATTAAGTAAGAATGTGTTGTAAAGGCTTACCCCTGCCCCTATGGCAGGGGCCCCGTTTACGTTCATTCGGGTTATTCACCCCCTCATTCTTGTTTGTTCCCGTTTATTTGTAGTTTTGCCGCGAATTAATAAAAAGCGTATATGTCAACTATTGCCAGATCCAACATTGATTTTTCGTTGCCTTATAAAGTAAAGGATATCAGCCTTGCGGAATGGGGCCGGAAGGAAATTCGCCTTGCTGAAGCCGAAATGCCGGGACTGATGGCACTGCGTGCCGAATATGGTGCTTCAAAACCCCTGAAAGGCGCCCGCATTGCAGGCTGTCTGCATATGACCATCCAGACCGCTGTGTTGATTGAAACACTGGTAGAGCTGGGTGCTGAAGTAAAATGGAGTTCCTGCAACATCTTCTCTACGCAGGACCATGCTGCCGCAGCCATTGCAGCCGCCGGTATCGGCGTATTTGCATGGAAAGGTCAGACCGTTGAAGAAGCCGACTGGTGTATTGAACAAACCTTGTTCTTCGGTAGTGCCGACCGACCGCTGAACATGATCCTCGATGATGGCGGCGACCTCACCAATATGGTATTTGACAAATACCCGGAACTTGTACAACATATTCGCGGGTTGAGTGAAGAAACAACTACGGGTGTACATCGCCTCTACGAAAGGATGGCGAAAGGCACCCTGCCCATTCCGGCTATTAATGTGAATGATTCCGTTACCAAATCCAAATTCGACAATAAGTACGGATGTAAAGAAAGCCTGGTAGACGCCATCCGCCGCGCCACTGACATCATGCTGGCCGGTAAGGTGGCTGTAGTAGGTGGGTACGGCGATGTGGGCAAAGGTTCTGCCGCATCGCTTGCAGGAGCCGGTTGCCGCGTTATTGTAACAGAAATTGACCCCATCTGTGCCCTGCAGGCTGCCATGGACGGTTTTGAAGTGAAAAAGATGATCGATGCAGTGAAAGAAGCAGACATCATCGTTACTGCTTCAGGCTGCCGCGATCTGATCACGGAAAAGCATTTCCGTTTGATGAAAGACAAGGCTATTGTGTGCAACATTGGCCACTTTGACATTGAAATTGATATGGCATGGCTGAACAAAAATTATGGCCATACCAAAGACACTATCAAGCCGCAGGTAGATATATACAATATCGATGGAAAGGATGTGATTGTACTGGCGGAAGGCCGCCTGGTTAACCTGGGCTGCGCCACTGGTCACCCCAGTTTCGTAATGAGTAACAGCTTTACCAATCAGACGCTGGCACAAATCGAGTTATGGAATAATTATAGCAAGTACGAAAATAAAGTGTACGTGCTGCCCAAACACCTCGATGAAAAAGTGGCCCGTTTGCATTTGGCCAAAATAGGTGTGGAACTGGATGAGCTTACAGAGGAACAGGCCGCTTACCTGGGCATTCCTAAAAATGGTCCCTTCAAACCGGAACACTACAGGTATTGATCTTATACAGAAAGCGCTCCTGTTGGGAACGCCGTGTGCATGAACTTCTTAAACATGATAAGCCGCCTTCGGGCGGCTTTTTTATTTTATGCAATGAAAATACTGCCGGAAATGCATTATAGGCCTACAGACCTATAATTGGCAATTATAGGTTTTAAAGCCTATAATTGTGAAATATAGGTTTATAAGCCTATATTTGTATAAATTGAATATATGGCAGGAAAACGCAAAGCTTCGGTAATCAGCGCCGATGTTATCGGTTCTTCCACCTTGAAACCGGCAGCACGAAGAAAATTGCAGGCTGCCCTCGACAATGTGTTTAAATATGCTTCCGCCCAATGGAAAGACCTTAGTGTACAACAATACCGGGGAGACAGCCTGCAGGCCGTATTCACTACCAACAGAGCATACTCACTACGTGCAGGATTGTTATTGCATAGTGGATTACAGAAAGAAAATTTTCGCATACGTATTTCCGTTGGAATTGGAGAAATTAGTTATAAAGGCAGAAATATCATTACTTCAGACGGATCAGCATTCCAGGCATCGGGCCACTATCTTGACACACTGATTAAAAGCGGCGATGTGATTTCCATAGCGGGAATCGATGATGAATTTACGGCAGAATGGCAGGTGCACAGTGCTACGCTCAATCATATTATTGAACGCTGGAGCAGGCAACAGGCTGAAGCTATATACCTGCATTTGCAGCAGTACACACAATTGAAGATGGCCCGTAAATTAAAGATCCGGCAGCCCTCCGTACACCAGCGCCTGCAGGCCGCCGGATGGCCTGTAATACAGAAAATTCTGCAGCGCTTCGAATCGGTTGTCCCATCCATTTAGTATTTTTGGCCCTTATGATTTTCCTATATCAGTGGATATTCGTACACCTGCTAACCGACTTTGTGTTGCAAACACCAGGTATGGTACGGCACAAGCGAAGACTAAAAGCCCGTTCCTGGTTGTTGTACCTGCATTGCCTGCTGCACGGCGGACTAATATATTTGCTCAGCCCGTCGTGGAGCATGTGGTATATTGGTGTGATAGTAGCGGTAAGCCATTTTTTTATTGATCTGTGGAAACTGAAACGGAGAGAAAACCTGCTCAACTTCTCCCTCGACCAGTTTTTTCACCTGCTTACACTATGTCTTCTCTGGTGCATATTTGTATCACCCGATGGATGGATCAAACAATTATGGACAGACATCCGCTCCAATACTGCCTGTTGGGTAATTGGAACCGGCTACCTGATAGTAACCTTTCCGCTCTCCTATTTCCTGTCATTTGCAACACAACGATGGCGGAGGCAGGCCGAAGAAGGCGGGTGGCGCTCCACGAACAGTCTCAATGAAGCAGGAAAATGGATTGGCATCTTCGAGCGTATTCTCGTTTACACTTTCGTCATCACCAATCATTTCGAAGGAATAGGTTTTTTAATAGCCGCCAAATCTGTTCTTCGCTTCAACGATATCAAAGGAAGTGACGCACGTAAGGAAACGGAATATGTACTCATCGGCACGCTGATGAGCTTCGCTGCGTCCATTCTTACAGGCATACTGGTAAATGCCGCGCTCACCTGAGCCTGCCGGCACCCTTCCATGCCATTAACAGTATTATAGGTCTATAGACCTATAATGAGCAAATATAGGCCTGTAGGCCTATATTTATTTTTTTCTACTTTGTTAATGCAAAATATAATTATCAAGCAAGCAAAAGGCAATGACCGTGCTTCAATGCTGCAAAAAACAAAACCGCCTTATACAAGGCGGTTTGTTATGTAACCCTTTGAAAGGCCGGTAAGCACAGGCTCATTAGTGACGATGTTTACGGTGATCATCCCAATTATAATTCCTGCCATTTTTCCTGTACTTTTTATTCTTTGCTTCCGTCACTTTAACGTTACCGCGAATGTCAACTACAATGCTCACATCTTTTTTATTGATGCTGAATACAGTACTGGAAACAAGCTTGCGGGTTGTACGGAATATAGTCCGGTTATCCACTTCATACACCTTCACCACGTGCTTGCCTCTTGAGAGGTCGGCAATGTTGATAATATTTCCATTATGACTGAAATAGCTTTTACCATCGATTACAATTTCATACTGGCGGGCCGACTTCAGCGTTACTATCGGGCGATGATCAGCAAACACGGCCATGGTAATCAGGGTGCTCAGCATAAGTGTAACAATCTTTTTCATCTTCGTAAGTTTTAATCGTTGCCGCCGGTGCATTTACCGGGTACAATGCACGCTGGCGCTAATCTTGTTGACCCGGATTTCTGCTGTCGCTTTTTCATTTACTTCTTTTCTTTTTCGTGTTCGTTTAATGCATAGACTGGCGCTTTTGCGAAAAGCAACACAACGATTTGTTAAAGAATCCGGATGTTTTTATTGATTTTTTACAGGGAGATAGCCGGTTTATTATTGAAATATCGTAAGTTATATAAGCATTGTGCATTGTGCATTATGCAGTTTCATTCAAGCAGGTACATTTCCCGGATATTAAACCAGGAAATACACCGCGGCACAATTTTTTTTACAGTGGGCAAAAAGTATATGAAGAAGGATAAACGTCCGCATACTACAGAAAATAAAAAGAAAAACAACCCCCAACCGCTGCAAAAGGAAGATATTCAAAAGAACCCGGACGAGCGAATTGACGAGGACTTTCCGGGATATCCGCACCCTCCTTCCAACGAAAAAATGATCAACCCGGTTACAGAGCAAGAAAAAACCAACGCGCAATTGATCGGGAAGAAAAATGAAAAGAAAGAGGGTACAGAACAACAATCAGACGGATCTGCTGATGCATTTAGCAGGACTGAAGGAGATGTACTCCGCGGCGAACTGGAAAACAACGAGCAGAAAAAGAAAGAAAATAACTATTAAAATACAAAGTATGAATGAAACCATCCGCCAATCACAAACGGACCCTGCCTACAAAGGACTGATCGCCATGCAGGACGAGGCATTGTGCCATCTTTTCTTTCATTGCTGCCTCCGCGACGGCCGGTTTTCCGATGCAGAAATAGATGCAATTTCAAGCCGCTTTGTAGCATTTGGACTGCATAAAAACCTCAACTTTAAAGATGAGGTACTGAAATACCGCTCTTATGTGAATGATATCAACAATGAAAAAGAATATATTCAATTCCTGGTACAACTGATCAAACCGGCCAACGAACTGGCATTGTATTCCTATTGTCTGGAATTAAGTCTTACCGATGCGGACCTCAGTCTGCAGGAAGAAAAACTGCTCGGGACCATTGCTGAAGTGTTGAACCTTACTCAAGAAGAAACTTCGGTGACAAGAAAGTTAATGGCCCAGCGAAAAGTAGTAGAATCACAGTTGCTATTTTAGTAAAAATCATTGTACAAAAAACAAAATGCCGGATGAAATAGCATCCGGCACTGTTCAGTTTTTGCTGGTCACTAACCAGTAACAGTTTCTACTCTCCACTCATCTTCTTTCCAACGTACCTTGCTCCACTGGTTACGCATCTTTTCCTTTCCTGCCTGTGCCTCTCCTTTCTTACCCCATTCCTTGATCTTCAATTGCCCATCTTCCCATTTCACCTTTCTTCCTTCTGCCATTTTAATCATAAATTCATCATCTTCTACCTTCACAACAGATTCGTCTAACTCATAATTTCCTTCATCATCCTGCATCAGCATGCCATTTACGATCAAACCGGTAGGACCATGAACAGTGTCTGTTCTGTTGATTACATAAAATTCAACCGGTTCGCCAGTAGTTCTGTTAACTGCCCTGTAGTTCATCGTGTCGTAATAAATATCAATCACCATGTTATTTTCCAAATCGGTTATGGTATATTGTTGGCCCATACCCATATGCTGATGATCTTGCGCCATACTGGTGGTGTCATGTCCTGATGTATCTTTCCTGGTGGTATCTGTCTGGGCAGAAGTAGCCAATGCGAACACTGAAAAAAGCACTACCCCTGCGGATTTCAGCATGTTCCTCTGTTTCATAGTCACACAATTTTTGTTTACTAAATGCTTTGTAGTTCCTACTACTTATCTACATAAAACTGTGCCAATTTCCATTTAGGAAGGCGGCTGTAGCACAAGCCTTGCGAACCACCTCCGGCAGCAGTGTTGCCAATATTCCCCATGCCACTGCTGTACGGAAACTGATACTGATAAACGTAGTTACCAGGCGCGTAGGCAAATGGTTAATCATCAGGAAATTTGCAATTGCAGTTAAAATAGAAATCAGGTTTCCAAATGCAACGTCATTTTTTCGTTATGGAAATGAAAAAATGCAGGTTGTAATAAATCAACCATCCAACCGACTACTTGCTTACCTTATATTAGTTATGTATGGACAAATATGAAAAGGAAGTCAGACTGGAACTGGAGCAGTGGCAACGCGAAATGCAACGCCACGCCAACTTCGTCAACCGCCTTACACGCAAGGCGCAAACAAAAGTAAACAGCTTTATACCGGAAAAAATTCACCAGGGCATTACTGTGGCCATCCGGCAGATGGTCCATGGGGTATTGTTCGGCGCCGAACATACCACGCCCGCGCCGTTGTTAAATCAACCGCTGGCTGTAAGGGAATTGCTGGTGCGTGAGAAAATTGACCAGTACAGGAAAGCTGCCGCCGCAGAAGGCGGTATTACGGGCGCCGGTGGGATATTGTTAGGGCTTGCCGATTTTCCCTTGCTTTTAGGCATCAAAATAAAACTGCTTTTTTCCATTGCTTCCTTGTACGGCGTTCAAACAAAAGCATACCAGGAACGTGTGTACCTGTTGCACATATTTCAGCTGGCGTTCAGCAGTAAGGAACACCGGCGAAACGTGTACCAGCAAATTGTGAACTGGCAGGAAAAAGTACGCCAATTGCCGGGCAACTTAAAGGAATTTGACTGGCGTACTTTTCAGCAGGAATACCGCGATCATATCGACCTGGCCAAAATGGCCCAACTGGTGCCGCTCATTGGCGCGCCGGTAGGCGCTATTGTAAACTACAACCTGGTAAAAAAACTGGGCATTACGGCCATGAATGCGTACAGGATGCGTTGGTTTGATGAAGGTCGAAGGGAATAAATGTTTCCAACACGAAAAGTACAGCACGCCACCACGCAGGTAATCCTGACGTTCAACTATTATATCCACAGCCGGCTTGTTCAGGTTTGTCCCCGCTTGTACATCGCGACGCTCTTACCCCTTAATCAAACCTAAACCACTAAACGACTCCCATTCATCCTTTAATGCTGCTTCCATTAACCACCTCTCCGCACAACAGTAAGGTTCTCTCTGGCCCGCCCAGGGACGCATCAGGGTGAAAAAAGATTTTACACAAAGGGCTAACCTCAAAGAAACAGACCTGAAGCGCATGCTTTTTCAACTATTGATGACCGTGAATGCATGGTTGCAGGACGTACAGGTGCATTCGGTCAGGTTACTCTATATAGTGGATGGGAACGGGTGCAGGTTGTAATGCCTACAGTGCATATCGTGGAAAAATTACGCCGGTGCAAAATCCTTTTAAACAGCTTAACGGCGCCCTCAAAGATCAGCAACCGGTTCTAAACCAAACGCACGCAGGGTGATGGCAAGGGAGGATTCTGAGCGGGGCTCCCCCAACTTATACACCAGGAAAATCTCAAAAAATTAATAACCTGTATGCAGGTTATACCATTATGCCGGGCAGGCAATCGCCCGTTAAAGTATATTGCAGCTTTACCCATATCTGGCCATATAAAGCATTTTGCTTCGCCGACCCGCAACCAATAGGTCCCTTTTGACCCGCATCAATATTCCAGTGTTGGTTTCAGGGCTTCATCCTGAAGCAGAACACGCAACATACTCTTATGTGAATAACTTTTTTAAGTTAAAATTCTTCACAAAACAATTTATTGCACGGATATTGATATAATTTGGGGACTCTTTTAACACAGGAACATAGGAATATGCGCATAGAATTTGTCAGGAACATTCAGTTCACAAGACTGCTGAAAGTGAATGGCCGCCTGCGTGAGTTTAATTTCAGGAAATTGGGCGGCGCCAATGAGGGATTTTTTACCGTAGATGTTAGTGATGATCGCGGCAATCGCATCATTTTCCGGATGCAAAAGCAAGACGATACCTGGAAGCTGGTAATGCCGCAGCCATTGCCGGCATGGATCATAGAAAAAGAATCCAGCTTTCACGAACTGATAGAAGAAGAGCTGAAAGAATCGAAGTAATTCATTCCCTTCCCAAAATATTGTTGAACGGTCAGCTGTTCAGGCTTCAACAAAGTTGCCTGAACAGCTTTAGCATTGCCATAAGGTCAGCATTCCGAATTATAGGTGTTGACTAGAATACCCACATCCATCCACTCGCAACAGCCTGCTTTACGGTAAATTATTGACCTTCAAACTTAATGAGTCTGGCACCTTTTTCATACTATTCTCCACAAAGAAAAAATGAAAAAGGAAGTAAAAGAATTGAAAGAACGGAACAATAGCCAAATGTACCAGTATTGGTTCGGCACCATGTCGGTAACGCTTATACTTTTGCTTATCCTGGCATTTATTGCTTCTACTGTTTATATCGGCATCAGTAGTATGCCCGGCAGATAACACAAAAAGCGTAGCTGACCAGTCGTTATGATCCGGTCGCGCTACGCGAGCATTAGGAGTATGGATTAAAAAATCAGGTACTCCTCCCTAACTGGCCACATTTGCAGCACATTAAGTTTCTTCGCTTCAGTAAGAGCAAATGCTTTGCCATCTTTCGCCGTTGCAGGCACAAATGCTGCTTTTTTCATAATATAGTGTGCTATTGACTTTAATTTTAGTTGCAGTTTCGTCCTTGTTATAAACTTTATTTAAGATAAACATCACCGAAACCAATAGCGCTTTTTTTCATTAGTAGGCATTGCTGTTTATCCATGCTATACAACAGGATCCGGATGTTGATGCACTGTTTTACTTGCTGGTTCATACAAGCCAGTTTTTGCAGATTCATATGTGGAAATTATGATGAAACTTTCCGGCAGGTTATTACGAAGGGATATGCATTTTTGTAAACCTATCGGCACGAAATGTATGGAGATAGTTTCGTTGCACACTAGCATACCCGAGGGCCTGCATTGCATGACGCGAGTAAACTGGCGCGCCCGTTACGTTGAAAAAATAACAGCAGGGGAACTACAGACTATCCGGTGATCCATCTGATACAACTCAAAGGAACAACTCCTCCAATTTTGGCCTGCATCACCGGTAATGAACATCAGGGATTAGGGGATTGATTGAATAACAGTATTTATTTTCCCGAAATTATCTTTTCTGCCACATGCTGACTACTCACTAAAGCGGCTTCAACCGTACCCGGTGCAGGACCTTTGTAAAATGCTTCTCCCGCGAAATACAATGTTTGTTCAATGGGCTCACTGAAAATTTCCTGCGCCCTACGGGTATGCAGTGTGCTGTAGCTATAACCGCCCATTGCATAAGGACGCTGTTTCCAGTTATGTACTTCAAATGCTGTTACAAGTTGCCGCAATTGGTATTCGGGTATATTGAAGATGGCTGATAAGGAATGAAAAGCAAGCGCCAATACTTCTTCATCACTTACCCGGTCAGGCAGTGCATTTTGTTCACCGCCCAGCCAGCCGGTGAGCACAGGACGGGTATCGGGCAATTGCGTCCACCAAGTGGGTACCGGCTGGTCACTTAAAATAAAACCGGTATCGGCGCGCCAGCAGGGCCGGGAAAAATGAAGCAATATTTTGATCACCGAACCATAGCCCATTTCCCTTGCTGTTTCCCGGTAGCTATCGATGGCAGGTTCAAATGCTATTCCACTCGCATCTGAAGGCGCCGCCTGCAGCACTCCCAGCGGAACCGTAATGATGGCTTTCGATCCTTCAATAGTGCTGCCGTCGGCAGCAACCACACTTACTGTGCCACTTTTCCAGCGCAGTTTTTTTACTACAAAAGAAGTCCGCAATTCACCTCCATGAGCAAGCAACCGGTTGCACAAATACGTAACGAGTTGTCCATACCCTCCCTGCACCCTGAACTGATGTCCCATATCCTGCTGCCATTCATCGCGAATGGCGAATACATTGGCTTTGCGGATATCGGCCAGATCGAATCCGGCTGCAAAACGTTGCACCGCATGACGCAACGGCTCATAGTGCGTCACCGGGAAATACTGGTCAAGGAAACCGGCAATGGTCATATCTTCCTGCAATTGCTGCATCTTTTCGAGCAGCAGGTCCCAGCCTGGTGCAACATTTTCCTGTGTAGTCCATGTGCCATTGCTCACTGTATAGGCATTACCGGTTAATAGCTTCATCGGAATACCGGCTTCGTGCAAAAGCTTTGACGTCAATACGAGGTCGCCATGCACAAACTCGGCTCCCGCTTCTATAACACCCTCAAAATCGTTCCGGGTAATGGTATGAATCCGACCACCAATTCGGCTATCCGCTTCCGTTATCACAACATGGTATCCCTGTTCCGACAGCAAACGTGCGGCCATCAATCCCGCAGCACCGGCGCCTATAATGATGATAGTTTGTTTCATGCTACGTCCTGTTAACTTATCTGCCACACCAGTAAACTAACACCGGTAGCGAATAGTTGGAAGCCCATGTTCAGGAAATGTAAGTAACCCAGGGACAATTACTCGCAGTGAACCGGTAAAAATTTTCACCGCTTAAAAACCAATGAAAAAACCATACCGGATAAATTTTATTTTGCAGCTGGAAAACCGGCTTCAACTATGAAGGTGACCTTTACCGCTACCATACAGCAATTTGAAAAACATGCTGACAAAACAGGATGGAGTTATATCGAAATACCGGCCGATATTGCCCAAAAACTAAAACCGGGCAACAAGAAAAGTTTCCGGGTAAAAGGAAAGCTGGACAACTATGCCATCAGCCATGTTTCGTTGTTACCTATGGGTGACGGCAATTTTATATTGCCCATCAATGCAGCGATGCGAAAGGGAACCGGTAAACGAAAAGGCGCATCATTAAGAGTTCAGTTGGAAGCGGAAACCCAACCGACGCCTTTGTCGGCCGACCTATTGGAATGCCTGGCCGACGAGCCCGAAGCCATGGCCTTTTTTAAAACACTGACGCCTTCCCACCAACGGTACTTCAGCACCTGGATAGACAGTGCCAAAACGGAACAAACCAAAGCAAAACGTATTGCACAGTCTATAACGGCCTTGTGTAAGGGAATGGGGTATGTGGAAATGGTCCGCGCGCTGAAACGGGAACGGGACGAGCTATCCGGCAGGTAAGGAAATACAGGTGTGGCAACGGTTACAGCTTACAGCTACCGCCCGCCGGTGAATCCGCTACAGCATTAGCCGCAAAAAATCTTAACGATTCTGTACAACATTCACCCTTTTCCACATGTTGTTAATAAGTAACTTTATGTAAATGCAGTTTCAAATAATTATATTTGGAATAGCCGTAATTGCAGTGATGAAGCTTTCGTAGTTGCTGCTTTTTGTGAACCTAAACAGCACGTGAATTGACAGAAACAATCATAAGTCTGGAAACCGTAAACCCTATAGAGTTTTTCGGTGTAAATAATGGCAAGTTAGACATCCTCAAAAAGAAATTTCCGCTGTTGAAAATTCTTTCGAGGGGGACCCAGCTGAAATTAAGCGGCTCTCCGGAACAGGTAGAAAATGCAAGGGAAAAAATTAATCTCATTGTTCAATACCTGGAACGCAATGGCCACATGAGCGAGAATTATTTTGAACAGATTCTTGGTGGCGATGATGCAGAGACCGTTGATCATTTTGTGGACCGCAATCCCAACGACATACTGGTATTTGGCCCTAACGGCAAAACGGTAAGGGCGCGTACCGCCAACCAGAAACGGCTGGTGCATATGGCAGAAAAGAACGACGTGGTCTTTGCCATTGGCCCCGCAGGTACCGGTAAAACCTATACAGCTGTTGCCATGGCTGTAAGGGCGCTGAAAAACAAGATGGTGAAAAAAATCATCCTCACGCGTCCCGCTGTGGAAGCCGGGGAAAGCCTGGGCTTTTTACCGGGCGATCTGAAAGAAAAGATCGACCCATACCTGAGGCCCTTGTATGATGCGCTGGACGACATGATCCCTGCCGACAAGCTCGGCTATTATATGAGCACGCGCGTGATTGAAATTGCGCCGCTGGCTTATATGCGTGGTCGTACGCTCGACAATGCCTTTATCATCCTGGACGAAGCGCAAAACGCCACAGACCTGCAGCTAAAGATGTTCCTGACGCGTATCGGCGCCAATGCCAAAGCCATCATCACTGGCGACCTTACCCAGATTGACCTGCCGAAGAACCAGCGCAGCGGCCTTGAAAAAGCCGTACGCATTCTCCGCAATATCGACGGTATTGCCCATATAGAGCTCGATGAGGAAGACGTAGTGCGCCACCGGCTGGTGAAAGCCATCATTAAGGCTTACGACCGCGACCGGGAAAGGGAGATAGGACAAACCGAAGGAAGGCACCATACACCTAACAAAAACGATGATAAGGCCGGTCTAAACGGTTAACAGCAATCAATAAGCATTGAAAACAGGGGTGCGCTTTGTACCCCTGTTTTTTTATCCCCTGTACACCGCTGTAGAAGCCGGCAATTACGTCACTGGTGCGGTTTGTGCCACTGTATTATATACGAATGCCCTGCCGCAGCAGCCAGCTATGATCCTGGTATAATTTACGCTCCCGCTTTTTTATGCCCAATACTCAGGCAGGAAGGTATCGTCCCCAATCGGGTACGATTTACGCTCCTGTTGTTAAACCCAATTTGCGATCATACAAGCGCAGTATAACCAGGATGCTATCCGCTCTCCGGCGTAAGAAAGCTCCTTGCAGCAAGCCCCGCGCCCCATCCCCTGTTTATATTGCACCGACCCAACAACTGCCCCCCCAATAACTACTTTGTTTACTACGTGTTTGAATGCCTTATTTTTGTTTTATGACGAAATTATTTACAGGCGTTATCGCTGCAATGCTCCTGCTGTCCTGCGGCAGCAGTGAACTTACCAAAGCAGAAGATGCACAGGATGCCGGCCGCCAGTTTATACGGGCCTGCCTCGATGGAGATTACGAAAAGGCAAGATTTTTTTTAATGAAGGATGAAGACAATCTCCGTTTGCTCGAAAAATGGCAACGCGATTATCAGCAGATGTCCGGGCAAGCCAAGCGCAGCTACCGCGAAGCAAGCATCCGGCCTATTGCTATTACTCCTGTGAGCGATACGCTCACCACCTACAGATATCACCACACTTCCAATACCAAAGACACATTTACACTTCATGTAGTAAAGGTAAATGACGAGTGGCTGGTAGACCTTAAATCCATAATCTCGCCGAAATAAGATGTGGCAAAGTATTTTACTGGTAGCGACAGGCGGCGGCGCCGGCAGCGTGCTCCGTTTTCTGTGCCAGCGGTGGGTGCACCAGCACTATCCGCATGCTTTTCCGTGGGGAACTTTCCTCGTAAACATTGCCGGTTGCCTGCTCATCGGATTGTTGTGGGGCCTTATTGAAAAAGGCAACCTGGTAAAAGCAGAATGGCGGCTTTTGCTGGTAACCGGGTTTTGCGGGGGATACACCACCTTTTCTTCCTTTGCCGCCGAAAACATCCAGTTGCTGAAAGATGGCCGGATCACGTATTTTCTGTTCTATTCCCTGGCCAGTGTATTATTGGGTATACTGGCTGCATTTGCGGGCATGATGCTGACGAAGTGACCTTTTTCAACGCAAGATGGAAAGCATCGTGCAGTATTTGCACTGACAACGCCGGAGGCCCAATATAACTTTTCGTACGTTTGCCAAAATTCTTGATACTATGTTGACTATTGCTCACCCCTGGCACGGCGTTTCGTATGGCGAACAGGCCCCCCGCATCGTAAATGCAGTGGTGGAAATTCCGCAAGGTACGCGTGCCAAGTATGAGATTGACAAAGAAAGTGGTTTATTGAAACTGGACAGGGTTATCTACTCTTCCTTCTATTATCCCTGCAACTATGGCTTTATTCCTCAAACCTATGGAGACGACCGGGACCCACTGGATATACTCGTGCTTACGTCTCAATCTGTACAGGCCCTGTGCATTATGCAGGCAAAAGTGGTGGGCGTGATGCAGATGATCGACAGTGGTGATGCTGATGACAAGATCATTGCCGTTGCCGCCAATGACCCCAGTGTGAATCACTATAACAACATGGAAGAACTGCCCAAACACTTCTTCGATGAGTTACGCCATTTTTTTGAGGAATACAAAAAGCTCGAAAACAAAACAGTTGTTGTGAACGAGTTTGGCGATAAAACCACTGCGTTGAAAATCATTGAAGATGCCATCAAATCCTATAAAGAGCATTTCAGAAAGTAGTTTGTTCCCTACCCTGTTGGCTTCCGGATTCACAAATTATTTACCAACCATGAACATACTGATATGACAATTCAAACGGTATTGCTGCTTTTCCTGGTGGGCCTTGCGGCCGGCGCATTGAGTGGGATGGTGGGTGTGGGAGGAGGTATTATCATTGTTCCTGCCCTGGTATACCTACTGGGCTTTTCACAATTGCAGGCACAAGGCACTTCACTCGGATTGCTGCTGCTGCCGGTGGGATTCCTGGCAGTTTTGAACTATTACAAGCAGGGATACATCGACGTCAAAGTAGTGGCCATCATGTGTGTGTCGTTTGTGATTGGCGGATGGTTGGGCAGTAAGTTCACGTTATCGTTGCCGCAGGAGACCGTAAAGAAAATATTCGCAGTAATACTGTTGCTGGTAGCGGGCAAAATGCTTTTTCTCGATAAGTAAGTCAAACAGAAGGCAGGGAAATTTTTCCTGCCTTCTTCGCTTAAGCACGTTTCTCACCTGTTCAATCCTCATGGATTAATACAGTGCTATTCAAAATAGCGTCTGATCAGTTTCAAACGATGGGTGCGTTCTCCTGTATCGCTGTTGATGATACCTTGCACATCGATGGAATCCTTGCGCACTTTGCCGGAGGAATGAATGATCTCTTTATTGTTCAGCAACAGACCTACATGCGTAATTTTTCCTTTCTCATTATCAAAAAATGCCAGGTCGCCGCAGCGGGCCTCCTGTAAATCATTTACAGGCGTTCCTTGTTCTGCCTGCATCCACGCATCGCGCCGCAAGGGGTAATGGAAGAAACGAAATACGAGTTGGGTAAAGCCGCTGCAATCAATACCAAATACCGAGCGACCACCCCAGAGATACGGTGTGTTCAATAAACGTGCAGCTCTTGCCTCGATGGCCGCTGCAGTGGGTGTGGCCGACAATGCGTCCCAGGGACTGCCCACCAGGTAATTGATACGATAGGGCCCCAGCCGCATATCGGTGTTGGCTGGCGCTATCACCGGTGCGCCCATGGGAATGTAAGCGGTTATGCCATTAATGGTTGCCTGGTCTGTATGATCGCTTATGTAAACAGCCGAACCGTTGGTAGCGGGCAATTGCTCCAGCAACACCAACTGACTTCGCTGGCACCAGCCTTCATACTGATCGTGGGTGCAGCGGATCCTTATAAAATCTGAAGTTGTTTCCAGCACCTGACCGCTTTCTCCAAACAGCAACTGGCTGACCATTTCACTCCGGTGCGCTGCATCCGCTCTTAGCGGGCTTACCGGCACTACGCAAACTGCATAATTCATGTGTTGCTTTTGAGCACAAAGAAAATAATAAATACGATGATTCTGCGTTTGGCGGGCATAGCAGTTGGTAAGGCCTTTTTCATTGCTCCCTTGCAGCTTTGTGAAATTTTCCCGGCACTGCATCTAACAGGTAGGATTTTCCTTAATTTTCAATTAGTGAAACAGGAACCTCTTGCACATATCAGCGACCAACAACTACTGGAAAGGTTTTACATAACCCGCGACAATCAATTGCTGGGCGTATTATTGCAGCGCTATACATTGTTGTTGCTGGGTGTATGCATGAAATACCTGAAAAATGAAGAAGAGGCCAGGGACAGCGTGCAGCAGGTATTTCTGAAAGTCATTACCGAATTGCACAAGTACCGGGTGGAATATTTCAAGTCGTGGTTGTATATGGTAGCTAAAAACCACTGCCTGATGAAGCTGCGTGACCGGCCCGGGCGCATTGCAGGGGAAGTCCAGGAGCAGATGGTCGCTGTAACGCCGGAAGAAAATGACAGCATCCGGCTCGATATGGAAAAGGACCGACAGTTGGAACTAATGAATGATTGTTTACAGGAATTGAATACAGACCAGAAACGGTGTGTAACTTTGTTTTACCTTGAAAAGAAATCTTACGCGGAAATATCCAGTCAGACCGGCTATACGCTTATGCAGGTGAAAAGCTATATTCAGAACGGAAAACGCAACCTGAAAATTTTGCTGGAGAAAAAACTCAATCAATGACCTGTTATTTACCATGCCATTGCCATGAATAATGATCTGCTGAACATATTATCAAACAGCAATAAGGATATTGACAATCAGAAGCTGATGGATTACCTGAGCGGTAAACTGTCGGAGAAGGAAAAGCATGAAGTGGAAAAATGGATGGTGGATAATGAATTTGTGAACGAGGCCATGGAAGGCTTACAGGACCTTTCCGGTAAGAAAGATTTGAACCTGTACGTGGACCAGTTGAACAAGGAACTTAACCGCTATATTCAAAAGAAAAAAGACCTGCGCGAAAAACGCCGCTTCAAAGACAATCCCTGGGTGTACCTGGCCGTTATCCTGGTGCTGGCCATTATTATTGTCACCTGGTTCGTGATCCGCTACATGACCCATCGTTAATGTGATCATTTGCATTTGTCGCCTAATATGCCACCTTATCGGGCTTCAGTATCCATTCCTCAAACAATGCAATGGCTTTCTCTCTTTCTATTCCTACCATAGGTATGGCCCTTTGGTCAAAAGGAAGCGAAAGCTCATTGTAAATAAAAGAATCATCAAACCCGGCATGAGCAGCATCATACCGAGTGCCGGCATAGAACACTTTTTGCGGACGCGCCCAGTAGATGGCGCCCAGGCACATGGGACAAGGTTCACAACTGGTATAGAGTTCACAACCCGTTAACTGGAAAGTGCCCAGCCTGTTGCAGGCATCGCGTATGGCTACCACTTCTGCATGCGCGGTAGGATCATTGGTAGAAGCCACACTGTTGCAGCCCTGCCCTATAATCTCATCCCCCTTCACAATAATACATCCAAAAGGCCCGCCGGTGTTGGCGTTCATGCCTTTTCTGGCCAGTTCAATAGCTGCCTGCATAAAACGACGTTCACGGTCTGTCATAACAATTCATTTAATCAGTAAGGGTGGCGCCTGTGGCGCAGTTTCGTACCACAGAAAACACGGCATTTGAAAAATTGTTGTACCTCCATTGGTTCAAGATTACCGGTGTGCAGCATGTAATCGGCCGTAGTCTGTGTATTTTTCCATATACGCTGTGGCCTGATGTTATACTCCTTGTACAGTAATCAGCCGCATATCTTTCACGATTGCTGCGCTACCACTGCATTTCCCAGTTCAAGCAGTTTCCGTAGTTCATGCTCATCAGCCACGTAAACATTTCCCGTATCTGCCACTGCAGGATGCTGCAATTGCAGGGTATCGGCAACTATTTTTCTTGCCGAAGTATGAAATTCAGTGGCGCCTGTTTCGCGAATCAGTTTTTCGATATTGGAGCTGCGCACTCCGGCGCCGGGCATGATGATGATTCTGCCATCGGCCTGCTGTACCAGTTTGGCCAACAGCCCGGTGGCTTCGGGAGCAGCAGCTTTTTGTCCGCTGGTAAGCACCCTTTCGCAACCGCATTCTATCAAATCTTCCAGCGCCTGGAAAGGATCGGGCGTTACATCGAAAACGCGGTGGCAGGTAACGCCCATGGGATAGGCCCATTCTACCAATCGCTTCATGCGTTCTTTGTCGATGGCCCCGTTGTGCAATTGCACGCCGGTAGAAATGCCATCGCATCCCAGCTGTTTGCACAGCAGCACATCCTGCTTCATGATGGCAAATTCTTCTTCACTGTAAAAGAAATAGCCGGCGCGCGGGCGAATGATCGGGTACAGGGCGATGGATATTTTTTCGCGCGCCAATCGAATGGCGCCATAAGATGGTGTGGTACCACCTTCTACCGGGTTATCGCACAATTCCACGCGCCTGGCGCCGGCACGCTCTGCAATGACACAGGATTCCAGGTTGAATGCGCAAACTTCAAGTAACATGTTTAATGAATCTACTATTATAATATTGGAGGAAAAGCTGTATACTCTAATTCAATTCCATTCACTCCCCCCTCAAAATTTACTTTTTGCCGCATGCACTTTTTCTTCCCGCTTGCTTTTTACCGCATACGTAAAACCCGACTGCAATGCATATGCGCCATACTCTCCTTTTTTATTCAATGCCAGGAAACCTACCTGTACATTTCCTGCTTTTTCAGGATTGCGGGCAATGATCCTTTCCACTGCCTGCCTGCAGGCTTCCTGCGGGGACTGTCCCTGTCGCATGAGTTCCACCACCAGGTGCGCACCTACAATGCGGATCACTTCCTCTCCCACGCCAGTGGCGGTGGCGGCGCCCACTTCATTGTCAACATACAAACCCGCCCCTATGATGGGTGAATCTCCTACCCTGCCATGCATTTTATAGGCCATACCGCTGGTAGTGCAGGCGCCGCTCAGGTTGCCCTGCTCGTCCATGGCCAGCATACCGATGGTATCGTGATTATCCTGGCCGCCGGGCAGGGAGCCTTGTTCTTTCCGGTATAATTTATTTTCGATATTAATGACTGGTTTGTATTCCGATTGCTTCAACCATTGCTCCCAGGCTTTTTTGCTTTCGGGCGTCAGCAGGTCTTCTTTCCTGAACCCATTTGCCAGTGCAAACTGCAGTGCGCCATCTCCTACCAATACGATGTGTGGCGTTTTTTCCATTACCAGTCGCGCCACGGATATTGGATGTTTGATATGCTCCAGGCACATCACCGAACCGCAATTGTAATGTTCATCCATGATGCAGGCATCCAGTGTAACCCGGCCATCGCGGTCCGGAAGGCCTCCATAACCAACAGATTGATTGGCTGGATCGGCCTCGGCAATTTTTACACCGGCTTCTACAGCGTCGAGCGCCCGGCCGCCCTTGCTAAGCACCTGCCAGGCTGCTGCGTTGGCAGAGCGGCCGAAGTCCCAGGTAGAGATTACAATGGCGTTGTTTTTTAGATGCGTACGCTTTAGTTCTTTCGCCGGCAATAATTTGTTGCCGGCCAGCAGTGCCAGTGAACTTAGAAAGGATGATTGCAGGAATCTTCTTCGTGTTGACATGATTGATAGTTAGAGGAAAAGAATAATTTCAAAACGCAAAGCTCAAATAAAATTCAATATAAAGATTTAATTGTTGCAGGTGGTGGGAACCAATAATGAAGCTTTAAAAGTTGCGCTATTTGTTGGTATTGTGTTGCGCCGGGGGGAGATTTGTTGCCCCCATCCACGCAGTTGTGTTGCCGGGGTAAGATCGTGCTGCGCGCCTGACAGCGGGGGATAGATAGGTAGATGGACGTACCAAAGAACTGCAGCATATTGGTGAAGATACGATAGCGCCGGCGCGCGATGGAATGGTAGATGGATATGGCAAAAACGGGGTATGCTTGAAAGATTGGGTGCGGGCGGCCATTTTGGGGGCAAAGGTTGAGGGTTATTGGTTACTTGCTGAATCCTATTGGCGTTTTTCCTACATTTAATCATCAAAATTACCCGTTGAATGAGAAAATTCTTCGTTACGGTCTGCTGCGTGCTGGTCATCCTTGTGTCGCGGGCGCAGTTTGCGCAGGACTCTGCCTGGATTCGCGACAACTACACCAAAAAAGAAGTATACATTCCCATGCGCGATGGCACACGCCTGTTTACTGCCGTGTACTTGCCAAAGGATGTATCGGAAAAACACCCGATCCTCCTGACACGCACGCCTTATTCCTGTGCGCCTTATGGCGAAAACAATTTTAACGGCAACCTGTGGAACCGCTATTGGCGCTATTATGCCCGCGAAAATTACATCTTCGTTTTCCAGGACGTACGCGGCCGCTGGATGAGCGAAGGGGAGTTTGTGGATATCCGCCCGTACAATCCCAATAAACAAAGCAATAAAGACACCGATGAAGCCAGCGATACCTATGATACCATTGACTGGCTGATCAAAAACATCGCCAACAACAATGGCAACGTAGGCGTGTTTGGTATTTCATATCCCGGTTTTTATTCAACCATGGCCGCGCTGAGTGGTCACCCGGCATTGAAAATCGTGAGTCCGCAGGCGCCGGTCACCGATTGGTTTCTTGGCGACGATTTTCATCACAACGGCGCTTTCTTCCTGATGGACGGATTTTCTTTTTACGCAGGCGGCTTCGGTTATCCGCGCCGGCAGCCTACTACCGTCAGGCCGCGCTCTGCGCTGCAACTGCCCAATGCAGACAATTATGATACTTACCTGCGCATCGGGGCGCTGAAGAATTTTATGAAACTGACCGGCGACAGCATCCGTTTCTGGAAAGATCTCTATGCGCATCCCGATATGGATGATTGGTGGAAGGCCCGCAACGTGCGCAATTTTGTAAACAATATTGCTCCTCATACCGCCACACTGGTGGTAGGAGGATTGTTTGATGCAGAAGACTGCTATGGCGCATGGCGTACGTACGAAGCCATCGAACAAAAAGCGAAAAACGACAACAAACTGGTAATGGGCCCCTGGTACCACGGCCAGTGGGCTTCGGCTGATGGATCGCGACTGGGCAATGTGCGCTTCGATGCCAACACCGCACACTGGTACCAGAACAATATTGAAATTCCGTATTTCAATTATTTTCTGAAAGGCAAAGGTGATATCAAACACATTCCGGAAGCTTCGGTATTTTTTACCGGCGCCAATGAATGGAAAGGTTTTTCCGCCTGGCCTCCTGCCGGTATAGAAGAACGCCCGCTATACCTGCATGCCAATGGCCGCCTGTCGTGGGAAAAACCGGCAGAAAAAAACAGTTTCAGTGAATATATCAGCGACCCCGCTCACCCGGTCCCCTATACAGAAGATGTGCACTGGTTTCGCACCCGCGACTACATGACCGATGACCAGCGCTTTGCCGCACGCAGGCCTGATGTACTCACTTTTGAAACACCCGTACTGGAAAATGATGTAACCCTTGCCGGTACTGTAATAGCAGACCTGCTGACCAGCATTTCCTCCACCGATGCCGACTTCGTGGTGAAACTGATCGATGTATTTCCCAACGATTTTCGCTATCCCGGTACGCAGCCCAACATGAGCCGGAGCGCTGGTGGGGATTATCCCATGGGCGGCTACCAGATGCTGGTGCGCGGCGAAATCATTCGCGGCAGATACCGCAACAGTTTTTCAAAACCGGAACCATTCAAGCCCAACAAGGTGGAGCGTGTAAAATTCGCGCTGCCCGATGTTGCCCATACTTTTAAAAAAGGTCACAAGATCATGGTCCAGATTCAGAGCAGCTGGTTCCCGCTGGTTGACCGCAACCCGCAAAAATTTGTGAACATATACGAATGCGATGACAGCGATTTTCAAAAAGCCACCATTCGTATTCATCACGACGTCACTAACAGCAGCAATATTATTTTACCAGTTATACAATAACGTTATATCAATACAATCCCACTTCAACCAACCACAGCAAAGCATAAAATTCCCCTGTATGAAACGTTTGATCCTTTCTGCCCTTGTATTCCTGTTTATCGGCGCCCATGCACAGGTCGATATTATTCCTCAACCAGTGGAAGTGGTGATGCCGAACCAGGCTGGTACATTCACCATTACGGCGAAGACGCCCATCAAGCTTGAAGGCAGCGGGCTGGAAAATGCTGCCGCCTTTCTGAATGAATACCTGATGCTGGTATATGGATTTGAACTGCCCTTACAAGAAGATGCTCCGGCCTCCGGCGCCATTCGCCTCAGCCTGGAACGCATGGACTATCCCATTGCAGGGGCCTATCAAATGCATGTAAGCAAAGACGGCGTCTACATTGCCGGCGATAATAAGCAAGGCGTTTTTTATGGCATACAAACACTGATTCAGTTATTGCCGGTTGAAAGAAAGTCACCGCTTGACATCAGCTATGTAAGCATTAAAGATTATCCGCGTTTTCAATACCGCGGGTTGCATTTTGATGTATGTCGCCACTTCTTTCCTGTGTCTTTTGTTAAACGGTACATTGATTATATCGCCCTGCACAAGCTGAATACGCTTCACTGGCATCTTACCGACGACCAGGGCTGGCGCATCGAAATCAAAAAATACCCGGAACTGACGCGGAAAGGGGCCTGGCGCGATGGCACCATCATTGGCCGCTATCCCGGTACCGGTAACGACAATATCCGGTATGGCGGATTCTATACCCAGGAAGAAATCAAAGAAGTGGTAGCCTACGCTGCCAAAAGGTACGTGCAGGTGATCCCTGAAATAGAAATGCCTGGCCATAGCAGCGCGGCGCTAACGGCATATCCGCAACTGGGTTGTACCGGCGGGCCTTACCAGGTACAACAAACCTGGGGCGTGTTTGAAGACGTATTCTGTGCAGGTAATGATTCGGTATTCACCTTTCTGCAGGATGTGCTGGATGAAGTGATCCCGCTTTTCCCCGGTAAATATATTCACATTGGTGGTGATGAATGTCCGAAGGAAAGCTGGAAAAAATGCGCCAAATGCCAGCAACGGATCAGGGAGCATGGATTGAAAGACGAACATGAACTGCAGAGCTATTTTATACAACGCATCGAAAAATATATCAATAGCAAAGGCAAAACCATCATTGGCTGGGATGAAATACTGGAAGGCGGCCTCGCGCCCAATGCAGTGGTGATGAGCTGGCGGGGTGAAAAAGGTGGTATTGACGCAGCAAAATTGAAACATGATGTGATCATGACACCCGGCGGCTTTATGTACTTCGACCACACGCAATCAAAAAAAGAAGATTCGGTTACATTCGGAGGTTATACACCTTTGCACCGCGTATATAGCTATGAACCGGTGCCGGCTGAATTGTCGGCAGAAGAAGCCAAACATATTCTGGGAGCGCAGGCGAATTTATGGACGGAGTATATCAAAAACACACGCAAAGTGGAATACCAGTTGTTCCCCCGCCTGAGCGCGCTCAGTGAAGTAGTGTGGAGCCCCAAAGAAAAGCGCAACTGGAATGACTTTGAAAAGCGCCTGCAGGTACAATTCAAGCGCTACGACCTGCTCGGCATCAATTACAGCACTGCGTATTTCGATTTGCAGGCGAAAGTATTGCCTGCACCCAATCTACAAGGTGTGGTGTGGAGCCTTTCATCGCCATTGAAAGAAGGTGAAATCTATTACGTGGCTGCCGATAAGTCTACAATCGTTCGCTATCAACAGCCGCTGCAGGTAACGAAAGACACCGTGCTGCACGCTGTATTGATGATGAACAAAAAAGAACGGCAGCTTGTGAGCCAGCGTTTTCATATTAGCAAAGCCACCGGCAGGAACATTGATCTGATCACGAGGCCTTCATCAAAATACCCGGGCGATGGCGCTTTTACGCTGGTCAACGGTATCATCAATGAAAGAGGATTGAACAGTGCGGAGGAATTTCTTGGTTTTGAAGGAACAGACCTCGAAGCTGTCATTGACCTGGGCAGGACGCAACCGATTACTACTGTTACCGTATGGGCTTTGTCTGATCCGGGCAGTTGGATTCATGGCCCTTCGGCTGTGGAGATTTTGATCAGCAGTGATGGCAAGCAATTCAGGCCGGCGGGAAAAACGTTGCTGGAAAATGCTGGCAGCAAGCGTGCTGTAACTGTAAACATTGCAGGCCAAAACAAACACATCAAAACACGCTTTGTGAAAGTAAATGTGAAAAATTTCGGCACTATACCCCAGGGCCAGCCCGGCGCAGGAAATCCTGCATGGTTGTTTGTGGATGAAATCCAGGTGCATTGATGTTCGCCTTAAGCAGGTGCTGCAAGCAAGGCATGAAGATTTTTTGAACACCCACAATCCATGGCATAAAAGCAACACCAAAAGTTCCCTTTGAGTATTGCCTGGCCATACTGCCTGCGTGGTGCTGCCAAAACTTCTGCCTCTTAGCGTCATTTACCTTTGCAGCACCCCGCAAAAAAACGCACAACCGTTTGATCTTATCTAAAATGTTGCATTTGGTGTGAAAAATTGGAAATAGCCATTAATTTCGTGCAACTTTTTAAATAGTTCTTATGAGTATGGTTGATTCTTTTGAGAAGATTCCCGTTCGCATCTACCCCGATCTGAAAAAAGGTTCTCAATTCGTAGCCAAAGAAATTGCCGACCTCATCCGTAAAAAACAGTCCGCAGGAGAAAAATGTGTGCTTGGAATGGCCACCGGCTCTACTCCACGCTCACTCTATGCAGAATTGGTGCGGATGCACAAGGAAGAAGGTTTGAGCTTCAAAAATGTAGTCACCTTCAATCTTGACGAGTATTATCCCATCGAAAAAGATGCTTTGCAAAGCTATAATCGCTTTATGCACGTGCACCTGTTCGATCATATCGACATCGACCCCAAAAACATTCATATCCCCGACGGTGAAATTCCCAAAGAATCCATCAAAAGCTGGTGCCTGGAGTATGAGCAGCAGATTGAAGCAGTAGGAGGTATTGATCTCCAGATTCTCGGCATCGGCAACAATGGACATATAGGTTTCAATGAACCGGGCTCCAGCATTCACTCGCGCACGCGCCTGGTGACGCTCGACAACTCAACACGCATTGCCAACAGCTATGAATTTGCCAACATCTCACAGGTACCGCGCCTGGCGCTCACCATGGGCATTCAAACCATTTTAAAGGCAAGGCGCGTTATTCTCATGGCCTGGGGGCCTGCCAAGGCAGCTGTGGTACAGAAAGCTGTGGAAGAAAACGTCACCGAACAGATTCCCGCATCGCTGCTGCAGCAACACAACGATTGTATGTTTGTGCTGGACGAAGTGGCCGCTGCAGAACTCACGCGCTTCAAATCGCCCTGGCTCACCGGCGATATTGAATGGACGCCGAAAATGATCCGCAAAGCCGTGGTGAATATGGCACTGAAAACCGGCAAACCCATTCTCAGTTTAACGAATATAGATTACCGTGATAATGGTTTGGGCGATCTGCTGGTGGAAAAAGGCGACGCCTATGAAATCAACCTGCAGGTATACTATATGCTGCGGGATTCCATCACAGGATGGCCCGGCGGAAAACCGGACGTACACTTACCCAACCATCCGGAGCGTTCTACGCCCTTCCCCAAGCGCTGTGTTATTTTCTCGCCGCACCCCGACGATGATATTATTAGCATGGGGGGCACCTTCCAGCGCCTGCACGACCAGGGCCACGAAGTACATGTAGCGTACCAGACCTCCGGCAATATTGCAGTGACTGATGAATTCGTTACGCGGTTCATGGACTTCGCCGTAGGCTTCGAAGATATGTTCGGCATCGACAGCCGTAAATCAAAGGAAATCCTGAATGAGGCGCGACAGTACCTGAAGCATAAGAAAGGCAACCAGGTAGACAGCCCGGAAATCCGCGCCATCAAAGGATTGATCAGGCGTTGCGAAGCCAGGGCCACCTGCCGGTATGTGGGCATCAGTGAAGACAACGTACATTTCCAGAACCTGCCTTTTTACGAAACCGGCACCATCGAAAAGAAACCGATGGGTGAAGAAGACGTGCAGCTTACCATGGAATTGCTGCGCAAGATCAAACCGCACCAGGTATACTGCGCCGGCGACCTGGCCGACCCGCACGGCACCCACAAGGTTTGTCTTGACATCGTTTTTGAAGCGCTGCGCAGGCTGAAAGAAGCCGGTGATCCCTGGATCAAGGACTGCTGGGTTTGGTTGTACAAAGGCGCATGGCAGGAATGGGACATCAGCGAAATTGAAATGGCCATCCCCATGAGCCCCGACCAGGTATTGAAGAAACGGTTCGGCATATTCATCCACCAATCGCAGAAAGATATGGTGCCCTTCCAGGGCAGCGACAGCCGCGAGTTCTGGCAACGTGCAGAAGACCGTAACGCCAACACGGCTAACTTATATGCACAACTGGGTCTTACGAAATATGCAGCGATGGAAGCATTTGTCAGATATCACTATTAAAACAAAGATTACTAAGTGTTTTCATAGAGAACAAAAAAGACGTTGCTGTGGCAACGTCTTTTTATTTTGTTGAGAATTTTCCACAATTCTGATTTCATCCCCGGCATGATCATGCGCCAACGCAAGCTTCAGACCGAAGTCTTACCTGCATCTTCATTGGCAAATGACAGCTATCGTTTTATGATGATAGTAACTTTCGGCGGTTTATACCCCCTATCCTGTTTGTAATTCTATAAATTACTTAACTTGTGGTCATGGCATCTCCTCAATTATATTGCTTCACCAATGAATTCATTTGCTTTTAATGGAACAAAACTATCCGCACGAGAATGTAAACACTACCGATCCCACCCACGTGTTGCTGGCTGAAGATGATGATGAAGACTATTACATATTTTCCCTCGCTATCCGGGAGCTGAGCTTTAAAGTTGTATTGACAAGGGCCGAAAACGGAGATCTACTGCTTCAATAGCTCGATGAAAAAAATCCCGACATCGTATTTCTCGATCTGCTGATGCCTTGCAAAGACGGTCGTCAATGCCTAAAAGCCATTCGTTCGAACAAAAAATATGATTCCATTCCCATTGTTGTGTACACTTCGCTGAACGATTTGAAGAGTATTGAATTCTGTTACCGGGAAGGAAGTAATCTTTATGCGATCAAACCCTCAACACTAAACGAAATCAAAACAGTACTGGAAAAGATATTTTCCATCGACTGGAAAAAGATATTGTATTTCCCGCCACGTTCGAGGTTTGTGGTAAATCCGCAGTGATGATCCGGGTTACACATTACTGTGTTTGCATGGTTACCGGGTTGATTTTCCCTTACGCTTCCACACTTTTCCAGGAGCCGGACAACACATGCAGCATAAGCGATTTCAGTTCCATGTACAGGCAGGGTTTGGTAAAGCAACAGGCGGCACCAAGTTTACGAAACTCGGCACCGCGATCATATAATTTTGAAGTAGTGAGTATAATAACGGGTACATGTTGTAACCGCGTAATTTGTTTCAACTCCTGCAGACATTGCTTCCCGTCCATGCGTGGCATGTTCTGGTCCATGATAATGAAGTCTGGAATAAGTGAGTGGTCCCGGGAAATTAATTCCAGCGCTTCCTGTCCGCTGGCTGCCATCATTATTTGCACACTGGCATCTGTTTCAACAAGCGCTTCGCCTATCAAAGACCGGTCATCTGCGTCATCGTCAATCAGGAGAACAAGTTTACTCATAAGGAGTGAGAATAAGGTGATTCGATATGATTGCCGAATGGTGATAGGAAACATGCAAAGCTACTGGAAAAAACACGTAGCCGGGTACATGGTTTCCAATATAATTTTTCGTAATCTAATTCCGCTATGTTTGTCATTCGTACGTCAGCCATTTCTTTCACCAGCATAAGCGTAATCGGGCAGCAATCGGCTATTGGGTGAGGAAAAACCTCACCTGCCACTCCGGCTTCAGGCTGGCCGGAATTAATGGTAGGCAGCATTGGTGTGAACACATAAAAATCACGCCAGCACCGGTACTACTGTTTTGCGGAACAGTCCAGGCGTACAAACGGCTGCCTCCTGCACCTGTTATTCAATAAAAATATTCTGCAATTTTCCCGCGACCAGCGCAAATATTTGCATATTTGCATTCCGCAATACCATTAAAGATCCTCCATCTTAGTAGATTGTTTATAGGCTGAAGCCATGATTGGGTTTCCTTTTCTTCGAAAAACCAGTAGCAATGCCAGACCATTTTTTGCCGCGGATAACCGGGTTCGTCCAACCGCCAGGCAGCTATACGTTTCGTTCAATCTTTTTTTAAATATTGCAACAGCTTAAACCCGTAAAACCTATTATAACATCATGACGCCAATGGACCTGGACAGGGAAGTTGAACGGATATACCTGACGCATTTTGTGCCTGCCGGTGTGGTTGTAAACGAAGCGATGGACATTCTCCAGTTCCGGGGCGAAACCGGACCCTTCCTGCAACCCCGTCCCGGAAAAGCTACCCTGAACCTGCTGGCCTTTGTCAAGCCCGAATTGACGCAACCCGTACAGCAATGTTTCCGCACTGCACAGCATACGCATCAACCTGCCCGCATGGAAGCCATGCTCTGGCATCGCAGCAGTGAACGGCCTTGTTCCATTAGTGTATTCCCTATCGTACATACCGGACAACAACATCACTTCCTGATCATTTTCAGCGAGCTGGCAGACCATGTAGCCGCAACAGCCAGTGTGCAGGCAACTGCCCACCAAAACCCGCTGCCACCAGCGCCTGTGGACGCTCATGAAACCATGACCGCCACTGAACAAGCATTGCCTGCAGGCACCGCAACCCGGCACGTTCAACCGGAATGGATGGAAGCTGCGTGGCAGGACAGTCCCGTGGCAATGGTGGTAGCAGATGAGCACCTGCAGATCGTTGCCGCCAACACTGCTTTTTGCACCCTGCTCAGTGCAGATCCACAACAGCTACTTGAACAACCGTTGTACGCAGTATTGCATGACGATACAAGCATCTCACGGCAGTTGCTGGAAAATTTGCTCATGCAGGATGAAACCGGTGAATTTGAAATGAGCGTGCATACCGCCACCAGCAAAGAAAAACTGTTGAAGGTGAGCGGCAAGCCATTGTCCATAGAAGGTAAGGAAACCAAACTATTGTTGGTAACCGCCGAAGAAGTTACGGGTCAGAAAAAAGCACAGCAGGTGCTGGCCGACCGTGAAGCATGGTTGCGCAATATGACGGACAATATCCCCGTAATGATCTGCCTAACCGGCGCCGACAATACCGGCACATTTTTTAATAGCGCGTGGATCGCATATACCGGTCGCACGCGCGAGCAGGAAGAAAATGGCGGTTGGATAACGGGTATACATCCCGAAGATGTGGCACGTTTTACAGAAATGCTCAACACCCATTTTTCCGGGCGACAGCCATTCCAGATAGAATTGCGTTTGCGGCGACACGATGGCCGGTACAGATGGGTATGCAACAACTGGCAGCCAGTGTTTGCACAGGAAGGTGCATTCACCGGTTATATTATCTGTTGCACCGAAGTGCACGCCAAGAAAATTATGCAGGAAGAACTGGAAAAAGAGATTGAAGAACGCACTGCCGACCTGCAACGCATGAACAAGGAGCTGGAACAATACAATACGGAATTGCAGCAGTTTACCTATGTATCCAGCCATGATCTGCAGGAACCGCTGCGCAAGATCATTACCTATGCGGACCGCTTGCAGGAACGGTTTAAAGATAAATTGCCCGACAATGGGAAGGACTATATCGGAAAGATCATCAGTTCTGCCCGCTTTATGAGCCGTCTCATCAACGACCTGCTGGAATATACGCGCATATCCCGCTCCGAAGAAACATTCAGCAGGACCGACCTGCATGCTGTTTTTAACAAAGTACAGAAAAATTTCGAGCGGCAGATACGCGACAAGCAGGCTGTAGTGAATTGCGACAAACTACCGATAGTGGACGCAGTGCCGCAACAAATGGAACAACTGTTCAGTCACCTGCTGAGCAATGCGCTAAAGTTTACCTATAAAGACCGGGCGCCGGTGATCAATATCATGGTAAAAAAATTATCCGGTGAAAAACTGGAGCGTTACCAGAAAGGCAACAGGCAAAGTTTATACTACGAAATAATTGTACAAGACAACGGCATCGGTTTCAACCAGCAATATGCCGACCAGGTATTCACCATATTCCAGCGGCTGCACGGCAAACAGGATTTTACCGGAACGGGCATTGGCCTGGCGCTGTGTAAAAAAATTGCGTACCATCACAAAGGCGATATCTATGCAGAATCGCAGGAAAATGAAGGCACAGCTTTTCATGTAATTCTCCCTGCGAGGCAAGGATAAATGCTATGCTTACATGCTCACTTTTGCATCTTCCTTCTGCCCTTCGTTGTTTACAGCAACAGCACCAGGCTGATGTACCGGCAAACTGATGATGAAGGTGGAGCCATCGTTGACCTTGCTTTGCACGGAGATAAATCCATTGTGCTTCTCCACAATCTTTTTGCATAGCGTAAGCCCTATGCCGGTACCTTCAAATTCGCTGTGCACATGCAGGCGTCGGAACATATCGAATATCTGATCGGCGTATACCGGATCAAAGCCAATACCATTGTCCTGTACGTAAATCCGGCAATGTTTTTCGTCTACCCCTTTGGCGGAGGTCACCACGGTAAACTCAGACCAGATATGGATTTCCGGCGGCACATCTTTCTTGCTGTACTTGATGGCGTTGCTGAGCAGGTTGGCAAAAAGCGGCCGCATCAATCCCGGGTTTACATCAATAAAAGGCAATTCCGCCATAGTAATCTTTGCTCCCTTGTCCTGGATATAATGGTCCAGCTCATCCAGTACTTCCTGCATGATGAGGTTGAGATTGTAGTTGGTGAAGGTATCCTTCTCGTTGTTGATGCGACTGAACGCAAGTATATCGCTGATCAGTGTTTGCATACGCACGGCAGCATTCTGTATACGCGTGATATAACTGATGGCTGAATGGTCGAGTTGATTGCTGTATTTCACAAACAACAGATCGCTGAAGGTGCGGATCTTGCGCAGCGGTTCCTGCAAATCATGTGAGGCCATGAATGCAAAGCGGTCAAGATCGCGGTTGGCCGATTCCAGCAGCGTGATATTGTTCATCAATTGCCGGTTCAGTTCCTTTACGCGCTCCTCCGAGGCTTTGCGTTCGTGAATTTCCTGTTCAAGATTTTTGTTGATAGCGATGAGTTTCTGCTCCTGCGCCACCAGCCGGTGATTCTTGCGGTAGAGATCAATCAGCACCGCCACTTTTGCGCGCATCAGGTCAGGGTTTACTGGTTTGTAGATATAATCCACCGCACCCATCCGGTATCCTTTGAAAATATTTTCTTCGCCATAGGTATTGGCAGTTATAAAGATGATGGGAATATGCCGCAGCTTTTCTCTTTCATAAATCAATGCGGCGGTTTCAAATCCGTTCAGGTTCGGCATTTTCACGTCCATCAGGATAAGCGCAAAATCTATGTCAGTGAGCAGGATCTTGAGTGCCTGACGACCGGAAGCAGCCTTGATACAGCGGTACCCGTCAGGCACGAGTATCGCCTCCATTGAAGTCAGGTTGTCTTCCCGATCGTCTACAAGCAGAATTTTGGGATGCATAAGCTACAATTGCGGGCAAAAAAATAATTTGGGTACTTCCCTATTTATAAAACCACACTCTCATCAACGACAGTAACTGGTCAATCTTCAGTGGTTTCGTAATGTAGTCGGAAGCACCAGCTTCGATACATTTCTGCCGGTCTCCTTTCATGGCCTTCGCTGTTACTGCAATGATGGGCAAGGTGCTGTTTTTGTGTTCACGACGGATTTTCTGCATCGTTTCATAACCATCCATTTCGGGCATCATAATGTCCATCAGCACCATATCGATCCGCGGGTTGTCTTCGCGAATGATCTGTATAGCTTCTTTTCCACTCTCAGCGGTGATCACGTTGATATTATGCCGTTCAAATACCGTTGTCAGCGCAAAAAGATTGCGTACATCATCGTCTACCACCAGTATATTTTTTCCTGCGAGAATGTCCTGTCGTTTGCGGATGTTTTCTATCAGTTTACTTTTCTCCGGCGCCAGGTCCTTATGTTGGATATGCAGGTGCATCACGGTTTCCTCCAATAATTGTTCCAGTGATTGCACGCCTTTCAGCAACACCTTATTGAAGGTGCGGCTGAGCAATTGCATTTCTTTTTTATTGAAGTCCCGCGCCGAGTATACAATCACCGGCGTCAATTTATTTTTTATGCCGGCCACTTTTTCCACCAGTTGCGGGCCAGGGATATCGGGCATACTGTAATCGAGAATAATGCAATCGAATTCTTTTTCATTCAGTTCCTGCATTGCTTTCTCTCCGGAATCAGCTACTGATACAGTAATGATGTCTCCGGCCAGCAGTTTGGCTATTTGCGAAGCATCGGCTTCGTTGTCTTCCACTATCAATACGCGCCGCACGTCTTTTTTGCTATAGGCCACGATATCTTCAAACAATTCCTGCAACGCCTCATTGCCGAGCGGTTTCAACAGGAAGTTGCGTGCCCCGCGTTGCAGCGCCAGCGCGCGGTTCTCTTCGCCCGATATGAGATGAATGGGAATATGGCGGTAATTGAGATCATTGCGCAATAATTCCAATACCTTCCAGCCGCTGGTGTCGGGCAGTTTTACATCGAGCGTGATGGCTATGGGCGTGAAGCGGCTGATAAAGTCAAACACTTCAATATAGTTCGTGGCAACAATCGCCTTCATGCCATACTGGTGCGCTGTTTCAATCAATATCCTTCCGAAGCGGAGATCATCTTCCACGATCAACACCACTTTTTCATTTGCCTGGATATTGTTGCGGTCATCACCTGCATCGTTGATCATTTCATTCACGATGTTCATACCTGCTGTAAGCGTAACATCGGAATTGGTGCGAATACTTTCCAGCAGGCTCTCGATTTCACCCGGATTGCTGCTCACCTGGTAGTGATAGTCGTGCTGTTCCTTGGGCACTGCTGTTCCCATCGTATTCTCTGTTGGCAGGAATAGCGTGAAGGTGCTGCCCATACCGGTCTGGCTTTCCAGTTCTATGGTACCCCCTAACAATTCTGCCAGGCCGCGACTGATGGACAATCCCAATCCGGTACCGCCGTATTTACGGCTGGTACTGCCTTCTGCCTGCTGGAAGGCTTCGAATATGATGTTTTGTTTTTCCGCAGGTATGCCAATGCCGGTATCACTGATGGCAAAGGCCACCACTTTTTTGGCATTGTCCAGGGCAGGATTACCCGGCCGCCAGTTCCGGGCTGCCTGGTAAATACGCAATTTCACTTCTCCCTTTTCGGTAAACTTGAACGAGTTTGACAGCAGGTTCTTCAGAATCTGGTTCAACCGCTGCAAATCTGTTTCAATGGAATCGGGAAGGCGCGGGTCTACATCGATGGTAAACCGCAAATGGCGCGCTTCTGAAATTGGTTTGAAAGTAGTTTCCACAAAGGACGCAATCTCTGAAAAACGCACCGTGCTGATATTCGCCGTAATAAATCCCGATTCGATTTTGGACAGGTCGAGGATGTCGTTGATCAGCTGGATAAGGTCATCACCACATGAGTGAATGGTTTTTGCATAGCGTATTTGCTTTTCCGTTAGATTCCCTTCTGCATTTTCATACAATTGCTGGGCGAGAATCAACAAACTGTTCAATGGCGTGCGCAGCTCGTGCGACATATTCGCCAGGAACTCCGATTTATATTTGGAGGTAAGCGTCAATTGTTCCGCTTTTTCTTCCAGGGAACGGCGTGCTTCTTCCACTTCCCGGTTCTTTGCTTCGACTTCATTCTTTTGTTTCACCAGCAGGAGCGCTTTTTCCTGCAGTTCATCATTGGTGCGCCGCAATTCTTCCTGTTGTATTTTCAACTCACCTGCCAGCGACTGCGATTGCGCCAGTAGTTCTTCGGTACGCGTGTTGGCTTCGATAGTGTTCAACACGATACCGATACTCTCCGTAAGCTGTGTGAGAAAATCGAGGTGCGTCTCGCTGAAAGCATCCAGTGAAGCCAGTTCGATCACGGCTTTTACATTGTTTTCAAACAATACCGGCAGAATGATCAGGTGCGAAGGCGTTGCTTTGCCGAGACCGGAACTGATCTTGATATAATTGGATGGTACGTTGGTTAAAATGATGCGCTCCTTCTCATAAGCCACCTGTCCTACGAGGCTTTCACCAATATTGAATTCAGCAGGCACCTGTTTGGCCGCTCGTCCATAGGAAGCAAAAAGTTTCAGTTTGCCATTGCCCTGACCTTCTTCTTTTGCCTGCAGAATATAAAAGGCGCCATAATGCGCGCTTACCACCGGCGCCAGTTCAGAGAGAATGCGTTGGGTAACGGTATTGAGGTCGCGCTGTCCCTGCAGCATTTGTCCAAATTTGGCCAGGTTCGATTTGAGCCAGTCCTGCTCCTGGTTGCGCAAGGTTGTTTTGCGCAAATTGGTGATCATCTGGTTGATAGTATCCTTCAACGCTTCCACCTCTCCTTTTGCTTCTACGCGTATAGTACGGGTTAGGTCGCCCTTGGTTACCGCGGAGGCCACTTCAGAAATGGACCGCACCTGCGTAGTGAGGTTTTGCGCCAGCTGGTTTACGTTTTCTGTAAGATTTTTCCAGATGCCCGATGCGCCCGGCACACTGGCCTGACCGCCCAGTTTCCCTTCCACTCCCACTTCGCGCGCCACCGTGGTTACCTGGTCGGCGAAGAGCGCAAGCGTATCAATCATTTCATTGATGGTGTCGATCAACTGCGCCACTTCACCCCGCGAAACGATGGTGAGTTTTTGTTTGAGGTTACCGGTTGCCACTGCCGTAACCACTTTGGCAATACCGCGCACCTGGTTGGTGAGGTTGCTGGCCATCATGTTCACACTATCGGTAAGATCTTTCCAGGTACCGGCCACGCCTTTTACTTCTGCCTGACCGCCCAGTTTACCTTCGGTACCAACTTCACGCGCCACGCGTGTTACTTCAAAGGCGAAGGAGTTGAGCTGGTCCACCATTGTGTTGATGGTATTTTTCAATTCCAGAATCTCACCCTTAACATCAACCGTAATTTTTCTTGACAGGTCACCTCCTTGTACGGCTTTGGTTACTTCGGCAATGTTGCGCACCTGGGCAGTAAGGTTGCCGGTCATCTGGTTTACGCTATCGGTAAGGTCTTTCCAGGTACCACCTACACCGGGCACATCTGCCTGTCCGCCGAGTTTGCCTTCAGAACCTACTTCACGTGCTACGCGCGTTACTTCAAATGCAAAGGAGTTGAGCTGGTCCACCATCGTGTTGATGGTATTTTTCAACTCCAGAATTTCTCCTTTTACATCCACGGTGATTTTGCGCGACAAGTCGCCCTTGGCCACTGCCGTGGTTACTTCAGCAATGTTACGTACCTGTGCAGTGAGGTTGCTGGCCATTTGGTTCACGCTATCAGTAAGATCTTTCCATACACCGCCAACGCCTTCTACAGTGGCCTGTCCGCCGAGTTTGCCTTCGGTACCAACTTCGCGCGCTACGCGGGTAACTTCAAAGGCGAAAGAGTTGAGCTGGTCCACCATCGTGTTGATAGTGTTTTTCAGTTCAAGAATTTCTCCTTTCACATCCACATCAATCTTTCTGCTAAGGTCTCCGCGCGCAACGGCGGTAGTTACTTCGGCAATATTGCGCACCTGCGAGGTAAGATTGCCGGCCATGATGTTTACACTGTCTGTCAGATCTTTCCATGTGCCGCCTACGCCGGGCACATCAGCCTGTCCACCGAGTTTGCCTTCGCTGCCTACTTCGCGCGCCACACGCGTAACTTCTGAACCGAATGAATTCAGTTGGTCCACCATGGTGTTGATGGTATTCTTCAGTTCAAGAATTTCTCCTTTCACATCCACATCGATCTTACGGCTCAGGTCACCGCGCGCAACGGCCGTGGTAACCTCGGCAATATTGCGCACCTGTGCGGTGAGGTTGCTGGCCATCTGATTTACACTGTCGGTTAGATCTTTCCATACGCCGCCCACGCCTTTTACTTTGGCCTGACCGCCGAGTTTGCCTTCGGTACCCACTTCCAGGGCCACACGCGTCACTTCCTGCGAGAAGGAATTGAGCTGGTCCACCATGGTATTGATGGTATTTTTCAGTTCCAGGATTTCTCCCTTTACATCCACATCGATTTTACGGGAAAGGTCACCCCTGGCTACGGCGGTCGTCACTTCGGCAATATTCCGTACCTGCGCCGTCAGGTTACTCGCCATCTGGTTTACACTATCGGTCAGGTCTTTCCACACGCCCCCTACGCCTTTCACTTTGGCCTGGCCGCCCAGTTTGCCTTCGGTGCCGACTTCTCTTGCCACACGGGTGACCTCTGCTGAGAAGCTATTCAATTGGTCCACCATCGTGTTGATGGTGTTTTTTAATTCGAGAATTTCACCTTTTACATCTACCGTAATCTGTCGCGACAAATCTCCGCGCGCCACGGCGGTGGTTACTTCAGCGATATTGCGCACCTGGTCGGTAAGGTTGCTGGCCATCTGGTTCACACTATCGGTGAGATCTTTCCAGGTGCCGGCCACGCCTTTTACCTGCGCCTGGCCACCGAGTTTTCCTTCGGTACCTACTTCGCGCGCCACACGCGTTACTTCGGAGGAGAACGAGTTGAGCTGGTCTACCATGGTGTTGATGGTGTTCTTCAATTCAAGAATTTCTCCCTTTACATCCACGGTAATTTTTTTCGAGAGGTCGCCGCGCGCCACGGCGGTGGTTACTTCTGCTATGCTGCGCACCTGGTCGGTGAGGTTACTGGCCATCTGGTTCACACTATCAGTTAATTCTTTCCATACGCCGCCTACGCCCTTCACTTTGGCTTGTCCGCCGAGTTTGCCTTCACTGCCCACTTCGCGCGCCACGCGGGTAACTTCCATGGAGAAGAGATTGAGCTGGGTTACCATGGTATTTACTTCCTTGGCAATGCGGCCAAACTCTCCCTGTAAAGTATGACCGCCGATTTCGAGCGGCATTTCCTGCGATAGATTTCCTTTGGCCACCGAACTGATCACGCGCGCAATTTCGATGATGGGATGCACCAGGTCGGAGATGAGTGTATTGATCGACTCGATGCCCGTGCTCCATGCGCCTGTGGCATTGGGCAGTTCGATACGTTGCGTGAGTTTACCCTGTTTACCGATGGTATTGCCGGCGCGGGTAAATTCGCCCATCATTTTTTCATTCATGGAAATGATATCGTTCAGTGTATCGCAGATTTTGCCGCTGAGGCCTACCTGGTCGATGGGCATCCGTACCCTGAAGTTGCCGTTTTTTACTTCGGTGAGTACGCGTAACAACTCTCGGTTGTCGAGGTATCCGGCGAGTTGCCTGGCTTGCTCATCGGAAAAGAAGGCGGGATCTTCATGAGTGGTAGCGGTGGCTGGAATATCTTGTTGTGAAGATGGGGTTGTCTTTTGTTTGGAAGCTTTGGAACGGGATGGAGCCAGTTTGGAATGCGCACCATTGGATGCTTCCTCTGCAACGACAATATTTTTTTGTTTGGAATATCTGGCACTGGAGGAGGTTGCCCTGGAATGCGCACTATTGGAAACTCCCTTTTCAGCCACCACATTCTTTGGCCTGGAAGTTTTGGCGCGCGAGGGGATTGTTTTGGAATGGGCGCTGGTGGAGGATTGGTTCAACTTAGCTTTGGTTTTGGTTTTCAATTGTGGCATGTGTAATATTTTATATCCGTTTTGGATGAATAATAGGGTATGGTTGCGGGTTGCATAGTGGTATAGTTATATGGTTTGTTGTTGGATGGTAATGTTGTTGCAACAGCCAACGGACCACGTAACTTTTACTGTGCAGCCTGGTATCGTGTTCCCTGCAATATTTTTCCCGGGAAGTGGCCGGAATGCATAACTCCGGTCCGAAACGCCTTAACCCGGTGACCTCACGCTGGGCACATCTTCCCCATTTCGGGAAAAAAAATACCCACCCGCTTCCATAGCGACGAACAATCAGCCTTACTGTAACCTTAACCAATATAGGGCCATAATCAGGCCAGACGAGTACGGAAAACAAGTGCTTGTGCGTTACGCTGAACAAAGCATTAAAAAGAAATTTTTTTTAAAAACTATTAACGTGGGCTGATAACGATCGATAAAGGGCAAGCGTTAAAAGGATAAGCGATCGTTGAATGAGTATGTGAGCGATGAACGGATAGCGAGAGAAGGATGAATAAGCAAGTATTGAACCGGTAGGCAGGCGATGAACGGATAAAGCAGCGTTGAACGGGCATGCGGGCGTCGAATGAATAATCGGGCGATAAGCAGACGAAAGACGAATAAGCGTGTGTTGAACCGGTAAGCGGCGTTGAACGGGCATGCGCAGAGAGCAAAGCAATCGGTAGGCGGGTAAGCAAGTAACAGGTTGATGGCAGCAAAATTAAATTCGTTGTTTTTACTTCGTTCTGAAAAAAAGCTACAGCCATTGAATAATTTCAGGAGCGCTAATAGTCCTACAGTCAATTAATTGGCGGTTATACCAGGGATGAAAGCAGGTTAAGCCGGTAAAATGAACACGCACATTAAGGCACTCTTGTAAGCACCTCAATCACTATGCACCCTGATCAAACAACAGCTTCACACACTAGTTTAAACATCTATCCCCTCTCTTTTTTAAACTTTCTTACATATAAAATAATTGTAAAAAAACAACAAAACAAATTTTCCAAACTTACAAAACAGCAATAAAAACTTATTTAATCAAATCCATAAACTTAAAATACAGAAGTAAAAAACCTAAAATTTTGAAGCAACTCCATAATCAATTCGAAGTATCGTTTTTCTTTGACCGAAACAAATTGCATTATGAATCACCAATCCAACCGTGCCAGAACAGTGAAGCTACTGGTCGACAACGGGGAGATTCAAAGTTTCTGGCAGATTTACGAAACGATACCCAAGAGTAATGTGGCAAAAGCCCTGGGTATCCATTTCAGCCGGATGCAAACCATGATCCGTTATGTAAATCGCATCCGGGTACAAGACATCTTCCTGCTGAGTCGCTATTTTGATATGGACAGCGACACCATGTGGCAGCTGATCAAAAATCAGTATGTCACAGGCAGCAAACCTCCCCTCAAGGAGAAGAACAGCCGGAAGGTATCCGGGCTACGCTCGCACAGGCCGTTAAGAAAGGCCAGGCGCCATAAAGGATGAATGTTGCACCAGTCAGCCGATTGACGCCGGCCTTTTCGCAGGCCCGTTTGCAAGCCCGACGTTTAAGACGGAAAGTTACTGACGCAGCAGGAAATATGCTGCGTCAGCTTTCTGTTTTTTGCGTATCGCGGTAAGTTATCATAGTTCCCCATCAAAATGCACTAATTTGCAATTATAAAATTCATTGCGCCATGTCGGGCAAGCAAAGTGCCGGTATACTGGCTTACCGTTTCCGCGGCAATACAGCAGAAGTGCTGCTGGCGCACCCCGGCGGACCATTCTGGCAAAACAAGGACGCTGGCGTCTGGAGTATCCCCAAAGGAGAATTTGAACCGGGAGAAGATGCCTTCACTGCCGCCAGGCGGGAATGGAATGAAGAAACCAACCTTCGGTTATCCGGAAACTTTATACCCTTATCTCCCGTTCGACAAAAAAGCGGAAAAACCGTACTGGCCTGGGCCGTAGAATGCGACACAGACCTCTCCACCTTTCGCAGCAATACTTTCGAAACCGAGTGGCCGCCCCGGTCGGGCAAATTGCAATCGTTTCCTGAAGTAGACCGCGTAAGCTGGTTTACGCTCGAAGAAGCGAAAGAGAAAATCAATCCCGGGCAGGTGCCATTGATTGAAGAACTGGAATCGCGGTTAAAGTTGCAGGCACGAAAAGTATAATGTGGATAGGCTTATCGCAGCTGTTTGTTTTGCTGAGCTATTAGCAGCCATCAAGCTCATACTGCAAGCGCATCGGCCGCAACTATTTCTGTGCATTTTTTTCGCAAATAAACGCTGCGTCTTTACAGCACTGATCCAAAAGACTATGAGTGTTTCCATTTCCACTTCTACATGCGCAGCATTCATTTCCTGCGCAATTTTCTTTTTCGCATATAATCCCTTCCATTCAACCATAACGTCATTACCAGGCTGATCAAAAAGACAATAAGAGTTACCATTTCCACAAACGCAGGTGAAAAATTGATACCCGTTATTTTGAGCACCAGGAAATGAACGTACGAATGTGACTCATCACGGTACCCCATTGCACGACGCACCTGCCAGTGCCAGTCTGTACACAGGCAATACCCCCACCCATACCAGATACCGAGGATAAACCAGCTACCTGCCGTCAACAACATCGTCACCAGGTGCCAGCGCCGCGTGGCAGGAAATATCCAGCCAACGATGTTGAATAATGTCCAGGCGGTGTGAAATGCAAAAAAGAAAATGTTGAGGAAGGCGTTCATATACGCTAATGTACATCATCAACAGCGCGTATGTACGGAAACAAGTGAAAGATTAAGAAAACGTATCAAGAGAACCAGACAGCATAGGACAATTACACGCAAAACGTACATAAGACACATTCACACAAATAATTCCCGAACCGAATAAACGAACAATACGCGAAGGACCTGCAAGTCACACGAGAGCTGATGAATGGCCCGCATTACAATCACATAACGCCAAAACCAATGCACATTATCCATTCAAATAGCGCATAACCACTGCAAACAATTCCAACTGGTACCAACAATCATGCAGTTCCTTCGTTCCCCCTACGCTCCTTCCATACAATTAATACCGATCCCCCTTACTCCCTTCAATACCCGTATACGCTTACCACGTTTGCAAATTGTAAGGACCATCCTGACAAACCGGAGAAACTCTCTTACATATTATCAGTAAATACGAAACCAATGGTACAGATGTTTTTTATTTGCGCATGCCTAAGGATCACCGGTACAAGACGGTAAAAGTTTTGATCGAAAGCGGACTGATCGCGGAATTTAACCAGATCTTTCTGTACATACCGAAAAGCGTGGTGAGTGAAGATCTGGGTATTAATTACAGTCGTTTTGTACGACTGCTGCAACAGGTGGAATTGTTCCGGTTAAAGGAACTGATGCTGATGAGCAATTTTTTCGAGATAGACGGGAAGGTAATGATCGAACTGGCGCATAACCAGTACCTGGCAGATAAAAGGGCGAAATACAGAAAATGAGGCGGATAGTAAAAGTGTAATAGTGTTAATGAGCCGCTATGAAAAATGTGAAAATTAGCAAATGTATTGCGTGACTGAATGCTCTTTTACATGATAGCCGGATTAAACAGGCCTGCAAATTGTTGTTCCATTGCCATTGCCTTTTCAATTACCATTGCCCAACCTTTTCCTCTTCCTACCTAAAATGTTATCTATACGCCTTCATTGTCACATTTGCTAATTTTCACATTGGCTCATTTCAATACTCAGCGATAATCGCTTCCGGTTTACACCATTTCCCATGTGGTATTGGCAGTAGCGGTCACCTGGATGGTCCCGTTGGATGTCAGTTGTACGTTTTTCAGTGTGTACAAGCCGGCTTTGTGATTACCGGGAACAGTCAATCCTTCTACAGTAGCCTGTGCAGGAATGCTGCCGCCATCACCGGGAGCGTATTTCTGTACAATCTCGATGCTCTGCATGGGACAGAAATACATTACCATTTTGCCATAAGCATTTTCCAGTCGTACCGGAGAAATGTTCGCGGTTACCGTTTCACCATGGGTCATTTTCTCTTCTTTCATCCGCTGTTGCAACACATGCGGCTGGGAATAAGAAGTTATAATAACCGGTGTGGATTTTTCCGACTCGGTAGTCTGGCCCTTGGCGCCAAACAGGTTGGCGAAGAGGTGCGTGCGTTGCTTTTTCATAACTCTAAATTTTAAGGTTCATTGAATATTCAGAAGCCCCGGAACTACATCATCCAATTCATGAACTAAGCCGCCTTTCGTGGAAGTATGACCAATTATTGAAACAGTGCGTTCCTGCGATTCTTCTTTACAGCGTTTAATTTCGTTTTATTAGCGGTCTGTAAGGGTTGCGGTTATCCGGTCCAAGGGGTTGATCGGGGGGTGCGTGTACTCAAAAGTTAAGACAATTACGACACTGTTTTTGCTGCTTTCTTTTCTTAAATAACCGGGTGATGCTTTTACTATCGGAACCAATGAAAGCCAACAACCAACACATTTCAATTATTATACCAATTCTCGTTCCGCCACCCGGCTGTAATTGTTAAAAGCGCCACAGGGAAAGCCGGCTGCAGAATGGGGCTACGTGCAAAGAAGTCTACAAATGAAGGTAGCAGACAGGCAGGAAAAATGGAATATTTCTTCCTTGCTTTGCCCCTTCCTGAAACTAACCTTTACCAGCAGACGAAACAGGGTTCTTTTCCCATTTTTCCAGAAAGGACAGTACCTCTGCATCGGTAAGATTGGCAAACGATGTATATGCCTGGCTGACGGCGAATAAATTGTCCGGCTGATGCAAAATCACTACTTCATCTGCTAAAAGATTCAGCGCCTCCACAACATCGGGCGCCGCCACCGGGGCAGCCACCACTATTATAGCAGCCCCCTGTTTGCGGCACATATAAATAGCAGCCATGACAGTAGCGCCGGTTGCTATGCCATCATCGGCCAGGATCACGGTGCGTCCCGTCATGGGCGGTAAAGGTTTGCCTTTGCGCAGGATGCGTATCCTGCGTTCTGTTTCCTTTTGTTGGGATCGTACCACACGGTCCAGTTCTTTCCGCGACGCCTCGGCCAACGCCGTAGTACGCAGGTATACCGAGCCATCTTCTGCCATCGCCCCCAGCGCATATTCCGGGTTGGCCGGATGCCCCAGCTTACGGCAAACCAGCAACGAGAGGTCCCCATGCAGCTCCCTGGCCAGGTAATAGGCCGTTTCTACTCCACCCCGTGCAATGCCCAGCACCAGCGCATGCTGATCTTTGTATTTTTCCAGTGCGGCCGCCAGTTGCAATGCAGCATCCCGGCGATCTCTGAATGGTTCCATAACATGCGGGTTTTACAGTTCATTCAAGGCGCCTGTTTTTTTCAGTACAATTTCCCCTTCGGGAGAAATATCCGTTTGCCAGGGCCGCGATAAACGCTGTATTCTGCGGATGGCGCGGCTGCTGTCTGCAGCAGGGGCCATATTCACCTGGCAATTGCTGATGACCACCGGCACCAGTTGCAGCCGAATCACCTCTTTTCCCGATGCTTCTGCCACAAAAAAGAATGAATGATCATTTCGTAAAAAAACATCTGTCACATAATCGTCAACATAGTCGCCGGTATCGTACAAGATCAGTTTATCATGGTACACCTCTATCCCCTGGAAAATATGAGCGCTATGCCCGTGAATGATGTCGGCGCCGGCCTCCACCATTTCATGCGCCAGCGATACAAAAGCAGGGTCGGGTTTATCGCGCATATTGGGTCCCCAGTGAATGCTCACAATGGCAAGGTCTGCCTCACGGGCCAGTTGCTCCACGGCCAGCAGTGCATGCAGGCGGTCCCGGGTATCGAATGGATCGAGATAGTTGGTGCCGGCAGAGAGCCCTGCACGCCATCCGGGTTCATTGTCGGTAAAACCCAGCAATCCTATTCGGCTACCCCTATACGTTATGAATGCCGGTTGTCTCGCCTCTGCCCTGCTTCTGCCGGCACCCACATATTTGATGTCTGCCTCCTGCAGCGCATGGATGGTGTCGGTAAGCCCCGACACGGAAAAATCAAGTATATGATTGTTGGCAAGATTAACAGCGTGAATATTGCCGGCTTTCAATGTTGCCACACGGTCCGGCGCCGCCTTGAAATTAAAAGTCTTGCGCACCCTGTGATGGCTGGTGGTAAGCGCTGTTTCAAGGTTGGCGATGTTGAAGTCTGTCTGCTGCATTATGGGAAGCATATTGCCCCATGGATAATAATATCCCGCCTGGCCAATCATTTCATCCACTTTGCGGCCCAGCATTACATCGCCACAAAAACCGATGGTTATCTTATCCTCCATATAGGGAGTGATTATTTTCAGGCAATGCTGCCTGCCCAACCCGTATTTTCCACAATCACAGTCCGGGCCCTGCTGTTGAGCGTTTCTTCCGCCAGCTTTGTCAGCGTTCTGTCTTCCGATTTTTCTTCTTCCAGCATATTACGCAATTGTTCGGCTATACCATACTGTTGTAGCAGCCGGGCAAAAGAAGCGGCGGCGCCATATTTGGCCATCCGGTAGTGGTTCATACATTGATGGGTTACCACCAATGCTGCATCGAGCACTTCACGGTCGGCTGCAATATTTTTCAGTGAACGGAATTCCTGTACCAGGTCGTGGGCAACAGCATTCCTGTTGGTGAGCGAACTGGCTTCCAGTTGCTGCAATATATCGCGGATAGTGGCCGCATGGCGGGTGGCGCAGACGTTGCCGGTATGAAACGTATGCTTCAGGTCCGCAGCAGTGACCAGCGCTGCAGTTTCTTCCAATGCTGCTGCCCATTGCAACTCTGCATCGTGCAGCGACTGCAGGTGCCATATGAGCAGGTCCCTGAGTAATGCTACTTCATGCATACAAAATAATTCAAATCAAACAACACCGTCCGGTAAACCTGCTATTAGCAACATGGATAAGTAATAGTTCCCTGTGGGGTTTACCGGCTCCTTCCTGCTTATCTTACAAAATATCCGTGCCGCGCAATGCCCGTAATATGGAACCATTGTTGCATCAGTTCCACATGATTATATACAACAGTATGCACTGACAGGAATCATCTGTCCTCACTCCACAGATCATTCATCCCGTATACTCCGGTTGTTAATTTGCAAGAGCTAAACCAGGAATATGAAACCATTACTGTATTACTTCCTGTTGGTTAGTTCTCCGGCACTGCTGAGTTGCCGCGGTTCTTCACTGGTCACTACCTGGGAGTCGCCGGAAAGATATACGGCCAACTATCATGCTATCCTGGTGTTGGGCATTGTGCAGGACGACGATACCCTATTGCGCAGTAACATTGAACATTCACTTACCAAAGCCTTAAGGGCAGAAGGCTATAATGCTGTTGCCGCCCTGCGTGCTTTTGGCGAACACGGATTGAAGGACCTGGGACTGGAGCAGACCCTGATCACCCTTTGCAACCAGGGTTTTGATGTGGTGCTGACCGTAGCCGCCGTTGACGCAGGGGTAGCTTCGAAAGGCAAACAGGAAATGCGGTATGACCAGCCGGCTCACTATCTCCTTGACCGTATCTGGCACTATGAATCGATCCTGGCCGATTTCACCGGCCTTCCCTCCAAAGGCGAAAGCTTTTTCTGGGAAACGATATTCTTTGATCTGTACGCACTGGAACCGCGCGTCACGATCCATAGCAAGACCTATTACGTTCGCGGACACGAGCCGCAGTTTGATATTGCAAGGCCACTGGTAACAAAACTTAAAAAAGCAAGAATCCTGAAGAAACCACCTGTGTCGACCAGACAATGGGCTGTTGTGCCCAAATAGCTTTCTGTAAAATGATCTTGTATGAATGGAGCCATCACCTATAACGGAAAATACAGCGCTACCCGCCAGTATGCGGAATGGCTGCAGGAGGAACTGCTTCTCCCGATCATGCTGCCCGAGACACTAACCAAAGAACAGCTGAGCAGTCTGGATTTCCTGCTGATCGGGTCGCCTGTGTATTTTGGAAGGCTGCGGTTGCGTAAATGGTTGCACGAACATGCTGCCGACATTTCGGCCAAAAAGCTGTTCCTGTTTATCGTTACTGCCACCACCCCTGAAGAACAAGAAACAAGGGACAAAATAGTACGCGACAATGTGCCTGACAATATCAGCCGCCGGTGTGAAATATTTTTCCTGCCTGGGCGGATTATTCGCAGCGAGCTTACCTGGTTCGACAGGATGATGGTAAGATTTGCAGAAGCCAACATTAAAGACGCTGCAAAAAAAGAAGCAATGCATACCGATATAGATGATGTAAAGAAAGAGCATCTTATCCCGCTCCTGCGGTCGGTAGCGGATTACCAGGCAGGAAGGCCCAAACTGTACGTTCATTGAGTATATGTCTTGACTGCTGTCAAACCTTCCGCAACGGGCAAAATGAGGAAAAGATTACTCACCGACGCCGGGGAAACCCTTTGGCAGGAATTGACTTTGATCATTGACAGCATTCTTTTTGGCAACAAGGGATCAGTGCCGTTTTTTCATATAACCAGGAAATATTTTCATCTATAACGTTTATCAATATTCGCAAACTATTTTTAAGCAGGGCTGTTTTTCAACCTGGGGAGTGTTGCGCCTCAATTCGTAATTATAAAATGAACAGGGAGCGCATAGAGCGGATGGCAAGCAATTTGTCAAGACTATTATATAGATGCTTGTACTGCAAATCCATTTCAGTACCACAAAAAAACAAAAACCATGATTATGAAAAATGAAGATCCAAATATGAAAGAAAGTCTTCCGGTGGTGCTGGAGTTTTACGCACCCTGGAGTGAAGCCTGCAAACGGCAGTTGCCCATAATGCAGGAAGTACGGGACATAACCGGTGACAGAGCCAGAATTCTGCGGGTAGACATTGACCAGTATGCAGAGCTGGCCCGCCAATACGGCGTTTATACCGTACCGGCTGTGCTGATCTTTATGGACGGGCGCGTGGTATGGCGCAAGAACGGTCCCTTCAGCGCCAGTGAAATACTGGAGCACCTGACCATGCTGGTGTAAGAGGAAATTAAAGCATGTAGTATGGTGGTGCTCGTTATGGGATTACCGGGAAGCGGCAAGAGTTATTTTGCGCGTAAACTGGCGGAAGCGTTGCAGGCTGAATACATCAGCAGCGATCAGTTGCGCAGGAAATTATTTCCTGTGCGGCATTATACCGAACGGGAAAAAATGACTGTATATGAAGAGATGCAGCAACGCGTGAAAGAGGCGGTGGCCCGGGGCAACAGCCTGGTGGTGGACGCCACTTTTTACCTGCACAGGTTACGGGAGCAGTTTCTCGCAGCAGCCGGTGGCCATGCAGTGATGATTGAAGTTACTGCTCCGGAGCACCTGGTCAAAGAAAGATTACAGCAACCGCGCACAGACAGCGAAGCTGATTACGATGTATACCTCGCTATACGTTCGGTATGGGAGCCGGTGCAACAACCGCACCTGACACTGGAGTCGCGGAACGATAATCTTGATGATATGTTGAAACGAACCATGAATTACCTCCATTTGCAACATGACACGACAGGAGCTTGAACAATTGCTGACCAATGATGCATTCATTACTGCATGCGGTGAACAACCGGAGCTGATTGAAACCCATATTTCGTGGGTAATTCTCTGCAAAAACTTAGTCTATAAAATCAAGCAACCCATTCGATACTCCTTTCTTGATTGTTCTTCGGTGGCGCAACGAAAGTACTATTGCGAGAAAGAAGTAGAATTAAACAGGCGATTAACGGAAGCTATCTATCTTGATGTTCAACCTGTATACAAATTTGCGGAGCGTATAGGCATCGGCTCCGCAACAGGCGCGGTAATAGATTATGCTGTTCGAATGAACCGGATAGACCGTCAGCGCCAGATGGATGTGTTGCTGCGCAACAACGCCGTTACGCCTGATATGATAAAGGCGCTTGCCATTAAAATGGCAGCCTTTCACCAAAATACAACGATTGTCAGGGAGAAAAATTTAAGCGCCCTGCGAAAAGATTTTAATGATTTGTCTTCTCAATACGATTTTGTTTCCCGCGAACTATCGCCCTATGCCGGGGAAATGATCATGCGGGCTGTTCATTTTTCCGATGTGTTTATCGATATTCATACAGCACTGCTGAAAGACCGGCTGCAACAAGGTTTTTACCGCGATGGCCACGGGGACCTCCACACAAGGAATGTATTCTTTTTACCTGAACCGCAACCTTTCGATTGCATCGAGTTCAATGACGATTACCGGCAGATTGATGTATTGAATGAAGTAGCGTTTATGTGTATGGACCTGGATGCTTTTGGCAGGCAGGATTTGTCGGAACTGTTTATCAACACGTATAATGCGCATTTCAGGGCAATAAGAAGCAAAGCAGACGAGGATTTGTTTACCTATTATAAAAGTTACCGGGCCAATGTGCGCGCCAAGGTAAACAGTTTACGCGCGCTATCGGCAGGCAGTACAGCTGACAAAAAGAAATTTCTTGAAGAAACAGAACGCTACCTGAAGCTGATGCAGGCGTGCCAGGAGCATATACAGTCCCTGGCTTCGGTAACGCAATAACATGCATTTGCTCCTGCATGGCTCCCGTAGCAACAAAAAACCCGCGCCGGATTGCTCCGAACGCGGGTTGCACTTTACTTTACTTTTTCCTTAACGAACTACAGCCATGTCCTACAATTCTTACACACCTTCATGAATAGGATTACAATTTGAGCAGTTTTACGATTTGCCGTTGCGTACCCTGCTGCACCACTGCAGTGTAGTATCCGGCCCTGAGTGAAGCCCCCAGTGAAATGCTGGCAGGGCTAGTCAGGTTGGAAACTGATTCTACAACGTCACCCCTGGTATTGTATACCCTGAGCGAGATGGGCAGGTTGCTGCGGCCTTCGATAGAAATTCTCCAGATAAACCGTGTAGGATTGGGCGAAGCTTTCACCGTCAGCGGCTTCACTTCTTCGGGCGCTTTCGACCTTACCACAATCACCGTTACATCATCTGAAGCAGTGGCGCCGGCATCGTCTGTTACCGTCAGCCTGAACACGTAGGCGCCTTCTACGAGGTTAGACACTTTCGTGGATACAGCGGAAGCGTCTGCAATAGAGAACTGCGAAGGTCCGCTCACTTTTGTCCACTTGTATTTCAAAGCGCCCCCATCGGGATCGTAGGATTGTCTGCCATCCAGGGTTGTGCTGTTGGTAGGCAGTGTCATGGTCACATCTGAACCGGCATCAGCGCGTGGCGCCCTGTTGCTGGTGCCTGCTTTCACGGTTACTACCACATCGTCCTGTGCGGTGGCTCCCTTGTCGTCTGTTACCATCAGGCGGAAGAGGTATGTTCCTTCTACGAGGTTGCTTACGCGGGTGGTAGCAGAAGACGGACTGGCAATAGAGAACTGGCTGGGACCGCTCACTTTTGACCATGCATATTTCACAATAGATCCATCTGCATCGCGGCTCTGAGAACCATCGAGCGTTACACTATTGGTCGGGAGGGCGATGGTGATGTCCTGACCAGCGTTGGCTACCGGCTTACCGTTGGTAGGTTCCTGCGTAGCGCCTTTTACGGTGATGGTCACTTCGTCTGAAGCAGTAGCGCCGTCATTATCGGTTACTGTTAAACGATATACATACACACCTTCTGCCAGGTTGGTGATAGCCGTGTTCACCGAAGACGGGCTGTTGATAATGCCACCCGCGGGGCCGCTCACTTTCTCCCATGCGTATTTTGCGATGGTGCCATCAGGATCGGCGGAAGCGGAACCGCTCAGGTTAACGCTGTTCTCGGGCAATGAAATGACCACGTCATTTCCGGCCCTTGCCACAGGCGGTTGATTGGAAGCCTGCTCAGCCTTTACAGTCACCGTTACTTCATCCTCATTGGTAGCGCCTTTGTCATCGGTTACCTGCAGACGGAACACATAGGTGCCGGCTACCAGGTTCGATACACGCGTAGAAGCGGCGCTTGCATCGGCAATGGTGAACTGTGAAGGTCCGCTCACCTTTGTCCACTTATAGGACTTGATCGTTCCATCAGGGTCTGCAGAAGCCGTACCGTTCAGCGTGGTGCTGTTGGTGGGCAGTGTGATGGTAACATCAGGACCTGCATTGGCTTTGGGACTTTGGTTGGTTGGTTCTTCAGGATCGGGATTGGTGAAGCCGTCGGCATAGAGCTGGCTTTGCGGCACATACTCCAGTTTCTGCGACTTGCTGCTCCAGTAGAGGCCCATGCCTGTACCACCATCGCGGTTGAAAAATTCCAGCTTGATATCGTACAGTTTACCTGCTTCCAGGTCGATGGCAGCAGATTGATACCTGTCAGGATAGTGTTCTACCCAGCTATCGAGGAGCAGTTTGTTGTTCACCCACAGGCGGTGACCGCCACCGGACCCAACATAGAACGTATAAGATTCCGTGTACTGAGGCATGATCTTACCCGTCCACCTAACCGAATATTCCTGCCCTTTGATCTTGTGGTGAACGCCTGCGCTCCATTCGCTGAAGCTTACGTTGCTATCGAGACGGGTAAATGCATGCGTGTTGAAATTGGCACCATTGTAATATTCACCTTTCAGGCCTTTACCAGAACCCCACACGTCTGATGTAAATCGTTGAATATTACTGGTACCGGATTTTGTGATCTGATATGCCTGCCCCTCTCTTGGCTGTACGCGGATGGTTTCTCCTGATGCCGCATTAGACGCCACCAGCATTTTACCCTGCATATCACAATGGATCACGTCGGTTGAGTGTACTTCAGGTTCTGCTGAATCCAATAACGCCGCTACTTTGCAGTTGTACACTTTTGAATTGCGAATAAACACCGGCTCTGCGCCCGGCAGCGGGCTGTGAATGACTTCAAAGCCGTAGTCGATCACGTTGGCGCCGTCAATATCATAATCGATAAAGCGCACGCGGTTGGAGTTGGCAGAAGCTGCTTTAATAGTGACACCATTACCGTACAGTATGCCACCTATATAGGTATAACTGTTGGCATAAGCGCCATGGAAAATCGCCATTTTGTTGTTATAGGCGATGTAATCTTCTACCACGTGATTTCGAGTAGTATTCTGCCATACCCGCAGACCATTTTCATTGTTGTGAGCAAGATTGCCCTGGAATTTCCAGATACCTTCGTTCAGCACCGCTTCCCAGTTATAACCGCCACCTTCATGCGGGTCGCCATGACAGCCGCCCACTACAACGTTGTTGATACAAATGTTGTCGTCGCCGCTGTTCATTGCAAAACCGCTGGAACTGAAAGTAGGCGCGTCTTCTGCAAACTGGTTCAAAGAACCGGGCACGAAGTTACATTTGGCCACTACGTTGTGGTCGTACACAGCATCATGCGTTTCATCGCCCGGGTCCCACCAGAAAGCGGTTTCGAGCGTGTTGTAAGAAACGTTGTCGATGAATTTGATGCCGTGCGAAACGTGCGGTACATAGGCGTGGTTATTGGTATCGCGGATTACGCAAGCCAGCACGCGGGTGCCGCGGCTTCCTTCCATACAGTGGTGGAAGTGCATACCATAACGACCGGTAACCAGTTCTGTAGCTGAGCTGCCGCCACGGTTCTTGCGCGGTCCCATGTACCGGATGGCAACATGCTGAATTACCTGCGGCCGCGAAGAACGGATGAAAATATGCGCTCTTCCAGACTCAGTACCTTCAATACGCACATTGCGGGTAAGGTTGAGCACTTCCGCTGTCCATTTGTTGTTCACCATCGGGTGAGGACGCGAAGTGCCTGAATTTAATGTAATGGTGTTGCCGGAAATGCTTCTGATCGTGCGCTCATCAAAACCTTCGATGTACGCCTGGCCAACAGATGGTGGTTCCGTAGGCGTAATGCTGATCTCGTCACCTTCGCGCCAGCCGGTAGCATCTTCCACGGTGATGGAAGTAGCACCGGACGCTATGGCGCCGCGTGCGTTCGTCCAGGAAGTTTTGGTTGTGCCAACCAGGTCGAGCGTACCGCCGCCCATTACCCACAAACCAACGTCGGAAGCAACGGGGTCCATGGTAGCGCCCACAAAATTGCTTTCTCTTACTTGTACAAAACGAAGGGTTTGCACTACGGCAGCAGAAGAAGGGCGCATTTTCAGAATGCCTTCCACTATAACATTGGCAGAGCTTTGCAGCGTGCTGCTCTTGTCAGCTGCGAACTCGAGCGTACCACCATTGTTGATGTTTACACCAGCAACCGTAGTCTCGTCGAGATCAAATACCACTACATGCCCTGACTGGATGAGGGGAGTATCCCCTGCTCCGGGGACTCGTCCACCCCAGGTGGCCGAATCACTCCAGCGGCCTGACTTTACGCTTGAGACAGTGCCGGCAAGTTTAGCACTTTGTGCAGGACCGCAACTAATCGCTGTTTTCTGGGGATTGATTTTCTTCGCTACAATTGGAGAAACGATCATTACTCCGGTGGCAGTGAGAGAAGTATCCCGGATAAATTGCCTTCTGGTATTGATCATAGGGCTTTTTTAAGTTTTTCTGAAAAGAAATTAGTTCGCAGAGGTGGAACAATTTTAGTGCCGATATTTCAAGTCACGCATTTTGCCGCACTTTAACACGATCCGGAAACGATTACATGATAAGCGTCAATTGCACGTTTCTCATATCTGGAAACCAGATATACTTTCAATAGTGCACACAGCAGCGTTACGCTTTTGCTAAACGATTAAGTGTTAAACTGACAATAAACAGACCGCCTATATATAAAATGGAGCAGCGTTCAGCAGGTGTTATGCCCGGATCGGACATGGCGGTGACTGCAAAAAGATATGCAGTGGGCTGCTATAAGAAGAAGTGTTGTATCAACAATTATCTGGTAATAGCTATATAATAATAAGCAGTAATATGTGAAAGGATAGCTCGCTGCCCGTTTGCGTAGCACTTCGCACCAAATAAAAATGCCACTCCCTTCATAAGGCGGGAGTGGCAATTATACAACAAGCAAACATGCTTATATACTGGTTAATATCCGGTCGAGTTCTTCATATTGACTGTTGTTGCTTTTGAAGTCAGGCACCAGTTCTTTCATCTTGCGGACCATCCGGTAGTTGTCTTCCTGCTTGCCCATTTCAATCAGCTCGCCTATTTCATTGATCACATTGGCAGAACAGGGCATGGTGCGCGCTATCTTAATCTTTTCATGATGGGTAGGCAGCGTGGTCTCTTTGTTGTTCAGCAATTCTTCATATAATTTTTCGCCAGGACGCAGACCGGTGAATACGATCTGGATGTCTTCATGCGGCGTCAATCCTGCCAGCCGTATCATCTTGGTGGCGAGGTCCACAATCTTTACCGGCTTGCCCATGTCGAATACAAATATTTCACCTCCCTCTCCCATCGTTGCGGCTTCCATCACCAGTTGAACAGCTTCGGGAATGGTCATGAAATACCGGTTAATTTCCGGATGAGTAACCGTGACAGGCCCACCAGCTTTTATCTGTTGCCGGAAGCGCGGGATCACCGATCCATTCGACCCCAATACATTGCCAAATCGCGTGGTGATAAATTTCGTGCGCACTTCGTGCCCGAACTGCCCGGGGATAGCGTTGATCACATTGCCCAGCGACTGCACATACATTTCTGCAATACGCTTGGAAGTACCCATGATGTTGGTGGGATTGACGGCCTTGTCGGTAGAGATCATCACAAACTTGTGCACCTGGTACAGTACCGACAGGTCGGCAACAATTTTGGTACCCATCACGTTGGTAAGCACTGCTTCGGCAGGATGCTGCTCCATCATCGGTACATGCTTGTAGGCCGCTGCATGGAAAACAATATGTGGCCGGTAGTCACGAAACGGAATCTGCATCCGGTTATAGTCACGCACGCTGGCAATGATGGTTTTGACAGGAATGTGCGGATATTTTTCTTCTACTTCCAGTTGTATTTCGTGCAGGTGTGTTTCTGCCTGGTCGCACATGATGACCATCCCCGGTTCGTACGATAATACCTGTCGCACAATTTCTGACCCGATGGAACCTGCAGCGCCGGTGATCAGCACACGCTTACTGTTCAGCTCATGCGAAATACGTTCGTCGTTGATCACAATTGGCTCCCGTTGCAGCAGGTCTTCAATACGCAATTCCTGTATTTGTCCCAATGCCAGTTGCCCGCATACCCACTGATCGGAAGGCGGTACGGTAAGCACTTTCACACCGGCCTGCAGGCATCTTTCAATCACGGCTTTCTTGTCATTGGCAGAGAGTTGTTCATTCATCAGGATCACCTTGCCGATGTTCTTCCGGTATTTCAGTACGGGCAAAGCATTGATATGAAAAACTTTTTTCTGCTGGATATAAGTGCCCACTTTTGCCCGGTCGGTGTCTACAAACCCGGCAATATGAAAATGGTTGCGGGTGCCCGATTCAATAGCCTGTTTGATGAGAATGGCTTCATTATCGGACCCATACACCAGCACCGGTTCCTTCTCTGTCCCGGAACCATGCAGGATATAGTAGTAAAAACTTTTGACTGCGGCGCGCATCAGCACCAGCAGTGATGAACTGATGAAGAAATTGATAAGCAATACCCCCGGAATATCCAATGATTCGATATGCAGTTTCCTGGTAACAGGATATTCGATCGCCACCGGGTACAAGGCGCTCACCAGGAACACTGCCAGGAAAATACGCATCATGTCGTGAATATTCGAATACCGGATCAACCCGGTATGAATACGCATACAGAAAAACGTTATCAACGACAGCAGGCTGTAGAATCCCGTATATATAAAGAAATGCCCGCGGTATATTTCCGGGAACTGAAAATTCTTTATAATGAAATACGACAGTGAAAAGGAGGTACTTGTTACAACAAGGTCCACCAGCAGAATTACCCACCGGGGCACTGCTTTCAACGGTAAAAACAACTTCTTCATGGCCAATCGCGCGTTTTAATAATGAGAGGTCGAAAGATCATTTATAGCGACACCGGTTGCCCGGTATATTTCTGCGAGTGCTTTTTCCATTCAAACACGTACCGGATGCGGGTAACAATGCGTTCCAGTTCTTTTTCGGTGAGGTTGGAACCTGAAGGCAGGCATAGCCCTTTTTCGAACAGGCGGTCGGCGGTATGGTTGCCATAGAAAGGCATGGCCGCATATACCGGTTGCAGGTGCATGGGTTTCCATACCGGGCGACTATCAATGTTGTCATCTGCAAGATAATTACGCACATCTGTAGCCGTTATATACTCCTTGTCTACCTGTATGGTGGTAAGCCACCGGTTGCTGAAATACCGGTCATCGGGTTCTTCGGTAAACCGGATACCGGGAATATCCGACAATGCTTCTTTATAAAACTCAAAATTTCTTCTTCGTTGTTGCACGCGCTGGGGCAATACCTGCAGTTGTCCGCGGCCAATTGCCGCACACACATTGCTCATGCGGTAATTGTAACCAATGTGAGAGTGCTGATAATGCGGGGCCGGGTCTTGTGCCTGGGTAGCAAGGAAACGTGCTTTCTGAATATAGGTTGACCGGGCGCTCAGCAGGGCGCCGCCACCGGAGGTGGTAATGATTTTATTACCGTTGAAGGAAAGGATACCGATGTCTCCGAATGTTCCCAGCATGCGTCCGTTGTAAGAGGAGCCCAATGCTTCTGCCGCATCTTCCACCACCGGGATGTCGTAGTCGCGGGCAATGGCCATGATGGCGTCCATACTGGCGGGCATTCCATACAGGTGTACCACCACAATGGCCCTGGGCTTTTTGCCTTTCCGCACGCGATCGCAGATGGCGCGCTCGAGGTATTCGGGTGAAATATTCATGGTGCTTTCTTCACTATCCACAAACACCGGCGTGGCGCCCTGGTACACAACAGGGTTGGCGGAAGCAGCAAAAGTGAGCGATTGGCAAATCACTTCATCACCTGCCTTCACTCCCAGAATCACCAGCGCCAGGTGCAATGCCGAGGTACCCGAGTTGAGCGCCGCTACCTGCACGTGGCCGCCGAGCACCGACTGCAGATCTTTTTCAAAACCGTCAACATGCGGGCCTAAGGGGGCAATCCAGTTTGTTTCAAATGCCTGGTGTACATAAGCCAGTTCGTTTCCTCCCATATGCGGGGAAGACAGCCAGATTTTCGGGTTCATGCGTGATGTGGTTTAGTATTACAGAATCGGAGTGTCGGTATTGCGAAAGTGTTAGCAGGAACAGGTGGTATCGTTGTCTACGCCATGACGGCCTGGAGGCTGATGTCATCAAATGAGTTTACTACATAATCGGGTATTGGTTTCCGGTTTATATCCTGTCGGTGTATGTTGCGGCCATTGTCAGCTATACACACGGTGCGCCAGCCCAATTGCGCAGGCACTATAAAATCTTTGGAAGTATTGTCGCCAAAGAAAGTGAATTGCTTTCCGGGAAATCTATCGGCAAACCAGGTATAATTGCGGGGATCAGGTTTGGCCGATCCGAATTCTTCGGATATGATGATGGCTGCAAAAAAGTGTTCAAGTCCCAGGGCGCTGAGCTTGTTGCGTTGCGTGGTGCTTCTTCCATCGGTGATCAGCCCGGAAGGAATACCAAATTCCTTTACCTGCTGCAAAAAACTTCCCGAAGCGCGGGGCAGGTGAATATCGGGATAATGTTCCCGGTATTGCTGCAGCAACCAGCCCATGTGCAGTCCGGGAACACGCTTGCCGTAGGTATCGATGATCCATTGAAACACATTTTCGTTGGCTGCATAACGCTGCAACATGTCGTCGCAGATGTCTTCCTGTATATGCGGCAGCAATTGTGCGGCAATGTGCCGGTAACCCGATTCCAGGAAATCCTGTTCCGGGTACAATGTGTCGTCCAAATCGAAAATGAAAAAGCTATCCGAATTGATTGGTATATCCATGCACCAGCACCTCGTCATCATACCGCAACATCAGTAACTGGTCTTCCCAGTTATCGGTGTATGCGATGGTTTTGTTTTCGAAATATTCCTGCATCAGCCATAGCGGATAGTTGGCCCCTGCCCGGTAACTTAGCGGATAGCCGCCGCCAAAGCGCCCGTTGATTTCAATACCCGTGATGGAATTGGCGCCGTTACCGTTGTGGTTGTCTTTGGCCATAAAAAACTGCCCGGTAATACAACCGGCGGCGCCTTCTACAAAGCCGAGTTTTTCTTTGAGATAAGGCACCAGCTGATTCCTGCAGGTCAATCCTTTGTTGATCTCGCCAGCGCGTACAAAAATTCTTTTGCGCGGCACAATGCATTTGATGAAACCGGTGCGGTCGAAGTACATGTCCACCGTATATTCATCATAATGCTGCTTGCTGAAGTATTCCATGAACAGCAGCTTTTCGTTCTGGAGATGATAATCGCGCAGGTCGTCAGGCGACCGTATAATGAATGTATCAGAACTGAGACTGCCATCATATGGTTTTATGAAAAAAGGGAATTCCGGGTTTTGCTTGTCCACTTCCTTCGGCACCTTGATGCCCCGCTGACGGAAGAAGTGCATGGTCTTGCGCTTATCGCGAAACTGCGCAATGAGTTGGGGCGATGAGATTATGATGTGAATGCCGTCTGCTGCAAAACGTTGCTTCTGTTCGGCAAGACAAGGCAGTTCCGTATCGATGGTAGGCACCACCATGCGAATGTCCTGGCTGCGACAGAGTTTCAGCAGTTCATCCATATAACGGGGATCAGTAACCCGCGGCACCTGGAAATAGCGGTCAGATACCTGGCAGGCCGGGCTGAGCTGCGGGCTCATATCGGTGGTGAATACTTTTCCTTCGGGATGCAGTTTTTTCAGCTCCTGTTGAAAAGCCCGCACCAGTGATACACGCTGACCGGCGGAAGTGATAAGTATATTCATGACTGTCTGGCTCCCTCAAAATAAGGCATGGTAGCATGGCCCTGCTGACTGATCCCTTCGGTTTTGAAAACCTTTACCATGGTCAACCACAAAATCTTTCCGTCCAGTGACAGGCTCATATGGTCTACATACCACGTGTCCAATTCAAATTTTTGTTCCCAGCTGATCGCATTGCGACCGTTTACCTGCGCCCAACCGGTTATGCCGGGACGCACCAGGTGACGCCGGCGTTGCTGCGGAGTGTACAGCGGCAAATATTCCACCAGGAGCGGCCGAGGGCCTACCAGGCTCATTTCGCCTTTCAGTACATTGATCAGTTGCGGCAATTCATCGAGTGATGTTTTGCGAATGAATCTTCCCACACGGGTCAGCCTTTTTTCGTCGGGCAGCAGTCTGCCGCTGGCGTCTTTCCGGTCGTTCATGGTCCGGAATTTCAACAGCAGGAATATTTTTTCGTCTTTACCCGGGCGAGGTTGCACAAAAAAAGGTTTGCCGCGGTTGGCAACTGCCAGCAATATTGTTGTGAAGAATAGCAGCGGCAAGGTGATAGCCAGCAATACCACTGCCACACATACATCCAGTAATCGCTTAAACAGTTTTCGGTACAAGGTGGTGGTTTTTGAGTTGAAGCCGGTATTCATCTAACAACAGGTTCCAGAACTGTCGCTGGTCGTAGCGGGTGCGCACCGCTTCGCGGGCATTGGCCCTGAGCGACAGGTAGAGCTGATGATCGGTCAATAATTTTTTCATGGCATATTCCAGCGCCGGCATCTGGCGCGGCGGGATCAGCAGCCCGTTGTGCATGTGTTCAATGATTTCATTACAACCATTGATATCCGTTACTATAGCAGGTATATGCAAACATCCTGCCTGCAAGGGCGCGTTGGGAAATCCTTCCCGGTAAGAGGGGAAAGTAAGCACATGGCTCATGGCCAGGTATGGCCGGATGTCTTTTACAAAGCCGGTGTGGATGATGTGCGGATCGGTGCGAATGGTTTCCAGCACGTCATCGGGCAATGGATCGCGCTGTTGCTCATAGGGCCCTACCAGCAACAGTTTGATGCCGGTGTATTTTTTTCGCAATTGCATAAAGGCCGCCACCAGCTCGGCTATACCTTTCTCTTTTACCAGTCGGCCCACAAACACGTACACAAAATCCGAGTGGCGAACACCCCATTTCGACCGCAATGCATTGGCCTGTGCCGTGATGGCCGGCGAAAGCGAGAAATATTCCATATCGATCCCGTTGCTGCTGCCGTTGCCCAGCACTTTCAGTTTGGCGCCGTGACAGTATTTGTTTTTGAGCATGAAAAAGGCCAGGTTCTTCGAGTTGGGATACACCATGGTGGCACAGGAAGAAGTGATGCGTTCCGCCCACTCCAGCAGTTTTCGTTTCCAGCCGGTCGTTTCCATCAACGGCATACCAGCTACCGTATGCAAGCGCACCGGTACGCGCGCCAGCCAGGCAGCCATCATCCCCAACAGTCCTGCCTTGGGTGTGTGCGTGTGTACAATGGCGGGCTGTTCCTTCCGGAAGAGCCGGTACAATTTCCACAATGCTACAAGGTCCTGCAACGGCGTAATGGCGCGTTGCATGGAAATAGATGCGGTGCTCACCCCCTCCTGTTTCCCTACATCTGTCAATTCTTCGCCAGGGGATGAGACCGCAATCACTTCAAAATGGGCCGACATAAAGCGTAGCTGGTTCCGGAGCAGGATGGCCAGTGAACTGGGCACCGTGGTGATGCGGACCAATTTAAAACGTTGTTCATTGCCGTTAGTTTTTGTAAAACCGGTTATCCGTCGTGGCCCGGCAATACGCGTGTCATTCTGTACAGCCTGTTTCATAGACAATTAGTTGCGGCGCCCATCCCGGGCCTCTCCTGGTTCCGCAACGCATTTCGGGCGGAATGTGCAGCCGCGATTATTTCTGGAAAATTCTATTTTGAGCAATCAATTTGATCGCAGGATGGTAAATTCAAAGTAGTGCGTGCAATTCAGAACAATTCCATATCTCCCAGTGAAAATCCCCAATGCCGCAGCTTGCGCAGTTCATCGAACGCATCTTCCATATTAAGGTCGCGGAGGGTAACCATGGGGCCGCGGTTGACAATAGGCAGACTTCCCATCCAACCCAGCCATTTGCGTTGCAGGTGATATTGCCTGCCGGAACAGGCAATAAAGCTGACGTTATGCTCGCGACAAAACCGCAGCACGGCTTGTTTCATTTCCCTGCGCACCTGCCGGTGGCTGGCCTTGTCATTGATCAGCACAAAATCTACCAGGCGCAATTCCCTGCCAATAACATGATCTTTGATACGGCTGATGAGCAGGTAATGCTGCTGATCGGTAAAATAGTAGTATCGATACAACGGGTTATTGCCATAGCGCCAGGAAATATACTGGGGCGACAAGGAGGTTGTAATTCGCTTCGTATGTCGTACATAGTTAGTTGCCAGATTAAATATATCGTGTGTCCATTTCTGCACCGGCGTAAGATCGGTTTCGAATATGGATTCTTTTTTGCGGAAAAGCGAAGCACCGGCAATGGATAACGGCCGGAGCAGTTTCACCTTCAAGGGCATTTTACCCAGTTTTACCCAACCCATTTTCAGGTAACCGGGCATACTTTGCGAGTTGGGCGTGTTGAACACGAAGTCAATGCCATCGTTGCGGCAACGCTCGAGTTGCTGCCGGGTGAGCCGCGAGAAAATGCCTTTGCCCTGGTGTTCGGGATGCGTGGCGGTGTCAACTGCGCGGATGCTTCGGTACAATCTTCCCCTCCACTCCCACTGCCATTGCATGAAGGCGCGCACGCCGATAAGTTGGTTGTTCTCTTCCGCTATGAGCACATAGCTCTGCCCAAACGGGTTCTGCTCATGCTTCCACGACCAAAGCGCTTCCGATTTGGGAATGGTGGATTCTCCCAGCGACAACCGAAGCAGTTCAATGATCGCCGGCCGGTCTTCCGCAACGGCAGGTCTGATCTCCATGGCTCGTTTTTTATCTTCAATTGACAGCATCTGTACCTGCAATGGTTTTATTGTTTGTAACGGGATACAGGTGTTTCGCATACTCACCCATGTTCCAGCTTTCCATACCATACTTTTCCTGGTAGCGGCGGAAATGCTTCAGGAGGAAGCGCAGCCCTTTCATGTTCTGCTCGGGATAATCGCCAAAATTTTCGGGGTGCCACCAGAGGTGATAGCATTCGTTGCGAATGGCTGCCGTACGCAATTCGCGGCATAGCCGCCATAACCGTAAAGAGTTCGCAAAGCGATATCGCGAAAGCCAGGGACGCAGGAAGCGACTTGCCGGCAGCAGAATAGGCTCACCGGGTTTGATGATGATGGCCTGCAATGGATAGGATGTATGCTTGCTGCCCATGCCGATATATGCATCGGCCGTACGCGAGAGTTTGCGGATAAAATGCGCCCCGTTTTCATTCACCGGGCTCCAGAACCAGTTAGGCGGATTGACACGCACTACCCGTATACCATTTTCATAACAGGTTTTAAGGCAGTCGGCATTGAACTGGTTGCGGGGAAACACCAGGCTTACCGGCTTGGAATTGAATTTAGCCGCTGCCTGCCTGGCTGCCTGCAGGTCGGCGGCAAAGGCGCCGGGCCGGTGTTGCAGTTCCAGGCAATAAAAATGGCAGAAGGTGTGCGTACCCAATTCCTGTCCGGGATAGTCGAGGATGCGCTTTACAATTTCCGGAGCAAAATGGGCCCAGCGGTATTGTGCGGGCAAACCATTCTGCATAGCATATTTATAAGCCGAGTAACGCTCTACCACGTAGTCGGGTTCGAGGTCAGGTTTGAGGCGCTTCCATTCCTGTTCGTCACCTGCCATAAGGCTGCCAACGGTTGCCCAGGTTACATGTACATTGTACTCTGCAAAAAGGTCGAGCATCCGTGGAATCAGGTTCAGGGTATTCCTGTAACACTGCTCTCTGCTGTTCCTGTCTTTCTTATCAAATACGCCCCAGTGCAATTCAAAATCGAGAGATACCGTAAAAATTCCAGGCATAGTGTAAATGTGAAGTTATTATTGATCAGGTAAGCTGCATTTCCCCGGGAGTTTTCTCTGCTGCTGCTTTTTTCACCAGTACAGGCTGCCGGCTTTTTTTATAATCAAGAAATGCAAGAATGATAAAAAGCAAAAAATACATGACCATGCTCTTCTGGCGAATGATGATACCGAGGTTACTCAGCGTTCCAGACAAAGCGAAGGAAGTGGCCAGGAAAACTATGATGCATACTTTCACCAGCGCAGAACCTTTTACAAGAAAGCGGAGCACTGATGCATGTATCAATTTACCGGCCAGTATGAGATACAACAGGTTCTCGAACGATACAATGATACCGATGGGTCCCGGCGCGTCGAAGAACAAAGGACGGAACCAGAACGTGAGCAGTTTCAGGATGCGCGGATAGCCTGAAATGTCGATACCTGAATTCGACTTCGCCAGTTCCACAGAACGGTGGTTCTGAAACTGATCGAAACTTTCCAGCAGGTTTTCCGCATCGAGGTTGGCAAATGCCAGTACTTCCTTGTACAACAACGCCATTGCTACCAGGCCGCCACCCAGTACCAGGAGTTTCTGATACACCGGCACTTTCTGCCTGCCCAGCACCAACCCGATCACGATGCCCACACACATAAACAGGAATATGTGCGGCCGCACGTGATATACAATGAGCAGCCCTACGATCATTGCAAAGATCCGTTTGCCTAACCTGCTCAGTGCATAGGTAGCGAGACCAAGTCCCCAGAAGATGATAGCCCCCTTGCCCAGTGAAGCCGTCCAGTAATGCATATTGGGCAGAAAGATGATCAGCGACACCAGGTCAACTCCATGGAAGTAGTGTTTATACTGTAAGTTTTCTTTAAAAAATATATAGAAGTATATGAAGCCCCAGTAGCCCAACCAGGCAAACAACACCATCATCATTTCATAGGAAAATCCCAGGTAGTTGATAAACGGATAGGCCGCAAAATCAATAAACCGCGTGCCGGTATCGTACAAGGGCATCCAACTATCATGCAAATACAGCGGCCGTTCATAATATCCTACAGAATCTGATGGCGAGCTACGGGTAAAGATGTAATAAATAGCGGCAAAAAGCATGTGGTACCAATACAGGTTTTTCATCAGTTTCAACCTGAGGAAAGGAAACCGCTTCTTCTTTGCCTTGAGTATGGGCAGTGAAAAACCGTATAGCAGCAGGATTAAAATAAGTGCTCCGATCACGTCAGCTGTTTTCAACGTTTATCAACTGATCGTACACGTCTTCCAGCTCACCGACCATTTTTCGCATATCAAAAGACGTTACTACCGTTTCCCGGGCTGCTTTTTTCATAGCGGCCAGTTGCTGAGGGTTGTTGAGGCACTGCGCAAGTAAGGTTGCCAGTTGCAGCGGGTCTTCCACCGGGGCAAGCAAGCCGTTTTTGTGGTGATGCACCAGTTCGGGTATACCACCCGCAGCCGTGCAGGCCGGCATGCATTCCATGCTCATGGCTTCCAGCAGGGCGATGGGCAAGCCTTCAAACTCCGAAGTCATCATAAAGATGTCCATGGCTTTCAGCCACGGACGCGTATCGGCCTGTAAACCTGCAAAATGCACATAAGCTTCGGATCCCAGCAGTTGCGCCTTGCGGTTGATCTCATTCCGCAACACGCCATCTCCTACAATGAGGAAGCGCAGTTGCGGAAATTCCTGGTGCAATTGCGCAGCCACTTCCAGCCAGGCAGTGAGGCGTTTCTGTGCGCGAAAAACACAGGCAATGCCTATCACAATGGTATCGGGAGCAATGCCCAGCTCCTGCCGCACATCCCTGTCGAGCGGAATATTGCGGGCAAAACGCGTGGTGTCGATGCCGTTGAGGATTACCTGGACTTCAGGAAAGCTGCGGCCATAGTGTTTTTTGATAGACTGCGCCACTTCTCCCGACACTGCAATGACTTTCTGTTGCCTGCTAAAACTGAACTTGTTGGCATAATAGGTAAGGCGGTGATAACGCTCCCATTTGTTATGCTCCGTGTATACTACGGGTATACCTGCCAGTTGTCCGGCAAGCCGACCTACAATGCCTGCCCAGGGTAAATGACAGTGAATGAGCCGTATGCCATGCTTTTTTATATAAGATACAATGCGCCGTACATGCATGAGCATTTCCATGTTACCGCGTGCAGGCAGGCAAACCACCTTGCCGCCGGCCTGTTCTATATCCGCCACCACCTGGTTTTTCCAGGGAAGAAAATATATATAGTGAAACGCGTACTTCTGCTGGTTGTGCCGCCGCAGGGTTTCCGGTAAAAGAATTTCAGCACCGCCTCTTCCAAGCGATTTTATAATGTGCAGCACCGGAATGGCGCTGGCCTGTTCCAGCTTCACACGTAATGAGGCTATTTCTGCAATTTCCATTCGTACGATTTATAGTTTTCGTGATGATGATTGATAGGTTCTTCTTTCAGTGAACGGTATAGTTCGGCAAATCGCCAGGCAAGCCGGTAGTTGAGGTATTCTGCAGTCACCAGCTGTCTTGCATTGGCTGTCGTGCGGCTGACGGCATCTGTATCTGACAATGTCCACAACACAGCATTCACAAAACCTTCTTCATCACCTTTGCGAATGAGGCGGCCGGTTTCATAATCTGTTACCAATTCTCCTACTCCGCCTACATCATAAGCTACTACCGGTGTTCCGCAGAAAAATGCTTCGGGTATTACCGCCGGCAGTCCTTCAATGATACTGGGCAGCAACAACACATCGGCTTTGGCTATGAAGTGCAGGGCATCGTTGCGGAATCCGAAAAATGCTACATGCTGTTGCAGTCCTTTTTTTCGCACCACCAGTTCCATTTCCTGTCGCAGTGGCCCGTCGCCGATCAGTTGCAGGCGCGCATCAGGCAATTTTTGCACAATCTTTTCGAACATGCTGATTAGTCGCACATGATTCTTTTCGAACGTAAACCCGCCCACATGCACCAGCACCGGATGTTCATTGGCAGCTTTGGGCAGTTCATTGAATACGGCTTCGGCATACTCAATGCCCACCGGTATGGTTACAATACGATTGTTCAGTTGGGGGTACAAGCTGGCGAAGTCATAGGCCGAATGCTGGCATACCGACACAATTTTTGCTGCATGCCGAAAAAAAAATCCGTTAAATTTTTTCGAGAGGGCGCTCCTGATATACAGGCTAACCGTACTGGCATTGCGAAAAATGATGGGCTGTTTCCATCGATACAAGAGCTTTGACAATACGGCCACTTTTAAAGTATCACCGGCGTTGGCCTGGATGATATCAGGTTGCTCTTTTTGTATAATGTCGGCCAGTCGGCGCCAAGCGCGCACATCGATAAAGCGTTTCCACTTGCGGCTGTTCAGGTGAAAAGTATGGCCGGTAAAGGGCAATTGCGCTTCGCCGCCATATACAAATACGATCATCGCTTTATGGCCGTTGCGCATGGTATGAGAGGCGAGCTGTGCCGTAAATATTTCAGCGCCCCGCAACTGCGGTTTTTGTACCAGGTGTAGGATAGTCACGATGACGGGTTATTATTGTTTGCAGGTAGTTTTCCATTTGTGCGGCAGTAGCACTCAAATCAAAATGCTGCAGTGCATGGCGATATGCCTTGTGAGCCATGATGGCCGCCTGTTGCCGGTTGCGGGCAAACCACAATAATGCCTGCAAAATATCATCCAGGGAACCGGCTTTGAACAGAAAACCTGTATGCATATGCGAAATAATTTCTGCGTTGGCCGGAATATCAGATGCCAGCACGGGCAATCCGGAGAACATGGCTTCCACTACCGACCCGCTGAACCCTTCGCTCCGCGAGGGAAATACGCAACAGTCGTATTGATGGACCAGTTCGGGCACGTCGGCACGCGCGCCCAGCAACACCACCTTGTTTTGCAACTGAAGCAGGTTGATCGTGGCTACCAGTTCCTGACGGAATGGCCCTTCGCCGGCAATGTGCAATACGGCATCGGGAAAATGTTTCAGGAATACACCAAAGGCCATGATAAGATCCTTCTGTCCCTTCAGTGGCACCAGTCGTCCTATGTTCAAAAATCGAATGGTTTGGTTTGCCTGTTCGTCATGTTCTCGATATACGAAACGGTTGCTGTCGCGGCCGCGGTGAATTACCTGCACTTTTTCAGGAGCAATGTGCAGGTGGCGGATGCCCTGGCTGGCCACTGCGCTGGAGTTGGCAATAAATCCACTGCAGCATCGGGCGGTGAGGCGGTTGAGCAACCGGAACAAGCCTACGCCAGCTTTGGCCCTGCGCGATAAAGCAAGGTTGTATTCAGGAGAATACAGGTCGCTTACCAGCGTGCCGACCACAGGAATATTTTTCATTCGGCCCACCATGCGCGTCACCAGTTCCGACCGGGTGAGATAGGCCACCAGTAGGTCGGGACGTTCTTTGACAATGATGCTGCTGAGACGCTTGTAGGCAGTGATGAATCCGTATTTCTTCTGAACGCCCGCCGCTATTACACGGATACCTTTTTCAGTAAATTTTGGCCTGAGCGTTTCTCCGGGATAGAGATGACATATGACGGGTACAAACTGGTGGAAGCGCGCCGCATTCTCGAGCAAACTCTGTTCCGTCCCGCCGATCTCCAGCGTGTCTATAACAAATAGCACTTTATACATAGGGAAACTCTGTTTTTATAGTTCTGACCGAAGTGGCACGGAGGCGCAAGGTAGATATCCAAGGGGCATACTCACGTTAATGCATACTTTAAAATGCGCATATAGTTGATCCACCGGGCCGGGTTGTGGCGAATGGCCTTTACGAGAAACCGGATGGATTCTGCCCTGTCTTTCATTTTATAACTGGAAAAGGCGATACTTGCGTAAATGTTAGATATCTCTTTCGGATCGTTGCCGCGGATAAAATCATAGTGTTTATTGATGAACTGGATGCCGCCGTCGCGGGTTTTCTGCCAGTTGGTGCGAATGCGCGCACCGTCGTGGATATTGATCTGCACCAGGCAGTCTTCAGAAGTGACCACCTGCAAATCGGCCGATTGCAGGTATTCCAGCAACCGGTAACCCAGGTCTGTCTGGATATTGCATTTGAGCATGGTATCGTATCCTCCTACAGCATCGAATACCGTTCGCCGGATGAACAACGACCCGCAGGTAAATTTCAGCCGCATCACTTTCCCGAACAATTTGTATTCTTTCAATCCTTCACGCACCAATTGCCCGTTGAGATATTTCCGCACGGCGCCCATGCAAATAATACCGGTGTCTTCTTTCATCATGCTGCTGGCCACTTCCAGCCAGTGCGGGTAGGCTTCATCATCGCTGTCAAGGAAAGTAATGAACTGTCCGTTTGCTTTGGAAACGCCCACATTGAGACTGTGGGCCTGACCAGTATTGGCTTTTTTGAGATAATGAATGCGTGTGTCTTTCAGAAAAGGTTGTATTGCCTGCTCGGTATCGTCGGTTGATCCGTCGTCTACTATGATCAGTTCCCAATCTTTATACGTTTGATTGAGAATGCTGTTAATAGTAGTTTGCACCAGCAGGGCACGATTGTATGTAGGTGTTACGATGGTTATGCTGCACATGGCTCATTGTTTAACTGAATGCAATTTTTAAACTGTTCAGCATGTCGTTCTTCTTCAGGAATTGTTTGATATACCTTTTTTTCCGGATGCGCAGTTCCACATCGATCTCCGATTGGAGTGCTGCGCTGAACAGCCCTGATCGTTTCATTACTCTCAGCGTTTCCAGCGTTTGCAGGTATCGCTGTATAACAGGGCTGCCGGTATAAACGCCGCCGGCGTGTTTACGGTAACAGCCACCGAGAAATCCTAAATCAGCAGCGCCGCCGTAGCAGGCAAGCAGTCCGAACAGGAAGGTATCGCAGCTTTTTACGCGAAACATTTCAGGCGGCACCTCGGCCATACAGTTTCTGAACATTACAGAGCTGGTCTGGATTTTCAGATGAAAAACGCGGGCGGCAGAGTGCATGACCACCGTAGTACTGACCGGTTGGCGGAGCAGCAATTTTCCCTCCTGGTTCACAAAGTCTACCCGGTGAAAACAAAAAGAAATTTCTGGGTGCTGCTCCAGGAAATCTGCCTGTTTCTGCAGTTTGCAGTCATCCGTCCAGAAATCGTCGCCTTCGCACAAGGCAATATATTTACCGGACAATTTGCGGTATACAAATTCATAAGCATTGCGAACGCCGCCTACGTTTACAGGGTGATAAATAGGTTTGAGTATTCCGGGATAGAGCGAGGCATATTTTTGTACAATTGCGCGGGTGTTATCAGTGGAACAATCCTCCCCTACCACTACTTCAAAAGGAAAATCGGTTTTTTGAGTGAGAATACTCTCAAGACATTGTGCTATAAAAGGTTCATGATTATATGTAATAACACCCACACTTACTAAGGGTACCATCAGCGCCAGTTTTGTTTAAGTATGTGGTTGCTTATCGTAATGCCTTTGCAGCCAATTTTTCGAAATGTTGTTGCAGCAATCCGTTTTGGTGGTTTTCCCAAAATAAACTGCTGGTGTATATATGTTTTACGTGCGTGTCTCCTTCATCGCCAACTTCTTGCCAACCTAATCCATTGGCTATGGCGAGCGCAGGCAGGTTGCGTTTATTAGTAATGATATAAACGGTGTGCAGCCCCAGTTGCTGAAATGCATATTCCAATATAAGATAGGAAGCCTGGGCTGGTCTTCCTTTTCCCCAGTAGTCTGTTTCTCCTATGAAAATGTGATGCTCCGCCACTCCGTCTTTAATTCCTGTAAGAAAAATATTGCCTATATATTTTTCATTTTCCTTCATGACTATGGCAAACCTCTTTTCATCGGGCCTTTGCAGCACACTTGCCAGCCATTCCGTTTCCATTTCAGGTGTTATGAACTTGTCAGGTTTTGAACCGGTGAAGCGCCAGAGTTTCGGGTTGTTCCGCCATTGCCAGCTAACCTGTGCATCTTCCAATTGCAGCGGTCGCAGGTATAGGGCAAAGTTTTCTTTCAACATCACAGTAGATTTTTTATGGTGTGGATGATAAAGTGCATGTCTTTTTCCCCGTACCGGTGGTCAACGGGCAGGGGTAACAGGTATGCTGCCAGCTGTTGCTCCCGCTTATATCCCTCAACTTGCCGGTTAGTTAATTCCGGCCAGAACCTGGGAACGAAAATCCCTTTGGCAGCAAGGGCTGCGTGGTCCAGGGGTCGTGCGGGCAGCAAGGGATAACACATGGGCACCGCATCGGCATCCAGGTAAAGAGAAAGAAAATTTACCCCGCACAACGCTTCGTGCAGGTATAAAAAATTATTTCTTCTTTGATTAACTATATCACTGTATGGCACATGCGATAGCAGGCTCTTTGTCAGTTTTGACATCGCCTTTATCTCCGGGCCACACAATGATTCATTTACTTTGAAAGCAGCATATCCTTTGCGTGGATGACCATTGAACCGGTGCAGTAAATGATCCACCAGGAAGGATTCATTACTGCTTTCGGGCTGTGGCAGGTATGCGTTTTCAGGTGTGTACACATACGATCCGTCTGGAACACCAAAGAATTTCCGGCAGGAATTAAAGAACCAGCTCCTTCCGTTTCCCTTCCTGAAAAAAGCCTGTGTGCAGTCTGTTATCAGTTGTGCGCCATATCGGTCAGACAATGCACGGACGGTATCACCACAGCAATCAAAATAATTTATGTAGAGAAAATATTCGTTTGATTGAAGGGATGGCAATGCTTCCGGGCGCAATTGATCGTCAACAGCATAAAAATGGTATGGACAGCCTGCAGCTTCAAACGACTCCATCAGTGCATCGCAGGTATAAAACGGTACATATACGCAGGCCGGTTTCAGGTGCAGCAGGATGGCATGTAAGGCTGCACGGCCACTGCGGAAAGTATACGGCGTTTCATGATAGCGCTGCCTACCTTCATGCAATTCCAGGCCAAAATACCCACCAATAGCGTTCATGTAAGCTCGTATTCCTGTAATAGACTCCTGATCTGTTCAGGTGTATTGAACATCATCACGTCGATGATGGACAATCCCGGCTCAAATTTTTGCCTGCCCTGGTCGTAGGCACGCAGGTGGGGATGCAGAAACCATAGTTGTATATTGTTGGCTTCATACTTCGCCCGATTAAAAAACGAGCTACCGCCGGGAGGATTGATGTATTCCGATGCGCCCAATTGCCGGCTGATCTGCAGCGCCCACTCATCTGCTTCCTGCACAGCTGTATAATCCAAATGCAATTGACCAGCAATTTCAATGTGGTACCGAAGCCCGATATACCGGCATACCGTTTCCAGGCAATGCGCATTCAATGCGGTAATGCCTGTTGCGTTGCAGTTGAAACATTCACGCAGCAATTCCATTACTGCTTTATAGTAAGGCGCTCTTTTTCTGTAATGCTCCAATTGCCGCAAGATTTTTAAGAAACAACCGGGGGCATCGCTGATACCAATATCTTTTATCAGCGTTTCGCGATGGTGTGCCGCCAGCGGTACAGTAATGTATTGAACGCCTTCGCCGGGTTTTAAGATGCGGTTTCGGTTGATCCATCCATGACGAATGTATTGCACATCATCGAGCAAAATAAATCGGTCCGTAGCATAGATCAACTGGAAATACCCGATATACGGGAAGAAATAAGGCTGCATGATGGCTACCCGCATGGTTCAGTAGTGCTGTGCTCTGAGTAAAATGCGAATTACAAAGTCAGCTTCTTCCGGCCTCAGTTGGTGATGCATCGGCAGGCACATGATGCGCCGGGATATGGCCTGGCTCACGGGGCATTCGCACTGATCCACAAACCCCAGGGTATTGAGTGATGGATAAAAGTAACGCCTCGGAAAAATCAGGTTGGCATTCAGGTAACTTTCAGCCTTCTGCACCATGGCTTCCGAATCGAGGATAATGGGAAAATAACAATAGTTGTATTCGGTTTCCTTCCGGATCAGTTGCATAGTCATGTTCCGGTGCTGCAACATTTCTTTATAGTACAGGTATATTTCCTTTCGCTTCGCCAGGATTTCGTTTGCATATTTCAGGTTCACCAATCCCATGGCTGCATGAAACTCTGAATTTTTTGCATTGATACCCACGCAGGCAAAATGTTCCGGTCCGTCAAAACCAAAATTACGCATATACGACAGCGTTTTTAACAGATCCGGGTCTTGCGTAAAAACGGCGCCGCCTTCAACGGTATGAAACAATTTGGTAGCGTGAAAGCTGGTAGTGCACACATCGCCATACCTGTACACCGATTGTCCTTTATACCTGGTACCAAAACAGTGCGATGCGTCGTAGATGATTTTCAGCCCGTGCCTTCTGGCGATATCATCCAGCGATTCGATATCGCAGGGATTGCCAAACACATGCGTGGCCAGTATAGCAGTGGTGCGAGGCGTAATGGCAGCCTCCACACTTTCAGGATCGATGGTAAGGGTAAAGGGGTCAATATCTGCAAACACGGGCCGGCATTGTTCCCACAACATACTGCTGGTAGTAGCAATGAATGAGAAGGGCGTAGTAATTACGTCACCTTTTATTTTCAGTGCCTTGATGGCCAGTTGCAGGGCCATCGTCCCATTGCTCACATATAGCATATGCGGCACACCGAGGTATTGCTTGAGCTGAACTTCCAACTCATTCACCAACGGTCCGTTATTGGTAAGCCACTGCCGCTGCCAGATATCACGCACATAAGAAAGGTATTCTTCCACAGGCGGCAGGAAGGGCTTGGTGACAGGAATCATAAGTAAATGTGCTGATTAGCTGATGGAAAAACCTTGCAGAGAAACCATCTTGCGAAAGCGTGATGATTTCTGCAGCATTTCATCAAATGAGCCGGAAGCAGACACACGGCCCTGCTCCAGCAGGTAAATGGTATCGGCCCGTTTGATGGTCGACAACCGGTGCGCAATCAGTATCATGGTAAAATTGCCATACAGTTGTTCAATATTCTCCTGGATAATTTTTTCTGTTTCGGAGTCCAGTGCTGATGTAGCTTCGTCAAAAATGAGCAGTTCACTGTTCTTGTACAGTTCCCTTGCTATGGAAATGCGTTGCTTCTGTCCGCCGGAAATCAGTACGCCATGATCGCCCAGCCGTGCATGTTCTTTTTCGGGTTGCGATTCTACAAATTCACTGAGCGATGCCATACGCACCACTTCATAAAACCGCTGCAGGTTGGCGGGCGTTGGTTCGTCCCAGAAAGTAACATTGTTGAAAATGGTATCGCTGAATATCACTGACTCCTGCGAGATATATCCGATGCGACTGCGGTATGAGTCGAGGTCGTAGCGGTACAGCGAAATACCATCGATCAGCACTTCGCCGCTTTGCGGGCGGATCAGTCCCGCCACGATATTGGCAATGGTGGTTTTACCCGAACCACTCTCCCCTACTATGGCTATCGTTTGCCTTTTGGGAATATGAATGGTCACGCCACGCAACACTTCCCTTGTATCGTAATTGAAATACACCTGCTTCAGGGCAATCTCTTTCCGCAGCTGGCGGAAAGGAATATTGCCATTTTCTTCCTTCATGCCCTGCATTTCCTTCGATAAAGAGGCCACCGCATTCATACCGCCAATATTTTCGATAAATCCCTGCCAATAGTTCTGCACCACCACCAGGAAACTTAATGCACGATAGAAGAGCAGCAGGCTGAGAATGATGGCGCCCAGCGAAGCGCCCATCCAGGTCAGCTGCAGCATAATTACCATGGTGACTACCACGATGATCATCGGTTCTTTTACGCTGGTAGTTATGGCATTGAGGTTACCAATACGCCGGTTCAGGTTTTCCGCTTCATTGATCACATACTTCAGTTTGTGCACATAACGCCCGAACGAACTGGTTGACTTGAGATACTTGAAATACAAGGTGGCCTGCACCAGGAAAGCATTGAAGTCATTCCCTTTCTTCGAGAGTTCAAACGATGCTTTCTTGGTAGCCTTATAGATTTTTCGATAGATGAGGTTGGAGAGAAATGCTCCCAGTCCCACCAAAAACGCAAACTGGTAATTGGCCAGGAACGCCAGCACCATGTAGGTAATCAGCATTACAAAAGCCTGTGCGGCGTTGAAGTAAAAAGTCATCGTCTGGAACAGGCGGGCCACTTCTACCGTAAGCGTATTCTGTATTTTGCCTGAATCAATTTTCAGGAAGGCGCTGTATGAGAGATGCTGCAGGTTGTTTACCAGGTTAAACCGAACTTCCTTGATAAATAGCTGGCGCAGTTTGGCGTAATAACGCAGCTGGATAAATTTCATCAATCCTTTAATGATGAACAATATCACCAGCATGGAAAGTACGGTGGTGATGTTGAGTTCAAACCCCATCATGCGCACGAAGTTGGTGAAATGGCGTAACTGCCCCAGCGATTCTTCGCCCGGTTTATTTGGGCCATTGGAAACAGCTTCCAGCAAGGGAATAAACATAGCCAGTCCCATGCCATCGAAAAAGCTGATCAAAATACTGAGGCCGAGAAAAACCAGCAACCGGTTACCAACTACATGATAATAAAAACTGAAGTAACCGCTAAAATTATTCTTGTATCTGAGTTCCAAGGTGGATAAATTTTTCATCACAGGGTATGAATGATGCCCCGGTTGGTTTGCTTACTGAATTTTCAATACGATACACATTAACGTGCCAGCACACAGAAGGCTGCCATTTTGATGCAATTGGACAGTTCTCTTTTTTTGAGAAATGATTTTATATACAGCATCTCACGCCGGTACAGCTCACGACGGATTTCTCTCTTCTGTTCTTTTGAAAAAAACGATGACCGTTTCATTAACTTACGGGTATACACGGCCTGTTTGTACCTGCCCAACAGCGACAGCTTGTTATAACAGCCGCCACCATGCATGCGATAGCAGGCGCCTACGAAGTTGAGTCGAGCGGCCATACCATATCCCGACAGCATGCCACAGAGAAAGGCATCGGTACTTTTTACCTTATAAAATTCTTCGGGGAAATAAGGCAAACAATTGCGAAAAACCATGGATGGCGTGGCAACGAACGTATGGAACAGGTCCGCGCCTTTGAAAAAACTGATCAGGCCGGTTTCCTTTGCTTCTTCCACCATATTGCCATACTGGTCAACAGCGTGTTGCGGGTGAAAACACAACACGTACTGGGGATGCATTTCGAGAAAATCCACCTGCTTTTGCAACTTGAGCGGATCGATCCAGTAGTCATCGCCTTCGCACATGGCGATGTATTTTCCCGTGCAGCATTTGATGGTACGGGCCATGTTGTGGTTCTGGCCGTACTTACGGTCGGAAGGGAGCAGCAGGATGCGGTCGGGGTATTGGGCTGCATATTGTTCACAAATGGCTCGCGTGTTATCGGAGGAAAGGTCTTCGCCGATTACGAGTTGATAAGAAAAATCGGTTTGTTGCATCAACACGCCTTCAATAGCCTGGGTTATGTAGGCTTCGTGGTTGAAGGTGTTCATGCAGATGGAGAGAAGTGGTTGCATGTGAGGGTGGTGTTGTTAATTTTCTCTGAAACAGGAACGTTATGTTTATGTAGAATGCTGCTGTTGTTTGGCACATCCTTCAGCCTGCTCATCCCCCGCTGGCGGGGGCGCCGGCAGAGTTTACACCAGGGCCAATGCTGTGGGGATGGGATGGTTTTGGGTAGTAACTTTAAAATTGTTGAGTAGTTGGCAAGCAGTTGACCGCCCCCATCCATGAAACAGGTTGGCAGGGCTGGTTTGTGCTGCGCCCCCGCCAGCGGGGGATGGGTTGGTTGATGGATGTAACAAAGAAGGCAACTTATTTTTTGTTCACGCCAGTTTCAGTTTATGCCGCTTTCGGGGTTTCTTACGGCCGCCTTTGACATAGCCGTAGCCATAGCCGTTGATATTCTGGAAACCATCGCCGTGACGGATGCCGTTGATGACGAGGGCGGCGGCAGGCAGCTTGCCATCTTCGTGCAACTGGTTAAATACATTTAAGGATGCACGCTTGGAATATTTATGGCGCACTACAAAGAAGGAACTGTCTGCATAGCGCGCCAGCGTGAGCGCGTCAGACACTGCTTCTATCGGCGGCGTATCGATGATGATAAAATCGAATTGCTCGCGCAGGTAGTCAAACAATTCCTGCATGCGGCTGCTGAGGATCAGTTCGCCCGGGTGCTCCGGCAGTGGTGTACCCGCGCTGATGAGCGAAAAATAGCCGCCATTCACTGTATGAATAATCTCTTCCATTGAAGCATTCCCTTCGAGGAAATTGGTAATGCCGGGCATCTCATCATAGCCCAGTTTATCCGCCAGTGAAGGATTGCGCAGGTCGAATTCCAGCAATACCGTTCTCTTTTCAGTAATAGCAATGGTATATGCCAGGTTAAGACTTACAAAACTTTTTCCTTCCCCGCTGGTGGAAGAGGTAACAAGCAGCACTTTGCGATCAGTGCCGCGGTTGAGGTACGACAGGTTGGTACGCAAGGTGCGGAACTGTTCGGCCACCGGTGAGGCGCCGTTCTTTTGTGCCGCGGGCAGTTTTTCTTTCACCTTTTTTTCAAAAGCAATTTCACCTGCCACCGGCAACCGCGTGGCGCTGTATATCTCACTGCTCGTTTCCAATCGCTTGTTCAGCAGGAAGCGGGCAATGATGATACCCGAAGGCAGCAACAAACCGATAGCGATTGCCGCTGCATAAATCAGCGAAGGCTTGGGGTCCTGCACATCGTAGTTCACCTTCCAGTCAATGAAACGCGTTCCGCCAATGCCGGAAGAAGCATATTCAATATTGAGATCTTCCTTGCGCTGCAGCAGGAATACATACAATTGCTGTTTGATGTTCAACAACCGGTTTACCTGTATATAATCTTTTTCTTTTTCAGGCAACACGCGAAATCGTCCTGTTGCATCCCGCTCCTGGCTGGCCAGGAATTCATTGCTGGCCTTCAGTTCTGCCCGGATGCTGCGAATGCGGTTGAGAATGGCATCGCGCGCATCTTCCAGTTTGGCATTTACCGTGGGCAGCCGCAGGTCGTTTTCCGTGCCCTGCACCAAAATATTGTTCTTCTCCGAAACGAGGTCGTTATACCCTTTTACCAGGTTCGTCAGTTGTACATCATCCAGCCCCGGTACGTTGATGCGTTCTTCCTGCCCGTTGGTGGCCTGGATATTGTCTTCCACCAGGCGAATAAGGTTTTCCTTGAAGGCATTGTCGTTTTTCCTGGAGTCAATGCTGCTGAGGTTGCTCAGCAATTCATTGGCAGAAGAAGACACATCGTTAATCTTGTTGGTTGCCTTGAAGTCGCGCACGTTGTTTTCCTGCTTTTCCAGTTCTTCGTTCACGGCAGCCAGCCGTTTGTCCAGGAACTGCATTTCACTCAGCAGTGATTTGCTGCGGTGCCGGAAGTTGGCAAGATCGTATCGATATGCCAGCACTTCAATGAATTTCTTGGCACGTGCAGGAATTTCATCGCGTACAGAAACTTCCAGCATGCCTGTGCCGGCCTTGGGCAACGCACTTACGCTAAGCCGCGACACATACCGGCTCACGGCTTCCGAACGCGGCAGGGAATTTATTTCCCAGGTATAAGCGCGCTCCTCCGGCAAAGGTTTTACCAGCGATAATAAGAGCGTATCACTGCCTATGATGAGCGGTTCGTCATAGGCACCATCAAAAGCGCCATGATCCGATTCAATCCTATAGGATAATTCGTTTAACCATACCCGGTAATTCACTTCATCATCCCGGGTGACCGGTTTTTTGATGCTGACTTCAAAAGGGAGTGAATCTGCCGGCATGGCTTTTTTCCCGTTCTGACCAACAGCAATCACTTCAATGTCCAGTCCGAGGGAGTCCACCACTTCCGATATCAACGTAGCAGATTGCAGTTTGAACACTTCGCTATTGATATCCGGGTTATTGGGCGTGGATGCCCCTCCCTGTTCCGCAAATGGTGAGCCGCCCAGCATGGTAGATGCATCGCGGGGAGGCTGCACCTGTATAAATGAATTCACAAGGTACAGCGGAACGGTATACTGGAGATAAAACCAGGCGCCTGCGCCAAACAGGCACACAGAGAGCAATATCCAGAACCAGTTCTTCGCTAATTTGATAAGCAGCCGCTTGAAATCGAAACCTCCGCCGCTTACCTTTTCTTCTACATATGTTGTTTCCATGATCAGACTTTTTATTTAGATACCGCAACCCCCAATGTTACCACGCTCACTACAATCGATACAATGGATGCGATCAGCCCGAAGTCTTCCTGGAATATGGAGCCGGGCCTGGCCTGTACATACAGCACATCATTGGGTTTCAACTGGAACAAGCTCTTATCGTACAGCAAAGAAGATTGCCGCAGGTCGAGTTTGGTAATGGTCCTTTTGCCGTTGTAATCGCGATACAGGTGCACGTTATGTCTTCTTGCCGAGTGCATGAGGTCGCCGGCAGCTGCCAGTCCTTCAAAGAGCGTAGTACGCTGCATGTCGAGGCTAAAAGTACCCGGTGAACGCACTTCGCCGAGCACAGTTATTTTGAAGGAGGTGAAGGAAACATCCACTATCGGATCTTTCAGATAAGTTTTTACTTTTTCCGTAAGCGAATCTTTCAGTTCTCTTGCAGTCAATTTTGCTACCTTCAATTTGCCCAGTACAGGCATTTCAATCATGCCATTGCGGTCAACTTCGTAACTGGGCGCTTCGGATGATGCCTGGGGTAAGGAAGGAGCGGCCGGTGTGGAGGGAATGGCGGTAAATGAACCTTTGGCAAAAAAATTGGCTGCTTCCTTGTCCCTTGCGTCGATTTTTATGGAAAGCTTGTCGCCGGGCTGGATCACTCTTTCTTCCGGCGCAGCAGGCGGCAGGTTGGTGGTGCCTCCGGGGAGGTCGTTAAAATAATTTATTTTCTTGCCTGAGGCGCATGAGGTAAAAATGGTTGCGGTTAGCAACAGCACAACTGCGAGATGCTGTCCCGCAGCGGGCAGTTTGTAGATTTTCATTTGCTGTTTGTTTTTAGAATCATATTGTACTTTACTTACAATACGGCTCCCGAGTAGGCATGTTTGTACCAGGCAACCGTCATTTCAATGCCTCTGCGGAAGGGTATCTGGGGGTCATATCCGATCAGCTTTTTTGCTTTTTTGATATCTGCCAGGCTGTGCCGCACATCGCCTTTTCTTTCGGCGCGATAAGTGGGCGTAATGCGCGTGCCTGTAATCTCTGCAATGGCTTTCCACAACTGGTTGAGGTTGGTGCTTTCGCCAACGGCAACATTCAGCACTTCATGTTGCGTGATGCCAGGCGCAAACAGGGAGCGGATATTTGCCTGTACGGCATTTTCCACATAGGTAAAGTCGCGGCTCGTTTTGCCATCCCCATTGATGTATGGCTGTTGTCCTTTCAACGCTGCTTCAATAAACAAGGGAATCACGGCCGCATAAGGGCCTTTGGGATTTTGCCGTGGTCCGAATACATTGAAGTACCGCAGGCCGATCGTATGAAACCCGTAAATGCCTGAATACACCTGTGCATAAAGTTCGTTGGTATATTTGGTCACTGCATAAGGCGAAAGCGGTTGCCCGATCTTGTGTTCCACTTTGGGCAGTCCGGGGTGATCGCCATAGGTGCTGGAACTTGCGGCGTACACCATTTTTTTCACGCGCGCTTCTTTGGCAGCTTCCAGCACATTGAGGAAGCCACTTACGTTCACTTCATTGCTGGTAATCGGGTCTTCAATGGAGCGCGGCACCGATCCGAGCGCCGCCTGGTGCAACACATAGTCTATGCCGCGCATGGCCAGGCGGCAACTTTTAATATCGCGGATATCTCCTTCTATCAATTCAAATTCGGGCAGATGCAGGTAGTCTGCCACATTATCGATGGAGCCTGTGCTGAAATTGTCCAGCACACGCACTTTGCCGGCGCCATGATGTAGCAGGTAGTCAACAATGTTAGAGCCAATAAAGCCTGCGCCGCCGGTCACCAGAAATCCAAATTTTCGAAGATATTGCCTGTGGTATTTTTGCCTCTTCATAAGTATAAGGTTACAAACGTGCATCAACCAATTCCTTGTCCAATACTGATTTCACATCGTAAATCACACACTTGTCGTGACAGAGCTGCCGGATAAGATCGTTGTTGAATTCCCGGTGGGCAACGGTCATCACTACGGCGCCATAGCCATTTTTTTGAGGCATTGCACGTAGTGTTTTCACACCATATTCCTTACATACTTCTTCGGGATCGGCCCAGGGGTCATAGATATCTATTTCCATCTGGTATTCACGCAGGCGTTTTACAATGTCGATCACACGTGTATTGCGCACGTCGGGACAATTTTCCTTAAAGGTGATGCCGAGGATCAGCGCTTTGTTGCCTCTCACCTGTATCCCTTTTTTGATCATGAGTTTGATCACTTCGTTGGCCACATATGATCCCATACCATCGTTCAGTCTTCTGCCTGCCAGTATAATTTCGGGATGATACCCAACTTCCAGTGCTTTCTGCGCCAGGTAATAGGGGTCCACTCCAATGCAGTGACCGCCTACAAGCCCTGGTTTGAAAGGGAGAAAATTCCACTTCGTACTGGCGGCGGCCAGCACTTCTGCTGTATCGATGTTGAGATGATTGAAAATTTTGGAGAGTTCGTTGATGAACGCAATGTTGATATCGCGTTGCGTATTCTCGATCACTTTCGCCGCTTCCGCTACCCGGATCGAGGGCGCAAGGTGCGTACCTGCCGTGATGATGCTGGCATACAGGTCGTTGATAATGCGGGCTGCTTCGGGCGTAGACCCCGATGTGATTTTACGTATCCGGGTTACCGTGTGCTCCTTATCGCCCGGATTGATTCTTTCCGGAGAATAGCCTACAAAAAAATCCTTGTTGAATGTAAGCCCGGATTCTTTTTCCAGCACAGGCACACATTCTTCTTCGGTAACGCCGGGATATACCGTTGATTCATATACCACAATATCATTCTGCTTCAAAACACTGCCAACGGTTTCACTGGCCTTCAGGAGCGGACGCAGGTCGGGTTTATTGTACCTGTCTACAGGCGTGGGCACTGTTACAATGTAAAAATTGGCGTTCTTCAGTGCATAGGGCTGGTCGGTAACAAACAGCCCTGTCCTGACATCTTCGTGCTTTGTCAAAACGGTTTGCAGGTCCTGGTCGTCTACTTCCAGCGTGGCGTCGTGACCACTGCGTAACTCCTCTACCCGGTTGCGATTGATGTCGAATCCGATAACGGAATACCTCCGGGCAAACTCTATAGCCAGTGGTAACCCTACATAGCCCAGTCCGATGATTGCGAGTTTGAATTCGTACATAAGAAAGTTTTGTTGCTTTATTGTTCTGGTGTTGAATTGCCTGTTGGGTAAGTATGATGTATTGGTGGATTGTAATACAGTGATATTGTCAGTTTCCCTTGATTGTCTCCAGATAATCTTTCTCAATCTCTGCGGTGAGCGCAAAGCCCAGGGAAGGCAGCAATACTTTTACTGTTTTGCTTTTCACTTCCAATACTGTACCTTCCTTCATCATCAATGGTCCGCCGGTAATCCGCACGGCATCGTTTACATGGAGATCGAGTTTGTTGACAGCAATGTTTTTGTATTCCCTGAGAAATTGCCGGATAATCAGTATTTCCTCATCGCGCACGACGGCCGGTTTTCCCAGGAAAGTGACGAAACCGAGCACGCCGTCTGTTTCCAGCACCGGCACATATTCTTTGGCCGATACATGTACGAACACATAGGATTTGAACAGCGGATCATGAATCACTTTTTTACGGTCGCTCCATTGCCTGTATACTTTTTGTAACGGGCAGTAATGCTCAATTTTTTTCAGTTCCAGCAGGTTCGCCACTTTTTTTTCCCAACACGGTTTCGTATATACGGCGTGCCATTTGACAGCAGGTGATACAGACATGGTGTTATTTTTGGGGTATGTATGCAGAATCCTCAAACACTAAAGCTTCGCTACTCCCTGTCACATGGAACCGGGACGACAAAATAATTTTCGACAGCATTGTTTCGCAATGCATCAAAGCCCTGCTAATAGCCACGGGGCAATACTTTTCTGCAGCGTGTCAGAGCCACAGACACGTGGGGTGTACGTAATGGAAATGCTACTATATGAGGATTGCAGCAGGAGGCTGTTTCAGAGGAATTATGAATTAAACACTATTCAAGGGTTGGATGTAGCGATATATTCAGACTATTTTAATTTCTTTCGCGAATTTGCGTTCTTTCCTACGACTTTTTTCTTCCATTAATATCCATTAAAAAATTTTCTTGCGTCTTCTCCAATAACTGTTCATATCTGTGAAAGAAATTAAAACCAGTTTTTTGTATCAGTCTGTTAATCTTTAAATCCACTTCCTTTTGCACAACGGCCTTCGGAAAAAGATTCTTTTTTATCAACAAAAGCAAAATGGCATGGTAGTCCTGGGAACTCACACAGGTTTGCCTGCTTTGCAATTCGGAAAAACTTTGCCTTGCTTTTATTACGGTCATACTGCCGGAATAAAATCCACTGATCAGCCGGAGTATGCACACCTGCGTAATGAAATCGTCTTCCCCTCTCGTAATAAAAGAGAATGAATGCAGGTGGGTATTCAACCAGTCCCAGGCTTTTTCAAACTCACCACAAAGCACAAGCGCTTCCGCTACCCTGTACCGCGCCTGGTAGGCCGAAGGGTTATTGCCGGGCAACGGTATGCTGTCTGCCACATGTCCTTCCTGCTGTCCGGCATTGCCATTCATATATTTCTGCAGTATGCGCGTTGCCAGGTATCCACCGATGGCCCTTGCATCAAAACCAGTTATTTCGTCTGTACCAAATGCGTTTACCTGGTCGCAGTATTTCCGGAACAATTCCGTTTCAGCTGTAAGGAAATACCGCAGGCAATACATATTATAGGCAAAGAACTGTTGCTCCCTGTTACCGGCATGCAGCAGATAGTACTTTAACCCATCCCCGTAATGCCTGTCCAACGCGTCCATATTAATGAACTGCTCGAAAAAGTATTTTCGTCCAAACGGTATGGAGGCCATGGCCGGATAAATCTCGCCGGCCAGATCAGGGTTATTGCGCATCATGACCAGGATGTTGCGCACTACCTGTTGCAATGCTTCCAGGCTGTCTGGTCCCGGTTGTACAGTAGAAAATATGGAAAGCAAAAATTTCGATTCAAAAGAAGCAGGCCTCATTTCAATGGTATTCCCGTCGTTCAGCCGCTCAAACTCTGCAATGGACTGGTACCCCAGAAACTGCGATAAAACATTCAGTGTATTGTAGGAAGGGTTGAAATGGGTTTTAATTATACCAAACAAGCGGTTCAACGTCTGCAGCGAAAGGTATTCACCCATCGTATTCTTTATCTCACTTTGCAATTGTTGCATATCAGCGAAGGAGCTGCAATCCAGTTTCAGCCGGATTCTCAATTGTGTCTTCAGCGCCTCCAATGCTTGCTCATTAATTGCAGTTGGCTTCCTTGGCATGTTTGAAATGGTTTTGCTGTATCCGCAGGTAATCTTGTATTGCCTGATGCTGATTAAATGAAGCGCGTATTCATAATAACATAAATACCAACAACTGTCACTACAATCATCAAAATAACTGTTGCCGTGTTGTATACTTTCTGAGTATTTATGTTCACACGCCGGTTTTTAACCAGGGATTCAACACATTCTTTCTATAGCAAACCGTATTCCACCGGTATTTCTACAAAAGCAGTTTTGTACGTTACGGGACAAATGCTGGCAATTAAAGTAATACAGGTATAACCATAACGAGTGTGTCTGCTGCATTTATCAATAAAGACCAATGCCGGCCATGCTGCTGCCGCGGTCATAAAATTTCAGGCAAAGCATTTGTTGACTGGGGTTGAAGTTGAGGAATAGTATGGACAGGGGCGCCCTTCATCCCGTTATTCGCGACACGCATTCGCTTCGGGTATTTGCATCGGTTGATTTTTGTGTATCTTTGTGTGTGCGAAAATTTTTCTTCACCCTTTTTATCCTGTATGCAGTACCTGGTTTTGTTTATGCAGCCCCGGAAAAGGCGTCCGGTAAAACTGTACTACAGGTAAGCGCTTATTGGCGGATGCCGGCTGAATCTCCGGCCCGTCCTGTTTCGCGCAATGTTCCCAGCGAATTACAATCACACCATTATAATACGCAAGCAGCGCAGCAAAGGGATACGCGTGCAGCCGGCAGCAACGATCATTACCTGACCGAACCAGGCAGGGTTTCCTTCCGTGGCTTGCTTTCCATATGCCTGCCCATCGTGCACCCACAAAAAAACAGCTGCCTGCACCTGCTGTTTCCCAATCATTATTTCTGGTAGATGGCTTTTGCCAGTGGCCTGTTGCCACCTGACGCAGATAGGCTGAATCCGGGCATGTCCCCACCAGTTGGCCCAATACCATCAGGGATGGTTTTCAGTTAGTCGACGGGGCTATACTATAGTGATATCATTTGAAAAATCTATAGGCAACACAACGCCTGTAAACACAAGATACCTATGGCTCATTTACCTCATCTTGTTACTGATCTTGCTTTAATCCTTGGCGCCGCCGCCATTTTCACCCTATTGTTCAAGTGGCTCCGGCAACCGGTTGTGCTTGGTTATATTATAGCCGGTTTCCTGGTAGGCCCCTATTTCAAATGGCTCCCTACCGTGCACGAAGTGGAGAATATCAATATCTGGGCTGAAATAGGTGTGATCTTTCTGCTGTTCAGCCTGGGGCTTGAATTCAGTTTCAAGAAACTGCTGAAAGTAGGTGGCGCTGCATCCATCACCGCATTGGTAGAAGTAGTATGCCTTGTGGCCGCAGGCTATGGTGTAGGTAAAGCGCTTGGCTGGTCTGATATGGACAGCATATTTCTGGGGGGCATGCTTTCGGTTTCTTCCACCACTATTATATTCCGCGCACTGGATGAACTCGGGTTGAAAACAAAACGGTTCGCGTCGCTGGTGTTTGGCGTACTGATCGTAGAAGACCTGGTGGCGATCGTGTTGCTGGTAATGCTGAGTACGCTGGCGGTAAGCCAGCAATTTGCGGGCACAGAAATGTTGCTTTCCATTCTCAAACTGATTTTCTTCATCCTGATCTGGTTTCTCATGGGCATCTTTTTTCTGCCTACCCTGCTCCGCAAGGCGAAAAAACTGATGTCGGATGAAATGCTGCTCATCATATCGATCACACTTTGCCTGGCAATGGTGGTGTTTGCAGAAGCGGTAGGTTTTTCTCCGGCATTGGGCGCTTTTGTGATGGGGTCCATTCTTGCCGAAACCACCAAGGCTGAAAAGATTGAACACCTGGTGAAGCCGGTAAAAGATCTGTTTGCTTCTATCTTCTTTGTATCGGTAGGTATGCTGATCGATCCGAAAGTACTGGCGGAATACTGGGTGCCGATCGTTATACTTTGCGGGGTGACCATTGTGGGTAAACTTGTGAGTAACACGTTTGGGGCTTTGCTGGCCGGGCAGTCGCTGCAGACTTCCATACAGGCGGGTTTCAGTTTGTCGCAGATCGGAGAGTTCTCCTTTATTATAGCCACGCTGGGTCTTTCACTTGGCGTAACCAGTCATTTCCTGTACCCGATTGCGGTGGCCGTATCAGCTGTTACCACGCTCACTACGCCTTACCTCATCAGGTGGTCAGGACCATTTTATTTCTGGTTGAAAGGCAGGCTGCCGGAAAAGATCACGCAACGCCTCGACGCGTACAGCACCGAAACGGCTAAAGTGTCGCATACGAGCGAATGGAAGAAATTTGTGCGGTCGCAGCTGATTACTTCCGTATTGCTGGGCGTGATTATGGTGTCTATTATCATTCTCTCGTCGCAGTATCTCTATCCGCTGGTTACTGGCAATGTCAATTCCATTGCCATCCGGGCCGCGGCCTGTGCCCTTACCTTACTGATGCTGGCGCCCTTCATCTGGGCATTTGCTATCCGCAGTCCGGCAGAAGTATATAAAACGCTGCTAACCGATAACCGGTACCGGAGCGTGATCACCATTGTGCGGTTCATTAAACTGATCATTGCGGCGCTTTTCATCGGCTTCCTGATACACCGGTTCTTCAATGTAGGGACAGGCATCCTGATTACAGCGGTAATCATTAGTTTGCTGGCTATTTATTCATCGCGTATTCAGCATTTTTATACACGGCTTGAAAACCGCTTCTTCCGCAATCTTAATCAGCGGGAGATTGCTCTTGCACGTAACAATCGCACCGAGCTGGCGCCCTGGGACGCGCATATTGTACCGGTAACCGTACTGCCCGATTCCCCGGCCATCGGCAAAACACTGCTCGAATTGCAATGGCGCGAACGCGCAGGCATAAACGTAGTATTGATCAAGCGGGGTGATATGCATATTCCGGCTCCGGGAAAAGAAGAAATGATTTTTCCTTCCGATGAGTTGTTGGTGCTGGGGACCGATCAGCAGATACAGCGCTTGAAGGCATTGATCCGTCCGCATCCGCGTATGGAACTGGCCGAACCTTTTGATGTGGAATTGTATGAGTATCAACTGCCGGCCAATTCACACCTGGCAGGGAAGACGATTCGGGGCACGCAATTGCGGGAAACAGCCAAGGCGTTGGTGGTGGGTGTTGAGCGGAGCAATGAAAGGATATTGAATCCTGATTCCAATTTTGTGTTGCAGGCGCATGATACGTTGTTTATAGTGGGGAATGTGAAAAAGTTAAAGAAGATTTTGCCGATATAGGATGGGGAATGTTGGTGATGGTTGGATGGTGCCCCCTACCCCGGATGCGTCACAAACACCGGGATATCCATCCCTGCCAGCACATCATCTACCCTGCTTTTGCGGAACAACCGCGAAAAATTACTCCGGCCATAGGCACCAAAAGTAACAATGCAGTTTCTGTGCTGAGCCAGATATTCGGGAATCACATCCGATGCTTTTCCATGTAAAATCTCAAATGTTACCTGCCGGTAGTAATGGGAAAGATAATGCTCCAGCTCCTGCCGATGGGGAATGCCTTCCGTAGTACCTTCCGGTGCACAAAGCACTGTTACCGGTTTGTCATACAACGCCGGAAACAACCGGGCCAGCTGACGAATGGCATACACGGAAGCAAAACTTCCATCGTAGGTATGAATCACTTCCGTGATCGGTTGCATATGCGCCGGCATTACCAGCACAGGACATTGCGAGCGGGCAAGCACTTCTTCGGTAAAGGTGGTAGGCAACACTTTGTCCACCGACCGAAACGATATGAACGGTGACAACAACAACAGATCATGAAAGCAACTGATGGTGTACGTTACCTCTTCTGGAATACCTGCACTTTTAATGGTACGTACACGCACTCCCAATTCCCCGCAAATGCGCTCATACTCCCGGATATTTTCTTCCATGGTTGCTTCCGGCATCGTCGATACTGTTTCACTGAGGTCGTTTTTCAGTGATGTGACATTTTCAAGGAACAGCGCAGTGATCTCGCCATTGCCCAATCCGGCAACATAATGAGGAAATTCCATCTGCTCGCGGGAAAAATAGGCTGCGTCCAGTACATGCAATATATTCATGCAAGGCTGATTTAATCTGGCATTAAAGCTACGGTTGTTTTTATGCAATGCGTATTCCGCACGGCAATTCCTTTTGGGATAGTTGACCGGCCCTGAAAAGCCGGCCTCTACCTTTCCTTAATAGCTGGGCAACCAGGCCAGCATGATTTCCACGCGGGTACCCCGGGGATGGCCAAGTTCATCCTTTCCGTCGGTAATGACCGGTCGCGCCTCCAGTCCGTTTTCCTTGTTGAACAGTTCAATGCGTTTCATGGTAATCTCCATACCATGCGATTTTTTACCGGCCATCTTGTGCATGGGATTTTTTGCCGCAAATGCACGCCCTACACCGTTGTCTTCAATAATGCACAGCAGCCGCTCGTTAAGCAATTGCAGTTGCACCGACAGCTTACCCGGTTGCTTCAAGGGCAACAGCCCATGCAGGATAGCATTTTCCACAAAAGGCTGGATCATGAGCGAGGGAATTTCTGTGGTAGACGGGTCCAGCCGCTCATCAATGACAAGCGCATATTCAAACTTATTGTCGAAGCGAAACCGCTCAATCTGTATATAAAGTTCAAGCGCTTCCAGTTCTTCTGCCAGCGTAATTTTTTTCTGCCGTGAATGATCAAGAATGAGCCGGATAAGCCGCGAGAACTTACTGATGTATTGATTGGCCAGTATACGATCATTGCTGTTGATGAACGCATTGATGGTATTCAGGCAATTGAAAATAAAATGCGGGTTCATCTGGGTACGAAGCGCACTGTTCTCCAGCTCATTGAGCCGGATTTCATAATCGGCCCTGATCTGCGCTTCGCGACTGATTTGCTGTACCCGCCGCCGGTAAAAGAACCATCCCAATAACGCCAGTATAGCAAGAATACTGCACTGAAACCACCAGGTTGTCCAGAAAGCTTTGCCAATAATAATGGTAACAGGCTGCCTGGCAGCAAACCAATCCTTGCCATTGGCCGACACTTCTGCCGTAAACCGGTATTGCCCGGCAGGCAAATTGGTATAGCGGGCGCGGCGCTCTCTTCCCGCATATACATAGCCGGTATCAAAGCCTTGCAACCGGTAGCGGTATTGCAGATCAGGTCCCGACTTGTAGTCTACCGCCAGGTAGGAGAAGGTAACATGCTGCTGTCGCCACGACAACCGGTGTACGGTCTCTTCTGCAGTGGTGATCACCGAATCGCCCGACGCCAGTTGCGTAATGTAAACAGGTATAGCTGTAGCCTGTTGCCTGATAGAATCAGGGTGGAAATAATAGAAGCCGTCTACATTGCCGATATATATCTTTCCGTCTTTGGCCAAATAATAAGAAGAGAATTGATGATTGCCGGAAAGCAATCCGTCGTTCACATCAAAACTCGTTAACCGGTTGGTGGACGGTTCGTACCGGGACAGTCCCCGGTTGCCGATTATCCACAGGTGTCCTTTTTTATCGCATAACAAGCCGGTAATATGGTCACTGGACAAACCATCCTGCCTGTTGATACATTTACTCACCTTCATCTCTAACCGATCAATTACATACACGCCGTTGAATCCGCCTGCATAGATATTCCCGCTGCTGTCTTCCGCCACGCATTGAATGCTTTCTTCACTGTGTTCATTTGGTAAAATTACCCTGGAGAGTTTGTTGGCTGCTTTTTCATAATAAAACAACCCTTGGCTTTGCGCCAGCCACCAGTTACCCTGGCGGTCAACCAGGGCATAAAAACTCCGGTTGCGGGCTATGGGTTGCAATACCGGGTGATTGTCCAGCAACTGCAATTGTTCCTGTGCCGCATCATACAGGTACAATCCTGCATAGGAGCATACCAGGAATTGCTGCCCGCCATCAGGAATCAGTGCAAACACATTGGGAATGCGCCCCGGAACATAATCTCCTTTCCGGAATTTGTTGGCAGCTCTCAACCGTCCGTTCTCAAGTACGGCCAATCCACCGCCGAACGTACCTGCCCACAAGCGGCCGCGGTGGTCTTTTGCCAGGTGGCGAATGGTGCTCCATCTTCCCGGCGTGTTGTCTATATGCCGATGCAAAATAAAATTGCCTGCCGCCTTCCCTTCACGCCATTGCAGCAAACCTTTGTTGGTGCCAATCCACATCGATCCGTTTTCATCTTCTGCAAAGCAGTTCACCACAGAACGATAAGGCGACCCGGATTGGTCCACCAGTCCTCTTACCGCATGAAACAAGGGTTGGTGTAAACTGGCATAGGAAAGCCCCTTGCCATGCACAAACAAGGTGCCGTTGCGCGTAACATATAATGAGCGACAATAGTTGGTATTGAGCGATGTTACATCAGCCGGGTCATGCACAAAATGTTGCACAAATTTTCGGCGCACGTCTACCAGGTATACGCCATCATAGCGACCGGACAATACATAGCGATCTTCACCCGCGCGAAAGATGGCGCCTACATAGCCTCCCATCGCCCGGCCATCATCAGAGGGCCAGTTGTTGATATCGCTAACAGCACCTGTATGCAGGTGCACCAGCGCCGTTTGTGCCCTTGCAAAGCTGCCGCATAATACCAGGCTGTCGTTCATTTTTTGCAGGGCCCAGGCCTGTTCATAAGCATACTTGCGCACCACCTGCCGCTGTGCAAAATTTACACGCAGCAGCGCCCGGCCACATCCCCATAACCATTCATCGCCATTCAGTTTTTCTATGGCATAGGGAAAACCATGCTGCATAACCAGGTCGTTCACCCATTCGGTTGTGCGTACCCGGTATCTACTATCCACAGTGTAACATCCGGTGCGACTGAGCACCACCAATGCCGTATCGGTTTCTCCTATCAACAGTTCCCCGGGATTAAACGGCGCAGGCAATGACAGGGTTTGAAATCGTTGTGCAGCGGGTAAAAGGTACTGCATGCCTTTGTTGTGCGCCACCCAAATCACGCCATTGCGGTCGCAATAGATTTGTGTGATGTTGTTGTGCAGCAAACCGGAGTGATCGGGATAGCTGTAACTGATGAGCGACTGCCCGTCGAATACATTAATACCTTCATCCGAAGCGATCCACAACCGGCCCATACTGTCTTCTGTCATTTTAATCCGCTGATCGCTGAGTAATCCTTCCGCTGTGGTAAGATGACGGAATGCAAATGGCTGCGCCACACCCGCCGGGGTAAAACAGAGTACCTGCAGTAGCAACAGTAAAGTAGTACAAAACGGGGCCGCTTGCATAACCTAAAAATAAAGGTTCGTCAGGCACCGGCAAAGAAGGAGCCACCAAATCCGTTAAGTGAAATGCCGCTTTTATTAAGTGGTTTTGGATTTTGCCCGCAAAACCACAAGTTTTGCTGCATGATGCTGGGTCTGAACCGGATTTTATCGTTGTTTATCCTGCTGGTTGGTTGGTCGGCCAGTACTTATGCTTCGCCGGGCAGTGATGCCGCCGACAGCTGGGAAAGCATCAAACAAAGGGGCACCGGCGCTATCACCGTGCTGTGGTATCCTATCGAACCACTGGTATATACCGATCGGCAAGGCAGGCTCACCGGGCTGGAACACGACCTCATGACATCGCTGGTGCAATTTGCAGAGAAAAAATATGGGGTCTACATTACGGTCAACTGGGTAAAGGCATCATCGTTTGCGCAGGTGTACGACCGTATCCGGAACGCAACGGCGCCGGGACTTTTTGGCTGGTCGTATTTTTCCATTACCGATGAAAGAAAACAGGCCGTACAGTTTACGCCTTCCTATATGCCCGATCTGAATGTGCTGATCACGCATCATTCTGCACCATTGTATCAATCGGTGAATGAATTGTCGCAGCAATTGTCGTCCCTACGCGGATATACGGTTACAGGCAGCACCATGGAAGAAGACCTGCTGCAACTGCGCAAAAATCTATATCCTGCCCTGCCCTTGCAGGAAGCGTACGATGATTATGCCATCATGCAAACGGTGGCGAATGATGCATCGGCCATCGGCTATGTTCCTCTACCGGTGTATATCCTGGGGATACAAAAAGGATTCAAAGTAAAACGTCAGCATATACTACCGGGCCGTCGCCAGGGCTTTGCCGGGATATTGCCCAGGAACAGCGACTGGCACGAACTGGTGCAGGAATACTTTGCCAGCGCAGCTTTCCGGGAAACCATCCAACGGTTGCTGCACCACTATTTTGGGCCGGAAATCACGCGCCTCGCAGTTGAGATTGCGGAAGAAGACAGTTTGCAGTCTTATGCGTCCATCGAATTGTTATCGCTGGAAAAAGAAATTGTCACACGCAAGTTGATGAATGAAACGGTGGAGCTGCAGCGTCAGAAATGGTTGCGCAATATGGTGCTGCTGGCGCTGGCAATGCTCGCCATTATAGCTGGCATTTTGTACAACCGTTTTCGCGTCAAGCAACGCTTGACGAAAAAGCTGGAGCAACGCAACAGGCTGATATCGGAACAAAGCCGTTCCATTGAAAATATGAACCGGCAATTGCGGTTAAAAATGTTGCAGACGCGCCTCAACCCGCATTTCCTGTTCAATTCACTCAATGCTATCCAGTATTTTGTTATGACCGGCGACCGGAAACAAACCCTGCAATACATCCACCAGTTCTCCGGTTTCTTAAGAAAGGTCATCCGGCTGGCCGATGAAAACCGGATCACTGCCGAAGAAGAAGCCGCTATTTGCACGCAATATCTCTGGCTGGAACAAAGCCGGTTTCCCGATCGCTTCGATTATTCCGTTACCATATCACCTGGCGTGACACGTGAAGAGGTGCAGGTGCCGCCGCTGATGACGCTCAGCCTCATCGAAGAAGCTTTGTACAAAGGCATACTGGACCAATCCCCTTCAGTAAAAGGAACGATTTCCGTGGCATTCAACCTCGAAAACCACAACCTGCATATAGATGTGTACGGACAACCGGCCCACCATCGCGCCAACGGTACGGCAACGGAAAAAAACGTGTTGCAAAGCCGTCTCGACATATTGAATGAGTCTGCGCGCCAGAAAATATCTTTGGTAGACATAACCGCCGCGGAAGCGCCAGGATGGAAGCAAGGCAAACGGCTGGTGATTCCGCAAACACATGCCATAAACCTATCAACGCTCACCCAAAACATCGACCATGAAATACACCGCAGTGATAGCTGAAGATGAATTGCGCAGCAGGGAGTTTCTGAAAAGCCTGATAACCGAGTTTTGCCCGGAGATTACCATTACCGGCGCAGCAGGTTCCATTGAAGAAGCAGTGCCGATGATCAATGAACTGAAACCGGATATCCTCTTTCTCGATATCGAAATGCACAGCGGTACGGGATTCGACATACTGCAGCAGGTCAGTCATCTGAAGTTTCATGTAATCTTTACCACCGCATACGATCACTATGCCATCAAGGCCATCAAATTCAGCGCCCTCGATTATTTGCTGAAACCAATCGATGTGCAGGAATTGCAGCACGCCGTGCAAAAAGCCATCCGGCAGATGCAAGAGGAAGTACCCCGCCGGTCGCTGGAACACCTGTTGCAGAACATACAACGCAACAACAACGATCTTACCATCTGTCTTTCCACCGCCGAAGGCATGGAGTTCGTTCCTTTGTTGCAGATCATCCGGCTGGAAGCCAGTGGTCCATATACTACCTTTTTCCTGAAAGACGCACGACGCATCATGGTGAGCAAGAACCTGAAAGAATATGAACTGCTGCTGGCCGACCATCATTTCTTCCGCGTACACAACTCCCACATCATCAACCTGCTGGAAGTGCGCCGCATGATCAAGACGGATGGCGGCTATGCAGTGATGACCGATGACTCACAGGTAGCGATATCCCCCAAAAAGAAAGATGAATTATTGCAGTTGCTTTCCCAACGCACGGTGAAGTAGCACGGGGTGTTACAGTTTTTACCGAAAAAATCCACCAGCCTGTGCTATGGAACCTTTGGTGAAAAACCTATTGCCACAGGCAACCCCATCCGTTAATTGAAATAGCCTTTCCGTTAAAGCACCACTTGCTCCCCTGTTCTCTCCCAGTATCATTGCACCAGCATTAAAACAGGGTTATGAAAAAAATTTACCTCCGCATTATTCTCGTCGTCATCACTGCAACGTATACCATTACTGCCCATGCGCAGGGTATATACCAGTTCTGGGGTGTTACCAATTATGGCGGCCCCAACGACGATGGTGTTTTGTTTTCTGCAAAATATGATGGCTCCGGCGTGTCTGTACGACATGCATTTGTTCCCTACACGCCCGGCAATGAAAACCCGGGACAGGACATGATCGTATACAATAATAAAATGTATGGCGTAATGCCCTGGAGCGGTCTATTTTCGCAAGGCATTATCTATGAATTTGATCCAGCCGCCAATACCTATACGAAACTGGCCGACCTGCATTCGTTGGAGGGCTCGGATTTACAGATAAACAGGGGCAGACTGGTGGCCTATAACAACCGCTTGTATGGCGTGGCCACCCTGGCGGGATTTGATACGGAAGGTTACCTGTACGAACTCGACCTTACCACAAAAACATTGACGGTAAAGCATCACTTCAACAACGCAAACGGACGTCATCCGCAGGGAGGTCTTACCTTATACAATAACAAATTGTACGGTGTTGCGGCCAATGGCGGAGCCAACAACTTTGGCGTGATTTTCTCCTATGACCTTGCTACCAATACCTACACCAAACTGTATGATTTCAGCAGTAATATGGGGTTGACTGTTTTCCGCGACTTTGAACTGTTCAACAACCGGTTTTATTTTACAACGGTTTCTACCGGCAACAACAATGCCGGCGCTCTCTATGAATTTAATCCTGCTACCAACCAATTAGCCCTCAAAGTACATTTTGACGCTATCGGGGCCAGTCAACCACGGGGCGCACTATTGCTGCATGATAATAAGCTATATGGAGGAACGGTTAAAGGCGGGACCAATGATGCCGGTGTGATTTATGAATACAACCCCGCCACCAACACGTTGCTGAAAAAATATGATTTAACTATTGTTGGCGGCAGTGAAATCTTTGGCCGGCTGATGGTCTTTAATAACAAGCTGTACGGGCTCACCAGCATGGGTGGTACCGGCGATGGCGCCCTGTTTGAATTTGACATTGTCAACAATACGTACACCAAAAAAGTAAATTTCGGCAGCAGTTTTGGCACCAACCCACAGGGAGGACTAACGGCATACAACAACCGTTTATATGGATGGACCAATATGGGCGGCGCTTATAACCAGGGCGTGCTATTTGAGTACAACCCCGCCGTGAACAGTTATACCAAAAAAATTGAACTGGGGCATAGCGACGGACATTCCCCTGCCGGTGCGCTTGTGTATTATAATGGAAAAATCTATGGTACTACCTGGAACGGTGGTAACAACAACCGTGGCGTTATTTATGCTTATGATCCTGTTACCCGGCAATACTCCATATTGTTTCATATGAGCGATGCCACCGGCTTCCAGTCAGACCAGGGTGGTTTTCTTTTGCACAACCACATGCTGTACGGTGTGGCCGCACTGGGAGGCAACAATGGCTCCGGCGTGCTGTTTCGTTTCGATCCGCAGAACAATCAGTATACGGTATTGCACCATTTTTCAGCAGCAACCGGCAACATGCCAAGGGCATTGCCTATAGTTTATAACAACAAGCTCTATGGCGTTACTTCACAGGGAGGAAGTAACAATGGCGGAGTATTATATGAATATGATCTGATCACAAACAGTTATTCGGCAAAGGTAAACTTTGGCGGCTCGTTTGGCAGATTACCCTATGCGTCACTCATCGAATACAACGGCAAGCTATATGGCGTAACCAGGGGCGGCGGTAATCATGAAGGCGGTACCTTGTTTGAATTCACGCCAGGCATAAATGGCTTTGCTGTGCACCATCATTTCAGTCTTGCAGAAGGGTCCGATCCGGAAACAGCATTGGTTTTATACAACAATATGCTCTGGGGCACTACCAGCCAGGGCGGAGCTGAAACTTCAAGCGGCACCATTTATGTATTTAACCCGGCGAACAACATGTTTGTAAAAAAATATGACGTGAAACTGCCGGACGCACAGCAATGCCGCACAGACCTGATTGTACACAACAACAAACTATATGGCATGGCCAATGGAGGAGGCGATGTACGGTTTGGAGGGACCCTGTTCGAATACGATGCCAACCACAGCATACTCACCAACAAATCTCATTTTGATGGTTACAACGGCCGTTTGCCACGGTACAACCGCCTGCTGGTATTGCCTGCCTTTGCTGCGCCCGGTACGCCCGGTTCCTGCGAGGCTGTTGCTCCCCAAACCATCAATATCAACAACAACAATACGTGGGTGCCATTTACAGATGAAGAAGGCAACGCAGTAGCCGAGATTTATGCTCATGGCAATCTGCTCGGCAATGTTTCCATCAGTTTTTATACGCATGACGGCACAACCAGAAAGGATATGCATAACCGTTATTACCTTGACAGAAATATTACCATCTCGGTTAGCAATCCACCCAATGCGCCGGTAAGTGTGCGTCTCTACATCCGCAAATCAGAATTTGAAGCGTTGAAAAATACGCCCGGCGCCGGCATTACTTCCATCGACGACCTGGCCGTTTTCAAAAATGATGATCCCTGCGGCAAAAGCGTAGATGGAAATGCCACGCCGGTCCCTACTACGGTAGAACCATGGGGACAGGATTATGTATTATCCTTCCAGGTAACGGGCTTCTCTACTTTCTATATCGCCAACAAAGCCTATACTTCCTTACCGGTAAAACTGGAATACTTCAAAGGTGCGGTAGCTGATACATGGAATGAATTGACATGGAAAGCTTCCTGCACGCAAGACACCCGGTTCATAGTAGAACGCAGTACAGATGGTGTAACCTATGCCGAAATTGGTGAAGTAAAAGCAACACCCGCACAATGTGCGCACCCGCACCTGTTCAAAGATGAACAACCTCAACCCGGCAAATCCTGGTACCGGTTGCGTATGGAAGAATCGGATGGCAGCATTTCATACTCGCAGGTAGTACTGCTTACAAGAGAATCGGCACCATTCCGTGTGCAGGTGGTTCCCAACCCGGTAACAGGTAATGTGGCAGCGTTTTCCATTCTTTCACCGGAAAAGGCAACAGTACCGGTACATGTGTATGATATGAACGGCAGGGCATTGATAAAAACGCAATGGCAAATTGAAACAGGCCTGCAAACCAGGCAGGTATCCGTGCAACAAATTCCTGCAGGCACGTACCAGGTGGTATTGTATTACCAGGGCAGGACTATCACCACGCGCATGGTAAAACAATAAAACAATCCCGTTGCCATTCATACCCTCCGCAGAGGCTGGTTTCTGAAACGATGCCAGCCTCTTTTTCATTTTCAGCGCTGCTTTGCTTTTTAACTTTAACGTTTTGTAAAGTACGTCATGCAATTTCTTAAGGGATTCTTAAAGAGAAAGCTTTACTGATTTTATAGCAGGTTTTCACCATAGCAGTTACTTGCCAAAAACACTATTATCGCATATTCTACATTGTTATAATTGCGTTTGAAAATCTCCTCATCCAACATGTGGGAATACAATTTTTACATTTTCTTTATCAAACGCCGGTACCAAATTCGTTTACATTTAGTGTGATAACCCTTCCTCCGATTTTTAATATAACCGGCAAATTATGATGAAAAGATCGGGCGGTTTCCTGGGAGCCCTGAAGCAATGGCTGGTTCCCGAAGGTATAACGAAACCAGGACCTGTAACCAACAATGACCTGTTGCAGGAACTGGTGGGCTGTTTTGAGCATTCCTGCCAGACTGAATCTGTAGGATCGAGTCTCGTATTCAACATGCATTTCCTCGTGATCCTTCACCCTGATATTTATGAACAACGGTTGCCGGGCTTTCCCGTGGTGGTAAAAGAAGCTGTTAAATTGTTTTACAAAAAACTGCAGGCATACAAAAGCCGGTACGAAGAGCTTGCGCCGGTTTCTTCCCAATGGCAATTCAAATTTGGTCCGGCTACGGATTTCAATGGGCAGCAAATCGGGGAAAGAGATATACGCGTGGTAGGCATGCTCACCGGCGCGCGCCCATTCACTGCTGACAGCGACAGGCGCTATACAGCAAAAGTGACCATGAAATCGAAAGCCACGAATGTTTTCGATAAAATGGATATCAACCTTGAAGTACTGCGCCATATTCATTTTGCAGACAGTGGCAATTTTACCGTGAAATTCAACCGGCAACTTACCCTGGGTGCAGAAGCGCATCGCACCACACGCCATACCGTACTTGGTCTGGCGCGTATAGAATATCATCTCGGCGATCACAACAGGAGCGATACCTATGTGATGAAAGATACGGAGATGGTGATTGCACGACGTGAACCGGAAAACCTGCACTATGGCAATTATTTATTGCTCGATTCGCAGTTTGTTTCCAATCCGCATGCGCGCATCCGGCTGAATGAATCCACAGGCAGATTCCAGATTGCGTCCTTCAGCGCACAGGAAACACGCGTGAATGAAAGGGTGATCGAACGGAGCAGCGCCCTGCAACCCCGCTGGTTTGACCTGGAACCGCAATGTCAGATTCTGCTGAATGGCATCGTAACCCTTTACTTTAAACAAACCCTATAATCATGACAGATTTGCTCATTGCCGCAACCTTGCTTGCTTTTGTTTGCTGGCTGTTGATCCTTCATTTTAAAAATTTACCCAGATAGCATGAAACGCTTGCAATTCAGCGGAAATACAGACCCGGGGCGGCGCCGGCAGGAAAACCAGGACGCCTGCATAGTGCAGTCGCTGTGGGACGATGACAAGGCATTGCTGGCTGTCATCGATGGAGTGGGCGGATATGCAGGAGGTGAAAAAGCAGCAACCATTGCCAGGGAATCCATTCAGCAATACATGCAGATACCACGCGGCGATACGCTCACCATGTTGCGGGAGGCCGTGGTATTTGCCAACAATCGCATTGTTGAAGAACGCAAAAATGAACCACAGCACAGCGAAATGTGTTGCGTGCTCACAGTCGTGGTGGCGGATGCCGGCGCACAACAATTATATTATGTACACATTGGTGATACGCGGTTGTACCGGTTCCGCCAGGGACAATTGCAAAAACTTACCCGGGACCATTCCCTGGTAGGCGTGCAAGAAGATGCCGGTGAAATTTCTGAACGGGAAGCAATGGTGCACCCCCAGCGCAACCAGATATTACGCGAAGCGGGTTCTTCCCTCCACCGTCTCGATGATGAAGGTTTTATTGATCATGGCATGGAAGATTTCCTGCCGGGTGATCTGCTACTGCTTTGCAGCGACGGCCTTACCGATATGATTACGCAAAAACAAATGCGTTCAGTATTGCTGCAACACAAACCATTACCCGAACTGACCAATGAGTTGATCGACCTTGCCAACAAAATGGGCGGTAACGACAATATCACTGTTGTGCTGGCGCAATTTGCAGGAAGCAGCATTTCACCCGAGCCACCCGTCTTGCCGGAAGCAACAACGAAAACTGCCGCTACAAAAAAATTTTCTGCCAACACTACGAGCAACAAAAAACGTGGCCTCGCACTGCTTGCGCTGCTAGCCATAGCCTCACTGGGCTGGTATTTTTTGCCTGCTGCAAAATACACAGACATCGCACCCTACAGCGGTGACACAGCACAACTATACAACACCGTTACCACCGAAAATAAGCGCGCCTTTCCATCTGTACGTGCCACACATCCTGCCGCACCCGCCCGCGCCACAAAGGCCGATACATTGTGTATTGCCGGCACACAAAACCTGGAAACGCTTGTACGCTACATGGACAGCACCGGCCGCACCCTGGTGCTGATGCCAGCAGGCAACAATAATCGTTTTGCAGCCGTAGCCATTACCCATTTATCCGCCAGCCCCGGCGATACGCTCCTGATCCGCAACCTGCGCCTGAAAGGATTTGAAACAGGCATCAATGTGCATATACCCGTCATAGTGAAAACAGAAAATCTTGTTTTTGAAAATATCCTGTACCCTTTCAACTATCCCTACCGGCAGGATAAGCACAACTCGCCTGCTGCTTTTGCAAATACCTTGAATCAATAACTATGGCCACTTCAATTTTAAAAGAGTATTTCAGGGGATATGAAATCCTGGGCGAACTGGGAAGGGGCAATGCGCGGGTACTAAAGGCGCGCAGCAAACACACCGGCGAACTCGTGGCCATTAAACATTTTGCCTTCAATACCGATGCCGACACATTGCGCCGATTCCAGCGCGAGTCGGAAATCATGAAATCTATCCGGCACGACAATATAGTACGGATCATTGAAGTACGCCTGGATGCAGAACTGCCCTTCATCGTGATGCAACTCGTGGAAGGCGGCGACCTGCGCAGCCTGCTGAAGCGCCATGGCAGCCTGGATGTAATCACCACGCTTCGCCTGGCACACCAGATGGTAGAAGCCCTCCGCGCCATTCACGCGAAATCTGTAGTGCACCGAGATATAAAACCAGAGAACATCATGTACCGCCGCAATGCGGATGGGCAACTGCAGTTTCTGCTGACAGACTTCGGTATTGCCAAATTGCGGGAACAGACACAAACCGTTACCGTAACGGGCTCGTCCATGCTCACGTACGATTATGCTTCGCCCGAACAATTCAATCAATCCAAATCAGTTGCAGCACCTACAGATTATTATTCGCTGGGCGTAGTGTTGTACGAATGCCTCACCGGTAAAGTGCCTTTCGAACATGAAGAAGACGGCCTGCTCATGCATATCAACCGCGTAATTTCGGCGCCTCCTCCCCTTCCGCGTACGCCCGATGGATCCATGCTGCCACCCGCCCTGCTGGAATTGTTGCAGGGCTTACTGGAAAAACAAAGCATATACAGATTATGCGATCCCGTTAGTATAGTGCAATTATTGAAGCGGGCCGCAGCACAACATATACAGGGTCCGCCGCCGGTTTCTATGAAAAAAACGGCTGTGTATATCCCGGCAACAAAAAAAACAACAGCCGGCAAACGCGATGTAACTTTCACCGCCGGCCTGCTGTTGCTGATTGGCATGGCGGTTTTCTTCAGCTGGACAACGCTCCACACCAATGCCAGCCAGCGACCGGGTGTGCAGGAAAAAAGGTATAGTGCTACCAATGAACAGCAGGATACAAACAAAGACACCGAACTGACAGATGAATTGTTGCCCCGGAAAAGTCTGATTATACCCGCCGTACAACCAGCATTACTTTCCGGAACCGAAACCACACTGGCTGAAGGACCTAATCCCGGTATAGAACTCATCAACGGAATTTACTTCAACGACTTCAGCAATACACAGGACAGCTTATGGAGTACCGGCAGCGATGAATACAGCGATTACAGGCTGGAAGATGGCAAATACATTATACAGGGACTGGCAGACAGTCTTAGCTATTCAGCTTCCGTAAAATTTCATCTCGATACACAAAAAGACTTTGTCGTTACTGCCAACACCGTCCATTGGGGAGTAAACACCGGCAACCCCTACGGCATCAGCTTTTGCGGTGATGAAGAACAGGATGCGTGCTACATTTTTTACATCACCTGTGATGGCTATTATTCCATCGGCGCCTCCATCAAAGGAGCATGGCAGACGCTGGCAGACTGGACACCTTCTTCCAATATCCATGGCAGTGCAGAACTGAATGTGCTCTCGGTAGAAAAACGCGCCGATTCCCTCCGCTTGCTCATCAATGGCCGCTTGGAAAAGGTGCTGCCTTTTCCCGGAAGTTTTGGCAATTATTTCGGGTTCCGTGTTGACGGTGCGCAAACCATTTCTTTTGATCAGTTAATCGTAAAAGGCGAACAATAACGCAAAGAGGCTTGCATGAGTGTATCAATGGAAAATACGAATGGTTCCCTGAAAAAACAAGGCTGGTGGATGCTGACCGGCGCAGCCCTCATCCTCCTGCTCTTGTTCTGGCGCCTGTATTTTGTGCTTGCACCGCAATTGGCTAAAACAGCAACTGCGCTGCAGGAAGGCCGGGCTATGTTACTCGATAATGTAGTGAACAAAGCATTGCTCCAAAAGATCATTACCGACGGAAACTATTTTACCGATCCGCGTGATGTACAATTGCTCACCGACTCTCTTTCCCAGAAATTATTTCGGTATGGTACGCCACCCAATCTTGGCACGCTGAATAAAAGAGCCTATAACATTACTGCACCTGTACCCTGGCAATCGCCTGTTGGCGGCATTGAGTTCCGCAACCGCCTGCGCGCCAGCCGGCAGCGGCTTGGTTTCGATTCGGTTTTATACAACCAGGAGCTGCACGGTCCCATACCGCATCCGGCTACCCTGCATGTGGGCAGTGGTGAGCTGGCAATACGGGGACGTGTGTTGCACGATGATCAACCATTGGCCGGCGTGTTGGTGCAACTCAAACAGCATGTTGCTTTGCCTGCCAGCGATTCTACCAAAGCATGGACTGCCTGGGCGCGCACCAATGCAAAAGGTGAATTTGCTTTCACCGGCCTGCTGCGCGATTCAGGCTACAGTGTGCTGCCAATGAAACCAGGATTTGAATTCACCCGCCAGGGGACGATGCGGCTCAGGATGAATAAAGAGTATGCCTTTCATGCAAAACCTCATACACTGCGATTAATCGGTCCGGTTACGTATAGCCAGATCAAACAGGATGGTGCACTGGTTGTGCGCGATCCGGAGTCGTTCAAAAAAAGTTACCAGTTTATAGTGACGGTGCTGATTGCGGCCTTCATTTTGGTGCAACTGCTGCTGACTTTCAGAAAAAATACAGTGGATGTGTTTTTGCTGCCGGTGCTGCTATTGCTTTGCGGCTTGTCGTTGCTGATGATGTTCAGTATCCAGCATCCGCTCACCGACACGTTGTATGCCGCCCAAACCGTACAGGGAATCATTGCCGGACTGGCATTGTTCTATATACTATCCCTAATGGATATGCGCACCTTATACACGCGATGGTGGTTTGACGCGCTGTTCAACTACAAAAAGAAAAAGATTTACCAGCTCAAAGGCTGGACCTGGCTGGCTATGGCGCTGGTGCTGGCCATTGCGACTGCACTGGCAGGAACAGGGCCGGAAGGTAGCGGCGTAAAAGTAAACCTGCAACTGGGCGGCATCAGTTTTCAACCGGGCGAAATCACCAAATACCTGCTGCTATTTTTCCTGGCAGCGTTCTTTGCTGCCAATGAAGAACATGTACGCAGTTTTACAGACATACGGTGGCGCTTATACGTAAATGTGGGTGTGCTGGCAGGTATCAGCCTTTTGCTGGCGCTCTACCTGCTAATGGGCGATATGGGTCCGGCCATGGTGATCTGTTTTACCTTCCTTTTCTTTTACAGCATGGCCCATGGCAACCTGCTGCAAACGCTAATCGCCGGTACCTTGTACTGCACCTTGTTATGGTTATTGCCCGCCTGGATGGCCACCCTACTGGCATTTCCTGCCGTGCTCATCATTATGGCCACGCATCATCGCATACGCACCGGCAAATGGTATGGCGTATTTGCAGCCATTGCCGATGCACCAATGATCGTGTTGTTGGTTATTGCAGCTTTTGCCTTCGGCGATCAATTGCCCGGTATCGGCCACCGGCTGGCAGACCGTAAAGCGATGTGGCTGAGTCAATGGAACAACGATGTCTTTGGCGGCGATCACCTCGCACACAGCTATTGGGCACTCGGCAGTGGCGGCTTTGGCGGACAAGGCATCGGCCAGGGATTTCCCAACTCCATGCCCGCTGCACATACCGATATGGTATTGCCTGCCATCGGTGAAGAATTGGGCTGGCTGGGACTGGTGACAGTGTTTCTGCTTTTCGCCATACTGATCCACCGCAGTTTTTTACACGGGCGAAGAGCGGCACAACCTTGCGGCTTTTATCTCTGTGCCGGTATTGCCATTGCCACCGGCATCCAGTTCTTGCTGATTGCAGGCGGCGCTATCGGTTTGCTGCCGCTTACCGGTGTAGCTGTACCGTTTTTGAGTTACGGCAATATTTCGCTCATCATCAATCTCGCCGCGATGGGCATCATTGCAGGGATGTCTGCCCGCCCGGGAGCAACGGTGCAACAGGAGTATGTACAAAAAAATTACGATACCGTGCTCATAACCGGCATTTCATTTTTCCTCATCGGCATGCTGGTACTGGCCACGAAATTATTCCTGGTGCAAATCGTTGACCGCAACCAATACCTCACCAAACCGGCACGGGTGGTAATGAAAAACGGTTTGCCGGTATACAGCTACAATCCACGTATCGATAAACTCATGCAGTTACTGGCAGCCGGTAATATCTATGATCGCAAGGGAGTGTTGCTGGCCACGAGTGAACCTGCCGACATCCGTGATCATTTCGAAACGCTACAGCGCGCAGGATTGGACCGTATCCGTTTGCAGGAATTATTGCACAAGCGCGTGCGCCGCTATTACCCCTTTGGTGAACACCTGTTTTTCTGGACAGGCGATTACAACACAAAGCTGTTCTGGGCGCAAAGCAATGGCTATTTTGCCGAGGCGCGTCACCTTAGCTCGCTACGTGGTTTTGGCATAACGCGGGAACAGCATGATTCGGTATTGGTGCTGCATCAGCCCGACCGGTTTACCAAACCTTATTACCAGACCGTACAACTAACGCGATTCGACTATGCTGCGCTCAAGGGCGCACTCCGTGCCGGAATGGACACAACGGCGCAGGCTATACGAAACATCAGACATAAAGATCGGAATGTCTATCTTACTGTTGATGCCGCTTTACAAGTGGAGTTACAGGACTCAATAAGCAAAAGCCGTTTTGCGGATAAACGCATTTCAGTAGTGGTGCTGGACGCCGCTTCCGGCGATGTATTGGCGTCCGCACTGCATCCGCTGCCTTCCCTGCAATCGCCTGCATTGCTCCTGCTTTCAGATCGTGAAAGGGAATGCCTGGAATTTCCGGTTACAGATAGAGACCTGGGCATGACCTATGCCACTGCCCCCGGCTCCGCCGTGAAAATATTAACAGCGCTGGCGGCTTTTAATAAAATGGGAATGGATGCCGCATCGGTAAAATACACCGACATCACCCGCAATGAAATTTTCCGCGACAACAAAAAAGAACAGGAACCTTTTGTACCGAAAGTGCCGTTTGTGGATATGCGCGAAGCCATCATCAACTCCAGCAATATCTTTTTCATTCGGCTTGCCAATGAACAATATCTCGAAGAAGAAATGGCTGATCTCTACCAGGCTACCGGCATGCACCTGAACCATCGGGGAGGGTATGATTACCACTTACCGAAAGATGAAAAAAAACGGAACGCAGACCGCATGTTCTGGCGAAAAGATGTATTGAATAAAGATCACCGGCAGTACGACAATCCCGCCAATGCAGGCAAAACACGGCGCTACCGCAGTTTGTTTTCCGGCATTGCGTGGGGACAGAGCGTGCTCACCGCTACACCTGCCTCCATGGCCCGCATGGCCGGCGCATTGGCCAACCGGGGCAGCCTGCAGCCTTCCCGCTATGTATTGCAGGAAGCCGGAACAGAGCCCGCTAGCGCGCCTGCCATGGCCCTGGCAAAAGATACCGGTTATGCACACCTGATCAGGCAATATATGATCGAGCAATCTAGTATGCCGGGCAGGCAAAAAATCAGGAACTATCGTGTGGCCGGTAAAACAGGCACGCCGGAACGTATCATACAGGGCGAAAAGGAATCAGATGGATGGTATGTGTTTTTTGCGCCCACGCCGGATGGCCGCAGTCATACCGTTGCCTGCATCCGCATTGAGCGGGGACAAAGTTCAGCCAATGCGGTAAATCTTGCCAATACGGTAGCGAATATCCTCGGCAGAAGAGGATATATAACATCATTCTAAATAAAAGTGTGTGTATGAAAAATTTGTTCGAGCGATTCAAAAGAAATCTTATTCCGCAACAGCCCGCCGTTGGCAGTGACGCATCTGTTGCTGCAACAGCTACCTCTTTCATTCCTGTTACCGCAGTAAAACGCGACGCGATCCTTGGTTTTATTATCCAGGCATTGCAGCCTTATGTGGATGAACGTTCCTTGTCGGTAGCCGGTTTGCGGTTGTATGTGCGTTGTCACAGTATAGCTGAAGAAGAATCCGCCCGTGTGGCGTTATGTACAGATAAACCCAATATGTTCCGGAATCAGTACCTGCAAAGAAAACTGCTCAATCATTTCATACAACTGGAACCGGATTGGTTTTTTGAATATGAAATTGTAGAAGAACTGCCTGCAGGTTGTATCCGTGAAGGGAACTTTGCATTAAAGATCGTTCGCGCCGGAGAGCACAAGCAAGAGCATTTTTCAACAGCCTTTATACGGGTACTGGCCGGACAGACGGAACAGCAGGAATATACACTTGATCCCCGGATACAGGTAAAATATCATATCGGCAGAAGCAAACAACCCCAGTTATCTTCCGGTAAAGTTCGTTTGAATGATATTGTGTTTTTGGGAAAAGAAGATGCGGGGTTTAATGAAACACAGGGCAGCGCCAACCTCTGCGTCAGTCGCAATCACGCGTTTATTTTGTATGATCCGGCAACAGACAAATATTTGCTTTATCCTGATAAAGGCGGTTTGCCGGACAATGGCAATAAACTGAAAGTGCATACAGCAGATGATAAAATCAAATGGCTGAACATTTACGGTATGGCGCACGTGTTACAGGATGGTGATCAGATTGAATTGGGGGGAGCAGCGGTGTTGCTGTTCAAAATGTAAGCATTTGGTTTACGAAGAAGGGCGTTCAGGTGCTCTTCTACCCTGGATTGAAACCTTTTTACGTTCAGCGTAATTCTCATTATTTTTATGCAAAAAATTGTTGTGGCCACAACGAAACCTACGCTCAGAACTTGTCCGGAAGGGCACCAGTATTACAAAAGCTCCGATTGCCCTACCTGTCCTGTGTGTGAAGCCAACCGGAAGCCGGCAAACGGATTTCTTTCGCTGTTAGCAGCGCCTGCCCGTCGTGCACTGGAAAACAAAGGTATTCAGTCATTGAAGGATTTATCGCGGTATACGGAAGAGGAAATTCTCGCCCTGCATGGTATGGGGAAAACTTCGTTGCCCAAATTGCGCAAGGCGTTGGAGGAAGCGGGATTGTCTTTCAGGAAGCGCAGCTAGCCGGCTGCATCCAGCGGGGAGCCTGGTGATAGCAAGCTTGCCAAACTGTTATTCATCTTTCAACCTGATCCACACCGGCGCATGGTCGCTGGTTTTTTCCCACCCACGTACATGTTTGTCTACCCCGGCCGCTTCGAGGCGCGGCGCCAGCTGCGGACTGAGTAAGAAATGGTCAATTCGCAGACCTGCATCACGCCCGTATGCATTGCGGAAATAATCCCAGAAAGTATAAATCCTTTCTTCAGGATATAATTTGCGAATGGCGTCTGTCCAGCCCTGCGCCACCAGGCGATGAAAGGCAGCGCGCACTTCAGGGCGAAACAACGCATCGTCCACCCACTTCTCCGGTTTATACACGTCCAGTTCGGTAGGCATCACGTTGAAGTCTCCGGTTAAGATCACCGGTCTGCCAGAAGCGATCAGTTCATTGGCATGAATGATCAGCCTGTCAAACCAGCGGAGTTTATAGTCGAACTTCGGCCCCGGGGCAGGATTGCCATTGGGCAGGTACAGGCAGCCGACCACCATATCCTGCACCGTTGCTTCAATATAACGGCTATGTGTATCCTCTTCATCGCCCGGCAGCGTGCGACGAATTTCCCGCGGCTTCCCTATCCTTGACAGTATGGCAACGCCGTTCCAGCTTTTTTGTCCGTGCCAGATGGCTTCATACCCCAACTCCTTGATAGCAGCCTCTGGAAATTTTTCCTGCGGCGCTTTTAGTTCCTGCAAACACACAATGTCTGGTTTTGCTTCCTGCAGCCACTGCAGCAATACCGGTAACCGACCATTGACGCCGTTTACGTTATAGGTGGCGATTTTCATACTTGCACCCTCCTTACATCTTTTCTATTTTAAAGAATTTTTGCTTTCGCTTTTTCTTCGGCCAGAGATCTTTTACGGCAGCAGCAGCTTCCACCGGCAAGTCCGTTTCCAGTATATCCGCTCCCTGGCGGAAAACTTCGCGGTATGCTTCAGCGCGCTCCTCCGGCGTGGACAGTTTATCATATTTAGGCGCTGCCGACAGGAAACACATTACCCCTCTCGCATGTAAAGAATCATATAGTTGCTTAATCTCTGGCTTATTCTCCGGGCCGAGATATACAATCATATTCTTCCAGGGAATGCCTGCTTTTTCAAATTCGCGCATCGCTTTCTCTGTTTTTATATGAGCAGACATCATCCGGTTGGGATCATCATCATAATAAAACTTTGCCTGCTTTGCATTGTGCACCGTTACCATTACAAATGAACCGGCATTGAGGCGGCGAATGATGGCGGCTATCATTTCAAACGGCACATCTTTTTTATCAAGGTTCAGTATGGTTTTCCCTCGCGCCCAGTTGATGGCTTCTTCAAGGGTAGGAATGCGGTAAGGCGTTACATTACCATATTTGTCTTTCAGCTTTAATTGTTTTACTTCTTCCCATGTATAATCACTCAGTTTGCCGGTTCCGGTGGTGGTACGGTCGAGGGTGGCATCATGCAGCAATACAATCACGCTGTCTTTCGTGAGACGCGGATCTATTTCAAAGAAAGCCGGCGTATGACGCAGCGTATATTCCATTGACTCGATCGAGTTTTCAGGATATCCTTCAATCTGGCAGCCGCGGTGCCCGCTGATCAATGGCGCATCCTTCCCGGTATACCGGAAAAATTCCTGCAAATCTTTTTCACTGCGGGTCTTGATGCAATGCCGTTGCTGCGCTAACGAAGGCAGGCAAAATGCTATAGGCAAGCAGGCAATAAACAATAATGGTCGAAACTTCATGTGATACTGTTTTATAGTCGGGCATTGAGATAATGCAGGGTGAATACGCCGGCCGCATCCAGCGTAAACATCGTAATGGCTGAGTTCAACTGCACCAGTTGCCGGTAATTCTTCAACGGCATACCCAGTTTGTACGCCATATATAAACGATTTACGCCGTTGTGGGCAGCCACTAAAAAATTGCCTGACTCATGTTTTTGCAGTAACTCGTTAAAGAAACTGTCTACCCGCTGTACCACTTCCATACCTGTTTCACCGGTTACTCCGGCACGGGTATGGGCAGGGTCTTCCATCCAGTCTTTCCACGACTGCGGATTTTCCGCTATGAATTCTTCCCGGGTTTTCTGCTCCCATTGACCAAAGTCCATTTCAATCAAACGTTCATCCTTGATGGGCGTAATACCGGTGGCAATCTGAGCCGTAAGACAGGCGCGTTGCAGCGGTGAAGCAAACACGCGGTCAAAAACTACTGAGCGCAGTTGTTCCCTTACTGCGCGTGCCTGTTGCACGCCTTTTTCGGTTAATCCAATATCGGTGCGTCCGCAATAACGATTGTTATCGGCATTCCAGGGCGTTTCGCCATGCCGCAGTAAATAGATGTTAAGCATAGGATGAAGATAGGTAACCTTTTTGCTGCAGCAATTCAATAAATTGGTGATAGCCCGAATCATAAGCCAGCAGCCAGTCTTTTTCGGGTTCAATCCATTTATCCGCATGCGTCATGGCCCCGGCTGCTGCCGTTAATGAACCAAAATGTGTTTTGCTGGCCGCAACAATGGCAGCGCCTGCTGCGCCTGACACATGCAGCATTTTACATACCGGGACATTTAAAACGGTGGCGCGTATGCGAAGCCAGGTATTGCTGTTGCTGGCGCCGCCCGCTGAAAAAACCTGTTCCACTTTTTCACCCGATAATTCCCTGATCCGCTCATAAGCCAGTCTTTCCATATACGCCACCCCTTCCATCCGGGCAGCAAACAATGTGGCCTTGTCAAGCAGGTCCGGCGCAAATCCTGCTGCAGACGGAGCTACTATCGGAAAACGCTCTCCCCGCTGCAACAAAGGCCAGGCAAGCTGACCGGTAGGCACGCAGGCCGCAGCGCTTTTTTCCAATACCGATAAATCTTCATTGGCGTAATATTTGCTTACCCAGTCGGCGCCTGTATTGCTCGCCCCTCCCGGCATCCAGTACCCTTCCGGGTGACGATGGGAATACAATGCGCCCGTTGGGTCGGTAATGGCTGATTTTGTTACGCCCTTCACCACCATCGTAGTGCCAATGGTTGTATTCCAGTTGCCGGGATGCACAGCGCCGGAGGCTACCTGTGATGCACAACCGTCGGTCATACCAGTTGTCACCACTACTGTTTTCGGTAAACCTAATTGTTGGGCCAGTACGGGCAATATTGGCCCAATGATTGTACCGGAAGGAACTATTTCCTGCATCCAGCTTTTGGTGAGGGGAAACATTTTAAACAGGTATTCCGGCCACACACCGGAGCGCACATCATAACCGGATTTCAGCGCATTGGTATAATCGCTCACCCCAAAATTTCCGGAAAGCCGGCCCGTAATAAAATCGGCGGCATGTACAAAACGACCTAACTGTCCGGCTTTATCCGGCCAGGTATTCAGGAACCAGAGCATTTTGGGCAGTCCGCTGGAACTGTTAAAACCGGTATAGCCCGTGTACCCCGCGGCAGCAGCAGCTTCACAACACAACTTTGCTTCACTGGCTGAACGCGGGTCGCTGTACATGATGGCAGGATGCAAGGGCTGTCCATCGCGGCCCAGCGGAATGATGGTGCCGGAAGTAGACGTCACCGCCATTGCTTTCACGTGCTGCAACGGAATGGCGTTGCGCACCCCGTGACACAATTGCTGTAATAAGCCCAGGCAGGAACGCCACCATAACTCCGGGTCCTGCTCCTCGCGCCAGCCATCCTGCAATGAAAATGCTTCTTCCCGGCTGGCTACCTGGTTGCCCGCTTCATCGAGCAGGGCCACCCTGGCCCCCTGGGTGCCGATATCTATTCCTATAAAATATGCTTTCATGATATCATTCACAGGTTACGGAAAAAATCTCTTGTCTGTTTCCACTGCGTATATAGTTCAGCGTAATATTGATGATCGCCAGGCAATTCTGTTTCAATATCCTCGTTCAACAGGTTTTCGCGAACGCCAAGCGCTTCATTACAAATCAACGCGCCACCTACTGCCGACGATTGCCGATACCCGGCCCGCACCTGCACTTTCTTTCCTATACAGCCTGCCAGGATTTGCCGTAAGGTCTTGCTCTGCAATCCGCCGCCGCAGGCCCATACATAATCAGGATCATGACCGGCAATTTTTCGCAGCAAATCATAATTGGCAGCAATGGAAAAACCGATATCTATCATAGTTGCCCACACGAAACAACTACGCCTGAGTTCGTGTGAAACAGGTGCAGGAAATACAAATCCTCCTTGCAGCAACGATTGCTTCTCCCCTGCTATGAGCGAACCCAGTGATGCACGCACGCCACTGTTCTTATGCTGCGCCAATTCCTGCTCGATCACTTCATATGATTCATTGGGGTAAAATATCTGTCGGAGGCGTTGATAATTCAAACCGGTTACGCCGGCATTGGCCTCAAATACAAATTCATTGTTCACCACATGCCGGTTGGTCCAGGTCCTTTCTTCCGGGTCCGTAATATACCGGTCAACCAGTTTCACTACCGGCGTGGTGGTGCCCGAAACAATCACCATATCCTGTATGGTAGGCATGGTGCTCTTGATGGCAAGTTGCGTATCGCCACCACCTGTTATGATTTGTGCATCTGCTGTAATGCCCCACAAGGCTGCCTGTTGTGGTACTATCTTACCAAGTGCTGTTGCCGAAGAAATAACAGGTGGCAATATTTTTTTATCAAGCTGAAAAACCTGCAACAGTTCATCGCTCCAGGTGTTCCTGGCTACATCAAACAACAATGTTTCGGAGGCCTGCGAAGGTTCATACTTGATGACGCCGCTGAGTTGGTGTTCTACCCAGTCGCTGATGCTCACAAAAGTGGAACAGGCTTCCCACCATTCTTTGCGGCGCTCGCGCACACCTACAAGTTTCAATGCAGAAAACAAGGACGTAGGATAGCGACCGGTGAGTTGGTATACCCGGCTTTTGTCTTTTATAATCGATTCCCATTCTCTTCCGCGGTGGTCAATATTGGGCAGACCAACAATGGAACGGCCTTCTTTGCTGAGCAACACGATACCTTCGCGCTGGCTGGTGCCGGTCATAGCTTTGATATGGACCTTGCCGGCCTGTTGCAGGGCCTGTTTGCCCAAACCAACAATCTGCTGCCACAATGAATCAGGTTCAAAATAAATGGCATCGGGATAGAGCGTATCGCGCACGTATTGAATATCGTCGCGCGCTTCACCCAGTACGGTACCATCGGGTTGTACCACGATCACGCGCACATTACCGGTGCCTATGTCGATAACGATGTATGCTTCTTTCATTTGGATAAAATTATTTGTTTTCGTCTTCAACGCATTTGGACCACCACAAAGCCCGGAAGCATCGGTGTGCCCCTTTCAGCCCCAATGCCTCTCCAATCCAAAAGCTATAAAAATTTCTTCGCACCGCCCGCTATCTTAATGCCTTTGCGGCGCCACCACCTGCTTATTATAAATGCGCCCCACATTGCGGCCATGTACAAACCATTGCAGCAACGCCTCATTCATAATGCGCACATGATGGTCTTCCACTTCAAACGTAGCGCCAGCAATATGCGGCGTAGCCATCACGTTCGGCAAATCAATGATCTTATAATCCAGTTCATCCGGCGGTTCATGATCAAACACATCCAGTATGGCCCCGCGGATTTTCTGTTCTTTCAACACCGCATACAAATCATTACGATTTACCACCACCGCTCTTGCCGTATTGATGAACAATGCATCTTTTTTCATCAGCGCAAACAACCGGCTGTCGATCATCCCCCTGGTATCTTCTGTTACCGGGAGATGCACCGACACAATATCGCTCGTGGCAAACACCTCTTCCAGTGTAGTGCTTTTGTATTGGGGCAATGCGCTTGCGTCAACATATGGATCATAATATTGGACCGGGCAGGGATAATTTTCTATCAGTCTTGCTATTAGTTGTCCGATGGCGCCAAAACCTACCATGCCCACCGTTTTACCGGCCAGTTCATTGCCCTTGAATTCAAGATAGGAAGTATGCGCGCCCTTTTGCCACTTACGGTTTTTCAACCATTCCATGCCTTTCAGCGTATGACGCAAAAACGTGATGGTGTTGGCTATGAACATCTCCGCCACTGCCTGCGCATTGCGTGCCGGCGTATAAAAAACCGGTATGCCCAGTTCAGTAGCCGTAGCGATCGACACATTGGAAGGCGTACCGCGGCAAACGCCAATGAATTGCAAGTGCTCATTGGCGCGGATCACTTTTTCAGTAACATGGTCGTGTTCGGTAATCAATGCCTCCGCCTCCGATTCATTCAGTAAACCCAGCAACTCTTCTTCGTTGTATGCACGATTGTTGGTTTTCCAGGGTTTGTACACAACTTCTCCCAGGTGCTGCTGCAGTTCGGATAAGCCGTTCTCATGATAAGGAGCGGTAACTAAAATTTTCATACTATTCATTATATGGTTAGCTAAACAGTTTAATGGTCTTGATTGTATTACACTGTTTGTTGTACAGCGCTGTTCACCGGCGCTGTTTTTTCTTCCGTATGGTTATCATCATTCGGCAGGGTTATGAAATGTGTCATCACAGCGCTCAGCAGGTACAATGCTGCCAGTATCCATATCACCCCTTCCGCATGCACCAGTTCTATAAACAATCCCACGAGGAGCGGCCCTGCAAACACCGCCAATCCTGCACCGAGATTGAGAATGGCCATGGCAGCGCCTTTATCTTTCTTTACCAGCGAAGGCACCAGGGCCGACAAGGGCACATAGCCTGCCAGGCAGGCGCCCCACAGGATACCCGCGCCCATTACCAACCAGTAGCTGCCTCCTGTAAACTGCGGTGTATAGTACAACAACAATGTGGTAAGCGCACAGCCGACGCCACCAAACCACTGCACCGTTTTGCGCCAGCCGAACAGATCGCCCACAAATCCGAAAATGAGATTGAACACAATATTGCTGGTGAAAATGGTGCCCCAGATGTACAGCCATTCATTTCTCGGAATGCCATGCTCCGCCATATAGGTGGGAAGAAATACCGGAAAAGCAAACTGTGCCGTGGTATTGATCACGCGCACGATGCCGCCCAATAATACTTTTGGTTCTTCTGCTACAATCGTCAATCCTTTCATCAGTTCCTTTACTTTGTTGCTGCCGGCATCGGTGCTTTGTACAAATTTTGCTTTGTTGATTACCAGCGCCAATAACGCTCCTACCAGCACCCAGAAAATAGAGCTCCACAAGGCAGATACTTCTCCCAGATGCCTGATGGCCCAACTGCTGTAAAAAGCGCCAAGCACATTCAGTCCGCCGGTAAACACAAACCAGAACCAGCCTACTGCCCTGCCCAGAATTCCCGGCGGCGTTACATAATTGATCCATACCAGAAATGTATATGCGAACAGCGGGTATCCGAACCCGCGCAAAGCATACATAACAATCATTACCGGGAAATCAAGATCAGGTAATCCCAGCCCGATAAACCCGGCTGTTCCGAGGATGTACAAAAGCAATCCGGCTGTCATGGCTCTTTTTACGCCCAGCGTTTCTGCCAGTACGCCGGAAAACCAGCTGGACACAGCAATGGTAACGCCATACGCGGTAAACAAGGTGGCAGTTTGCGTCATGGTCATTCCTCTTTCAATCAGCCAGGGGCTTAACCAGCCCACTTCCATGCCGTCGCCCATCATAAAAATGAGGATGCCGAGATAGCCCCATACCAGTTGCGGAGGCAGGCCTATTCTGTAGAATAAGGTTGTGTTGTTGGGTGATGCTGTCATATATCAGTTTTTAAGGATTGCATCGGTTGAAATAGTGCCGGTGGTCGACCAGGGCAGTTTCAACAGCCGCGCTACCAGTGGCGCCACATCCGTGAGCGACATAACGGGTATGGTAACGCCCTGCTTCAGTCCGGCGCCGAACGCAACAAATCCTGTTTGTATTTCTTTGAAGTCGGGAAAATAACCGTGCGTGCCGCGCTGAACGGCTTTCACAAACGATCCTTTGGTAGAAGCCGTAAAGGAATACCCTGGCTCCGCCGTCAAAGCCAGCGCTGCTGCCGGGTCACAGCCTGCTTCATCCAATTGTGTACGATCGATCAACCGGAATTTCCCCTCTTTGTATTCCGGCAATTCTTTCAGCAAACGGATGACCTGTTGCAAAGTCTTTTGATCGTCTGAATTTTTTAAATACAGGAAAGCCGCACCGCCGGCCGGCTTGAACTGTGCTTTCCAATCTCCCGCCGCTGCATCTTTCAGCAAGCCGGCTTTTTTCAATATTATATTGGGTGAAAAAGAATGGTGCACGGTTACAAAACCATGATCGCCGGTAACAATCACGGCCGAATTTTCATGTATACCAGCACGTTGCAACGATTCCAGAATAGTACGCACGGCGCGGTCGACGCCTGCTACTGCAGTTTGCACCAGGTCGCCTTCCCTGCCTTCTATGTGCGCAAAATGGTCCACGCAGGTAACACGCAGCGTGGTCAGCATCGGTTTATGGGTGCGGATAAGATAGCCTGCTATGCGCGCCATGTTTTCATCTACCACCAACAGGTCCTGGTTGGTATTAAAAGAAATGGAATCCAATTTGCCCGTAGCGTTTAATTGCACTTCTTCCATTAACCCTGCAGGCGTAGCATAAAGGCTGGTTGCCGCCAGTTGCGTCATCCCTTTCTTTTTGACGATGGGAATATTGTAATCAACCGGCGCGCCAACAGATACCGGCCAGTTTACCGATACCACAACGCCGCCTTTCTTTTTCACCGCATCCCACAGCGTGGGGCACTGAATGTCTTTTTCATACCAATACCACTCCACTTCTTTTCCATCCGGTGAAAACGGCGCGTTATGATAAATGCCATGCCTGGCTGATAATTCACCAGTGATAATGGTGGTATGATTGGGAAATGTAAGGGAAGGAAATATAGGGTTTACCCCATCGGCAGATACGCCTTTTCGGGCCATCTGCTGCAAATTCACCGCGCCCCAACGTGCCTCCCGGTAAAAATCTGGCCGGAAACCATCAATCGAAATCAACACCACATGCTTCACCTCCTGCGCAGGAACTGCTATGCAGGGCAACAATAATACAACTATTATATATACACGAACTATTACCCGCATATATGTATGCTATTTTCCTGAATAAAAACTCTTCACAATTCAACATCTGCCGATAAGAAATAATGATCGCTGGGATAGCGACCGTTTACCTGGTCTTTGATGATAGCTGTTCCCACCGGCTTTACAGCGCCCCTGCACCAGATAAAATCTATTTTGCCGCCCTTGCTGCCTTTTTCATATTGTTCTCCCTGGAAAGCATGCGCCGTAAAACCCGGTTCTCCTTCGCCGTGAATAGCTGCATACGTATCTTTCCATCCGTGTTCACGTATGCTGTGAAAAACACGACTGGTATGCCGGGCATTGAAATCTCCTGCCAGCAGTTGCGGAAAATCCGGTGGATACTGGCTGCTTTCTTCCGCCACCATTTTTGCCTGTTGAATTTTGGCTTCAGCCGACACATGATCGAGATGCAGGTTCACCACCCGGAAATCCTTACCGGATGCGCGTTCGCGCAGGCGCACCCAGTTGGCATGACGGGCACGCGCAGTGTCCCAACTCTTGCTGCCCGCCACCAACGGTGTTTCGGACAACCAGTAGGTCCCCGCCGCCAGCAGTTCATAGCGTTTGTTGGAAAAAAGGATCGGGTTCTTGGCAATGCCGTGGTAACCGGTGGGATGCGCATCCATTTCCGGTCCATCAAAACCCAACAAGCTATACCCTTTGAAATAATTTCTGAAATCATCTGCCTGCACTTTTAATACTTCCTGCAGGCAGATAATATCAGGTTGTTTGCTGCGAATGATCTTCAGACAAATGTCCCTGCGCGCTGACCAACCCACGCCTTTCTGTTCGTCTTCGTCCAGCGCCACACGGATATTGCAACTCAATATCCGGTGAAAGCGCTTTGCCTTATCCGCTTCCGGTAGACTGAAATGTCTGAACGAAGACAGCATCGGCAAAAGCGCCGCGGGGGTGAGTTGCTGTATGAACTTTCTTCGGGTTGATGGCATGATCATGCTTTTTTGCTTCAGGTAGTTGCCAGCGCTTCTTTATCCACGCGCAGGTAAGCGCCTTTCTCGAGCAGTTCGCGCTGTAATTGCTTTACATCAATGGCTGCGGGTTGTACGCCCTTACGCACGGCCATCTTTGCGGCACGGCCTGCCGCCTCTCCCATCGCCATGCAAGGCGCCATTACACGAATGGCCGACATGGCTTCATGCGTAGCAGAAATACTGCGGCCGGCCACCAACAGGTTCTTCACTTTTTGCGGCACCAATGAACGATAAGGAATATCATAACAATCGCCGCACCACTCCAATGTACAACCGCCCCCTACCGGATGGTGAATGTCCAGCGGATAACTGGCCACGGCAATGGCGTCTTCAAAATGCCGGCAACTGAGAATGTCTTCACGCGTCATGGTATACAAACCATTGATGCGACGCGTTTCGCGTATGCCCAGAAACGGGGCCGTTTTCAGAAAATAGGCATTTTCAAAACCGGGCACATATTCCATCAGGTAACGTTGGATATCCTGTATCTGCCGGCGGCCTTCTATTTCACCATAACTCAAACTGCCGGGATCGGTACCATTTACACCATTTACACGGGTCATATTCACCCATACTTCCCCTTTGCGGAGACCGGTGATGAGTATTGTCCTTTCCACTGCCAGGTGAATGCCGTTTTCCTGCGCCTTTTTGATCTGGTTGCGCAGCCCTACCAGCACAAACTGGTTGTTCTGTCCGAAATATTCAGCGGGTATAAAATCGGTTAAATATGTCCGTGGCTCCTGGTGAATGCTGGTGCGTAATTTTTCCGTATCCACGCCGCCCAGGCAAAACATCAGCGTAGGTGGCTGTACGCCGCCGTGTTCATTACCGTACTCGCAGGGTACGCCTGCCCGGTACGCCACATCGGCGTCGCCGCTGCAGTCTACAATCACTTTGGCCAGGATGGCTTCACGTCCGGCTTTGCTTTCGATGATCACCCCTTTCAGTTCATCGCCTTCCATTACCACACCGGCGCAGAAAGCGTAGAACAGTACTTCTACCTTGCGTTCAATCAGCATTTGCAACGCCACGGTTTTTACAGCTTCCGGTTCCACCAGCGTAAGGCTCATATGCAGCGGACAGGGACGATGTTCGCTGGCGGCCTGTACAGCTTTCAGGCGGTCGATGTACTGCTGCGGCAATCCTTTGATGATCTGGTTGCCTTTCTGTCCCAGGAAACCGAGGATGGGCAATCCGATGGTCATATTGCCGCCCACAAAGCTTCTGCTTTCCACCAGCATCACGTTCAATCCGTCTTCGGCAGCTGCCAGTGCAGCCATGATACCGGACGGGCCACCGCCAATCACCAGTACATCTGCTTCCTTCCTTACTGGTATCTCTCTCGCAGGTTCTGCAATTTTCTTTGCGCTTTTCATTAATGAAGTTTTATTGTTTGACTTTTCAATTCCCTAAGTCGTTTGTCCGTCAACCTTCGGCTTCTCCACCCGCACCATTGTCCACAGGATCAACACCGCTACCGGGTGCAACACAGCCATCGCAATGAATATTTTGGCGGCGCCTACGGTACCGATAAATTGACCGATGAAATAGTTGAACAGTACAGCGCCCAGTGCGCCAAATCCTCCTGCTATGCCCAGTACGCTCGCCACGTTCTTTACCGGAAATGCTTCTGCAATCACCACGCTGATGGTAAACAACCAGCTCAGGCATGCCAACGCCACCACGCTGAACACCAACAATGTAGTGGCTGCATTGGGCAGGATGGGAGTTAAAGCGCATAAAGGCGCAAACACCGCTACGGTTGACAACATGATTTTTCTGGCACGCAGCGGTTGTATACCGCGGCGTACCAGCGAGTCGGACCATGCGGATGTTGCAATAGCGCCGGAATCGGCCACCAGGAAAGGTATCCACCCGAACATGCCTACCTGCGCCAGCGTTAACCCGCTTTCTTCCTGCAGATAGCCCGGCAGCCAGAACAGGCAGAAGTACCACACCGGGTCGCTGACAAAACGGATCAGCAGGATGCCCCAGAGCGTGCGCGTGGTCCACAATTTTTTCCACGAGAATTTTTGATCAGACGGTACGGTAGCAGTAGTGGCCACTTCCGCCACAATTTCCGGCGGCGGATCGCGGTAAATCAGTTTCCATAACAACGCGATCAGCAACCCTACAGCTCCCAGCACATAAAAAGCCGCTTTCCATCCATAAGACAGCGCCAGCCACGCCACCAGCGGCGGTGCGATAATGGCGCCAATGGAACTACCGGCCACGCACAAACTATTGGCAGTAGCGCGTGTTTTTCCCGAAAACCATTGCGCCACCACTTTCAATTGCGCCGGGAAATTGGTAGGCTCCGCCGCGCCCAGCAGCCCACGGAAAAAAGCAAACTGCCCAATGCTCCGCGCAATGCCCCCGCCAATACAGGCTACTGACCAGGTGATTACGCCCCAGAACATCACGAGACGCGTTCCAAACCTGTCTACCAGCCAGCCCGACACCGGGTACATGGCCGCATAACAGATCGTAAATACATTCACTATCACGGCGTATCCATCATCTTCCAGCATAAAAGCTTGCTTCAACACCGGCTTGAGTATGGACACAATCTGCCTGTCTACATAATTAAAGATGATAGCAATGAATATCACTGCCACAATGAGCCACCTTCTTGTCGTTGCCTTGATCACGTGCTTCGATTAATGATGTTTACGCAACTGTATTCCTGAAAACAGCAACCCCGGAACATTGCTGTTCCGGGATAGCCGGTTTAATAATTCGGATTCTGCACCAGGTTTTTATTAATAATAATTTCTTTCGACGGTATGGGCCACAGGTATTGCCGTGTTTTGTCGAAATTCCTTTCCACCAGTACCTTGATCAAACCGGTAGCAGCCATCTGGCTGTAGTCGGGCAACCATTCGTCGTCTATCTCCGGAATGCCGGGGAAGAACCACAAACCCTGGTCTACTATTTTCGACTTGAGATCGTTCGGGTCCAGCATGCCATAAATAGGTTTCGTCAACACTTTTTCAGCTATACGCCACCGTATAATATCATCAAAGCGCCTGTTCTCCCAGGCCAGTTCTATGCGACGTTCATTGCGCACGAGATTGCGCAGCTCAGTCTGATTGGTAGTCGTGATGGCGGGGTATTGCGTAGTGGCCGTCACATCCACTTTATAGGCTCTTGCTCTTACGCGGTTAATGGCTTCCAGAACAGAAGCATCAATTTCATTCAATTCAATCTTTGCTTCTGCATACATCAGGAGCACATCGGCATACCGCATGATCTTGATATCGAAATCGGCACGCTTGTCGTCAGACCAATCACTGTCCACCCCTTTTTTCAGTGCCAGGCCATTATAGGAAGCAAACTGGTCAACACTGCGTGTGTCTTTGTTGCTCACCATGGTATTGGTGGCCAGGTTGAGCACCTGCGTGGCATAGGGATTGGGATCATAAATGAAACCGAGGAAGGGCGTTCCAAATTCCACGATGGTAGCAGTACAGCGCGGGTCGCGGTTCTGAAACGGATTTCTCGGATCGTACAGCGGCGATTCATCAATGGGCAGTCCGTCCGTACAGGGAAATGCTGCAAACAGTTCCCAGGAAGGCACGGCTACGGCAGAACCGCCCGGCGTGCGCGGGTAAAAATTGGTGGTTGTCCAGAACTGCCCCAGTTCCAGCGATTGCGGCAGCGCAAAAATGGTCTCAGGACTGTTACGTGTTTTGGTAAGGAAATAATCTTCGAAATCCGGATGCAGGCTGTAAATGTTCAGGTCCATGCAAGCCTTGGCGGCATCGCGCGCAATTTCCCAATCGCCCATATACAAGGCGGTCCTTGCTTTAAAGGCAAGCGCAGCGCCTTTGGTAGCTCTTTTCATACCTGTACTGCCGTAGCTTTCAGGCAACCAGTCAATCGCTTTGTCAAAGTCTTCATACACCTGCTGCAGTACCGTGTCCTTACCAGTACGCCTAAGCGTAAACGCTTTCTCAATATCCAGGTAATCGGTGTAAAAAGGAACATCGCCAAACAAAAAGACCAGGCGGCCATAAAACACGGCGCGGAAGAAATGTGCTTCACCGGCCAGTTGTTTCAGTTTGGCTTCCGGAATGCGTGCGGCTGCTTTGTCAAGGTTGTTCAGAATGGTATTGGCGCGGGTAATGCCTTTATACGTGTTCAGCCATACTTCCTCAGCAAGGTTCCATTCGCTGGTGATGGCGCCGGAAGAAAATACATGCACCGCCTGGCGCTGCGTCCAGTTATCGGTCATACGTTCTGTTTCCAGATTCATTTCCAGCGCCCACAAATAGGTACGGTAGAGGTCGTTCAGCGACAACGTCATTTCCGTTTCGTCTGAATACCAGTTCTCGCTCGATCCTTCTGAAAGCGGGTTCAGGTCCAGTTTCGTACAGGATGCTGTATATATGATGAACAGGATTGCAATGATCTTTTTCATAATGCTGCTGATTAAAATTTAACGGATATGCCAAAGTTGAACTGGCTGCTGATATAGGTGCTGTGACTGCTCTCGGGGTCCCATCCTTTGGGGAACTTGTGCACCGAAAAGAGGTCCGTAGCAGAAGCATACAGCCGCACATTGGTAAGGCGCATTTTGTTGATTACCGACTGCGGTAATGTATACCCGAGGGTCACATTTTTCAACCGCAGGTACGCGCCATTGATAAGCCAGAAGTCTGAATTGACATAGTTGTTATTCTCTGCTCCCGTGTACGATAACCGCGGGTAACGCGCAGCCAGGTTTTGCTCGGGCGTATTATAGTGGCTCCAGTATTTACCGTCTATGATAGCCGGCGCATTGGTCCAGGCGCTGTGAAAGGGCTTTACCATTTCAGGCGTCAGGCGACTGGTTTGCTTGCCAACACCCTGGAATAGGATGGACAGATCAACGCCTTTGTATTCCATATTGATCATGGTGCTGTACAGGTAACGGGGCAGCGATCCGCCGAGCAACACACGGTCATAGTCAGGCGAAATTTTGCCGTCGGGCACACCGTCGGGACCACTGATGTCTTTGTATTTCACATCGCCCGGTTTTACGGAAGAATAAAGTTTGGGAGATTTGTCTACATCCTCCTGGGACTGGAACAATCCATCCGAAAGATAGCCGTACCATTCATTGTACTCGCTGCCTTCGCGGATGATCTGGGCGCCGTCAAATACAATACCACCCAGGTTGCCCATAACAGAACGGGAGTCTGACAGGTTCACCACTACTGAATAACGGAATTTGTTGATGCGGTCTTTCCAGGAGAGTTGCAGGTCCCAGCCGGTGGTATGCATTTCGCCGGCGTTCTGGTCGGGGTTCTCATATCCCATATAGTCGGGTATTTCCAGTTCCAGCAGCATGTCTTTGGTCTTCTTTTTATACACATCGGCTGTAACCATCAAACGGTTGTTCAGGAAATAAGCATCCAGTCCCACATTGGTGGTTTGTGTCACTTCCCAGGTAATATTGTGAATGGAATAACTGAACTGGGCGGCGGTGATAGCAGATACTACATTATTGCCCTGATAAAATAACGCATTTGAATAACCGATGGACGACTGATAAGGATAATTACCAATTCGTTCGTTACCCAATTGTCCCCAGGTACCGCGCAGTTTCAGGTAAGAAAAGATGCCGTTGTCGCGCATGAAAGCTTCTTCCGAAATGGCCCAGCCCACAGACACCGAAGGGAAAGATCCCCAGCGGTAATCGGGATGAAAGCGCGAAGAGCCATCATAGCGGATATTGGCCTGCAGGAAATACCGGTTGTCATACTCATAGATCAACCGGCCAAAATAAGAGCGGTACGCGGTTTCATAGGCGTTGCCGGAGTTGTTCATAAAATTCAGCGGGCCCAGATCGAGGTAGGGATAATTCGACAAGGTGTAGTTATTGGCACGGGCGCCCAGGGATTCACTGAAAGCATAATAATCTTCATAACCGGCCAGCACATTGAAGCGGTGCTCGTTGATCACTTTGTTGTAGTTGATGAGCAACTGTTTGGTGAAATTCTTTGCATCATTTCTTGTCTCAATGAGATTGGTAGACTGGTAACCGGCAATATAGGTAAGGAACTGGGTAGGATCATCGGCAGCATACACTGGTATCTGCTTTACAAACCGTTTCCCTTTGGTAAAACTGTAATGCGGGGAAAATACGCCGGAGATGGTCAGGTCGCGGATGGGTTTAAAGTCGAGCGATACACGGCCGGTAAGTTTGTTTCTCCAGTCGTTATCAAAACCACCATAATGCAGCTCTGCATAGGCGTTGGAACCATTCTTGCCTTCTGCAATGCGTCCGTCGGCCCAGGTAGCGGCATAGATGGGTGCAAAACGTTGCGCGTCCCAGATAGGATTCATTGCAGGCGCTTTGGTAACACTGTAGTTGTACGCAAGATCAACATTGGCAGAAAGGTATTTATTGAATTCAAACCGGTTGTTGATGCGTGCCATAACGCGCTCGTATGTACGATAATCGTACAATGCTTCTATATTTTCATAGTTGAGCGAAGCTCTTGTTTTCAGTTTCTCACCACCCACTGTAAATCCAAGATAATGACTATGGCGGGGGGCCGCATCTCTCACCAGCAGGTCTACCCAGTCGGTAACCGGGTACTGGTTGGGATTGGTCTTGTTAAATTCCAGCCAGTTGTTAACAGCGTCTTCCGGGTAAAGGGCATATTCTCCGCCGGGGTTATTGCCGGCATCGTTCCAGGTAAATTCATTGATCATCTCCAGGTAGCGTTTAGTGCCTACTACTTTTGGAAATGCCGTGGGCTTTTCAAAACCGAAAGAGCCGTTGTATTCGAAGGACTGCTGGTTGTTTTTGGGGCGTTTGGTGGTGATCAATATCACACCCGCAGCTGCGCGTGCACCGTAAATGGAAGCAGAGGCCGCATCTTTCAGTACGGAGATGTCTTCGATATCGTCGGGATTCACATCGTCCATATTGCCTACCGGTACGCCATCTACAATTACCAGCGGACTGGTGGTGCCAATGGTGGTTACACCACGTACCAATACGGTAGCCCCGGAACCGGGCAGGCTGTTGTTGCGCGTAACCATAATACCCGGCATGGTTCCCTGCAGCGATTGAGACAGTTGCGTAACATTGCGTTTGGCCACTTCTTCGCCATCAATGGTGGCGATGGAGCCGGTAAGATCTTTTTTCTTGGCAACACCGTAACCGATGGCCACCACTTCATCGAGACTGAGCGCCTCGCCTTCCATTTCAATATTGAACACAGTGTTACCGTTAATGGCCACTTCCTGTGTTTTCATACCTACAAAGGAAAATACCAGCACGCCTTTGTTGTCGGGCAGGGTAAGACTGAATTCTCCCTTGTCGTTGGTAGCGGTACCGAGCGAAGTGCCTTTCAGGTTAATGCTCACCCCCTGCAGCGGTTGCGCTTCATCATTCGTCACCCTTCCTTTAACGGTGACAGAACTGGTTTGAGCAAAAAGGTTGGGAGAAAAGAGGCTGCCGAGGCAGAAGAGGAGCAATAATGCAAGCGGCGCAGATCTACGGTTCCTGGCCGGCTGTGATGCAATGGCAAAGCATTCACCTTTTTTCATATTAGCAAAGTTTTGGTTCGGCCTGCCCTTTCTGTTACTTACAATTTCTTTACTTTTCATTTAAAAATATAACATTTTGTTTCAGCGAAGGAACCAATGCTGTTTAAACAAAATGTCAGGGCATCTTTAAGAAAACGTAAAGGAAATCAAGTAAGAAAAGAGCGATCGTTAAAGAATTGTATCATCCCTTTGCAACGTACTGTTGCTTTCAAATGACATTTCAAATGTAAATAAATTTAAATAAATTAAACAAAATTTAATTAAATGAAAGATAATGAAAGCTAATATTGTCGCATTTACACCTACACGGTGTTTGTGCGACAAAAAATCTGTAAGACTTTACAATCAAATTAAAATCCGAATTTTGTCAATATAACTTGAATCCATGAAAACGATCACTGATCGGCATCAATTTATACTCAACAAACTGCGCGAGCAGGGAAAAACCACTATTCCGCAGCTGATTGAAGAAATGAAAGTGAGCGGGGTCACCATCCGGAAAGACCTCAAGTTGCTGGAAGAAAAAAAATTGCTTTTCCGCACCCGGGGCGGCTGTTCACTGAGCAATCCTTATGCCGTTGAGCGGCCGATTAACGAAAAGGAATTCATCCGGTCAGAAGAAAAGAAGCGTATTGCCAAAGCAGCCCTCCCGCTCATCGGTCAAAGCGATTCCATTATTATCGGCAGCGGCACTACGGTGTTTGAACTGGCCCGCATTTTATATCCCGAAAAAAAGTTAACGGTCATCACGCCTGCATTGAAAGTGGCGCTCGAATTGTGCAATCGTCCGAACATCGACATCCTGCAACTGGGCGGCATCATTCACCAGAGTTCCTCTTCGTCCGCCGGATTCTTTGCAGAACGCATTTTGGATGAATTATCCTGTGGCGTGCTTTTCCTCGGCGTAGATGGTATTGACCTCGAACATGGCATCACCATCACCAATATTATTGAAGCCAGTCTCAACCAGAAAATGATCCAGATGGCGCATACGGTAGTTGTGCTGGCAGACAGTTCCAAATTCGACCGGCGCGGCATTGCGCGCATCGGCAGTTTGGACCAGGTAGATTATATAGTTACCGATAAAGGCGCCCCGGCGGGTATGATTCCCAAGATTGAAAAGATGGGCGTGCGTGTGGTGGTGGCGGAGTAGGTATTCTGTTTGAGCGGGCACCAGGTTTGCTACTGGTGTAAGAGACAGTGAAGCGCTGGAAAAAGAAATAGTACGGTTATTGGAAGCATAAAAGCTGTGCAGGCACACGAAAAAGGGACACATGCGGTATGCGCATATGCATCTCCGTGTGTCCCTTTTCCGTTTTTAACTTGTATGAAGCGTTGCCGTTCAGCATGGATTATTCATTGATTACTTTTAATATCATAAAGGTCTTCTCTCCTGCCGGCACTTTCCACTTTACTTTTTGCCCTTCGCGGAAGCCCAGCAAGGCAGTGCCCAGCGGCGCCATAATGGATATGCGGCGTTGCTTGATATCGGCACGGTCAGGCGTTACGAGCGTAAACTCCTTTTCCTCACCCGTTTCTTCCGCTTTGATGCGTACAGTGGAATTCAACCGCACCACATCAGGAGGAAATTCATCTTTATTTACAATGCGCGCCTTTTTCAGCTCCGACTCCAGTTCTTCCGCATTGCGGCGGTCGAAGGCAGATTTATCGAACTGGCCATGCAGGTAAGATAATAGCAGCTTGTAATCATCAGCAAGCAACACAAGGCCATTGTCTATCGTTTCCATCTGTTTCATATTTTTTAATTTAAGAGTAATTTGTTTTGTTCATTCTTAAGAAAGGGGTTCCCTTTGGGAAAATAAATCTCTTCAAAGCTTTTTACTGTTTGCACATCAACACGCCGGTAGAACCTCGAAGGCACCACATCCTGCACGTTTTTAAAACCACAGGCTTCCATCATTTCGCGCGTTGCCTGCAGGGTCCCTTTATGGAAGTTGAACACGCGCACCGACTTATCGGCAGGGTCAAGTCCTTTGTACAGGGAAGGGTCCTGTGTAGCAATACCTACGGGGCATTTGCCACTGTCGCACTGCAAAGCCTGTATACAACCGAGTGCAAACATCATTCCCCTTGCCGAATAGCACGCGGAGGCGCCCAATGCCAGGCACTTCAGGATATCGAATGCCGTTATGATCTTGCCCGCAGCAATCAGCCGGATATGTTGAGCCAGGTCAAATGCTTCCAGCGTTTGCCGGGCAAAAGCCAGTGCTTCATACAAAGGCATGCCAAGATGGTCGGTAAACTCCAGCGGCGCCGCGCCCGTGCCGCCTTCACCACCGTCTATCGTAATAAAATCAGGAACATAGCCTGTTAACCGGATGGCTTTGCAGATATCAACAAACTCCTGCCGGTCGCCAATGCATATTTTGAATCCCACCGGCTTGCCGTTGGACAATTCGCGCAGTAACTGCAAAAACTCCACCAGCCCCTGTGCGGAGTCAAACTCCTGGTGCCTGGCCGGACTATGAATGGTAGTACCTGGTTGCACCAGGCGGATACGTGCAATCTCCGGCGTGTTCTTGGCAGCAGGCAAAATGCCGCCATGACCAGGTTTGGCGCCCTGCGATAATTTCAGTTCAATCATTTTCACGGCAGGCAGCAAGGCATTTTTGCGAAAAGCGATGGGATCAAAGCGTCCTTCTTCATTACGACAGCCAAAATAGCCCGTACCGATCTGCCAGATGAGATCGCCGCCCCGCAAATGGTATTCACTGATGCCCCCTTCACCGGTATTGTGCGCAAAACCACCCAGCCTGGCGCCTTCATTGAGCGCAATGACAGCCGTTTTACTTAAAGCGCCGTAACTCATGGCGCCGATATTGAAAATGCTGGCATGATATGGTTGCAGGCACAGATGATTGCCGATCCACACACGCAGATCTTCTTCACGCAGCGTGACCGGATAAGCAGAATGCGCCACATACTCATACCCCGGTTGATACGGATCCGACTGCATGCCAAAGGCAACCGTTTGCCGCTGGTTCTTGGCGCGCTGATATACAATGGAGCGCTGCCGGCGGTTAAAGGGTTTGCCATCGAGGTCTGACTCAAAAAAATATTGTCGCAGTTCAGGCCTGATGAACTCAAAAAAATAGCGCAGGTGACCGATCACAGGAAAATTGCGCAGCAGCGCATGTTTTTTCTGCGTGATATCCCATACTGTCAGCAGCAGCAAGGGAAAAGTAAGCACGGTCAGCGCATACCAGTTTTGATGCGCGGTATATCCCAGCCTGATGATCAGTATGTTCAACAGCACCAGTATGGTAAGGATCATACCGCTTATGGTAAAAGATTTTTTGTTCGGTTTCATAGCTGAAATATTTTTTCAGGGTAAGGAGTAATCAATTGATGTTCGCACCAGTCTGTGGAAACGGAAAAAAAGCAAATGCACACGGTGCAATGCCTCAGAATAGCATCATCAATGTAACATGACAGCCCCCGGCCGAGGAAATAATTAAAAAGGCCGGGGCTTACGCATGAAAGTCCTTACAAGTGGGAAAATAATTCAGCTTTTTACTGCGCGTGGTAAAGTGGCAGGCACACCTTGCCCGGGCTGCGAAACAGATGTGTTCGCTGCAGATAGTGAAGGTGATATTTACGCGTGTGCCTGGCATAATGCAAATATACAACCAATATACGGGAAAAAAGTTTGAAAGTAAAGATGCGCCCGGGCCCGGTTGGCGCCTGGCAAGTTGTTGGGAGCCTGTTTGTCAAACAATGAATTTTCTATCTTTACCGGTACATCTCTCATCCACTATTCAGAAAAGCCGCCCAATATAGATACTTGTATCTCTGTTACAAGCCCTTTACTTTTATACACTATGAGAGCAGCAGGATTTCACGAACAATCACTCAAGCAACAACTCCGCACCGGCGATCCTGCTGCCTTTCGTGCTCTATATGAAGCATTTGCACCCCGGCTTACCGGTTTTGTGATACGCTTTGGTTGCAACCGCGAAGAAGCAGATGAAATTGTACAGGAAACATTTGTACGCGTGTGGCAACACCGGCATAACATCAATCCCGACGCTTCTTTCAGCACCTATATTATTACGATCGCCAAAAATATTATTTACAACCAGGTGCGGCATGCAGCGGTGCGTGACAAATATTTACAGCAAATATCTTCCCAGGTCACCGCACACGACCATTCCCCGGTAAACATGCGCGAATTGCAGGCATTCATTGCCAAAGCCATGCAATTGCTGCCCGACAAATGCCGCCTGATTTTTCGCAAAAGCCGGCTCGAAGGCTACAGCAATCAACAGATTGCCGACGAAATGAGCATATCCAAAAGCACCGTGGAAAACCAGATCAACAAAGCACAGAAAATAATCCGCAAATGCCTGAAAGAAAACGGCTACCTGTCTGATTTTGTGTGGGTGATTATCCTGGGATGGCTACATAGTTAAATGATCCGATAAAAAAAATTTTTCCCGGCGTAGGTGCAACAAGGCGGATGCGGGTATAACTATAGGAGGCCGGATTTTAAACTCAAGCGCAATGGTGCAAAAGGAAATTTTATGGCGGTATTTTAATCAAACGGCTACACCTGAAGAGCAACAGCAGGCCATTGAATGGCTCGCCGACCCTGCAAACCGCGAGGAGGTGTTGCAATTCATACAGATGGCATGGGAAGAAGAAAATCCGGGCACAGCACCGGCAATGCCTTTTGAAAAAATTTTAGAGGAAGCCATTCGCCGCGAATCAGCCGCCGCCGTAATTCCGATGCACCGCAAAAAATGGTACTGGGTGGCCGCTTCCGCATTGGTGCTGGCCATATTGGGCACAGGCATTCTCATTGGTTATTACGCCATTCGTCCTGCCGGTAACTATGCAGGTGAATGGGTGTTGGCCGAAGCGCAAACAGGTCGTGGACAAACAGCGCAGCTCCTGCTGAGTGATGGATCGCATGTAGTGTTGAATGCCGAAAGCAGGATCACTTTTCCCAAAAGCTCAGACGTAAAACAGGTAGTTTACCTCGAAGGAGAAGCATTGTTCAATATCCGCAGCCAGGAAGAACCGGTAATCATCCGTACCAAAGAATTGGTAACCGCTGCCAGCGGCTCGCAGGTAAAAATATCTGCTTTTCCCAAAGACAGCACCGTTACCATTGCTGTGGAAAAGGGCACTGCCCAGGTGAGCAGCGATACCAAAACCTATCCCTTGATGAAGTTGCGCATACCAGCCAGAGATTCTGCTGCCCGCCAGCCGGCAGATACATTGCCCAAAGTGATGCCGCTTATGAAATTAAGGCCGGCTGTTGTGGTAAAAGAAAATGAAGTAGTAACGATTAACAAGCATAACGGACTGGCCAGCTTCAATACGCAGGGAAACGAACCGGTGGCCGCTAACAGAACGGCAGCACAACTGGTGTTCCAGCAGGCAGGACCGGCAGAGATCGCACAAATTCTTGAACAGCGGTTTAACGTTACCGTTATATTAAACAGCCAGGAAAGTAACCTTTCGCCCTACAATGCAGCATTCAGGAATGCCACCCTGGAAGAAGTATTGCAGCATATCGGCGAACACTTGCAGCTTGACTATATCATTAACGATAACCATGTATTCCTTATAAAACGAAAAAAAATCGAATAACAAATAGCAATATACCAGGGACAAAAAACAACAGGCCATAACTACGTATCGTCATCCAACGATTGGTTTATTATCGGAAAGCTGAGGATTGCTATCAGCCGCTTATCGCAGCATTTGTTATTTGAAGCTTGCCTGTGACCAGAATTTTATCCTGAGCCATATACTATAATCAGCAGCTATGCTGCGGGATACTGTTGCCTTTTCAAAATTGATCAAAGGCAGCAGCAGGAAAGTTATTGCCTGATTTTTTGCAATTCATAAACCAACAACTATGCTGTTTCAAAAAAAATGCGCTGCTTTTGTAAAACTGACTGTTTTTGCTTTGGGCCTGCTCACATTCGCGGCCTGTAAGAAAGATCCCAAGCTGAGTAATCTTGCCGGTTTCCTTGAGTTCAAGATCAAAGACCTCAATGTGACTTTTACTATTGACGAAACCGCGCAGAAAATTCAGAATATAGACAGTCTGCCTTTCGGCACAGATGTTTCCTCCCTGGTGGCTGAGTTTATCACGGTGCCCAACGCCACCGTGAAAATTGGCAACACGCCACAGGTGAGCGGTACTACCGCAAACGATTTTTCACAACCCCTCACTTATGTGGTAGTAGCACAAGATGGCGTTACCTCCAGGCAATACACCGTACAGGTGAATGTAGAAAAGGTAGACCCCAAAACGGTAGCCTGGCAGCGACTGGTAACTGATTTCGGCGCTTCCTATCACAATACCCGGACAATCTTTTTCAACAACAAATTCTGGACACTGGGCGCTACTGTAAGCAGCTCCGACATCACCTTCGGCACCTGGTCTTCGACCGATGGCATCAACTGGACACGTCATGAAGCTGCAGACAACAACGGCGACTCCATTCCCAAAGTGGAAAGCGGTGCGCTGGTTACCTACCAGGACAAACTCTGGCTGATCGGCGGCATCCGTCCCGGTGAACAACTGCCCGAGGGAGGCACTACCTTCAGCGAGGTAGTGAACAAGGTATGGTATACCAGCGATGGCGTCAACTGGACAGCATCAGAACCCGGCGCTTCAGAGCGGTGGAGCCCACGCGAACGCACCAATGTGGTAGTGTTCAATAACAAACTGTGGCTGATTGGCGGCAACGGTTATCCTTATGGCGGCAATACCAATGCATTTGGCACAGCCTTCAGGGATGTGTGGAGTTCAAGTGATGGCACCAACTGGACAAAGGAAACGGATGCTGCTGCATTCCCGGCCAGAACAGAGCCTGCCGTATTTGTGCATGACAATAAAATCTGGTTGGCAGGCGGCAGAGCAGGCGCCACCTACCTCAACGATATCTGGACATCTACCGATGGGGTCAACTGGACAGAAGTAACAGTAAACACACCCTTTACCGGTCGCCTGGGACATAAGATCGTAGCCTACGACAACCAGTTGTTCCTGGTGGGCGGTGAAAATGCCACCGACGGTGTATTGGGCGACTGCTGGATTTCTGAAGACAACGGCGTGAACTGGACCAAACTGGAACCTGGTGATGTGCGCGCATTGCCCGGAGCATTTGTACCACGCGTCTTCCACAGCATGTTTGTACGCGATAACGCTATCTGGATTGCAGGTGGACTGAGCACCAAAGATGCCAACAATGTTTATACCCAGCTGAGTGACCTGTGGAAAGGTAATCTGGTGAAGTAGTTTTCTTTTTTCAACATTGATTGTATGCGCAAATTTTTCCGATACTCACATCCTGTTATCATTTGCTGTCTGGCGATTCTTACCCGTGCCTATGGCCAGCACAGCAGTGATGCAAGGCCTGTTAGTGGCGTCGTAAAGGCCCGAAACGGTACCCCGGTTGCCGGGGTATCCGTTAGCATCAAACATTCCACACGAGGAACTTTTACCGACGACAAAGGCAGATTTGTCATAACAGCTCATCCCGGCGATACGCTCGTGCTGTCTGCTGTAGGCTTCATGAAAATTGAAAGACCCTGCGGCAAGACAGCACTGCTGTCGCTTACCCTTCCCGAAGCGCATCGGGAGCTGGACAATGTAATGGTGATCGGTTATGGAAGAGAACGCAA
>CALCIN010000050.1 GCA_937961055.1 uncultured Chitinophagaceae bacterium | reverse complement strand
TTATACCATGATCATCTCATAACCACATTCGGTTTTGCCAAACAGCAAAACCACCGCACCGGCCGCCTACACCTGCGCCTCGGCACCGCAATCATCCGGCGACGATACAAACCACAACAGTACCTGCGCCATTCAGGAATATACCACATAGATTCCTGAATCAACTACCCACATCCCGGAATAAACATACATTCCGTGATAGCCATATAGTTCCCAGGCCGCAAGTACAAACCATCAGCACTAAAAACGACCAGGAGAAAAGATGCCACAACCCGCAAGGCGTTTAGCGGGTTCTTACCATCTGCCCCGTAGGTGTAGCGGCCACCGATGCTTATTGTTTCACCACAAAACCTGTTTACTATGACAACACAAACCTTACAGGCGGCACGGGCAGAGCAGCCAACAAAACAAACCGGCCATCCTATGGCAACCATAGCCGGTTTCTTTGCCCGCTATAACCTACAACAAACCCGAAGTGAACTGGAACGCCTTTCCCGTCTGGCTTCCGGCATCGACGGCAGGCGTCGTCACCGCCAGTCGTCCCGCACCGCACGGTTTACGAGTGCACTGGGTGAACTCGCCGCTGCTGCCTATACCCTGCACCGGCAGCAGAACAAAAAAGCACTAATACCACCTTTACCTACAACCGAAAAGGAAGAAGGTACACTGGCAGGTTTTCAACCGGAAAAACAGCCCGGCCGTCGCAGGCTGCCCTTCGAAAAAGCCGGGCGCCTGATAGACCAGGTGCCACTCAACCCTATGGGCGTGGTGCAGGAAGTGTTTCACTGCCTCTTCATCGAAGACCTGCGCGACGACCTGTTGCCCAAATGGCTGCGCGTAGCCCTCGGCAATGAGAGCGGCATATACGTTGAAGGACAGGACCGCGGTCAACTGCTGGTTTTCTACGATGAACTGCTGGTGCTGATCGAGGCATTGCTGGTGATTTCCGAAAGTCACCTTGTAGAAAAGAAATATGCACCTGTAGAACTCGAAGAAACCTTCCGCCAGCCAAAACTGCTGAACGAAGAGCAGATGAACGATCCGCTCTCGGCCATCAAACAGTTCTGCCAACGCTTCGATCCCGAATATGTGCGGCGCGAACTGTGGTCGTTGCTCGAAGCGGGCGTCAACTACTCCGGTCCCTATCCCGGGGGCTTTCACGCCGGATGGGCGTTCTCTACCTATGAATATGTAAGCTGTTTAACCGAAGCGGCTTATTATATCGCTGAAGATACCCGGATGTAATAATTGTGATTCATGATGATTTGTTGGGATGGATGGGGTAAAACCTGCCATCCCATTTTTATCGCCTTTTAATTGTTGCGTGGGTCCATAATATCAAAAAAATCAAATCCCCGGCCGCGCCAGAACTGGCCCGGATTTACACTTCCTGTTCAATTTATCCTTTTTATGAGTTTTGAATCCGAGGCGTATGCGAAATTTTGTGTTAAGCTCCCCACTATACAACGGCGCTGTAAAAGACCAATAGCAGCCCTGAGCGAGGAATAATGTTTAATAACCAGGGCCGCAACGGCTTTCAGACAAATACTCTATATCTTTCCAATTGCCCTGCTGGTCCTGCGCCTGCTTCCCCACTAATACGGTATAATCGATATACTCCCATCCTTTTCCAGCACTGCATATTTTATTTGCGACATGGTTTCAATGCCATGAATCAACCTTGCGGCATGCAATACGTCGTCTTTTTCCACCTTGCATTTTTTCATGCGCCGTTCCAGCGGCTGCCCATGATCCACAATGAGCAGTGGCGCGCCTTCCATTACCTGGTCTACTATGCTGAGCGCTTCGCGCAGGAAAGTGAAGAGCAGGTCTGCAGCAATCAGTGTCAATATCAGTATGAAAGCGCCGGTAATGGAATAATCCTGTCCTACCAGCGCCTGCTGCGTTACTTCACTAATGATGAGGATCAGCAAAAAATCAAACGTAGTGGTTTCTTTCAAACTGCGTTTTCCCATCAGCCGGAAAACGACCAGTAAAAAAATGTATATGGCAAAACCGCGTAATACCGGGTTCATGGATATATGAATTGTGATATGGTAAATGGCATGTTGTTGACAAGTATGGTTGTTTCCACTGTGCCGCTTTGCTGGTGCATACCGCGCATAACAATTTGCAGCGTCGCATCCGCCGCAAACCGGTAAACATAATACCCGTTGATGGTTTGCACCTCCTGCGGTTCAGGTACGATGGACGCTATTTCAAAATCCCGCAGGTACTGCTGTGGTATTTGTACCATCACGGCGCCATTGCGGTGCACGGCCGTAAAACGCAGCGCAGTGTTGGCTTCATATCTTGCAAACCGTTCATAGGCTATAGCATTGCCACCAGCTTCCAGTTGTTTATGACTAAGCGGTCCCGTGCCAAACAATCCCAGTGCGGCCAATACCAATAACAACAGGATCAGCACCCAACCAATGCGCTGAACGGTCCAGCCGATTTTATGCAGTTGAATGGCCTCATCCATTTCAATGGAATGCTGCACCTGTTCTATGTCTTTGGCCATATTACGGTGAATTGGTCCCTGGTATGCATACAAAACAAGCGCCAGCAGGGAGATATGCGGGTTTTGGCTTAAATTGAAGAACGATGGTGATGAACAACTGCAATGGCTTGGCCATGGCCCACTGAAAAGTGACGGCCTATTTGTAGCACATGGCCGGCGACAGGGACCACCACAAGGCAAAGACACCAGGTTTTTTACGGTCCGGCTTCGTGCCTTTGTGATTATATAAACCACTTTATCAGAACATTATCAGCATGCATAAAATTCAAATCCGGGTCTTCTCCCTCGCAGCTATCCTCTTCCTCTCCACTGGTCTTCTTGCCCAGACAAATGATTATTCCAAAGAAACCGAGGCGCGCATCGCCCGCGTTGAAAACAGCCTGGGCAGTTGGGCAAAACGGGAAGGCAGTACCGGCTGGAACCTGGCAGAGCGCATGAAATATCACAATGTTCATGGAGTAAGCATTGCCGTTATACATAATTGCCAGATTGACTGGGCGCGCGGCTATGGCTATGCCGATACCGCCGATGGCCGTCCCGTTGCTACCAACACCCTGTTCCAGGCCGCGTCCATCAGCAAATCGCTCAATGCCATGGGGCTGCTGCGGCTGGCCGACGAAAAAAAGATCGACCTGCACCGCAACATCAACGATTATCTGCAATCGTGGAAGTTTCCGGAAGATTCCTTTACCCGTGATAAGAAAATTACTGCGGCCCACCTGCTGAGTCATACCGCCGGATTAAGCGTGCACGGCTTTCCCGGCTATACCTGGACAGACAGTTTGCCCACCGACAACGATATTCTCGACGGTAAACGGCCAGCCAACACCGATCCGGTACGCAGTTTGTTTGAACCGGGCAAACGATTCAAATATTCAGGCGGCGGCACCACCATCAGCCAAAAGCTGATTATGGACATTACCGGTATGGCCTATGATATGTACATGTGGAAACAGGTGCTGGAACCCATCGGTATGACGTACAGCACGTTTACCCAGCCGCCACCGCCTCAGGCATTCCGCTTTTTGTCTACTGCCTATCATGCCGATGGAACACCCGTAAAGGGAAATTTTCACATCTACCCCGAACAGGCTGCAGCCGGCCTGTGGACCACGCCCACCGACCTGGCGCGCTTCATTATAGAAATTCAATTGTCCATGCAGGGCAAAAGCAATAAGGTGTTGAGCAAGGAGATGACCCAAACCATGCTTACGCCCTATATCGATCAACAGGCAGCGCTGGGCGTTTTTATCGACACACGCGGCAATGCAAAATATTTTCAGCACAACGGCGCCAATGAAGGATTTCGCTGCCAGTACATCGGCAGCGTTGAAAACGGCAATGGCGTGGTGGTAATGGTCAACAGCGATAATGGCGCTATTATTGGCGAAATCATCAACAGCGTGGCAACGGTATATGGCTGGAAAGATTTTTACCAGCCGGTATCAAAGAAAGTAATTACCCTGCCGGAAGAAAAACTGAACCGGTATTTACACAGCTATCAACTCGGGTCAACTGTTTTTACGTTTACAGCCAAAGGGGACCAGCTCTACTTTTCACAGAATGGCAACAGGCCCGTACCTGTATATTTCACTTCCGACACACAATGCTTCCTGTACGAAGTGCAGGCAGAATTTGAATTCCTGCTCAATGAAAATGGAGAAGCAGACAAGTTCCGTATTCATCAAAACGGTGGGGTGTATATTGCGGTCAAGAGAAAACAATAAGTGCAGGCTTGATTGATCTTTAATTTTTTTCTTCCAACAACATCCTCTCCCGCCGGGCAGATTCCTCCGCCTGTTTTTGCGCTTCTTTTCTCTCTTTTTCTTCCTGTCGTGCCCGACGACGGAAAAACCCGCGAAAAAGAAAATTGTGTTGCAGTGCTTCCAGGTTTTCATCCAGCTTCACACTGCTGCTGTTGAGATTGGCAATGATTTCACGCAGTTGTGCCGCGGTTTCCGGATCGTTCAATAGTACGCCCACGGCATTGTCGTCGCTCTTCAGTTGTTCGCTGGTTTGCTGCAGGTTCTGCGTAAACCGCCGCGTATCGGTGGCAGCCTGTTGTATTTGCGCTACGGCCTGTTGCAATGTACGCATGATCACCGTATCGTTTACCAGTCCCTCGGCCAGTGTGCCCGGTTGCTGCAGTTTGGCGGTATAGTCGGCAATGCTGCGTGTAGCTGCTTCACTGTTGCGCGCCGCTACCTGCAGGTTGGCGGCAGTGGCCTGCAGTTGTTTGAACAAGGCATCGTTGGTAAGCAATGCGCCAATGGTGCCTTCGCCTTCGGCCAGTCGCTGGCTTACTATTTTAAAATCATTGGTGATGGCCACGAGGTTTTCATTATTTTTCTGCAGGGTGGCCATCATATCTTCCGCACTCGCGGTTTCCTCTACACGAAGTTGTTCACCACCTTCCACGGGAGGCGCCGCAGCACTGCCTTCATATATAACCACCGTGCGGTTGCCGATAAATCCTTCTGCCCCGATTTTTGCCTTGGCATCTTTACGGATGTATTCGCGCACGCGCCGCTCTATCTGCATGGTTACGCGCACCTGCGAATTGCCCTGGAACTCCACATCGCGCACCGTACCAATTTTTACACCGGAAAAAAATACGTTGTCTCCCTGCAGCAGTCCATTCACGTTGCTGAACACTGCATGCAATTTTATGGAAGGCGCAAACACTTTCTGCTGTCCTCCCAATGTCAATATGCCGGCAATGAGAATGATCAATCCAATGGCTATAAAAATGCCTACAATAACTGTACGCCTGTTTCTTTCTGAACGGATCATGTGATAAAGTTGTAGTCATAAAAACTTTTTATCCTGGGATCGGCGCCTGTAAACACTTCTTCAAAACTGCCCACGCGCACAAACTGTCCGTCGAGCAGCATGGCTACACGATCGCCGGTAGCTTTTGCGCAGGTGAGATCGTGCGTAATGATCACCGAGGTAGTATGATATTGCCGTTGCACATGGTTAATCAGTCCGTTGATCTCCATGCTGGTGATGGGGTCCAGTCCGGCAGTGGGTTCATCGTACAGCATGATCTGCGGGCGCAGGATCAGCGTGCGTGCAATGCCGATGCGTTTACGCTGACCGCCGGATATTTCCGACGGCAGCTGGTTCATGGCATGCAATAATCCCACCGCTTTTAGTGATTCCCTTACCTGCGCCTGTATTTCATCTTCCGATAAATGTTTGGCATGGCGACGCAACGGAAACTCCAGGTTTTCCTGCACCGTCATGCTGTCGTACAACGCGCTGTGCTGAAAAGAAAAACCAATTTTGAGGCGCAGCTGGTCCAGTTCCCTGTAATGCAGTTGCGCTACGTTTTTGCCCAGCACCATCGCTTCGCCTTTATCGGGCCGCATCAGGCCGGCCAGTATTTTGATCAATACCGATTTTCCCGCGCCCGACCTGCCGAGTACCACGAGGTTCTCGCCCTGGTATATATCGAGGTTGATCCCGCGCAACACCTGGTTTTTGCCGAACGATTTTTCCAGTCCGCGAATGGAGATCACCACGTGATCCTTGTTAATATGCACCTGCCGCTTTTTCATTCCTCATTTTCGCGTTTGCCAAATTCACACTTTCGCGCATTCATTCCTCAACCAATTGATCACTTCCATAAATATGAGCAACCTGGTAGCCACCATCGCCGTATTGGCTGCTTACCTACATCCTGGGTAAACCTTTATCATACTGCATTTATTAAGCGTCTTCCCATACACTTATTAATTCCTGAACCAGTTAATCACCTGCACCACCAGCATCTCTTCAATAAAAATGAGAAACATGGCAGCCACCACCGCAGTATTGGCAGCTTTGCCTACCCCTTGTGTTCCCCGCGTAGTAGTAAATCCTTTATAACAGGCTACAATGCCAATGGTGAACCCATAAATTGCCGATTTCAGCACCGACGAAAAAATGTCGAGGAATGTAATGCTCTGAAATGCATTTTGTATGAATGCCGGAAAACTGGTTTGTTCGTTTGCATGAATGTTCAGGTAAGCGCCCATCAGTGCAATCAGCGCCATATACAGCATCAGCACCGGCAACATCAGGGTAGTGGCCAGTACCCGTGTAACCACCAAAAAGCGAAACGGGTTTACCGCCGATACTTCCAGCGCATCGATCTGCTCGGTTACCTTCATCGATCCCAGCTCCGCCCCGATATTGGACCCCACCTTACCCGCTGCAATCAATGCCGTTACCAGCGGCGCCAATGCCCTGATAATGGCAATGGCTACCAGCGAGGGCAGCCACGATGCAGCGCCGAATTCTTCCAGTGAAGGACGCGACTGCTTGGTAAAAACAATGCCGGTTATAAAACTCGTGAGCGATATCAACGCCAGTGATTTATATCCCACGATATAGCACTGCCGTACAATTTCCCTGAATTCATAGGGCGGCAGCAACACTTCCCGGAAAAACTGGCCGGTAAACTTCGTAATGGCATACACCTCGAAGAAAAACTGGTCGAGCTGACGGGATAATACATACCGATGTCGTTTTTGTTTCTGCATACGTCCATTTGAACACGGATTATTGCGGGAAATCTTTTCCCCAACCAGGTTATAGCAGCGGTTTTGGCAGGAACAATTGGCGGAATACTTGTTTCTAATCTTATGCCACAGCAATCCGAAAGGCGCAGTAAATAAAAAGCGCAGGAGTATTTCTGTAAAAGAAGCATCCCTTTTCAAGAAATACAGTCCTGCGCGCCAAAACTTCTCTGCGCCTGCATGTTCCCCGCTCAAATCAGCAACCTATTTGGTAATCTCCCGCCTGATATACGAATTCCACGGGCCAAACCGTTCAATGCCGAGCCAGTAATCGAGGTCAAGATCAACATCACTATACGGACGACCTGAATAGATTTCCGCTGTTACATCGGTAAGCTCCCAATCGTCTTCCTTAAAATGCCATTTGAAAGTGTGCGTACCATTTTTGTTATAGCCGCCGCTGCCTCTTACGAGGACGCCAAAGACAATTTTGCGTGCATTAAAAGGCTTGCCAAGTTCTGTCTGTATCTGGTTCAACAAAGTGGTATCGGAGGTGGCCACCACAAAGGCGGTATCACGCCAGTCGTCCATAGGATCTTTGAAGCCTACTTCAAAATAACGCCATTGGGGGTTTAGTTTGCGTTCAGAATATTTTTTTCATGCAACGAAGAGCGTCATTGCGATGAGTACCATACCTGAAATTAATTTCCACATAGTGCTCGGTTTGATTGTTTGACTAATAATGAAAAATCCATCCCGGAGAAGTTTGATCAGAAACAAATTTTTCAGGTAGCAGGTCAAACATCCGCAAAGGGGCAATAGTCATTATTAACTATCATTCAATTACTTGGGACGCATTTTTTGACACATGCAGGGGCAGCGCCGTTGCATTGCCTGTAACGCTTAACCGAATTTTTTAACAATATAATACGAGACTGATTCAGCGCTTACAGCCATATTGCGGAAAGCCGCCGGCTGCAAACCCGGCGGTATTTGCATTTATTGTATTTATTCAACAACAAAATGTGTAGCTGAAATTGGCAATCGAATACAGCAGTTGTTGGCACCGGCAGTGGAGAAGGAAAGAGCGCACAACCGATACATGTATCCCTTTCAGTCATATTCCGGATGGCAGCAACATTTACGTCTGTGGAAGACGTTTTTCGAGTGAAAAATGCTAAATTTAATTGCCATTGACTGTGATGAGTATGGAAGCAAAAAAAATCCTTTTTATAATTGACGACGATGAAGATGATCAGCTGTTTCTTAATGAAGCTGTACACGACCTGAATATCCCTATAGAATGTCATTACGCCAACAACGGAGAGGCTGCGCTGAGAGTATTGCGGGAAGAAAGCATTCCTGTGCCTGATTATATCTTTCTCGATTTGAACATGCCCCGGCTGAACGGCAAGGAATGTCTGGCCGAAATCAGAAAGATGCCGCGTTATATGCATGTGCCGGTAATCATATACACCACCAGTTCGCATCAGAAAGATGTGCAGGAAATTATGCAGAGTGGCGCTTCGTATTTTCTTACCAAGCCTACGCGCATCAGCGAATTGTGCAGGAAACTCCAGGACATTTTTTCCATTGACTGGCAGGAAGCAGAAAAGCACCGGTAACACTAACGGAGCAGCACAACCGTACCGCGCTGAACATAAGGTTGACCGGTATAGTCAACGGCTTTTACCACCCAAACGTAGGTACCGGAACTTTGCAGCTTGCCACCTACGGTACCGTCCCATCCCTGGTGACTGTTGTTGGTACTGAATACCATTTGTCCCCAGCGATTGAATACCTGGAAATAATCTATTCGCTGCATCCCGGCAGCAATCGGTCGCAACACATCATTACGGCCGTCACCATTGGGCGTAAACGCATTGGGCACAAATATGGAAGGAAGCGTGGCAAATACTTTTACCCGCTTGTAGGTGCTGTCTACACAACCTGCTTCGTTAAACACTTTCACTTTGTAGTTGATCACCACCGAAGGTTCATAAAAAGTGATGGTAGGATTGGCAATATGCGGGTCAGACAATCCCGTCTCCGGCGACCAGTGATATTTTACCCCACCGGTTGCCTGCAATTGCAATAGTTGTCCTGTCACCACTGCCGTATCCCTTCCTGCCCAGGGAATAATATCATCCAATACTTCCACGAGCACTGTATCATAGCCCGGCTTGGGACATCCCTTCACATCGTAGGCATACAACACATAGGTACTCGTGCGCTGGGGCTTCACAACAGGGTCCAGCACGGATGGATTGCTGAGCGTTGACGATGGTATCCATCCATAAGAACTGCCATCGGTACTGGCATGCAATTGTGCATAGGAATCGTGACAGATAATGGTATCATCCCCGGCATTGGCCACGGGATAGGGAATGGAAGTAACCATCACTTCATCCGTAGCCGTACAACTGCCAATGGAAGCTGTTACCTGGTAGGTAGTGTTCTCATACGTTACCACCAATGGATGGGCCGACTGCGGGTCTATTACCTGCGCTGCCGGCGTCCAGGCATAGCGCAAGCCGTCTGATTCCAATCGCAGGCGAATGGTATCGCCCTGACAAATCACCGTATCGCTCATGGCCTGCAGCGTAACATGATCTACCACCCGCACTTTTACCGAATCGTAATTGATGCAACCGTTGTCGTCGAGTTTCACTACGTAGGTGGTGGTAGAGGTGGGCGCTACGGTGGGTGTGGCGGTTTGCGCATCGGTAATATTTTCACCCGGCGACCAACTGAATACACCATTGCCAATGGCTTCCAATTGCACATTGTCTGCCGTACAGATGAGTGTATCGCGGAAACGCACGCTCAGTGGCGGCTTGTCCATTACAGATAGTGTTTTTACCGTGGTATCGCGACAGCCCAATGTATTGGTAGCAATCAACCGCACATTCTTGTTGCCCATGGTAGGATAGGTATACACAGGGTTCCGTTCATCGGACACATCAGTGGTAATGCCCAGTTCACCAAAATCCCATCGCCATGAATTCACCGCACCATATTCGCTGGTAGTAGCATCGGTAAACACAGAAGGTTTGGTATAACAAACACCGCTGTAGGTAAAATCAGGGCGAAATCCTGGATACACCCGCGCCACGGAATGTGCCGAATCGGAACATTGTCCGTTCCGGTTGATAACGAGTTTGATGTTGTAGGTACCGGTGTCTGCAAAAGTGTGACTGGCCGTAGCATTGGTGCTGGTAAACAATACAGAACCGTCTGCATCCGATAGTTCCCAATAATAGGAAGTGATCAGCGGACTGATGGAGTTATTGACCAGGTGAATGGTTTTACTGTCTTTACACAACATGTATTCCGGCTGAATAGAAGCAGCCGCAATGCTGCAGTTCGTGATGCGTATCTGCAGGTCTTTTCGCTGTACTGCTATCACCACGCCGTTTCTTATTTCTTCCACGCACACTGTTACTACGTAAATGCCTTCGCGTGGCGCAATACCCGTTATCATGCCGGTATTGGGATCTATTTTTACCGACATTCCCAATGGGTTACTGCTGCCGTAGTCATAATGATAGGGCACACTGGTATAAGGCGGAGGAGAAGGGGACGTATTGGTGCCAAAGCCGCCGCCATTGCCACCCTGGTAGGCATCACAGAATGAATAACGCAATTCATCACCATCCGGGTCCTCCGCGCCGAAATTGTAACTGAAATTGTTGTTGGCGCAGATTACTACCAGGTCGCTGCCAATGAATTTGGCACTGTTGTTTTGCGGGCCATTTGGCCGCGCACTGGTACCCGGAATTTCTGCTGTGTAGGTAGCACCTACATTTCCATAACCGGGTATGAGGTTGGCTATGCCGTTCACCCGGTAAATCACCTGGATGGTAATGACGTAGCCGAGCGTTGCCGCCGGCACTTTTACATCGAATGTGTAATGTCCTATTTCATAACAAACACGGGGTGGATTGGTAATGCACGGATCGGCATTGGCAAGAGAAAGATTCTGCTGGTGCGACATGGGTACAGTAATATCCATCATGCGCTTGCCCGTGGCCTTATCAAACACACCAAATATGGCCGGGTTGGGCAACTGGCGGCCACTGTAACAATCCATAAATAATTTGGCTACAACACGATAATGATACACACCGTTTGAAACACCTACCAGCGTGTAGTACATTTCCCCTCCGGTGATATGATCGGCTCTTACGGTAGACAGGAATCCCATAAGCAATACCCAGCAGGCAACAATTTTCTTCATGTAACCGCAATATGATTGGGTGTATGTTTTTAATGCGGGAAACGACCAGCAAATGATGGGTTAGTAGTTACGGGTTTCTCTGGTTAGCGGTAATTTTCAGGGTAGGATTGCTGCAGGATCTCTGAACTGTGTATACTTGTAATGTACGAATTTTCGGGCAGAAGGTTGGTAAGACCAGCAAAATTTTGTTGCCCACTTATTTCCACAATTTTTTTTGCAACACCGCGATGGGGAATCTTTGAAACCTTTGGTCCTTTACTGCTTTATTAGTTAGCTTTTTTGCCACGAAAAATGAATGCAAATACCGGCAACCCGGTTTCCCAAATTGAGAGCCGCGCGATGCGGCACCTATAAAGATGCACGTTATAGTTTGGCGTTGACAGGCCCTTCCTGAAATGTTTATCAATCCATTGCATTCCCGCATAGCGCAGAAAATGCGGTAAGCAGGCATAATTTTTTGAATACGTGATACATGAGTGAGTAGTGATTACCAATATTTCCTGCTATGAAAAAGATCTTTACCACGTGTTCCATTGTTGCTAGGCATGCCGTTATAATTTCTGCACTCCTTTTATTATTGTTTACTGCCAACGGTCAAACCGATACCACCCGAAGAGATACAACAGTTACAGACACCACCTCCCTGATCACCGATACCATACCGGAAACTGGTACAACAATTACTGTCAGTGGAAAAATTACCGATGAAACAGGTGCGGGCCTGCCGGCAGTAACGGTCACATTGAAAAGATCGCTGCGCGCTACCACCACAGATGAAAATGGAAATTTCAGCATAGTGGCTCCCCCAGACGATACCCTGCTGATCACGTTCGTAGGGTATAACCTCGAAACGGTGCCTATAGCAGGACAAACAGAAATAATAGTGGCCATGACGGCTTCGGCAGGACAGGAACTGGAACAGGTAGTGGTAGTAGGATATGGCACCCGGCGACGGCGTGATGTAACGGGAGCCGTAAGCAGTGTGCAGGGTGAAGAACTGGCCCGGCAACCGGTATTGACGCCCACGCAGGCCATGCAGGGCCGTGCGCCGGGCGTACAGGTAATCAGTTCGGGCGCGCCCAATTCACAACCTTCGGTTCGCATACGCGGCACCGGTACCATGCTGGCAGGCGCAGAACCTCTGTACGTAGTGGATGGTGTGCTTACCAACGATATTCGCAATATCAATAACGCCGACATTGTAAGCGTAGATGTATTGAAAGATGCATCGGCGCAGGCCATTTACGGGCTCAGTGGCGGCAATGGCGTAGTGATCATTACCACCAAACAGGGACGCACCGGTCCGCCACGCGTGAGCTATAATGGACAGGTGGGTTTCCGGCAGGTAGCCAACCAGGTGGAAATGGCCAATACACCGCAATACATTGCCTACCAGGCAGACGCCACGCCCGACCTTGCCATCCCTCCCGATCCCGCCAATACCGATTGGTATGATGCCATATTGAAAACAGGTATTCAGCAAAACCATGTGGTTTCGCTCTCCGGCGGTTCTGAACATGTAAAGTATTATCTCAGCGCCGGCTTTTTTGCCGACGATGGCATTGTGATCGACAACCAGTTCCGCCGTTATACTTTCCGCAGCAATAACCAGTTCAATATCACCAACAATCTCAAACTCACCGCGCAATTATCACTGGCGCATGCCAGAACGCAGGATGTAAACCTCGCCGCCGCTTATAACAATGCCTACCGGGCAGCCCCGGTCATTCCTTCCAAAATAGGCAACCGCTACGGCAATACATCTGCTTTTCAGAATGTGGGCAATGCCGTGCTTGATATCGAAAACCAGGACAACCGGCTGCTGGAATATCGCCTGCAAGGCAATTTCGGACTGGAATGGCAACCCGTGCGGTCGCTTACGCTGCGCTCGTTGATCAATGCCGATTTCAACAATGCCCACCGCCGACAGTATTATTTCCAGTACAATGCAGACAGTGTTACTTTTCTTACTACCGGCGGCAACCAGCGCAATGATCGCAGTACACTCACTCTGCGCCGCGACAATTATTTTTCCTACACCTGGGACAACACCGCCACTTTTCAGCAAAACTTCGGCGACCATGATCTTACGGTGCTCGGCGGCTTTTTGCTCAACGCACTGCGCAGTGATTATATAACGGGATCGGTAAGGGATGTTCCCGTTGATCCCGACCTCTGGTATCTTGATGCCGGGGACCCCAATACGGAAACCAACGAAAACCTCGCTTCGCGCTACAATCGTATTTCTTACGTGGCGCGCGTGAACTATGGTTTTATGCAGAAATACCAGTTCACTGCTTCCCTGCGCTACGATGGCACTTCGCGCTTTGCCAAAGACAACCGCTGGCTGGCTTCGCCTGCAGTGGGCGCTTCATGGGATATCAGCCGGGAAAATTTTATGGCCAACCAGCGCATTTTCGATTTTCTCAAACTGCGCGTAAGTTGGGGCAGGGTGGCCAACGAGAATATTGACCCGAACCTGTTTATTGTAACCGCCACCTCCAACATTCCCTATTTCTTCGACGGACAACCCATATTAGGGACCGTTATCCAGGACATCAAAGACCAGGATTTGCAATGGGAACAATTGGAAGAAACCGATGTAGGAATTGAATTTGCCGTACTGGGCAACCGCCTGCTGGGAGAAGTAACGTATTACAATAAACGAACCGAGGATGCGCTGGTGCAGGTTACCATTCCCGCCATACTGGGCGATCCCGATCAGCAATACGTAACCAATGCGGCAACCTTCCGCAATGAAGGGGTTGAAATAGGATTAACGTGGAAAGACCGCGTGGGCGAAGACTTCAGTTACACCATTGCCGCCAACGGCACCTTCAACCGCAACCGTATTCTTGATCTGCGGCAGGGGCAGCCACTATTCAGTGGCGGCGTAGGCAACCAGGGATTTGTTACCTACTCTGCGCCGGGACAACCCATCGGCTCCTTTTATGTGTTGCAGGCTCTCGGTATTTTCCGCAGCCAGGAAGAGATCGATGCCTACAACAAAGACGGCGTGCCCATTCAGCCCAATGCACAACCCGGCGACCTGAAGTATGCCGATATCAATGACGATGGCATCATAGATGTTTCTGCCAACAGCAATGATAAAGTGTTTGCAGGTTCTTATCAGCCGAAATTCTATTACGGCATCAACCTCGGTTTTACGTTGCGCAATTTTGATTTTAATGCAGACTTCTACGGCAACGTAGGCTCCAAAGTATACAATGGCAAAAAGGCATTCCGCTACGATTCGCGTGATAACGTGGAAGCTGAATACGCCAGCAAACGCTGGACGCCTCAAAACACCAATGGCAGCGATCCACGCATACTGGCTACCAACACGCCTGCTTCCACCTACTTTGTAGAATCGGGCGATTACCTGCGGTTAAATAATATTACGCTGGGTTATACCCTTCCGGAATCGGCCACTGCACGTATTGGTATCAGCAGCCTGCGCGTATACGTAACCTCTCAAAACCTGTTTACCATTACTCCCTATACCGGTTTCACGCCGGCCGATTTACCGGGCACCTCCGCTTCACAAAGCAGCGGCCAATCCACCACGGTAAATGCGGCCACAGGCTCTGCCCTCAATGCCGGCATAGAGCTCAATGCCTATCCTACCAGTCGAACCTTTGGGATAGGCGTTAACGTTACCTTTTAAAAAATGCAATGGTCATGAAACAGTGTACACTTTATAGAGGTCCCCTTTTGGCAACGGTCGCCCTGTTTTGCTGCCTGTTGTTTTTTTCCTGCAAAAACTACCTCGATGTTCCGCCGCAGGGTCTGGTAACGGAAGAAGCCATAGCCGATGATCCACAGGCGGCCATCAACCTGGTGAACGGCGCATACAATGCGCTCTGGCTGGGCGATGCCTTTGGACCGGCAGATGTGCACAGCCTGAACTTTGTTATACTCACGGAAGTGGCATCCGACAATGCTGATAAAGGAAGTTCTCCGCCCGATTATGAACCGGCAGCGGAGATTGATAATTTCACCCTCACGCCAGGCAACAGCATTGTAAACAACATATGGAGGGGATATTACCGCGCCATTGCCCGCGTAAACCAGGCCATCGATCGCATACCGCTGAGCCCGCTCGACGAAACGCGTAAAAACCAGCTGATGGCCGAAGTACTTTTTCTGCGTGGTTATTTTTACTTCAACCTTGTTCGCTTTTTTGGCGGCGTACCGCTCATCACGCGTGTACCTGCACCCTCGGAGGCCAACAACCCGGAATTTCAAACCCGCGCTTCGCGCGATAGCGTATATGATTTCATTATAAGCGATCTGCAGTTTGCAGTGGAACATCTTCCCAATAAAGGCGAAACAGCTGTTGGTCGCGCCACCCGTGGCGCCGCAGCATCCCTGCTGGCCAAAGTACACATGTATCTCGGCAACTGGCAACAGGTATACGATCTTACCAATATGGTTATCAACGGAGAAACCGGTACCTACGACCTGCATCCCAACTATTTTGAATTGTGGCGGGAATCTGGAGAAAACAATATAGAGTCCATTTTTGAAGTGCAAACGGGCGAAAACAATCAATGCAACAATGCCATTCAACTATACGTGGTATCGCAGGGACCGCGCGCCGGTGGCGCCTTCGGCTGGCAGGACCTGGGATTTGGTTTCAACTCGCCCTCCGAAGACCTGGTAAACGCTTATGAACCCAACGACCCCCGCCGTGAGGCCACCATCATTTTTATTGACCAGGACGGTACCGTGTTGTGGGATGGCTTCAGAATCCCTTCAAAAGACTCGGTAGAAAATTTCCGTTACAACTATAAAGCCTATCACAGTCGCACGCAGGAAAGTAACTGCGGCAACACCGATTTCCTGCCCAAGAACCTGCGCCTGATGCGTTTTGCCGAAGTGCTGCTGATGCATGCAGAAGCCGCCAATGAACTTGGCTTTCCTTCGGAAGCATTAACCTCATTGAACCGCGTGCGCGCAAGGGCCAGAGGCAATAATGAAAATGTATTGCCCGATATTACTACCACCGACCCGGTGCAATTGCGCGAAGCCATCTGGCACGAACGCCGCGTTGAACTGGCCATGGAACACGACCGGTTTTTTGATATCGTTCGCCAGGGACGAGCAGCGGAATTGTTACAGGCTCAGGGAAAAAATTTCGTAGCAGGAAAGAATGAAGTGTTTCCCATTCCGGCAGAACAAATACAGTTGAGTGGGGGATTGCTGACGCAGAACCCTAACTATTAAAGAAAAAAGGTTTGCAACGCGACTGACCACGGTGCAAACCTTTGTATCATAGGGAATCTATTTATTGCATCACCGTTTTCTTCTTGCTGATCAGTTTATAAATCCAGTATGCACCGGTAAGGTGACTGGCAGCAATGCAGCAGGCCGAAGTAACATAAGCGCCCTGTTGAAACAAAATGAACCCTGCATATCCCAACCCGATGATCAGCACGGGCATAATCAGTGTAAAGAACGTTTTCATAACCCTGCATTTTATGGTGAATAAATTGGTTTCTTACGTTTGCCTCTTTACACTAATAGACTGCAGGGAAAGCAATGGTTTACTAAAGAAATCCTAAGAAGAAGAGAAGGACTTGTTAACAAAACGTTGGCATGCGTCCAACGCTTTTATTGCACGTTAACTACCGAGTAATAAATGATATCTGGAAACTTACCGTTAAACACATACGCCGTTACATCGCACAACCACATTTCAAAATCGTTGATGTTTTTTTGCTGGTAGGTGGCCAGTTTGTAAAAAGAACCGGAGTCTATTTCCCGTTCCACCCGATGCAATTGATCGGCATTATCAAATGGCTGGTCAGACAATACGGCATATACATTATTGCGACCATTGGCAATAACGTTCAAAAATGTATCTGCGCCCGCTACCATTTCGAGGTCGGCTTTGTCGCCACCCATCTCTATATACTGAGGCAGGTCAATATACCAACGCCCATCGGGCTCTTTGTAAAACCTGTACTGTTGCATAACCGGAGCAAAGGTAGCGGGTGGCACAGAATTTTCAATACTGCTCATTTTAATACGATCAATAGTTACAGGCACCGTTAAACCAAGGCATATGGATTCTCTTACAGGTAAATGGTTACTGGTTACAGGCGCCACGGATGGCCTGGGCAAACAGGTTGCCCTGGAACTGGCCCGGAGAGGCGGCACCCTGTTACTGCATGGAAGGAATCCGCAAAAAGGGTATGAGGTATTAAAAGAAGTACGACAAATTAACAGTGAGGCGCCGCACAAATATTACAATGCAGATTTTGCTTCGCTCGAACAGGTGCATCACCTCGCAGTTTCCATCAAAAGCGAACACGACCATCTCCATATATTGATCAACAATGCAGGCATTGGCGGCGGCAAACGGGGCAGTGCACGACAAACCGGAGCTGATGGTTATGAGTTGCGCTTTACGGTAAATTACCTGGCGCCCTATCTGCTTACCCGGAGTTTACTGCCGCTCTTACGGCAAAGCACACCTGCCGCTATCATAAACGTGGCATCCGGCGCACAGGCAGCTATTGATTTTGATAATGTAATGTTGCAAAAGAATTACAGCGGCGATCTGGCTTATGCGCAAAGCAAGCTGGCGCTGGTGGCTTTCACCTTTACACTGGCAGAAGAATTAAAAGGGACCGGCATAACAGTAAATGCCTTACATCCCGCCACGCTGATGGACACCAATATGGTGCGCCAGAGCGGCCTGCCGGTAAAAAACACCGTAGCAGAAGGAGTGAATACAGTTATGCATGTACTGAACATGCAGCTCACTGAAAATATTTCCGGCGCTTATTTCGAGCGTCAGGAACAAGCCATGGCGCATAGCCAGGCTTATGACATAGCAGCGCGAAAAAAGCTCGAACAGCTGAGCAAAAAGCTCACTTCCCTCCAAACACCCATTAAACACTTGTGATGACCGATAGTATACCCTTTGACAAAATGCAGTAGCAGTATGAAATCGGATTTCTCAAAATTGATCATCTGCGATGATGGCCGTGAAAGAGAATTTCATTTTGCCCGCACCAATACAGCGGCCATCTATTATCATGTGTCTGTAATCGACAGCAACGGTAAATTACTTACCATCACCATGGGCAGAGACGAAGACGGCGAGTGGAAAATGCAATCAGAGGATGTGCCTGAATGGCTGCAACGTACAGAATCTCAGCTGGCCCTGGCAATCAATGAAGTGAACCAGGAGGCGGGATAAAGCCTGGTGCAACTGCCTGAACAGAGCGGCCTATCCCGCATTTTAAAACAGTCCGGGACCAGCGCCCGGGCGGGCCGCAGCAAAGTACCGCAACATTTTTTTTGCCATGCCAAAGCTTTTCCTACCTTTGCCGTCTTAATTTCTTCGAACCATGAAGTTTTAATTACCTCGCCTAAGGCGCCAGATGTGCCCGGCGACCTACACCTACCACCTTCAGGCAAGCGAACGGATAGTTCGGTTATTCCTTCATTTTATTTAGTGTTAACGTACTAAACAGGATTTGTTATGTCTCAACAAACCAATGCCTCAGGCATTCGTGTGCAATCATTTTTTGCGTTGTTAAAACAGGCTGTATTGGGATCGGAGCACCAGGATTTTACCAGCGGCAGCATTCGGCGCGCGGTATTCCTGCTGGCCGTACCGATGGTGCTGGAAATGGTAATGGAATCGGTATTTGCGCTGGTAGATATTTATGTAGTAGGCAAACTGGGGGTAACGGAAGCAGTTACTACCATAGCCCTTACAGAGTTTGTACTCACCATCGTATACGCTATCGGGATAGGATTAAGTATGGCCGCCACTGCCATGGTAGCACGCCGGACAGGCGAAAAGGACCATGATGCGGCTGCCCGTTCGGGTATGCAGGCCATATTCCTGGGCATTATGATTTCCCTTGTCATTACCATTATAGGCCTTGTGTTTCCCGCAGATATCCTGCGTTTGATGGGCGCAACGCCGGAAACCATCCGCATCGGCACGCCTTATACGCGCATAGTGTTTGCCTCCAATATGGTGATCATGCTCCTGTTCCTTATCAACGGTATTTTCCGCGGGTCGGGCGATGCTGCTATGGCCATGCGCTCCCTGTGGCTGGCCAATATCTGCAACATCATACTTTGTCCCATACTGGTGTTGTACGGATTGGGCCCCATTCCGGCCATGGGCATTACGGGGGCCGCACTGGCAACATCCCTGGGCAGGGGAATTGGTGTACTGTACCAGTTGTATCACCTGTTTGGCAACAAACGTATCATCAAAATCCGGCGGGTGCATATGAAGCCCGACTGGAAGCTGGTCCGCGCCATTTTTAACCTGGCCTGGACAGCCACGCTACAATTCCTCATTGCTTCGGCAAGCTGGATGGTATTGGGCCGTATCATGGCCGCATTTGGCGCCGCTGCCGTGGCAGGTTATGGATTGTCCATCCGCCTGATCATGTTTTTCCTGCTGCCAGCATGGGGATTGAGCAATGCAGCAGCTACGCTGGTAGGCCAGAACCTGGGCGCCAAACAACCCGATCGTGCGGAACGCTCGGTATGGACAACCGCGAAATACAATACCATTTTCATGATCATGGTAACGCTGATCTTTCTGTTGATGGCAACGCCCATTGTACAGTTCATGAATGAAGATGCCGAGGTTGTGCGCTATGCCGTACAGGCGTTACAAATCATGAGCCTCGGTTACATATTCTATGGCGTGGGCATGGTAGTAACGAATGCTTTCAATGGCGCCGGTGATACCAAAACGCCTACACTGATCAACCTGTTTGGTTTCTGGTTGTTCCAGATACCGCTGGCTGGTGTGCTGGCGTTGCTGATGGATATGGGCCCCAAAGGGGTATTCATTGCCGTATTGGTTTCCGAAACGGCCATTACCATTGCGGGCATTATCCTGTTCCGCAGAGGCACCTGGAAAGCGGTGCAGATTTAAATGAGTGGCACGCCTTTTTTATTCATTATTTTTAATCTGACGTCGTTGTATTCAACTTCAAATGGCAAATAACAAGTTGCGGATATATACCAATAGTGAAAATTGTAAAGTAAACTTTGCAGGACTCAGCATTTTCATTTTGGTTGTATTTTGGCTATAGTTATTTGCCATTTGAATTTTTACACTAAACCATCCTGCATGCAGCAGCAACAAATACCCAATAATTTTATCAGGCAAATTCTCATTCTGCTCACCATTATCCTGCTGGGTGTGGTGTTGTTCCAGCAATTGCGTTTTTTCCTGCCTGCCTTCCTGGGCTCCTATACGCTGTATGTACTGTTGCGCAAGTGGATGTTCATGCTGGAAGGAAGGTATAAGTGGAACCGCAGCCTGGCGGCATCGCTGCTGATGCTGTTGTCGTTCCTGGTCATTCTCGTTCCTTCTTTTTTGGTGATCAATATGCTGGCCAGGAAAGTGACGTTTGCAGTAGAGCATTCTTCGGAAGTACTGGCTTCCATCGAAGGCTTTATAAGGAAGTATGAAGACCAATTCAACATTGGCATTCTCACAGAAGAGAACATTCAACGCCTCAGCAACTGGGGACAGCAAACATTGCCCAAGGTGCTCGGCGCTACGTTCAACACACTTAGCACCATCGTTATCACCTATTTCATTCTTTATTTCATGCTGGTAGACGGGCGTAAAATGGAATCTGCATTTTACGACTGGGTGCCTTTGAAAGATGAAAATGCCATCCTGCTGCGCCGCGATCTCAACAACCTTGTTTACTCCAACGCCATTGGCATACCGCTCATAGCAATAGCCCAGGGACTGGTAGCGCTGGTGGCTTATCTCATACTGGGCGTAAGCGAGCCCTGGTTCTGGTTTGTGATCACCGCCATTGCCGCTATGCTGCCGGTGGTGGGCGCCGCACTGGCCTATGTGCCGGTAAGCCTGCTGTTGTTCGCCAATGGCCACACCACCAAGGGAATCATTATGCTGATAGTAGGGTTTGTGGTGATCGGGTCCGTAGACAACGTGTTTCGCTTCTGGCTGCAAAAACGCATGGGCGATGTGCATCCGCTGATTACCGGTTTTGGCGTGATCATTGGCGTACCGCTCTTCGGTTTTATCGGCCTCATATTTGGTCCCATCCTGATATCACTGTTCCTGGTGATGATACGCATTTATGCCAATGAATTCAGCGTGCAGAAACGTAAACTCAATCCGCCAGGGGAATAGGAACAGCTTCCGGCTCATCAAATCTATTGTGGTTGGCACTCCTGCTTACGCATAATTGGGAAATATCATAATAAAACGCTCCCATTAGCCGTTTTAGCTTTTGATCGTAACCGCTGAAATCCGCTAACCCAATGAAACCTTTTGCGTCCATATCCTTTGGCGTCCTTTTGCTGTTGTTTACAGGATGGCCTGTGCTGATTTCCGGCACCCGGCAACAAGCCCGGCAACCGGAGCCAGCTGTAACCACTCCACCTCCCCCCGCACCGGCGGCCGTTGCCGCTCCTTCCCCCGATGCAGTTTTGGAACAGGAAGCCTATGCTTTATATGACAGCATGCAGTTGCGCCGTGCCGGCTTATCCAAAAAAGCCTTCCTGTACGCATGGAAGGGATATACCAAACTCATTAAAAAAGGCATCGTGCGCAAGGATGAAGTGTTGTCCATATGCGATTTCAGCCAGTCTTCGCGCAAAAAAAGAATGTACATCATTGATGTAGCCAATAAAAAATTATTGCTGCATACCTGGGTAGCGCACGGCCGAAATTCCGGCGGCGAATATGCGCGTTCTTTTTCCAACAAACCGGAGTCGCATAAGAGCAGCCTGGGATTTTATATTACCCGGCAGGAATATTATGGCGAAAATGGATTGTCGCTGAAGATTGATGGCATTGAACAAGGTATTAACGACAAGGCAAGGGCCCGCAATATTGTGATTCACGGTTCTCCCTATGTGGGCGCAGGTTATCTGAAATCGAACCGGGTAAGCGGTCGCAGTTTTGGTTGCCCGGCAGTACCGGCCAAAGATTCGCAAAAAGTAATTCAGGCTATTAAAGGAGGCTCCTGTTTGTTTATCTACCATCCCTCCGAAACTTATCTTACCAAAAGCAGCATATTGAACGGTTAAATATAAACGAAAGCTTCAGATGGCTTTGAAGGTGAAACCAGGGGTGCACAGCTGTGCGCCCTTGTTGTTTTTATGCCCTACACAAAATACAACGCTACCACCTGGCATAACCCTCCTGCCAAAAACCCCAAATAAATTTGCGCCGGAGTATGATCGGAAACAATCAGGCGGGCCGTGCCTGTAAGACCGGCAATGAACAGAACAATGGCAAAATAATACCCGGTAGGATCAGGCCCGTACAATGCCTGCAACAAGAAAAAAACAACAGCCCCGCCTGCTGCCGTTGTATGCATACTGATCCTGGTATAAATATTGGCAATCCAGGCCAGGCATACCGCTAAAAAGCTTCCCAGCAAAAAACTTTGTACCGTATCAGACACCCCCTGGTTCCGGAATACATACCAGGCCCAGAAGTAGCAGATCATAGCCACCGAATACGGTATGATGCGCTCTTTCTGCGTACGCAAATAAGGAGAATCAATCAGTTTCAGTCGCCACATAATAAAAACGGCAAAAAGCGGAATAAAAGCCGTGTTGAAAAAAACGCTGATCACCATAAAGGTTTTTTTCAACTCCCTTATACCTGCAAAGGCATACGGATGCAGATATGCCAGGAAAGCCATTACATAAGTAGCTATAAACAGGGGATGAAATACATACGAAACAACATGGGCCAGTACACGGATAAAAGCCGGTTGGTGATTAGGAGCAGTAGGAGCGTTCATCATTATAGTTCTTTGCGCAGGCGGGCAACGGGAATGTTCAGTTGCTCCCGGTATTTTGCCACCGTACGGCGTGCAATATTATATCCTTTTTCCTGCAATAGTTCCGTTAATTTCTCATCGCTCAGCGGTTTCTTCTTGCTTTCTCCTTCTATCAAATCACTCAGGATTTTTTTCACCTCCCGTGTACTTACCTCTTCACCGCTTTCTGTACTCAACGATTCGCTGAAGAAAAATTTCAGGCGGTAGGTACCAAATTCTGTTTGTACAAATTTGCTGTTGGCCACGCGGCTCACGGTACTGATGTCTAACCCGGTGCGCTCGGCAATATCCTTCAGGATCATGGGTTTGAGCGTGGTTTCATCGCCGGTAAAGAAGAATTCACGCTGGTAATCCATGATGGTTTCCATTACGCTGGTAAGGGTATGCTGCCGTTGTTTAATGGCATCAATAAACCATTTGGCCGCATCGATTTTTTGTTTGATGAACAGCACCGCTTCTTTCTGCCGGCGGTCTTTTTTGCTGCCGCGTTCATATTCGCGCAGCATATCGCGATAGCCTTCGCTGATGCGCAGGTCGGGCGCATTCTTTGAATTCAGCGTAAGCTCCAGTTTGCCGTTGTTGTTGTATACAAAGAAATCGGGCACTACATAACTTTCGGCCTTGTTGATATCGCCGTGGTTGCCGCCGGGCTTTGGGGTGAGACGGGTGATATGCGTAATTACCTCTTTCAATGCCTCATCGTCGAGGTTGAGGCCGCGTTGAATTTTATCGTAGTGCTTTTTGGTAAATTCGTCGAAGTAATCAGTAAGCACGGCAATGGCCTTTTCTACATTTCTTCCTTCGGCCCTTTGCCGTTGCAGTTGCAGCAACAGGCACTCCTGCAGATCGCGGGCGCCCACGCCGGGTGGATCAAATTGCTGCACCAGGCGGATCACCTGTTCCACTTCCTGCTCATTGGTTTCGATATTCTGGCGAAAGGCCAGGTCATCTACAATTGCGGCCGTGTCGCGACGCAAATAGCCGTCATCGTCTATACTGCCTACAATCTGTTCGGCAATGCGACGCTGCTTATCGTCCATTTTCACCAGCCCCAGCTGACCCAGCAAGTGTTCGTGAAAGGAAGTTTCAACCTTATAGGGGATGACCTTCTTATCGTCTATTTCGGGGTAATTATCGTCGCGTAATTTGTAGTCTGCTATTTCTCCGTTCTCATCACCTACATACTCACTGATATCAATATTCTCATAATCTTCTTCGCTGCCGTCCCGCTCATATTCATCATCTGTGTTCTCAAATTCATCGTGTATCTCCGTATCGAAATTTTCTTCGTGACTATCTTCTGCCAGTTCCAACGCCGGGTTTTCTTCCAGCTCTTCCTTTATCCTTTCATCCAGGTTAGCCGTCGGCACCTGCAGCAATTTCATCAATTGAATCTGCTGCGGTGAGAGCTTCTGAAGTAACTTTTGTTGTAAACTTTGACTTAATGCCATGTGCCTCAAGGGTTTTAGCCCATCAGACCCCTCCCCAAAATTTTAAAGGGCCGCGGGAACCACAAAAATCAGGCCTAAATTTACAGACAAAAGCGGATAAGGAGGTACAACGATTTTATAAAATTATTGTTGCTACTGGCTGCAGCGGGCATTTGTACACGTAAAAAGCAAATAAAAAATGCCGAAAAAAATTTTTGTATACAAAAGCAAATGGCCCCAATAGCTCCGGTATAAGGCCACGCGCTTGCTTGCGCAAGCGTATACAACACGCAAAACTGTGTGTTGCACCCGTCAGCCATCGGCGCGTATACCGATTACCCAGATACAAGGCGCAAACAGGTTGTTTGCTCCCGCTCCAGCTTTTTGATAGCCTGGTCAATAACTGCCCAACTTTGCCGGCACGGTTGCATTGAAATTACAAAATGCATCCTGGTTTCCTGCATTCCTTTATTGGACAGTTATTTTGCCGGATGCTGGCTGCCAGATCGAGATGCATCATCAGTCGCGATGAGCAGGCAACTCGCCTTGTGCCTGCAGTTATTTGTTCACTGTTGGGAGAAACCTGAATTGCGGTATACAGCCCGTATGGAACTCATCTGCGATGATTAAATGATTACTTCGCCAGTTGCGGTTGTTCCTTCATCACTTTCTGCACTGCTGCCGCCAGCCGCTGTCCCTTCTCTTTTACCTGTTCTTCCGTCCACGACAAACTAATCGACGTACAAATACAACGGCTCATTACAGCATCGCTGGCTGAAAAGTCTTTGTTGGCGTGATGCGTTACAGCAGCTTTCAGTTCGGGATGCACGGCGTTGAGTATGGTGAGGTTTTTAAGATGGTCCCACTTGCGTATATAGTGCCAGTTGTTATCGTACCAGTAAAAATTACCCGGTAAAATACCTTGTTCCTTCAGTTCATTCACCACACCCCTGGTAATTTCTTCGGTGGGCAGGAACCAGCAAAGGAAAGTGCAGCTATCGCCTTTCGGATCAGGAATGCGGCGGAAGCTCACGCCGGGCACCTGTTTCAGGATTGCTTTCAGTATACCGTGATTCTTTTTCTGAATTTCCAGGAAACTGTCCAGTTTACCGATCTGCGCCAGGCCAATGGCAGCATGCAATTCGGAAATGCGGTAGTTATACCCGATAAACGGATGCTGGTCGGCCCCACGATCTGCGCCTTTGTGATCATGACCATGGTCGCTATAACCGTCCAGTTTCGTATACAGGTCTGCGTTATTGGTTACCACAGCGCCGCCTTCGGCACACGTGATAGTTTTTACAAAATCGAAAGAGAAGGTACCGGCATCGCCAATAGTGCCGAGGTATTTTCCTTTATACGTAGCGCCAAAACTCTGGCAGGCATCTTCCAGCAACAGCAAATTGTATTCGCGGCAAATGGCCTGCAGGGCATCCATATCGGCCATGCTGCCACACATATGTACCGGCATCACACATTTGGTTTTGGGTGTGATGGCTTTCTTAACCGCAGCAGGATCGAGGGTAAGCGTATCGTCCACGTCCACCAGCACCGGCACGGCGCCTACGCTCAGCACAGCTTCAAAGCTGGCCACAAAAGTGAAGGTGGGCATGATCACTTCGTCGCCATAACCAATACCCAGCGAAGCCATGGCCGTAGTAAGGGCGGCCGTTCCGCTGCTCACCAGTTGTGCATAGTTGCAGCCCAGTTTATGGCAAATGGCCTGTTCCAGTTCTTTTGCTTTCCAGATACCTTTACGCGGCCCGTCAAAACCGTACCGCATAAAAATCCCGGTTTGCATCACATCATTGATATGCTTGCTTTCTTCCGCTCCGAATTTTTCAAATCCTGGCATGAGTATTCAATTTGGTGCAAAAGTAATGAGTTTGGGGGTTACGGTTTATTCTTCATTTGCCACCCATACTGCGCCTTCCGTTCTCGTAGCCTCAAGACGCAAAGGAAAATTGGGGTAAGGCTTACTCTCCACATTGTTGGCATCTACGGCCGTTACAAAGAACCGCACCACCTTTTTATCTGCCGGTAAATTTGCAATAAAAGTACAGCTGTCCGGTGCGGGCAACTCGCCCAACAGTTTTGCATTGTACAGGTTATTGAAACCATCTTGCTGGTCGTAGCAGGCGTACAGCCGGTATGATTTTACCGGTTTATTACCGGCAGCTTTTGACAAGGTAATCTTCACCTGCGATCCTGCCGGTTCAAACGCCAGCACTTCCGGCGATGCCGGCCGCAGGGAGTCGAGCCAGGGCATGGAAGGCACCACTGCAGGTTCTTTATAGTACACCTGCTGCAGGCTGTCGTTCCAGCCATTGGGATTGTTTACAAACGATTTGCTGCTGAAATAAATCGCCCCCTGTACGGTGGGATACTTGCGGATGGCTTCAATCTGGCGCGGCAATTGTGTTGGATCGCGCCATGCCTTGTTCACGCCCGCCTTGTATACGCCCAATCCTATATAACAGTGACGTCCATACGTATGCCTGCTCCACCAATCCAGCAGCAATTCAAACGGGGCTACCGAATGTTCAAATTCCCAATACAATTGGGGCGCTACATAGTCAATCCATCCTTCACGCAGCCACAGCAGAATGTCGGCATACAGGTGATCGTAATTGGTTAACCCGGCGCGCGTATCGCTGCCCAGTGAATCGCTGCTCTTGTTGCGCCAGATACCAAAGGGAGAAATGCCGAAACGGCACAAAGGTTTTTCTTTTTTGATGGCGCGACTGAGCTTTACAATAATGGAATCCACATTGCTGCGCCGCCAGTCGCCCAGGCTCATGCCTTTGCCATATTTCCTGTAACTGGCCTGGTCAGGGAATGGTTTATTGGGAATGGGATAGGGATAGAAGTAATCGTCAAAATGCAGCCCATCCACATCATACCGCCGCACGATGTCGGTGATCACTTTCACTACGTACTCCTGCGCCTCCTTATTTCCCGGATCAAAATATCGCTTGCCGCCATAGGAAATGAACCAGTCAGGTCTTCTTTTGGTGATATGATTGGGTGCAATGGAAGATTTACCGATGCTCATTTCTGCGCGGTAAGGATTGCACCACGCATGAAACTCCATACCCCGCTTGTGGGTTTCTTCAATCATGAACTGAAGCGGATCGTAATAGGGCCTGGGCGGCCTGCCCTGTTTGCCGGTGAGCCATTCGCTCCACGGCTCATACTCCGAAGGATAAAAAGCATCCGTTGCCGGGCGCACCTGTACAATCACGGCGTTCATGCCGTTACGGCGGTGCATTTCCAGCAATTCAATATATTCTGCTTTTTGCTTTTCCGGATCATAGTTCCCCCTGGAAGGCCAGTCAATATTGTCAACAGTAGCAATCCACGCTGCCCGGAATTCTTCAACGGGCTGGGCAAGTACGGTCAGGGCATGCAGAACCAACACTACAAATACAGTCCCCTTTTTTTTCATAACTCAAATCAGGTACAAACCACCATTTAAAAATGATTGTTGCCCACGGCAACCTTTAGTTTAACCTCAGATGCTACAGATTGTTGTTACAGCTTATACGGATGATGCAGATTAGTAGTTTCCATCTGATCTGCCTTTGCATCAATCTGTGTTCATCCGGGGGTTATAAAACCTTTCGCCGCAGGCAACGCCTATTCCGACCCTCTTATTTTGTCGAGGAGGTGATTTAACATTTTGGCCTCTTCTTCAGTTAAATTTCCCAGTATCCCGTCCAGGTCTGCGTGGTACTGGTCCATTTCTGTCAACAACTGCATACCCGTATCGGATATACTTACATCCACCAGGCGACGGTCGGTTTCGCAAACCACTTTTTTTACCAGTCCTTTTCGCAGCAGGCGATCCACAATGCGACTGGTATCGCTCATCTTGTCGAGCATACGCTGCCTGATCTGCAGGGTAGACAACGGTTTTCCTGCACCGCGCAGGATACGCAGGATATTGTATTGCTGCATAGTAATATCAGCCCGCTCAAATATCTGCTTGTTCTTTTCCGTTACCCAGTTATAAGTATAAATAAGGTTTACAACGGCCTTATGGTAATCATTCCGGAACTTCGACTGCTGTATATCTTTTTCGATACCCATAAGAAATACGGAAGGTTTATCTTGAAAAATCACAAAGCACCAAATACAAATACTCACCGGCAATGGATGCGCATGCTATTTGTGATTGGTTGCCTGTTACTTGTTTTTATGCTTCATCTGCTCATCCCCACACTTTGGTGCCTTCACTGCAATTGGCGCAAATGTCAATGTTCTTCCTGCTTTTCAATACCTGTTTCCGGAACTGAATATACGCATCATTGTGCCATATTTCCCGAAAAGGTTTGCCTTTCAGATCGCCCAAAGTATGCTGTGCGTCCTTGTCAAAACAGCAGGGCACTACCAATCCGTCCCAGCTGATTACAGTGGCGTGCCACAGGCGCCAGCAGTGGTTGTGCAGGGCATTGCGAAATTCATATTCTCCCCGGCTGTTCTTTTTGTACCGGCTGTATTTTTCATTCACCGGTATGAGATTGTTGGGGTCTTTCTGATAGTCGTACACCTGCGCCGTTTTGAAACGCACCTGGTCCACACCAATTTCACGCGCCAGTTTTTTAACATCTTCTACCTGGTGTTCGTTCGGCTTCACCACCAGAAATTGAAATATAACAAAGGGCGTTCCTGATTTCAATTTCTTCTTCCATTTCACAATATTGCGTGCGCCTTCTATCACTTTATCGAGCCTGCCGCCTACGCGATATTGCTGGTATACGTCCTGTGTGGTGCCATCAATAGAAATAATCAGCCTGTCCAGTCCGCTTTCCACCGTTTTGCGCGCATTGGCGTCGTTCAGGTAATGCGCATTGGTGCTGGTGGCAGTATAGATGCCTTTGCTGCGGGCATATTGCACCATGTCAAGAAACTGCGGGTTCAGATAGGGTTCTCCCTGGAAATAAAATACCAGGTATAGCAGGTCTTTGTACAACTGGTCAATGGTTTCGCGGAAAAAATCCTTTTGCAACATGCCGGTGGGCCTTGTAAAGGCGCGTAATCCGCTCGGGCATTCGGGGCATCGCAAATTGCAGGAAGTGGTGGGTTCAAAACTGATGGAAATCGGGTAGCCCCACTGCACAGGTTTGCCGGTAAATTTGCTTAAATAGTAGCTGCTCAACACTTTAGCTGCATTCCAGGCCCGCCTTGGCGTAAGCCGGCGCAACAAATTAATGCTATCGTGAATATTTAGCAGAGGCATTGTTACTGTAAAAATAGCGTTACTTGGTATACAGGCAATGTTTTGTACATCCAATCGTTTTTAATAAAGACAAGCGTAGCGAATGAAGCTATCGCTTTTTCAATTGGCAATGTTTCATTTTTAAAGGAAGGCTTGCCTGCCGGAGGGAAGCCTTTCCTCTCTTTTGACAAGGAATCGCTTCTTCCAACATTTTACATCTTTAAAACAGAAAAATCCATTCCCGTGATAATCGGCGCCAATATATTTGCGTATCCGCTTATGGCAGGAACTAAAAAAGCAAATGCGCTGTTCAAGATCTTCGTTGGCCTGTTTGTAGCAGGCATACTCGGCATGCTGGCGTTGCATGGTTATGAATGGTGGATGGCCCGCCGTGCCCATTTTGTGCGGTACCAGGCGTTTGGCATCGAAATACCTACCCGGTACGCCATTCACGGCATCGATGTTTCAAAATACCAGGACATTATAGACTGGGAAAGCGTAAAAGAAATGAATGTAGAAGGCATCCGGTTGCAGTTTGCCTTCATCAAAGCAACAGAAGGGGTGGAGAACAAAGACCGGTTTTTCCGCCGCAACTGGAAAAAAGCCCGCGAAGCAGGCATCACACGCGGCGCGTATCATTTCTTTATTGCTACCAAAAGCGGGAAAATGCAGGCGGAAAATTTTATCAAATCCGTGGAGCTGCTGCCCGGCGACCTGCCGCCCGTACTGGATGTGGAACAAACCTATGGTGTGCCCTACAAAAAATTGCGGATGCGTGTAAAAGAATGGCTGCAAACCGTGGAGCAATACTATGGCGTAAGGCCCATCCTCTATACCAACGTGGATTTTTACGAGCAGATATTGAAAGATGAGTTTGATGAATATCCCCTATGGGTAGCGCATTACCTGCAGAAAGAAAAGCCGCGTATTTACCGTCCCTGGCATTTCTGGCAGTACAGCGAAGAAGGGAGAGTAAACGGCATTTTTCATAAAGTGGATTTCAATGCGTTCAGCGGCGATTCGGTTGCGTTCAGCAACCTGCTGGTAAAAGACCGCCTGACAAACGCAACAGAATAGTTGATTAAAAAATAGTTTCAATGGCCAGCCAGGACCAGGACGTAAGAAAATATCTCCGGCGCGTTTTATCCACCGTATCGCTGGGTTTTCTGTGGCTGGTATTGACCCTGGCCATCGGCACTTACTTCGATCTCCTCGTTCCTCACGACCACCTCAGCATTGGCAACATTGTTTTCTACTTGTGGATGGTTGCCAGCCTTATAGTATTGATACGTCTGAACGTGCGTATCTGGATAAGGAAGTAAGAGACGGGTTCAATTGGCGGTATTCAGGGTTAATTGATTCAATAATTCCATCAGCTGCTATGGTCGGCCACTATTGCCCACTTGCCATTGATCTTTCGGAACAGTAAATTGTAATGTCCGCCAACATCGCCTGCATTGCGTTTCAAATGCCATCTACCTACCACAAAGAAATACTCGGGCGATAGCCGCTGTACCTTGATCAGGTCAAACGTGAGCGTACCCATTTCGTCTGCATTCCGGTAACTTTTTTTATAATTATTTAAAGTATTCTGGTAGCCATATGTTACACCACTCTTGCCAATAAACATCAGGCTGTCGCTTTCCCAGTATCCTTTCATAAAGTCGTCTATGCTGCCACGGTTCCAGGCTTCGGTTTGCGCGGCCAGCAACTGGCGGATAGCTGTTTCATCAGCATCCTGCGACCACGCGGCCATACAACCTATATGAAGACATACCAGCAGTAAATATCTTTTCATATTGCTTCGTTTTTTTAAAGATAAAAAAAGCGCGATGCGGAAACCACATCACGCCGTTATTATGTTGGTTTTTCTTTACAACCTGTACCCAAAAGGGCTTTGTTACAGCTTCACTTGCTTCATCCAGGCTGCATCCGCTTCCACGCTTTTCAGCGGAGTGCTGTTTTCATATTTTTCCTGTTCCACCACAAAATACTTCATGCCTTTCTTTTGAGCGGCCTTCATGATTTTCACCAGATCAATACTACCGGTGCCCAGGTCGCAGGACGCGTCATCGCCCTTTGCATCTTTGGCACGGTCTTTTACGTGGCAGGTAACAAAGCGGTTGGGATATTTGTTGATCCACTCAATGGGATCGGCGCCCGGTGTTACTACCCAGTAAATGTCCATCTGGAAATCAACCGTATCGGGATTGGTATTTTGCATCAATACATCCTGGGGCATTACACCGTTCAACTCCTGGAACGTATAACCATGGTTGTGATAGGCAAACCGTAATCCGTATTTTTTGCAGATGTCGCCGCAGGCGTTGAACCGGTCCGCAAATTTTTTATAATCGTCTAATGATTTTTGCGGGCCAATAGCGGGGCAAATGAGATGCTTCATACCAATTTCGCCTGCCTGCGCCGCCTTTTTCTCAAAATCGGAGCCGATATTACAGTGACTGGAAATGATGGTCATGCCCAGTTCGTCCATATACTTTTTGAACTCCGTATTGCTCATGCCCCAGAACATGCCTTTGGGACCTTCATAGCTCTCAATTTGCTTATACCCAAAGGAAGCCACCTGCTTCAGCACGCCCCTGGGGTCTTTGGGCATATCATCGCGCAGCGAATACAATTGCAGGCCAAATTGTTTCAGGCGGCTGGCTGCTGCAGCCGTTTCACCAGCAAAAGGCATCCAGGCCCTGGCATGGTGTGCGCCGGCTATTAACCCGGAAGCCAGCAATCCGGTTGCTTTGAGGAATTTTCTCCGATCGGATGACATTGATTGGTTGGTGTTTAGGGGTGATCACAATGCATAAGCCTTATCCCCTTCGTTATAGGGTATGCAGGCATCATAGCGGCCGGGTATGGCCACATAGTTAAGCGCCTGGGTAGCTCCCACTTCTGAAGTAAAGTAACCCAGCAGGGTAAGCTGCTTCATCAGCGCAAAATAATGTGGCGGATCTTCTTTCTTTTTGTTTTGGTTGTATTCTTTGGCTTCCTTATCCAGCTCAGTGAGCAATTCCTTGCGCTGCTCCGGCGTGATAGCCATAAAGCCATCCTTATATTTGGCCTTGCTGGCTTCGTTCAGTTTGGTCATGCCTTCAAGGAAAGCCTTTTGTTGTTTTTCGTTGTAAGTGTCTTTCACCATTACCGTCATGAATTCACCTACTTTGGCGGCTTTTGCTCCCGGCGTGTCTGTTTGCGGGATGATGGTTTCTGCAATCTCGTCCAGGAAGGCTATATCTTTTTCGGTAAACTCCAGCGAAGCGCCGTACTTGTCGTTGGCTTTACAGCCAGACAGGAAGAATTCGGCCCCGATCACCGTACCGCCTACCAGCAACGCTACACGCTGTATTGCGTCTCGTCTGTTCATAATTGTTACATTTTACGTGCTATGAGAAAGCCTGCATAGCCCCGGGCTTCCCTGGCACATTGGCTGTTTACAAATTCATTTTTTTCAATTCACTCACTGCATAGTCTGCCGCACGGGCGGTAAGGGCCATGTAAGTGAGCGATGGGTTTACGCAAGACGCAGAGGTCATGCAGGCGCCATCGGTTACAAACACGTTCTTGCAATCCCATACCTGGTTGTACGCATTCAGTACAGAGGTCTTGGGGTCGCGTCCCATGCGGGCAGTACCCATTTCGTGAATGCCCATGCCGAAGCCATACTCGTTATCAAATCCTTTAGGATCTTTGAGACCTGCAGCCGCCAGCATTTCCATACCATCATTCATCATGTCCTCGCGCATTTTCTTTTCATTGTCCTTGATCTCGCAATCGATGGCCAGCACCGGAAGGCCCCATTTATCTTTCTTCTCCTTATCCAGGAAAATCCTGTTTTCGTGATAGGGCAGAATTTCACCAAAAGCTGTCATACCGATGGTCCAGGGACCGGGTTTCGACAAGGCTTCTTTCAATTCAGCGCCCACGCTCAGTTCGGCAATATTGCGGTTCCATCCCTGGCGGCTGGCCGCTCCCTGGTAGCCGAAACCACGCAGGTAACTGCGTTTGTCGCCAAACAGGTTGCGGAAACGCGGAACATAGAAGCCCGTTGGCCTGCGACCGAAATAATATTTATCTTCATAACCCTCTACAGTAGCCGAAGCGCCCACGCGGAAGTGGTGGTCCATTACATTATGGCCCAGTTCGCCGCTGCTGCTGCCCAGTCCGCCCGGCCAGATGTCGGTGGCGGAATTGAACAATATCCAGGTACTGTTCAGGGCCGATGCGCAGAGGAAAATGATTTTGGCTTTGAATTCAATTGTCTGGTTGGTTTCTGCATCGATCACTTCTACGCCGGTAGCTTTCTTTGTGTCTTTGTTGTATAACACACGATGCACGATAGAGAAAGGACGCAGCGTAAGATTACCGGTAGCCATTGCGGCAGGCAGGGTAGAAGATTGTGTGCTGAAATACGCGCCGAACGGGCATCCCAGCCAGCATTTGTTGCGGTACTGGCAGTTGCTGCGGCCGGGAAGCGGCTGTGTAAGATTGGCCACACGACCGATGAACAAATGTCGCTGTCCTTTATAATGTGCCTTGATACGCGCAGCCACATCTTTCTCCACGCAATTCAGTTCCATGGGCGGTTGAAACTGCCCGTCGGGCAGTTGCGGCAAACCTTCCTTGCTGCCACTGATGCCTGCAAATTTTTCCACGTAGTCGTACCAGGGGGCAATGTCTTTGTAGCGTATGGGCCAGTCAACGGCAATACCTTCTTTGGCATTGGCCTCAAAATCGAAATCGCTCCAGCGATAGCTTTGACGGCCCCACATCAGCGAACGGCCGCCCACATGATAACCGCGGAACCAGTCGAACCGCTTTATTTCTACATACGGACAATCTTTTTCGTTTGTCCAGTAATTCAGGTTGGTTTCATTCAACGGGTAATCCCTGCTCAACACCGGGTAATCCTTGATCATCTGCTGCGTTCTGCCGCCACGGTGCGGAAATTCCCAGGGATGTTTATTGGCATTCACGTACCCTGAAACGTGTTTAATATCTTCTCCTCTTTCGAGCAACAGTACTTTCAACCCTTTTTCGGTAAGTTCTTTCGCAGCCCATCCGCCGCTGATGCCTGAACCTACTACGATGGCATCATACACATTATCGGCCATGTTGTATTTTTTATGATTACTATGATTGGTTTGCCAGTTGATTTTTTAAACAAGATTCCTCACACGTCACAAATCTGTATAGCCTTTTCCAGCGAAGCGAGCCGAGCCTCATTGGTATCTCTTGCCGGTATGAACTCCTGCGCTACATATCCCTTGAAGCCGGTCTCTACTATGGCTTTCATAATGGCGGGATAATACAATTCCTGCGTATCGTCTATTTCATTCCTGCCCGGCACACCACCGGTATGGTAGTGGGCTATGTACTGGTGATTATCACGAATGGTGCGGATCACATCACCTTCATCAATCTGCATATGGTAGATGTCGTACAACAGGCGGAAGTTGTCAGAGCCCACTCTTTTTACCAGTTCCACGCCCCAGGCGGTTTTGTCGCACTGGTAATCTTTGTGGTTTACCTTGCTGTTCAGCAATTCCATGATGATCATCACGCCGTGCTTTTCGGCCAGCGACATGATCTGCTTCAATCCTTCAGCACAGTTTTTCCAGCCGGTTTCATCATCAATGCCGCGGCGGTTGCCACTGAAGCAGATGAGGTTTTTATATCCAGCCCTGGCCACGAGCGGAATCATTTCGGTATAATTTTTAATCAGCTGGGGATGGAATTTCTTATCGTTCCAGCCGTCTACCAGGTTAATCTCCGCGCCATTGCACATAGATGAATCCAGGCCGTATTTTTTCAGCACGGGCCATTCTTTGGGGCCTACCAGGTCAATGGCTTTAATGCCCATTTTCTTGGCCGCTGCGCAAAACTCTTCCAGCGGAATGGAGTTGTAGCACCAGCGGCATACCGCATGGTTAATGTTTCCTTTCAATGTATAAGTAGATTTGGTTTCCTCAGGTGACGAAAAGGAGGAAAGAAGGGGCATGGTGCCTAAAGCTGCCGTACCGGCCATAAGGTTTTTGATAGCAAGCCGTCGTGACTGTTTTTTGGGCATTCTCACAGAATGTTGAGTTTGAAAATCGCATTTTATTTCCGCGGAGGTTGCCTGAACCGGGATTTGCCGGATGTAGGCATTTCCTGATTACAATATTGCCTTTATTCAGCGAAATCACGGTACAGGCAGTCCCTGCGGAGAAAGTATCGCTTCGTACTATAAAATTACTGACTATGAAAATTACGAAATACTCTCACACAAGATCAAAATGTCTAAAGTGTGAACGTTTTTCGTTTATGCACTAACAGGTGTTAACTTCTCCGGTTTCTTTCTGCCGCGCATATAGAAATACAGGACCAGGAATGCTGCGGTGAGAATGATCGGAATGATCAGCGTAGCATTGATCACCTCCGGTCCTGCTGCTGTTTTGGCGGCAGCCAGCGCATCGGCCATTTCTTTGGTGGCAGTGGGCGCGCTATAGGCAGCTATATCCGCCCCGGCGGGCAGTTTGGCCGCAATGATGTTGTCGTAGAATTTTCCCATAAACAACATATACACGGCTACGGCAAACATGCCGGCGCCACCCATCAGGTTTAGCCCTACGGCCCCCGTTTTGGGCAGATTCTCGGCAACAAATCCCAGCATGGTGGGCCAGAAATAACATACGCCCAAACCGAATATCAAAGCGCCTACATAAATCATGCTGCCGGTGCTGTGCCCCAGCATGTACAATCCAATTGACGATAATAATGCCGACAACACCAGTACTCCCGAAGGCGACAACCGGTGTACTACCGGTTCTGCCAGGCCTCTGCCAATCACCATTACACCAGTGGAAATGGTAAGGATCAAAATGGCGTTATCGGTTACGCTTTTCAACAGCACATCAATCCACTGGCCGGTAAACAGCTCTGTAATGGCCGTACCGAACATCAAAACGATCATGATCAGGAAAAGCGGGTTCAGCAGCGAACGGTACATTTCCCCGGTGCTCACACCACTCGCCACGCGCTCGGTAACGGGGAAGTGCAACCGGAAGAACATGATACCATATATAACGGTGGGTATAAGCATTAACCCTACCAGGAATTTCCAGTTGGAAAGGAATTGCGTTTCGGGAATTTTTTGTCCGAGGAAGAAAACGATCAGCGTGCCCAGCACAATACCACCGGGGAACCAGAGGTGAAAGTGGTTGAGCTTGGTCGTTTTGTTATCGGTATAAATACTTGCCACCAGCGGGTTGCAGGCCGCTTCCACGGTGCCGTTGCCCAAACCGATGAGCAGGGTGCTGATGAACAGGGCTGTAAATCCTCCGGCTGTGATGGTTAATATGATCCCTGCTGCATGAAACAAAAAGGCAAAGATCAGCAGGCGTTTCATGCCCATGATATCTACCAGCATACCGCCGATGATAACCGCCAGCGGGAATCCCCAGAATGCAGTGCTGGTAATAATGCTGGCATCTTCCTGGCTCAGGCCGAATTCATATTTCCAGGTGTCTAATAAGCCTGCCCGTATGCCAAAGGAAAGTGAAGTAACTAATAAGGCTAAACAGCTGGCCCAGAAGAGCTGGCCGCGATGAATAGTTGGTTGTTGCATGGCAAGAATGTTTTGGTTGTTGCGAAAAGGGTTGGTTTATTGATAATTTTTAAATGATTAATCGTTCCAACGTAATTTTATCAAACACTATAGTAAATTCGTTAGATTCAAACGAGCCCATAAATGTAATTTTTTTATTTTTAAAACCAACCGTTCCTTGAAAAATCACAAGCACCAGATAACAAAAAATAATAATCCGGCTTCAACTTTTTACCGTACTATCCGGTCCTTTTGAAATGGAATAAGTGTATTATTGACTCTTTTTTTGCTATTTGCTTTTTGTTCTTTGTAATTTTTTAATTCACTACATACAATGAAAAGAAAACTACGGATGGGCATGATCGGCGGCGGAAAGAACGCATTTATCGGCGCCGTTCACCGGATTGCTGCCAATATGGATGGCCTTATCGAACTTACCTGCGGCGCGCTGAGCAGCGACGCCACCAATGCAAAAGAAAGCGGACGCGCCTTATTCCTCCCCGAAGAACGGATCTATACCAGTTATGAAGAAATGATCCGCAAGGAAAGTCAGCTGCCCCCTGACGTAAGAATGGATTTTGTAAGCATTGTTACCCCCAATCACGTACATTTTCAACCAGCCATGATGGCGCTGGAGCATGGCTTTCATGTGATGCTCGACAAGCCCATGACCTTTACGCTGGACGAAGCAAAACAGTTGCAGCAAAAAGTAAAGGAAACCGGCCTGGTGTTTGGCCTTACACATACCTATTCGGGTTATCCCATGGTAAAGCAGGCGCGCCAGATGGTGAAGGATGGTGTGTTTGGAAAGATCCGAAAAATTTATGTTGAGTACCCGCAGGGATGGCTCAGCACCCTGTCGGAAAAAGATGGCAACAAACAGGCCAGCTGGCGTACCGATCCCAAACGCAGCGGCAAAAGCGGCTGTATGGGCGATATCGGCACCCATGCCGCACACCTGGCAGAATATATTTCCGGGTTAAAGATCACCAGGCTTTGCGCCGACCTGAACATCATGGTGGAAGGCCGCGCACTGGACGACGATGGCAATGTGTTGTTGCGATTCGACAACGGCGCCAACGGTGTGCTGATGGCTTCGCAGGTAGCCGCCGGCGAAGAAAACGCGCTCAAAATTCGTGTATATGGCGAACGTGGTGGCATTGAATGGGCACAGATGGAACCCAATACGCTTATTGTAAAATGGCTCGATAAGCCTACACAACTTCTGCGTCCCGGCGTAGGTTATAAAGAACCGCTTTCATCTTTCGCTACGCACAATACCCGCACTCCGGGCGGGCACCCCGAAGGATACCTCGAAGCCTTCGGTAATATCTATCGCAATTTTGCACTGACCGTTGCCGCAAAGATCGAAGGCAGAACGCCCACACCCGAAATGCTCGATTTCCCGGGCGTTGACGATGGCGTGCGCGGCATGGCATTTATCGACAATGTAGTTGCCTCCAGCGCATCCGATAAAAAGTGGACCGATTTTATAGTTTAAAACCGCCGGCACAGGCGCTGCCGCGAACAATGGGCGCCTTTGCTTTCAAACCTTATAACATCATATGAAAACAATAAAAGGACCCGGTATATTCCTGGCACAGTTCATGGGCAATACAGCGCCCTTCAATTCTCTTAAATCCATCTGCCAGTGGGCGAAAAGTCTCGGCTATGTGGGCGTACAGATTCCTACCTGGGACAGCCGCTGCATCGATCTGCAAAAAGCAGCCGAAAGCAAGACCTATGCCGATGAAATCAAAGGCATCGTGCATGAATGCGGATTGCAGATCACCGAATTGTCTACGCACCTGCAGGGACAGTTGGTGGCCGTACACCCGGCGTATGATACCCTGTTTGATGGATTTGCGCCCGAAAGCCTGCGCAATAATCCCAAAGCACGCACCGAGTGGGCTGTGCAACAATTGAAATATGCAGCCAAAGCATCCCAAAACCTCGGGTTGAACGCGCATGCTACCTTCAGCGGCGCTTTGTTGTGGCCCACGGTATATCCCTGGCCGCAACGCCCGGCAGGATTGGTGGAAACGGGCTTTAAGGAACTGGCCAACCGCTGGCTCCCCATTCTGAATTATTTTGATGAATGTGGCGTGGACCTTTGTTATGAAATTCATCCGGGCGAAGACCTGCACGATGGTATCACGTATGAAATGTTCCTGAAGCATACCAACAACCATCCCCGCGCCTGCCTGCTGTACGATCCTTCGCACTTCGTATTGCAATGCCTCGATTATCTTGAATACATAGATTTTTACCACGAACGCATCCGCATGTTCCATGTAAAGGACGCAGAGTTCAATCCCACCGGTAAACAGGGCGTATATGGCGGTTACCAGGGTTGGGTAGACCGTGCAGGACGTTTCCGCTCACTCGGCGATGGCCAGGTGGATTTTAAATCAATATTCAGCAAACTGGCCGCCTATGATTATGCAGGATGGGCTGTGCTGGAATGGGAGTGTTGTTTAAAACATCCCGAAGACGGAGCCGCAGAAGGAGCCGTATTTATCAAGAATCACATCATCCGCGTTACAGAAAAAGCATTTGATGATTTCGCCGGTACCGGCAGCGATGAAAATTTTAATCGCTCCGTGCTGGGTTTGAAGTAGATTGGTTTTGAAGTAACTTGCCGGACATTTGAAAACTAAAAAGCATAAGCAATGAGAAAAGTATTTGTAATGCTGGCGGTTTGCATCACTGTTTTTGCCTGTGGCGGCTCCAATGAAAACAAACCGGCAGAAGAAACAAAGACAGCTGAAACAAAGACCGCTGATCCGGACCTGGAAAAAGGACTGGAATTGATCGGTGCATCGGACTGTACTACCTGTCATAAGATCAACGAAGACAATATTGGCCCTGCTTATGATAAGGTAGCCCAGAAATATGAAGCTACACCGGCTGTGATTGACACGCTGGCCACCAAGATCATCAAGGGAGGAAGCGGTGTATGGGGCCAGGTGCCTATGACAGAGCATCCCACGCTCAGCATGGACGATGCCCGGTTGATGGTGAAGTATATTTTGTCGCTGAAGAAATAAAACCCAATTACCTCAAAACACATACAATCCATGAAGTTCCTGATTACCTTGCTGGCCGGGGCTATTATCGGCGCCTGTCAATCGTTTGAAAGCAAACCTGAATCTGAAACGCCCAAAACAGATACCATGTCAACCGCTGCCACCCCCAACACGCTCAGTGAAGAAGAAAAAGCCGAGGGATGGGAATTGTTGTTTGATGGCATTTCCAAGAAAGGATGGCATTCTTATTTGAACAGGAGCGATGGTTCTGCCTGGAAAGTAGAAAACGGCGCATTCTTTTTTGATCCCGGCCACAAAGTGGATGGAAAACCTGCAGGCCGCGGCGACCTGGTTACCGATGAAGAGTATGAAAATTTTCACCTGAAGCTGGAATGGAAAATCAGCAAGGGCGGTAACAGCGGCATCATTTTTTATGTGAAGGAAGATCCCAAATACCAGGCAACCTATGTTACCGGTCCGGAAATGCAGGTGCTGGACAACGATGCGCATGCCGATGCAAAAATCCACAAACACCGCGCCGGCGATCTGTATGATCTCATTGCCGCCGAACCGGAAACAGTAAAACCTGTTGGCGAATGGAATAAAGTAGAGATCATCAGCAAAAACGGCAACCTTGAATTTCATCTCAACGGCGTAAAAGTGGTTAGTACCACCATGTGGGATGAAAACTGGAAGCAAATGATCGCCAACAGCAAATTCAAAGGCTGGGCAGATTTCGGTGTGTTCAAAAAAGGGAGGATAGCCTTACAGGATCACGGCGACCCGGTATGGTACAGGAATATCAAGATCAAAAAACTGAAATAATAACAGTACAAATAACTTGAAAGCCGGGGAAGAAAACCCCGGCTTTTTATATATAGTTTCTTACACGGTTGGCAGTTTCCACCCATTGTGGTAGTCCTTCATCAAATATTCTTTATTTACCGCTTCATCAGTAAACTTACCTTTATCCTTATCCCAAACCAGTTTCTTACCGGTACGATAGGCAATATTGCCCATCTGCGCCACAGTAGCTACATGCGAGCCTGCCTGTATGGAACAGGCCAGGTTTTCCATCCTGCGCGATTTCACTACATCAATAAAATTGTTCCAGTGCGCCTGTAAACCGTTTTCGGATGGTTTGGTAAAGGGCTTGCTTACCTTATTCTTGCTGTTCTTTTCTTCTATTACTTCCCATCCGCCGCGATACAGTACCAGCGTGGCGTTGTTGCCAATGAACGCAATGCCATGGTCTTTTCCATACGACCCGTTGTCTATACCCATGGCAGAATCCCATACCAGGTTAAACCCATCAAATTCATATAAGGTGGTCAGCGTGTCGGGTGTTTCCTGGGCCAGGTCGGGGTAGGCAAACCTGCCGCCCAGTGCGGCAATGGATTTGGGCACATCGGCTTTCATACCCAGCAGTCCATAGTCCAGCAGGTGCACGCCCCAGTCTGTCATAAGGCCGCCGGCATAGTCCCAGAACCAGCGGAAATGAAAATGAAAGCGGCTGGCGTTGAAGGGCCGCTTGGGAGCCGGCCCCAGCCATAGCGCATAGTCAACACCGGGAGGTGGGGCCGAATCGGGCACAACCGGTTCAGGACGCATCCAACCCTGGTAGCACCATACTTTTACGGTGCGGATCATGCCCAGTTGACCGCTGTGCACAAACTCGATGGCGTCTTTGAAATGCTGCTGACTGCGCTGCCACTGACCTGCCTGTACTACCTTGTTGTACCGTTGCTGGGCGGCCATCATGGCGCGACATTCACCGATGCTGTTGCCCACAGGTTTCTCCACATACACATCCTTTCCTGCCTGGCAGGCCTCGATCATTTGCAGCGCATGCCAGTGATCGGGTGTGCCGATGATAACAATATCAATATCCTGCTGCTCTAACAGTTTACGGTAATCCTTATACGTTTTCACTTTGGATACATCTCCGGTAAGTTTGGCCAGGTCGGCTTTGCGCTGGTCCAGTACCGATTGGTCTACATCGCACAATGCTACCACGTTTACGCCGGGCACTTTCAGTGCGGCCGTAAGGTTCGACCAGCCCATTCCCTTGATGCCGATGGCGCCAATGTTTAACTGGTCACTGGGAGCAATGCGATTCCGGAAAATGGCAAACGTTTCGTTGTCCAGCGCAGACAATACGGTACCTCCTGCCAGCAGGAGCGCACTGTCGCGGATGAATTTGCGGCGTGACATAGGTTGTTATTTACTTATACTATCAGTAATGGTTATGCCGTTGCAGGAGGTGCAACAGCTTATGAAATTACTAAAAATAGCAAGCGAGTGTGCTGATGTAAAAAGCTTATTGGTTTCCGCAAAAAAAGTATCAATGGGGGGAGACTGCCCTTACCAGGGGCAGCAATCGTAATAAATGTATTTTAAACACTTATAATGAAGGCGTTGCGATGGCCTTACTCCACTTCTTCCATTTGCCGTACCAGTTCTTTTAATTTCTGTATATGCTGGCCATACATGCGGTCGATGGCCCAGCGTACCAGGAAGTAGGCGCCAATGCTGATCATTACCCCTAGTACCACGAAAGTGATGAAGAAACGTTGGTTGGGCAATTGTTCGCTGATCTGGATTGCCACATCGCCGGCCCCGCCGAAGAAGTCGAGGGGTTTGGCATGGCTGTTTTCCGGTGTTTTGAAGAATACAATTAATCCGGCAGCAAAATAGGCGGCCGGGGTGAGCAGGATGGTGCTTACAAAATAGAAGTTCACATATTTCTCCAGCGTGCTCAGTTGCCTGCGCAGGTTCGATCGCACTTCACAGGCAACGCACTGCATTTCATTGAGCAGTTTGCGTTTGCGGAGGTAATAGAATAATGCAAAGGCCCCTATCAGGAAAAGCAACAAGGCCACTTCCCAGTAGCGTCCCTGCCAGCTAAAAATGTAATACCAGATGGCCAGCGAATAGCATACTACCAATCCGCCCATTTCCCAGTACAGGTTGCGTTTCATTTTGGCTACCGGGCTGCGGGAGCGCTTGTGCAACATGGACAAAATCTCTTCATTACCACCTGGTCGCAGGTCGTCCTCGTCAAGCTCCTTCCAGATATCTTTGAGGCTATCCAACTCCATGTTCTACTGATTTAGTAAGTTTCCGTAACTTTTCTTTAATGCGGTTCATTTTCACCCGCAGGTTGTTCTGGTTGATACCCAAAATGTCTTCCATTTCATCGTAGCTCCTGTCTTCGAGATACAGCATCACAATAGCCCTTTCAATTTCTGTAAGCTGGGCAATGGCGCGGTGCATGAGCTGTATTTTTTCTTCCTTGTCTTTGCTATACTGAATGTCCTGTAAGTCGGTTGGCAGTTTTTCGGATGTAACAGTTTTGATCCTTCTCTTTTGCTTGCGCAGGTCTGAAATAGCAGTATTCAATGCAATCCGGTACAACCAGGTGCTGAATTTCGATTCGCCACGAAACCGGGGATAAGCCCCCCATAACTGTATCACAATTTCCTGGAACAGGTCCTGTTTGTCGTGCTCCGTGGTGCAATACAGATTACAGACCTTATACAACATGGCCTTATGCTGCGTTACCAAAGCAATAAACTCTTCCTGGTTAAGGTTCGTCTGCAATTAGGTGGTTTTAGCGAAAAGATACAAAGTTGGTCGATATGTTGCACGATTTGTTACAACAGGGCTGTTAAGGTTGTTTCCCTGGCCGGCCGGCTTTGCGTAAAGCCGGGACATTCCATGTTTTGGAAGGAACCCTGACTTGTTTTGGCTCTTACTCATGCATCAATACCGCCGCCAGCTCATTTCCGTCAGCCGGAAGCTTCCAAATACGGAATATTTGTTCTAATTTTCGGTCTCGTTTCTCCTACCGCATTTTTTTCCACTATCCTCCCCGATGTTCCAGAAAAGCTGAAAAACACTGTTTTCTCAGTTAACGCTTAAATGTGCTTACCATGAAAAGGCTTCCTGGCCTCGTCCTGATTTTAGCCTTGTACACTACCCCTGCGTGGTGTCAGAACTGGCAATTGGAATTTCTTACCGGTATTGCCGGCTATAATGGCGATTTGACCACCGGCGCCATCACTCCCCAAAACATCCGGCCGGTGGTGAATGCCAATATCAAGTACCGCATCAACGATTACCTGAGGGTGCGGGCGGGCGTAGCCTGGGGTTGGCTGGCTGCCGACGATAAATATACCGGCGACTCCCTGTTGATAATGCGCAACCTCAGTTTCCGCACCTCCGTTCTCGAAGCCAGTCTTTGCCTGGAGGCAGCCTTGCTGGACCCCAATGAGTTCGATGCCTATCCCTACGTTTTCGCCGGCGTGGGCGGGTTCCGCTACAAACCCTGGGCCTACGATTATGACCACAATAAGGTATTCCTGCGCCCGCTGCGTACAGAAGGGCAGGGATTGCCGGAATACCCGGACAGAAAGGAATATTCCCTCACGCAATTCTGTATTCCTTTCGGCGGCGGCATTTCCTTTAAACTGAATGCACGCCTGAACCTGGCAGTGGAAGCCGGTTTCCGTAAATTGTTTACCGATCATCTGGACGATGTAAGCAATACTTACGTTGATGGCCACCTGCTAAAAGAGACTGTAGGACCGAAATCGGCTGAAATGGCTTACCGGGGTGGAGAAGTAGGCGGTACATACGACCCTTTCCCGCCCTACGGTACACCACGTGGCAACCCGAAGAAAAACGACTGGTATTATTTTGGCGGCGTAAAGCTCACCTTTAACCTGGGCAAGATTACCGAAGAAGAAAAATCTGAAAAAAAGAAAAAACGGGAGTTTCGTCCGGAAGTGCCGAAAGATAACAGAGGCCGCTACCCGGTTTCTTTATAAATCATTTTTGTTCGGAAGTAGCAGTGTTTGATTGCGAATTACCGGATGCTGCCTGCTGTACGAACTCATGGTTATTGGATGAATGAAAAGCCAATCATGGCCGCCACCTGTAAGGTGCTTGTCCGGCGCCGGGTGTTCGAAGTTATAACCAGCCATTGGTTCAAACCAGCGAACTAACGGAAATCATTAAATGCCTGGTTTCTGTTTTGAACCGGCAGGTTTCGCCATTTCACCCATTATTCTCCCGTTTTGAATGCCGATATACGCAGTTGTTCAAAGTTGATCACTGTAACGTTAACCAGTCCCTTTTTCCCTGCATAGTCTGCTGCCGAACTGCACACATAATCTTCGGGCCTTGTAACGATTTTATCACGCACCGGGTTTTCATGCACGTACAGGATGCGCTCCTGCAGGCGGTATACCTGCTTGAAGTCAATCAATACCGGGTTGCAGCAATTTTGCCATACCTGGAATTTTTCAATCCGCTTCAAACTCTGACTAAACAATTCAAAGCGCTGCAGCATCCACTCCCGCCGCAGTTCCGGCTCCAGGTCAATGGCTTCCAGTATTTCTTTGGTGGTATGTTTTTTAAAATCGCGTTCCAGCAGCGAGAGGCTGGTGCTGGATTTACAGTTGGCCACCAGGTGGAGGTGGTTAGTCATAAGGCACCAGGCATACACGATCAATCCCTTCTCCTCAATGTAGCGGTTCAATGCATCGATAATGATCTGCTTGTACACCGGGCGAATGAACACGTCTATCCAGTCAACAGTATTAAAAGTAAGATATGAACAAGTCTTTTGCAGCGGGGCTTCTTTTTTACCATTTTGCATACACAGATGTTTAACAATTCTCAACAATTCCTGTATATACGCTACAAAAAAGGTGCTGTACAAATAAGAGGGCCGGTAAAGAAGTGCGCGCCCGGCCTGCATTTAACGGGTAGTAGTGAAAAATGTAATTTACTAAAACTTGCACATAGAAGCGCCCCGCGGGACAATCATTTTTGTGTCAAAACCATTGCGGGGGGAAAACCTTCCCGGGAGCCGCTACGCTGCACTACAGCAACACAAGTGGGAAGTATTCTCCACATCACACACCAGTAGGATACTGCGCCTGGCTTCGCCCTCCAATTCACATTTTTATGTGATTGCCGGCCCTTGCGTAAATAGGTATGTTTGCCGGCTGCAAACAATTACCCGTTAACAAGCTAACATCAATTTTATATGAAAATACTCGGATGGATGCTGCTGGCTGGCGTACTTACAGCCGCTTCTGTGGTTAATATTTTTGATGAACTATCCTTTTCGCAGGACGATGCCAAAGCTCAACTCGTGGAAACCTTTGGCCGGGGTTATCTCAGCCCGCACTACGATGTGGTAAAAAAGGCCCGTTCGCTTCCTGAACCTGCCCGGGTAGAAGGCGCACGGCAGTTGGTACGCTTTGCCCGCGAATACACCCAAACGGCCGCCTTCAAAAAAGAATACAAAAACTGGCGCGACCAACAACTCGGCTACAAACAAAAGAAAAAACTGGGCATTCCCAATCCCATGAAAATGATTGATAAGGCCATCGATAAACAACTCAACAAAGGCGACGATGAAAAAAAGTACCCGGCAGACGCCAACGAACTGATCAAAAAACGACTGCAGGAATTTCTCACTTTGTCTGCCAGTGTGGATTTTGAAGCGGAAGTAAGTGGTGGCCGGTTTGTAAATCCCGAATACGAAGCAAAAAGCAGGGAATGGAAAATGTGTTACCGCGCCGGCAAAGCGGTAATCATGGCCGCCCGTGAAGAAGTGGAATTGTGGCTGAAAGAACTGGAATAGTTATTCCTGCTGCAGCCTGCAAAGTTTCACCCGCTGATGGGGATAGGCGCTGCAATACAGGTAATGGCTGGCATCTGCCACCAGCCTGGCTTTTACCGGAATCTGCAACAACTCCATTCGCTGGACCTCCAGCGAATTTTCTTGTACTATACGCGGATTATTGCCGAATTGCCAGAAGTGCCGGTCTGAATTGTCCTGGTAACGATTGGAATAGAAATTAAACAGCCTGTTGAGCCACTCCTTGCGATCCTCTTTCGCGTTGGTGCTTACAGCCCTGAATAGTTGCTGGCCGGTTATTCTTTTAAAGTCGCGCAGCAAACGGGAAATATTCCCCTTTCCGGTCCCGGCCATAAGATAGAGACGGCTCGGCATCAGCACATATTCGTATACCAACAGGTGCTTCTGTTCAATAAAGTAGTTGAGGTTGTCTACAATGATATCACAATATACATACCGGGTAAACACATCAATATTGCCGGCCACCGATAACGTAACTATATGGATCTGCCCGGGAGAAGAATTGTCAGTTTCGGTCATGCATAAAAGGTAGGAGTTTTTTGCAAGCCGCCATCATATACTTTGCAAGAACTACAAACAAAAGCAGTTTACGGGTAAGTATTTTCTTTTAGCGCTGGAAATTGTTGAGTGTGGTCAAGAGAAACGGATTCCTGCTTCTGACTTTTACAGGCATATCGTAAAGCCGGTTGCAGGAAAAATTGATGATGATGGCATTAGTCGATTTCCTGTTGCAGCAACAGGGCGGCACAGGCACTGGCCAGCAGGAAACGTTCCCCAGGATCGGTTTTTCCCATGAACACCATTCCATTGTTCATCATGGAAACGGCCGCAACCGGTTTGCCGGCAGGGTCATAAAATTCAAAACCAACAGATCCTCCCAGTATGGTACCCACTTTACCATTCTTTTCTAAGTTGATGACTGGTACAATGGTGTAGTATTTGTCTTTCGATTGCGCCAGCAAACCTTTGTACGTACGCCGCTCTGCCTGCGCTGCCTGGTTATCGATCACCATTTGCCAGGGCTGCTCGCCCGCAGCAGCGTATATCTGCACATAAAATTTACTTGCAGAATTGCCGCCCTTCCCAGCAGGTCCAGGGCAATATTGAAGATAATGTTGGGGTTGCCGGTATGAATACCCGGCCAATGGCCATACTTATACGCAAATACGACCGATTTGTGTGCACCTGCAAGATAACAGTAGCTACAGGTCCGCCACAATAGCATATCCATGTGAAGATGTCATCGGCGTTATCTCCTGATGATCCGTATGCCCGGCCCGCCCGGTGCGTTGTTCAGGCCTGTTTTAGTTAAACTATAAGTGAAGCTTAACAGGAAGAATTGCCGCAGTGTGACCATACGCGTATCTTCTATATAGTTTTGACTGGCGTTACGGCTTACGTTAATGTTCCGGTTCAGCAGGTCGTACGCCGCGAGTTTCAGTTCACCACGATTGTACCGCAGCATCATCTTACTGATTGACGCATTCCATAACGGCACTTTTGTATTGAAATCATCGGCCCGCCGGCTGTTGATGGTATAGATAAAATCGGTGCTGAAGAAGAAATTGGCGGGCAATTGCCAATCCAGTTCCGTTCCATATTGTTGGGTAAAGTACCGGGTATTCAGCGATGCCTGCAAGGAGTATTTCGTTTCGTAATAGTGGAAGCTGCTGGTAAACGATACATTGAATTTGTCGGTGGGCGATAAGTCCAACCGTAAATCGGGGCCCAGGCGCAGGGTGTTGATGTTGTTGCCCAGGCCATTGATGAACTGTTTCCCTTCGTTATATCCGCCGTTCAGGCCAATATTGATACTGCCCTTCAGGAACCTGACCGGCAGACCGAGGGAGATATCCCCGGTGAGGTCAATAACGCCATCAACATTTTCGGGCCGGGTGGTTTTAATACCGAACGCATCGATGGTATCGTAATTCACAATCTTGTTGTTGGTGTGCCTGAAGGTGATAAAGGCAAACAGGTTTTTGTTCCTGAACGGGTTTACCGACATAAAGTTCAGTTGGGCGCTGTGCATATACTCCTGTTTCAGGTCAGGATTGCCTGCACGGATATTCAGCGGATCGCTGATATCGGGCACCGGTTGCAGTTGCGATACGGTAGGTTGATTGGTGCTCGCTGTATAATTCAGGGTAAGCGTTTTGTACCGGGTGAACTTGTACTCCACTCTTGCGTTCGGCAACAGGTTGGTAAATGTTTTGGCAATGATGGAATCCTTGTTTCCGGCTATGATTTTGCCTTCCAGCGCTGCTTCCTGCCAGTTCGCACCGGCAATAAAGGTGAGTTTTTTCCATTGCGTCAACAGCCGTACGCCAGCCGTAGTATAACCATATTCGTTTTGAAAATCATTGGTTAGCTGTTCGTTCAGCTGATCATATTTACCGCTTAGTTTGTTATAATTCCACGTGGTTTTTTGCGAGGAGCTGATGCTGTTGCTTTTTGCTACGCTCAATTCCAGTAATGATTTTTTGAAAAGCGGTTCCGTGTAGGCCAACCGCGCCTGGTAGCTCTTGAAATCTGCTTCTGTGGCGTATACCTGGTTAATGGAATCATTGCGGGTGAGGTTGCCATGCGGGTCGTAAAACCGGTTTACCGATAGCAGGCTGCCATCGCCGCTGTTGGCGTTCAGGCTGGTGTTGAGCGCAAGGGAAATGGTGCGACCCTTTTGCCTGAATTTTTTGCGAAATAAAAACTCATTGGAAAAATTGTACCCTTCATTGTCCGAGGTACTGTTGCTGAACCCTTCGCTGCCCATATGACCGTCCAGTGAAAATGTTTCATATTCACTCAAACTTTTATTGCGCGATTGCTGGTAGCCAAATGACGGCTTTATTTTAATGGAATGAAAGGAATCGAGAATAATGTCGGCGCCGAGGTTCAGGCGGTGACTGTTATTGATGTTGTCGCTGGTTGATTGTTGATGGTACAACCAGGAGGTGTCGGGTAAGAAATACTGCCGTTGTACCTGGCTTTCGATTTTGGGGTTATAGTGGTTATAGAAATAGTTGCTGGTGAAATCTGTTTTGTTGCCAATGATGTTATTGTAGTTTAGCCCTCCTCCCCAGATGGTGCGAATGCTGTTGTTGTTATTGTTGAAGCCTGCCGGCATTTCATTGCTGTTGATATTGATAGAAAAAGCTCCACCGCCCGACCGCATCCTGCTCAGCTGTCCGGTAAAATTGAGCATATCCATAAAAGAAAATCCTTCGGCATTGGTATTGTTGGCCATACCGATTGCCGAAAACTGACGTGCACCCTTAAATGAATTTACATTAAACCGCCCTTCAAACCGGTCGTCGGTGCCGCCGCCGGCCATTACTTTCCCGAACATCCCTTTCTTTTTGTCCTGCTTCAGTTTGAGATTGATGGTCTTTTCCGAATTGCCATCGTCAAAACCTGTTAATTGCGCCTGGTCGCTTGCCCGGTCGTATACCTGTACTTTGTCTACCGCATCGGCAGGCAGGTTTTTGGTGGCAATTTTGGGATCGGAACCGAAAAATTCCTTGCCGTCTACCAATACGCGTTTCACCTCCTGGCCCTGCGCTTTGATGGTGCCGTCTTTTTCCACCTTCACCCCGGGCAGTTTTTTCAGTAATTGCTCTACGTTGCTGTTTGGTGGGGTTTTAAAGGACCCGGCATTGTATTGTACGGTATCGCCTATCAGTGTTACCGGAGGAGCTTCTGCTGTTACTACTACTTCATCCAGCATCCGGCTTTTATCGTGCATGATGATGTTGCCCAGGTCTACCTGCCTGTGGGCGGCATCAATAGTGAAGAATTTGTTGGTACCATGGTAGTTTACATGGGTCACCAGCAGGCGGTAATCCCCGTCAGCCAGACCGGTAAGCTCAAAATAACCTTTGGCATCTGTCATGGTAAACCTTACCAGCGAACTGTCTTTTTTCTGCAAGAGGGTGATGGTGGCAGCAGCCACAGGTAGTTGCGCCACGGTATCTTTCAACACACCCTTTACAGCACCTTTTTGCGCCACTGTAGTGAACCCGATCGTTTGTACAGCAAGCAGCAGGAGGTACAATTTTTTCATACCGGTCTTTTTCGTGTTTGTTGTTTATTGAACTACGAAAATATTCCTACGTGGTATGAAAACAGGTTAACCAGTCTTGCTTTAATGTTAATAAAGGTTAAAGCGAGGCGGCAATACCGGAAGGCGGGTGCCAGGCGCGCTGCTGACTTGCAGGCTTCAGGGACTATTGCTGTTCCGCTACCGGTCGCAGTGCCAACTGCTTGTGCACATGGCAGCATCACTTGAGGGACCGTTACTGTTCTGCTACCAGTCCAGGTTCCAACCCTCCTGTGCACGTAGCAACATCACTTGAGGGACCATTACTGTTCTGCTACCGATCGCAGTGCCAATTGCCTGTGAACGTGGCAGCATCACTTGAGGGACCGTTACTGTTCTGCTACCAGGTCGGTCTGTCCGTCTTGTTCATAAACAAGCAATGAAATTTTCCAGGAGGAGGATTCCTGCGAGAGGATGAGTTCCACTTTCAGCTTGCGCATATGTGAAGTAGCGGGCAGCACCTGGAAGGCAATAGAGGTGCTTTTTTTGTCATTATCGGGAATTTCGTATTTGCCATTGAGAATTACCGGCTTTTCGCCCTGCACTTTGATAATGGTATTGTGGATCTGGTTGTACAGTTCTTTATATTTCTCCGAAGCAGTTTCAAAGTCAGTGGTCTGGTATAACTCGCTCTTCCAGGCAAAGACGTCTTTTTTTACACCATCTTCGGAAATCACGCAGGCAATAGCGCCGGGTATCTGTACTTTGGATTGATAATCTGCGCCAACAGCATATTCTGTTATTCTGTCGCCTTTGATATTGCGAAAATGGTTTGGGAAGTCGGCAATTACTTGCTGCAGGGCAGTACTGGTTTGGTTACTGAATACGCCCTGAGCAGCACCATGCAGGGTGATGCAGAAAAACAGCAACAGTTGAGTTACGTTTTTCATAAAAAGGGGATTTTTGGAAAAATATCAAAAACTCCCCGCTCTTGAAATAGGAAAAATACGATAAGGCGCCCTGCACAATAATAAGAAGCCGCAGTCGTTATACCATTTGGTCTCTTTATTCACCTTCAACACAATTCAATATCAATGAAAAAGAATAACATGTATTACGACACCAGCCTTACGCGCATTAATAAGGATATTTATCGGCCTTCATCCAATATGGCTCGTTTTGTAAAAAGCGTGTTAACAGTTTTGCTCATTGGCCGTTCTCCCATCGGACAGGCCAGCTATTCCCGTAAACGGTATTAATAACATCATTTATAAACGCATGAACGTTTAGCACTTACCTCTGAAACCACATTAGTATGTGCTGGTCCCGTCGAAAGACGGGACTTTTTTTTGTAGGCCAGAAGTGTTAAGTGAGCGTACCCGGTGCACAACACTTTTTACAGCGCTGCCATTTGCTGCACATCCCTGATGCTTCCTGCATCAATTGATCCCGCTGCGCTGCATCTGCCTTTGAATACTTCTCGGCAAATTGGGCATATTCCTGCGCTGTCCTTCGGGGTTGCCAACACGATTGAGATTGTAGGTGAAGGTGAGCATGAAATAACGTTGCAGCACAACCGTACGGGTATCCAGTATGTAGTTGGCAGTGGCCATCCTGTTAATGCTCTGATTCTGGTTCAGGATGTCGTTAACAGCAAATTTAATTTCCCCGCTCTTGTTCTTGAATACCTGCAATGCCAGGCTGCTGTTCCATAAAGGAATATTCTGGTTGAACCCGTCGGAACGACCGGTGTTGATCAAATAATCAAAATCGGTAGACAAGATGAGGTTTTTGAGGAAGGTAACAGAAATATCGGCTGAATACGTTTGTGTGTAATACTTCTGGTCCTGCGTACCGGCGTTCTCGATGCTGTAGTCTACATTGTTGTAGGTAAGACTGGCATTCAGGCCCAGGTTTACTTTTTCCTCGAAGTCAAGGTTCACACCTGCCGATTGGGTAACGGAGAAATTGCTGGTAACATTTTCCTGTTTGTACACCAGGCTTACATCGCGGTTGTAGTTGATGTTATTGCTAAGATTGATATTGCTGCCTTTCATTTTGCCACGCAACGGGAAACCCACTGAAATGGAGGAACCAATATTATAGGAACCGTTCATGTTCACCGGCCTGATCAGCTGTACACCCTTGCCGGCCGAATCGATACTGTTGATAATCCGGTTGCTGGTATTGCCGAAATTAACATTGGCGCTCAGGTACCTGAATGTAACAGGATCGAAGGAGTTGTAATTCACGTTCACATTGTTGTTGAACTCCTGTTTCAGTGAAGGATTACCGGTAACCACCCGCAGCGGATCGCTCACGTCCGGCACATCCTGCAATTGCGTTATGTTGGGCTGATTGGTACGGCCGCGATAAGCAATGCGCAGGTTTTTGGTCCTGCTGAATGCATAATTGAAATTGGCCGTTGGGAAGAAATTGGTAAACCGCTGCGATATGGTAGTATCTGTGGCGGTAAGCGCGCGCACGCTGCGGCTGGACAGTTCAGAATTTTCAATGGCGCCGCCCAACTGAAAACTGTAATTATTGGTTTGCACGCGGAAGTTAGCGCCCGCACGATGTGCTATAAAATCATTTTCAAAATAGTTGGTTTGCGCCAGGTTCACCTGGTCATATTCCTTGGTGGCGCTGTTATAGTCCATCGCCTTACGGTCTGATGTATTGTGCCGATTGGTATAGGCGTAGTTAAATTCCAGCAATTTGTTGTTGCCGATCGGCTCTGTATACGAAGCACTGATGACGTTGCTGTTGCTCCTCGTTTTTTGTGTGCTGCGCAGGTTTTGAATCACTTCACTGCTGTTGCCGAGGGCATCGTAAAATACATAAGGCGAATAGTTGGTGCCGGTGCCATCACTATTGTTAATGCTGTTCTGCCAGCCAACGGTAAGCGTTCTGCCGATCTTTCCAAACCGGCGACGGTACAACAGGTTGTTATTGAAATTCAGCCCGTCTCTTTCATTGGTGTTCAGGGTAGAACCTTGTATAGCACGGTATTTAAAGCCTCCCTTTTCACTGTCGGTAAACGAGGAATCGAAGCTTTCACTTTCCGAGCGCTGTACCACCAGGGTGGGTGTGTACAACAGGGAGTTCATACTGTCTATATAAAATTCCATGCGCAGGTTAAACCGGTGATTTTGGTTCCTGTGGAAAGAATACCCCCGTTCGTTGGCCGTGGAAGTAGAGTCGTTGGGGAAAAGGTTGGTGCGTACACTTTCCTGGGCAGTATTGTTGTCGGTATTGCTGAAGAAGTAACTACCGGTTACATCGATCTTGCTTCCCCATTTATCGGTATAGTTCAATCCTGCGGAAGACGACTTGTTGATGCCGCCACCCCCACGACCAAAGCCGCCAAATCCACCTCCGCCACCACGGAATCCGCCTCCGCCGAATCCACCACGGCCACCACCACCGAAACCTCCAAATCCACCTCCGCCAAAACCTCCGCCTCCAAAGCCGCCACCGCCACGGCTGCCGAAGCCACCCATGCCACCTACTATATCATTGAAAGAGAAGGATTGCCGGTTGATATTGTTGGAGCCCGCCAGCAGTGATATGCGCCGGTCGCCATTGAAGCGGTTCAACATCAGGCTGGTTTCATAGCGGTCGTCGCTGCCATAACCAGCCACCAACCTTCCAAAATATCCTTTGCGCATATTTTTCTTAAGGCGGATATTGATGGTTTTGGAGCGGCTGCCATCGTCAATACGCGTAAACTTGGCCTGGTCGCTCATGTCGTCAAACACCTGCACCGATTCAATCATTTCTGCCGTGATGTTCCGGGTGGCCAGTTTGGGGTCGCTGCCAAAAAATTCCTTTCCGTCTACATATACCTTTTGTACATCTTCGCCCTGTGCTTTTACATTTCCATCCTTGTCAACCTGCAAACCGGGAATTTTTTTCAACAGGTCTTCGGCAGTAGCATTCGGTTTTGTTTTGAAAGCGTCTGCCCTGAACTCAACCGTGTCTTTTTTTATGATGATGGGCGGCGCTTCCACCACCACCTGTTCCAGTGTGGTACTGCGCTTTTCCATGTGCACGATGCCCAGGTTAATGACAGGCGTGTCGGCCGAAATGGAAAAGTATTTGTTAAAAGGCATATATCCCTGGTAGGTAATCATCAGCCGATAGGCTCCTGCTTCCAGGTTCTTAATTTCAAATTCGCCTTTGGCGTTGGCTATAGTGAAGGATACTACCGAAGAATCCGTTGGATTAAGTACAGTTACCGTAGCTTCTGAAAGCGTTTCTTTATACAGTGTATCAACCAATTGTCCTTTAACGCTGCCCGATACTTTTTTCTGCGCAAGGGCCGGTACGGTAAGGCATACCGTTAACACTATAAAAGTCAATATTTTTGACATAGAACGGGTATAAATAATTTCAATATTAAACTTTTAGACGATGGGGTAGGTTTAAACTTGTGGAGAAGTTTTTTTGGTTTGAATGGATAATTCATGACAAGTTACAGGCTGCAGACGGTCTGCCTCTGCAACCCCCAACTTTTTATCTTCCTTAACTAAACAGGTATTCCACATCTTCGCGGCTGAGCGATTTCACAAAGCCTTCATCATCGGTAATGAGGTCTTTTGCCAGCAGGCGTTTCTTTTCCTGTAACTGAAGGATTTTGTCTTCAATGGTGTCTTTACAAATCATGCGGTAAGCAAAGATGTTTTTCGTTTGTCCTATACGGTGAGTACGGTCAATTGCCTGCTGCTCTACAGCAGGGTTCCACCACGGGTCTACAATGTACACATAGTCGGCAGCCGTAAGGTTCAAACCCACACCGCCCGCTTTCAGCGAAATCAGGAATACACGGCAATTCTCATCGTTCTGAAAACGCTGAATGGCGCGCTCTCTTTCCACCGCAGTGGTACTGCCATCAAAATATTCAAAGTCTACATCGAGACTTCTCAGTTTCTCCTTGATCAATGCCAGCATTCCCAGGAACTGGGAAAATACCAATGCCTTATGGTTACTGATGTTTTCGGTAATCTCGCGGCCCAGTTCTTCCAGTTTGATGGAGTGATTGGGGTACTTGTCGGTTTCATTGAGAATGGCTGGCGAATCGCAGATCTGCCGCAGCTTCATGAGGCCCTGCAAGATCGTGAGCTGCGATTTCTGAATGCCCTGCGACTCAATTGTGCCCAGGATTTTATCGCGGAAGTCGTTGCGGTAAGCATCGTATATGCTCCGTTGTTCATCTTCCATTTCGCAGTACAAAATGGTTTCGATCTTTTCGGGCAAATCCTGCGCCACCTGCTCTTTGGTACGGCGGAGAATGAAAGGATATAACAGCTTACGCAAATGATCTTTGCGGTCTGCTTCGCCAAATTTGTCGATGGGAATGGCAAATTCCTGGCGGAAAAATTCAATGCTGCCCAGCATGCCCGGGTTCAAAAAGTTCATCTGGGCAAAAATGTCGAAGGTGTTGTTTTGCAAAGGTGTACCGCTCAGGCAAATCCTGTTCTTGGCATTCAGCAAACAGGCTGCCTTGGTGACCTTGCTCGATGGGTTTTTAATGGCCTGCGATTCGTCCAGGATCACATAATCAAAAGCAATCTCCACCAGTAATTTGATGTCGCTGCGCAAAGTGCCATAAGTGGTAATCACCACTTCGGCTTTCTCAAGTTGTTCCTTGCTGCGTCCGCGGTCGCCGCCATGATGGATGTAGTAGGTAAGTTCGGGCGTGAACTTTCTTATTTCGTTTTCCCAGTTAAACATCAGCGTGGTAGGGCATACTACCAGCGCCTGCAGTTTGCCATGGATTGATTTGTAATAATGCAGGTACGACAAGGCCTGCACGGTTTTACCCAAACCCATATCGTCGGCCAGTATCCCGCCCCATCCTATTTCCTGCAGGTAATGGAGCCAGTGGTAACCATGTTCCTGGTAGGGACGCAGTACATGCTCCAGGTGTTTGGGCACGGGAATTTCCTTGATCTTTTTAAAGTTCTTCAGCTGTTCGTATTTCTCTTCCAGTCTTAATACCAGTTCCTCTTCATTGCGGTTATCGTACAACTCATCAATTACGCTCATGTGGTACTTGGACAGGCGCAACTGGTTTTGCTTTCCTTCGCCCACGCGGAACAGCAGCGAATATTTCTTGATCCATTCTTCAGGCAAAATACCCAGTGTGCCGTCGTTGAGCTGCACAAACTGCTGCCTGTTGGCCAATGCTTTTTTTACATCAGCAATGGTAACTTTCTGATCGCCAAACACGATATCCACGCGTGCATCGAACCAGTCGGTATTGCTGCTGATATGGATTTTCGTTTGTGGCTTGGCGGTATTAAAGCGGAAATTCTTCAGTGCATCAAAACCATATACCGGCACTTTCATTTCCTTCATGGCGTCCACAAACAAAAAGAACCAGTTGTTTTTGAGCACATCATTTCCTTTCAGCGCCAGCTGTTGACCGCCTTCGGGCCTGATAAAATTGGAATGCAGCGCTTCCAGTTTGGAAATAAATTGTTGTTCTTTTGCCTTATCCCTCCGCACGATCAATACCTTGTCGCCATCGGGAATAATAAGTTCATCTTTTCCTCCCGGTTTGGTTTCAAAACCTTTATAGGCAAACAGCGGTTGAAATACGAGGTAATCGCCTTTTTCCTGCAGCACCACTCTTTTCTCCGGATCGCCATCCTTTATTTCGCTGATCAATGCAGGATCTATTTCAACCTGGTATTCTTTGGTAAGCGGCAGTATGAATTTGCGCAGCTGCTCGGGCCAGTCTGCTTTGGATATCGTGATCTTGCCCTTGCCTGCAAATTGCGAAACCAGGTTTACTTCTTCTGTTTTATCCCACAAAAACAGGTTGTCGTTATAAAAGAACAGCAGGTTACTGTTGATCCTGTTTTCGGTAATGTCTACCGGCTGCCCGTTGAGGCGTACCCGGCATTCCACTTCATAGTTATTCTTACCGGGCGATACCCTGAACAAGGGTGTTATGAAATCCGGAACAATGCCCGCTACCTGCAGGTTTTCGGTTTTGAAGTGCTTTTTATAATTAAGGAAAAATACAAACGGGTTGGCGGCAATCTCGCCAAACAATTTTTTCAGTTTGGGATGCAGGTATTCAACAATCAGCGCCCTGGTTTCTTCGGGCAATTCATCCCCTTCGTTCTGAATGATATTTTCCCAGATGCCACTGAAAGGCGAGTTGCGGTTCAGGTATTTGTTTACTTCTGCAGGCTGCATTTTACGCAATGCAGAAATGAGCTGACGGTCCTGTTCGTTGTATAATTCGAGGTTGATAAATTTGGCGAGGTCCAGCTTTTCTACTTTTCCTGTAAATGCGTTGCCTTCTTCGTTTACTTCGCCGCTCACCGCGTCGAGGATGAAGCCGGGATAGGCTTCTTCGTTAAAATTGAACACTATGCCCAGGCGTTGCGCGCTGGCGGCGGCGCCTGCAGCTTCCATGGTGTCGGTTTCCACAGGCGTTGGTGCGGCGGCCACCGGTTGCGGTTCCGGCCGGGAACGCATGCCTGTATTTTGGGGCGATACGCGTTTGATAGAAGGGTCCAATACGCGCAGAAAAGGCTTGCCGTCTTTATAGGTAAATTCAAATTTTCCTTCAAGGTTGTCTGAAAGCGAATAACCATACGCTTCGAGCAATTTGTTCTTCTCTTTATCCCAGTTGCGTATGGTATCGAAATAATGAGGCCCGTACGCGTTGAGCAGTTGCAGGAACACTATTACTTTTGGCAGGCTCAGCGGATGCTGACGGTCTTCATAATCGGCGCTGGTATCGAAGTTGCGCTCTTCGTTTTTACGCAATACCACCTTTATCGGCTTACCATCGAGATAAACGGTTGCTTTTACTACTTCATCCTGCGCATATTCTATATCTGCCCGCTGGGTGCGCAAATATTTTTCCGCTTCTGCATAGGTTTCCGGTGAACAGAGCAGGCGCAGGGTTTTCAGGTCGATAAATTTCATTTTCACCACCGTATGCCGCTGGTCGTATTCCACTTCTTCGGCCTGCAGCATGTTTTTGTCCAGCATTTCCTGCAACTGGATCAAAGAGGCCGCTTCATGACGGCAGATATCGCCCAGGTTGTACGGACAGGTACAACGTACCGATAAGGTGCGCGGGTCCTTGAACTTCTGGATGTTCACCTTGTAATAGGTGCTATAGCTATCATCCTTTACGCGGAAAACCACAGCATCTACCAACTCGTCGTAGTCTATCAGTTCTACATAACCAATGGCATGAATCTTTTTTCCACGGCGGATTACTTCATCAGTTCCATTGGTATACACATATTTAATTAAATGTGGTAAGGCCATGCTGACTTTTTTAAATAATGTCCGTTCAGCGGAAATCGCCCCCGGGCAGGCCGATCCCGATTCCCTGCTACCATTTTTTCATACCGGTGTAACCACTACAGTCCGAAAAGGGTAATCTGCAAAAGTAAGGGAAAAAAAGTGACAAAAGCGAATGGCGGAGGCCAATGAGGGCCACTACGCAAGGGAATGGGCGCGAATGCCGCCAATAGCCATGGTGTGGCACACTATATGATAGGATAATGGCAAACTATCGCTTTTTTATATTTTATTTAGGCCGCCAATGGGAAGCAATATCCATCAATTGGCTGTAAATTTTACAGAGGTTGCTCATTACGCAACCTCATTCGCGAATATTCGCGTCTATTCGCGACATTCGCGGCGATTATTCGCGACCTTCGCAAAAATTCTCTAAACAGATACGAGTAATGAAGTTATCCCTGCGTTTATTAACGGTCCTGTTATTGTTCTCTTCCACCCTGTTCAGCCAGCGATTAAACAAAGCCGACCGCAACCTTGCTGCCCGGCTCAAAACGCATGTTACCTACCTGGCCGATGACAAACTGGAAGGCAGACGGGCCGGTACCGAAGGAGAAAAAGCAGCGCGTGAATATATCAGCCAACGCTTCCGCGAAGCAGGCCTGGAGCCAAAAGGTGAAAACGGCGACTGGTATCAACCCTTCGAGATATACGATGGCAAACAGGTGAAACCTTCTACGCTATTTCTCATCAACAGTCACGACCTCAGGTTGTTCGAGGACTTTTTCCCGCTGGCCTATAGCCCCAATGCCAGCCTTGAAGCAGCCGTTTCACCGGCACTCAAGGAAAAAGATGTTCCCTGGTTTTTCGACCTGAAGGATCTATTGGATGAAAACGACGAAAACCCTCATTTCGATCTCGACGGCGCTATTAAGAGCAAGGCAAAACAGGCTGCAGAGAAAGGCGCTACAGCATTTATACTCTACAATAGTTCAGGTTACCAGGATGGTATGCGTTTTAACGGTAAAGACCGTTCGGAAACACTTACCATACCTGTATTGTACATTACAGACAGGGCGCGCAGGCAATTCCTGTCTGACGAAATGGCTACGCTCGATATCCGTATCAAGGTAGATATCGGTGAAAAAAATCGCACCGGTTATAACGTAATTGGTTATATAGACAATAAAGCGCCCAGCACGGTGATCATTGGCGCCCATTACGACCATCTCGGTTATGGAGAAGACGGCAATTCAATGCTGCGCAACGGTGAAAAACTGGTCCATAACGGGGCCGACGATAATGCCAGTGGTACCGCGGCGCTCATTGAACTGGCCCGCATCCTGAAGCAATACAAACAGAAGAACAACAATTACCTGTTTATTGCCTTTTCGGGAGAGGAACTCGGGTTGAATGGTTCTCGCTATTTCACCGAACACCCCACCGTTCCGCTGGATAAAACCAGCTATATGATCAATATGGACATGGTGGGTCGCCTGAACGACAGCAGCAAAACGCTTACAGTTGGGGGTTATGGCACATCGCCGGCGTGGGCACAAATTTTCAACTCATTCCGTAAAAACAAAAACCTGAACATCCGCCTCGATTCCAGTGGTACCGGTCCCAGCGATCATACATCCTTTTACCGCAAAGACATCCCGGTATTGTTTTTCTTTACCGGTCTGCACAGCGATTATCATCGTCCTTCGGATGATGCCGACAAGATCAATTATACCGGCCAGGTACAAATTGTACGTTTGATTGAAGAAGTGGTGAAATCAGCAGCGCCGCTGGGCAAACTGGCTTTTACCAAAACGCGCGAAGTACAAACGTCTACCACCGCACGGTTCAATGTATCGATGGGCATTATGCCCGATTATACGTATACGGGTACCGGTGTGCGCGTGGATGGCGTAAGTGATGGACGGCCCGCCCAGCAAGCAGGGCTCAAAACCGGTGATGTTATTCTGCAACTGGGCAACTATGCTACCAGCGATATGGAAGCCTATATGCAGGCGCTGGGTAAATTCAAGAAAGGAGAGAAGACGACAGTAAAATATAAAAGAGGCGACGAAGTGCTGGAAGCAGAAGTAGTATTTTAATTTGCAGCGCGTATGAAGCTCAAACTTGACCTGGACGAGCTGGCGGAAGATTTTTTCGACAATACCCGTTTGCTGGGTATCGTAGCCCCATTAAAAAGTTACCAGTTTTGCTGGCATCTGAACCAACTGCTGCATTTCGATTTCCGCATCAACAACGATCTCGAAATACAGCTTGTCAAAAAACAACGGCACTATTATTTTTCTGTCTTTGAATACCGCGAACCCACCAGCAGCCTGGTACACTATTTATACAATAACCAGTTCGACGGAGAATACCTGCTGCCCGAATTCCGCCACCTCGATTACCTCTGGCTACTCAAAGGCGATACGGTGGCCGACGATTACCTGCAACAGGTAATGAATTCCGTACGGTCGCTCAGCGTAGTGCAACTGGTTATGGAACTGACCAACGAAAAGATCCGCAATAAAGGACACCTGATCTTTTAAATGCCTGTCCAGGCGCCATATGCTACAGGCACATTACGCGCAAGGAAAGTAAGTGCGCCACCGTACCCCCATTCTTTACGTTTAACCATTTCAACCATCATGCTTATGTGGCAGGAAACCAACAATCAGCTATACCGCAAATTTGAGTTTGCTGATTTTTCAGAAGCTTTTGCATTTATGACCCGCGTGGCGCTGGAAGCGGAGAAAATGAACCATCATCCGCTATGGACCAACGTGTGGAACAAGGTGGAAATCTGGCTGTCGACCCATGATGCCGGCAATGTGGTTACGGAGAAAGACCGCAAACTGGCACAGCGTATAGATAAGCTGGTACGGTCCTGAAGAACGAAGATTTGTTTTTACCATTTGCATGTTTGCTTCTTTCCGGGCGGTATATTAGTAATATGAAACACCTCCACCTCCTGTTTATAGCAGCCATTGTATACCTGGTTTCCTGCACCGGCAATGATAAAAAGACTACGCCACCCGATCAGCAGGGAACATCAGCCGATACGCTCACGGAAGTGATGGAAGACAGCACCGCTTTGTCTGCCGAAACCATCGACACCTTCAGCACCATGGCTTTTTCAGAGTACGCTAAAAAGAAATCTCCGGGTTTTGACTGGACCCGGTTCCGGCTTACGCAAACCTGGACGGAAGATTCCATGGTAACTGCCCCTTTCCGGCCAGATAAGCAATTTTATGAATCATACGGTCCTTTTGTAAAGTATTCGCCAGACAGTACCCGCTTCATAGATCTCGACAGCTATAACCTGGAAATCCGCAAAGATGCCAAAGGCGGTTACTTAGGCAGCGAAATGGGGCCCGACCTGGAAGTAAGCCTGGTGAACCTGCAAACCGGCATCAAAACCCGCCTGCTCTTCATGGGGCCCGGAAATTCCATTGAAGATGGCCTCTGGCTCGATAATGAAACCGTTGCCCTGGTGGGTATCAATACCCATGAGAATGAAAACGGCAAAACAGCAGCGGTATGGAAAATTAATTTGCCCACCAATACTTACTGGCTATATGAGTTGGATGACACTGCTGCTGCCCGCGAATTGTTCGGCTACTGGCGCAACGAGCGACTGAAAGGAGTGGAGTTTAATGACCATAGACACTAACAAACGATAAAGAAGCAATAACAAAAGGCTTACAGCTTATTGTGCGTAACAATTTCCCGCAAACAGGCTGTAAGCCTTTTTATTTACCAGCATGGTTCGCTTATAAATCTGTTCTATTGTCCTTTGAAGTAACCCGCAGCAAATTTATCAGCCACAGGATAAAAGCCGGGGTAACACATCCCAGGGTTACATATAACGACAGGAAGCAAAACCGGTCGCGCAACCCGGTAACGGTAGCATATATGAAAGCAGCCAGAGGAAATCATTCCTGCAAGCCGCAGGAATATGGATATGTATGATAACAAAGCCTTCTGTTAATGGCTCATGCTGGCCAGAAATTCGTAGTTGTCTTTAGTGCCGCGCATGCGTTTGAGCAGTTCGCTCATAGCTTCTTCGGTGTTCATATCAGTGAGGTATACACGAAGAAGATTCATGCGTTGCAGCACGTCTTTTTCCAGCAGGAGATCATCGCGGCGGGTAGATGAAGCTACCAGATCAATAGCGGGGAATATGCGCTTGTTGGCCAGGCGGCGGTCAAGCTGCAATTCCATATTGCCGGTACCTTTAAATTCTTCGAAGATCACTTCATCCATTTTAGAGCCGGTATCGATCAATGCAGTGGCCAGAATAGTGAGCGACCCGCCGTTTTCAATTTTACGGGCAGCGCCGAAGAATTGTTTGGGTTTTTGCATAGCGTTTGCTTCCACACCACCAGACAGCACTTTACCACTTGCAGGGGCTACGGTGTTATGGGCGCGGGCAAGACGCGTAATGGAGTCGAGCAGGATCACTACATCGTGTCCGCATTCCACCAGGCGTTTTGCCTTTTGTAGCGCTATGGTAGACACTTTAACGTGTTTTTCTGCGGGTTCATCAAAAGTAGAAGCAATTACTTCTGCTTTTACGCTGCGCTCCATATCAGTAACCTCTTCAGGGCGTTCATCCACCAGCACCACCATGAGGTAGCATTCGGGGTGATTGGCAGCAATGGCATTGGCCACTTCTTTCAGCAGCATGGTTTTACCGGTCTTCGGCTGCGCAACGATCAAACCGCGTTGCCCTTTACCGATGGGGGTAAAAATATCCATGATGCGCGTACTGTAGCTGGTAGAGTTGATAAACAGGTTCAGCTTTTCGTACGGGAACAATGGTGTCAGGTAGTCGAAGGGTACGCGGTCGCGCACATCTTCGGGTTGCTTGCCATTAATGGTTTCCACTTTCAGGAGCGCAAAATATTTTTCCCCTTCTTTGGGAGGGCGCACTGCTCCATATACGGTATCGCCGGTTTTTAGTCCAAACAGTTTTATCTGCGATGGCGATACATAAATATCGTCGGGAGAAGAGAGATAGTTGTAATCGGAAGAACGCAGGAAGCCATAGCCGTCAGGCATCATTTCCAACACGCCTTCCGCCATGATCACCCCATCGAATTCTATATTGAACACCGTTTCCCGGCGATGCGGATACGATTTCTGCTGGGCATCTGCCCCCTGGGGCGCTGCCACTTCGGGAGCTACACCTGTTTCAGCGGGAATCAGCTCTTCCGTTTCTTCCGGTTCGGGAATGACGGCAGGCACTTCTTCTTCCACCACCGGCGGCGGCGCTACTTCTTCTTCCTCTGCGGCTTTTTTACGCCCACGCTTGGGCGCAGCTTTTTCTACTGACTTCTTTTTAGCAGCTTCTTTTTTCACTACTTCTTTTTTCGGTTTTTCATCACCGCTCACTACGTCTGCCTCTTCAGTGGTATTGGCGGTACTTGTTTTCACAATACGTTTCTTCTTTCCTTTTTCTTCGGAATTATTCTTAACAGCGCTGGCTAATACAGCCTGCTTATCGAGAATTTTATAAACGAGGTCTTGTTTATCCAGCTTCTTAGCGTTAGGAATTTTTAACTGCTCTGCTATATCCAGCAGTTCAGGAACGAGCATGTCGTTCAATTGCAGTATGTCATACATAAAATAACTATGAGAAGTTAAAATACTTGATCAGCCCGCCTCGGCCAACCAATTTTTTGTTGTTGAAAAAATCTTTTGAAATGAATGTATAATTGAATGGAATGAGATAAACTGATGAGCTTCTTGTGAGAATTGGCTTTGCCTTATCAGCCCTATTCCGACCGCAATAATACACCAAATTTGGAAAAAGCAAAAATTTTATGTAGTGCCCCCATTTTGGAAACCGGGAAAAGTCCTTCCCGGCAATCCAGGGCAGTTAGTATCGTAGTGATATTTTGGTCACAGTTCCTCTCTGTCCGCCACCTGCTTTGGCAACAGGCGGCAACCCGTCACTCACGCCTCATCAGTATAGTAAACAATCTACGGCCTGGTAGGTTCAATGGGCGATATGGAGTAGTCCGGCCCGGGTATAGTAACCGATTGGTTGCGGCCTTTTCAATCATGTAACGCAGCCGTCCTGAGAACGCAGCCTGGTACAATTAACGATTGATTGCAGCCTTTTCTTCCGCCGCCTTGTTTTCGCCATTGCCCTGCCCGGGGTCCTTCGGCGCACCGGCCACCCACAGTGTTTGAGCAGGAATGGCAAACTCAATTCCATTCTTTGCAAACGCTTCATGAATCCGGAACAGGATATCCTGGTGGATGTCCATATACACGTTATAGTCCGGGCTCAATACGTAATATACAATCTCAAAATTGATACTGTACGTGCCATATTCCTGCAGATGCGCACGGTCAAACATCACCCGTTCAGTTGAACTCACAATCGATTTCAGCATCTCTGGTATCTGTTGCAGTTTGGCGTACGGTGTGCGATATACGACTGCAATTTTGAATACCACACGCCTCCTTTCCATCCGCTTGTAGTTCTTGATGGTGTTGCTGGTCATTTGCGTATTGCTGATGATCAACTGTTCGCCCCATAAACTCCGTATGCGGGTAGTTTTGATTCCTACATACTCCACTGTTCCCAGGTTGCCATCGCTCAGTATCACGAAGTCGCCGATCTCGAATGGCTTGTCGAAAAAGATAACCAGGTAACTGAACAAATCCCCCAGCACAGCCTGCGATGCCAATGCAATGGCTATACCACCTACGCCCAAACTGGCCAGCAGGGTGGTAACGTCGAACCCGTAATTGTGGGCCAACGTTAACAAACCAATCACCCATACCAATGCTTTTACTACAACCAGCATGCCACTGAGCTGGCGTATGCGTTCTTCGCTTTCACCCCGCCTGCGCATGCTACGCGTAAGCGTGATCTGCATCAAATGATTGATAAGCCGCACCGCAAAGAACATCGTTACAAACGACATGGCGCCGTTCATTACCAGGTCCAGTTTCGGATGCAACTTCAATTGCTGGATGATACTGTAGAAAACAAAAATGGATACGTATGGTACCAGGAATTTTTTTGCCAGTGCAGCCAGCAAATCATCGTATTGGCTTTCTGTTTTGGCGGCCGCCTGTTCAAAACGACCTATTACTACATTTCTGATAATGCGTATCAGCAGGGAGGCTACAATCAAGGCCGCGGCAGCAATTACATAAGCACGAACAGTATTGCCCCAATAAACCTGGTTCCAGAACGATTCCATGAGCAACAGGGGATTATAGTGAAAAGAATGAGGATTAACCTACAGGTACAATAAAAAGATGTGCCACAAAGATACTGCATAGCAGGCGGCGGGAGGCCGTATGGCGGCCCACACCGATTAAAATGCCGTTAAAATATCTGTTTGTATCAGCCGTTGTGCACCACCAGTTTGCCATTTTCGTAAAACGGCAGCACATTGGCAATATCGGGCGTAAGACAATACCTGATATCCTTTTCCAGACCAAAGCCGGTTAAACGATGATAGTGCGATGCATTTTTCTCCTTCATGAATTCATACAAATCCTTTTTGGCCTTCATGTACATCGTTTCGGCAATATGGGATGAATCGCAGTTGATTTGAAAATGCGATCGCACGCGATGAATAACGGCGCCAGCAAACAACATATCCTCCATATTCACCCGATCTTTCCATGCTGCACATCCCAGCACCACATGTTGTTTTTGCGCTACCAGGTAATCACATACGGAGGAGAGATTCGGAAACGAGCCCGTTATGATATGCCCCGCTCCTCTTTCCAGCGCCATGTGCAACAGCCGGGTGCCATTGGTAGTGGTAAGCACCAGCGTTTTACCCGCGATAAATTCCTGTGGATATTCAAACGGGGAATTACCGTATTCCAACCCTTCGGCAATTTTGCCATCGCGTTCGCCGGCAGTAATGGCATCTATTTTTTTTCCCAACTCAATACACTTGGCCACGCTGTCAACAGGAATTACACAGCGCGCGCCATTGTATAGTGCTGTGGCAATAGTAGAAGTTGCTCTCAGCACATCTATGATCACTACGATCGCGTTATTGATGTCGTACAAATGAAAAAGAGAAGGGGATAAGGATGTATGCAGCGTAGGCTTACTGTTCGTCATAGTTCAATAAACCGCAAAAGTAATTCTTTTTGGCGGATGGATAATGCAGGTATAACGACAGGATAGTTAAAAATTGTGGGTACTATCGGCTGGATATATTACTTTTCCAGTATCTGCTGCCATTTATTGGTTTCAGCATATTCCTTGATCACTGCATTGCGCTGTTCAATCAGGTTTTGCATATAACGGGCAAGGTACATCCTGTTTAGCAGCCTGCCCAAGGCGCCATACGGCGTTTCGAAATGCACTATATCGATCATGAGCGTGCCGTTGTCGATCTGTTTGAAATGGTGCTCATGTTTGAATTCTTTGAAATCGCCCTTCTTCATTTCATCCGTAAAATAGTAGGGCCGCTCCATGGCCGTAATCTGCGAGCGGAATATGCGGGTTTTCATCAAATGCTTTCCCTTCCAGGTTACCGATTCATGGAGGTTGATCAGTCCCATGGTAACGCCTGCCACGGGCCGTTCGCCGGTATGGGCCATGGATTTTTTGTGCAGATCAATGCTGCGCGACAGGTCGAAGACCCTTTCTGCCGGTGCAGCAATGAAGGTAGTCAGGTGTATAGTGGGCATAGCGGCTCGGTATTTCTTAGAGGTATTCCGGATAGATAAGGCCTTCCCGGTACAGCAAGAAATGAGCCAGTGTGAAAAAATTACAAAACTTCCGTTCCGCTATACAAACATAACGAGCACCTCCCCTAAGGTGGCTTCTGTTTACATGTAACCCTGCTGTACTCCCTACTTCACAAAAGGAAATTTTGTAACCTGCGCTTTCAGCAGCTTGTCGCGCACCGCAATATAGATTTCGCTGTCCGGTGCAGCATATCCGGTTTCTACATATCCCATTCCAATGGCCTGTTGCAGCGTGGGCGACTGGGTGCCGCTGGTCACGTATCCAATCTTGTTTCCGTTGGCGTCTTTGATATCATAGCCATGCCGCGGAATACCTCTGTCAACCATCACAAACCCTACCAGTTTTCGGGATACTCCGGAGGCTTTCTGCTTTTCCAGTATAGGTCTTGCTGTAAAATCTTTGGTGAATTTGGTGATCCATCCCAGGCCTGCTTCCAGCGGGGAAGTGGTATCGTCGATGTCGTTGCCATAGAGACAGAAACCCATTTCCAGGCGCAGGGTATCGCGTGCGCCCAATCCGATAGGTTTCAGTCCCTGCGGAGCGCCGGTGGTCATAATGGCGTCCCAGATTTTGTCGGCATTACCGTCTTTGTCCTCAAAATAAATTTCCACTCCGCCGGCGCCGGTATAACCGGTAGCGCTGATCAGCACATTGTCTACTCCTGCAAATGTCCCTTTTGTAAAGGTGTAATAAGAAAGGTTCATGATGTCCATATCGGTCAGCGGCTGCAGGATGCGCGTGGCGGCGGGGCCCTGTACGGCCAGCAGGCAGGTTTTATCGGAAATATTGTGCAGTTCGGCGTTCTGCGTATTGTTCTTTACAATCCAGTTCCAGTCTTTTTCGATATTCGATGCGTTCACTACCAGCATGTACACGTTATTCGGTTCAATGCAGTATACCAGCAGGTCGTCGATGATGCCGCCCTGTTCATTGGGCATGCAACTGTATTGGGCCTTGCCGGCGGTGAGTTTGGAGGCATCGTTGGAAGTTACCCGTTGAATGAGGTCCAGCGCCTTGTCGCCTTTCAGGATGAATTCTCCCATATGGCTTACGTCGAAGATGCCGGCCACTTTGCGTACAGTGGCATGTTCATCGTTGATACCACTGTAGGAGATGGGCATATTGTATCCGGCAAACGGCGCCATCTTTGCGCCCAACGCTATATGCTTTTGGGTAAACGGGGTAACTTTCATGACTTCATTTTGGCCGCAAATAACGGAAAAGATTTTTAGATTTTAGTGAATAAAAGAAGAGGCCCGCTACTTGCGCAGGGGCCTCCCTTGTTCCAACTTCAACCAACTATTGAAACAATCTTAACAGCGTTGTTATAGGCGAGCTTATTTCTGCATAATCTCCTGCACTACTGCCGGCGCTTTCGGGTTCACCGCTGGCTTCACTGTTGTACGATGTACTGGAGATCACTGCCTCATCGGAATCTTTCTGTGCCCCGCCGGAACGATACCGGTATCTGCCACTGCTATCGCGCCTGCCGCTATTATTGGATTTCGAATTTTTAAGCGGTACATAATTGCCCCGGCCCAGTTCGCGTGGGTCAAGGTCCGAAACCTTTTTCAGGCCTTCGGGGGTCATTACATATTCCACGCCGGTTTGCAGCGACCACCATTCCCAGCGATCATCAATATCGATATCAAAGCCCCTGCGGTTGTACCGGATTTCTATCCAGTCGTAATGAGATATACTTCTGTCGAGCATGATTCTTTTTCCTACCGGCACTTCTATGCGCACCATTACCTGCTGGTTGCGAAACTTGTCTTCGCGCGAAATGGGGAATCCGCGTGGCAGCAGCAAGGCACTGTCTTTGAGCACAGGGTTAAACCGGATTTTCTGCGCTGTATTCCTTGCGGCCTGCGGGCTGCTGCCGCGACTGAATTTGATGGTGCTTATATGATAATCGTTGTCTGTACTTTTCACCACTTCAACGCGCACAGAAGAAAGCATCAGGGTATCGTGCGACACACCATAAAACGGCCAGTCATCGTCCCAGTCAATACCAAACCAGTCGCTGCCATAATACTGCGGACCGGTATTGTCTACATCTACCAGCAGCCTGTTGGCATTGACGGGCCCAACGTTTACTTCTTCGTTTATGGCTGACCGTGTTTTAAATTCCCTGCCCAGCGTTCCCACCAGGAAAATCAGGCTGAACAACCCGATCATCCACAATCCGCCAAATACATAACCGAGGTAGTGATTCCTACTTTGTACGCCTATGATCCTTCTTACCAGCCAGGTAATGAGGCCCAGCAACGGAACACCGAAGAACAGGACGAGGGTTAACCAGCCCAGCGTGTTTTGCCAGGTGCCTTCCAGTAAGAAATCTTTCAGGGGAAAAAAGGCGTATCCGCCAAACAGTATGGCCACGAATGCCGCAAAGAGCGCCAGGGCAATCATACTGCCGATGAACAGGAAAAATGCTTTGAATAACACGCCGATGGCATGGCCCAGGCCGCTGCCGCTGCGCCTTACTGCAGGGCCCACATCTTCGGCATAGGTTTTGGCCTGTGAAGAAGCAGTCCGCCCCCAGTCACGGGCCCGTTCACCAAACTGTTGAGCTGTTTGCCGTACTTCGTTTCCCCAGTTCTGTGCTTTTGCTTTAAAGCTTTCCAGGTCTTCCTTTACGGTATTGCGAATGGAGTTCACGTCTACCCGCTCCCCCCCGCATTTCGAGTTTTTCAGCTGAAGTATGCGCCACAGGCACTGCAATCCACAAAATGATATACACAAAAAACAGCGTGGTGCCCAGTGAGCCGGTAATGATTTTCGGGCCCCAGAAAATGTCCCAGTCGTGCCACCACCAGTTAAACGGACCGGATATCAATCCTATAACCAGCGGCAGTGCAAAAATGAGCCTCGGCACCCAGGAGCCGATGTTGAAATAAGCAGCCAATCCTCCGCATACACCACCGATTATTTTGTCGTCTTCACTGCGATACAATCTTTTAGTGATGTTGCTATGTACAGATTTGGAAGGAACAATGATCCAAAGCAGGATGTATACCCAGAACAAGGCGCCAAACAACAATACAAACACAATCCGCATGATTACAGGATCAATGCCCAGGTAGTTGGCCAGGCCGCTGGCTACACCGGCAATGATCTTATCGTCTGCATTGCGGTAGAGCCTGCCGCGTCCCTGCCAGGTTAAGGCGCCGCCGCTGCCGGAGGAAGTTTGTGACCCTGAGGCAGCCTGTTGCTGACCGGTAGAACCCGATGATTCAGCGCCTTCTGCCTCCAGTTCTTCGGGGCGTCCCATACCGGCAATCACATTGTTCACATCGGCATCGGTAATGCAGGTGGACCCTTTTTTCAGACGCTCGGCAAACAGTTCACCAATCCTGCTTTCGATGTCGTTGATGATTTCCTCCCTCCCTTCCTCATTGGCAAAATATCTTCGCAAACTTTCGATATACTCCTTCAGTATATCATAAGCAGTCTCCTCAATAGGAATCACCCTGCCCTGAAAATTTATGTTGATGACCTTTTTCATTGACTATATATTTTGTGTGGTTGAAGTTTATTTGGGTTGAGGCTCGCTTTCACCCGAAGCGCCGTTGCTCATGGAACCCGTGAGCGATCCCTGTTTACTGGTGAGCGTATTGACAGCATTGGCCAGTTCATTCCAGGTTGCTTCCAGTTCTCTGTAGAATTGCTCGCCTTTTGGTGTAAGGGAAAAATATTTGCGGGGAGGTCCCGAATTGCTTTCTACCCAGCGGTAAGTAAGCATATCGGCATTTTTTAACCGGGTTAGCAGGGGATAGAGGGTACCTTCCAGGATTTGCAAATTGGCGCCCCGCATTTCTTCCACGATGTCGCTGGGGTAGGCCTCCCCCCGGCGAATGATGGATAAAATACAGAACTCGAGTATCCCTTTCCGCATCTGGCTCTGTGTGTTCTCGATGTTCATAACTCGCTTTTAATGAATGTAGTCCGGATTCCCTGTCACAGGGGAGTTCATGGCTATACTTTCCCTGTCTGCGCGGGCCACCTGTGGGTGGTTACCGAATGACAATACAAAGATAAGGGGAAATTTTAGTACTATGCAACACATAGTACCATTTTATGTAAAAAACTTAATATGGCCAATAAGTCGGGGACTATGGTATGAATGTTACCGAAACATTGTTGCTATGGTAAGATCGTGCTGGCGCGCCCGGTGGCGGGGATGGGCTGGTTGATGGAGGTACCAAAGAAAGCAGCAGTATATTTGCTTGCGCACGATAGCGCCAGGGCGAAAACAGTAGCATTTTACCGCAGCGTACAAAAATTCTTCACCTGCAGGCGGCCATTCCCTTCCACCACCAGGTTAATGGTCTCTGAAGAACGGCCTGATAAACTGATTTTCAATTCATTAATCCCTTTTTGCAGTGGAATGCGGGTATAGTGAATGGTATGAGGGAGTGTTTGCCAGTTGCGCGTATCTGCTTTTTCCGAAGCAAAATTGAACACCTGTATGGCAAGGGCCAGCGCCTCTTTGGCGTCCTTATTTTTAGCGTCTTCCTTCGGGCGGGCCGCCGCTTCGGCAATCTTTTTTACAGCCAGCCGGCTCAATGCCTGGGTCATTTCCTTGATGAACCGCTCACGCAGCGTTTCAAAAGCCAGGTTGTTGATGTCTTCTGCTTTCTCAAAACGATATTCCTGGTTATTCAGGTTAACGGAAGCGTGGGTAAACCATACAGGCTGTTCTTCGTATTTGGGAAAAGCAACGCGAAATGAACGCAAATCTTCCAGTTTGATATCATCGCGGTTAATGCTGTTATCGAAATCAAAGGGAATGTTGAACGAGCCGGTGTTGTCTACAAATACAAAATTGCCGGTGCCGTTTTTGGTAAGCGTAAAGAAAAAATTCTGTTCGCGCTTCACGGGCGCCAGCCCGTTTTCCCAGAACAAAACCAGTTCTCCTCCTGCAGCAGTCGTATCGTGTTGGTAGGTGGTGTTAAACAGCCGTTCATAACGTTGTAGCTCATCTGTAAATCCATTCAGCCAGGCAGTACGCAACACATCCTGCTGCAGTTGGTACGGCAGAGGCACGCCATACCACATATGGGCTTCACTGCGGAGATAAATGTCGGCAGCGTTGCGGTAGGAGATGAAAGCATTGTTCACATCACCGCTTTTTTCATAAATAATGCCCTGCATCATCAGCGAAAAGGCATCATCTGAATAGCGGTTTTCATTGCCGTTAGTTTTATCGGACTGCGCATACGATCGAAGGCTAATGCGCCTGGCCTCCACCAGTGCATCTTCCATTTGTCCCAGGTACAGGTAATTGAGCGCTTTATAATAATGCACCATGAATTTTTCAAAATCCTCTCCGCGATAGGTTTGCATCATAGGGTTCAGCAAGGTACCCAGTGCAATGTCTTTGGCCGAACCCCTTGCATCTTCAATAAAAAGGTCTGCCTCATTGAAGTAGCGGTTACTGCTATCGTATTGATGCAGCAGGTGCGCCATTTTACCTTTTTCCAGCAGGTATAGCAGGCGGTTCCGCTCCAGGCGCAGCAGCTTCGTGTTATCGAGAATGTCATAGGCTTTTTCGTAGCGCTGTTGCGTCACCTGCTCATAATACCTGGCAATGCGGGCATTGTATCCTGCGCAGGAAAATAAAAAGAGCATCAGCAACAAACCAGCCAATGCCCCTATCCTATGTTGCAACATTTGTAACATGGTACATAAAGCGCTCATTAACCCCGGATGTTTGCCTTAACATGCAGCTGTTTGCCGCATATTCACGTATGCCTGTCTGTATCTCTTGTGGTAGTAATTGATTGACTGATTGCAGTAACAAGGATATATTAATTGGTCACGTACTTTGCAATTTTCTTGTCGCCTATCCATACCACTTCATTGCTTTCAATATTGGTCAACTCAAGGTTAATCTGGTAATACACTACTTTTTTGCGTTTATGCGAGTCTACGATAGAATTGATGGTACCCTGCAGCATGTAATCCGCGCCTTGTTCCATCCCGAACTTTTTCATGCTCGAAGCAGTGGCATTGGTTTGCTGGTCGGCTCTTTCGGCACGCAATTCTTCTCTTTTCTTTCCGGCCTGTACCAATCGCACCTTGCCGGATTTGATGAATGATTGCTCCACATCTTTAATGAAAGTTTCTGCATCGATGTGCTCATGGCTTTTGTTGGTTACCATGCCCACAATTACTACGGGTTTCTCTCCCTGATGAGCCTCCACGTGATTGGACACCCATTTATCGCGCAATATGGTAGCAGTCATTTCTTCGGCCACCAGGCGACTGTCAGTATTGTTCCAGCGGCCACTCAAATCTATTTGCTCCCCGGGATCGATGCGAGTTACTTTACGTGAACAGGAAGTAGTGAATATACCGGTACCTATAAGGGCTACAGCAGCCCACAGCATTTTTTTCATGTCAGCAATATTTAAACAATGAATAGGATGTCGTTGAGTCAATTAGTCAAAGTCAAATAACACCGCTTTAACCGGGTTTGAATGCACCTGTCAACCCGTGCCTGCTTGTTATTTGCTTTTTGTCATGGGTGTTTTTCCCATAAGTAACGTGAAGCGTGGGGAGCACATTGTATTAGCGGCACCACCACCAGCCCAAAGTTACTGCCAGGGGAAGCCCATAGCGGTAGTAAGCGTCCCAATTGTGGCTATACCCGTATGAACTGTAATAGCGTGGGTAGCGATGGTAGTAGTAGGGTCTGTAGTAGTTGTAGTAATTGTCGTAGTAATAATAGCCGCGACGCGCCCTTTCCATTCTCAATTCCTGCCGGAATGCGCGGCGTTGCTCGCGTGCTTCTCTTTTATCTTCCAGGTAATCAATGGCGCGATAGGTTTCCTGTGCAGTTGTGCCATGCCAGGCATTAATGGAATCGGCCATTTTCATGTATTTGTCACGACTTACCGCATAATTCGGGTTTTGGTCGGGAGCAAGGTCGGTTTGCGCTACGCCAGCCTGGGCTAACAACAGCCCGCCGGTTAACAAGCAATAAAAGATGCGTAAAGGTATTTTCATGATGTCGGTGTTTTGGATGAATTGACGAAGCTAAAATATTCACGGATGCGTTAACTCTCCGTTAAATGGTTTTATTGTATTCGTCTTGCCCCCTTTTTAACAATTATTTGTCTGTTTGACAGTACTTTATACGCTTTAACCGGCGGGTGTGCCGATTGCTGTTTTCCATAAGGAATATTGTTACGGGAACCAATTATATTCCTTTATTTGCAGCCCATGACTGCCAGGCTCCGCCATTTTTTATCAACACCTGTAGCCCAGGCAACCTGTTTCATTGCCGCCATCCTGGGAAAAATGGCAATGACAATGATCTACGCCCGCACAGAATCTGATGAAATGGCGCAGGCGCTCATGAGCAAAAATTTCAATGAAGGGCAGGGCTTCACCATTAACCTTGCTGACCTGAACGATCTGTCGCAGGTGCAGCATGTACCTTTTCCCGGATGGCCACCCGGGTATAGCTGGATGATGAGCCTGTTACTAAGGTTATGCAACAACAATCCCCAACTGGCCGATTACATTATTCAATGTGCTTTTATTGTTTTATTCGTTGTTTACCTGCGAAAATTGTTGCTGCTACTGCAATTTCCTTTATGGTGTATCAGCCTGTTTCTCCTGTTCCAGGGATTTTTCATATACACGTACCATGAATATCCAACAGACTTTGCCAGTCTTACCCTGATGCTGGCTGTAACGTATTACCTGGTAAAGATCACAACATTTAGCGGTAATCAACGATTGAATGTGGCCATGCTCAGCTTTTTTGTAACTGCTGCAGCATTCACGAGATACCAGTACATTCCCGTATGTCTGGCGCTTTTAATAGCACTCACCGTCTTTGGATTATTAAAACGCAAACCGCTCTGGATACGGTCCGGGGGTATAGCATTGGGCGTTTTTATTGTGGTTACAGGCAGCTTGCTGCTTTATCAGCATATTTACTCCGGCAGCGCCTATTACCTGTCTCCTGCCGGTAAGGGTTTTTACCCTGAAAACCTGTTGTATGTTGCTCCTTTCGGTTGGGAGATTTTTTTGCAGTTGCACTTCTATTGTACGCAGCTTTCCCTGCTATTTGACAACGCATATGGATTCTGGATGCATCTGACATCCTTGCTGAATTACCTGTTGATAGTGGTACTGTTGATGTACTATGGCCGCTACCTGTACCAAAAACGTTTGCAACTGCAGTCAACGGTAGAGGCTTATATGGTGTTTGGCGGTATAGCTGCCCTGGGGTCGGTTGCGTTACTGGTGTTGTTATCTGTTACGCGCAGCAGGCATGTGGGACCTCCTCATTTTAAATGGACCTATGTAATGGAGTTGCGTTATTACCTGTATGCCATATTGTTTGCGCAAATTGCTATCTGGCGGGCTATGTTTGTAAGCGGGGCCGTTCGCACATCGGCACGCGCAAAATGGTTGATCGGGGCGCTGATGACCATTGTAATGGTTGAAACTTCCCATGGCGTTTATCATATAGTGAAGCAATTAACGCCGGTAAACAGCCAGCTGACACAGCTAATTACTCGCGATAACGAACCCAACTCGCAAATCGCCATGCAGTTCCTGCAGGCAGCCAACAACGAAACGCCGGACAAAAAAGTGGTAGTGGCATCCTTTGAAAAAAAGTTTGGTTTTGTTGCAGGATGGTATGGTTTTTCGGCATTGTTCACGCCCACTATATTGAATGAAACCATTCCCCCCAGCACCCGGCCTGTAACATTGCTGGTAGTGCTCAATAAGAAGGAATTGTTTTTGATGACCCCGTTTTTGCAGCGGGCGGGTGTAATGAAAATCGCTGAAACAACAGATCATTGTTTTTATAGCTACCATGTCCATGCCATTGCACATACCAGGTAAAAAAATCCTTGTGCTGGTACCCACGCACAATGAAGGAAGCGTGTTGCAGCAAACGGTAGCAACACTGTTGCAGCAAAGGCAACTGCAGGTGGTAGTGATAGATGATGGCAGCCATGAGCCCGCCATTGACCAGGTGCAGGGATTGCCGGTTACGGTGCTTCGGCACAAAGTGAACCTGGGCCAGGGAGCGGCGTTGCAAACAGGCATTGCGTATGCCAGGAAAACAAACGCCGAGTATATAATTACCTTTGATGCAGACGGACAACACGTAGCCTCCGACCTGCCTGCGCTGCTGCAGCCTTTATTGCATAACGAAGCAGACATTGTATTGGGATCGCGCTTCATGGCTGGTCATTGCAACAAGGTTCCTTTTTTGAAGAAGGGCATCCTGCACACTGCCCGTTTTATTCATTATTTGTTTACCGGCATATTGCTAAGCGATGCGCACAATGGCATACGCGCCCTCAACAAAACCGCGCTTGAGAAAATTTCGCTTACTGAAAACCGCATGGCGCATGCTTCAGAAATACTGTTTTTGATAAAAAAGCACCGGTTGCGGTACAAAGAGATAGCGGTCACCGTCCGTTATACCCCTTATGCCCGGCAAAAAGGACAAGGTGGCGGCAGCGCCATTAAAATCCTGTTTGATTTACTTTTACACAAACTTTTTAAATGAACGGTATCCAACTACTGCTGCTGGCAGGCGTGTCGTTTATTGGCTGCTACTTTATTACCAGGCTGAAGAACCGCCTGGTGGATATCGTATTACTGACCGCATTGGTGCTGTGCGCTGTTATATTCATCCTGTGGCCGGAACTAACCAACCAGCTCGCCGCCATGCTGGGCGTGGGCCGTGGCGCTGACCTGATTGTTTATATCAGTATCCTTACTTTCTGGTTTGCGATATTGAAATTGTACCGGCGTATCCGCGTACTGGAACAGCTCTTTACAGAAATTGTGCGGCAACAGGCCCTGCACCATCCGGAGCAATTGTCTTCCGGCACTTCCTGCGACTACAGCAATGATGCAGCCGGCGAAGAAAAGTCAGAATAAAGCGCCATTTGTGGCTATAAACTGCCGCTCCTCTTCAGTAATATCAGTTATAGCATACCGTGATATGTCATTGATAAGCACTTCATCAAGGAGATTCACCAGGTCCTGGTAGCTCGTTTCATTGCCAGGTTTTATAAGCAGCATTAATTCCTTTCCATCGCCTTTCTTTTTGCTTGCAAGCGCAGCTTTCTTTTCTCTGATGACGTCCCCAATACCGCCGCTCACGGACCAGGAGGTAATACTCCAGGCTTTACTGGCAAGCGCTTCCTGCCATTCTCCATGATAATACAAAATGGATTTACTGCTAAGCGGTATGACTGTAAGCGCATTTTGGGCGCCCACGGTGGTAGAATCGGTGAATGGTTTTGGCGTATGCAGCCGGAGGGCTTTCGGTTCGGAAAGCCGTGCAGAAAAAATGAAAAACGTGATCAACAAAAATCCCAGGTCTACCATGGGCGTTAGGTCTACACGGGTTGATAAACGTTTTGCGCGCCGCGCACCGGGCTTTTTGCCGGCAGCAGCTACTGTTATTTCAGCCATAGCAATCGGTTTTTGATAAGACGCCGTGGCACAATTTTTCCATACCTAATATCAGGTTCATACCTGATGCCCGTCATTTCCGTGCACCCCCGCACCGGGTATCTTAGCCTTACAATTGACGATCATGAAAACGATAATTGTCCCCACCGATTTTTCACCCGCTGCGCTCAATGCATTGAATTATGCGCTGGATATGGCGCAGGCGATTCATGCACGCATAGTGCTGGTAAATACTTACCAGTTGCCGCTTTCGTATACAGAAGCCCCGCTTTCTCCTATCAATGCCATATCGGTGGAGGAAATACGAAAACTTAGTGAAGACCGGCTGGAAGAATTGAAAAAAAGCGCGCTCCATAAAACTTCGGGGCAAGTAGACATTGCTACTGAAGCAAAGCTGGGTTACACTGCTGATGTACTGGCAGAAATGTGCGAAGCATTGCAGCCATTTGCTGTGGTAATGGGCAGTCACGGGGCTACCGCACTGGAAAGAATGCTGATGGGCAGTACCACGTTAGCTGTTATCCGTCACCTGAAATATCCTGTGATTGTTGTACCGCCGGGCACAAGCTATAAGAAGATCCGGAAAATCGGACTGGCCTGCGATTTCAAAGAAGTGGTTGAAACCACGCCTGTGGAATATATTAAAAGCATTGTACAGGAATTTGGCGCCGAATTGTACGTGTTGAATGTAACCGATGAAGAGGAAAGACGCAACAGCGAAATTCCTTTGGAATCGGCCTGGCTGGATGAGTTGCTGCACGATGTTCACCCGCAATATGTTTTCCTGGATGACGACGATGTGGTAGAAACCATTAATGAATTTGCAGAAACGCACAACCTCGATGTAGTGATGGTCATTCCCAAAAAACACCGGCTGCTCGAAAAATTATTCCACAAAAGCCAGAGCAAGGAGTTGTTAAGGCATTCGCATATCCCCATTGTTTCCATACATGAATAAACCTTCACAGCATAATACAGGCAGCATAGAAAAAGGCCGCAGCGTTTTGCGGCCTTTTTAATCTATTTGTCAATCAGTATTTAGATGCATTTAAAACTCAGCATTGTTCGGCGTACGCGGGAAAGCTATAACGTCGCGGATGTTCGACATGCCCGTCACAAATTGCACCATGCGTTCGAAGCCGAGGCCAAAGCCGGAGTGCGGCACCGTGCCATACCGGCGGGTATCGAGGTACCACCACATTTCTTCTATGGGGATATTCATTTCACGCATGCGCTGTTCGAGTTTTTCGAGTCTTTCTTCACGCTGTGAGCCCCCCACTATTTCCCCAATGCCGGGAGCCAGGATATCCATAGCGGCCACCGTTTTACCATCGTCGTTCTGGCGCATGTAGAACGCCTTGATGTCTTTGGGATAGTTGGTTACAATAACGGGCTTCTTGAAATGTTTTTCCACGAGATACCGTTCGTGCTCACTTTGCATATCGATGCCCCACTTTACTTCAAACTGGAATTTTTTCTTTTTGTATGCAGGTGAGTTGAGCAATATGTCTATAGCTTCTGTATAGGTAATGCGTTCAAAATTATTGTTCAGTACAAACTCCAATTTTTCGATCAGGCCCATTTCGCTGCGTTTGTCCTGGGGCAATTGTTTTTCTTCATCAGCCTGCCGCTGCGCAAGGAAGGCGAGGTCTTCCTTGTTGTTGTCCATGGCAAAGCGAATGATGTATTTGATAAACTCTTCAGCAAGGTTCATATTGTCTTCGAGGTCGTAGAAAGCCATTTCCGGTTCTATCATCCAGAATTCGGCCAGGTGGCGGGGCGTGTTGCTGTTTTCTGCGCGGAAAGTAGGCCCAAACGTATAAATCTCGCTAAAGGCAGTAGCGGCCAGTTCACCTTCCAGTTGCCCGCTTACGGTGAGGTTGGTGCTGCGGCCAAAAAAGTCTTCTTTGAAGTTGATGCTGCCGTCTTCATTTCTTGGCGGGTTATCGAGCGGAAGGGTTGTTACGCGAAACATTTCGCCGGCGCCTTCGGCATCGCTGGCGGTAATGATGGGCGTGTGCATGTACACGAATCCTTTTTCATGAAAGAATTTGTGTATGGCAAAAGCCAATGCGTGCCGTACGCGGAACACCGCGCCGAACGTATTGGTGCGAAAACGCAGGTGCGCAATTTCCCGCAGGTATTCGAGACTGGGACGGTTTTTCAGTTGCAGCGGGTATTTTTCAGGGTCACAGTCGCCCAGGATTTCTATGCTGGTAGCTTTTACTTCTGCTTTCTGGCCTTTGCCCAGGGAAGGAACCAGGGTGCCGGTAGCTTTTACAGAGGCGCTTTGCGTAAGGCGTTTCAGCGTAGCCTCGTCCAGCATACCCAGTTCTACCACTACCTGTATGTTTGTATTGGTGCTGCCGTCGTTGATTGCCAGGAACTGGTTATTGCGAAAACCGCGTACCCAACCCATTACTGTTACTTCCTGACCGGCCGGTTCCATGGCCAGTAAATCTTTTACTTTTGTCCGTTTGTTAAACATTTGGAGCTTCAATTAAAGTGGGGCAAAGATAAAATCAGGTAGTATAATAATACTGAATGAATACAATTATATTGGAATTGTATTATTGTTGCTAGTGATAGTTAAAGCAATCAGTACAAACAAGACATTAAGCAACCGAAGATTTCATAAGCTACAGTGAAGCACCACTTTTAACAATTTGATTTTCAACAAATTATTATATATAATGTCTGAAACAGTTTCAATACACATTCAATATAAAAATACTGTGAATTGTATTTTCTGTGTATTCTTAGTACCTTCTTGTTGATTAACTTTGTAGGTGAACCACATCAAATATGAAAGGGGTAACAATACTGAAAAACGAAAAAAACAATCGGAGAATTCTCCAGGTTGATATCAAAGAAATAGCTAAGAATCCTGCAGAATTTGAGGATTTGATTGACATTTTGGTAGCTGAAGCCAGAAAAGACGAACCTAAAAAGACTTTACAGGAAGTTAAAAAAAGCCTCAAAAAGAAAGGTAAATTATAGATTTCTGTACACTTCTTTCCGGTGGCGAATTCGTCTTATATTGACAATTTTCACTTGTTCTGCAATTGAATAAATTATCCGGTAATCCCCCACTCGAATCCGATACAAGTCTTCATTAGACCCATGTAGCTTTTTAACGCCGTTTGGCTTTGGGTCCACCGTGAGTTTCTCCAGTGCCCTGATAATTACACGATTTACGTTCTTATGCATTTTTTCCAGGTCTTTTTCCACTGACCTATCAATTAAAACTTCGTACATGCCTATACGTTTTACGCAAAACTATTTGATCCGGAAGTTTTTTATCAAACATTTTAACGTAATAGTTTAAACGAAGCAACAAGTTTCCTTAGCTAAAATGATTATCTATTAATTTTGAGTGTTATACCTGGAATTTAATTTAGTGATATGAAAATCGCCTTCTTCTCCACCCAGTCCTACGACGAAGAATATTTCCGCCGCTTCAACGGCGGCCACGAACTGATATTTCACGAAGCCCGGCTTACCGAACAAACGGTAGCCCTGGCAGATGGTTGCGGCTGTATATGCGCTTTTGTTAACGACCAGGTGAACGCAGCCGTATTGAAAGCCCTGGCAGGTATGAACATCAAACTGGTGGCTTTACGTTCGGCAGGATACAACAACGTAGACCTCGCAGCCGCCAGGGAAAATGGCATCACCGTGGTGCGGGTGCCGGCCTATTCACCGCATGCCGTGGCCGAACACGCTGTAGCCCTCATCCTCACCCTCAATCGCAAAACGCATAAAGCGTATAATCGTGTACGTGAGGGAAACTTTTCGCTGGACAGGCTTACCGGATTTGATTTATATGGTAAAACGGTTGGCGTAATTGGTACCGGGCAGATCGGGCAGGTTTTCTGCCACATCATGCAGGGTTTTGGCTGTCATGTACTTGCCTACGACCTCATAGCCAACAAAGAACTGGAGGCACGCGGCGTGCAGTACCTGCCGCTCGTCCAATTGCTGCCCCAATGCGATATTATTTCACTGCATATACCGCTTACGGAACAAACCCGCCACCTTATCAATGCCGATACGCTGGGCATGATGAAACGCGGCGCCATGCTCATCAATACCGGCCGGGGCGCCCTCATCGATACACAGGCCGTGATAGAAGCGCTGAAAAGCAGGCAACTGGGGTACCTGGGCATCGATGTGTACGAACAGGAAGAAAAACTGTTTTTCTATAATCTTTCCGAAGAAATTATTGAAGACGAAACGATCATGCGACTGATGAGTTTCCCCAATGTGCTGATCACCGCACACCAGGGATTCTTTACGGATGAAGCCCTGTCGCAGATTGCACAGATTACTTTACAGAACGTGACGGATTATGAGCAGGGAAAAGAACTGGTAAATAAGGTGGTTTGAACAACATTTTACTGATCTCGTAAATGGCAGCTTCCGGTATTTCGGTAGATTTGCCGTTTTGAGCAAGCACCCTTAGTGGCCTGAGGACATTCAGCAATGGCGAAGACGATACATATTGCACTGGTAGGAAACCCCAATAGCGGCAAAAGCTCCCTGTTCAATGCCCTGACCGGCATGAACCAGCGTGTAGGCAATTTTCCCGGCGTTACGGTTGATAAAAAAATGGGCAGTTGCACCATTGCCCCGGGCGTGGAGGCAAACATCATTGACCTCCCCGGCACTTATAGTCTTTATCCCCGCCGCGAAGATGAATGGGTAGCGTACAAAGTGCTGATGCAGCAGGATAAGGAAGTGCATCCCGATATGGTAGTGCTGGTGGCCGATGCCAGCAACCTGAAACGCAACCTGCTTTTCGCTTCGCAGATCATTGACCTGAAAATACCTGTAGTGATCGGCCTTACCATGATGGACATCGCCCGGCGGAAAGATATCGAAATCGATGTGGCAGAACTGGAAAGGGAACTGGGCGTGCCGGTCATCCCCATCAATCCCCGTAAAAACAAGGGCATCCCCAGGCTCAAAAAAACCATCGAGCAAACTGCGCGTGAATTGTACAAAGCGCCTGTTCGGGATTTCATCAACAATGAAGCACTGGCCCCCGGGGCAGTAAAAGGCATGAAATCGCTGCTGCCCGAATTGAGCGATTACAAGGCCATTCATTACCTGATCAATCACGAATCGTTTGTATTGAGCAATGACCTGCAGGATAAAATAGAATCCATCGAACAACAGCACGGGTTCAATCATACCCGCACCCAGGCAGAAGAAATAGTGCAACGATACCAACGGATCGGTAATATTCTCAAGCAATCAGTATCGGAACCTTCACCCCTGCAAAAAACCTTGTTCACCGAAAAACTGGACAATGTGCTGCTGCACCGCACCTGGGGTTACCTCATTTTGCTGGCAGTATTGTTCCTGCTTTTCCAAAGCGTGTTCTGGCTGGCAGAATATCCCATGAACCTGATAGATACCGGATTTGCAGCGCTTACCGGGTGGCTGAACGAATCGTTGCCGCAAGGCTGGCTGGCGGACCTGTTTGTGAATGGCGTGCTGGCAGGCCTGGCAGGCATACTGGTATTTGTGCCGCAGATAATGATTTTGTTTGGGCTAATTACTATACTGGAAGATACCGGCTATATGGCGCGCATCAGCTTCTTAACGGACAAGCTCATGCGCAAATCAGGATTGAACGGCAAAAGCGTAATGCCTATGATCAGCGGCTTTGCCTGTGCCGTGCCTGCCATTATGAGCGCCCGGAGCATTGAAAACAAAAAGGAAAGGCTGCTAACCATACTCGTTACACCCCTGATGAGTTGCAGCGCCCGTTTGCCGGTATATACCATATTGGTGGGATTGGTCATTCCCCGCGAAACCTACCTCGGTTTCCTCGGACTGCAGGGATTGGTGATGATGGGTCTGTACATGCTGGGACCTGTAATGGCGATCATAGTAGCCGGCATTGCCAAATGGTTCATCAACATCAGGGAGAAAAGTTATTTCATACTCGAATTGCCGGTGTACCGCTCGCCGCGCTGGAAAAATATCGGCGCCATTATGGTGAGCAAGGCAAAGATTTTTGTATTTGAAGCCGGTAAAGTGATCATGGTGATCAGTCTTATTTTATGGGTATTGAGCACCTACGGTCCGAAAGAAAAAATGGCGGCAGTGGCTGCGCAATTCGAGCAGCAAATAGCACAGAACCCTTCCGAGGTAGCGGAACTGGAACGCCAGAAGAATGCTGCTTTGCTGGAAAACAGTTATGCCGGCATATTGGGCAGAAGCATTGAACCGGTTATAGAACCATTGGGTTACGACTGGAAAATCGGCATTGCATTGATCACTTCTTTTGCCGCCCGTGAAGTATTTGTGGGCACCATGGCTACCCTCTATAGTGTGGAAGGCGGCGATGATGCCGACCAGGCCACGCTCACCGAAAAAATGGAATCGGCCGTTAAACCCGATGGCAGTAAAGTATACACGTTGGCTTCGGGCATCTCGCTGATGATCTTTTACGCATTCGCCATGCAATGCATGAGTACCCTCGCCATCGTGCGGCGCGAAACCAAAAGCTGGAAATGGCCTATGATCCAGCTGGCATATCTTACTGCGTTGGCATATATCATGAGTTTTATTGCTTATCAAATATTGAAATAAAAACAGTTGTGACCCACGACGAGCTTGCTCCCAAAACTTACCGATCCATAGCGTATTATGGCGGTTACCCTACCAATAATGCAGGCCATAGTGTTACCGTTTACCAGCAGTGCTTGCTCCTTATAAGGCACACAACAATCCGCCCGAAAGCCCGTTTATAATATATCCTAAATCCGATCCCATGAAAAAGGCATTTTTATTCCTTTTTGCATGCTGCTTTGCACTGCCTCTCCTTGCACAACAACCTGTATATCATTTTCCGGAAGAATTTTATTTTGTAAAAGAAGTGCCGGCCACGGAATTTGCGGGCAAGAATTTTCGTTTTGAAATTGCAGTAAAGGAAGACCCTGCGGATTCACTTTCCAAAGTGCGCATCCACGGCGTAAATGTAGGTAAGGGCCCCGATGATTTTCTGAAAAGTGATTTTACAGTGGAAAAGAGAATTGAACAGGAGTGGACCATCTACACCGTTGTAGGAACTGTTCGGCAGGATGCAGCACGTTTATGGTTTTATGCTGCTGTAAACGGCAATGGCAATTTCTATTTTGATGATTTGAGTTTTTATGTAGAAGAAAGCCCTTCGCGGTGGAAACAAATCAGTTTGTATAATCATTCATTTGAAGAAAAAGGCCGCAATATTTTCGCAGGCTATTATGTAAGTACGCGCAAATCGGCCAACGTACGTACACAGTTGAGTAATGAAGTAGCCAAAACAGGACAGCATTCCTTGTTTGTAAGCACGGTGCGCGTTGTACCGGCACAGTCGTCCGGCACGGCGCAATTGAAATAATTTCTCTTCACGGAACATTTGCTTAACCATAAAAAAACAACCACAGCCTCCACAAAAAAAGGAGCTCGCGATCGGGCTCCTTTGTTTTTCCAATACCCATGAAAAATCAACCGTCCTGTTTATGCGTTAAGGTCCACCATATCTTTAAGCAATGGTTGCTGGCTTGTTATGATGAATGTCCGTCTGCCACAATTCAATGCTGTTATTTCAAATGCTTTAAGTGATAGACGGGAAATGCTGGCCCGGGTTTGTTATAGGTTTCTTAAGAAAACCTGTAAAAAACCAGATTACCGGGGACAGAGGTAGTATAAGAAGTTCATTCTCAAACAGGAATGCCTAATAGCTGCATCTCTTTCCGGAACTGTTCCGGGGAGCGAAAATGAACGGTATGGATACCTAATTCCCGGGCAGGATGCAGATTGCGCTCATTATCGTCGGTAAAAATGGCGCTGCGGGGATCGATGTTATAGCGTTGCAGCAGCAGCTCATAGATTTGTTTGAAGGGCTTGCGTGTTTTTTCTTCGCCGGAAACCACGCGTCCGTCGAACCAATGGAGAAACTCATAACGTTGCAGGGCAACCGGGAATGTTTCGGCGCTCCAGTTGGTAAGCGCATATAATTTGTAATCAGTTTTTTCTTTGAGTGTACGGAGTATTTCCACAGTGGCTTCTATGGGCCCTTTCAACATTTCTTCCCATCGTCCGTAATAGGCACGGATATTGGCTTCGTGTTCGGGGAATTGGGCTACCAACAGTTCAGTGGCTTCAGCAAGTGGCCGGCCTGCGTCCTGTTCTTCATTCCAGTCGGAGGTGCAGATGTTCTGGTAAAACCAGCGCAGTTCTGCTTCATCCTGGAAAATGGTGCGGTATACATAATCCGGGTTCCAGTCTATCAATACGCCCCCAAGATCGAATATGATGGTGTTGAATGCATGCATACTATTGGGTATAGATCGTTTACATAAAATGGTTCAAGGGCTGAATGCGTTCACTATCAGCCATACAACAATACAACAATTCGCGCAATCAAGAGTTCAGCCGGTACATGACCGCTGCTGTGGAAGGACATAAGCCGTTAAACTCCCGCGATTGTAAAAGGGCCGTGTGTACCACTGGGCGGCCGGTTATTTCAAACCCTTTTTGCTGAAAGAATTTTTCTGCAGTGGTAGTGATGAGGTAAATATGTCGAACGCCTTTTTCCCGTGCATACAACAATAATCTTTCTACCAGCTGTGAAGCCAACCCCTTATTGCGCCAGGCCTCAGCTGTAACCAACGATCGCAGCAATGCTGCTTCGCCGTAGTGCTCCAATCCAATGGCGGCCAGTATGGTTCCGTTGTGGTCTCCTACGAAGAAATGAGTAAGCTGCGGATCAACATCTGCTACCGGCAGATTTGCTTCGCGCAGCAGGGCAGCCACTGCGGGAAAATCAGCTGCAGTGGCTGCGCGAATGGTTACATCAGGTGACATACATTTTTTGATTTTTACACTACCGATCAGCAACAACTGCTTCCTGGTTCACAACAAAGGCGCTCATCTTTCGCAGGCTTTTCTGCAAATACAGTAATGCTGTAAATTCCGGGCCCACCTTGTTTTACAGATGCCAGTTCATCCCGTGATAAATAATTCAACAATATTTCATCGGGTATTTCAATCTTCTTTTCTTTCTGCAAAAGAATGTTGGAGAAGCCGGCCTCGCTGATAATAGCCAGGTATTCCTTTTTGTGGATGGCGCCGGCAACACAACCTGCATACATTTCAGCAGCGGCCTTCAGTTTATCAGGCAATGCCCCTTCCAGCACAATATCGGAAATGGAAAAATGTCCGCCAGGCTTCAACACGCGGTAGATTTCACTGAACACTTTGTGTTTGTTGGGCACTAAATTCAGTACGCAGTTGCTGAGTATTACGTCTACTTTGTTGGAAGTAACCGGCAGACTCTCAATATCGCCCAATCGAAATTCTACATTGTTGTACCCCAATTTTTTTGCATGCTCTCTTGCCTTTTCAATCATGGCTTCAGTAAAATCCACACCAATTACTTTTCCTTTTTCACCTGCCAGGCGGCGGGCAACCAAGGCATCATTGCCGGCGCCGCTGCCCAGGTCAATTACGGTATCTCCTTCTTTGATCTTTGCAAATTGGGTGGGAATGCCGCATCCCAGTCCAAGATCAGCTTCCGGATGATAGCCTTCCAGTTGCGTATAATCTTCCGACATGATGCTGTACACATCGGTAGCGCTGCAGCAGGCAGTGGCGCCGCAGCAAGCGGTTTGGTTTTGCGTTTTGGGTTGCCGGGCGATTTCCGTGTATTTTTCCCTGACAAGCTGTTTGGTTTCTGTTGAAGAATTCATGGCTATACTTTTTTTGTTTTAAATGGTTGCTTTATCAGCAACAGTCGGATGATTTATCTGTACAGTTTGGGACGGTTTTTTCCAATGCTTTCAATCCTGAAAAAACGCCGGTAAACTGCTCATAAAAACGATTGAACGTTTCCCAGTTAATGCAATAGCAACTGCGTGGACCATCAATGGTTCCTTTGATGAGCCCTGCTTTCAACAATTCCTTGAGGTGTTGCGATACGGTGGATTGGGCTAACGGCAACACTTCCACGATCTCTCCGCAAATGCACTCCTGTCTTTGCGCCAATACCTTCAGAATGGCAATACGGGCAGGGTGGGCAATGGCCTTGGCAAAATTGGCCAGGTGCTGGTCCTGCTGTTCAAATACTTCTTTTTTGTGAATGGCCATAGTGTTGATGATTTGGATTTCGGATTATCCACCCCTCTTCCAGGGAGGCTATCAGGCAATGCTTAGCGTCGCTGCATTTCGCCTTTCCTTCATCCTATATCGTAAATATACGATTAAAAATGCCTTGTAAGCAAAAATTTTTTTTCAACTCTGGTCGTTATGGGTAGGGAATTATTTGTTGCGGGTTTCTGCTGCCAGGGAGGTACTTAAAATTGTATGAAATACACTTAATTAGGCAGCGCTGTGAAAATATTTGTTAAAAAAAATTAACAACCGTTTGTACAAATCCCTTAAATTAGCGGGCTAAAATAAAAAAGGTCCGCTGTAGAAACAGCTGACCTCTAACGATTGCTTGCCATATGAAAAAAGAGATAAATCTGTGTTAGCCGTATACAGATCTTCTTTTAACCCGTATACCCTGAGCCTCTAACGATTTCATTTTGCCATTCTGACGATTGCTTTGCCTATGTTTTCGGCTCAATTGCAATACAAATGTAGCATGCAACTGTAAACCATTAAAAACATCTTATTGGGGATTTGATTATGCCAAAAGGGTGCGCGATTCGCTGAAACCCTTGCTGGTACTGTGTTTCAGGAAAAAATCATGATGATGTCCAACCGTTTAACCGACACCTTATTCCAATTGGTCCATTCGCTGGAGAAATCGGAAAAAAGGCATTTTAAATTATACATTAAAAGGAGTTCTGCTAAAGAAGATTTGAAAATCATTCAGTTGTTCGACGCACTGGACAAACTGAAAGAGTATGATGAGAAATTGCTGCTGAAAAAACTGCCCTCCATCCAAAAACCGCAGCTGAACAATCTCAAAACACATCTTTACAAACAGTTGTTAGCAAGCCTGCGCCTGCTCAAAACCAGTGAAAATATTGATTTACAACTTACAGAGCAGCTTGACTACGCCCGCCTGCTGTACAATAAGGGATTAAAACTGCAAAGTCTTAAAATACTGGAACGTGCCAAGGAAATTGCGCGGGCCAACCAGAAATTCAATTTCCTGGCCCAGGTGATTTCGCTGGAGAAAAAAATCGAAACGCTGCACATCACCCGCAGTTCCCTGGAAAAAACGGAGCAACTGACTGTTGAAGCGCTGGAGATCAGCGGACATATTGATCGCGTAACGCGACTCAGCAACCTGGCGCTGTTGCTCTATCGCTGGTATGTGAAGAACGGCCATGCACGCAATGAGGCCGACGAAAAAGATATTCGCGAATTTTTCCACAGCAACCTGCCGCCCGATGCCAATGCCATCAACGGCTTTTATGAAAAATTGTATCTCTACCAGAGTTATTGCTGGTATGCGTTTATACGGCAGGATTTTTTGATGTACTATCGCTACAGCCAGAAATGGATCGATCTTTTCCATAACGATCCTTTCATGATAGAAGTAGAAACAGGCCATTATGTAAAAGGCATGCACAACCTGCTCAATGCGCATTTCGATTTGCGCAACTTTGAAAAGTTTGAAGTCACGCTGAAGCAGTTTGAAGAGTTTGCCAAAACGCCGGTGGCCAATCAACACGATAATTTCCGCACGCATACTTCCATTTACATCAACAGCGCCCGGCTCAACTGGCATTTAATGCGTGGTACTTTTAAGGAAGGATTGTCTATTGTACCGGAAATAGAAGCTAAACTTACCGAGTATGCGCTGTTTGTAGACAGTCACCGCATTCTCGTTTTCAATTATAAAATCGCCAGCCTGTATTTTGGCAGCGGCGATTATTCTACGTCTATCGATTATCTCCAGAAGATCATGCATGGTCAGGCCAATATGGACCTCCGCATCGACCTGCAATGTTACGCGCGCCTGCTGCACCTGCTGGCGCATTACGAACTGGGGAATTATGAGTTGATGGAATCGCTCACCAAGTCGGTATACCGGTTTATGGCGAAAATGAAAAACCTAACGGTGGTGGAAGAAGAAATGTTCAAGTTCCTGCGTCATTCATTTAAAGTGTCGCCGCGAGAACTGAAGCCAGAACTGGAAACATTTCTTACCAAGATCAAGCACCTGGAGCGCAACCGTTTTGAAACAAGGGCGTTTGCCTACCTCGATATTATTTCATGGGTAGAAAGCAAAGTGTACGAAAAACCGCTCGGCACGGTGATTTACGAAAAATACCTTAAAAGGAAAAAGCGCGTCTACCGCGAGTTGCCGGCGGCATAACATTACACTTTTGCCAATCGCTCTACTGCTTTCTCCAGGGTTTCTTCTTTTTTACAGAAACAAAACCGCACCACTTTATCATCTTTACCCGATTGATAAAATGCCGATACCGGTATGGCAGCCACACCAAACTCACGGGTAATGCGTATGCAAAAATCTTTGTCGGCTTCATCGCTGATGCGATCATAGGTGGCACCCACAAAATAACTGCCGCGGCTTTGCAGCATGGTAAAACGTGTTTGCTGCATCAGTTGCAGAAAATAATCGCGCTTCTGTTGCATCCATGCCGACAGCGATAAATAAGAATCTTTGTTTTTTAAAAACTCTGCCAACGCCACCTGGGACGGAGTGTGGCAGCTGAAGCAGTTGAACTGGTGTATTTTTCTGAATTCGCTGGTGAAAGGTTTCGGCGCTACGCAATACCCGAGTTTCCAGCCGGTGCAGTGATATACTTTTCCGAAAGAAAAGCACACAAAGCTGCGTGCATACAAATCGGGATAACGCAGCATAGAGTGGTGCGGAATGTTGTCGAACACGATGTGCTCGTACACTTCATCGCTCACGATAACAATGTTTGTATCCCGCACAATACTGCGCAGCTGTTCAATATCGTCCTGCTGCAGCACAGCGCCGGTAGGGTTGTGGGGAGAATTGAGCAGTATCATGCGCGTACGTGGGGTAATTTTTTGTCGTACGAGGTCCCAATTGATTTTGTACTCGGGAAATTCGAGGTTTACCAGTACCGGCACGCCACCATTTACAACTACATTGGGAATATAGCTGTCGTAACCGGGTTGAAACACGATCACTTCATCACCCGGTTGCAGCGCCGAAGTAATGGCGGTGTAGATGGCGTAGGTGCCGCCGGGTGTAATGGTTATTTCATCGGCCGGATGCACATTGTTGCCGTATAGGAAAGCAATTTTTTCTGCAATGGCTTCCATCAGTGGCCAGTATCCGGGCATGGGCGCATACTGGTTGTAATTGTTTTTCATAGCCGCGGTTACCAGGCCGGCCAGTTCTTCGGGCATGGGGTAATCGGGAAAACCTTGTCCCAGGTTCACGGCTTGTAGTTCGGCCGCGAGGCCGCTCATCACGGTAAAGATAGTAGTGCCAACGTCGGGAAGTTTGCTGTTGATGTTCATTAACCTTACTAATTTAATCACTTGCCCTGCAACTGCTCCCGCACTTTTGCCGGTAAACTTTTTACTACAAGCACATAGGAATGGTCTATCCATTCTTTGAGCGTGGCGGAAGATACGGAACCGTCTATGGTAATAGTATTCCAGTGTTTCTTGTTCATATGGTAACCGGGCTGCACGCAGGGATACCGTTCGCGCAGTTCTATGGCCAGTTCAGGATCGCATTTGGCGTTGAACTGTAAAGGCTGTTCATCCAGCGCAATCAGCAAAAACATCTTACCTGCCACTTTAAATACCAGCGCATCGGGACCAAAAGGCAAAGTTTCTTCCGTTGCCGGTTTAGCCAGGCAATATTCTCGCAAAGTGTCGAGGTCCATAATTGTAATGTGTTTGGCGGCCGTTTCGGCCATAAAATGCACCCGCGCATGTATCAGTATCCATAGCTGTAACGAGTTTGGCGTATAGGGTTCCCCATATACAGCATCCCGTACCAAAACCCGAAACGAATTTACGACACGATTGCGGTGGCTTCTATTTCAATCAGAAAATCAGGTTCAATCAAACTGCTTACTTCTATCATGGAAGTGCAGGGTTTTATTTTGTTGAACACTTCACCATGCGCCCGGCCATATTCTTCCCATAAGGTAATATCGGTCACAAACATGCGGGTGCGCACCACATCTTCCAGCGATGCGCCGGCCTGTTGCAAAACCTTTTCGATTTTTTTAAGGATATACTGCGTTTGTACATAGGCATTGTTCTTCCCAACCAACTGGTTGTTTTCATCTACCGCCACCGTGCCGGTTACTTCAATAATATTGCCTACCCTTACCGCCCTGCTGTACCCTACAATGTCTTCCCAGCGGGCGCCTGAAGAAAAATTCTGTCGTTTCATCTGTCAGTATTTATATCGTTGCGTTTAATCCGTAATTGGGGGAGGAACAAATTTCCCGTTTCAAAAAGGCAAATAACAAAGAATTTTCAAAGGGAAAATAGTCAGCAGGTATTGCTGTAATCGGGGGTGATTTTTTATGTATCTGATATTTGTTATTTAACCTTTGGTGCCTTCCCTCACTATTGCTTGATTTCAATATTATCCGGCTTCAGCAGTTCATCACCTATCAGCCTCAGGTATACCTGTGCTACGGTCACTACGTCTTTCTGGCAATAGGTTACTATTCGTTGCAGGGCCTTTTCTCTTTCCTCCGGTGTTTTTGTTGACCAGTACACTTCCCATACCATACTGCCGTCAATATCGTCTTTGGGTGTGGGTATGCCCAGCACACAGGCCAGGAGGTTGAGCGAAGTGAAGCTTTTTATATCGCCGAACCGCCACATTTCCATTGTGTCTATATGCTTTATTTCCCAGGGTTTTTTGCCCTGGGTGTTCAGGATGGCTGGCACGGGAATGCGGTGGATGATCATCCTGCGACAGAGGTAGGGAAAGTCGAATTCCTTTCCATTGTGCGCACAGAGCAATTTATCGTTGTGATTGTCGCGGGTCCAGGCGGCAAGCATGTTGCAAAATTCTGTCAGCAACATTTTTTCATCATCACCATAAAACGATTTCAACACCAGCTTTTTGGTTTGTCCGCCCCCGTTGATATAACCGCAGCTGATACAAACGATCTTGCCAAACTCTGCGTATATACCGGCACGGTTGTACACTGATTCCGCCGTTTCTCCTTCCCGGTTTTTCACCAGGTGGGCGGCTTTCAGGTCCCACAAGGCCTTCCATTGGTCCGGCATAGACGCGTAACTGTCGTATTGGGGAACGGTTTCAATGTCGAGAAACAAAATATTGTTCAGTTGCATGGTGTACGTTATAGATTTTGAAAAGGGCTGGCATCGCGGTGCGATACCTATCATTCAACAATAAAAGATAAGGAATCTGATGCGATTGATCAGGGCAGGCGGTTACTTATTGGATATGCTGTACGCCTCAGCGGCACTACGGCACGGAGGGGGACATGATAGTCTTCAATACTGCTGAGGTTTGTAACCTGGCTACAGGTATTTTTCGCCTTTGTTACGTTTTACTTCGGCCACATATTCCTTGATGTCCTGCTCTTTTTCTTTTTTGCAGATCAGCAATACATCCTGCGTATCTACCACAATATAATCTTCGAGACCCTGCAGTACCACCAGTTTGTCATCGGGCGTATTTACCACACATCGCTGCGTATCAAACACAATGACGTTGCCGCCGGCCACTGCATTGCCGAGATAATCTTTTTCCATGTTTTCCCATGCGCTGTTCCAGGTGCCAAGGTCACTCCATCCAAAAGAAGAGGGGATCACATACACGTTATCTGCCTTTTCCATAATACCAAAATCGATGGAGATATTGGTACATAAGGGGTAAATCTGTTGCAGGGCATTTTCTTCTTCAGTGGTGTTGAATTTGTCCTGCTCGGCCGCAAACACTTCAAACATTTCCGGCAGGTATTTTTCAAAGGCGCCAATGATATTCTTTACCTGCCACACAAAGATGCCGGCATTCCATAAAAACTCCCCGCTTGCCACGAAAGCCTTTGCCAGTTCCAGGTTAGGCTTTTCGGTAAAGGTTTTTACCTTGTACACATTATCCGTAACAGCCGGTTGTTCGTACTGAATGTATCCATAGCCGGTGTTGGGATTGGTTGGTTTTATGCCGAGCGTTATAAAAGCGTTGTGTTTGTTGACAAAGCTGAGCGCTTCAAGACACACCTTATTGAATCCAACGGGGTCGAGGATCAGGTGGTCAGAAGGGGCTACAATAAGAGAAGCCTGCGGATCTTTTTGCAACAGTTTGAAAGAAATATAGGCAATACAGGGAGCGGTGTTTTTACGCGAGGGTTCGCCCAGGATATTCTGCAGGGGCAGGTCGGGCAGCTGGTTTTTTACAATATTCACATACTCCTGCGAAGTGACTACATAAATGTTTTCGACCGGAATGAAAGCAGCATACCGCTCAAACGTTGACTGGATCAGCGTTTTGCCGGTATTCAGTATATCAAGAAACTGTTTCGGAAAATTGGTCCGGCTCATCGGCCAGAAACGGCTGCCAATGCCGCCCGCCATAATAGCCACATAGTGATGTTTGTTCATGATGCTTCGTTAATGCATAAGCAGGATGATATAAGCAAGCTTTGCATTACATCCTGCATCCGATTTAACTAAATAAGTCCTTCCCGGATAAGGTCGTGCAAATGAATAATGCCCAGGTATAATGAGCCATTGGCAACTACCAATTGTGTAATATCATATTGTCGCATCAGGTCCAGCGCTTCTACCGCCAGTCCTTCCGGTGCGATGGTTTTCGGGTTCACGGTCATGATTTCCTGCGCCGTAATGCTTCCAAGATCGTTATTTTTTTCAAGCATACGGCGCAAATCGCCGTCGGTGATGATGCCCAGCAACTGGTTATTGGCGTCCACTACGGCCGTGGTGCCCAGTCGCTTTTTAGAGATTTCAATAATCACTTCTTTCAGGGTGGCATCGGGCAGTACCTGTGGTTTCTCGTTGTGCCTGTACAGGTCCGACACATGGAGGTATAATTTCTTGCCCAGGGTGCCGCCCGGGTGAAAACGGGCAAAATCATCGGATGTAAATCCTTTGATTTCCATTAATACCACTGCCAGCGCATCGCCCATCACCAATTGGGCGGTAGTGCTGCTGGTAGGGGCCAGGTTATTGGGACAAGCCTCCTGCGATACGGTGGTATTCAGCACCATATCTGCCTGCAGCGCCAGGTAGGAGGAGGTATTTCCCACCATGGCAATCAGCGTATTGCCAAAATTGCGTACCAGGGGCACCAGCACTTTTATTTCGGGGCTTTCGCCGCTTTTGCTAATGATCATCACCACATCTTCCTGCTGAATCATGCCCAGGTCGCCATGAATGGCATCTGCGGCATGCAGGAAAATGGCCGGTGTACCGGTTGAGTTTAAAGTTGCTACGATCTTCTGCGCTATGATGGCGCTTTTTCCGATACCACTCACTACCAGTCGCCCCTTCATATCCAGTATAGCCTTTACGGACCGCTCAAAATCAGCATTCACCATCGCTTCGAGGCCGGCAACGGCGGCCGCTTCCTGGCGGATGGTGCGGAGCGCAACCTCTTTAATATCAGTAGCCGGTACCGCAGACATTGTTTTTACTTGCATTAGGCAGCAAACCTACTTGAAAATGTTATACAAGGCAAACAGTTGTGAGTATCGGAGGGATGTTTCGGGTCCAGGATGGGAATATACCGTCTTTCGGCCGGGCACGTACCCCGTTTTTGTTAATAAAAAACACATGTAAAAATCACTTCCTCATAGTACCTTTATCCGTTCTCTATTATGTTAAAGGGAGCTGAAAAGGTTGTACCGACCACGGAAATAAATTAAATTCGCTGCCCTTTAAAGCAACCATGTTGTCATCAACAACGGGGCAATGATAGCAATTATGAACAACTACCCGGTTTATCCTGCATGGTATGAACAGGATGGCCGTAATCTTGGTGGGGAGGCAACTATTAGAGCATGGCAACGACATCTAAAAAAGCAACTGTTAAAGTAAAAGACCTTAAAAACAACACTCCGGCGAAAAAAAATGGTAGCGCAAAAAAGAATGGCTCCATTTCCAGCGCCCAACTGCTAAAGGCCTTACAAGAGCATTTTGGTTTTGATTCCTTCAAAGGAAACCAGGAAGCAATTATTAAAAATTTATTGAGCGGTAAAGACACTTTTGTCATCAAGCCCACCGGCGGAGGCAAAAGTTTGTGTTACCAGCTGCCGGCTATTCTCAGCGAGGGGGTAGCCATTATCGTTAGTCCGCTGATTGCCCTCATGAAAAACCAGGTTGACCTGGTGCGCAGTTACAGCAGCAAAGACGATGTGGCGCATTTTCTCAACTCTACGCTGAGCCGCAAGGAAATTCGTGAAGTGCATGAGGACCTGTTGAGTGGCAGGACTAAAATGTTGTACGTAGCACCGGAAACTTTAACCAAGCAGGAAAACCTGGAATTCTTCTCCGGTTTGCCGCTTAGTTTCTTTGCAGTGGACGAAGCACACTGTATTTCGGAATGGGGACACGACTTCCGTCCCGAGTACCGGCGGCTGCGGGAAATGATGGTGCAGATCAACCCTGACATTCCCATCATCGCACTAACAGCTACGGCTACACCAAAAGTACAAAGTGATATTATCAAGAACCTGGGACTGCGTAACCCGGAAATTTTCATTTCTTCCTTCAACCGTCCCAACCTGTATTACGAAGTACAGCCGAAAATCAAGAAGGACCAGACCATCAAAAGCATTGTGCGCTTCATTGTGCAAATGAAGGGCAAGAGCGGTATCATTTATACTTTGAACCGCAAAACCACCGAAGAGCTGGCTGATGTGCTGATGGCCAATGGCATCAAGGCGGTGGCTTACCACGCGGGACTGGACAGCAAACTGCGCGCCGAGCGACAGGACCAGTTCCTGAACGAAGACGTGCAGGTGATTGTGGCCACCATTGCTTTCGGCATGGGCATCGACAAGCCCGATATTCGCTTTGTGATCCATTACAATATTCCCAAGAGCATTGAAAACTATTACCAGGAAACCGGCCGTGCAGGTCGCGACGGACTGGAAGGGAAATGTATCCTATATTACTCTCATAAAGACGTATCGAAGCTGGAACACCTCATGCGCGATAAGCCGCTCAGTGAGCGCGAAGTAGGCGCCCAGCTGATCAGCGAAACGGTAGGTTACGCCGAGAGCGGGGTTTGCCGGCGCAAAACGCTGATGAACTATTTTGGCGAAGAATACACGGAAAGCAACTGCGGTCAATGCGATAACTGCCTGCATCCGAAAGAGCAGGTAGAAGCCAAAGACAATGCCGTAAAAGTGCTGAAGGTGGTAAAGGCGTTGAACGAAAGTTTTGCTACTGATTATACGGTGAATATTTTGCTCGGGCGTTTAACGCCGAACGTGAGCATGTTCCGTCACGACAAGATTGCCGAATTCGCTATTGGCAATGATCAGCCGGAACATTACTGGCTATCGCTCATCCGTCATATGCTGCTGGAAGGATTGCTGAGCAAGGATATTGAGGAATATGGGGTGTTGAAGATCACCAAAGCCGGCGAAGCCTTTGCCAAGAAACCTAAATCATTCAAGATCGTTCTCAATAACCTGTACGAAGAAGCCAATGCCGACGACGACGAAGGGACAGAGGCCAGTACCGGCGCAGCGGCCGACGAAAAACTGTTTGGCATGCTGAAAGAACTGCGCCAAAAGGAAGCGAAGAAGAAGGGATTGCCGCCCTTTGTGATTTTCCTGGAAACTTCGCTGCAGGATATGGCTACGTTGTATCCCACCACCCTGCAGGAACTGGAAAAATGCCAGGGGGTGAGCAAGGGTAAGGCATTGCGTTATGGCAAACCGTTTATTGAACTGATTGCCGGCTATGTGCAGGAGCACAATATTGTGCGCCCGGACGATTTTGTGATGAAGAGCGTGGTGAATAAGAGCGGCAACAAAGTATACATTATTCAACAGACCGATAAGAAAATCCCGCTTGAGACCATTGCCAAGAACAAAGGCTGGCGCATGGACGAGATGCTGGAGGAAATGGAAACCATTGCGGCGAGCGGCACCAAGCTTAATCTGGATTATGCCATTGACGAATGGTTGGACGAGCATGAGCAGGAAGAGATTTTGGAGTATTTCAAGGGTTGCGAGACTTCCAGTTTACAGGTGGCGCAGCAGGAGTTAAAGGATGGGAATTATAGCTGGGAGCAGTTGAAGATTATGCGGATTAAGTTTTTGGCGGAGTATGGGATGTAGGGGGTAGGTTTGGTACTTTAGATAGAAGCGCAGGGCGGTGGCAAGGACTGGCCATTGACGACGTTACGGCAGGTTTGGTACGTTAGATGGAAGTGCAGGGATTATGTGGGTTTGGTGCGATGGCGGGGATGCTTTTGGTGGGGTGAAGCGGGTTGATTAATGCCTTATTTTTGAAGCCTGGCGTGAGCATGCAATGGCAGGCAGGACAGAAACCCGGAGGTAATACGGTTACTGCATTGCTGTTTTCGTGCGGTTCGTGGTATGTGGTGGAAATTTGGATGATTTTTGCGCGATGGGGACGAAGACGGTGTTTATAAGGTTGGGGCTTTCTGTTGCAGGCCCGGCGTACGAAGAAGGGTGATAGCTAAAGATTTGGGGGTCAAGGGGTCTGGTTGGTAAGGATTTTGAGGGGGAGAGAAAATACGATCCGGTTATTTTTGGCATATTCAGGGGCGTATGTTATTTTTGCTGCCCAATTTAATAAGTTCGCCTTTCGGCGAATAAGCGGTGCGGTAGCTCAGTTGGTAGAGCAAAGGACTGAAAATCCTTGTGTCGGCGGTTCGATCCCGCCCCACACCACGGAGA